>CAWIOI010000006.1:0-129850 GCA_963837575.1 uncultured Actinomycetota bacterium
CTAGTAGTACTTTGTTAGGTCGTGTCGACGAGTTCGGGTCGACGCCAGGGGACGGGTTGCAGGCAGACGTTGCAGAGGCCGGTCCAGGTGCCGAGCAGCGTCTGGAGCTCTCGGAGTACGCCGTAGAGCGTCAGGCCGGCACAGGGGCTTTTGGGTCGTTGCGCAATTGGGTGCAGAATGCTTGGGCGACGGCGGTGAGTGTGACGTGGCGGTGCCAGCCGGTGTAGCTGCGGCCTTCGAAATGGTCCAGTCCGAGTCCGTCTTTGAGTTCGCGGTAGTCGCGTTCGATCCGCCAGCGGATCTTGGCCAGCCGGACCAGCTCTGGCAAGGGAGTGTCGGCGGACAGGTTCGACAGCCAGTAGTCGGTGGGTTCGGCTTGGTCGGGTGGCCACTCGGCGATAAGCCAGCAGTCCGGGAGGCTTCCGTCGGTACCGCGGGGAATTTCACGATTAGCCGGCCGTACCCGCAACGCCAGGAACTGTGAGCGCATCGCGGCGACGGGATTTGCCGGGTTCCTGCGGGATCCGTGGCGCCAGGTGATGGACTGCACCGCGCTGCGGCCGACGGCCAGGGCGAGTCCGGCCAGGTTGGTCGGGTCGTCGCGGTAGCGCGGTTTCGGCGGCCGACCGTGGCCGGAGTACACCGGCGCCGCCGGGACGGCGTCGACCGGGTAGGCACTGGTGGTGCCCTTCACCGCGACCACGTAGGGCAGCCCGCGCCGCTGCAGGCCCAGCCGGAATCCGGTGATGTCGCCGTAGCCGGCGTCGGCCACCGTGGGTCTCGAGGGCAGCCCCCAACCACCGCCCGGGATCTCGCCCGCGATCTCGCCCGGATCTCCGTGCCGGCGGCCCGATGATCTGGTCGAGCATGTCCAGGGCCAGCCTCCACTTTTCCCGATGCCGAACGTCATCGGGAATTTTGCACCGGGCCCGGCGCCGCCGGATCTGCGCAACCGTATCCGCGTCAGCGACTGTCGTATCGTCCCAGGACTCCGGGATGAACAGTGCCCAATTGATCGCTGCCGACGCCACATCGGTGACCGCGTGTACGCTGACCCCGATCTGACAGTTCCCGACCTTACCCAACGTTCCCGAGTACATGCGCGCCACCCCGGGCGAGTCCGATCCGTCTTTAGGGAAACCACTATCGTCGATGACATAGGCCTCGGGACCGACGAATTCATCGGCCCACCGGGCCACCCGCTTCCGAACCTCGACGTGGTCCCACGACGAAGACGTGACGAACTGCTGCAACTGCTGATGATCCACACCCAGCCGCCCGGCCATCGGCTGCATCGACTTGCGCTTGCCGTCCAACAGCAACCCACGCAGGTACAACTCGCCCTTGGCCCGCTGATCCGACCGCGCCAGCCCGCCGAACATCTCCGCCGCGAACGCCTGCAATCGCGGCCTGACCTGCTCCATCTCCTCCGGAGTCACACCCGCAACAAGATCACAGCAGGTGCCGGATCAACGGTAACGACACACCTAACAAAGTACTACTAGTGCGGTGTCCACATGCTTCACCGGGCCGCTCACGCGCCCAGACGACGACTCGCGGCGTTGCCGCCCTCGCGAATACGCCGGTATGAGCTTCGGGCGGCGCCTTGCGAGTCGCCGCCTGGATCACGCGATCGACCCGGCAACGTTCGTGGACACCGCACTAGCGATTCTTGTCCTCTACCTAGGGGCTAGGTAGACTTCGAGAATGGCAGGCGCGCCGCCCCGTATGACGACGACCACGCAGCTCGTGCTGCGCGCACTCGTCGAGGAGCCCGAACGGGAGCTGTATGGCCTTGAGGTGTGCCGACTGGCCGGGCTGCCGACCGGCACCGTCCATCCCATCCTGGCGCGCCTCGAGCGTGCTGGTTGGCTCGTCAGCAGGTGGGAAGACATTGATTCCCGCGAGTACGGCAGGCCGCGCAGGCGTTACTACCGCCTGAGCGAAGACGGCCTGCAGCACGCGCTGAATGCCCTCGCCCGGGTGCACAGACCGAAGCCGCTCATGGACGGGCTCCGGATCCGCCGAGTCGGTGAGGCGTGGCAACGAACTCGTCCCTTATCTCAAGTCGACCACGACGGGCGGCTACGACCATTTCCTACTCGTGCCGCAGCAAGTCCGCCCAGCGAAGGGACGCCGACTTCGCAGCCAATCTCGATCTTGTTTAGTCAGTCTAGCCGACCGTTTCCGCACTTCAGACGTGGTGGGCCCCCGGGGGATCGAAACCCGAACCCGCGGATTTAAAGATCAAGTACTCGTGCGGCACCTCTTGGATTGAGCAGCTCACCACCGTGACACCGTTGCCTCCAATGGCCAATCCGCACCGATCCGGCCGAGTTTCGCAGCCATCGTGATTGCCAGCCGAGCATCCACATCGGATGGACGGGTCGTAGCCGCAAGCGGCTATCGGCGATCCTGCGTTGGACGGTTCAGCCGATGGGCAGGCGGCGGATCCGGAGCGTGTCGTCCCCGATCACGACGATGCTGCCCAGCCGGAGGTCCTCCTCGACCTGGGGGAGGTTGGCAATCAGAATGCCGGCCAACTCCTCCACGCGGCGCCCGACCACGCGGCGGACGAGCACGATGGACGGGCCGGGATCATGGGAGGCGGCGAGCAGCGCCCCGAAGTCAGTGTCTGCACTGACGAGGACCCGATGGTCGTTCCGAGCGGCCTCGAGAACGGCCTTGTCCGTGGCCGCCCGGAGGCCGAGGGCGCGCACATGCGCGACGTCCCAGCCCTCCAGGGTCAGCAACTCCACCAGTCGAGGCGACAGGTTGTTGTCGAGCAACAGCCTCATGCAGAGGGACGAAGCGGAAGCTGCCGCTCTCGGACGGACTCAGCCGCATAGCGCAGGGCCTCGGCGACGTCCTCAGGAGCCAGGTCGGGGAGGTCGCGACAGATCTCCTCGACGGTCATCCCGTCGGCGACCATCGACACGACGGTCGCGACCGGGATACGCAGACCACGGATCGTCGGGACGCCGGCCATGAGGTCGGGATCCACGGTGATCCGTGTGAACGTCATGCGGCAAATGGTACGGCGCACGGCGCGAACAGCCCAAGCTTGCTTCGTGCGAGGAATGTCGGGGTCGGGACGGGGTGGGGCGCTGCATCCGGCCGAGACCCCGTTGCCTGACGTGTCTACCGGCGCTTCGGATGACCGCTCCGCTGGCATCAGCATCGGTGCAGAACCCCGCCCGACCACCACTCGCAGCCAATCTGGATCTTGGCCAGGTCGTCGACACACCGTTCCCGCAGGTCATCAGCGGTGGGCCCCCGGGGGATCGAACCCCGAACCCGCGGATTAAAAGTCCGCTGCTCTGCCGATTGAGCTAGAGGCCCGTGCCGTCAGCCTACGGCTCGTGCCGGGTGGGGTGCGCCACAGCACCCGTGGCGCGCGACCGGTCGAGATCGGGAGAACGCGCCGCCGCTGGCCACTCGGGGACCGGCCGACGCTCGCGCGACCGCGCCCGACCCAGCGCTGTGACACGCGGCTCGCCAACGGCGCGAGCCTCGAAGTGGCGGACGCCCCGATCGCTCGACGGCGACGGCCGGGTACGGCACACTCAGCGTGAGGGGAGGGTGACGTGGCGCGTTCGGCACGACCCGACGGGGTCATCGCCGTCGGGAGGGTCGTCCGCCTGCGGGTACCGACCGTGCTCAGGGCGCCCCGAAGGCCACTCGGCAGAGTGACGGCCGTCCCATCCCCCTCCGAGACGGCGAGCGGACGGTCCCGATGACGGGACCGGGGCCCGTCGACCTCTTGGCGCACGGCATCCGCAGCGCCTTCGACTACGCCCCGACGGGCATGGCCGTGCTCAGCCCGACGGGTGTCTTGATCACCTGCAACCCAGCGCTCGGTGAGCTGCTCGGCCGCACCCCGGCGAGCCTGCAGGGCAGCACGCTCTTCGCCATCACCCATCCCGACGACCAACCTGCGGCCCGCCACAACTGCCACCTCGTGCAGACCGGCGGCCAGCGCATCCTGCGTCACGAGTGCCGCTTCGTGCGCGCCGACGGCAGCCCCATCTGGGTGCTCGTCAGCACGGCGACCGTGCCCGAGGCGCCCGGCCGACCCGCACACCTGATCATGCACGTCGAAGACATCGACGCCCGCAAGGCGCTCGAGGCCGAGCTCCTGCACCGCGCCCACCACGACCCGCTCACCGGCCTGGCCAACCGCTCGCTGCTGGCCCAACGCATCGATGACGCGCTCATCCGGCAGGTCCGCCCGAGCTGTCTGCTCTTCGTCGACCTCGACGGGTTCAAGGCCGTCAACGACCGCCACGGCCACGCCGTCGGCGACCAACTCCTCCAGCAGCTCGCGCGGCGGCTCACCGCATTCCTGCGCCCGCAGGACGTGTGCGCACGGCTCGGCGGCGACGAGTTCGTCGTACTCTGCGTGGACACCGAGCCCCACCAGGCCGACGCCATCGCCGAACGGCTCCGCGCCGCCGTCGCCGAGCCTTTCACCATCGAAGGCCTGGCCATCACGATCACCGCCGCCATCGGCGTGAGCGCGTCCGACGTCACGACCGCGATCGACCCGGCGCGCCTCCTCCGTCAGGCCGACGAGCGGATGTACGAAGCCAAACGACGTCGTTACACCTGATCAGTGGCGGCGTGGAAAAATGGCGCGACGTGAGTGCTCCCGCCGTCACGCGCCCGCTCACCATCGGGCCGTACGCCTCCGCCACGCCGGTCGTGCTGGCGCCGATGGCGGGCATCACCAACCCCGGCTTCCGGCGGCTGTGCCGCGAACAGGGCGAGGGCTTCTACGTCTGCGAGATGATCACCTCGCGCGGGCTCGTCGAGCGCAACCCGCTGACGTTCCAAATGATCGCCTTCGACGCCGACGAGCACCCGCGCTCCCTCCAGCTCTACGGGGTCGATCCGGTGGCGATGGGACGGGCCGTGCGGATGGTCGTCGAGCGCGACCTCGCCGACCACATCGACATGAACTTCGGCTGCCCGGTCCCCAAGGTCACGCGCCGCGGCGGGGGTGCTGCGCTGCCGTACAAGCGGCGGTTGTTCGCCGCGATCGTGCGGGCGGCCGTGGCGAACGCCGACGGGCGGCCGGTCACCGTGAAGATGCGCATCGGCATCGACGACGAGCGGCACACCTACCTCGACGCCGCGCGCCGAGCTGCCGACGCCGGGGTCGCGGCCGTATCCCTGCACGCGCGGACGGCGGCGCAGCGGTATTCGGGCACGGCGAAGTGGTCGGCCATCGCCCGCCTGCGCGACGCCCTGCCCGCCGAGCTGCCCGTGTTGGGCAACGGCGACATCTTCTGCGCCGAGGACGCGTTGCGGATGGTCGCGACGACGGGCTGCGACGGCGTCGTGGTCGGTCGGGGATGCCTCGGCCGACCGTGGCTCTTCGGCGACCTCGAAGCCGCGTTCGCCGGACGGTCGCTGCCCACCCCGCCGAGCCTCGGGCGGGTCATGGCGACCATGCGTCGCCACGCCGAGCTGCTCTGCGTGCACATGGGCCCGTACAAGGGCATCCGCGACATGCGCAAACACATCGCCTGGTACCTCAAGGGCTTCCCGGTGGGGCCGGAGACGCGGCGACGGCTGGGGATGGTCGAAAGCCTCGACGAGCTCGCCGAGCTGCTCGCCGGTCTCGACCCCGACCTGCCGTTCCCGGCCGACGCCGAGGGGCCCCGCGGACGGCAGGGCTCGCCCGGCCGGGTCGTGTTGCCGGAAGGGTGGCTGGACGACCCGGATGACGCCGCGGTGCCGCTCGGTGCCGAGCTGGAGCACTCGGGGGGCTGAGCCGGGCGCGCGAACGGGTGCCGGCTATCAAGACCATCGGCTTGCGCGTCGACATCTCCGACGGAGGTGGTCAGCGTGGTGACGGTCGAGCAGCCGGTCGGCGCCGCGGCGCAGCACACGGCGGTCGCCGAGGAGCTCGCCGCGCGGGGCCGGTGGGAAGAGGCGTACGAGCATCTGCGCGCGGCCGTCCGGCTGCTGAACGGCAGCCCATCGGACGAGCTCGACCGCCTGCGCCGGGAGCACGCCGAGGCCCGCGAGCTCTCCCGACGCGACAGCCTCACCGCGAGCTACAACCGTCGCTACCTGGACGAGCGGCTCGTCGCCCTACTGGTCTCGCAGGGCGCGTCGAACCTCTGCGTCGCGCTCGCGGACGCCGATCACTTCAAGCAGGTCAACGACACCTTCGGGCACCGGTTCGGGGACCGCGTGCTGCAGCGGATCGTCAGCGAGCTGAGCCGGGACCTGCCCGACGGCGCGTTCTGCGCGCGGTACGGCGGTGAGGAGTTCGCGCTGGTGCTCCCCGGCTTCGGAAAGGCCGAGGCGGTGCTGGCGTGCGAGGCGGCCCGCGAGCGGGTGGCGCGCCATCCCTGGCACGAGCTCGATCCCCGGCTGCGGGTCACGATCAGCATCGGAGTGGCGCACGGCGCAGGGCCGTTCACCGATACCGAGCGGCTGATCGGCGCAGCGGACGTTCTGCTGTACGCCGCCAAGAACTCCGGTCGGAACGCCGTGGCCTACCGCGACGAGCTCATGGGCCGTGTCCATCTCGCTGGTCCGGCCGGACAACGGCGGGCCATCAGCCAGCCGCGGGCCGTCGAGACCCTCCTGTGATCCACGACGGCGGCCTTCGTAAGCTCGTGCGTGTTGGAGGGGGCGGGAGCGAGATCGTGACGATCTCACCCGCCCTCTGTCGTGTACGGCGCGGGGAGGTGACGTGGCGGACGGTCCGGACCGGGCCCGGCGCGCGTCGCCCGCGCCGGGTTCCGACGACGTCCTCGCGCGATTGGGGCTGACCGGCGGCGCCGCGGTCCCGGGCGGTCGGGCGGCCCGCCGCCGCGCGGCCGAGGAGGCCGAACGCCAACGGGCCGAACGGGGTGTCGAACCGACGCCTGCCGTTGCCGACGATTCGGCGCCGCCTGTGGTGGAGGCCCAGACCGCGGGCCCGCAGGCATCTGCAAGGCAACGGCCGCCGTCGCGGGACCCGGCGTCGCCGTGGGCGGATCGGGAGCACGGCGTCGACCAACCGGGGGGCGGGGAGCCCTGGCCGCGATCCGAGTGGCCGCCCGGCGCCCCGGGCCCCGGTGCTCCCGCGGCGTGGACGACGGCTCGTGGGCACCCGATCCCGTCGACGGGGCGCCCACCCGCGCCGAACGGGCGCCCCGCATCGTCGTCGCCAGGCGGACGGCCTGCGCCGCTGCCCGGGTATCCGCCGTCGCCACCGCCGAGCGGGCGCCCGCCGAGCGGTTACGACGGGCAGCCTGCGTCGTCCCGGCCGAACGGACGGGCGCCGCTGCCCGGGTCCGGCGGGCGGCCTGGCTCTCCCGCACCGAACGGGCGCCCGCCACTTCCCGCGGCGGACGGGCTGCCTGCATCGGTGCCGCCGAACGGGCGGCGTGCGTCGCCCGGGCCGAACGGGCGTCACCATCGTCCGGGCCGAACGGGCGTCCACCATCGTCCGGGCCGAACGGGCGTCCACCATCGTCCGGGCCGGACGCACGTCCGCTGTCGTCCGGGACGGACGCACGTCCACTATCGTCCGGGCCGGACGCACGTCCGCTGTCGTCCGGGACGGACGCACGTCCGCTGTCGTCCGGGACGGACGCACGTCCGCTGTCGTCCGGGACGGACGGACCTCCGCCGCCGCCCGAGCCGAACGGGCGCCGCGCGTCTCCGCCGAACCTATGGCCTGCGTCGTCCGCGCCGAACGGGCGTGCGCCGTTGCCCGGGCCTGCCGTGGGGCCGCCCGCTGCCCAAGCGGGGCGGCCACCAGCCGCCGGCCAAGTCGGGCGATCGAGCGCGGCCGTCGGATCGCAGGCGCGCGACGGCGCCGGTGGCCGGGCGCAAGACCTGCGTCGCGGCGACCGGCCCGGGCGTGATGCGGGGCAGGGCCGCGATGCCGAGCGAGCGGACGCCGGGCGGACACGCGCCGGGCAACCGCGCGACACCGAGCGCGCGGGCACTGGGCGCGCAAGTGGCAGGCAAGCCCGCGACGCCGAGGGTGCGACCGGCAAGTGGGCACCCGCCGGGCAGGCGCGCGACGTCGAGCGTGCAGCCACCAGGCGGACGCGCGCGCAGGCGAGCGATACCGAGGCCGGGCCGAAGCGCGGGGCCGACCGGACGCGCGGCGCGGACACCGACCTTGCACGGATCGAGGCGCAGCCGGAGCGCGCCAGACGGAACGCCGGCCGAGCGCGGACCGACGACGAACCCGCGCGAGCCGGGCGAGCAGGGCGAGACGCAGGCCGAGGGCCAACCGACGAGGGATCGGAGCGCGCGGGGCGGCCCGGGCGCGGCCGCCGAGACCCCGCCGCCCGACCGAAGGACAACGCCGCCACGCCGGCCGCGGAGGGTGCGGCGGCGGCCGAGGCGTTGGTCGAGGCCACGATTCGCGTCAAGCGCATCGACGAGACCCTCACCCGCCTCACTGCCGCCCACGCGGGCCTCACGCTCGGAGCGAGCCGGGACGAGCCCGGCGACACCCCCGACCCGACGCCGCGGAGGCGGCGGCCGAACGCCCTGCGGCTGGTGGCGCTGGCCGTCACCGTCGTGGTCGTCGCGGCCGCGGGCGTCGGCTGGGGCGCCCAGCGCTGGCTCGCCGCCGCCGTGCCCGGGGCCGCGGCGCTCGACCCCGGCTCCGGCGCCATCGTCAACGCGGCCGCGCAGGTCGGGGACGACAACGTGCTGCTCGTCGCCACCGACCGCGCCGCGACACCCGGCGCCACCGCCCGCCCCGACACGGTCGTCGTCGCCCACCTCCCCCGGAACGGGGCGTTGACGGTGCTGGCGATCCCCGCCGACCTGGAGGTCTCCCGGCCGCCCTGCGAGCGGTACGACCCCACAGGGGCCACCTACACGACGGACACCGTGCCCGCCCAGGCCCGCACGCAGCTCGCGAGCGCACTCGACGTCGGCGGTCCCCGCTGCGCCACCCGCACCGTGCAGCAGCTGACCGGCCTGGCGATCACCCGTTACGTCGGGCTCGACCTCGCCCGGCTCGGCGACGCCGTCGACGCGCTCTCCGGGGTGCGATTCTGCACGCCGCGGGCGGTCCTCGACACGGCCCTCGGCCCCGTCGTCCCCACGCCGGGCACGATCACGCTCGACGCCCGGCACGCCACCGACTTCGTGCGCGCCGCGTCGGTCGCGGGCGACCCGGCGACGGGCCGCGGGCGCATCGAACGCCAGCAACAGGTGTTGTCCGCCGTGCTCGGCCCGGCGCTGTCCGGCCTCGGCCTGATCAACCTGCGCCGGGTGGCGGCGTTGCGCCCGGCGCTCGGCCACGTCCTCACCACCGACGCCGCCGACCTCGACCAGGTGCTCGCCCTGTCCCGCTCGCTGCGCGACCTCGGCGCGAGCGGCGTGACGTTCACCGCCGTCCCCACCGACCCCGACCCCGCGGGCCAGGGCTCCGTGCTGCGCGCCACCGACGCCGCCGCCGTGTTCGACGCGCTGCGCACCGACGCCCCGCTCCCCACCACCGCGCCGGGCACGACCGGCGGCCCGCACCCGTCGGACCTGAAGGTGCAGATCGCCAACGCCGCCGACCGGCCCGGGCTCGCCGGGAAGATCGCGGACACGCTGCGTGGGCTCGGCTTCGGCGTCGGCGATGTCACCAACGCCGCCCAGCCGACCCCGCAGACCCTCATCCGCTACTCCCCCGACCAGAGCGCGGCCGCGCAGCTGCTCGCCGCCACCGTCCCGGCCGCCACCACTGTGCCGGACCCGGGCGCCACCGGGGTGCTGCAGCTCGTGCTCGGCCGATCGTTCGACGGCGTCGTCCGCGCCCCCACCACCGCGCCCACCGGATCGAGCGAGCCGCCGCCCGGCCCGGCACCGACCGCGGTGACCTGCCCCTGACGGTCGTCGGGCGTTCATCTCCGCTTCAGCCGCAGATCCGTTTCGATCGGCGACCGCCGGTTACCCTCAGGCCATGCGCGACGCCTACCAGGACCAACTCGATGAGCTGGCCACGAGCCTCGCGGGGATGTGCGAGGAGGTCGCGGAGGCGCTGGCCAAGGCGACGCGGGCGCTGCTGGAGGTCGACCTGCAGCTGGCCGAGGAGGTCATCGCCGAGGACATCCGCGTGGACGAGCTGCGTGACCGCGCCGAGGAGCAGGCGTTCGCGCTGCTGGCGCTGCAGGCGCCGGTGGCCACCGACCTGCGCATCGTGGTCGCCGCGATCCACGGCGCGGGCGACATCGAGCGCATGGGCGATCTGGCGCTGCACGTCGCGCGGGCCGCCCGCCGCAGGCACCCCCAGTCCGTGCTGCCCGCCGAGGTGGCGCCCTACTTCGCCGAGATGGGGCGGGTCGGCTGCGCCCTCGCGCGCAAGGCGGGCGACGTGATCCGCTCCCGCGACCTCGCGAAGGCCGCCGAGCTGGAGTCCGACGACGACGCCATGGACGACCTCCACCAGCACATGTTCACGGTGCTCATGGACCGCAACTGGAGCCACGGGGTCGGGCCCGCCGTCGACATCACCCTGCTCGCCCGGTTCTACGAGCGCTACGCCGACCACGCCGTCGCCGTCGCCCGCCGGATCGTGTACGTCGTGACGGGGCGGATGCCCGGCCCCCTGACGGTCTGACGCCGTGCCCGTCGACCCGCTGCCGCGCCAGCTCGCGGATCTGGCGCAGCTGCTCGCCGACATGGCCACGGCCACGGCACACGCGATGCAGTGGGCCACGACCGCGTTGTTGGAGTGCCGGGAGCGGCTGGCCCACCAGGTGGTCGTCGGGGACGCGGACATCGACGCCCTCCGCGCGCGGGTGGAGGAGACCGCGACCGACGCCATGCTCCTGCACGGGCCTGTCGCGGGCGACCTGCGCGCCACGGTCGCGGCGATCCGCGCAGCCTCCGACCTGGAGCGGATGGGCGATCTCGCGCTGCACGTCGCGCAAGTCGCGAGCCGCGGCCGGACCGTACCCGCCGAAGTGCGCGACGACTTCGCCGAGATGGGTCGGCTTGCGGTCGCCATGGCGCTCAAGACGGCCGAGGTCGCCCGCACCCGCAACGTCCTGCTGGCCGCCGAGCTCGATGATGACGACGACGCGCTCGACCGGCTGCACCGGCACATGTTCACGGTGCTCCTGGACCCCGCGTGGGCGCACGGCGTGCCCGCCGCCGTCGACCTGACGCTGCTCGCTCGCTACTACGAGCGCTTCGCCGACCATGCCGTGCTGGTGGGGCGCGCGACGGTCTACGCGGTGACGGGCCAGAACCCTGGCACGCTGCCGATCCAGACGGTCGCCGCCATATCTGATCGGCCGAGCCTCGGCATCAAGGACGCATCGCGGGCGGCTAGGGTCGAGGGCAGCGCTTAGCCCGATCGAGTGCACGACCATCGCGTCCGATGCGGACCGTCATTCATCGTGCGTTCATCCTGGCTGCAGATTGCATTCATCGCCCGGTTTAGCGTTCCGGTCCGAGCAGCGACGATGCTGCGCTGCGGACTTGTCCGCAGTTCCCTCGGACGTCCGCGGCGACCGGCCGTGGGCACACCGTCATCCCCCGAAGGAGCTACGTGAAGCTCAATCGATCCGGTGTCGCGGTCAGCGTGTCTTGCGGCTGGCGCGCTGCTGCTTGCCGGCTGCGGCAGCGACAACAACTCCCCGGCGTCCGGCGGCACCGCGAGCGGTGCCGCCGGCGGCGAGTCCGGGGTCCAGTGTGGCGGCAAACCGACCTTGAAGGCGAGTGGGTCGACCGCGCAGTCCAACGCCATGACCCGGTTCGTCGCGGCGTTCGAGAGCGCCTGCTCGGGCCAGACGCTGAACTACACCTCCAACGGCTCCGGCGCCGGGGTGAGTGAGTTCATCGGCAAGCAGACCGACTTCGGCGGGTCCGACTCCCCGCTCAACGCGGCGAGCGGGCGAGCCGGACAAGGCGGCTGCCCGCTGTGGTTCGCCCGCGTGGAACCTGCCGGTCGTGTTCGGGCCGATCGCGATCACCTACAACCTCGCGGGCGTCGACGGGCTGGCCCTCGACGGACCCGACGGCCGCGAAGATCTTCAACGGCGGCATCACGCAGTGGAACGACCCGGCCATCGCCGCACTCAACCCGGGCAAGCAACTGCCCGCCGACGAAGATCACCGTCGTCTTCCGCAACGACCAGTCCGGCACGACGGACAACTTCCAGAAGTACCTGGACGCCGCCTCGGACGGCGCGTGGGGCAAGGGTGCGGGCAAGACGTTCAACGGCGGCGTCGGCGAGGGCGCGAAGGGCAACGAGGGCACCTCAGCGGCGATCAAGAGCACGCCGGGTGCGATCACCTACAACGAGTGGTCCTTCGCCAAGTCGCAGAACCTCTCGATGGCCAGCGTCGTCACCTCGGCCGGACCGGATCCGGTCGCAGATCAGCACCGAGTCGGTGGGCAAGACCATCTCCGGGGCCAAGGTCAAGGGATCGGGCAACGACCTGGTGCTGGACACCTCGTCGTTCTACAAGCCCGAAGCGACGGGTGCGTACCCGATCGTGCTGGCCACCTACGAGATCGTCTGCTCGAAGTACGCCGACGCCGACACCGGCAAGGCGGTCAAAGCCTTCCTGCAGTCCACCATCAACGGCGGGCAGGAGGGCCTGGCCGACAACGGCTACATCCCGATCCCGGACTCCTTCAAGACCAAGCTGACCACCGCCGTCAACGCCATGTCCTGATGCAGCTCAGCCCCACCGTCCCCGATCACGGTCCCGGCGCGCACGGCGCCGGGGCCGGGGTCGGGGCCTGACCGGAAGGCGGCCCGCCATGGCCGAAGTTGCCACCCCACGGCTGTCAACGCGTCGGCGCATCGGCGACACCGTGTTCGAGAGGCTCACCACCGCATCGGGCCTGGTGATCGTCGTCGCCATCGTCCTGATCGCCGTGTTCCTGCTGGTCACAGGCGATACCGTCGCTGGCCGCGAACCAGGCGAACTTCCTCACCAGCACCGAGTTCTCCACCACCGATCCCACGAACCTGCGGTTCGGCATCCGCGACCTGCTGGTCGTCACCGTGCTGAGCTCGGCGTTCGCGCTCGTGCTCGCGGTGCCCGTCTCGATCGGCATCGCGATCTACCTCACCAACTACGCGCCGCGGCGACTGGCGTCGATCTTCGGGAGCATCGTCGACGTGCTCGCCGCCGTCCCGTCGATCGTTTTCGGGCTGTGGGGCGCGCTCGTCCTCGCCCCCGCGATCACGCCCTTCGGCCAGTTCCTCAACGACACCCTGGGCTGGTTCCCGCTGTTCGCCACGGGCAACGTCTCGATCGGCGGCTCGATGTTCGTCGCGGGCGTGGTCCTCGCCGTGATGATCCTTCCGATCATCACCGCCATCACCCGCGAGGTGTACCGGCAGACCCCCCGCGGCCACATCGAAGCCGCCCAGGCGCTCGGCGCCACCCAGTGGGAGGTCGTGCGCATGACGGTGATCCCCTTCGGTCGGAGCGGGACCATCGCCGCCGCCATGCTCGGGCTCGGCCGCGCGCTCGGCGAGACGGTCGCCGTACTGATCATCCTGCGCACAGCGTCGAGCCCGTCGACCTTCAGTCTGTTCGACGGCGGCTACACCTTCGCCTCGAAGATCGCCTCCGCGGCCGCCGAGTTCAGCCAGCCGTTGCCGACCGGCGCCTACATCGCCGCCGGCTTCGTGCTGTTCGTCCTCACCTTCATCGTCAACGCCATCGCGCGCGCCGTCGCAGGCAGAAGGGTCGCGGCATGAGCACCACGACAGGCACGGACACCGGCACGGGCAAGCACCACTGACCCGGGGGACGGGCACGCCGACCTTCATCCCGACCAGCGCGGCGCGACGGATCAAGGCCCAGATGGCACGAGTCCTGGTCACCCTGTGCTTCCTGCTGGCGCTCGTGCCACTGCTGTGGGTGCTCTTCCAGGTGATCATCAAGGGTGTCGCCGCGGTGGTTTCGGCAACCTGGTGGACCAAGTCCCTGCAGGGGATCCTGCCCGAGCAGTTCGGCGGCGGGGTCTACCACGCCATCTACGGCACACTCGTCCAGTCGTTCACCGCCGCGATCATCGCCGTGCCGCTGGGGTTGCTGGTCGCCATCTATCTCGTCGAGTACGGCCGGGGCCGACTGGCCCAGGTGACCACGTTCCTCGTCGACGTCCTCTCCGGCATCCCCTCCATCGTGGCCGCGCTGTTCGTCTTCAGCGTGTGGATCTCGACATTGGGATTCCAGCAGAGCGCGTTCGCCGTGTCGCTGGCGCTCATCCTGCTGATGCTCCCCGTGGTGATCCGCTCCACCGAGGAGATGCTGCGACTGGTCTCCGGCGATCTTCGGGAGGCGTCCTACGCGCTCGGCATCCCGAAGTGGGTCACGATCGTCCGCATCGTGGTTCCCACGGCGCTTTCCGGCATCATCAGCGGCGTCCTGCTGGCGTTGGCCCGCGTCATCGGTGAGACCGCGCCGGTGCTGGTCCTCGTCGGCTACAGCCGGTCGATCAACTACAACCTCTTCAACGGGAACATGGCCTCCCTGCCACTGTTGATCTACACCGAGCTGACGAATCCGTTGCCCGCCGGGCAGTTCCGCATCTGGGGCGCGGCCCTCACGCTCATCATCCTCGTCGGCGTGCTGATCATGCTCGCCGCCATCGCCTCGCGCCTGCTGGCGCCCAAGAGCTCCTAGATCGGCAGGCAGCGCAGTCGTGGCCAAACGCATCGAGACTCGAGAACTCAACATCTACTACGGCTCCTTCCACGCGGTGGACGCGGTCACGATGACCGTGCAGCCCGGCTCCGTCACGGCGCTCATCGGACCCTCCGGCTGCGGGAAGTCGACCGTGCTGCGCACCCTCAACCGGATGCACGAGGAGATCCCCGGGGCCCGCGTCGAGGGCGAGGTCCTGCTCGACGGGGAGGACATCTATCGCCCGGGACTGGACCGGGTGTCCGTCCGGCGCACCATCGGCATGGTCTTCCAACGGCCGAACCCCTTTCCGACGATGTCGATCAGGGACAACGTGGTCGCCGGGCTGCGCCTGCAGGGCGTCAGGGACCGCAAGTCCCTCGACGAGGTCGCCGAGCGCGCTCTGCGCGGGGCGAACCTGTGGACCGAGGTCAAAGACCGCCTCGGCAAAGCCCGGCGCAGGCCTCTCCGGTGGGCAACAGCAACGGCTGTGCATCGCCCGCGCGATCGCCATCCAACCCGACGTGCTGCTCATGGACGAACCGTGCTCGGCGTTGGACCCGATCTCCACACTCGCCGTGGAGGATCTCATCGGCGAGCTCAAGCAGGACTTCACCATCGTGATCGTCACCCACAACATGCAGCAGGCCGCACGCGTCTCGGATCAGACGGCGTTCTTCAACCTCGCCGGTGTCGGGCAGCCGGGGCGGCTCGTCGAGATCGACGACACCAAGAAGATGTTCTCGGCTCCCAAGGAGGCCGCCACCGAGGACTACATCTCGGGTCGCTTCGGCTGATCGCCGAGCCGCGGTGTCGCCATCGGCAGGCAGGGTCACGGCCGGCCCCGGCCGTCCCTTCGACCCATCGGGGGAGGGCAGTGCGCGATGCCGGGGGAAACGCGTGAGGATCGTCGGCACTCGGTACCGGCGGGCGAGTGGGGCGAGCCCGCTGACCGATGCTGCTCGTCGAGCCAGATGAGGACGTGGGAAGCGGGAACTGGTGGAGCCTGCCCGCCGGCGTGGGCTACGGATCGTCGTGGTCTCGCGACGGTGGGGATGCGCTCGTGCTCGCCGGGGCGACGCGCCCCGAGCTCGTCATCGTCGCGGCCCGGCTGCCGACGTTGGACAGCAGCGCGGTCATCCGGACCATCAGCCATCGATGGCGGATGTGCATCCTGGTCGGCGCCGCGACCTCGGAGGAGGTGCTGGCCCGCGCAGCACTCGATGCGGGCGCGCACGCCACCGTGGCCCGTCCCTACGATCTGGACGCCGTGCTGCGGATCGGCCTGGGCACGGATCCCTCAGATCGGGCCGAACTCGACACAGCGGGTGTTCTGAGCGTAGGTCCCGTGATCGTCGACCTCGGGTCGCCACGAGGTGCGGCTGGACCGACGCGAGGTGCCGCTCACGACGCGCGAGCTGCAACTGCTGGCGTACCTCATCCGTCGTGGCGGTCGGGTGGCCGACCGCCACGAGATCAGCACGGCGGTCTGGGGTCATGAGGTTGACACCAACACGGTGGCGGTCCACATCAAGCGACTGCGCGACAAGCTGGGCATGCACCCGGTACACGGTCAGCTCATCACCACCATCCGCGGGGCGGGATACCGGCTCTCGCCCTCGCTCTACGCCGATCCCCCCTCAGCGGCAAGCTGACGTCAGCCGCCTGTGCGGGACGCTGGTGGGCGCGGACGTGACCGTGACGAATCTCGTGACCGTCACCGGACATAGGAGACGTCGGTGTCCCACCGCGTGAAGCCGAGATCGCGGTAGACGCGCACGGCGCTGTCGTTGTCCGCCTCGACGTAGAGCATCACCTGGCGCAGCCCGCGGTCGCGCAGGTGGCGGAGCCCGGCCAGGGTGAGCGCCGAGCCGAGGTGCAGGCCGCGCGCCGACGGGTCCACGCCCAGCACGTACACCTCGCCGATGGGCTCGTGGGAGTGCGTGCCGGGGTCAGCACCGCCGTGCACCTTGGTCCAGTGGAAGCCGAGCAGGCGGTCGTCGGCGTCCACAGCGAGCAGGAAGCCCTGCGCGTCGAACCAGGGCTCGGCCTCGCGGAGCTTGACCTGCTCGAGGTCCCAGCCGCCCTGCTCGGGGTGCCAGTCGAAGGCGGCGTTGTTGACGCGCAGGAACTCCGGCTCGTCGGTGCCGACGACGAACGGGCGCAGCCGTACTCCCTCGGGAAGGCGGGGCTCCGCGAGCGGCGCGAGCAGGCTGCGGCGCATCTGCCACAACACCCGCGCCTGCGTGAACCCGAGCCGGCGGGCGAGCGCGACCGCGCCCGGGTGCTCGCCGTGCGCCCAGAGCCGCAGCCGCCCGCCCGCGGGTGCGCCCGCCTGTGCGGTGCGGTCGAGCAGCGCCTGCACGATGCGCGACCCCAGGCCCGATCGCCGATGCGCCGGGTGCACCACGAGCTCGCCCGCGCCGCCTGCGACCGGGTCGGTGAGGTCGAGGTGGGCGAACCCCACCAGCTCGTCGCCCTCCCGGGCGAGCAGGTGCGCGGCCTGGGTGTCGCCGCCGTGGCGCAGGTGCAGCAGGACGTGCTCGGACAGCGGCGCGGTGCCGTCGGCGTCCGTCGCCGCGGCGACCACGGCCTGGACCTGCGCGATCTCCTCGCCGGTGAGGGCCCCGCTCCACCGCAACTCCGCCACGACCCGGACCCTACGGCCCCGTCACGCCAGACCGGCCAGCCGTGTGGGCGAGCGATCGGCCTCCTCGTCGGGGCTGTCGTCCTCGACGTCACCGACGGCGGCGGCCACCCCGAGCGCGCCCCGGCTCGGCCGCACGAACTTGTAGCCGACATTGCGGACGGTGCCGATCATCTGCTCGTGCTCGGTGCCGAGCTTCGCGCGGAGACGGCGGACGTGGACGTCGACCGTGCGGGTGCCGCCGAAGAAGTCGTACCCCCAGACCTCCTGCAGCAGCTGGGCGCGCGTGAAGACCCGGCCCGCGTGCTGGGCGAGGTACTTGAGCAGCTCGAACTCCTTGTAGGTGAGCTCCAGCAGCCGTCCGCGCAGCCGTGCGGCGTAGGTGGCCTCGTCGATCACGAGCTCGCCGAGCACGAGCGCGCCGCCATCACGTCCGGCGTCGGCGCCCGGCCGGGACTTGAGCAGCCGCAGCCGCGCGTCCACCTCGGCCGGGCCCGCGCCGGGCAGCAGGATCTCGTCGACGACCCACTCCCCCGACACCGCGACCAGGCCGCCCTCGGTGAGCACCGCGATCACGGGCACGTCCATGCCGGTGCTGCCGAGCAGGCGGCACAGGCTGCGAGCGGCGACGAGGTCGGTGCGGGCGTCGACGAGCACCGCGTCGTGCGGGCCCGCGTCGAGCAGCGCCGCCACCTCGGGGGCGGCCGTGCGCACGCCGTGGGGCAGGAGCGTCAGCGCCGGCAGTACCGACCCGGGCTCGGGATCGGCGGTCAGCAGCAGGAGTTCCACTCCCGGTCTCCTCTCACGCCGGGCTCCACGGCGGGCGTCGCTGACCGCTACCGTTCACCCCCGCGTGACCCGGCCGGAACACCACCACGCGGATCGTTGGAGGATAACCGGGTGGACGCCCCCATGCGTAGCGCACGAGACGCGCGCTTCGACACAGCTCCCCCGCGCAGCCCCCACGTACGGCGGCCCTACGGTCGACGTCGTGGAGGCGGCATGCGTGGACTGATCATCATCCTGCTGGTGCTGGCAGGCGTTGCGGTGGCGGCCGATTTCGCCGCGGCCGCGTACACCGAGTCGGCGGTGTCGCGACAGATGCGCGGGGAGTTGGGGCTCGTCGACGACCCATCGGTGCGGATCAACGGCTTCCCGTTCCTCACCCAGGCGATCTCCGGCACGTACTCCAGCATCGACGTCGACGCCACGCGCATCCCCTACGGCTCGTTCAAGGAGCTGGAGATCAACGCCCGCCTGCACGACGTCAGCGCGCCGCTGTCGATGATGCTCGGGCCGGGGCCGAAGTCGCTCACGGCGGCCACGGCCGAAGGCATCGTGAAGATCAACGCCGCGGACCTCCAGCGACTGATCCCGGAGGCCAAGAAGATCCGGATCGAGAGCGTCGACGCGAACACTCTGCAGCAGGCGGTCAAGAAGGGCGCCGACGCCTCGGTGGTGAAGATGAGCCCCGAGCGCACCGTCCGACTGGTCGGCACCGTCGAGTTCTTCGGCAAGTCGGCCGAGATCGCCGTGCTCGCCACCCTGCAGCTGGACAAGGGCAAGCCGTCGATCGTCCCGGTCGACGCCCGGCTGTCCGACGGCACCGGCCTGCCCGTGCCGGGGTCGGTGTTGCGGCAGATCCTCGACCTCTTCCGGGTGCCGCTGATCACCGGCGACCTGCCCCTTGACGTCACGGCCGACACGTTCCAGGCGAAGGACGGCACCCTGCAGATCAGCGGCCGGGCGCGGAACCTGACGCTGGATTGAGCGTCACGCCTCGAGCAGCCACGCCACGGCCGCGGGCTCCGAGGTGAAGAAGCGCGTGGGCACCGGGTGGCCCTTGCGGCCGAGGTCGGGGACGAGGCTCGCGCGCACCCGGTCGACCGAGGACGCCCCGAGCAGCGCGACCCGGGACACCGAGCACCGCTCCCCGAACCGCTCGCGGGCCTCGCGGGTCGGGGTTTCGGCACCGGCCATCTCCACCAGCAGGGGCCGCTCGCACCCGCCGTTGAGCTCGTCGACCGCGGCCACGGCCGCCGTGGCCATCGGGCCGGTGATGCGCAGGCCGGGCGGCCACCGCAGCCGAACGATGCCCGTCTCCTCCACACGGACACCGAAGTGCTCTGCTGGCCCGGCCATCGCCTGGGAGGGTAGCCGGTCGCCTGCGCGCGCTACCCCGGCACTGTCCGTGTCGACGCCGCGACGCAGCGCTGGCAGCGCCGGTCGAGGCGGTTCACACTGGTGGGTGACGACGTCCTGCGGAGGCGCCGGTGTGGAAGCGGATCTTCATCGCGGCGCACGTCCTTCGCCTTCGACGCCGGGTGCCGCGGCAGGCGAGCAGCCACTGGGACCACTTCTGGGCGGGGGTGCGGGCCACCGGCGACGGCGGCGACGTGCTCTGGGACGCGAGCAGCCCCGCCGAGGCGGTCCGCTATCTCCACCTGCTCGGCGAGTACGCCGACCCCGCCCTGCCCGTCGTCGACATCGGCTGCGGCAACGGGCGGTTCACCCGTGCGCTGGCGGCCCACTTCCCGACGGCCGTCGGCGTCGACGTCTCCCCGCCCGCCGTCGCGCGGGCGGAGGCGGAGAGCGCGGGTACGCCGGGCGTCGCGTTCCGGGTGCTCGACGTGACCGAGCCGGGGGCGGGGCGGGTGCTTCGGGATGTCGTCGGCGGGGACGCCAACGTGTTCGTCCGCGGCGTCCTCCACGTCCTGGACGTGCCCGCCCGGCGGCGGCTGGCGAGCGGCGTCGGCACGCTCGTCGGCGACCGCGGCCGGGTGCTGATCAGCGAGACGAACCACCGTGGCAACCCGTTGGGCTATCTGGAGCGGCTCGGCGCCGGGCCGCGCGGCCTGCCTGCCGCGCTCGCGTGGGCCATCGCGACCGGGATCCCGGCGCCGTCCCCGTTCGGCGAGGCGGAGCTCGACGCCTGCTTTCCCCCGAACGCGTGGCGTCGCGTCCTGGTCGACGCCGACGCCGCGATCACGACCATCCCGCTGTCGACGCCCCGTGCCCACGACACGCTCCCGGCCCTGGTCGTCGTCCTCGCCCCGCTCCGGTGAGCACGGGCGTCCGGCTGGGTGCGGTGGGAATGGGCGCGGCCGGACGCGGGTTGGTGATCACGTGGATCTCGTCGGGGTATCCGCGGTGGTGGGCGCGCTCGCCGTCGCCACCGTGGTCGGGTTGGTGCTGCGGGCGCGGTCCGGGCAGACGCGCCGGGGTACGGCGACGGGCGGCTGGGCGTTGGCCGGACGTGCTCCCGTTGCGGGCGAGCGGATCCTGCTGCTCCAGCTGTCCTCGCCGGTCTGCACGCCGTGCCGCCAGACCGCCGTGGTGCTCGACGGGCTCGCCACCCGGACGGCGGGCGTGGTCCACGTCGAGGTCGACGTCGCCGAGCGCCCCGACGTCGCGCGGGCCCTCCACGTGTTGCGCACGCCGACGACGGTCGCGTTCGACCGCGCGGGCGCCGAACTGCTGCGCGTCAGCGGTGTGCCGCGCGCCACCGAGCTGACGTCCGCGCTGGCCCCGGCGCTGGTCGCGTGAATGCGGCGCTCCCACAAGCAGCGATCCTCAGCTACCCTCGGCGCCGTGAACTGGCCGCTGACCCGACGTCGCGCAGTCGATCTGTGCCGCGTCGGCAGCTGCCTGTGTCGGGCCTCCTGAGGGTTCTCACCACCGTCGCCATCACTCAGGAGCACTGCCATGTCCGACAACCGGCCGGATCCGCCTGCCGATCCCCGAGGCGTGCGGTTCGCCGCCGGGTTCACCACCGCCGTCCTCTCGCTGGTGCTCGTCACCGGCAGCGTGTGGCTGTTGGCGGCCCAGGTCACGGTGTTCGCGCTCGCCGCGTTCGCGGGCCTGCGCTTCGCCCCGTACTCGACGGTGTTCCGGCTGCTCGTGGCGCCGCGGATCGGCCCACCCACCGCGCGTGAGGACGCCGCCCCGGTCCGGTTCTCCCAGGCCGTCGGGCTCGTCTTCGCCGCGGTGGGCCTCGCCGGGTACGCCACGGGCCTCACCGCGCTCGGCGTGGTGGCCACCGCGTTCCTCAACGCCGCCTTCGGCTTCTGCCTGGGCTGCGAGCTCTACGGGCTGATCGCCCGTCTCCGCACGACGTCCACCAAGGGAGTTTCCGCATGAGCCGCCAGGATGTCCTGGTCACTGCCGACTGGGCCGAGAAGAACCTCGGCACGCAAGGGATCGTGTTCCTCGAAGTCGACGAGGACACCACCGCCTACGACGGCGGACACCTCCCCGGCGCCGTCAAGATCAACTGGACCACCGAGCTGCAGGACCGGGTGCGGCGCGACATCGTCGACGCCGAGCAGTTCGCCGCGCTGTTGTCGGCGAAGGGCGTCGGCAACGACGACACCGTCGTCCTCTACGGCGGCAACAACAACTGGTTCGCCGCGTACGCGTACTGGCAGTTCAAGCTGTACGGCCACGCGGACGTCAAGCTGCTCGACGGCGGCCGCAAGAAGTGGGAGCTCGACGGGCGCACGCTGACCACCGAGGTCATCGGCCGCGAGCCCACCACCTACACCGCGCAGGCGCCTGACACCTCGATCCGCGCGTTCCGCGACGAGGTCGTGGCGGCGATCGGGCAGAAGAACCTGGTCGACGTCC
The DNA here is from genome assembly GCA_963837575.1 of uncultured Actinomycetota bacterium. Classification (GTDB taxonomy): domain Bacteria; phylum Actinomycetota; class Actinomycetes; order Mycobacteriales; family Pseudonocardiaceae; genus Pseudonocardia. The sequence continues at coordinate 21,899 of CAWIOI010000006.1, forward strand.
GCTCGCCCGACGAGTTCTCCGGCAAGATCCTCGCGCCTGCGCACCTGCCGCAGGAGCAGTCGCAGCGGCCCGGCCACATCCCCGGGGCGATCAACATCCCGTGGAGCAAGGCGGCCAACGAGGACGGCACGTTCAAGTCCGATGAGGACCTCGCGAAGCTCTACGGCGACGAGGGCTTCGACGGTTCCAAGGCCACGATCGCCTACTGCCGCATCGGTGAGCGGTCGTCGCACACCTGGGTGGTCCTGCACGAGCTGCTCGGCCACGGCGATGTCAAGAACTACGACGGCAGCTGGACGGAATACGGATCGCTCATCGGCGTGCCGATCGAGCTCGGCGCGGGGAGGAACGCCTGATGTGTGGAGCACCTGACCAGGCCGTGGCCTTGCCGCCGGGCACCGATCTGTCCAAGGAGACCGTGCTCACCGGTCGAGTCGTCGCCGGTGGCGAGCCGGTGGGCGGCGCCTTCGTCCGGCTGCTCGACGGCACGGGCGAGTTCACCGCCGAAGTCGTTTCGTCGGCCAGCGGCACGTTCCGCTTCTTCGCTGCTCCGGGCACGTGGACGCTGCGCGCCCTGCACCGCAGCGGCAACGGCGAGGCGCAGGTCACGGCGGACGCGCCGGGCCTGCACGACACGGTGGTGAGCGTGGCCTAGCGCCCCCGTGCGCGGTAACGAGTGCTGGAGCACTCGTTACCGCGCACAGACCGGGCGGGCCTCCGGACGTTCCCGGCAGGGTCGCCGTACGCTGGCCGATCGTGCAATGGTTCTTCACCGCGCTGCTGATCCTGGCCTCGGCGGGCACCGTCGGGTACGCCGTGTACCTCCTGCGGCGGCTGTTCACCACGCCGCCCGCGGACGGACGGCCGGTGGACCAGTGACCGAGCCGCCCGCCACGAACGCCGCGCCCGACGCGCCGCAGCGCAACCGCCCCCGTTTCGAAGACCTTCCGGTCCCCGACGACACGGCCAACCTCCGCGAGGGCCCCGACCTGCACCCGCAATGCGTCGGGCTGCTGCCGCTGATCGGGGTGTGGCGGGGTGAGGGCGAGATCGTCTACCCGACGATCGACGGGCCCTACCCGTTCGGCCAGCAGCTCGTGTTCGCCCACGACGGACGGCCCTTCGTGTCCTACGAGGCGCGCGCGTGGCTGCTCGGCCCGGACGGCGAGGTGCTGCGGCCCGCGGCCCGCGAGACCGGCTTCTGGCGGCCCCAGCCCGATGGCGAGCTGGAGGTGCTGATCACCCACGCCACGGGGATCACCGAGATCTTCTACGGGCGAGCCCGCACGTTGACGTCGTGGGAGATCGAGACCGACGCGGTCGTGCGGACGGCGTCGGCGAAGGAGGTCGTGTCCTCGCACCGGCTGTACGGGCTGGTCGAGGGGAGTGACCTGGCGTACGTCGACGAGCGGCAGATGATGGGGCAACCGCGGCAGCCGCACCTGTCGGCACGCCTGCGTCGGATCGCGGGCTGAGCGAGGGCGTCGCCGGAGAGCTAGTCCGGATGACGCGCTATCCGCCGATCCCGCGGCGCAGGAACTCGGCGACCTCGGCGTCGGACAGTCCGGAGAGGCGAGCGAGCTGGTCGGGGCGCAGGCCGGAACGTGCCAGTCTCGCCAGCACGTCGCCAAGGCGACTGCGCTCGTCGTGCAGGGTGGCGGCGAGGCGGTCGATGCGTTCCTGACAGTCCTGGAGGTCAACCGCGGCGCCCACTGCGCGCAACGGGTCGTCGAGAAGCACGGCGAGGAGCCGATCCCGGGCGTCGCCCCGTCGGTCGGCATCCGGCGTCTTGGCCGCGGCCCGGGCCGCGAGCACCTGCGCGACCGCCGCGGCGACGCTGTGGCTCGACCCGGCCGTCGACGCGGGTTCGCTCCCCCCGATCACCGGTCGATGGTCGACGGGCTGGCCCGCGCCAACCGCGGGATCGGCCGCGTCCCGACCGTCACGGGTCGGCGAGCCCGTCCCGGCTGTGGGCGTGCCGGCGCCATTCAGTCGGTGATCGGCGGGCAGACCAGACCCAGCAGCGAGCCCGGCGGCGGCTGACTCGGGCTGAATGGCTTTGCCCACGACGTCGTGGGGGCCGCGCTCGCAGGCCGTGGAGTGCGACGAGGCGGCGTCGGTCACGGGCGGGGTGGCGGCCATCGGGCTGGTCGCGCCGGAGGAGCCATGCTGCTGCTCGGCGCGCCGGGCTCCGAGCATGTCCGCCGGCGCCTGCACCCCCGGTGTGGATTCGGCCGAGATGCTGCCCGCCCCGATCTCGGGACGGTCGGGACAGGCGGGCTCAGGTCGTGTCGACACATGGGCCGCGGCATCGTGCCGGTCGTCAACGGCCGGGTCCGGCGGCTCCGGGCGTTGACCGATGACGGAGTCGGGCGGCGGGGCGGGCACGCCCGTCGGACCGCCCGTTGGGTGCTCGCTCTCACAGGGGACGGGCGAGGCATCCGGCCGCGCCTGAGGCACGGCGGCAGACCGCAGATCGGCCACCGGACCCGCCTGAGGCCGGACCTCGCCAGAACGGGCGTCGGGCACGGACGCGGCCTGGGGGTGGGTCACGACGAAACGGGGACCGGGCACGGGGCCTTTCTGAGGCTGCTGGACCACGGCGGCCCCGGGGCCGGGCCCCGAACCGTCCTGGGGCTCGGTTGCGGCAGGGCGGAAATCGGGCACGGGGCCCGCCTGAGCCTGGACTCCGGCGGATCCGGGGCCGGTCACGGAACTGGCCTGAGACTCGGCCGCGGCAGACCTGGGATCAGGCACGGAACCGGCCTGGGGCTCGGCCGCGGCGGAGCGGGGGTCGGCACCAGGACCGACATGATCGGACGTCCCCGCGCCGAGTGGATCCGACCGGGAGGTGGAATCGTCACCGTCGTCGGTGAGGCGATGGTGGCGGGCGTGGCCGGTCACGACGTGCGGGGCCTGCCCGGGAGCGGCGCCGCCCGCGGTGGTGGCCGGGCGTGGGGCGGCCCCGGCCGCATCGGCCACCGAATCCGCCACTGCGGCGGAAACCGCACCCGGGTCGGCCGCCGCTGCATGCCGCGGTCGACCGGCGACCGGTGGCTTCGCCGCGTTCGCCCGCGCCGGCACCGACACGACCGGAAATGGATCGGTGTTGCCGTGCCGAGCCGCGACGGCCTCGGCCACGGTCCGCTTCGGCGGAGCCTTCGGCGTCGACGAAGCGGCGACCTCACCCACGTGCTCGCCGGTCCAGTCGTCGTGCGTAGGCGTGGGCGCGTCATCAATCCGTCGCTGCAGGCCGATCACGAGCACGATCGCGGCCACGACCGCCACGAGCACTCCGACACCGACCGGGACCACCACGTCAGCGGATAGGGAGAGCGGCATAGCTGCGCACCGTACGCGCGACATCGCGACTCTGTGCGCTCGGACTCATCCGGAGCGTAACCATCGCTCGTCTGTGTGACGGCTCAGTCGGTGCGGCCGCCCGACTTGCCCGGTCCGGGCGGAACCGGCGCCAGGGACCGTCCGTCCGCCCCGTTCGTCGGCCCGCCGGAGGGAGCTTTGACGGCGGTGTCCGGGCCGGCCGGGCGGGCGGGACCGGATGTCTTGGCGTCACGGGCTGCGGGGCGGAAGAGCTCGGCGGGCTCGGGCATCGGCTCGTTGCGTGGACGCATCGAAGCCGCCTCGCTGACGACCGGGTACGCCTCCGTGTTCAGCCGATGGGCGCCCCTCTTCGACGCCGGATCGTCGGAACCGGAATCGGCGGAGGTCGACCCGCTTCTGTCCGCCCCGGCTGTCCCTTCCGGACCGCTGACGGAAGGGCGGGTGACGTCGGCCGACTTCAGACCGGCAGGCTCGAGGGCGCCGGAGGCCCCGTGCGCCGCGGACGCGAGACGCCGGGACTCGGCCGACGCGTCGGACCGGGCGTCGGCCGGAGGACGGTCGGCCCTGGACGGTTCCGCCGACGAGGCGTCCGAGCGGGAGTGCGGCCACGGCGCAGGCGCGGCTGATGGCGCGTCTGCCGATGCGGCGCCGCCCTCGTCCGAGCGCGGCGCGCCGGACGGGACCGATCCCGAGCGTGCAACGCCCTCGGCCGTTGACTCTCCGGGTGCCGAACGATCCTGGCTCGGCGGCGGCGAGCCCGCGGCGTCGGTCGAGCCGGTGCGGGGCGCGGGGCCGACGGAGGCGCCGTCGCCGGGTCGCGCAGAGCGCGACGGTGCCGCGTCCGCCGGGGCGCCGGTCGGTTGCGAGCCGGACGGACCCGTGCCCGGCGAGGGCGGCCCCGGTGGGGGCGAAGGGGCATCGGAAGGCGACGCGTCCGCACCGGAGGGCGCGGGGTCGGACGTGTGAGCGGGCTCGCCGTCGGCGGGCGAGGCGGCGCGGGGGGCAGGCGCCGGGGGTCGGCCGGGCGCAGCGTTCAGTGGCCTGGGTGGTTGCACCGTGCCGCTCGCGGCCGACGCGCTCTCGCCTGACGTCGGGTCTCCCGGTCGGGACGGTCCCGACGGCGGCGGCATGTCGATCGAAGCGGTCTGGCGCTCGGACCGGGTGACGAACGGACGCGGATACGCCGACCCCGCCTGCTCTTCCCGGTCAGGGCGCGCGCCTGCGGCTGCCGCTTGATCGGGACCAGCCTGCGTGGGACCGCCCGTGGAGCCGGCCACGGCACGGTTCGGATCGCCTGGTGACGCCCCGCGGTCGGGACTTCCGGCCGCCGCGGCGCGATCCGGTCGGTATACGGCCGACTCGGGGCGGTCAGATCCATCGGTGGCGGCGCGGTCGGGCCCCGCGGGTGGGGTGCCGTGCTCGTGCTCGGCGGCCGGGCGGTCGGCACCCGGTACACCACGATCGGCAGGCATCGCGCCGCGCCCGAGTGCCGACGCTGCGCGCTCAGAACCCGGTGCCGGTGCGCCACGTTCTGCGGGCGGTGCGCCCTGCTCCCGCCCGGTGGCGCGGTCAGAACCCGGCGCCTGCCCGCCACGATCAGAACCCGGCGCCTGCCCGCCACGATCCGATGCCGCAGGACCTGCTCCGGCCGCCGATGCGGCTCGGTCGCCGCCGGACGCGGGGGCTGCGCGGTCGGCACCGCGCGTTGACCCCGCGGCGGTCGTGTCGGCGGAATCCCGCGGACCTGGGCCGCCGGGGGAGCTTGCTGGCGCGGCGGGACGCGGGCCGGGCGGCGGACCTGAGCGGTCGCCACCGGTGCCCGGACCTGCGACGGTCGTGGTGTCCGGGCCGGGGCGGCGCGGTGCTGCGCCCGGGGCAGGTCGACCGGACGTGTCAGGGTGCGCGGCATCGCGCTCGTGCGGGCCGTCGGGCCGATGCTCCGGCGGGTAGCCGCCGATGCGCGCAGGGCCGGGGCGTGGGGGCGAGCCGGGACGGCCGCCGTCGCCGGGCGGGAATCCGCCGGGCGCGCGGCCTGCGGGGCCGCCGGATCCCGGGCGCGGCTCGCCCGGTCTGCCCGCGGAGCCCGGCTGGGCGCCGCCCGGCAGCGGGCTGGGTTGGGTGTTGCCGCGGGCGGGCACCGGCCGATCGGACGGCACCGCGCCACCGCGGGCGGGGCGGTCGCCTCCGGATCCGGCTGTGGGCGGCAGTGGCGGACGGGGGCCGCCACCGTGCGGGCCCGCGCCCGCGTGCGGGCCGCCCACGCCACCGCGAGGGGCGGGCGCCGCAAGAGGACCGCCCGCGCCGCTCCGGGGGGCGCCCGAGACACCGGGACCGGCCTGGGCGGCGGGCGGCAGGCCGCCTGCGGGAGCGGGTGCTCCGGGGCGCGGCTTGCCCGGTTGCGGGCGTCCCGAGCCGGGCTCGACGAACGTGCGGCCGTCCGCATCGTCCCCACCGGAGCCCGACGGTCCGGCCGGACCGGACGCACTCGCCGGGACCGGCCGCCCACTGCGAGCGTCGGACGGACCCGGGCCGGGACGACCACCGCCGTCGGACGGACCAGGGCCGGGACGACCAGCCGCGCCGCCGCCCGCAGGGCCGGCCGGGCCACCGCCCGCAGCACCACCGCCCGCAGCGCCACCGACGCCGCTCCCCGAGCCGCCGCCTGCGGCACCACCCGAGCCACCGCTCGCCGCGCTGCTCGAACCGCCACCCGGGCCCCCACCGGCAGCGCCGCCACCTGGGCCACCGGCAGGCACGCCACTCGCAGCGCCTGCCGAGCCACCGCCCGTGGCACCGCGCAGCGCGTCCGCCTGCCCGCGCATCCGGGCGATCTCGCCCCGCAACGCGTCACGCTGCCGGATCAGGTCCGCCAGCTCGGCGCGCACCGATTCACGTTCTGCCCGCGCGGCCGCCCGGGCCTTGCCGCGGATCTCGGCCGCCTCCTCCTCCGCGGCCTGCAGGATGTTCTGCATGCGGTCGGTGAAGCTGCCGATCTGGTCGCCCTGGTCGCCCCGCCCGCGTGGGCCGGGCCGGGGACGGGGCCCCGGACCGGGGGGCGGGGGTAGGCCGGGGCCGAACCCCGGCGGCGGCACGAGCGGGAGCGGCTGGCTACGCGCCGTCTCCAAGTCGGCGCGCATCCGCGCCAACACCCGCTGCAACCGTGCGACGTGCTCGTCGACCTGCTTCCGGTCGTATCCGCGGAGAACGACGTCGAAGCGTGGGGCGCCTGGCCCCCCCACATCTGCCGTCATCGCGACGCCCTTCCACTGGTCCCCTTCACCTCGACGAGGGTAGGGATCATCCGGTTCCCCCAACCGGTACGTTCACTCCTCCGGAGCATACCGAATCGATATCGATCACCCGTCGGCGGTGTTTTGCCGCAGGTCAGCCGGGTACCGAGGCAGTAGGGCCCGCGCGACTAGGATCGGTGCCGTGGACACGACGCTGCGACACACGTTGCACGAGCGCGGCCTGCGGATGACCCCGCAGCGGCAGCTCGTGCTCGACGCGGTGCGCGCTCTCGACCACGCCACGCCGGAGCAGATCTGCGCGCAGGTCCAGCGCACCGCGCCCGCGGTCAACATCACCACGATCTACCGCACGCTCGACCTCCTCGACCGCATCGGCCTCGTCCGCCACACCCACCTCGGCCACGGCGCGCCCACCTACTCGGCCCGGGAGCACGAGCACGTCCACCTGGTCTGCCACCAGTGCGGGTCCGTCACCGAGGTGCCCACCGAGCTGATGGAGCGCCTCGCCGCCGCGGTGGCCGACCGGCACGGCTTCGCGCTCGACGTCAGCCACCTCGCCCTCTCCGGGCTCTGCTCGACCTGTCAGGACGGCACATGACCTCGCCGACCAACACCACGGCCCCGATTCCAGCCGCGTCCCCGGCCCAGGAGCACTTGCCATGACCCTTCCCGAGCACCACCTCGACGACCCCGTGCCCGCCCACCACGGCGACCCCTTCGCCGAACAGCGCGCGATGGCGCGCACGGCGGCCGTCGTCGACCGCAGCCACCGCGGGATCATCGCCGTGTCCGGCCCGGACCGCCTGGAGTGGCTGCACCTGCTGCTCACCCAGCACGTCAGCGCGCTGCCCGACGGCGGCGCCACCGAGGCGCTGGTGCTCGACGGCCAGGGCCGCGTGCTGCACCACATGGGGGTGGCGCACGTCGGCGAGGTCGTCTACCTCGACGTCGAGGCGGCCGAGCTCGCGGAGCTGCTGGCGTACCTGGAGAAGATGGTCTTCTGGTCCAAGGTGGAGCCCCGCGACGTGACGGCGGAGCTGGCGCTGCTCTCGCTGGTCGGGCCGCAGGCGCGGGAGGTGCTCGCCGCGGTCGGCGTGGCCCTGCCCGAGGGCGCCGCCGCGCTCGACGGCGGCGGGTACGTCCGCCGCGCCCGCGGGCCCGGGGCGGCCGATCTCGTGGTGCCCCGCTCGGAGCTCGCCGAGTGGTGGGAACGCCTCACCGCCGCGGGCGCGCGCCCCGCGGGCACCGTGGCCTACGAGGCGCTGCGGGTGGCGGCCATCCTGCCGCGCGCGGGCCTGGACACCGACGAGCGCACGATCCCGCACGAGGTCGGCTGGATCAGCGCCGCCGTGCACCTGTCGAAGGGCTGCTACCGGGGCCAGGAGACGGTCGCGCGGGTGGCGAACATGGGCCGGGCGCCGCGCAGGCTGGTGCTGCTGCACCTCGACGCGGGCGACGAGCGCCTCCCGATCCCGGGCGAGCCCGTCACGCTGGAGGACCGGGTGGTCGGCCGCGTGGGCACGGTCGTGCAGCACCACGAGCTCGGGCCCGTGGCGCTCGCGCTCGTGAAGCGCTCGGTGCCGGTCGACGCGGAGCTCACCGCGGGCGCCGAGACCCCGGCCCGCATCGACCCGGCGTCGGCCCCCGCCGAGGACGCCGACGCCCCCGGCCGCGCCGCCCAGGAGCGCCTTCGCCGCGGGTGAGCGCCCCGTTCGCCGATTCCGGTAACCCGTCACGTCACACAACCGGTGCCACGTCGCACATCGGCCGCCGCGCAAGGTACGGTAGATAGCAGGACATTGATGAGATGAGAACGGGGCCGCCGAGACATCCGGCCGCCCCTTCCCTGTTGTAAGGGGGACCAGCCATGGGGCGCGGACGAGCGAAGGCCAAGCAGACGAAAGTGGCCCGAGAGCTCAAGTACAGCTCCCCCCGCATGGATCTCGACGCCCTGCAGCGTGAGATCGGCAGCGGGACGGCTGTCCACGACGGGGAGGCGGAGGACGAGTACGACGAGTACGACCCGTACGCCCCCGCTGACGACGAGGACGACGACGACCGCCAGCGCGGTTACAGCCGCCGGTAGGCGGCCACCAGCGCAGGCAGCGTCCGGACGTGCGCGGGCTCCGTTCCGCGCACGGTTCACGACGCCCGCTTGACGTCGACCTCCCGTAGCGACTGGTCCATCTGGGCGGCCAGGCGCTCGAACACGGTGTCGATGCAGGCCAGCGCGGCGCGCTGCTCGGCGGCAGAGATCGGAAGCCGGGACAGCCGCACCGCGTCGGCCGCCGGGTCGGGGTTGAGCGCCGGGTGCGCCAGCCGGTGGCGGTCGGCGAGGTAGTCGAGCGGCCTGCCCAACCGCCGCTCGGCGGCGCGCGCCAGCGCGCTGCCGTGCTGGAAGAACGCCTCGCCGCTGGCCTGCAACGCTTCCATCAGCCAGTAGCGCACCACCGGGCTGGGGTGGCGGAACGCGAGGTCGACGAACGCCGCCACGCTCCGGCGTTGCAGCTCGGTGGCCCCGCTGCGGCCGAGGAAGTGCAGGGTCTCCCCCGCGCTCCAGCCGAGCGCGCCGTCGAGATCCAGGGCGGCGGCGTCGGCGAGGAACAGCCGGTGGTGGCAGGCGAGCCGGGCGGCGTGCCGGTTGAGCGCGCGCTCGGCCACGGTGCGCGGGCGTGGATAGGCCAGCGCGTACGTCATGAGGTCGGCGTAGCCCATGATGTCCGGGATCCACAGCGGCACGTAGGCGCGCAGCCGCGCGACCGGATCGGGGGCGGGCGCCGCGAGCCACGCCAGGAACGGGTGCGCCGCCAGCTCCGCCTTGCGCGCGGCGAGCCGCGCACCCAACGGGCCGTCCGGCGCCCGTTCGACGGCGTGCAACGGGCGCACGTCCCGGCTCCGCGCGACCTCCCGCCGGGCCGCCCACGCGGGCCGCGGCACCGCCGCCCCGGCCGTGATCGCCCACGCGTAGGCCAACAGGTGGTCGTTCTTCACGGTGAACATCGCGAACACCTCCTCGACCAGCGCCAGCGCGCGCCGCCGCTGCTCGGGGGCGAGGACGACGGTGTCGAAGAGGTCGTCCGCGTCGATCAACGAGCCGGTCTCGCGGGCGAGGTGGTACGGGCCGAAGTAGCGCAGCGCCGCGCCGGTGCGCCGGGACAGCTCGGCGGCCAACGGGGCGGTGTGTCCGAAGAAGACGTGCCCGCAGGTCTCGATGGCCTCCATCATCCCGAAGCGGACGAGTGGGTCGGGCGTCTCGACGCACATCCGGGTGAGCCGCATGGCGTAGCGGCGGAACACCTCGGTCTCGGGCGCCGTGTAGTACCAGGCCATCGTGTCCTCGACGCCCCACCCCAGCTGGGCGTCCAGGCCGAGCTCACGCCAGTCCTCCAGGAACAGCGCCGAGTGGGTCTCGTCCTCCTCGGTGTGCGCGTTGATGGCCGCCTCGTAGCCGTCGCGGGGCTGCGGGTAGCGCAGGAACCAGCGGTTGAGGTCGCGGAAGCCCAGGATGAAGTTCGCGAACAGGGGCGCGAAGACGAACCGCTGCGGCAGCGGGACCTCCGCGTTCGCCATCCAGGTGTAGAGCGGGTGCGCGTCGAGCGCGGCCCGCCCGCGGGCGATGGCCGAAAGGACCGCCTCCATCGCTCACGGCCTTCCGTCGAGCAGCACCCGCAGGGTGCGCAGCTCGCGGCCGAGCGGGCGGAACACCATCCAGTCGGGCTGCGGGTCGGCCGGGGCCATCCGCGGGAACCGGGTGAGCAGCGTCGAGAAGAAGACCCGGCCCTCAAGCCGGGCCAGGGCCTGTCCCATGCAGCTGTACGGGCCGACCGTGAACCCGACCTGCCGGTGCGCATTCGGCCGGTCGACCCAGAACTCGTCGGGCCGCGTGAACACGGCGGGGTCGCGGTTCGCGGCGAGCAGCGCCAGCACGACCGTGTCGCCCGCGGCGATCCGGTGACCCCGCAGCTCGACCTCGGAAAGCGCCACCCGACGGATCGTCGACACCGGTCCGTGGAATCGCATCATCTCGTCGAAAGCATTCGGCAGGCTCGTGAAATCGCGCTCGATCAGCGCCCGCCGCTGCGCTGGATGGTCGAACAACAACTGCAGCCCGTTGGCGAGCAGATTGGCGGTGGTGTGGTAGCCGACCACCACGAACATGATGCCCTGCGCGGCGATCTGGTCGTCGTCGTAATCGAGCCGCTCCGCATCCGGGCCGGTGAGCAAGGCGAGCAATCCGGAACCGTTTCCGGCGCGCGCGGCCGCAATGTGCGGGCGCAGATAGTCGATGACGTCGAGCATGCCCTCCTGCGACCGCTGCAACTGCCGCAGCTCCCCCATTTCCAGCAGGCCGGAAACGGCGTTCGACGCCCGGAGGAGCCGGGCGACGTCCGTGGGGCCCGGCGGTGCGCCGAGCAGGTCGCAGACCACCGACATCGCGAGCGGATGGGCGAGGTCGTTCACCACGTCAACCTGCCCACCCCGGCGGAGCGCGGCGTCGACCAGCCCGTCCATCAGCCGCTGGATCGTGCCGACCCGCGCCCCCATCCGGCGCGGCGTGAAATACTTCTTCACCACCCGCAGGAAGACGTCGTGGTCGTGCGCGACCGACCGGCCGCCCCATTCGTTGAAGATGCGGCGCAACGGGGCCAGCTCGGCCTGCTGGTCAGGCGGCAGCGCGTCGACCCGCTTGCATTCTTCGACGACGTACATCCGCGGGTCTTTCAGGCATGCGACGACGTCGTCGTAACGTGTGATCACCCATGAGTCGAGCGGCTCGTCGAAGAACACGGGGCACGTCGTTCGCATTTCCCGTAGGACCGCATACGGATCGAGATAGAGATGTGGATCCGCAATCGTGAACGACAGCTGAGAGGTCATAAACGGTGCCCTTTCGCGTTCTGACCCCTCGTCACCCGACTATAACCGGCGAGTGACGGGTTGACTACCCTCCGAATCAGACGGTGAGGCTCAGCTCGAAGGAGTAACGGCTCGCGCGGTAGACGTGGGCGCCGTACTCGACGGCCTCGCCCCGTTCGTCCCACGCCGTGCGGCTCATCGTGAGCAGGGGCGCCCCGCGGCTCTCGCCGAGCACCCGCGCCTCCGCCGCGTTGGCCGCGCGGGCGCCGACGACCTGCGTCGCCATGCGCGGCACGTGCCCGGCGGCGCGCAACAGCTCGTACAGCCCGCGCTGCTCGAGGTCGGCGCGCTCCAGCGGCAGGATCGCCGTGGGCACGGCGTTGTGCATGAGCGCCAGCGGCTCGCCGCCCGCGTAGCGCAGCCGCTCGAACCAGGTGACCTCCAGTCCCTCCGGCACGCCGCACCGCTCGGCCATCCGCTTGGTCGCCGGGCCGACGACGAAGTCGAGCACCTCGGTGACCGGCGACTGACCGCTCTTGACAAGGTCGTCGTAGAGGCTGGACAGCTCGACCGGCCTGCGCACCTTGGGGTGCACGATCTGCGTGCCCACTCCGCGCTTGCGCACCAGCATGCCGCGCTCCACGAGGTACTGGATGGCCCGGCGCATCGTCGGCCGCGAGACCCCGAGCCGGTCGGCCAGCTCGACCTCGTTGGCCAGTCGGCCACCGACGGGCATCTCGCCGCTCTCGATCATCTCCTCGAGCTGCGTGGCCACCTGGAAGTACAGCGGCACAGGGCTTCCCCGGTCGAGTGAGACCGCGAACCCGGCGATCGGCTCCGGCACCCGGCCCCCTCGTGGCAGACTTTGTCAGGACAAAGTGTTGACTTATCGACTGCTGGAACGGTACACCATTACCTGCACTTCACGGCAAGGGCGACGAGAGGGGCACGATGGAGGTCCTCACCATGGGCCGCATCAGTGTGGATGTCTATCCACTGCAGGTGGGCGTCCCGCTGCAGAAGGTCGAAACGTTCGGCAAGTACCTCGGCGGCAGCCCGTCGAACGTCGCTGTGGCGGCGGCCCGCTACGGCCGCTCCAGCGCGGTGATCACCCGCACCGGCGACGACCCGTTCGGGGAGTACCTGCACGACGCGCTGCGCGGCTTCGGCGTGGACGACCGGTTCGTCTCGCCGGTGCCGAAGATCCCGACGCCGGTCACGTTCTGCGAGATCTTCCCTCCCGACGACTTCCCGCTCTACTTCTACCGCTACCCCACCGCCCCCGACCTGCAGATCCAGGCCGACGAGCTGGATCTCGACGCCATCCGCGACGCGGGCGTGTTCTGGGTGACGGTCACCGGCCTGTGCCAGGAGCCCAGCCGGGAGGCGACCCTGGCCGCGCTGCGGGCCCGCGGCAAGCGCGGGATCACCGTGCTCGACCTGGACTACCGGGACATGTTCTGGCCCTCCCGCGCGGAGGCGCACGCGGTGGTCGCCGAGGCGCTGCCGCACGTCACGGTGGCCGTCGGCAACCTCGACGAGTGCGACACCGCGGTCGGCGAACGCGAGCCGCGGGCCGCCGCGGCCGCACTGCACGCCGCGGGGATCGAGCTCGCCGTCGTCAAGCAGGGCCCGAAGGGCGTGCTGGCCTCGGACGACGAAGGAGACCATCGAGGTGCCGCCGGTGCCGGTCGACGTCGTGAACGGGCTGGGCGCGGGCGACGCCTTCGGCGGCGCGCTGTGCCACGCGCTTCTCGCCGGGTGGGAGCTCGAGCGGTCGATGCGGTTCTGCAATGCGGCGGGAGCCATCGTCGCCGGGCGGTTGGCCTGCGCCGACGCCATGCCCACTCACCGTGAGGTCGAGGCGAAGCTGCAGGAGGCCGGTAGTGCGTGAGGAACAGCTCCAGGAGCTCATCGCGACCCGGGTGCACCGGCCGGGTGCGATCGCCGAGGCCGCGGGCCGCCGGGTGCGGCCCGACGTCGCTGCTCGGCGAGCACGGCAAGCTGATGATGATCGCCGCCGACCACCCGGCCCGGGGCGCGCTCCGCGCGGGCGAGCGCCCGCTGGCCATGGCCGACCGCGCGGACCTGCTGGACCGGCTCGTGCTGGCCCTGTCCCGCCCCGGCGTCAACGGCGTGCTCGGCACGCCGGACGTGCTCGAAGACCTGCTGCTGCTCGGCGCGCTCGACGGCAAGGTCGTGGTCGGGTCGATGAACCGCGGCGGCCTCGCGGGCACCACGTTCGAGATGGACGACCGCTTCACCGCCTACGACGCCGCCGCGATCGCCGAGGCGGGGTTCGACGGCGGCAAGATGCTCACCCGCATCGACCCGGACGACCCGGCGACGGTCGTCACCCTGGAGGCGTGCGGCCGCGCGGTGAGCGCGCTGGCGGGCCAAGGCCTGATGGCGATGGTCGAGCCGTTCATCTCCCACCGCATCGACGGGCCGCGTCCGCAACGAGCTCACCGCCGACGCCATGATCCGCGCGATGACCGTGTCGGCCGGGCTCGGCACGACCTCGGCGCACACCTGGCTGAAGGTGCCGATCGTCGAGGACATGGAGCGCGCGATGGCGGCCACCACGCTGCCCGCGCTGATCCTCGGCGGCGAGGTGGGCCAGGACCAGGACGCGGCGTTCGCGAGCTGGGCCAAGGCGCTCGCGCTGCCGACCGTGCAGGGCCTGGTGATCGGCCGCTCGCTGCTCTACCCGCCCGGCGACGACGTCGCCACGGCCGTCGACGCGGCGGTGGGCTTGCTGTGACCGAGCACGTGGTTCGGCGGGGCGAGGCGGCCGAGGGGCCGTTCTCGCTGGTCATCACGCCCAAGTCGGCCGGGTGGGGCTACAGCTCGCTGCGGATCCTGGAGCTGGCCGCGGGCGGGAGCGCCACGTTCGCCACCGGCGAGGACGAGGCCGTCGTGCTGCCGCTTGTCCGGCGCCTGCACGGTGGCGTGCGACGGGCAGGAGTTCGCGCTCACCGGACGGCGCAGCGTGTTCTCCCGGGTCACCGACTTCGCCTACGTCCCCCGCGACGCCGAGGTCACCGTGTCGTCCGCGGGCGGCGGCCGGTTCGCCCTGCCCGCCGCCCGCGCGACCCGCAGACTGCTCGCCTCGCTACGGCCCGGCCGAGGGAGTGTCGGTCGAGCTGCGCGGGGCGGGCCAGGCCAGCCGCCAGGTCAACAACTTCTGCATGCCCGGCCACATTCGAGGCCGACAAGCTGATCGCCGTCGAGGTGCTCACCCCCGGCGCGCAACTGGTCGTCCTACCCGCCGCACAAGCACGACGAGGACCGCGACGGCGAGACCGTGCTGGAGGAGATCTACTACTTCGAGGTCGACAAGGGCGGCCCCGGCTACCAGCGCGTCTACACCTCGGGCCCCGGCCGCGAGATCGACGTGTGCACCGAGGTGCGCTCCGGCGACACCGTGCTCATCCCGCACGGCTGGCACGGCCCGTCGATGGCCGCGCCCGGCTACGACCTCTACTACCTCAACGTCATGGCCGGTCCCGGCGCCGAGCGGGCCTGGCTGATCTGCGACGACCCGGCGCACGCCTGGGTCCGCGGCACCTGGGACGACCAGGAGATCGACCCCCGACTGCCCCTGACCACGACGGAGGAGCGCCCATGAGGCTCACGGTCGCCCAGGCGTTGGTGAAGTTCCTCGCCAACCAGTACAGCGAGCGCGACGGCATCGAGCAGCGCCTGATCCCCGGCACGTTCGGCATCTTCGGGCACGGCAACGTGGCGGGCGTCGGGCAGGCGTTGCTGGAGGTCGCCGAGAGCGGCGACATGCCCTACCACCTCGCCCGCAACGAGCAGGGCATGGTGCACGCGTCCGTCGGCTTCTCCCGCATGCGCAACCGCCTGCAGGCGATGGCGTGCACGCGCGTCGATCGGGCCGGGCTCGACGAACATGCTCACCGGCGCGGCGCTGGCCACGACCAACCGCATCCCGGTGCTGCTGCTGCCCAGCGACATCTTCGCCACCCGCGTCGCCGCCCCGGTGCTGCAGGAGCTGGAGCAGCCCTACGGCTACGACGTGAGCGTCAACGACGCGTTCCGCCCGCTGTCGAAGTTCTTCGACCGGGTGTGGCGGCCCGAGCAGCTGCCCGCGGCCCTGCTGGGCGCGATGCGCGTGCTCACCGACCCGGCCGAGACCGGCGCGGTGACGATCGCGCTGCCCCAGGACGTGCAGGCCGAGGCCTTCGACTGGCCCGAGGAGCTGTTCGCCAAGCGGGTGTGGCACATCGCCCGCCCGGTGCCCGAGCCCGCCGCGCTGGAGCGGGCCGCCGCGATCATCCGTGCCGCGAAGAGGCCGCTGCGTGGTCGCGGGCGGCGGCGTGCACTACTCCGAGGCCACCGACGCGCTGCGGCGCGTTCGCCGAGGCCACCGGCATCCCGGTCGCCGACACCCAGGCGGGCAAGGGCGCGCTGCTGTGGGACCACCCCCACGCCGTCGGCGGGGTCGGCTCCACCGGCTCGCCGGTCGCCAACGCGCTGGCCCGCGACGCGGACGTCGTGATCGGCGTCGGCACCCGCTACTCCGACTTCACCACGGCGTCGCGCACCGCGTTCCAGCAGCCCGGGCGTGCGGTTCGTGAACCTCAACGTCGCGGTGCTGGACGCGGCCAAGCACGCGGGCGCGATGCTCGTCGCCGACGCCCGCGAGGGCCTCGACGCGCTGCGCGGCGCCCTCGACGGCTACCGCGCCGAGGTCACGTGGGACGCGACGGCGTGGAACCGGGTCGTCGACGAGTCGTTCCACCTCGGCCACCAGCCGCTGCCGGCCCAGACCGAGGTGCTCGGCGCGCTGAACGAGGAGATGGACGCGCGCGACGTCGTCGTGCAGGCCGCGGGCTCGATGCCCGGTGACCTGCAGATGCTCTGGCGCGCCCGGGACGCCAAGCAGTACCACGTCGAGTACGCCTACTCCTGCATGGGCTACGAGATCGCGGGCGCGCTCGGGATCAAGATGGCCGCGCCCGACCGGGAGGTGTTCGCCCTCGTCGGCGACGGCTCCTACCTGATGATGGCCTCGGAGATCGTCACCGCGGTGTCGGAGGGGATCAAGCTCAACCTCGTGCTCGTCCAGAACCACGGGTTCGCCTCGATCGGCGCGCTCTCCGAGTCGCTGGGTTCGCAACGATTCGGCACCAACTACCGCTACCGCGACCCGGCCACGGGGATGCTGACCGGCGACAAGCTGCCGGTCGATCTCGCCGCGAACGCGGAATCGTTGGGGGCGCAGGTGATCCGGGTGAAGACGATCGAGGAGTTCCGCGCCGCGATCGCCGAATGCCGCGCCGCCACCCGCACCACCGCCATCCACATCGAGACCGACCCGCTCGCCCCAGTCACCGCATTCCGAGAGCTGGTGGGACGTGCCGGTGAGCGAGGTCTCAGCGCTCGACTCCACCCAACAGGCGCGCAAGGCCTACGAGGTCCACAAGCGCGACCAGAAGCCCCTGATCGGAGGCACCCAACCGTGAGGACCGTCAGCCATTGGATCGGCGGCAAGCCCGCCACCGGCACGTCCACGCGCACGAGCCCGGTGTGGAACCCGGCCACCGGCGAGCAGCAGGCCGAGGTGCTGCTCGGCCTCTACCGCCGACGTCGACGACGCCGTGCGCACCGCGGCGGCCGCGTTCGAGTCGTGGTCGCAGTCGTCGCTGTCGCAAGCGCACCAAGGTGCTGTTCGCGTTCCGCGAGCTGGTCAACGCCCGCACCAAGGAGCTCGCCGAGATCATCTCCGACGAGCACGGCAAGGTGCTGTCGGACGCCGCGGGCGAGGTGCAGCGCGGCCTGGAGGTCATCGAGTTCGCCTGCGGCATCCCCACGCTGCTCAAGGGCGAGTTCTCCGACCAGGTCTCCACCGGCGTCGACCTGTTCTCCTTCCGCCAGCCGCTCGGGGTCTGCGCGGGGATCACGCCGTTCAACTTCCCGGCCATGGTGCCGATGTGGATGTACCCGGTCGCGATCGCGACCGGCAACACCTTCGTCCTCAAGCCCAGCGAGCGCGACCCGTCGCTGTCGAACTTGGTCGCCGAGCTGTGGGCCGAGGCCGGGCTGCCCGACGGCGTGTTCAACGTGGTGCACGGCGACAAGGAGGCCGTCGACGCGCTGCTTGACCCACCCGGACGTCGCCGCGGTCTCGTTCGTCGGCTCCACCCCGATCGCCAAGTACATCTACGAGACCGGCCTCGCGCACGGCAAGCGCGTGCAGGCCCTGGGCGGGGCGAAGAACCACGCCATCGTGCTGCCCGACGCGGGCATCGACTACGCCTCCGACCACCTGGTCGCCGCCGCGTTCGGCTCCGCGGGCGAGCGCTGCATGGCCATCTCCGCGGCCGTCGCGGTCGGCCTCCGCGCAGCGCAGCGGCCGACGAGCTCGTCGCCGCCGTCGCCGAGAAGGCCCGCGCCACCAAGGTCGGGCCCGGCCGCGACCCCGAGTCGGAGATGGGCCCGGTCATCACCGCCGCGGCCCGCGACCGCATCGTCGGGCTCATCGGCACCGGCGCCGAGCAGGGCGCCGACCTCGCCGTCGACGGCCGCGGCCTCACCGTGCCGGGCCACGAGAACGGCTTCTTCGTCGGCCCCACGGTGATCGACCGCGTCACCACCGAGATGGACGTCTACCGCGAGGAGATCTTCGGCCCGGTGCTGTCGGTGGTGCGCATGGACACCGTCGACGACGCCATCAGGCTGATCAACTCCAACCCCTACGGCAACGGCACCGCGATCTTCACCGGCTCCGGCGAGGCCGCGCGCACGTTCCAGCGCGGCGTCAAGGTCGGCATGATCGGCATCAACGTGCCGATCCCGGTGCCGATGGCCTACTACTCCTTCGGCGGCTGGAAGGACTCGCTGTTCGGCCAGAGCCACATCCACGGGCCGGAGGGCGTGCAGTTCTACACCCGCGCCAAGGTCGTCACCCAGCGCTGGCCGCACGTCGAGGCCGCGTCGCGGCTCCTCCTTCCACTTCCCCACCGCGACAGTGATCGCCAACTTGACGCTGGGGACCGCGCCCGACTCGTGGGGCGTCTGGTTCGCCCGCGACGACCACCAGGTCGGCTGGAAGCAGTACCTCGACGAGATCGGCCAGGCGGGCTACCGCTACACCGAGCTGGGCCCCACCGGCTTCATGCCGCAGGACCCGGCGCAGCTGCGCGACGAGCTCGACTCCCGCGGGCTCACCCTGTGCGGCGGCACGATCTTCGCGGGCCTGCACCGCGGCGCCGACGCGCTCGACGACGCCGTCGCGGCGTGCGCGAAGGAGGCGCGGCTGCTGACGGCGCTGGGCGCGAAGCACCTGGTGCTGCTGCCCGAGCAGTACACCGACATGCACGGCGGCAAGCTCCTGGAGAGCGCCGACATCGACCCGGACCAGTGGCGCAACCTCACCACCGGGTACAACCAGCTCGGCAAGATCCTCACCGAGGAGCACGGCGTCGAGCTGGTGTTCCACCCGCACGCCGACACCCACGTCGACACCCAGGCCCGCGTCGAGCGGTTCCTGCTGGACACCGACCCGGCGTACGTCAACCTGTGCCTCGACACCGGGCACATCTCGTACTGCGACGGCGACAACATCGCCATCGTCCAGCGCTTTCCGGAGCGCATCCGGTACGTGCACCTCAAGCAGGTGGATCCCGAGGTGCGCAGGCGCGTCCACGAGGAGAACCTCTCGTTGGCCGAGGCCGTCCCACTGGGCGTCATGTGCGAGCCGCCGTACGGCGTGCCCGCCATGCCGCCGCTGCTCGATGCGTTGGCGGCCCTGCCCGTCGACCTCTTCACCGTTGTCGAGCAGGACCTGTACCCGGTCGAACCCCACATCCCGCTGCCGATCGCCGCCCGCACCGCGGGCTACCTGCGCGGCTGCGGGCTCGGCCCGGTACGGCGCTGGCCCTACCAATCCTGAGTTTCAGCCCCGAGAGAGGAACGCTCGATGTTGAGTATCCGCAAGGTGGGAGTGGCGTTCGCCGCAGGCTCCCTCGCCCTGGCCATGGCCGCGTGCAGCAGCCAGGGCGGCGCCCAGAACCAGGGCGGCTCGTCCGGCGGCGGCGGCGAAGCCGTCACCGGCGGCAAGAACCTCACGATCGCGATGATCACCCACGAGCAGGCGGGTGACACGTTCTGGGACAAGATCCGGGCGGGGGCGCAGGACGCGGCCAAAGCGCACGGCATCGACCTGAAGTACTCCAACAACGAGAACGGCCCGGAGAACGCCACGCTGGTGCAGAACGCGATCGACAGCAAGGTGGATGGCATCGCGCTGACCCTTTCGAACGCCGCGCAGGTGATCCCGGAATCGCAGAAGGCCGTTGCGGCAGGCATCCCGGTGGTGGCGTTCAACCAGGGCATCGACGACTACAAGAAGGCCGGGGCGAAGATGTACTTCGGCTCGGACGAGACGTTGGCCGGGCAGACCGTGGGTGAACGCTTGACGAAGGAGCACGGCGGCGGCAAGACGCTGTGCATCATTCAGGCCCAGGGCTCGGTGGCGCTGGAGGCCCGTTGTGCGGGCGTCAAGCAAGCCTACCCGAACACGGAGAACCTCCAGGTCAACGGCGCCGACCTGCCGTCGGTGCAGCAGACCATCCAGTCGAAGCTGGCTCAGGACCCGTCGATCACCAACATCGTGACGCTGGGCGCGCCGATCGCGCTGGCCGCACAGCAGGCCGAGCAGAGCGCCAGCAGCAAGGCCACGATCGCGACGTTCGACCTGAACCAGGACGCCGCGAAGGCGATCCAGGCAGGCACTATCGCGTTCTCGGTGGACCAGCAGCCCTACGTGCAGGGCTACCAGGCCGTCCTGATGCTGTGGATGAACATCACCAACGGCAATGACCTCGGCGGCGGCAAGCCGGTGCTGACCGGCCCGTCGATCGTGGACAAGACCAACATCGACCAGATCCTGCCGTACACCGCCAACAACAAGCGCTAGGCGCCCTTCCGGGCGGGGCCGCGTGCGCTGCTACGCGGCCCCGACCGGGCCCATCCACCCCTGGAGCAGACATGAGCTCTCCCGTTGCGACGCCGCCGAAGGCGTCCGAGACACCGGCGCCAGCCCCGCGATCGCTGGCCTCGCGCTTGGCGACCCGTCCGGAGATCGGTGCCGTCGCCGCGGCGATCGCGATCTTCATTTTCTTCTTCGCGATCGCCCCACCCTTCAGAACCCTGCCCTCGTTCTCCACCGTGCTGTACGCGTCCTCGACGATCGGCATCGTCGCGGTCGGTGTGGCGCTGCTGATGATCGGCGGCGAGTTCGACCTGTCGTCGGGTGTCAGCGTGGTCACCTCCGCGCTGGCCGCGGCCCTGCTCACCTTCCAGCTGTCGCTCAACGTGTGGGTCGGCGTGTTCGTGAGCCTGATCGTCGGGCTGGCGATCGGGTTCATCAACGGCTACCTGGTCGTCAAGACCGGGATCCCGTCGTTCCTGATCACGCTATCGACGTTCTTCATGCTGCGCGGCATCAACCTGGGTGTCACCAAGGCCGTCACCGGCACCGTGGCCTCGGCCAACGTCTCCGAACTGGACGGGTTCGACGCGGCCAAGGCCGTCTTCGCCGCCAACATCGACCTCGGCTTCATCACCATCAACGTCACGGTCATCTGGTGGCTGGTGTTCGTCGCGCTCGGCTCGTGGATCCTGCTGCGCACCCGCGTCGGCAACTGGATCTTCGCCGCGGGCGGCAACCAGGACTCCGCCCGCGCGGTCGGCGTTCCCGTGCCCAAGGTCAAGATCGGGCTGTTCATGGGCGTCGGGTTCCTGTGCTGGTTCTACGGCATGCACCTGCTGTTCAACTTCTCCTCGGTGCAGTCCGGGCTGGGCATCGGCAACGAGTTCATCTACATCATCGCCGCGGTCGTCGGCGGTTGCCTGCTCACCGGCGGCTACGGCTCCGTGGCGGGTGCGGCGGTCGGCGCGTTCATCTTCGGCATGACCACCCAGGGCATCGTGTTCGCAGGCTTCGACCCCAACTGGTTCTACACGTTCCTGGGCGCGATGTTGCTGCTCGCCGTGCTGGTCAACCTGTACGTCAAGAACTACGCGAGCACGAGGAGGTGAGCAGATCATGACCGACACCATCACCGAACACGCCGACCAGACACTGCACGAGGGCGAACCGCTGGTCGAGATGACCGACGTGGGCAAGGCCTTCGGCCCGATCGTCGCGCTGGAGGGCATCAACCTCACCGTGCGGGCGGGCGAGGTCGCCTGCGTGCTGGGCGACAACGGCGCGGGCAAGTCCACCCTGATCAAAATCATCTCCGGGCTGCACCCGCACACGTCGGGCACGCTCAAGGTGGATGGTAAGGACGTGCGCTTCGCCTCGCCGCGCGACTCGCTCAACCACGGCATCGCCACCGTCTACCAGGACCTGGCCGTCGTGTCGCTGATGGAGGTGTGGCGCAACTTCTTCCTCGGCTCCGAGCTGCGCAAGGGCAGCTACCCGCTCGCCCCGCTGGACATCAAGGCCATGCGCGAGATCGCCGACACCGAGCTGCGCAAGATGGGCATCACGGTCAAGGACATCAACCAGCCCATCGGCACCCTGTCCGGCGGTCAGCGCCAGTGCGTGGCGATCGCCCGCGCCGTCTACTTCGGCGCCCGCGTGCTCATCCTCGACGAGCCCACCGCCGCGCTCGGGGTCAAGCAGTCCGGCGTGGTGCTCAAGTACACCGCCGCCGCCCGCGACGCAGGCCTGGGCGTGGTGTTCATCACCCACAACCCGCACCACGCGTTCATGGTCGGCAACCACTTCATCATCCTGAAGCTCGGCCGCCGGGTGCTGGACAAGACCCGCGACGAGGTCACCCTCGAGGAGCTCACCAGCGAGATGGCGGGCGGACGCGAGCTGGCCGAGCTGTCGCACGAGCTCCAAGGCCGCTGACCACATTTCATATTCAGGGAGAATTGTGACCCTCAACGTCGGTGTCATCGGCACCGGGATGATCGGGCAGGACCACATCCGCAGGCTCACCCACGTCCTTTCGGGGGTGCGGGTGGCCGCGGTGACCGACGTCGATCTCGACCGCGCGCGGACGGTGGCCGACTCCACCGACGATGGCGGCGTCACCGTGCACGAGAGCGGTCAGGCGCTGATCGACGACCCGGGCGTCGACGCCGTCGTGGTCACGTCCTGGGGGCCCACGCACGAGGAGTACGTGCTCGCCTGCCTCGCCGCGGGCAAGCAGGTGTTCTGCGAGAAGCCGCTGGCCACCACGCGGGAGGCCTGCGACCGCATCATCGACGCCGAGGTCGCCCTCGGGCGGCGGCTGGTGTCGGTCGGCTTCATGCGCCGCTACGACGCGCAGTACCGGGCGATGAAGGCCGTCGTCACCGGCGGCGAGATCGGTGCGCCGCTCATGATGCACGCGGCGCACCGCAACCCGTCGGTGCCGGACCACTTCACCAGCGACATGATCATCGTCGACTCGACCGTGCACGACATCGACGTGGCCCGGTTCATGTTCGACGAGGAGGTCGCGGCGGTCACCGTGCTCAAGCCACGCGTGTCGTCCAAGGCCAGGGCGGGGTTCAACGACCCGCTCTTCGTGCTGTTGGAGATGGACTCCGGCGTGCTCGTCGACGTCGAGGCGTCGGTGAACGCCGGTTTCGCCTACGACATCCGCGGCGAAGTCGTGTGCGAGGACGGCACGGTCGAGCTGTCGGAGTCGGCGGGCGCGGTCGTGAAGCGGGCCGGGACGTACGGCGGCCGGGTGCCCGTGGACTGGCGCGAGCGGTTCGTGCTGGCCTTCGACACGGAGTTCCAGGCCTGGATCGACGCGGTGGCGGCGGGCGGCACCACCGGCCCGTCGGCGTGGGACGGCTACGCGGCCACGGTCGTGTGCGACACGGGCCTGGCCGCCCTGCACTCGGGCGCGCGGGAGCCGGTGACGTTGCGGGAGAAGCCGGACCTCTACAAATGAAGATCACGCTTGATCCGCACATGTACCACCGCGAGCTGTCGGTGGCCGACGAGCTGCGCAAGGCCGCCGACCTCGGCTACTCCTACGTGGAGCTCTCGCCGCGGGCCGACTGGTTCTTCTGGCAGCGCTACCCGAAGGCCGACGACGCGCTGATCGCGGAGACGAAGAAGGCCGCGGCGGAGACCGGCGTGCAGATCCTCACGCTGGTGCCGGTGTTCAACTGGGCCTCGCCCGACGAGCAGGAGCGCCGGGCCCAGGTGCGCAACTGGCGGCGGCTGCTGGAGATCGCGAACGACCTGGAGTGCCCGGTCGTGAACTCGGAGCTGTCCGGCGACCCGACGCGGCCGCTGCAGTCCGAGCACGCGTTCTACCGGTCGATGGAGGAGCTCATCCCGGACTTCGAGCGGCACGGGATCGGGCTCAACCTCGAGGCGCACCCGTACGACTTCTCGGAGACCAACGACGACGCCGTCCAGATCGTCCGCGGGCTCAACCGGCCGTGGGTCAACTACGTGTTCTGCGCGCCGCACGCCTTCCACCTCTCGGACGGGGCGGGCGACGTGCGGCGGATGATGACCTACGCGGGCGCCAAGCTTTCGCACGTGCACATCGCCGACTGCTTCAACCACCGGGCGAACATCGGCAACCGCTACATCATCAACCCGCCGGGGGTGGACGCGCGCATCCACCAGCACAACGAGATCGGCAACGGCGAGGTCGACTGGCCGGAGTTCTTCTCCGCGCTGCGCGACCTGGAGTTCGACGGCATCGCCACGGTCTGCGTCTTCGGCTGGGAGGAGCAGGCCGACGAGATCCACCGGCGCATGCTCGAACGCGTGACCCAGGAGCTCGTGAGTGGATAACGTTGTTCCCGCCCCCATTTCCACTCACGACCGGGTTCGCATCGGGGTCGCGGGCACCGGACGGATGGGGCGCGTGCACCTCGCGAACCTCACCCGGCGGTGCGCGGCCGCCGAGCTGGCCTGCGTGTTCGACGCCGATCCCGACCGCGCGGCGGCCGCCGCGGCCGAGTTCGGCGTGCCCGCGGCGGCGACGTTCGACGAGCTGGTCGAACGCAGCGAGGCCGTGGCCGTCGCGACCTCCACCGGTTCGCACGCCGAGCTCACCGTGGCCGCGGCGCAGGCCGGGCGGCCGGTGTTCTGCGAGAAGCCGCTCTCGCTCGACCGGGCCGCGACCGTGGCCACCATCGAAGCCGTCGAGGCGGCGGGCGTGCCGCTGCAGGTGGGGTTCCACCGCCGGTTCGACCCGGACTGGGCCGCCGCCGCGGCCCGCATCCACGCGGGCGAGCTGGGCGACGTGACGTTCTTCCGGACGTCGCTGCGCGACATGACCCCGCCCGACCCGAACTTCCTGTCCGGTTCCGGCGGCTTCTTCGTCGACGTCACCGTGCACGACCTGGACGTCGCGCGCTGGCTCGTGGGCGAGGTCGTCGAGGTGACCGCGCACGGGGCGGCGGCCGACCCGGCGTTCGCTGCGCTCGGCGACATCGACACCGCCGTCTGCGTGCTGCGCTTCGCCAACGGCGCGCTCGGCGTGATCGACAACAGCCGGTCGGCGGGCTACGGCTACGAGTGCTCCACCGAGGTGATGGGCACGCGGGCCACGGTGCGCGTCGAGGCACCACGGACGGTCGAGTGGCGCACGCCCGGCCTGGCCGCCTACCCGCTCGCGCGGGACTTCGAGGAACGCTACCCGGCGGCCTACACCGCCGAGCTCGACGCGTTCGCCCGCTGCGTGCGCGACGCCACCCCGCCGCGGTGCACCGGCCGGGACGCGCTGGCCGCGTTCGACCTGGCCGTCGCGGCCACCGAGTCGTGGCGCTCGGGTACATCCATCACGGTCAAGGAGCAGGCATGACCAACCGGATCGCCGGAGCCCCCATCTCCTGGGGGGTGTGCGAGGTGCCGGGCTGGGGCTACCAGCTGTCGCCCGCCCGCGTGCTCGCCGAGATGGAGGAGGTCGGCCTGGCGGCCACCGAGCTGGGGCCCGACGGCTTCCTGCCCACCGCGCCCGACGCCATGGCCCACGTCCTCGCCGAGCACCACCTGCAGGCCGTCGGCGGGTTCACGCCGACCCTGCTGCACGTGCCCGGCCACGACCCGGTGCCCGGTGTGCAGCAACTGCTCTCGACGTACGCCGCGACGGGCTCGACGGTGCTGGTGCTGTCCGCCGACTCCGGCCAGACCGGCTACGACTCCCGCCCCGAGCTGGACGACACGGGCTGGCACACGCTGCTGTCCAACCTCGACCGGATCGCCGCCGTCGCGGGCGAGCACGGGGTCAAGGCGGTGCTGCACCCGCACGTCGGCACGATGGTCGAGAACCCCGACGACGTGCGCCGCGTGCTGGAGGGCTCGTCGATCGCGCTGTGCCTGGACACCGGGCACCTGCTCATCGGCGGCACCGACCCGGCCGAGCTGACCCGCCAGGTGCCCGACCGGATCGCGCACACCCACATCAAGGACGTCGACTCGGGCCTGGCGAAGCAGGTGCAGTCCGGGCGGCTGTCCTACACCGAGGGCGTGCGCGCGGGCATGTACCGGCCGGTCGGGCAGGGCGACGTCGACTTCGCCGCGATCGTCGAGGCTCTGCGTGGGCGCGACTACACGGGCTGGTACGTGCTGGAGCAGGACACCATCCTCACCGAGGAGCCCCGCGGCGAGGGCCCGGTGGCCGACGTCCACACGAGCGTGGAGCACCTGCGCGGCTTGCTGAGGGGCTGATGCGCCGTCAGCGCGCACAACGGGGTGGGTGCGACCGTTAACGTGACCGCGTGAGCTCCCCACCGTTGCGGATCGGGATCCTGGGCGCGGCCCGGATCGCCGAGCAGGCCATCGTCGGGCCCGCGCGGTCGACCGGCGACCGGCTCGTGGCGGTGGCCGCCCGCGATCCCGAGCGCGCCAAGGCGTTCGCCGAGCGACACGGCGTCGAGCGCGCCTTGGGCTCGTACGGCGAGGTGTTGGCCGACCCGGAGGTCGACGTCGTCTACAACCCGCTGGCCAACAGCCTGCACGGGCCGTGGAACCTGGCGGCGGTCCGCGCGGGCAAGCACGTGTTGTCGGAGAAGCCGTTCGCGTCGAACGCCGCCGAGGCGCGGGAGGTGCGCGAGGCCGCGCTCGCGGCGGGCGTGACCGTCGTCGAGGGTTTCCACTACGTGCACCATCCGCTCGCGCAGCGGCTGCGCGAGGTGGTCCGCTCGGGTGAGCTGGGCGCGGTGCGGCGCATCGTGACCACCTTCCGGATGCCCGCCCCGCCCGACAGCGACCCGCGGTGGTCGTGGGAGCTCGCGGGCGGCGCGCTGATGGACCTGGGCTGCTACGCGCTGCATCTGCACCGGTTCCTCGGTGACCGGCCGCGCGTGGTCGCGGCCCGCGGCGGCGAGCGGGCGGGGCACCCGCGCGTCGACGAGTGGCTGGAGGCCGAGCTCGAACACGCCGACGGCGTCACGGGCATCGCGGTCTGCGACATGGCCGCGCCCGCCTGGCAGATCACCGCGTACGTGGTGGGCGAGCGCGGGCAGGCCTTGGCGCACAACGTCGTGCTCCCGCAGCGCGACGACCGGCTGACCGTCTGGATCGGCGACGACGTGCGCGTCGAGCGGCTGGGCACGCGGTCGACCTACACCTACCAACTGGAGGCCCTCGCCGCGCACCTGCGCGGCGCGGCGGATTTCGCGCTGGACCTCGACGACGCGCTGGCCACCGCCGAGCTGATCGACGCGGCCTACGCGGCGGCGGGCTTCCCGCCCCGTCCCCGGACCGCTATCGGATAGGCGCGGCGGTGGAGCCGCGGACGACAAGCGAAGGCGTCACCAGCCGGACGGTCGCTGCGCGCTGCGGGTCGTCGATGCGCTGCAGGAGGAGCTCCGCGGCGCGGCGACCGACGTCGTTGCTGGCGATGTCGATGCTGGTCAGGTCCAGGTGGCGCAGCCCGGCGAGCCGGGTGTTGTCGTAGCCGACCAGCGAGAGGTCACGCGGCACGGACAATCCCAGCTCGACGGCGGCGCCGAGGGCGCCGACGCAGGCCATGTCGTTCACGGCGAAGACGGCGGTGGGCCGGGGATCGGCGCCGAGCAGCTCGGCGGCGACGGCGCGTCCGCCGTCCTCGGTCAGGTCGCAGACGGCGATCGCGGTCTCGGCGCCGAGCCCGTGGCGTCGCATCGTGTCCACGTACGCCTGCCTGCGGATGCGCGCGACCGCGGCGCTGTCGTCCCCCGCGAGGTGAGCGATGCGGCGATGGCCCAGCCCGATGAGGTGCTCGGTCGCGATCGCGGCGCCGCGCCGGTCGTCCTGCGCGCTGACGTCGACGCCGGGGTGGTCCGACCAGTACGACCTGTCGCTGCAGATCGCGGGCCTGCCCACCGCGGCGGCCGAGGTCATCGTGCGCCGTCGCCCGGACGGTGTTGCCGTCGAGTTCGGGCTCGACCGCAACGGCCGCCTGCTCTCCGCGTCGGCGATCGGCGTCGGGAACAGCGTCGCCAAGGACGTCCGGCTCGCCGAGATGCTCATCGCCCGCCGCGCCGCGCCGAGCCCGGCCGAGCTCGCCGATGCCGACCGTCCGCTCAAGGCGATCCTCCGACACGTTCCGCGACGCCCTGAGGGCTCCTCGTTCATGTGACACACGTCGCATCCCGGGGTGATACGTACGAGTCAGCGGCGTCGATTACTCCTGGGTATACGCGAAGTCACCGAACCACCCGGGAGGGCCGTCATGATCAGCATCTCCGTTTCCGCACGGTCGCTTGCCGCGGCGCGTGCGGTGGACCCCGAAGTCTCCCCCGCCGCCGTGCGCGCGGCGGTCGAGGCCGCGCTGGCCGAGCACCTGCGCCAGTCCCGGCAGCAGGAGCCGCACCTGCGCCGCGCGAGCTAGGAGGGCGGCGGGCCGGTCGTCCCGCGCACGACCAGGCGCGGTGCCAGCACCGATTCCGTCGCCTCCGTCCGGCCGCCGTCGAGGCGTTCCAGCGCGGCCGCGACCGCCCGCTCCGCCTGGAGGGGCCCCTCCTGACTCACGGTCGTGAGGTTGACGTGGGCCAGGCGGGCGAGCGCGCTGTCGTCGAAGCCCACCACCGAGACGTCCTGCGGCACCCGCACGCCCGCGCGCACGAACACGTCGAGCAGGCCGATCGCGCTGCGGTCGTTGGCGCAGACGACGGCCGTCGGGAGATCAGCGCCGTCGTCCGAGAGCAGGGCCCGGGCGGCGGCGGCGCCCGCGGCCTCGTCGTAGCCGCCGGGAACGACGCGGGCGTCCAGGCCCGCGGACGCGGCGACGAAGCCCGCCCGCCGGTCCACCGCCATCGGCTCCTGCGCCCCGTCGACGTGCACGATCCGCCGGTGCCCGAGCCCGACGAGGTGCTCGACGGCCGCCGCTACGCCGAGGTCGTCGGCGACGCGCACCACGTCGAACCCGTCCGGGTTCAGGTGCCGCCCGAGGACCACGACCGACGTGCGGGCGGCCAACGCGGCCAGCGCCGCGGGCGCGAGCAGGGGCGAGAGCAGCAGCAGCCCCTCGCACCGCAGGTCCAACAACGTCTCGACGACGCGCGCCTCGTCCTGCGCCCCGGTGATCGCCGACAGCGCGACCGTGTACCCCGCGGCGTCCGCGGCGAGCTGCACCTCCTCGGCGAGCTCGGTCCGGAACGCGTCGCGCAGCGTCACCGGCACGCCGAGCAGGTGCGTGCGGCGGCGGGCCAGCAGGCTCGCCGTGCGGTCGGCGCGGTAGCCGAGCCGGGCGGCGGCCGCCAGCACGCGCTCACGGGTCGCGGCGCTCGGGCCCGGCACCCCGCGCAGCACGAGCGACACCGACGCCGCGGACAGGCCGACCTCGGCGGCGACGTCCTCCAGCCGAATCCTCCTCGCTGCCACCCCTACATCTTGGCGGCGGCCGCGCGGAGGTTCTCGGCGGCGAGGGCGAGGCCGTCGAGGCGGGAGTAGGCGGCGTCCTCGTGCTCGATGTTCACGGCCATGTCGGGGTCGACCTCGGCCAGCGCGCGCAGGAACTCCGTCCAGTACTCCACGTCGTGCCCGACGCCCACGGCGACGAACCGCCAGCCCGGGTTCTCCGGCCAGGCGTTGCACCAGAAGCCGTAGCCGGTGGGCACCTTGTCGGGCGCGTCGGCGGGCACGCGGGTGAACGAGGTGTCGAGCACGCCGCGGATGTCGACCCCCGGCGTGATCATGGCGTCCTTCGCCGCCGCGTGGAACACGAGCGGGCCGAGCCAGCGGATGCAGGCGACGACGTCCATGCCCTGCCACATGAGGTGTGAGGGGTCCATCTCGGCGCCCACGTGCGTAGCCCCGGTCAGTTCGACGAGCTTCTTCAGCGTGACCGGGGAGAACACCAGGTTGTGCGGGTGCATCTCGACGGCGACCTTGACGTCGTGCGCGGCCGCGAGCGCGTCGATCTCCTTCCAGAACTCCGCGGCGACCCCCCACTGGTAGTCCAGGACGTCCATGTAGACCCCGTCCCAGGGGTTGACGACCCAGGAGGGGTAGCGCGCGCCGGGGTCCGAGCCGGGGGTGCCGGACATCGTCACCACGCGTTTGATGCCGAGCAGCCCGGCCAGCTCGATGGTGCGGCGCAGGTCGTCGGCGTGCTTCGGGCCGACGCCGGGCAGCGGGTTGAGCGGGTTGCCGTTGCAGTTGAGGCCGGTCAGCTCCATGCCGCGAGCGGAGAACTCGGCCAGGTAGTCCGTGCGCGCCTGCGCGGAGGCGAGCAGGGCGTCGACGGGGCAGTGCGGCGACGGGATGAACCCGCCGGTGTTGACCTCCACCGAGGTCAGGCCGTTCTCCTTGAGCACGTCGAGGGCTTCGGCGAAGGGGCGGTCGTGCAGGCAGGCGGTGTAGGCGCCGAGCTTGAGAGCCATGAGGATCCTCTTTTCAGGCGGGGACGGGGACTTCGGCGCCGCCGCTGCGGGCGGACTCGACGACGGCGCCGAGCAGGCGGAGGTTGTGCAGGCCGTGCGCGAACGACGGCACCGGGGGCAGCTTCCCGACCCCGGCGACCTGCTCGAGGAACGCACGGGCCTGGAAGACGAAGAGATCGTTCTGGCCGTGGTTGACGCTGGGGAAGTCCATCGCCAGGCCGCCCCGCACGTACGGGTGCTCCGGACCGATCAGCACCTGGCGGTAGCCCTGCGTCGCCGAGGTGGGCGCGTCGTCGACGAAGCGGAACTCGCCCGCCCGGGCGAGGTCGAACGCCGCCGCGCCGTTCGCGGTGAACAGCTCGAAGCCCAGTGAGTTGGGCAGGCCGTAGGCGACGCGCGAGGCCGACATCGTCGCGGTGGCGCCGGAGGCGAACGTGGCGGTGAACGTGACGACGTCCTCGTTCTCCACCGGTTCGCGCTGGTCGGACAGCGCGGCCTTGGCGTGGCCGACGACGTTGCCGAGCGGGAGCGCCCGCTCCTCGATCGCCGTGGCGAGCACGCCGCCGCGCACGGCGGCGATCGGGCCGCAGACGAACTCGGCGACGTCGATGACGTGGCTGCCGATGTCGGCGAGCGCGCCCGAGCCGGGGCCGCCCTTGTACCGCCAGCTCATCGGGGCGTTCGCGGCGACGCCGTAGTCGCACCAGTAGTGCCCGTTGAAGTGCAGCGGGCGGCCGAGCGTGCCGTGCTCGACCTGCTCACGGATCGCGTTGATCGCGGGCGAGCGGCGGAACGTGAAGCCGATGCCCGACTGCGTGCCCGCCTGCTCGGCGGCGGCCACCATCGCCTCGGCGTCGGCGACGCTCGGGGCCATCGGCTTCTCGCACAGCACGTGCTTGCCCGCGGCGAGCAACCCTTCGGCGATCTCGCGGTGCAGATGGTTGGCGACGACGATGCTGACGACGTCGATGTCGTCGGCATCGGCGATGGCCTTCCAGTCGGTCTCGCCGCGCTGGTAGCCGAACCGGGCGGCGGTCGCGTCGGCGAGCCCGGGGTAGGCGTCGGCGATCGCGACGAGCCGCACCTCGGGGAGGTCCGGGCCGTACAGCGTGCTCGCGGTGCGGTAGCCCGCGATGTGCGCGCGCCCCGCCATGCCCGCGCCGATCACCGCCACGCCGAGGGAGGAAGTGCTCACAGGTTGTCCTCTCGCCGGATTTAAAGCGCTTAAACCATGCCACAGCGTGCGGCTTGGCGGGCCCCGCGTCAAGGGGGTCAGCGGTGCTGCAGCTCGGGCGGGGGCGGCTGCGGAGCGTTGAACGGGGTGACCACCTGGATGCTCGACGGCCACGAGAGGATCCCGCCCGGCAGCGCCCGGTGCGCCTGCATGATCACGTGGCAGGCGCGGCGCATGTCCTGGCCGAGGTCGTGGTGCAGCACCGCGGAGATGCGCCCGGCGCGCAGCAGGGCGACGTTGTCGTCGTCGAGGTCGTGCGCGATGAACACCGCGCACTGCCGGTCGCCGAACGCGTCGAGCACCGCGCGGTTGCCGCCGCCGACCGAGTAGACCGCGCGCACGCCGGGGTGCGCGGCGAGCGCCGCGCCGACCCGTCCGCGCAGGGTGTCGTCGAGGCCTTCGGTGTCGGGCACGACGACGATCGCGCGGCCCCGCAAGGTCGCCCGGAAGCCGGTCTCGCGCTCCTCCTCACCGCGGAACACGCTGCGGGACAGCGTGACGAGCACGTCGCCGGGCGCATCGCCGAGCCATTGCCCGACGAGGTAGGCGGCGGTCGCGCCCGCGGCCCGGTTGTCGATGCCGACGTAGGCCAGCCGTCCGCTCGCGGGCACGTCGGTGACGAGCGTGACGACCGGGATCCCCGCCGCGACCAGCCGCTGCGCAGCCTCGGCGACCTCGGGCACGTCCGGGGCCTTGAGCAGCACGCCGTGCGAGCCGCGCCTGCGCAGCCCGTCGAGCAGCGCGACGATCTCGGCGACGGACGCGGTCTCGCGCAGGTGGAACCGGGCGCGGAAGACGGCGGGCCGCAGTGCGGGCAGCTCCGCCTCCAGCGCGCGCCGAACGGCGGTGGTGAACCGAGCCGGGGCCTGCATGACGACGTCGACGAGGAAGGTGCGGCCGGTGAGGCGGACCTGGGTGCGCTGGCGGTCGAGGTCGTCGATGGCCTGGTGGACGGTCTGCGCGGTGCTCGCCCGCACGCCGCCGCGGCCGTTGAGCACGCGGTCGACGGTGGCCTCGCTGACGCCCGCCTGCCGGGCGATCTCGCGCAGCGGGTACGGGTGCTTCCGTGAGGGGTTTTTGCCGGCTTTCTGCGGTACCACGGCGCGACCGTACTTCCTACGGTCGAGACCATGCCGACCTTGACCGAGACCGGGTGCAGGCTGTCGGACTTCGTCGAGGTCCTGGCCGACCGCACCGATCCCGCCCACTACCCGCACGCGGCCGCCGTCGAGCAGGAGGTGCTGATCTACGACCGGGACGACCTGCTCGCCGCCCCGGCCGAGGAGCTCGTGCACGCCCTGTCCGCGGGCCCCGGCGTCGTCGTCATCCGGGGCGCGTACCCCGACGTCGCGGTGGTCGACGCCACCACCGCGGTCTTCGAAGAGCTGATGACCCGCCAGCGCGTCGAGGGCGGGGGCGCGGGTGATCACTTCGCCCCGTTCGGGGTGAACGAGCGGGTGTGGAACGCGCTGGAGAAGCTCGCGGTCACCGCGCCTGCCGTCTTCGTCGACTACTACGCCAACGACGCCATCGCCGCGATCGCGAATGCGTGGCTGGGGCCGAACTACCAGGTCACGTCGCAGGTGAACGTCGTCAACCCCGGCGGGAAGGCGCAGAGCGGCCACCGGGACTACCACCTGGGCTTCCTGCACGCCGAGACGATCGCCCGCTTCCCCGAGCACGTGCAGCGGCTGTCCCCCGTGCTCACGCTGCAGGGCGCGGTGGCGCACACCGACATGCCGGTGGAGAGCGGCCCGACGATGTACCTGCCGCACTCGCAGAAGTACGTGCCCGGCTACCTCGCGATGAACCGGCCGGACTTCCAGGCCTACTTCGAGGAGCACCACGTCCAGCTCCCGCTGCGGCGCGGCGACGCGGCGTTCTTCAACCCGGCCGTCTTCCACGGGGCGGGCACCAACCGCTCGGTCGACGTCCGGCGCATCGCCAACCTGCTGCAGATCTCCTCGGCGTTCGGGCGGGCGATGGAGAGCGTGGACCGCGCGCGGATCTGCACGGCGATCTACCCGGCGCTGCGGGTGCACCCGGCGCCGGAACACGCCATCGCCGCATCGGCCGAGGGCTACGCGTTCCCGACCAACCTCGACCGCGACGCCGCGGTGGACGGCCTCACCCCGCCCAGCCAGGCCGACCTGGTGCGGCAGGCGCTTGCCGAGGGCTGGGACGAGACGCGCTTCCGCGCGGCGCTGGACGTGAACACCAGGCTGCACGAGACCCACTGACGGACCCGGGCCTGCCACTTCGCACCCCGCAGGCGCACTGCGCACCCCACCGGTGGGGTGCGCAGTGGACGCCGGGGGTGCGCAGTCGCGCGTGGCGCCGAGTCGTGGCCCCCAGTCATCATCTATGGTCATCGCGACGAAAATGACGCTCCCCCTCACATCTCGTCAAGGTGACCTATATGCGCGGCAACCTGTTCGCGGTCGCGGTCGACCTCGTGATCCTGACCGTGCGCCACGGCGTGCTCTCGACGCTGCTGGTCCGGCGCGGGGCGCCCCCGTTCGCGGGGACGCCTGCCCTGCCCGGCGGGTTCGTCCTGCCGCACGAGGACCTCATCGACACCGCCACGCGGGAACTGGTCGAGGAGACCGGGCTCCGGGTCGCGGGCCACCACCTGGAGCAGTTGGCGAGCTACGCCGCGCCGGACCGCGACCCCCGCGGCCGGGTGCTCTCGGTCGGCCACCTCGCGCTCGTGCCCGATCTCCCCGAGCCGCGGGCGGGCGACGACGCGGCGGACAGCGCGTGGTGTCCGGTGGCGGACGTGGTGGGGCTCGCGTTCGACCACGACCGGATCCTCGCCGACGGCGTCGAGCGCGCCCGCGCCAAGCTGGAGTACACGACGCTCGCGGCGGCGTTCTGCCCCCCGGAGTTCACCGTTTCGCAGCTGCGCGGGATCTACGAGGCCGTGTGGGGCACCGAACTGGACCCGCGCAACTTCCAGCGCAAGGTCACCGGCACACCGGGATTCCTGGTGCCCACGCAGCGCCTCGTCACCGGCGGGCGGGGCCGCCCGGCGCAGCTGTTCCACCGCGGCCCGGCGACCACGCTGCACCCACCGATGCTGCGCGCGACCCCGTGCGCGGTAACGAGTGCTCTGGCACTCGTTACCGCGCACAGGGGCTAGAACCGGGGGTGCTCGCCCACCAGCTCGACGCCCGACCCCCGACGGACCTCGCCCAGCACCCACGCGGGCACGTGTCGGGCGGTGAGCACGGCCAGCGCGCGGTCGACGTCGTCGGCGGGCAATACGGCGACCATCCCGACGCCCATGTTGAACGTCTGCTCCATCTCCGCGCGCTCCACCCGGCCCAGCGAGGCGATCAGGCCGAACACCGGCTGCGGGGTCCAGCTGCCGCGCGCGACGACCGCGCCGAGCCCATCGGGCAGCACCCGGGCGAGGTTGCGGGCGAGCCCGCCGCCGGTGATGTGCGCGAACGTGCGGATGCCCGTCTCGGCCACCAGCGCGAGGCAGTCGCGGGCGTAGATCGTGGTGGGGACGAGCAGCTCCTCGCCGAGCGTGTGCCCGAGTTCCTCGACGTGGCCTTCCAGCGGCATCCGGGCGATCCGCAGGAGGACGTGGCGGGCCAGCGAGTAGCCGTTGGAGTGCAGGCCCGAGCTGCCGAGGCCGAGCAGCACGTCGCCGGGCCGCACGTGCGCGGGCCGGAGCATCGCGTCGGCCTCGACGATGCCGACGCCGGTGGCCGACAGGTCGTACCCGCCCGCCTCCATCATCCCGGGATGCTCGGCGGTCTCCCCGCCCAGCAGCGCGCAGCCCGCCTGGCTGCAGCCCTCCGCGATGCCCGCGACCACGGCCGCGATGTGCTCGGGCACGAGCTTCCCCACCGCGATGTAGTCCTGCAGGAACAGCGGCTCGGCCCCGCACACGACGAGGTCGTCGACCACCATCGCGACCAGGTCCAGCCCGATCGTGTCGTGCTTGTCCAGCGCCTGCGCGATCGCGACCTTGGTGCCCACCCCGTCGGTCGACGCGGCCAGCACCGGCTCGGTGTAGCGGCCCAGCTTCAGCGCGAAGAGGCCCGCGAACCCGCCGATGCCGCCGAGCACCTCGGGCCGCCGCGCCTTCTCCGCGAACGGGCGCAGCGCCTCGACCGCCCGCTCCCCCGCGTCGATGTCGACGCCCGCGGCCGCGTAGCTCGCCCCGCCGTTCGCGTTCACGGGCGGTTCAGGGCGTCGGCCGCCCCGTAGCCGACGGTCAACGGAGTGGGATCGGCCGCGAGCTCCTCCAGGAGGTGCTTGCCCAGCCGGGCCTCGTCGGGCAGCGGGATCGGGTAGGTGCCGTCGAAGCAGGCCATGCACAGCCGGGTGCGCGGCTGTTCGCTGGCCGCGACGAGGCCGTCGAGCGAGATGTAGCCCAGCGTGTCGGCGCCGATCGAGCGCCGGACGCCCTCGACGTCCAGGCCGCTGGCGATCAGCTCGGCGCGGGTGGCGAAGTCGATGCCGTAGAAGCACGGCCACCGCACCGGCGGCGACGCGATGCGGATGTGCACCTCCAGCGCTCCCGACTCGCGCAGCATCCGGACGATCGCGCGCTGGGTGTTGCCCCGCACGATCGAGTCGTCCACGACGACCAGCCGTTTGCCGCGGATGACCTCGCGCAGCGGGTTGAGCTTGAGCCGGATGCCGAGCTGGCGGATCGTCTGCGACGGCTGGATGAACGTGCGGCCCACGTAGGCGTTCTTGACCAGGCCCTGGCCGTAGGGGATGCCGGAGCCCTGCGCGTAGCCGACCGCGGCGGGGGTGCCGGACTCCGGTGTCGGGATCACGAGGTCGGCCTCGACCGGGTTTTCCGCGGCGAGGCGGCGGCCGATCTCGACGCGGGTGGCGTGCACCGAGCGGCCCGCGATCGCGGTGTCGGGGCGGGCGAGGTAGACGTACTCGAACACGCAGCCCTTCGGCTCCGGGTTGCCGAACCGGGAGCTGCGGATGCCGTCGGCGTCGATGGCCAGGAGCTCACCGGGCTCGACCTCGCGCACGAACGACGCGCCGACGATGTCCAGCGCCGCCGTCTCGCTCGCGATCACCCAGCCGCGCTCCAGCCGGCCGAGGACGAGCGGGCGTACGCCGTGCGGGTCGCGGGCGGCATAGAGCGTGGCCTCGTCGGCGAAGACCAGCGAATAGGCGCCGCGCAGCCGGGGGAGGAGCCGCAGCGCCGCCTCCTCGACGCCGATGTCGGCGGCCGTGGCCGCGAGCAGCTCGGTGACGAGGTCGGAGTCGGTGCTCGCGCCCATGCCGCCGCGGTGGTCCAACGCGGCGACCTCGTCGCGCAGCTCCGCCGTGTTGACGAGGTTGCCGTTGTGGCCCAGCGCGATGCCGCTGCCCGCCGCGGTGGTGCGGAACGTCGGCTGGGCGTTCTCCCAGGTCGTGGAGCCGGTGGTGGAGTAGCGGCAGTGGCCGACGGCGATGTGGCCCGACAGCGCGGAGAGCACCTGCTCGTCGAACACCTGGCTGACCAGGCCCAGGTCCTTGTAGACGACCGTGCGCCGCCCGTCGGACACGGCGATGCCCGCCGCCTCCTGGCCGCGGTGCTGCAGGGCGTAGAGGCCGTAGTAGGTGAGGTTGGCGACGTCCTCGCCAGGGGCCCACACGCCGAAGACCCCACATTCCTCGGCGGGGTCGAGATCGGGGAGGTCGGGATCGGGGGGGTTCTCGTCCGGGTCGGGGCTCGGGCGCACGACACGCTCCTCGACAGCGCCAGCGGGTCAAGTGCCCATCGTACGCCGCACCAACTCCGGAACCCATTCGCCGGGACCCGCGTCACCGAACCAACGCCCTTGGCCCAGGTCACAGGTGAGGGCGGCCAACCGCTCCGCCTGGACGCCGGTTTCCACCCATTCGGCCGTCACCTCAAGCCCCAGAGCATGCGCCATTCCGACGAGTGCGCCGACGATCGCGGTGTCGGCCGTGTCGGCGTCGGGATGGCGCAGACCGTCGATGAACGAGCCGTCGATCTTCAGTGCGTGCACCGGGAGGCGGCGCAGCCAGGCCAGGCTGGACCAGCCGGTGCCGAAGTCGTCCAGCGCGAGCCGCACCCCCGCCGTCCGCAACGCCGACAGGCCCTCGGTGACCGTGGTGCCGTCGCCGAGCACCGCCTGCTCGGTGATCTCCAGCTGGAGCTGTCGGGGCGGGAGGCCTTCGGCGCGCAGCGTGGCGATGACGTCGGACACCCAGCTCGATTCACCGAGCTGCACCGGCGAGACGTTCACGCTGACGAACGGCGCGTCCTCGCCCAGCTCGCGCCACCAGCGGGCGGCCTGCGCGCACGCGGTGGCGAGCACCCAGCGGCCGAGCGCGACGATCGCGCCGCTCTGCTCGGCGAGCCCGATGAACCGGCCCGGCCCGATCAGCCCCTCCTGCGGGTGCTGCCAGCGCACCAGGGCCTCGGCGCCGCGCACCCGGCCGTCCGGCAGCGTGACGAGTGGCTGGTAGACGAGCCGGAACTCGCCGCCCGCGACCCCCGTGGCGAGGCCCGCGACGAGGGCGTAGCGCGCGGCCTCGCCCGCATCGCGCCGCGGGTCGAACATCACCCGGCGCCCACCGCCGAGGGCCTTGGCCCACGACCGGGCGACGTCCGCGGCGCGCAACAGCTCCATCGGGCAGCCGTGCGCGGTGGGGCCCTCCGCCACGCCGATGCTCGCCGAGACGACGAGGTCCTGCCCGTCGATGCGGAACGGCACCGCCAACGCGCTTTGCAGGCGGTCGGCGAGCCGGCACACGGCCGCGACGTCATCGGGGTCGGCGACGAGCACGGTGAACTCGTCGCCGCCCGTGCGGGTGGCGAGGTGCGTGGCCGCCGCGAACCGCAGGCGGCGCGCCACCGCGAGCAGGAGCCGGTCGCCGACCGCGCCGCCGTGGGCGTCCACGAGTGCGCCGAAGCCGTCGAGGTCCAGCGCGCAGATGCCCACGCGGGTGATGCCGTCCGCGAACGCCCGTCGCAGCCACGCCTCGGTCACCGACGCGCCCGGCAGGCGGGAGAGCTGCTCGCGCACCGAGCCGCCCGTCGACCACAGCCGGTCCGGGTCGTCCTGGACGACGACGACCACGTGCGACGGCGCGCCGTCCGCCGCCCGGACGAGCGCGGCGACGATCCGCACCCAGACGATCACGCCGTCCGGGCGGACCAGGCGCACGTCCATGCGCTGGATGTCGGGCTCACCGCGCAGGAGCCGGGTGTAGCGCTCCAGGACCTCGGGCAGGTCGTCGGTGTGGACGAAGTCGGTGAACGGGCGGGGCTCGACCAGCAGGTCGCCGAGGTCGAGGAACTCGCTCAGCTCGGGGTTGGCCGCGAGCACGTGCCCATCGAGCGCCATGGCGGCGACGCCGACAGGAGCGTGGTCGATCATGACGAGCCGGATGTCGGGCGCGGCTGCCACGCTCGCGACATCGGGTTCCGCCCCCGCCCGCAGGCCGCCGTCGTGCACCGGGCGTTCGTCGGCAGGCGCGGTCGACGGCGCGCCCAGCTGTCGGCCGCAGGCCTGCCCGGACGACGGAGTGCCCTGGGCAGCACCCGCATTCACGCCCGGCCGCTCGGCAGGCATCGTGCGTCCGAAGGCGGGCGCGGTCGGCGGCGCGGGCGAGGCAGGCGCAGGCCGCCTGGCAGCGTGCGGCGCTTGCGCGTCGGGCGTCGGGTGTCCGACGGCGGGCGGGGCCGGGGTCAGCGCGCCGACGAAGCCCGCCGCGAGCTGATCGAGGGCCGCCTGCAGCCGCTGGGCGCCATCGGCGCCGGGCACCCCGAGCGCAGCGGCGGACTCGGTCCGCAGGAGGTGCAGGCTTGCGACGAGCACGTCGGCCGCGGCGACGGGCGGGTCGCCGCACAGCCCCGTCTCGACGAGCGCGATCCCGAGCTCCTGCGCGGTGTGCGGGGCGAAGGGCTCGGCGCGCAGCACACCGGCGAGCCTGCGCAGGATCGTGGCCAGCCGTTGCTCGACGACGGTCGTGGGGGCGACGGGCGTCGGGACCGTGGGCGCCGCCGGGGCCGCGGCCGCTGTCGAGATCACCGGCGCTGTCGGGACCGCGGGCGCTGTCGGCACCGCGGGCGCTGTCGGCACCGCGGCCGCTGTCGGGACCGCGGCCGCTGTCGGCACCGCGGGCGCGGCCGGAATCACGGGCGCGGCCGTCACCGCCGGAGGGCGGGCCGAGGCATGCTCCGCCCACCGCTGCGCGAGCCGGTGGAGCGCGCTCGGATCGACCGCGTCGCGCGGGGGCGCTCCGCCGCCTCGGGAATGCCGTAACACCGCCGCCGGGCCCGTCGTCCGACCGCGCGGTGCGCTCACGGCGCCACCTCCCGTCGCCGCTGCGGCCGCGGCGCTCGTCCCGCTCACCGCAGTGTCCGCCGCGCACCGTCATTACGCCACTACAAAGGGTGTCACCCACTCGTTCGTCAAGAAGCGTGCCGGCTTCTGATCACGTAAGCGGCAAGAGCTGTCGGACTTCACCCGTCCGGGTACCGGACGCGGTGAGCCGCCCCGTGCGTTGCGCCTCGTCCCAGTCCAACCGTCCGGTGACGAGCGCGAGCCAGGTCCGCGGGTCGGCTTCTACGACGTTCGGCGGCGTTCCACGCCCGTGGCGCAGGCCGCTGATGCACTGCACGGCCCCGTACGGCGGCACGCGGACCTCGACGCTGCGCCCGGGCGCCGCGGCGGCGAGCGCGGCGAGGCTCTCCTTCACCGCGGCCCGCAGCACGGACCGCTCGGGCGCAGGGCCGCCGTCGAGCCAGGCGAGCACCGTGGCCAGGTCGCCGTCCGCGGCCTCGCCCGCCGCCCTGCCCGGCACCTCGCCGCCGCGCCCGCCGTCCCGCCCGCCACAGAGCCGACGCTAGCGCCCCGGCCCGACCCGCGACGTTGCCCGCCCGCCTCACCCGCCGGCGCCGGCCGGGGCGCGGCCTCAGCGGTGACTTCGCACCCCGTGCACCCACTTCGCACCCCGTCGGCGGGGTGCGAAGTGACCCCTAGCCGTGCGAAGTCGGCCGGGGACGCGCACCCCGGGCCGGCGGCTGCACGGTGGGCCGGCCGCTGCACGGTGGGCCGGCGGCTGCACGGTGGGCCGGCGGCTGCACGGTGGGCCGGCCGCTGCACGGTGGGCCGGCGGCTGCACGGTGGGCCGCGGCTGCACGGTGGGCCGGCGGCTGCACGGTGGGCCGGCCGCTGCACGGTGGGCCGGCCGCTGCACGGTGGGCCGGCCGCTGCACGGTGGGCCAGCCGCTGCACGGTGGGCCAGCCGCTGCACGGTGGGCCAGCCGCTGCACGGTGGGCCAGCCGCTGCACGGTGGGCCAGCCGCTGCACGGTGGGCCAGCCGCTGCACGGTGGGCCGGCGGCTGCACGGTGGGCCGGCGGCTGCGCGGTGGGCCGGGGTGGGCCGGGGCGCGCGAGGCGGGCCGGGTGGGCGGCGCCGGGCCTGGCTCAGCCGAACAGGGCCGGGAGCGTGCCCTCCCACGCCGCCCGCAGCTCGGTGAGCGGCAGGGGCGGGATCACGTCGATGCCGAGGGCGTTGCCGCCCGTCCAGCCGATCGGTGCCGCGGGGACGCCGAGGGCGGCGGCGCGCTCCAGGAGCACTTCCGAGTCCGGCACCGTCACCAGGACGCGGGCGGCCGACTCGGAGAAGAGCGCGACGAACGGGTCGATCTTCGGGAGCCCGTCGATCATCGCGCCCGCGCCGCCGATCAGGCACGACTCGACCAGCGCCTGGGCCAGGCCCCCGTCGGACAGGTCGTGCGCGCTGGTGAGCAGCCGATCGGCGGCAGCGGCGGCGAGCAGCCGCGCGAGCCGGTGCTTCGGCGTCGAGGTCGACGGCGGGCGGCCTGCCGCCCAGGTGCCCGTGCACGACGTGCGCCCATTCGCTGCCGCCGAACTCCTCGCGGGTCTTGCCGAGCAGGACGATCACGTCGCCGTCGCGGGAGAAGCCCGGCCGCACCCGGCGGGCGACATCGTCGATCACGCCGAGCACCCCGACCACCGGCGTGGGCAGGATCGGGCGGTCGCCGGTCTGGTTGTAGAAGCTGACGTTCCCGCCGGTGACCGGGACGCCGAGGCGCGCGCAGCCATCGGCCAGCCCGCGCACGGCCTCCCGGAACTGCCACATGACGTGCGGGTCCTCCGGCGAGCCGAAGTTGAGGCAGTTGGTGACGGCGCTCGGCACGGCGCCGGTGGTCGCCACGTTCCGGTACGCCTCGGCCAGCGCGAGCTGGGTGCCCGCGTAGGGGTCGAGGGCGACGAAGCGGGCGTTGCAGTCGGTCGCGACCGCCACCCCGCGGCCCGTCTGCTCGTCGATCCGGATCATCCCGGCGTCGGCGGGCTGCGCGCAGACGGTGTTGCCGCGGACGTAGCGGTCGTACTGGTCGGTGACCCAGGCCCGGCTGGCGAGGTTGGGGCTCGCGACCATCCGCAGGATCTCCGCGCGCAGCTCGGACGGGGCGGCCGGGCGCGGCAGCGTGTCGGGGACGTCGGCGACCAGCGCGTCCTGCCGCTCCGCGCGGGCCACCGGGCGCCGGTAGACCGGGCCGTCGTGGGCGACCGTGCGCGGAGGCACGTCGACCACGGTCTCGCCGCCCCAGGTGATCTCCAGCCGGTCACCGTCGGTGACCTCGCCGATGACGGTGGCGAGCACGTCCCACCGCGGCAGATCGCGAGGAACCGCTCGACGTCGGCGGGCCGCACGACCGCGCACATCCGCTCCTGCGACTCGCTGGAGAGCACCTCCGCGGGCGTCATGCCGGTGGCCCGCAGCGGGACGGCGTCGAGGTCGATGCGCATGCCGCCGTCGCCCGCGCTGGCCAGCTCCGAGGTGGCGCACGACAGGCCCGCGCCGCCGAGGTCCTGGATGCCGACGACCAGGCCCGCGCCGATCAGCTCCAGGCAGCACTCGATGAGCACCTTCTCGGTGAACGGGTCGCCGACCTGCACCGACGGGAGCTTCTTGCGTCCGGTGCCGGACTCGTCGCCGTCGAAGGTCTCGCTGGCCAGCACGGACACGCCGCCGATGCCGTCGAGGCCGGTGCGCGCGCCGAACAGGATGATCTTGTTGCCGACGCCGGACGCGAACGCCAGGTGCAGGTCCTCGGCCCGCAGCGCGCCTACGCACAGGGCGTTGACCAGCGGGTTGCCCGCGTAGGAGGCGTCGAAGACGACCTCGCCGCCGATGTTGGGCAGGCCGAGCGAGTTGCCGTAGCCGCCGATGCCCGCGACGACGCCGGGCAGCACGCGGCGGGTGTCGGGCGCGTCGGCCGGGCCGAAGCGCAGCGGGTCGGCGACGGCCACCGGCCGCGCGCCCATCGCCATGATGTCGCGCACGATCCCGCCGACACCGGTCGCCGCGCCCTGGTAGGGCTCCACGTAGGACGGGTGGTTGTGCGACTCGATCTTGAAGGTGACGGCCCACCCGTCGCCGATCGTGACGACGCCCGCGTTCTCCCCGATCCCGGCGAGCATGCGCTCCCGCATGGCGGGCGTGGTCGTCTCGCCGAAGTAGGCCAGGTGCACCTTGGAGGACTTGTACGAGCAGTGCTCGCTCCACATCACCGCGTACATCGCGAGCTCGGCGTCGGTGGGGCGGCGGCCGAGGATCTCCCGGATGCGCGCGTACTCGTCGTCCTTCAGACCCAGCTCGCGGTACGGCTGGGGGTGGTCGGGGGTGGCGGCGGCGTTGGCGACGGTGTCGGATGGAGCAACGGTCGTCACGCCGTCAGCCTACGGTCGCCACCCTCCGCACCGGCCCACCACCCGGCATGATCGCGGGTTCGGCGCGGAAAGGTGCCAGATCCGGCCGGAAACGCGCCGAACCGTGATCATAGCCGTGGG
This sequence comes from uncultured Actinomycetota bacterium, assembly GCA_963837575.1. Taxonomy (GTDB): domain Bacteria; phylum Actinomycetota; class Actinomycetes; order Mycobacteriales; family Pseudonocardiaceae; genus Pseudonocardia. Next base: position 65,231 of record CAWIOI010000006.1, read on the forward strand.
GTGGGGGTCAGTCCTCGCCGGTCGGCAGCTGGACGACGCTCACGAAGAAGTGGTCGATCTGGCGGATGGCCTCGATGAAGCCGTCGAAGTCGACCGGCTTGGTGACGTAGGCGTTGGCGTGCAGCTGGTAGCTGCGCAGCACGTCCTCGTCGGCCTGCGAGGTGGTGAGCACGATGACCGGGATGTGCGCAGGCTGTCGTCGGCCTTGATCTCGGCCAGCACCTCGCGCCCGTCGCGGCGGGGCAGGTTGAGGTCGAGCAGGATGAGATCGGGGCGCGGGGCGTCGGCGTACTCGCCTTCGCGGCGCAGGTAGGACAGCGCCTCGGTGCCGTCGCTCACGACGTCGAGCCGGTTGTGCAGGTACTCCTCGAAGGCCTCGCGGGTCATCAGGACGTCGCCGGGGTCGTCCTCCACCAGCAGGACGTTGATGACGCGCACTTCCGAGGCGATCATGATGTTCCAGTCTCCCGAGGGGCGGGCAGCGTGAGCCGGACCGTTGTGCCCGGTTCGGGGCAGGGTGGGTCGATGCCGATGCGCCCGCCGTGGAACTCCACGATCTTCTTTGCCAGCGCGAGGCCGATACCGGTGCCAGCATAGACGTCGCGGGCGTGCAGCCGTTGGAAGATCACGAAAACCTTGTCGACGTACTCCGGATCGATACCGATCCCGTTGTCGGTGACCGTGATCTCCCAGCCGTCCTCGACCTCGCTGCGCCGACACCGTGACGTGCGGCGGCACGCCCTCGCGGTGGAACTTCAGCCCGTTGCCGATCAGGTTGACGAACAGCGCCCGCAGCAGCGACGCGTCGCCACACACGATCGGCAGCGACCCGACCTCGATCGCGCCGTCGACGTCGGCGCGGGCCGGTTCGAGCTGGGCGGCGGCCGCGGCGACGACGTCGGCGAGGGCGACCTCGGTGAACGCCGCGGTGGTGCGGCCGACCCGGGAGAACGCGAGCAGGTCGTTGATCAGCTGCTGCATGCGCTCGGCGCCGTCGACCGCGAACCCGATGTACTGGTCGGCCCGCTCGTCGAGCTTGCCCGCGTAGCGGCGCTGCAGCAGCTGGCAGAAGCTGGCGACCTTGCGCAGCGGCTCCTGCAGGTCGTGGCTCGCGACGTAGGCGAACTGCTCGAGGTCGCTGTTGGACCGCTCCAGCTCCTGGGCCTGCTCGTCGAGGAGCCGGTTGGTGTCCTCGGCGCCTCGAGGTCGCCCAGGATGGCCAGGCGCATCGAGTCGACGTCCGCGCCCAGATTGATGATCTCCCGCGGCCCGTCGACCGTGACCGGGTGCGCCACGTCGCCGGACGCGACGACGCGCACCTGGGCCGCCAGGTCCGACACCGGCCGCAGCACCGAACGCCGCAGCCCGAACGCGGCGGCGAACAGGAACCCGCGATCATCACCGTGATCCCCGCCCCGACCCACGCCAGGTTGTCGCCGCGCCGCCGAGCCGTTCCGCGCGACGGCAGCCGTTCGGTGGACAGGTCGGCCTGCGAGCCGGCCGACCGCGCCGCGGATGCGTCGAACAGCTCCTTCCCCTGGTCGGGGTCGGGGGCGGTGGGCGAGCGGGCCAACGCGGCTGCGCGTAGGCGCTCCGCCACTGCGCACGGCGGCCGCTCCACCGCGGCGAGGTCGGCGGCGACGGTCGGATGGTCGCCGGACGTCACGAAGCCGCGGATGGCCGCCGCATCGCGATGCTCGTCCGCCCGGCCCTGCATGTAGGGATCCAGGAACGCGGGGTTGCCGCCGCTGAGGACGAAGCCCCGCACCGCGGTCTCCTGGTCGACCAGGTCGCCCAGCAGGTTCTGCGCGGCGAGCACGGCGGGCCCGACCTGGTCCAGCAGCACGGTGCGGGCGTCGGAGAGCCGCAGCAGCGCCGCGAGCGCCGAGCGCGACGGCGCCGACCGTGACGAGCGCGGCGCACGCCGCGCCGAACGTGAAGATGCGCTTGAGCGTCCAGCGCTGCGTCGGGTCCGGCCGCATCACGGGCCCACCAGCAGCAGGATGGCGACGTCGTCGAGCAGCGGGCCGCCGTTGTAGGCCTCCGCGCGCTCGACGAGCCGGGCGGGCAGCTCCGCCCGTGACGCGTGCGCGCTCGACGGCCAGGAGAGTCCAGCAGACCGTCGATCCAGAGGAAGTCGCCGGTGGTCGGGATCGCGGGCCTCGATGAGGCCGTCGGTGTAGAGCAGCAGCGCCCACCCGGGCGGCAGCGCGACCTGACAGCGGCCGCCACTGCGTGCCGGCACGACGCCCAGCGGCAGCCCGACCGGCGGCGTGAGCATCGTCGAGGACCACAGCGCCACCGGCGGCGGGTGCCCGGCGAGCCGCACGGCCGCGACGTCTGCCGGAGATCGTGATCGTGCACGCGGTGGTGAACAGCCGGCGGATCGTGCCGCTCGCTGACCAGGAGCCGCTGCAGCTCCGGCAGCATCCGCTCCTCGGCCACCCCGGCCAGGACGAGCGCCCGCCACGACACGCGCAGGAGCGCCCCGAGCGCCGCCTCGTCGGGGCCGTGGCCCGAGACGTCGCCGATGATCGCGTGCACGGTGCCGTCGGGGTCGCGGACGGCGTCGAAGAAGTCGCCGCCGAGCACCGCGCGGGTGCGGCCCGCGCGGTAGAACATGACCGGGTGCACGCCGCTGCCCGCGAGCAGCGGCGAGGGCAGCAGGCCGCGTTCCAGCCGGGCGGACTCGGCGGCGACGAGCTGCTCCTCCCGCAGGCGCAGCAGGCTCGTCTCCGCGCGGCGGCGCTCGACGGCGTAGCGCACGGCGCGGATCAGCAGCGGGCCGTCGACCTTGCCCTTGACCAGGTAGTCCTGGGCGCCCGCGGCGACCGCGTCGGTGCCGAGGTGCTCGTCGTCGAGGCCGGTGAGCACGCAGACGGCGGCGAGCGGGTCGGCCGCGAGCAGGGTGCGCAGCCCGTCGAGGCCCGCGTAGCCGGGCAGGTTGAGGTCGAGCAGCACGCAGTCGGACCTCGGCGAGGATCGGGAGCGCCTCGGGCATCGACCCGGCGACGGTCAGCGCCAGCTCCGGGTCGACCTCGGCGAGCAGCTCCCCGACGAGGAACGCGTCACCGGGATCGTCCTCGACCAGCAGCAGCCGCCGCACCGGCTCCCGTAGCTCGCTCCGACCGACCATCACGCCGCCGTGGCCGCTCGCAGCACGGACGTGAACAGGGCGAGCCCGTCGGTGGAAGGGCCGGTGAGCCGGTCGATCGGCGTGCTCGGGGTGCGGCATCAGCCCGACGACCCGCCCGTCGGCCGACCCGACGCCCGCGATGTCGTTCAGCGAGCCGTTCGGGTTGGCGCCCGCGTAGCGGAACACGACCCGCCCGGTGTCCTCCAGCTCGGCCAGCGTGGCGGCGTCGGCGACGTAGCGGCCCTCGGCGTTCTTGACCGGGACGAGGATCTCCCGGCCCGCGAGGTCGGCGGTCCACGCCGTGTCGGCCTCGACCGCGAGCCGCTGGTCGCGGCAGACGAAGTGCAGGCCCGCGTTGCGCACGAGCGCGCCGGGGAGCAGGCCCGCCTCGCACAGGATCTGGAAGCCGTTGCAGATGCCCAGCACCGGCAGGCCGCGGCCGGGCCGCGGCGACGACCTCGGTCATGATCGGCGCGAGGCTCGCGATGGCGCCCGCGCGCAGGTAGTCGCCGTAGGAGAAGCCGCCGGGCACGATCACCGCGTCGACGCCCCGCAGGTCGTGGTCGGCGTGCCACAGCGCCACGTCCTGCCACCCGCGAGGCGGACCGCGCGGGCGGCGTCGCCGTCGTCGAGCGTGCCGGGGAAGGTGATGACGCCGATCCTCATGGCGCCGCCCCGACGAGCAGGTGTCGCGTCCTCACGACCGCGTGACCTGCCAGTCCTCGATCACCGGGTTGGCCAGGAGCTGGCCCGCGATGCGCTCCAGCGTCTCGTCGTCGACCGCGTCGTCCACCTCCAGCTCGAAGTGCTTGCCCTGGCGCACGTCGGCCACACCTGCGATCCCCAGGCGCGCGAGCGCGCCCGTCACGGCCTGCCCCTGCGGATCGAGGATCTCCGGCTTCGGCATCACGTCCACCACCACTCTGGCCACGGCTGTGCAGCCTACGAGTCCGCCGAACCGGAGGTATCACGGCGGGGGTCGCGCGACTCCTGATCCGGAGGAGGGAGAACCAGGTGGACATCGACGAGTTGGCCGCACTACGACCCGCCAACATCGAAGAGGCCCTCGACGCCATGCGCGAAGGCCTGCACTACTACCACGACGAAGCACGACCGCAGGGCCATCTTCCTGCGGCTGTACTACATGATGACGTTGGAGGTCTACTCCGCGATCCACGGCTGCCACGAGTACAAGGGCCGGCAGATCTTCATGGACGCGGGCTGGGTCTACCGCCTGTCGGGCCAGCTTCTCCAGCCTCTACTTCGCGTCGCTGATCGCCCCCGAGGGCGACCGGGCGTGGCGGGCGGCCCACGGCTCGCCAAGCAGACGCGGCTCGTCGGTGGTCCAGAACGCCCTCCTCGGGATCAACGCGCACATCAACTTCGATCTCCCCCGAGCGATCGCCGCCAACCTCGACCCGGCCGACCTCCCCAACTACGAGATCATGCAGAAGCGCAAGTTCGACCACGACCAGGTCAACAACCTGCTGGTCCGCACGGTGAACCCGGTCCAGCGGGTGCTCGCCAAGAACTACGAGCCGGGCATCGCCGTCTTCGACCGGGTCCTCGGCGGGTTCGACGAGCGGGCCTGCGGCTGGCTGCTGCGGACCTACCGCGAGCAGGTGTGGTGGAACGCGCTCTCCTTCGCCGCCGCCGAGCCGGGCGACGAGCAGACGATCGTCCGCAACAAGCTGGAGTGGGAGTCCAACCACCTCGCCAAGTCGGCTCCGCGTTCCCGCATGTGGGGCGCCGAGCGCGCCGTCAACCGCGCCGCCCGGGTGGTGATCCGCCGGGCATTGGGCGGCCGTCCCGCTGGAGCGGCGCTGCCACGACCACCGCGACGACCAGGCCGTCGGCGGCCGCTCGGCGAAATAGGGTGCTCCGCCCCGGGCCCGTAAGCAATTCTCCGGACGCCCTACACCCGATCACGGATCGAGGCTGTCCTCCCCGCAAGTGTGAACGCGAGGAGAGCCCCGATGACCCTTTCCCTCGACGATCCCGTTGCCGACACCCTGACCACCACCGAGCTGCTCCGCATCGCCGTCGATGGCGAGACGGCCGCCTGGGAGCGATCGTGCGGCGGTTCGAGCCCGCCGTCGCCGCGATGATCACCACCTACCGGCTCCAGGAGGCCGACGCCCGCGACGCCACGCAGCGGACGTGGCTGCGCATGTTGGAAAACCACCAGCAGATCCGCGAACCCGAGGCACTCGGCGGCTGGTTGAAGACGACGGCCCGCCGCGAGTGCCTGCGGATCCTGGCCGAGCAGCGGCGGCTCGAACCGCTGCCGGACGGCACGGAGTACGCGGACACGGGCGTCGACGTCGAACAGACGGTCGTCGACACCGATCAGGCCCGCGCCCTGCGCAATCTGCTGGCCATGCTGCCCACGCGGTCGTTCGCGTTGATCACCACGCTGTTCCAGGACGACCCGCCCGGCTACGCCCAGCTCTCGGCCGCCACCGGCATACCGGTGGGCAGCATCGGGCCGACCCGCGCGCGGGCGCTGCGCAGGCTGCGGCGCATGGTCGAGGAGGGGTCAGGGTGTACGGCTTAGCGGTGCAGCACGGCGCTGGCCTGCACCCGGCTGTGGACCCCGATCTTGGAGAAGATCCGGGCGACGTGCACGCTCACCGTCTTCTCGCTGATGTAGAGGCGCTGGCCGATCTCGCTTGTTGGTGAGGCCGTTGGCCAGCTCGTGCAGCACCTCCAGCTCGCGCGCGGTGAGCACGTCGAGCACGACCGGGCCGGGTCCGCCGCGGGGGGCGGCGCCTGGGCGGGGACCTCGAGCGTGATCCGGGCGCGGCCCGCGAGATCGGCGATGTCGTCCAGCAGCGGGTGTGCGCCGAGCGTCGCGGGCGAGGTCTTCGGCGCGCCGGAGGGCGTCGGCCGCGTGCGGTGCTCCGCGAGCGGCGGACCAGCAGCGCCTCGGCCTGCCGCATGCGGGCGTAGGCGGCGGGGTAGGGCTGCCCGTGGCGGTCCAAGGTGGCGGCGGCGCGCTCCCACGCGTCGGGATCGGTGGCTCCTGCGGCGCGGCCGATCTCCGCCGCGCACATGAGGTGAACGCCTCGATCAGCCAGCGGACGGCGGGCACGGTGCCCGACCCGCGGCGGTGCAGCTCCGCGGTGTGGTGGCGCAACCGGTCGGCCTGCGCCTGCGACGGCCGGATGCGCCCGGCGGTGGCGAGGTCGGCCCAGGCGCGGGTGCCGTGCCACACCAGCGGCGCGACCGCCCAGATGTCGTCGGCGCCCGCCTCGGCCACCGCTAGCCCCTCCTCGACGTGCCGCAGCGGCGCGCTCCGGATGGCGGCGCCAGAGCTCCAGCGCGGAGAACAGCACGAGCAGCGGGATGCGCTGGCGCGGGCCGGTGGTCGAGCGGGCCAGCAGCTCCACGGCCTCCAGATCGGCAGCGGCGGCGTCGAGGCGACCCCGGCCGAGGTCGATGCGGCAGCGGGCCAGCCGCACGTCCAGCGCGGCGGCGCCGCTCGGCCCGAGCTTCCACGCCTCGGCCACGGCCTGCTGCGCGTCCGCCCACCGCCCGAGCCGGAACAACGCGTTGGCCTCGTACGTCAGCAGCGCCACGCCCGCGGTGCGGTCCAGCCCCAGCTCCCGCATCCGCTCCACGCCCTTCCGCGCGAAGGCGATGCCCTCCTCGAGCTGGTTGAGCGGCCCGGCCAACAGCTCGGCCCGGCGCAGATGGGCCTCGCCGATGGCCTGCGGCTCACCCGCGTCCTCCGCCACGGCGAGGGCCTGGTCGAGGGCTTCCGCGCCGGCCGCCGTGTCCTCCAGGTAGGCGAGGCTGAAGCCCAGCACGGCCAGGACCCGCGCCTCGACCGTGCGCACCCCCGCGGCGCGGGCGGCCGCCAACGCCTCCCCGGCGACCGTGCGCGCGCCCGCGAACTCCAGCGCGTGCAGCAGCGCGCGGCTCTGCCCGGCGAGCACCTGCGCGCGCTCGGCCTCGGCGCCGGTGGTGGCGGGCAGCAGCGCGGCGGCGGCGCGGTAGCTCGCCGCGGCGTCGGTGACCCGGCCCGCGCCCGCGAGCGCGCTGCCCTTGCGGGCGTGCAGCAGGGCGGCCGCCATGCCCTCGGGCGCCTCGCGGTCGTTCAGGAGCTGGTCGAGCAGCCGCACGGCCTGGTCGTGATCACCGCCGAGCTCGGCCGCCCTGGCCGCGCGGTCCAGGCACTCCGCGCGCCGCACCACGACGGCGTCCTCGGACACGCGCGGCCGAAGCTCCGCCGCGCGCAGCCAGTGCCGGTGCGCCTCGGTGTAGGCGTGCACCCCCTCGCTCGCCCACGCCGCCGCAACGCTCGCGACCAGCGCCTGCTCCGCGTCGCCTGCCTCGTACCAGTGGTGGGCGAGCTGCGCGGCCAACCCGGGCTGGGTGGAATCCGGACCGGCCGCCAGGGCCACCGCGAAGCGGCGGTGCAGCTCGATGCGCTCGCCCGGCAGCAGGTCGCCCGTGACGACCTCGGTCATGAGGCCGTGCCGCAGCCGGTAGCCCTCGCCGCTGTCGTCCACCACGACCACGCCGTGCGCCACCGCCTGCCGGATCGCGTCCAGCAGCGCGGCGGCGGGCAGGTCGAGCACCTCGGCCAGCAGCTGGTGGCGCAGTGGCCCGACGCTCGCGGCGATCGCGCGCACCACCTGCTGTCCCGCGGGCGAGAGCATCTCGATGCGGCTCAGCACGACTTCGCGCAGGGTGGGCGGGAGGCCGCGCGCGTCGCCGCCGAGCACCGCGCGCACCGTCTCCTCCGCGATGAACGCGTTGCCCGCCGACCGCTTCCAGACCAGCTCCTCGAGGTCCGGACGGCCCGGCGCCAACTCCTGGACGAGCGCGGCCACGACCTCGCGCGGCAGCGGAGCCAGCTCCAGCGCCGTCACCTTCTGGTGGCGGCGCAGCTCGGCCATCGCCACCGCGAGGTCGGGGGTGCGGCCGGGGCTGTCGGTGCGGAAGGTGGCCACCACCAGCACCGGCTCGTGGGTGAGGATCGCGACGAGGAACGCGACCAGGTCGCGGGTCGACCGGTCGGCCCACTGCAGGTCCTCGATCACCAGCACCACCGGCCGCAGCTCGGCCAGTTCGGTGATCATCTGGTGCAGCAGGTCCAGCAGCCGCACGGGCGGACCCTCGCCGCGGCTGGAGGGCAGCCGATCCAGCCATTGCGACAGCAGCGCGCCGACCTCGTCGTCGGGCCGCGACCGCATCGAGGTGCGCAGCGCGGAGAGGACCGGCCAGAACGGGGGCGCGTCGGCGATGTCGATGGCGTTGCCGACGAGCACGACGGCGTCCTCCCGCCGCGCCTGCCGTACGAGCTCGCCGACCAGGCTCGTCTTGCCCACGCCCGCGTCTCCGCCGACGAGCACGGCCCCGGCGTGGCCCGTGAAGGCCGCGCGGAATGCGCCGACGAGCACGGACAGCTCGCGCGCGCGTCCCCGTATCCCGGTGACGCCATCTCCAGCAGCCATTGGTGGGTCAGGCTACCGAGGGAGTCTTCCCCCGACCAGCCGCCGTCGCGCCACCGCGTGTGACGCCGTACGGGTCAGGCCGCCCGCCGGGTCGCCCGTCCGTAGGTCGTCGGGGTGACGTGGGCGAGCGTCGCGTCGACGGCCGCGAGCACCGCCTCGGCCCGGCCGGGGCGGCGCAGGTCCTTGGCCCGCACGTGGATCCGCACCGGGCCGCCGCGGCGCAGCGTCCACGCGACCTCTGCGCCGAGCAGCCGCTCACCGGCCCGGAAGCCGAGCACCCGGGTGGGCACGACGGCATCCGTGGGCAGTTCGCGGATCCCGGACTCGTCGGCGAGCACGCGGAAGCCCTGCCCGGCCGCCGCGTCGACCGTGCCGTCGGACGCCAGCCAGCGCGGCGGCACGAACACGTCGGTCCACAGCCCGGCCGCGGTGAGCGCGCGCCGGGCGGCCGTCAGCCGCAGCCCGGCCTCGTGGCGGGGCAGGCTCGCGAACTCGCCCGTGCGTCCCCGGCCGTGGCCGAGCGGGCGAGCGGCGTGGTCGTAGCCGTGCAGGGCGAGGGCGTCGCCGCCTGCGCAGCGCCTGCGGATCCACGCGACCAGGTCGGCGGGCGCGTCCGCGGGCCGCAGCAGGTGGGTCAGCGGCACGCCGCGGGCGTCAAGCGCGGCGGTGAAGGCCTCGTCGATCACGCCACCGGACAGCGACACGTACAGGTCCGTCACGCACTCATTGCGCCATACCGAAATGAACGCCGGTGAGCGCCGCGTATACCTCCGTGTAACGGGCTCGCGTGGCGGCGACGACGTCCGGCGGGATCGCGGGGCCCGGTGGGGTGCGGTCCCAGTCGAGCCCCGCGGACCAGTCGCGCACGAACTGCTTGTCGAACGAGTACTGCGGGCCACCGGGCCGCCACCGGTCGGCGGGCCAGAACCGCGACGAGTCGGGCGTGAGCACCTCGTCGGCGAGCACGATGCGGCCCTGCGCGTCGCGGCCGAACTCCAGCTTGGTGTCGGCGACGAGGATCCCGTTCGCCGCCGCGAGGTCGGCGCCGCGCCGGTAGACGTCGAGGGTCAGCGTGCGCAGCCCGTCGGCCGTCGCCGCCCCGACGAGCCCCTCGACGTCGGCGAACGTGAGGAACTCGTCGTGCTCGCCGACCGGCGCCTTCGTGGTCGGGGTGAAGATCGGCTCGGGCAGCCGCGAGCCCTCCACGAGGCCCGGCGGCAGCGCGACGCCCGACACCGTGCCGTGCTTCTGGTACTCCTTCAGGCCCAGTCCGGCGAGGTAGCCGCGGGCGATGCACTCGACCGGCAGCATGTCGAGACGGCGGCAGCGCAGCGCCCGGCCCGCGAACTCCGGCGGCACGTCGGTTGCGGAGAGCACGTGGTGGGGCACGAGGTCGGCCAGGCGCTCGAACCACCACAGCGACAGCTGCGTCAGCACCGCGCCCTTGTCCGGGATCGGCGTGGGCAGCACCACGTCGTAGATGGAGATGCGATCGGAGGCGACGAGGATGAGGTCGTCCCCATCGCCTGAATCGTCGAGGTAGAGCTCGCGGACCTTGCCCGAGTGCAGCAGCTTCACAGGATCGCCCCGGGGGTGTAGCTCGCGGTGTCGGGATGCGCGGCGACGATCGCGTCGACCCGTTGCATGACCGCCTTGACCTGAGCGGATGCCGCGCCGGTGAACGCCAGCGGCTCGGGCAGGGTGAACGCGGGGAGGCGCTCATCGGCGGCGAGGCGGCCCAGCAGGTCGTTCTCGGCCTGGCCCTTCTCCCGCATCGCGAGCGCGACGGCCACGGCGTGCTCCTTGATCACCTCGTGCGCGGTCTCCCGGCCGACCCCCGCGCGCACGGCGGCCATGAGCACGGCCGTGGTCGCGAGGAACGGCAGGTAGCGGTCCAGCTCGCGGGCGATCACGGCGGGGTAGGCGCCGAGCTCGTCGAGCACGGTGAGGAACGTCTCGTAGAGTCCGTCGAGGGCGAAGAAGGCGTCGGGCAGCGCGACCCGGCGCACCACGGAGTCCGAAACGTCGCCCTCGTTCCACTGCGCCCCGGCCAGCTCCCCGACCATGCCCGCGTAGCCGCGCAGCAGCACCGTCAGCCCGTTGACCCGCTCGGTGGAGCGCGAGTTCATCTTGTGCGGCATGGCCGAGCTGCCGACCTGGCCGGGCCGGAAGCCCTCGGTGACGAGCTCGTGGCCCGCCATCAGCCGGATGGTCGTGGCGAGCGACGACGGGCCCGCGGCGAGCTGCAGGAGCGCGGCGACGACGTCGAAGTCGAGCGAGCGGGGGTAGACCTGCCCGACGCTGTCGAGCACGCGGGTGAAGCCGAGGTGCTCGGCGACGCGGCGTTCGAGGTCGGCGAGCCGGGCCGCATCGCCATCCAGGAGGTCGAGCATGTCCTGGGCCGTGCCCATCGGACCCTTGATCCCGCGCAGCGGGTAGCGGGCGCGCAGGTCCTCCAGCCGGTCGTAGGCGACGAGCAACTCGTCGGCGGCGCTCGCGAAGCGCTTGCCGAGCGTGGTGGCCTGGGCGGCGACGTTGTGGCTACGGCCGGTCAGCACCAGCTCGGCGTGCTCGGCGGCGCGGCGGGCCAGGCGGGCGAGCACGGCCACCGTGCGGTCGCGGACGTGCTCCAGGGAGAGCCGGATCTGCAGCTGCTCGACGTTCTCGGTGAGGTCGCGGCTGGTCATGCCCTTGTGGATGTGCTCGTGGCCCGCTAGCGCGCAGAACTCCTCGATGCGCGCCTTGACGTCGTGGCGGGTCACCCGCTCGCGGGCGGCGATGGAGGCGAGGTCGACGTCGTCCACGACGCGCTCGTAGTCGGCGATCACGCCGTCGGGCACGGGGACGCCGAGGTCGCGCTGGGCGACGAGGACGGCGATCCACAGCCGCCGCTCAAGCACCACCTTGGACTCCGGCGACCACAGCGCCACCAGCTCCGGGCTCGCGTAGCGGGCGGCGAGGACGTTGGGGATCACGTTCGGTCAGCCTACGGCCCGGCCGCCGTCGCCGCCCCACCCCCGCATGATGCCCGACGCGGCCCCCTCCCCACCGGGCATGATCACCGGCACCTCCCCACCGGGCATGATCACCGGTTCGGCGCGAAAGCGGCCGGATATGGCAGGCTTCTGCACCGAACCGGTGATCATGGGCAGCTAGAGCGCCAGCGACCGCACGAGGGCCGCGCGGGCGAGGGCACGGGGATCGGGATCGGCCTCGATGAGCGCGCTGATCACGACGCCGTCGATGATGGCGACGAGGTCGTACAGCGCCGCGTTGTCCAGCCGGTGACCGGCGCGGGCCAGGATCTCGTGGAGGAGCGCGTCGAGCTCCACGCGCATCGAGCGCATCAGCGGCGCGAGGTAAGGCCGCCGTCCGGAGCCGACCAGCTGCTCGTAGCGCAGCAGGACCGCGTCGAGGCCGCCGTCGCGGGACTCGGCGCCCAGCAATTGGTCGAGGAAGAGCTCGACCAGCTCGGCCCGTTCGCTCGGGTCGGCGGCGTTCAGGCGGTCGCGGCCCTCGGCGAGCCCGTCGCGGCCGTGCCGCTCCACCGCCGCCGTGACCAGCTCGTCCAGCGAGGCGAAGTAGTACGTGGTGGACGCGAGCGGCAGCCCGGCCTTTTCGGCCACCGCGCGGTGGCGGACGGCGTCGAACCCGCCGGAGGCGAGCAGCTCGGCCGCCGCGGCGGTCAGCGCGTCCCGCCGTCGCTCGCCCTTGGGGGTGCCCACGGGCCCAGTCTGCTCACCCCTGCGCCCCTCTCGCGCGCCCCACCCCTGCCCCGCGGCTTCGCCCTGAGCCTCACGGCTGGGCCTACCCCGCCGCGCCTCAGCCGGGCCCACCTCACCGCGCCTCAGCCGGGCCCACCCAGCAGCCCACCGCCGGTGCCGCCGGCCGCACCACAGCCGGGCCCACCGAGCAGCCCACTGCCGGGGGCGCTGAGCAGCCCACCGCCGGGGCCGCCCGCCGCACCACAGCCGGGCCCACCCAGCAGCCCACCGCCGGGGCCACCCGCCGCACCACAGCCGGGCCCACCCAGCAGCCCACCGCCGGGGCCACCGGCCGCACCACAGCCGGGCCCACCCAGCAGCCCACCGCCGGGGCCGCCCGCCGCACCACAGCCGGGCCCACCCAGCAGCCCACCGCCGGGGCCACCCGCCGCACCACCCTCTGATCGTCAGGCGACGCCCCACCCCGTGATCGCCGGGATCGGTGTGTGAGGTGTGCCTGTGCACCTCACACACCGGACGTGGCGATCTTGGCGTCAGAGGCGAGGCGCGAGGGCGGCCAGCAGTGCGGGCGCCCGGGCGCGGAGGGCGGGCGGCGGGGTGACGACCACGGTGCCGCCCGAGGCCGTCGGGGCGCTACTGGCGCCTTCGGCGAGGCTCGCCGCGGTGCCCGGGGGCAGGTAGGCCACCGTGAGCACGCCGCCGCCGAGCTCGAGGCTCACATACCGCTGGCCGCCGGGCAGGCAGACGTCGGTCGTCGCCGCGGCCCGGGCGCCCGCCGCCTCCGGGAGCGCCCGGATCAGGAGCGCGCGCAACGCGGGGTCCTGCCGGTCGGCGCAGGTCGTGGTGCCCGGCCCGAGCGGGGCGGTCTGCCCGTCGCCGGGCCGCGCCCCCACGCCGCCCGAGCCCGCGCCACCCGCACCGCCTGCCGCGGCCGCATCACCGCCCGAACCCGCGCCCGTCCCCGAGCCACCTTGAGCACCGCCACTGCCCGAGCCCGCGCCACCCGCGGCACCCGCCGATCCATCCCCTCCTGCGCCGCCGCCCGGGCCGCCCGAGCCCGCCCCGGTCCCCGAGCCGCCCGTACCCGCGCCACTCCCTGCCGAGCCGTCCCCTCCCGCGCCGCCCGTACCCGCGCCGCCGCCCGCGCCGCCCGCGCCACCGGCATCGGGGCCGACCGCCGCCTCCGGGGCCGCCACGGCCGGACCGCCCGGCGCACCGGCGGCGTTCCGCTCGACGGGTGCGGCGGGCGCCGCCGCATTCACCGTGGACGTCGGCGCCCGCGGCAGGGTCGTCACCGTCCCCACCCCCGCCACCACGAGCAGCGCCACCGCCCCGCCGATCACGGCGGAACGGCGTCGCGCCGTGATCCGCCGGGAGGTGGCGACGACGTCCCCGTGGTCGAACCGGGGCGATGGCGCACCCGCCTCGGACGCGGCCGCGCGGAACAGCCCCGCGAGCCGGTCGTCGTCTCCCGTGTCGCCGGTCATCTCGTCCTCCCTTCGATCCGTCTGCTCAACCCGCTGGACGCAGGTCGTCGAGCGATCCGCCGAGCGCGGCGCGCAGGGCGGCGAGCCCGTGCGCCGTCTGGCTCTTCACCGTGCCCTCGCTGCACCCGAGCGCGGCGGCCGTCGCGGCGACGTCCAGCCCGTCCAGATAGCGCAACACCAGTACGGCGCGCTGCCGTGGCGGCACCGCGCGCAGGCCGTCGACCAGCACGTGCCGCGTCGTGACGTCCGGGTCCGCGACCGCCCGGTCGATCGCCACGACGTCGTCGGTGAACCGCTCCCGCCGCCACGGCCGCCGCGACTCGTCGACCACCGTGCGCATGAGCGTGCGGCGCATCCACGCGTCGAGCGCGCCCTTGTCGCGCACCCGCCGCCAGTGCCGGTGCAACGCGACGAAGGCGGCCTGGGTGTGGTCGTCCGCGCGGTGCCAGTCCCCGCACATCAGGTAGGCCGTGCGACGGACGGCGTCCCGGCGCGCGCGGAAGTACCGCTCGAACTCGGCCTCGGCGAGCGCGTCCACGTCCCTCCCTCTGTCCGGGGACGATAGAGGCGTCGCTCACCGTTGCACCGGATCCCCTGATTCCCCCGATCAGCGCAGCAGCGTGACCGTTCCGTGACTCCGGCGCGACCAGCGCGACGCCGACTGGTTGAATCAGGACCCGTGCGACCCACCAACCGAGCGCGCCGGGCCTCCGACGGCCCGATCGACCTCCGGTCGGACACCGTGACCCGGCCGACCAAGCAGATGCGCGCCGCCATGGCCGCGGCCGAGGTCGGGGACGACGTGCTGGACGGCGACCCGACCATGCGCGAGCTGGAGGTGCGCGTCGCCGGGCTGCTGGGCACGGCCGACGCGCTGTGGACCCCCAGCGGCTCCATGGCCAACCTCATCGCGCTGACCGGCCACCTCTCCCGCGGCGACGCCTTCCTCGCACCCGCGGGCGCGCACGTGCTGGACAACGAGCTGGGCACGGCCGCGTGGCTCGCGGGCGGCATGCCGCGCGCCCTGCTGCACGACGCGGGCCCCGGCAAGATCACCCCGGATGCGGTGCGCCGCGCCGCGGGCAGCCCCGGGCCGTACTACACGCTGCGCACCACGCTCCTGTGCCTGGAGAACACGCACAACTCCGCGGGCGGCACGGTCACGGCACCCGACGAGCACGCCTCGCTCGCCGCGGCGGCGCGGCGGGCCAACCTGCGCGTCCATCTGGACGGCGCCCGGCTCTGGCACGCCGCGGTCGCGCTCGGGGTGCCGCCCGGGGCGTTGACGGTCGGCGCCGACACCGTGCAGGTGTGTCTGAGCAAGGGGCTGGGCGCTCCGGTCGGCTCGCTGGTGGCCGGGTCGGAGGAGTTCATCGCCGAGGCGCGACGACTGCGCAAGATGCTCGGTGGCGGGGTGCGGCAGGGCGGGGTGCTCGCCGCGGCGGGCCTGGTGGCGCTCGACCGCATCGACCGGCTCGCCGAGGACCACGCCAAGGCCACCGCCCTCGCCGCGGGCCTCGCCGAACGGGGCTGGGCGGTGGGTGACGCCGCAGACCAACATCGTGCTGGTGACCGTCGCCGATCTGGCGGGCACGCTGGAACGGTTCGAGCAGGCCGGAGTCCGCGCCACCCCGATGGCCGGGCGGGTGCGGCTGATGACCCACGCCGACGTCTCGGATGCCGACATCACGGCCGCCCTCGACCGGATGGGCCCCGTCGAGGCGGGCCACCCCGGTGTGACGGTGCCCGCGCCCCGCTCGCTGCGCCCGGGCGTGGGCCGCGCCGCCGCGGGCCGCTAAGCGTGCCGCAGCCGGTCTCGCACGAGGCCAGCGCGGACCGCGCACCCCGCCGAACGACCACACACCCCAGCGGTGGGGTGCGCGGTGCCGCGATGGGGTGTGCGGTCGACCCCGGGCCGCGCGGAGCCGCTACGACGCGACCGCGATCCCGGGGATGCCCTTCAGCTCCCCCAGCAGCGCCGACGTGACCGTGACCGAGAAGCCGTCGATCGAGAGCGTCTTCTCCTTACCGGCATAACAGAGCACCAGGTGCAGCGGGGTGTCGCCCGCGTGGGCGACGAGCGCCGACTTGAGCTCGCCGACCGTGGCGTGGTCGAGCTTCAGCGCGTCGGCCTTGAGCACGAGCGGCTGGACGAGCCCGGCCTGGGCGTCGGCGATGTCGAGCGCCACCACCCCGGAGGCGAACACCGACATCCGCTCGTCACGCCAGTTGACCCGGCCCTTCACCGCGACGGCCGCGTCGGCGACGAGGTCCTCGTACATCACCGAGTACGACTTCGGGAAGAACAGCACCTCCATCGCCGCGTCGAGGTCCTCGATCGTGACGATCGCCCAGGGCTCGCCCTTCTTGTTCACCCGCCGGTCGACCGACGAGATCATCCCGGCGAGGACGATCTCGCCCTCCTTCGGCGCCTCGTCGATCAGGGCGGCGATCGGCCTGGGCGCGTGTTTGCGCAGAATGCGCTCGGTGCCGTCGAGCGGATGCGCCGACACGTACAGGCCGAGCATCTCCCGCTCGTAGCCGAGCATCTGCTTGCGCGGCCACTCGTCGCTGGTGATCTTGAGGTGGGCCAGCGGGGAGACGTCGGAGGCCGCGGGCTGGTCCTCCATCACGAACAGGTCGAACTGGCCCATGGCCTCCTGGCGCTTGAGGCCGGTGATCCCGTCGACCGCCTCCTCGTGCACCATCAGCAGCGCGCGGCGGGGCTGGCCGAACGAGTCGAAAGCGCCTGCCTTGATCAGCGACTCGATGATGCGCTTGTTGCAGCAGAGCAGGTCCACCTTCTCCAGGAAGTCGGTGAAGGACGTGAACCTGCCCTTGTCCCGGCGCGTCTTGATGATCGACTCGACGACGTTCGCGCCGACGTTGCGCACCGCGCCCAGCCCGAACCGGATGTCGCCGTCGACGGCGCGGAACCACAGGTCGGAGTCGTTGACGTCGGGCGGGAGCACCTTGATGCCCATGCGGCGGCACTCGGCGAGGTAGACCGCCGACTTGTCCTTGTTGTCGCCGATCGACGTGAGCTGGGCGGCCATGAAGTCGACCGGGTAGTTGGCCTTGAGGTAGGCCGTCCAGTAGGAGACGAGCCCGTAGCCCGCGGTGTGGGACTTGTTGAACGCGTACCCGGAGAAGGGCAGCATGACGTCCCACAGCGTCTGGCAGGACTCCGCCGAGAAGCCCTTGGCGAGCATGCCCGCCTTGAAGCCCTCGTACTCCTTCTCGATGATCTCCTTCTTCTTCTTGCCCATCGCGCGGCGCAGCAGGTCGGCCTGACCGAGGCTGTAGCCCGCCAGCCGCTGCGCGATGGCCATGACCTGCTCTTGATAGACGAGCAGGTGGTAGGTCTCGCCGAGGATGGGCTCCAGCGCGTCTTCGAGCTCCGGGTGGATCGGGATGAGCCGCTGCCGTCCGTTGGAGCGCTCGGCGTAATCCATGTGCGCGTTGGCGGCCATCGGACCGGGCCGGTAGAGCGCGAGCGCGGCCGCGATGTCGCCGAAGTGGCTGGGCTCCATCGCCTTGAGCAGCGTGCGCATGCCGCCGCCGTCGAGCTGGAACACTCCCAGCGTCTCGCCGCGCGACAGCAGCTCGTAGGTCTTCTTGTCGTCGAGCGCGAGCGTGGCCGTGTCGATCTCGACGCCGTAGTTGGACTTCACCGAGTCGACCGTGTCGCCCACCACCGTGAGCGTGCGCAGGCCGAGGAAGTCCATCTTGAGGAGGCCGATCTCCTCACACGACGGGTAGTCCCAGCCCGTGATCACCGAGCCGTCGTCGCGCTTCCACAGCGGGATGACGTCCAGCAGCGGCTCGGCGGAGAGGATCACCGCGCAGGCGTGCACGCCCGCGTTGCGCACGAGCCCCTCCAGGCCGCGCGCCGTGCCCATGATCCGGCCGACCTCGGGGTCGGTCTCGGCGAGCGTGCGCACCTCGGTGGCCTCGGCGTAGCGCTCGTGGCCCGGGTCGAAGATGCCCGAGAGCGGGATGTCCTTCGCCATGATCGGTGGGGGCAGCGCTTTGGAGATGCGGTCGGCGATCGCGAAGCCGGGCTGGCCGTGCAGCACGCGCGCGGCGTCCTTGATGGCGGCCTTCGTCTTGATCGTGCCGAACGTGATGACCTGTGCGACGTTCTCCTCGCCCCACTTGTCCACCGTGTAGCGCATGACCTCGCCGCGCCGACGCTCGTCGAAGTCGAGGTCGATGTCGGGGGGGCTCACGCGCTCGGGGTTGAGGAAGCGCTCGAACAGCAGGCTGTGCTCGATGGGGTCGAGGTCGGTGATCTGCAGGATGTAGGCCAGCAGCGACCCGGTGGCCGAGCCGCGGCCGGGCCCCACCGCGATCTTCTGCTGCTTGGCCCACCGGACGAGGTCGCCGACGACGAGGAAGTAGCCCGGGAACCCCATCTGCGAGATCACCCGCAGCTCCAGCTCGATGCGCTCGCGGTACGCGTCGGTGAGCCCGCCCGGGAAGCGTTCGGGGGTGTACTTCTCGACCTCGGCGCGCAGCAGGTCGTCCTCGGTCTGGCCGGGCTGGAGCGGGAACCGGGGCATCCGGTCGACCTCGGCGAACACCCCCTCGTAGGACTCGACGCGCTCGGCGACCAGCAGGGTGTTGTCGGCCGCGCCGGGCACCTCGGCGTCCCAGTACTCGCGCATTTCCGCGGCGCTGCGCAGGTAATAGCCGTCGCCGTCGAATTTGAACCGGTTGGGGTCGTCGAGCGTCTTTCCCGCCTGGACGCACAACAAGGCCGCGTGCGATTCCGCCTGGTCTTTCGTGACGTAATGGGAATCGTTGGTGGCCAACGGCGGGAGGTCGAGCTTCCTCGAGACCTCCAGCAATCCCTCCCGCACATTGCGTTCGATGGGCAGGCCGTGGTCCATCAGTTCGAGGAAGAAATTCTCTTTCCCGAAGATGTCGCGGTAGTCGGCCGCCGCGGTGAGCGCCTGCTCGATCTGGCCGAGCCGCAGGCGGGTCTGCACCTCGCCGGACGGGCAGCCCGTGGTGGCGATGATCCCCTCGGCGTGCGCGGCGACGAGCTCGCGATCCATGCGCGGCTTGCGGTAGTAGCCGTCGAAGGAGGCCAGGCTGGAGAGTTTGAAAAGGTTGCGCAGGCCGGTGGCGGTGCGCGCGAGCATCGTCATGTGCGTGTAGGCGCCCGCGCCCGAGACGTCGCCGCCCTCGCCGTACTCGTCGGAGCCGCGCTGGTTGGCCTGCCCCCAGAAGACCGGCTTCTTGTGGTGCCGCGACTGCGGCGCGAGATAGGCCTCGATACCGATGATGGGCTTGGCTGCCGACTTTCTCGCACGTCGATAGAATTCCGCGGAACCGTACATGTTGCCGTGGTCGGTCATCGCCACCGCGGGCATTCCGAGCCGTTCGACCTCGTCGAACAATGCGCCGACCTTGGCCGCGCCGTCGAGCATCGAATACTCGGTGTGCACATGTAGATGTACGAACGAGTCCGTCACCGAGCACCTCTCCTCACGCCGCACCTGTTCTACCAGACAGTCATGATCATGATCTGTCACGGTGGGGGCGCGTCGGGGTCATGATGTCGGTCATGCTGGCACGGGCCACCGACAGTGCCAGCGCGTCCAGCCGGGCGCCGACCGCCCGCAGGTCGGTGAGCACCGCCGCGAGCTGCGCCTCGATGTGCTCGGCCTCGCGGCCGCCTGCGCGCACGCTCTCCACGACGCGCGGCTCGTCAGCCGGTCGGGGAAGCGTGAGACCCCAGCCAGCGCTCCAGCCGCACCAGCGCCTCCCGCACCTCGGCGGCCGAGCCCGCGAACGACAGCCGGATGAACCGGTGCCCCTCGACGGGGTCGAAGTCCAGGCCGGGGGCGACGGCGAGCCCGACGTCGGCGAGCAGGCGGTAGACCAGGTCCATCGAGTCGTCGGTGAGGTGCGCGACGTCGGCGTAGACGTAGAAGGCGCCGTCGGCGGGGGCGAGGCGGGTGATGCCCAGGCGGGTGAGGCCGTCGAGCAGCAGGTCGCGGTTGACCCGGTAGCGCGCGACGTGCCCGTCCGCCTCGGCGTAGCTCTCGGCGTCGAACGCAGCCAGCGCGGCCGCCTGCGGCAGCGCGGGCGGACAGACGGTGAAGTTGCCCGCGAGGCAGTCGGCGGCCCGCAGCAGCCGGGGCGGCAGCAGCAGCCAGCCCAGCCGCCAGCCGGTCATCGAGAAGTACTTGGAGAACGAGTTGACGACGATCGCGTCGCGCGAGGTCGCCCACGCGCACGACGGTGCGGGGGCGCCCGCGTAGGCGATGCCGTGGTAGATCTCGTCGCTGATCAGCTGCACGCCGTGCTCGGCGCACCAGGTGGCGAGCTCGGCCAGCTCGGCGGGGTCGAGCACCGTGCCGGTGGGGTTGGCCGGGCTGGCCAGCACCAGACCCTTCACCGGCTCGTCGAGGGCCTCCAGCATCGCCACCGTGGGCTGGTAGCGGGTCTGCGGCCCGCACGCCAGCTCGACGACCTCGCAGCCCAGCGCGGTGAGGATGTTGCGGTAGCAGGGGTAGCCGGGGCGGGCCATCGCGACGCGGTCGCCCGCGTCGAACGCCGCGAGGAACGCCAGCAGGAAGCCGCCCGAGCTGCCGGTGGTCACGACGACTTCGTCGGGGGCGACGTCGAGGCCGTACGTGCGGCCGTAGTGCGCGGCGATCGCGGCCCGCAACGGCGGGATGCCCAGCGCGACCGTGTAGCCGAGCACCTCCGACTCCAACGCCTTCGCCGCGGCCGCGCGCACCGGCGCGGGTGCGGGCGTGGAGGGCTGGCCCGCGGAGAGGTTGACCAGGTCACCGTGGGTGCGCTGGCGCTCGCCCGCCGCGGCCCAGACGTCCATCACGTGGAACGGCGGGATGCCTGCGCGCCGCGCCGCGCCGAGTTGCGTGGTCACCGCCGTCAGCCTACGTCCCCTGTGCGCGGTAACGAGTGCTGGAGCACTCGTTACCGCGCACAGGGGGCGGTGACCTCGCCTGCGGCGGCGCGCTCGGCGATGTCGGTGCGGTGGTGGGAGCCCGCGAGGTGGACGCCGTCGAGCCTGCGGTAGGCCTCGGCGCGCGCCGCGGCCAGGTCCGGGCCGGTGCCCACGATCGACAGCACCCGCCCGCCCGCCGACACCACGGCCCCGTCGTCGCGGCGGCGGGTGCCCGCGTGCAGCACGCCCTCGCCGTCGGCGCCGGTGATGACGTCGCCCAGCCGCGGCGGCCCGGGGTAGCCCTCGGCCGCGACGACCACCGTGACCGCCGCGCCGTCGGCCCACGCGAGCGGCGGCCGGGCGGCCAGCGTCCCGGTGGCGGTGGCGTGCAGCAGACCGACCAGCGGCGTGCGCAGGAGCGCGAGGACGACCTGGGTCTCCGGGTCGCCGAACCGGCAGTTGAACTCCACCACCGCCGCGCCGGACGACGTGAGCGCCAGCCCTGCGTACAGCAGCCCGGAAAACGGCGTGCCGCGGCGCTCCAACTCGGCCGCGACCGGCGCGACGACGTCGGCCACCAGCTCCGTCGCCAGGTCAGGGGGCGCCCACGGCAGCGGGGCGTAGGCGCCCATGCCCCCGGTGTTGGGGCCGGTGTCGTCGTCGCCGACGCGCTTGAAGTCCTGCGCGGGCAGCAGAGGGACGACGGTCGCGCCGTCGACGAGGCAGAACAGCGACACCTCCGGCCCGTCGAGGTAGGCCTCCAGCAGCACCGGGTGGCCGCCGTCGAGCAGGGTGCAGGCGTGCGCGCGGGCGAGGTCCAGATCCGGGGTCACCACCACGCCCTTTCCCGCGGCGAGCCCGTCGTCCTTCACCACGTACGGGGGTGCGAAGCGGGCCAGGGCGGCGTCGAGGTGGGCGGGGTTGTCGACGACCACAGCGGCCGCCGTGCGCACCCCCGCAGCCGCCATCACGTCCTTGGCGAACGCCTTGGAGCCCTCGATGCGCGCGGCCGCGGCGCTCGGCCCGAAGCAGGGGATGCCCGCCGCCCGTACGGTGTCGGCGATCCCCGCCACCAGCGGCACCTCGGGCCCGATGACGACGAGATCGGCCGACCAGTCGCGGGCGAGCGCCGTGACGGCGGCGGGCTCGGCGAGGTCGACGCCGTGCTGCTCGGAGACCGCGGCCGTGCCCGCGTTGCCGGGCGCGCACGCCAGCGCGGTGACGCCGGGGTCCTGTGCGAGCGCGAGGACGATCGCATGCTCACGAGCACCGGACCCGATCACGAGGACGCGCACGACCGGACATCGTAGGCGGCGGCGTAGCGACGACCGTCGCAGCGCTCCCCCGATCCGGCGCGCACCACGCGACCGGCCGTCCCATCTCGCATGACGCCGCCGACCCCACTTCACATCGCGCCGCCGCGCCCGGGGCCCGGCGGCCTCACCAGAGGGCCCGTTCACCGGCGTGTGGCCTGCCCGTGGCCGTGGCGTAGTCGGCGACCGGGAGAGTGCGCGCCGTGGGCACACCGATCGTCATCGGGCACCGGGGCGCGCCCGGCTACCGGCCCGAGAACACCCTCGCGGGCTTCGAGCTGGCCGTTCGGATGGGGGCGGACTTCGTCGAGCCCGACCTCGTCTGCACGGCCGACGGCGTGCTCGTCGGCCGCCACGACGTCGAGCTCTCCGCGTCCACCGACGTCGCGGCCCATCCCCGGCTCGCTCATCTGCGCAGGCCAGACGGCTGGTTCGTCGAGGACCTGACGTTCGCGCAGCTGCGCGAGCTGCGAGCCGTCGAGCCCGCGCCCGACCTGCGGCCCGCCAACACCGCCTACACCGACCCCGTTCCCACCCTCGACGAGATCCTCGACCTGCGCGGGCGCCTGTCCGCCGAGCTGGACCGGGCCGTCGGGGTCTACCTCGAGCTCAAGCACCCGAGCCGGTTCGCGCGGCTGGGCCTTCCGTTCGGGCCACCCCTGGTCAAGTCGCTCGAGGCGGCGGGCCTGAACACGCCGGACGCGCCGGTGATCGTCGAGTCGTTCGAGAGCCTGCGGGAGCTGGACGCCGACCTGCGGGTGCCGATCGGTCAACTCGTCGAGCCTGCTGCACCGGTGCCGCTGGCCGACATCGCCGGGTACGCCCGGGCCGTCGGCGCGCACAAGGACCTCGTCATCCCCCGCGATGCCGCCGGGCGCCTCGCCGCGCCGACCGGCCTCGTCGCCGACGCCCACGCGCTGGGCCTCGCCGTGCACTGCTGGACGTTCCGCGACGAGGCCCGGTTTCGTCCGACGGACCTCGACGCCGTGGGCGAGCTCACCGCGTTCTTCGAGGCCGGGGTGGACGGCGTGTTCGCCGACCAGCCGGACACTGCCGTGGCCGCGCGACGGTCGTGGATGATGGACCGGTGAACGACCCCGGCAAGGACGTCGACGAGGAGCGCGCCCGGAAATCGCGGTCGCACCTGTTCTCGGGCATTGCGGCGTTCGTCGTGGCCCTCATGGCGTTTCCGCTGTTCGGCTGGCTGCCTGCGCTCGCGATGGCGGTGTTCGGCATCGGCGGCGTGCTGGCGTCGCGCACGCTGCGCCGCGACGGCGAGGTGGCGCCCGCCGCCCGCGCGCTCATGATCGTCGGCGGGGTGGGGTTCGCCGTCGTCTGCGCGCTGCTGGCGGTGCGCGCCTTCCCGGGCTAGACGATGCGCCGGTCCAAGTAGCACCAGCGCCAGCTCTCCCCCGGCTCGAACGAGCGCATCACCGGGTGGTCGGTGGCGTGGTGGTGCGCGGAGGCGTGGCGGTGCGGGCTGGAGTCGCAGCAGGCGACGTGTCCGCAGTTCAGGCACAGGCGCAGGTGGGCCCAGACGTTCTCGCCGAGCACGTCGCAATCCTGGCACGTGTCCTTCGAGCCGGGAGCGGGCTCGACCCAGGTGGGCCGGTCGTAGTCGACGGTGTGGGAGCAGTTCATCGTGTTTCCCGCCGGGGTGTCGCAACGTCGGTCATCAGTGAGCCATCCTGCCATCGTGCACACGGAACTGTTGTTGCTCGCCCTCGTCACGGGCGCGCTGGCGGTGACATGGGTCTGTCGCCGGATCGACGTGTCCGCCCCCCTCGTGCTGGTCGTGGTCGGCATCGCCGCGTCGTTCATCCCCGGCGTGGAGACCGTGCAGTTCGACCCGAACGTCGTGCTCTTCGCGGTGCTCACGCCGCTGCTGTATTCGTCGGCGCTGGAGTCGTCCTTCCTGGGCATCCGCCAGAACCTGCGGCCGATCGGGCTGCTCGCGGTGGGGTTACCGGTGTTCAGCGCGGTGGCGGTCGGGCTGGTGGCGTGGCAGGTGGTGCCGGGGTTGAGCCTGCCCGCCGCGCTCGTGCTGGGCGCGGTGGTGGCCCCGCCGGACGCCGTGTCGGCGCTGTCCATCGGGCGGCGGTTGGGGCTGCCCCGCCGCCTCATGACGATCATCGGTGGCGAGAGCCTTGTCAACGACGCCACCGCGCTCACGCTGTTCCGCGTGTTCGTCGCCGTAGCGGCTGGGAGTGGGATTTCGCTCCTCGAGGGGTTCGGGATGTTCCTGCTCGCCGCGGTCGGCGGCACGGCGATCGGGCTGGCGATCGGTTGGCTGGTGCACAAGATCCGCACCCGCCTCGACGATCCCGACGTCGAAAGCGCGCTCGGGCTCGTCGTGCCGTTCGGGGTCTACCTGATCGGCGAGCTGGCGCACACGTCCGGTGTGCTCGCGGTGGTCGTCGCCGGGCTCTACCTCGGCTTCAAGGCACCGGAGAGCGGCTACGCCACCCGGCTGCAGGAGCAGGCGGTGTGGCGGGCGAGCGACACCATCCTCGAGTCGGTCGTGTTCGGGCTCATCGGCCTGCAGCTCACCAGCGTCGTCGCCGCGGCGGGCGACATCCAGTCGCTGCTGGTCACCGGCGTGATCGTCACGCTGGCGGCGGTGGTCGCGCGCATCGTCTGGGTGTTCCCGGCGACCTACATCCCCCGGTGGATCATCCCCGCCATCGGCCGCCGCGACCCGGCGCCGTCGTGGCGTACCCCCGCGGTGATCGCCTGGTCGGGGATGCGCGGCGTGGTCACCCTCGCCGCGGCGTTCGCGATCCCGGAGACGCTGCCGGGCCGCGACACGATCGTCTTCCTCGCCTTCTTCGTGACGGTCGCGACGCTGCTGCTGCACGGCCTCACGCTGCCCACGGTCATCCGCAAGCTCGGGATGCGCGAAGACGCGTTCCAGTCCGACGTGCTGGCCGAGGCGCAGACGCAGTTCGACGCCGTGCAGGCCTCCATCTCCCGGCTCGACGAGCTGACCGCCGAGGCCGACAACTACCTCAGCCACACGGCGGAGAAGCTGCGGCGGATGGCCGAGTACAGCGCCAACTCGGTATGGGAACGGCTGGGGCGGCCCGAGTCCGAGACCGGGGAGAGTCCGAGCGCGGCCTACCGGCGGCTGCGACGGGAAATGCTCGACAGCGAGCGCAACACGTTCGTATCCCGCCGCGACTCCGGCGACATCGACGACGAGGTGCTGCGCCGCGTCCTGCGCCGCCTCGACTTCGAGGAGGCCGCTCTGGCCCGCGACGACCACTGACTGCCCGACCGACGCCCGGCGCGGTCCCTTCAGCGGTCGAGGAAGTCGGCGATGCGGTCCGCCACCTCGTCGGGCCGCTCCTCGTGCGGGAAGTGCCCGACGCCTGCCAACACCTCCAACTCGTGCCGCTCGCCCGCCCACGGCGTCGACGCGGCGGCGGTGCGCGGCAGCAGCCACGGGTCGTCGGCGCCGTGCAGGCCAAGCACCGGCACCTCGGTGGGCCGCGCCACAGCCGTGGCGAACCGACGACCCTCGGCCCGCATCTGCGAGCGCACGGCCCACCGGTAGTACTCCATCGCGCAGTACGCCACCCCGGGGATGCGCGCCGCCGCCCGGTAGCGCGCGACCACGCCCGTGAAGTCGGCGGTGGCCGCCCACTCCGCCCCCGCACGGGCGCGCATGAACCGCTCGACGCCTGCGCCCTCGTCGACCCGCAGGGCATACTCGGGCCATCGGGGCAGTTGGAATCCCGCCACGGCCGCCAGCGCCCGCCCCTGACCGCGCGGATCCCGCCCGACCCCGCGCCATATCGCCAACGGGTGCGGCGCGGCCACGGCGACCAGAGCGTTCACCCGGCGCGGATGCAGCGCCGCGACCGTCCAGCCCACCACCCCACCCCAGCCGTGCCCGACGAGCGCGGCGCGGCCTTCCCCCAGCGCGGGCACCAGCCCCGCAGCGTCCCCGGCCAGCGTCCAGAGGTCGTAGCCACGCGGGGGCTTGTCGGAGTCGCCGTAGCCGCGCAGGTCGACGGCGACCGCCCGATACCCCCGGGCCGCCAACCGGACGAGCTGGTGCCGCCACGCGTACCAGAACTCGGGGAACCCATGCAGGAGGACGACGAGCGGGCCGTCACCGCACTCCGCGACGTGCAGCCGGATCCCGTTCGCCGAGACAGCCCGGTGGGTCCAGGGCCCCGGATACCGAACCGACTCCGGCGCGGGTGGGCGCGGGTCGGGCGGGCCCACGCTCAGCGAGGCAGGCCGTGCCCGTTCAGCTGGGCGGGGGTGTCGGCGTGTCCACGGTGGGTGAGCACCTGCGCCGACTCCTTCAGCGACGAGATCGTCCGCTCGGGCTTACGGATCTTGCGCACCCGCAGGTAGCCGAGGAGGCCGAAGAGCGCCGCCGCCAGGATCATGATCCCGAACGTGATGGCGAAGCCCGCCCACTCTGGCAGCCAGATCGCGATCACCTCGGCGATCGTGAAGAACAGGAAGAACAGGCTGAACAGCACGATCACCAGCGCGACGATGAAGAAGATGCTGCCCTGCAGCCCCTTCTTGACCTCGGCGGTGACCTCGGCGCGGGCCAGCTCCACCTCGGCGCGCACCAGCGTGGAGACGTGCGCCGTGGCCTCCTTGACGAGGCTCCCGATCGACTGTTCGGACAGCGGGGTCACCGGCTCGGGCGCGAGCGGGATCGAGGGCAGCACGGGCGGAACCGCCTCCGCGCCGCCTTTGCTGGTCGGGCTGGCCACGCTGGTCCTCCTGCCGTCCGCTCGATGATCCTCCGGCATCCTTCCATGACGACGTGCCCGCCGCCCGACCTGCCACGCCGGGCCGATGGGCCTCGGCCGGGTGACGCTACTCGTCGGGGCGACCCCGCAGCCGTTTGACCGCGCCGCGGCGGGCCTTGGCGTCGAGCCGCCTGCGCCGCGACCCGGCCGTCGGACGGGTGGGCCGCCGCGGCGGCGGGTCCGGCGCGAGCGCGGACGCGAGCAGCGTGAACAGCCGCTCGCGCGCCGCGTCCCGGTTGCGCAGCTGGCTGCGATGCTCGGTGGCGACGACCGTGAGCACGCCGCCTGCGAGCCGTCGGTGCAGCCGGGCCAACACCCGCGCCCGCAGGTGCGCGGGCAGCGTGGGCGAGCGGGCGACGTCGAAGGACAGCTCGACCCGCGAATCCGTGGTGTTGACACCCTGCCCGCCCGGCCCCGAGGAGCGCGAGAACCGCCACGTCAGCTCGCTCTCCGGGGGCCGGTACACGGCAGTCTGGCGCGTCAGTCCTCGGCGGACGCGCCCTTTTCGAGGCCCTCGGAGATGAGGTTCATGACCGACGAGTCGGCCAGCGTGGTGACATCGCCGACCTCGCGGTGCTCGGCCACATCACGCAGCAGCCGCCGCATGATCTTGCCCGAACGGGTCTTGGGCAACTCCTCGACCACCATGATCTGACGCGGCTTGGCGATCGGACCGATCTCCTTCGACACATGATCACGCAACGCCTTGATCGCGTCCGCGCCCTTGGCCTCATCAGTCGCCGCGCTACCCCGCAAGATCACAAACGCCACGATGCCCTGCCCGGTCTGCGCATCGGTCGCCCCCACCACCGCCGCCTCGGCCACCGTGGGGTGACTGACCAGCGCAGACTCCACCTCGGTCGTCGAAATCCGGTGCCCGGACACGTTCATCACATCATCCACACGCCCCAACAACCAGATCGCACCGTCATCGTCGTACTTCGCGCCATCACCGGCGAAGTAGTAGCCCTGAGCCGCAAACCGCGACCAATACGTGTCGCGGTAACGCTCCTCATCACCCCAGATACCACGCAACATCGAAGGCCACGGCTTGTCCAACACCAAATAGCCCCCACCACCCGGCCCGACCGGCTCGGCATCGTCGTTGACCACCTCGGCGCTGATCCCGGGCAACGTGCGCATCGCCGAACCCGGCTTGGTCGCCGTAACCCCCGGCAACGGCGACACCATGATCGCCCCGGTCTCGGTCTGCCACCACGTGTCCACGATCGGGCAGTTGTTGTGCCCGATGTTCTCCCGATACCACATCCACGCCTCGGGATTGATCGGCTCACCCACACTGCCCAACACCCGCAACGAGGACAGGTCGAACTTGTCCGGGATCTCCTTGCCCCACTTCATGAACGTACGGATCAACGTGGGCGCGGTGTAGTAGATCGACACCCCGTACTTCTGGATGATCTCCCAATGCCTGCCCTCGTGCGGGGTGTTCGGCGTGCCCTCATACATCACCGACGTGGCCCGGTTGGCCAACGGCCCGTACACGATGTAGCTGTGCCCGGTCACCCAACCGATATCAGCGGTACACCAGTAGACGCTCTCACCCGGCTTGTGATCGAACACAACATGATGCGTATACGCCGTCTGGGTCAGGAAACCACCCGAGGTGTGCAAGATGCCCTTCGGCTTCCCGGTGGTACCCGAGGTGTAGAGGATGAACAGCGGATGCTCGCTGTCGAACGCCTCCGCCTCATGGGTGTCGGACTGGCGCCCCACGACCTCGTGCCACCACACATCACGACCCTCGGTCCACGGCACCTCCGTCTCCGTGCGCCGCACCACCAACACGTGCCGGATGGTCGAGGTCTCGGCCACCGCCTGATCGGTGTTCTCCTTCATCGGCGCAGGCTTGCCCCGCCGGAACTGACCATCCGAGGTGATCAGCAACGTGGCCTGGGCATCCTCGATACGAGCCTTCAACGCGCTCGGGGAAAACCCGCCGAACACCACACTGTGCGTGGCACCCACCCGCGCACACGCCAACATCGCCACCGCCGCCTCGGGAATCATCGGCAACTGGATGGCCACCCGATCACCCTTGCCCACACCCAACTCGGTCAACGCGTTGGCCGCCCTGCACACCTCACGCTGCAGATCCGCATAGGTGATCGTGCGGCTGTCACCGGGCTCGCCCTCCCAATGGAACGCGACCTGCTCGCCGTGACCCGCCTCCACATGCCGATCGACACAGTTGGTGGCCACATTGAGCGTGCCACCCACGAACCACTTCGCGAACGGCGCATCCCACTCCAACACCGTGTCCCACCTCTTGGCCCACGTCAGCCGATCAGCCTGCTCCGCCCAGAACCCATCACGGTCCTCATCAGCGCGGGCATACCAATCCTCGGTGGCGTTGGCCTGTGCGGCGAACTCCGCACTCGGCGGGAAGTTGCGGGTCTCGGTAGAAAGATTGGAAAGGGTCGGTCCTGAGTCGGCCATGTTCGGTGTTCGTCCTCCTCGTCCGGGCGCCACGGCGCGGCGCTGCGCTGGGGCTTTGACGCTAGTCCGCAGGGTCGCACGGCGCACCGTCAGTCCGGTCAGGGCGTGAGACCCCTCGGATGGACGGCAGAGGGGGTGCGGCCGGGTGGCAGCATGGCCGGATGCGCCGAGATCCGCTGGCCCCGCTGGTGGCTCTGCCCGGCGTCGAGGAGGCGGTGCGGCGGGCCCGGGACGCGGTCGTCACGCTGCACCACCACCCGGTGAACCGCACCGGATGGGCGACGTCCGCGGCGGAGGCGGCGCTGCGGGCGGCGCGGGCGTCGGCGGCGCTGGACGGAGCGTCCCTGGTGCTCGCCGGGGGCGATGGGCGCGACGGCGTCGTCACCGATCCGGTGTTGGCTGGGGCGGTGCGGGCGGCGGAGGCGACGGGACGGCTGCTCGGATCGTGGCGCACAGCGCCGCTCCAGGCGCTGGCCCGGCTGCACGTGCTCGCCACGGCGGACCTCGATCCGGACGCCGAGCCCGGACGGCCGGTGCGCGGCACCGAGCGGCTCGCGTTGTTGGCCGACCTGGTGACGGGCGGGACGGCAGCGCCTGCCCCGGTGCTGGTCGCCGTCGTCCACGGGGAACTCTTGGCCCTAGCGCCGTTCCCGTCGGCGAACGGGATCGTGGCGCGGGCGGCGACGCGGCTGGCGGCGATCGGGTCGGGGCTGGACCCGCGGGGGCTGGCCGTGCCGGAGGTCGGACACCTGCGGGCAGGCGCGGCCTATCGGGAGGCGGCGCAGGGCTTCGCGGCAGGCACGCCCGACGGGTTGGCCGCGTGGATCCGGCATTGCTGCGAGCAGTGGGTGGCGGGCGCACGCGAGGGCCGGTCCATCGCCGACGCCCGCAGCAGCACAAAATGACGGGCGGCGGTCCTCCGAGGAGGATCGCCGCCCGCCGACGCGACTCTCGAGATCCAGGCGTGCACTACGTGTCGTGATAGTGGCCTCGGCGTCCGGCGTCCCGGTACGCAGGCCCACGACGACATGCCTCCCGCGGCGTGCTGTGCGTGGAGCGCCCGATCGTCACGTACGAAGCCCTGAACAGGGTGGACGGGTGCTTCTCTGCCGCACCGCCCCTGGCCGCCCAGGAGTTCGTGGCTTCTTTGTAGTCGGAGACGCGGGGCACAACAAGGGCCGAAAGTCGGTGCACCGGTTCAGGCACGCAGGGTGGCGGCGACGGGCACGCGCGGTCAGCGATCCCCACCCCGTTGGCGGATGGTCAGACCGGCGCCGAGTGCACCGCAGAACAGCCCGACCGCCGCGGTGGCTGCGAGCGCACCCAAACCGGCCTGCCTGCGGAAGCGGGTGCGCAGCGCGACCGGCTGTGCGAAGGTCAGCACCGGCCAGCCGCGCTCCAGCGCGATGCGCCGCAACGCCCGGTCGGGGTTGACCGCGGTCGGGTACCCGACTGCGGAGAGCAACGGGAGATCCGTGATCGAGTCGGAGTAGGCGCGGCAGCGGGCCAGGTCGTAGCCCCGTTCGGCGGCGATGGCGCGCGCCGCCTCCGCCTTGGCCTCGCCGAAGCAGTAGTACTCGATCTCCCCGGTGTACCGGCCGTCCGCTACACCCATGCGCGTGGCCAGGCAGCGGTCGGCTCCGATGAGCGCCGCGATCGGCTCGACGACCTCCTGTCCGGACGCCGACAGCACCACGATCTCGTCGCCCTGCGCCCGGTGCTCGCCGATCAACGCATGGGCCTCTGCGTAGACGAGCGGCTCCACGGTCTCGCGCAGCGTCTGCGCCACCACGCTGCAGACCTGGGCGACGTCCCATCCCGCGCACAGCGCCGTGATGCGCCTGCGCAGCCGATCCATCGTGGATTCATCAGCGCCCGCGATAAGCAGGAGCAGCTGCGCGTAACCGCTGCGGAGCACGGCGCGCCGCGATATCAGGCCCTCACGCAGGAACGGACGGCTGAACGCGAGCGCACTGGAGCCCGCGATGATGGTCTTGTCCAGGTCGAAGAACGCCGCATCGGCCATGGGGGTCGAGACTGCCAGACCGGCCGCCGACCGCCAGGGGCGACCGGCACACCGATATGGGTCCGTCCAGGGGGCGCATTGCAGCTCCGTAACGGCTACAGTTGGCGTCGTCCGGATACGTCCGGGCACGGGTTCAGCTCGACCCCCCGGAGCTGAACCGCCGACGGCCCCCGCCAATCCCCCCTGGCGGGGGTCGTCCCGCGTCCGGCCCACGCCACGCCTCGATCCCCGCCCGCGCGCGAGTGGGGGTCCCCTGGATTCCACGCTTGCACAAAGCACCGACAGAAACGACCGCGACCGCGTTTCGCGACCCGAGTTATCCCCATCGCCGCGGCCTATCCACAAGCCACATGATCGTTCCCCGTTCCGGACTCGACGTCGCCACGCTGAATGGCATCGCCCCCGATCCAGGGCGAGCCGAAGTGCAGCGGGAGGCGAGGATGACGGTGACGTCGGAACGGGCACCACGAGGGTGGGCGCTGCCGCAGTCGGTGGCGCTGCCGCAGTCGGTGGCGCTGCCGCAGTCGGCCGTCGGCGGCGGGTCGGCTCCCCACCGGGCGGAACGGGGACCAGCGTCCCCCACCCCGGCTTCGCCCAGGCCGGACTCCCCCACATCGGCGATGGCCTGCGCCCGGCCGGGCGGGGCGATGCCGGGCCCGGGAGCACCGCGGCCGCCGCACCCAGGCCCGGCGGCGCACCCGGGCCAGGGTAGGCGCGGGCTCGTGATGATGTCCGATCCCGATCTGCTCGACGGCGTGCTCCGCCTCGCCGCCGCGGCGGGATGCGAGATGTTCCGCGTGCTGGATCCGTTCCAGGCCCGCCGCGGCTGGGCCGAGGCGCCGGTCGTCGTGCTCGACGAAGACGCCGCGCTCCGCTGCGGTGAAGCGGGCCTGCCGCGACGCGACAACGTGCTCATCGTCGTCCGCGCCGAGCCGCCGCCGCAGGTCTGGCGGCACGCAGTCGCGATCGGCGCGGCGCACGTCGTGTCCTTGCCAGACGGCGAGGCGTGGCTGGTCCGGGTGCTTGCGGAGGCGATGGAGGCGGTCACGGCGGGGCGCCGTCGCGGGGCGGCCGTGGCGGTGATCGGTGGCTCCGGTGGGGCGGGCGCGTCGGTCCTCGCCGCCGCGCTCGCGGTCACCGCTGTGCGCCGTGGCGGTCGGGCACTGCTGGTCGACTGCGATCCCCTCGGCGGCGGGCTCGATCTCGTGCTGGGCGCCGAGCACGTCGCGGGCCTGCGCTGGCCCGAGATCGACGTGCGCGGCGGCCACGTCCCCGCCGCGGCGTGGCATGCGGCGCTGCCCGCCCCTCCGGTGTCCGGAGGTGCAGCGGGTGAGCTGGCGCTGCTCTCGTGCGACCGATCCCCGCAAGGGCCCACGGCCGCGGCCGTCGCCGCGGTGCTCGAGGCCGGGCGGCGGGCGGGCGAGACCGTCGTGTGCGACGTGCCCCGCTACCCCACCGACGCCGCGGTCGCCGCGCTCGGCGCCGTCGACCTGACCGTGCTGGTCGTCCCGGCCGATGTGCGCGCAGGCGCGGCGGCGGCCCGCGTGGCCGCGCGGTTGGCCGAGTACGGCGGCCGCGTGCGATTGGCCGTCCGTGGCCCGTCACCCGGCGGGATCGCCGCCGCGGAGATCTCCCGTGCGCTCGAAGTTCCACTGCTCGTCGCCATGCGACCCGAGCCGGGGCTGGCCCGGTCGATGGAGACCGGAACCGCACCGGGGCGGCCCCGTGGGCCGCTCGCGGGCGCGGCTCGCACCGTGCTCGCGGAGCTGGATCGGCTCACAAGGACGACCGGAGGTGCGCCGTGACCGCGCCGACAATCGGGTTGGTCGACCGGGTTCGGTCCCGGCTGGCCGCGGCAGGCGGCGACACCGATCCGGCCGCCGTCGCCGCCGCGGTGCGGGCCGAGTCGGGCGGCGTGGCGTCGGATCTCGACGTGCTCGCCGCGCTCCGCACCCTCCGCCAGGAGTTCACCGGCGCAGGCCCGCTCGACGAGTTGCTACGCGATCCCCGCACAACCGACGTCCTCGTCCGCGGCCCCGCAGCGGTCTGGGTGGACCGCGGCTCCGGCCTGGAGCGCACCGACGTGCGGTTCCTCGACGACGCCGCCGTCCGCAGGCTGGCCCAACGGCTGGCCGTCGCGGCGGGACGCAGGCTCGACGACGCGTGCCCGTACGTCGACGGCTGGCTCGCCGACATCGGTGTGCGCCTGCACGCCGTGCTGCCGCCGGTGGCAGCCGACGGCACCTGCCTGTCGCTGCGCGTGCTGCGGCCCGCCACCCACGACCTGGCCGCCCTCCGGGCGCTGGGCACGGTGGACCAGCTCGGTGAGACGTTGCTGCGCGCCGTGCTCGACGCCCGGCTGGCCTTCCTCGTGTCCGGCGGCACCGGTACCGGGAAGACCACGATCCTCAGCGCGCTGCTGGGCGTCGTCGGCGCCGGTGAACGCATCGTCACCGTCGAGGACGTTGCCGAGCTGCGACCGCGTCATCCGCACGTCGTCCGCCTGGTGTCGCGGCCAGCCAACATCGAGGGCGCGGGCGGCGTCGAGCTGCGCGACCTGGTTCGGCAGGCGCTGCGGATGCGGCCCGATCGCCTGGTCGTCGGCGAAGTCCGCGGCGCCGAGGTCTGCGAGCTGCTCGCGGCCCTCAACACCGGCCACGACGGCGGTGCGGGCACCGTGCACGCCAACTCGGCGCAGGAGGTGCCCGCGCGCATGGAGGCGCTCGCCTCCACCGGCGGCCTCAGCCGCCCGGCCTTGCACAGCCAGCTCACCGCCGCCGTCCAGGTCGTGCTGCACATGCGGCGCCTGCCCACCGGCCGCCGGGTGTTGGACGCGCTCGGTGTCCTCGCCGCGGTCGAGGGGGGCGTCGCCGTGCGGCCGGTCTGGATGCGCGGATCGGGCCTCACCGAGGAACGGGACACGCTCGGGGCGCTGCTTGCCCGCCGCGGAACGGCGGTGCCGTGGTGAGCGTCGCCCTGCTCGCGCTGGCGGGCGCGCTGGCTTGTCTCCCGATCCGGGTCGCCGCCCACCGGCTCACCGCGCTCGCGCCGCGCCGGGCCCGTCCCCGGCGAGCATGGCGGCTCGGCGGCCCCGTCGCGGTCGGCGCGTTCACCGGGCTGCTGACGGTGGGGCCGGGCGGAGCGCTGGCCGGGGCCCTACTCGCGGTCGTTGTCGAGCGGGCCCGCGCCGGTCGTGCCGCTCACGCGGCGGAGACCACCGGGGCGGCCGAGCTCGCCGATGCCCTTCGGCGCATCACCGAAGAGCTGCGGGCGGGCAGCCACCCGGCCACGGCGCTCGCGGGGGTGACGGCAGACGGACCCGTCGCAGCCCGCTTGCTCGGCCCCGCCGCCGCCGCGGCCCGGCTGGGCGATGACGTGCCCGCTGCCCTGCGGCGCGGGCAAGACGGCGCCCTCGGCGCCGGCGACGAGCTCGGACGTGTGGCCGCGGCCTGGTCACTCGCCGAACGGCACGGCGTGCCGCTCGCCGACGTGCTCGTCGGCGTCCACGACGACATTCGCTGGCGGGTGCGCTTCGGGTCGGGCGTACGGGCCCTGCTGGCCGGGCCCCGAGCGACCGCGGGTGTGCTGACGGCGCTCCCCGGTCTCGGCGTCGGGCTGGGTCAGCTGCTGGGTGCCGATCCGATCGCGGTGCTGCGCGGCGGCGCGCTCGGCCAAGTGCTGCTCGTCGTCGGCCTGGGGCTGGTCGCGGCGGGGCGCGCCTGGACCGAACAGATCCTGCGCCGGGCGGTGCCGCGATGAGCGCTACACCGGCCGCCATTGCTGCCGCGATGCTCACGGCGGCGACGGTCCTGCCGCCGGGGCAGGCCGGCCGCGATCGCTGGCGGCACCTGACGACGACCGCGGCCACCGCCACCGAGCCGCCACCCCGCTTGCGTCCGGCGTGGCTGGTCGTCGGAATCGCCGCGGTGGGGGCCGTCGGTTGGGCGGTCGGCGGCGCTGTCGGCGGAGTGGTCGCGAGCGGGCTCGCGGCGGGCGCGGCCGTCGGGCTGCGCCGGGCCCTCGCCCGTCGCACCGACGAGCGCACCGAGGACGGCGCCGAGCTCGCGGGCTGCTGGGAGCTGCTCGCCGCCTGCCTGGAGGCGGGCCTGCCGGTCGCAGGCGCGGTACTCGCCACGGCCACGCCGCTCACGGGCGCGGCGGGACACGGCATGCGCCGGGTCGCGGGCCTGCTGGAGCTCGGCGCCGACCCCGTCGACGCCTGGCGCACGGTCGAACATCGGCAGGCGCTCGCGGCGTTCGCGCGCGCCGCCGCGCGGTCGGCGGGCACCGGGGCCGCGCTCGCCCGAGTGGCCCGCACCGAGTGCGCCCGACTGCGCGCGGAGCTGACCGACACCGCGCAGGCCCGCGCCCAACGCGCCGCCGTCCTCATCACCGGTCCGCTCGGGCTCTGCTTCCTCCCCGCTTTCCTCGTCCTCGGTATCGCACCGGTCGTGATCGGCCTTGCGGGCGAGGCGTTGGCGCGATGGTGACCACCCTCGTGCCTCTCCGAGAAAGTCCACGAAATGAAGGAGTCCGCATGTCCACACCCGTTCCCCGCACCGCCCGCCTGGTGGCGCGACTCCGTGACGACTCCGGGATGAGCACCGTCGAGTACGCCATCGGCACATTGGCCGCAGCCGCGTTCGCGGCGGTGCTGTACGCCGTCGTCACCGGCGACTCGGTCGTGAACGCGCTCACCGGTCTGGTGCAACGCGCACTGCAGGTGGCTTTCTGATGACCGGGAGGGCGCCGGGCTCCGCCGCGCAGCGGTGCGCGATGCCCGCGGCCGCGGCGACCCGCCGCCCTCCCCTGGCCGCCGACGCCGGTGCCGTCACCGT
Source organism: uncultured Actinomycetota bacterium (assembly GCA_963837575.1). Classification (GTDB taxonomy): domain Bacteria; phylum Actinomycetota; class Actinomycetes; order Mycobacteriales; family Pseudonocardiaceae; genus Pseudonocardia. Next base: position 101,390 of record CAWIOI010000006.1, read on the forward strand.
GGAGGCGGCGCTGGCGCTGTGCGCGCTCACGATGTTCCTGGCGTTGGCGTTCGGTGCGCTCACCGCCGTCGCGCAGACGATGCGCTGCGCCGACGCCGCACGCGAGCTGGCGCGGCTCGCCGCGCGAGGCGAGCCCGACGGCGGCCGCGCGGTCGCGGCGCGGCTCGCGCCGTCCGGGTCGCGGCTGGAGCTGGTCCGCGACGGCGACACGGTGACCGCGATCGTCTCGGCACACCTCGGCGGCTCCCTGCCGATCATGGTGAGCGGCCGCGCGGTCGCGGCGCTGGAGACGGCGGCGCGCGCCATGAGCCGCGACACCGGGGTCGCCACCGTGTGGGCCGCCGCCGCGGTGGCCGTACTGATGATCGTGCTCACCGCCTGCCTGCACCTCGGTGCGGCGCTCCTGGCGCGGCACCGAGCGGAGAGCGCCGCCGATCTCGCCGCTCTCGCCGCGGCGCGGGAGGCGGTTCGCGGGGAGGCTGCTGCGTGCCAACGGGCGGCGACGATCGCGGCCGCCGCGGCGACCCGCCTGGCGCGGTGCCGCCTCGTCGGGTGGAACGCGCTGGTCGAGGTACAGGCGCCGGTGCCGTTCGCGCTGCCCGGTCTCGACACGGCGAGCGGGCAGGCGGCGGCGGGACCGGACCCCGTCGGGCAACCCCGGGTCGGCGAGCGGTCGATGGATACCGCCGGGCGGGCAGACGCCGCAAGTCGGACGATGACCGCAGACGGAAACCCTTCAGAGCACGGTTCACCGCCGCCATGGCGCGCTCGTCGTTGCGACAGCACCAATCGGCGACGCACCCTGGCCCGGCGCGCCGGACACAGGCCTACTGGAACAGGTTCCCCGCCACTTCGGCTGGTCCGGGAATCGCCGAGTGTCGCTCCCCAGACTGCGGTGGGGCCGGAGCGTCGCCTGACGCCCACCCCCGAACCGGCCCCACCGCGAACGGCCGCCGCCGTCCCGCTCGCCCCCCCGACCGGACGGGCCGGCGGCGGCCTACCTCTCGCGCACGTCCCCACCGATCGCGCCCAGCACCACGTCCAGCACCCGCACGGCGCCCGCCTTGTCGAGCGGCGCGTTGCCGTTGCCGCACTTGGGCGACTGCACGCAGGACGGGCACCCGGCGCGGCACTCACATCCCGCGATCGCCGCTCGGGTTGCGCCGAGCCAGCGCGGGAGCACCTCGTGGCCCCGCTCAGCGAAGCCCGCGCCGCCCGGATGCCCGTCGTGGACGAACACGGTGGGGCGTCCGGTGAACGGGTGCAGCGCTGTCGACATACCGCCGATGTCCCAGCGGTCGCAGATCGCGAACAGCGGCAGGATCCCGATGGCGGCGTGCTCCGCGGCGTGCAACGCGCCCGGCACCCGCGCGCCGTCGATGCCTGCGGCGTCCAGGGCGGCCTCGTCCAGGTCGTACCAGACCCCGCGGGTGTGCAGGGTCTGCGGCGGGAGATCGAGCGGCACGGTCGCGAGCACCGTTCCGTCCGGTGTCCGCCGCTGGTACTCCACCACCTGCGTGGTCACCGTCACCGCGCCGTACGCCACCCGCACCGGCCCGTGCTCCCGGCAGGCGAGCACGGCGGACACCTCGACGTCGGCCGTCGAGCGGGCGTCGGTGCGCCAATCCGGAGTGGCGGCCGCGACCAGCGCGATCCCGGCTTCGAGGTCGAGATCGTGCACGAGGTAGGTCTCGCCGCGGTGCAGGTACACCGCGCCGGTGTGCACGGTGGCGGGCGCCGCCGCGGCGTCGACCGTGCCCAGCATCCGCCCGGTGTCGGCCTCGACGACGGCCACCTGTCCGAGCCCCGATCCGCGGATGTCCACGGTGCCCGCGGGCCGGTCCCGGGTCGAGGGCCAGAACCACCCGGTGGGACGGCGCCGCAGCACGCCGTCGGCCACCAACTCGTCGAGCACCGCACCCGCGCCGGTGCCGTCGAACACACCGGTGATGTCGGCCTCGGTCAGGGGCAGCTCGGCCGCGGCGCACGCCAGCTGCGGGGCGAGGACGTAGGGGTTGGCGGGGTTCAGAACACAACCCTCCACCGGTGCGCCGAGCAGCGCGTCGGGATGGTGCACGAGGTAGGTGTCCAACGGGTCGTCGCGGGCGACGAGCACCACGAGAGCCTCGTCACGGGCCCGCCCGGCGCGGCCCGCCTGCTGCCAGAACGACGCGCGCGTGCCCGGGAAGCCCGCCACCACCACGGCGTCCAGGCCCGCGATGTCCACGCCCAGCTCGAGCGCGTTCGTCGTCGCGACCCCGAGGAGGTCGCCCCCGGCCAACGCCGCTTCGAGGGCCCGCCGCTCCTCGGGGAGGTAGCCGCCGCGGTAGGCGGCCACCCGGTCGACCAGCTCGGCGTCGACGTCGGCGAGGAGCCGTTGCGCGCTCAGCGCGACCACCTCGGCGCCACGGCGCGACCGGACGAACGCCAGCGTGCGGGCCCCCTCCGCGACGAGGTCGGCCAGCATGCGGGCGGCCTCGGTGCCCGCGGGCCGCCGCACGGGGGCCCCGTTCTCGCCGGTGAGCTCGGGCAGCAGCGGTGGCTCCCACAGGGCGACTGTGCGACCCGCGCTCGGCGAGCCGTCTTCGCTGACGGCGACAACGATGCGGCCGGTGAGGCGCGCCGAGAACTCGGCGGGCGCGGCCACGGTGGCCGAGGCGAGCACCAGTGTGGGCGTGGCGCCATACCGCGTGCAGATCCGCAACAGCCGCCGGAGCAGGAGGGCGACATGCGAGCCGAACACCCCGCGGTAGGTGTGGCACTCGTCGAGGACGACATAGCGCAGCCTGCGCAGGAATGTCGCCCAGCGGGCGTGTCGGGGCAGCACGGCGCGGTGGAGCATGTCCGGGTTGCTGAACACCCACCGGGCGTGCCGCCGGGCCCAGTCGCGGTCGTCGAGCGGGGTGTCGCCGTCCAGCGCGGCGGGCCGCACGTTCGGCAGGTCGAGCTCGGCGAGGGCGCGGAGCTGGTCGGCGGCCAGCGCCTTGGTCGGGGACAGGTAGAGGGCGGTGGCGCGGGGGTCGGTGGCGAGCGCGGTGAGCACCGGCAGTTGGTAGGCCAGCGACTTCCCGGACGCGGTGCCCGTCGCCACCACGACGTCCTGCCCGGCGTGGGCGAGCTCGGCGGCCCGCACCTGGTGCGTCCACGGGGCGCGCACACCGTGGTCGACCAGCGTGTCGCGGATCGGACCGGGCACCCAGTCCGGCCACGGCGCCGTGCGTCCGGCCCGCGCGGGCACCCGCACGACGTGCCGCAAGGGCGAGATCTCGACGCCCGCGGGCCCGGCGGCGAGGGGAGGAACGGGGAGGGCGTCTGGCCCCCCGAGCCCGTCCGGCCCGGCGAGCCCGTCCGGCGGGTTGCCGGAACCGGCCAGCACGCGACGCAGCAGGTAAGCGCCGCGGCCCTGCGCCGCCTCGCCCACCGCACCCACGGCCCTCGCACCCACGGCCACCGAGGTTGGCACACGCTCCAGCCGGAGCCGCGCCGACCCATCCCTTCGGCCAGAGTTCGACACCGTCCCACCGACATCACGACAGTGTCACGAGCATCACCGAGCGACACGGCGACCAGGGGTCTGAATGCATGCTGTCCGTGATGTAATCGTGACCGTTTGGCGGGGGGGTACCTGCCGGACGCCCGTGCGCGGTCGCCCACTTACACTGCGATGACCCCGTCACCGCTTCTACCTGCGGCGAGGGGTTGTTCTGCTTCCGACGCCAGGGACGCCGTCTTCAGAGCCCTGGTCGATTGATTCACCGAACCAGGAGGACGGATGGATGTCACAAGCCTCGCGGCGGGCCTAGAGCTCGGCGGGGGTGATCGCATTCTCGTAGGTGTCGTCGCGGTAGTCGCACTGGTCGCTTTGGCCGTCGGCTTCGTCCTGCGCCGGGAGGTGCTCGCTGCGGGCGAAGGCACCCCGAAGATGCAGGAGATCGGCCGGGCGGTCCAGGAGGGCGCCGTCGCCTATTTGAATCGTCAGTTCCGCACGCTCGGCATCTTCGTCGTCATCGTGTTCGTCCTGCTGTTCTTCCTGCCCGCGGACACCATCGGCGAGCGGATCGGGCGGTCGATCTTCTTCATCATCGGCGCGGTGTTCTCGGCCACGATCGGCTACCTCGGCATGCGCCTGGCGACGTACGCGAACATCCGGGTCGCGGCGGCCTCGCGCGAGGACGGCGGCCGGGAGAAGGCCATGCGGATCGCGTTCCGCACCGGCGGCGTGGTCGGCATGTTCACGGTCGGCCTGGGCCTGCTGGGCGCCGCGGTCGTCGTGATGGTCTACGCGGGCGGTGCTCCCAAGGTGCTGGAGGGCTTCGGCTTCGGCGCGGCGCTCCTGGCGATGTTCATGCGAGTCGGCGGCGGCATCTTCACCAAGGCCGCCGATGTGGGCGCCGACCTCGTCGGCAAGGTCGAGCAGGGCATCCCCGAGGACGACCCCCGCAACGCCGCCACGATCGCCGACAACGTGGGCGACAACGTCGGCGACTGCGCGGGCATGGCCGCCGACCTGTTCGAGTCCTACGCCGTCACCCTGGTCGCCGCGCTGATCCTGGGCGCGGCCGCGTTCGGCCAGCACGGCCTGCTGTTCCCGCTGATCGTCCCGGCCATCGGCGTGATCACCGCGATCATCGGCGTCTACATCACCCGCGCCAAGGAGAGCGAGGGCGGCCTCAAGACGATCAACCGCAGCTTCTACATCTCCGCGGTGATCTCCGCGGTGCTGTGCGTGATCGCCGCGTTCAGCTACCTGCCGTCCACGTTCGGCGCGCTGATCAACCCGACCGACACCACGGTCGTCGCGGGCATGGGCAACTCCAACCCGCAGGTCATCGCGTCCGTCGCCGTGATCATCGGCATCGTGCTCGCGGGCATCATCCTGTGGCTCACCGGCTACTTCACCGGCACGGAGCACAAGCCGGTCAAGACCGTCGGCGAGTCGTCGCTCACCGGCGCGGCCACCGTCATCCTCTCCGGCATCTCGATCGGGTTCGAGTCGGCCGTCTACACCGCGCTGGTCATCGCCGCGGCCGTGTTCGGCGCGTTCACGCTGGCCACGGGCTCGATCACGGTGGCGCTGTTCGCGGTGGCGCTGGCGGGCACCGGGCTGCTGACGACGGTCGGCGTGATCGTCGCGATGGACACGTTCGGCCCGGTGAGCGACAACGCGCAGGGCATCGCGGAGATGTCCGGCGACGTCGAGGGCGCCGGGGTCGGCATCCTCACCGAGCTCGACGCGGTGGGCAACACCACCAAGGCGATCACCAAGGGCATCGCGATCGCGACGGCCGTGCTCGCGGCCACCGCGCTGTTCGGCTCCTACCGCGACGCGATCACCACCGCGATCGGCAGCACGGACATCTCGGCCGTTCCGTCGTTCAACTACCAGGTGTTCACGCCGAGCACTCTGGTCGGTGTGATCATCGGCGCGTCGGTGGTGTTCATGTTCTCCGGCCTGGCCATCAACGCGGTCACCCGCGCGGCGGGCGCGATCGTGTTCGAGGTGCGCCGCCAGTTCCGCGACAACCCGGGGATCATGGAGGGCACGGTCCGGCCCGAGTACGGCCGCGTCGTCGACATCTGCACGCGTGACTCGCTGCGCGAGCTGGCCACCCCCGGCCTGCTGGCGATCTTCGCGCCGATCGCGGTCGGCTTCGGCCTCGGCGTGGGCCCGCTCGCGGGCTACCTCGCGGGCGCCATCGCCACCGGCACCCTGATGGCGATCTTCCTCGCCAATTCGGGCGGAGCGTGGGACAACGGCAAGAAGCTCGTGGAGGACGGCAACTACGGCGGTAAGGGCTCGCGACGCGCACGCCGCCACCGTCATCGGCGACACCGTCGGCGATCCGTTCAAGGACACCGCGGGCCCGGCGATCAACCCGCTGATCAAGGTGATGAACCTGGTCTCGTTGCTCATCGCGCCCGCGGTCGTCGCGCTTTCGCTGCCCGACGCGCCCGCGGGGCCGATCCGCTACGTGATCGCGATCGTCGCGGCCGCCATCATCGTGGCGGCGATCGTCGTCACCAAGCGGCGCTCGACGTCGATCAGCGACACTCCCGCGGAGAGCACGGTCGGCTGACCCCAGCCGTATCCGGCGGAAGGCCGCTCGTCCACGCGGACGGGCGGCCTTCGCGGTTTCCGGGCCTTTTCGACCTGGTCCGACCCGTCCGTGCAGACTGTCCGCCATGCGCCGCCTCCTCCTCGCCGCCGTCATCGCCGCCGCGGTGGCCCTGAGCGGCTGCTCGGCCACCGTCACCGGGTCCCCCGCCCCGACCGGAGCGGTCACGGGCGACGGCGGCGCCGTCGCGGCGACCACCGATCCGGTGGCGTGGATGGACAAGGTGTGCGGCTCGTTGCTGCCGTTCACGGTGACGGTCTCCACAGCACCCAGCCTCGACTCGAAGGACCCGTCCGCCGTGGCGCGATCGCTCATCGACTACCTCGGCAAGAGCGAAACCGCGATCGACCAGGCGCTCGCCGGACTGGACGCCGCGGGGCCGTCCCCCATCGCTGCAGGCGACCCCGCCGTCGCCAAGATCAAGTCGGCGCTCACCACCGTTCGCACGTCGTTCGACAAGGCCAAGACGGCGCTTGACAAGATCGACCCGACCAACGCGGCGGAGGTGGCGTCAACGCTCCCGACGGTACTGGCGTCGCTGCAGGACATCTCGGGTATCCAGGACCCGACGACCGACCTGCAGACCAACCCCGAGCTCAAGGCCGCCGCCGCCAAAGCGCCCAACTGCCAGACCCTGCAGAAGACCAACTGACGGCGTGCCGCAGGAGCGCGCTCGAACGCGTGTTCTACAGTGCGCGGTGTGTCGCAGCTCTCGCTGTTCTCCGCGGACGCCCGGCCCGCTGCGCTGAGCGACCTCGCGGGCCTGCTGTGCGGGCCGGGGCAGATCGTCCGCTTCGGGGCGGGCGACCAAGCGCGGCTGTCGATCGTGCTCGCCGACGCCGCCCGCGCCCCGGCCGTACGGGCGGCGTGCGCCGACGCGGGGATCGCGGCCCAGGCCGTCGTCACCGAGAGCGGGGCCACGGCGGTGCGCACCGCGTTCCGCTGCGACCTGGCCGAGCTCGCCCGGGCGTGGACCCGCGGCGCGGTCAAGTCGGTGCCCGCGGAATGGCAGCTGGACGGTCCGACGTTACGGCTGTGGGCGCTCACGGCGGGCGCGCCGGACGGCCGGGGCGGTTATCTGCTGGGTCTCGACCCACACGCCCCCCAGACGCACCAGGCGCTCGTCGCGGCGACCACCCGAGCGGGGCTCCCACCCGCCCGTGTGCACGGCGCGCTACGGATCAGCGGCACCAGACGGGTGGCGCGGTTGGTAGAACTGGTAGGGCCACCACCCACCCGGATGGCCGCCGCGGCGTGGCCGCGTTACCGCGGTCGCGCGGCGTGCTGAACCAAGCGCCTTGACAGATGTGGTTACGCTCTCGCGGCACACGGCGTTCGTGCCCGGACCGTGACCATCGTGACACCAAGGGTGCGAACCGACCCGTACCCGCATACTCGGGAGTGCGACCCGGAGACGATGGAGTAGGACCGCACGTGACAACCGGAACGACGAGCTCGAAAACCGCCACGGCATCCGCCGGGGGCGGCCGCCGCCGCGCGCCCACGGCGATGACGGCGGGCGGTCCACGGCGACGCCTGGTGATCGTCGAGTCCGGCACGAAAGCCGCCAAGATCCAGAAGTTCCTCGGCAAGGACTACGTCGTGGAGGCCTCCGTCGGGCACATCCGCGACCTCCCGCGCGGCGCGGCCGACGTCCCGGCCAAGTACAAGGGCGAGCCGTGGGCGCGCCTCGGCGTCGACGTCGACAACGCCTTCGCCCCCCTCTACATCATCACGCCGGAGAAGAAGGGGAAGGTCGCCGAGCTCAAGGACGCGCTGAAGTCCGTCGACGAGGTGCTCCTGGCCACCGACCCCGACCGCGAGGGCGAGGCCATCGCCTGGCACCTGCTCGACACGCTCAAGCCCAAGGTTCCCGTCCGCCGGATGGTGTTCCACGAGATCTCCGAGCCCGCCATCCGGGCGGCCGTGGAGAACCTGCGCGACCTCGACCACGACCTCGTCGACGCCCAGGAGACCCGCCGCATCCTCGACCGCCTGTACGGCTACGAGGTCTCGCCGGTGCTGTGGAAGAAGGTCATGCCGAAGCTGTCGGCGGGCCGGGTCCAGTCGGTGGCCACGCGGATCATCGTGCAGCGCGAGCGGGAGCGGATGGCGTTCGTCTCCGCGTCGTACTGGGACATCGCCGCCGTGCTCGACGCGGGCGCCGAGGCCACCCCGCGGCAGTTCCCGGCGCGGCTCGTGGCCGTCGACGGCACCCGCGTGGCCACCGGCCGCGACTTCGGTCCCGACGGGCGCCTGAAGGGCACCGCGAAGGCGCTCGACGAGGCGTCGGCGCGGCGGCTGGCCGAGGCGCTCGAAGGCCGCGACCTGGCCGTCGAGTCGGTCGAGTCCAAGCCGTACACGCGCAAGCCCTACGCCCCGTTCATGACGTCCACGCTGCAGCAGGAAGCCGGGCGCAAGCTGCGCTTCTCCGCCGACCGCACGATGCGCGGCGCGCAGCGGCTCTACGAGAACGGCTACATCACCTACCTGCGCACCGACTCCACCACGCTGTCGGAGTCGGCCATCGACGCCGCCCGGGCGCAGGCCCGCGAGCTCTACGGCGACGCCTACGTGCCCGCACAGCCGCGGCAGTACACGCGCAAGGTGAAGAACGCGCAGGAAGCCCACGAGGCCATCCGGCCCGCCGGGGAGCGGTTCCGCACACCGGGCGAGGTCGCGCAATGAGATCGACGGCGACGACTTCCGCCTCTACGAGCTCATCTGGCAGCGCACGGTCGCGTCGCAGATGGCCGACGCGCGGGGCACCACCGTCAGCGTGCGGATCAGCGGCTCGGCGGGCACCGGCGAGGCCGTCACGTTCGCGGCGTCCGGGCGCACGATCACGTTCCCCGGGTTCCTCAAGGCCTACGTCGAGACCCTGGACGAGGGCAGCGACGGGCGAGGCCGACGACGCCGAGTCCCGCCTCCCGGAGCTGACGCAGGGGCAGGCGCTCGTCGCCGATTCGCTCACCCCGGAGGGCCACTCCACCAACCCGCCCGCGCGCTACACCGAGCCCAGCCTGGTCAAGGCCCTGGAGGACCTGGGCATCGGCCGCCCTTCCACGTACGCGTCGATCATCAAGACGATCCAGGACCGCGGGTACGTGTGGAAGAAAGGCGCGGCGCTCGTGCCGTCGTGGATCGCGTTCGCGGTGGTGGGGCTGCTGGAGCACCACTTCGGGCGGCTCGTCGACTACGACTTCACCGCCGCCATGGAAGACGAGCTCGACGCCATCGCCTCGGGCAACCAGCAGCGCACCGACTGGCTGTCGGCCTTCTACTTCGGGGCCGCGCAGGGCAGCGAGGGCTCGGTGGCGCGCTCGGGTGGGCTGAAGAAGCTCGTCGGGGTCAACCTCGAGGAGATCGACGCCCGGGAGATCAACTCCATCCCGATGTTCGACGACGTCGTGGTGCGGGTCGGGCGCTACGGGCCGTACCTGGAGCGGGTGCGCGACGGCGAGTCGCAGCGCGCGAACCTGCCCGACGACCTGCCACCCGACGAGCTGACGCCGGAGGTGGCCGAGCAGCTGTTCAGCGTGCCCGCCGACGGCCGCACGCTGGGTGCCGACCCCGTGACGGGGCACGAGATCGTGGCGAAGGAAGGCCGTTACGGGCCGTACGTCACGGAGATCCTGCCCGAGGACGCGTCGGCCAAGAAGGTGAAGCCGCGCACCGGGTCGCTGTTCAAGGGCATGTCGACCGAGACCGTCACGCTGGAGGACGCGCTGCGCCTGCTGTCGCTGCCCCGGCTGGTGGGCACCGACCCGGAGAGCGGCGAGGAGATCACCGCCCAGAACGGCCGCTACGGACCGTACCTGAAGAAGGGCACCGACTCGCGGTCGCTGGCGAACGAGGAGCAGCTGTTCACGGTCACCCTCGACGAGGCGCTGGCGATCTACAAGGAGCCCAAGCAGCGCGGCCGTCGCACCGCAGCGGCCGCGCCGCCGCTGCGCGAGCTGGGCACTGACACGGCCACGAAGAAGCCGATGGTGATCAAGGACGGGCGGTTCGGGCCGTACGTCACCGACGGCGAGACCAACGCGAGCCTGCGCAAGGGCGACGCCGTCGAGACCATCACCGACGAGCGCGCCTCCGAGCTGCTGGCCGACCGCCGCGCCCGGGGCACCACCACGCCGAAGCGCAAGGCGCCCGCCCGGCCGCGGAAGAAGGCGACAGCGAAGTAGGGCGCGCCGGCCGTCCCGCAGGCCTCGCACGGGGCGCGGTGCTCGCACAGCCGGGCCCACGCGCCCGCACGCTTGGCGCGCCGCTCCCCGCGCCGCGCGCCCTGGCGCCGGCAGCCGCCCGCGCTGTCGCCGTCGCGCCACCGCGCCAGGCCGCGCGGCCGCCTGGCCTCGCCCGTCCGGGCTGCCGTGCCCGCACGCGACGTCCGCGGCGCCCGGCGCTGCCGGCGCACCAGCCACGTCGGCGCGCTGGCGCCGCCTCGCCCGCGCGCGCTGCCGCCGGCCGGCCGCCCGGCAGCGCCTCAGCCGACCAGCAACGCCTTGACCGCGGCCGCCACCCGGCCGCCTTCCGCCCGGCCCGCAGCGGCGGCGTTGGCGCGCTTCATGACCTGGCCCATCTGCCGAGGGCCGGGCCGCTCGCCGAGCTCGGCCGCCGTCTCGTCCACCGCCGTCTGCGCGATCGCGGCCAGCTCGTCGTCGGTGAGCTGCTGTCGGCAGGTAGCGCGCCAGCACCTCGCCCTCGGCGCGCTCCTGGGCGGCGAGCTCCTCCCGCCCGGCGCCCGCGAACGACCTCGGCCGACTCGGCGCGCTTCTTCGCCTCCTTGGCGATCACGCGCCGAGCACCTCGTCGTCGGAAAGCTCCCGCGCCTCGGTGCCCGCGACCTCGGCGTTCCCGATGGCGGTCAGCGTCATGCGCAGCGTCGCCTTGACCAGCTCGTCGCGGGCCTTCATCGCCGTGGTCAGGTCGGCGCGCAGGCGCTGCTTCAGCTCGCTCACGGCCGGAACGCTACCCTCGGGGACGTGAACACATGGGCTCGGCTCGCGCTCGGCGCGGTCGCCACGGGGGTGGCGGGCATCGGCTACGCGGCGGGCATCGAGCGCCGCCACTGGACGTTGCGGGAGGTCACGCTGCCCGTGCTGGCCGAGGACGCCCGGCCGATCAAGGTGCTGCACGTGTCGGATCTGCACATCACGCCCGGCCAGCGCAGCAAGCAACGGTGGGTCGCCGCGCTGGCGGAGCTGCAGCCCGACCTCGTCGTCAACACCGGCGACAACCTCGCCCACCCCCGCGCCGTCCCGGCCGCCATGGCCGCGCTCGGCCCGCTGCTGGAGCTCCCGGGCCTCTTCGTCTTCGGCAGCAACGACTACTTCGGCCCCACCTTCAAGAACCCCGCCCGCTACCTGTGGAAGAGCACGAAGCGCCAGCACGGCGTGCCGCTGCCGTGGCGCGACCTGCGCGCCGCCCTGCTGGAACGCGGATGGCTGGACGCCACGCACGCCCGGCTCACGCTGGAGGCGGGCGGGCTCACCGTCGCCGCGGCGGGCGTCGACGACCCGCACATCCGCCTCGACCGCTACGAGCGCATCGCCGGGCGCCCGACCGGCTCCCCCGACCTGCGCCTCGGCCTCACCCACTCCCCCGAGCCCCGCGTGCTCGACGGGTTCGCCGGCGACGGCTACGACCTCGTCCTCGCGGGCCACACCCACGGCGGCCAGCTCCGGCTGCCCGGCTACGGCGCGATCGTCACCAACTGCGGCATCGACCGCTCCCGCGCCCGCGGCGCCTCCCGGTGGGGCGCGCACATGTGGCTGCACGTCTCCGCGGGCCTGGGCACGGCCCCGACCGCGCCGGTCCGCTTCGCCTGCCCGCCGGAGGCCAGCCTGCTGACGCTCGTCCCGCGCCCGACCGGGCCGGCGGCGACGCCGACCACCCCCGCAAAGGCGGTGGCGGACGTCGGCTAGACTCCGCCTCATCGGGGTGTGGCGCAGCTTGGTAGCGCGCTTCGTTCGGGACGAAGAGGTCGCAGGTTCAAATCCTGTCACCCCGACCAACAAAAGGCCTGGTCAGAGCACATGGACCAGGCCATTGTTGATTTTGGAAGACGGCTGGGTGACAAAGTGAGTGACTATCGCCGCGCACGTCAGCGGCCAGACGAGACGCCGTCGAGATTTCGGCGACCACGCGAAGATCGAAGTCGATCCAACGGCCCTAGTGCAGGGTGGGACCACCGCGCTGAGGCTGTTGGTGTGTCGTCGGCCGGCGGCCGCTTGGTCGGTGCGTCGTCCGAAGACGCGGTCCATGACGGTGGCGCCGTCTTCGATGACCGGGCGCAGCTGCTTGCGATAGACGGTTTCGGTCACAGTCGACCCGCCGGTGTGCCCGACCAGGCGGGCAATTTGTTCGATGGGCACGCCTGCGTCGGAGAGCACGGACACGAAGCTGTGGCGTAGTTCGCGAGGTGTCCAGCGGTCGGCATCGAGCCCGGCCGCTGCCGCGACGCGGCGGAACCCGCGACGGACGTTGGCCGCGTCCAGCGGGCTGCCGACGGCGCTAGCGAACACGAGGTCGTTGTCGATCCAGCGTTCTCCTGCGGCGTGCCGGGACGTCGCCTGCCGGTCGCGGTGTTCGAGCAGCGCATCGACGCACCGAGCCGGGAGGGCGATGGTGCGTCGGGACTTGCGAGTCTTGGTGTCGCCGCCCGTGCGAACCGAGCGCCAAACCATGGCGTGCGGCGGGACGGGCGGGTCGGCGCCGGGCTGACCGTTCAGGTCAAGGTGGCTCCATGTCAACGCCCTCAGTTCCTCGGTGCGGGCGCCCGTGAGCAGCGACATCAGGACGTAGGTGCCCATCGTCGACCCGCCCGCCCGTTCGACCAGCGCTTGGGCCTGCTCGAGGGTGAGGGCTTTGGAGGGGCGTCCGGACTGGCCGGTCGGAGTGCCGCACAGCAGCACCACATTGCGGCGGACCTTGTCCCTGCTCTGGGCTCGGGTGATCGCTCGACGCAGGATGGACTTGAGGTCGGCGACCGTGCGGGTGCTCAGCGACGCGGCCTTCTCGACCAGCCATTGGTCGACCTCATCAGCGGAGAGGTCGACGAGTTTGCGGGCGCCGAGCGCGGGAATCACGTGCTGGGTGGCAAGGATGCGTTTCGTGTCCACGGTGACGTGGTTCCGGCCGGGCAGACCGTAGTCGAGCCAGTCGGTGACGGCTTGTGCGACGGTGTAGCCGCGCTCGGCGGAGGCCATGCCGTCGTCGTGGTCACGGATCAGGTCTTTGAGCTTCGCGCGGGCCTCGGTCTTGGTGCGACCGGCTGCTTTGCGGACGACGCGTTTGCCGGTCGGGGTGTAGCCGGTGGTGATGGTCGCGATCCAGCGTTGACGCGTCTCGTCCCAATGCAGTCCGCCGTCGCCGCGGCTACGCCGTGTCGTCACCGTCGGCCTCGCGCTGCAGCATGCTGACGTAGTCCGTGATCGCCGAAGCAGGGATCAGCCGCGTGCGGCCTTGCGTGACTGACTTCAGTCGCCCGGTCCGGATCTGCTCGTAGATGACCGAGCGGCTCAGCGACAGCAACTGCATCGCGTCCGGCACCCGGTAGAGCTGCGGCGTCGTCGTGGCTGAGCGATCCACCCTGCACCTACCGCGTTGGCCCGGTGTCTGGACGGGGTGCGCTGTTGGCGCGTCGAGTCATGGGTGGCTGCTCGCTTCGGATGCCGCCCCGGCCCCAGCGTCGGGCTGCATGGTCCGGGCTGACCCCAGCCGCGTCGCCTATTTGCGCCCAGGACAAGCCCGTCCGCCGGGCAGCGGCCACCGCATCAGTCAGCGCGGCGCGGATGTCGGTGAGCTGTCGGCTCAGTTCGTGGATCGACAGTTCCGGGACAGCCTGTTGGACGTGGCGGGCCCATTCGCCGCAGGTGGCGGTGACGCCTTCCCAGCCCTCGACCGCAGCCGGAACTGCGCCGGTGTCGCTGGGCCATTCGGCGCGCGGGTAGAACTGGCCGCCGCGCCACCCACAGTCACATCCCGCGCGCCAGCCGATCACCGCCTCGTTGACGGATAACGGGGTGGCGCCGGTATCGGTGCCGTCGGCCAGTACCGAGACGGGATAGCCGACGTGTTGCTGCGCCGGTGGGTAGTCGGTGCCAGGAACCCAGACCATCCGAACCTCCGCTATCGCAATGCCGAGCGCTCTCGCCAGCCCGGGCAGGTTCGTCGAGGAATGCACGGTTGCGTGCTCGCTCACCCGACCACCGCATGGGCACGTGCGCCGACGGGGTCCCTGGCGCAGAGGCCCACCTCGGCAGCGTGGCCACAGCGTGCGTGCCGCGTGCGCACGGTGTGCGCACGCCGTGCTCCACGGAAGAACGCGTGCGCACGCTGTGGCCACGCATCGCGCACACAGCAACAGACCGTCGACCCCGACGCGAGACGAAGGGGGCGACGTGAACGAGGCAGCCACACGGCGGGCCCTGACGGTGGCCGGGGTGGCGGGCGGCGTGGGCACCACGACGATCGCCCGCGCCCTTGCAGGGGTCGACCGGGGCGTGTTCACCGGCCGCCATGTGGATGTGCTGGTGTGCCGCGCCACGGCGGACTCGCTGCTGCGTGCCGCCCGCGCCGCCTACCTGATCTCCACTCAACAGCATCGCCGTCCCGTGCTGGCGGTCAATACCGCTGACGCCGCCGGACCGAGCCGTCCGAGCACGGCGCGGATGCGGCTGCTGGAGCCCCATACCGCGGGCGTTGTGGTGCTCCCCTACGTGCGCCGCTGGCGGGATCTCGCCACGCCGCTTGAGGACGTCACAGGTCTGCTCGGGCGCCCCGTGACCGAGCTGCCCCGGCCGTTGCGGCGCTTCGCCACCGCCGTGCACGCCCTCGTCGACCGTCTCGACCACCGCAGGGGCGGCACCTCGCCGCCGCGCACGTCCGCTCACCGCGACCGAGCGCTCCAGCGAACACCGCTGACGCAAGTTCGTCGCGGGTTCCCCAGGTTCTCGAGTCGAGCAATTCCAGTTGCATCGTTCCCCAGAACGACTCCATCATGGAGTTGTCGTAGCAGTCCCGAACGATGCCCATCGAGCCGAGCAGTCCGGCGTCGCGCAAGCCGTTGCCCGAACGCCCATGACGTGAATTGCGATCCGTGGTCGGAGTGCAGTATCGTCGAGTGGTCGGGGCTCTTGTCGGGTTGCGGCGGAGTGATGGCCATACCGAGCGCGTCGGTGACCAGTTCGGTGCGCATGTGGTCGGCGATCGACCAGCCGACGATCCGGCGGGAATAGGCGTCGAGGACCGCGGCGCAGTACACCTTGCCTTCTCGGTGGGGTGTTCGGTGATGTCGGTGACCCACAGGTCGGTTCGGGGCGTCGACGGTGAAGTGGCGGTCGACCAGGTCGGCGCTGGGCTGTGGCGTGCCGGGTCGCGGACCGTGCAGCCGCGGCGTCGTCGCCGGTAGAGGCCCTGGATGCCGGCCTGGCGCATCAGCCGGGCGACCCGCTTGAGGTTGACCGCGCAGCCCGAGTCCCAGCGTGAGTTCGGCGTGCACCCGCGGCGAGCCGTAGGTGCCGCGGGACTCCTCGTGGATCTGCTCGATGTGTTTGAGCAGCAACTCGTTCTCCTGGTGCGCGCGGCGATTCCGGCCGGAGCAGCCAGTCGTAGTAGCCCGATCGGCGACACGCTCAAGCACCCGGCAGGCCACCGCGACATCGAATCCGTCGTCGGCGAGTTCACGGACCAGCGGGAACACTACTTTGGGAGGATGTTCTCCCGGGCGAAATACGCGGCCGCCCGCTTGAGGATCTCGATTCTCCATCTCCAGCCGGCGCTTATCCCGGCGCAGCTCGGCGAGTTCCTTCTTCTCCTTGCTCGTCAGCTGCGGTCGCGCTGCCGTTCTCGTCGGCGTCGGCCTGGGCCATCCAATTCCGCAGGCACGATTCCGAAATCCGCAGGTCTTTCGCGAACTCAGCGACCGGTTTGGTCGCCGTCACGGGCGAGCTCAACGGCTCGACGACGGAACTCAGGCGGGTGTGGGGCAGGCACGAGCGACATCCTTCCTGGTGGCCGGAGCCACCTCAGGTCGGGTGTCCGGGCTCCGGGGGGAAGCTCAACGTGCGCGCAAACGACCATGACCGGATTCCTCGACAACCCGACAAAGCCCGTCGACCACACCTGCGCGGCGCAGACCACCCTGACCTTCACCACCCGCTGACCCCCACACCGAAGACCGGTGCTCGCTCTGCGGGTGCAGGAAGAGCGGGAGGGTATCCGGTGGATGGCAACAAGGAACACCGGTTGGTCTGTTCCGGTACCGAGCCATCTTGTCACCGGCGTCATGCGCTACATCGCCGAACACACCCGGGAGGCGGACGCATCCTCGGTCGCCGCGATCGATGGCGAGGACCCGGTGGCCGACGAGTCGCAACCTGCGCTGAACAGCGGGGATTGGACGGCAGACGACCTGATGTTGCTGATGCGCGACCCACGGCCCAGCGCCCGGCGAATCCACACAATCCTCGACGTGTTGGCCAACCGACCCGATACCGAGCTGTCCGTAACCGAACTCGCCGCAGCCAGCGGGCTGACCCACGGCGAGCTGCGCGGTGCGTTCAGCGGCCTACCTCGCATCTGCAGGTCACTCCGGAATGGCGTTCACCTGCGACCGCCGATCGTGTCGAGAATTGGTCCGTCCAGCCATGAGGGCCAGCGGCAGGAGATGTACCTACTGCGTCACGGCCAGCCTCGCGGAGCGCTGGAGGCAGGCCCGGGCCTGATCGACGACGCACCCGAGACTCAATGGCGACTGGGTCGCGCAATAACCGGGAGAGCCCAAATAGAGGTGGTCCGTCGGACCGGCATGCCCAGTGTTCACGTAGGTATCTTGAGTACAGACTGGCCTGCCACGACGTGCCGGGAAGGGGACGGTTAGCCCAACCTGCCATAACTTGCCGACATCCTGCTTCTCGACCAGGTCACGGCGCACGGCCCGGCATTCCGCGCGCTGGTGGCGCTCACGGAGGCCGGTCACCGCTAAGGTGGGCCAGCTCGCGCCTGTAGTTGTCCACGATCGCGACCAGCAGCCTGGCCGAGTAGGCGTCCGAGCCGGGCTGGCCGACCAGGCGGGGTAGCAGCTCGTCGGCGGTGTTCAGACTCCGCAGGATGGAGAAGATCGCCTCCTGCTCACGCGGGAGCAGCGTCGAGAACCGCAAGGCGGTGGTCAACGCGACAGAGCCGCGTTGTATCTGGGCGGGGTCGGGGGTAGCGGGGTCGGACACGGTCAGCTCCCTCGGGCGGAAGTCTCGACCTGGTCCCCCTCCAGGCGACTCGGAGGGGTGGAGGGTACTCCCGTCGCAGTGCGCTCTGCGTCGTACCGCGGCCTTCCCGCACAGTCGATCCGCCGGTGGTCGCCGCGCCGTCGCCGTTCCCAGCAGCGGCGCGTGAGTCTACTCTGTACTCGCCGGACATCCCCTCGGTCCGGCGCACGACAGAGCGTCCCGACCGGACCTGTGTCACCACTCTCGCCCGGCCGGGGCGTCTCTCGCCGGTGCCGATGATCGCGACTTCCACAAGCCGAACCTCGCGGCGTGACTTAGCTTAGCCTAAGCTCGCATGAAGAGCACGCCTCTGTGCCCCAGCGTGTGACCATGTACCTTGACGCCGGGCAGGCGCTCGGGAACGCCCTGCCAGGCTGTCATGATCGGACTAGCTTTGCTATGTCGGCAAAAGTCGTGAAGAACGAGTCAAGTTTGGCTCTCGCGCGCCGAGATCAGAGAGCGTACGGTCCTTGATGCTCGCTTCACAGCGCAACGAGAGCGCACCTGACCTGCAGATACGCACACCGAGGTACCCGCGGGAGTGATGCGGTTTGTCGCTGCCGCGCTGGGCTGTGTTCATCTGGAAGGGGCAGAGGCAGCCCGAATGACCAGCCAGCATCGGCGCCGTCAGCAGATCTACCGCCGTCGCCGCGTCATCGGCTTGGCCGCTGCGGTGGTCGGGCTGGTGGTGGCCGCGCTGCTGGTGCTCACCATGATGCCCAGCGCCGCGCCCACGTTCACGCCCGCGGCCACCTCGGCGCCGCCACCCGCGCCGACCGCCTCGGCCGCCTCGGCCGCCTCGGCCACCCCGAACGCCTCGGCCGCCTCGGCCACCCCGAAGGGGCACGGGATGGGCCCGGACGGGGCCACCGCGGCGTGCACCGACGGCACACAGATCTACGACCCGAACCCCCGCACCGACAACGCGTGCGCCGCGCACGGCGGCTTCGCCAAGGTCTACGACTGATGCTCACCCGCGCCTTGATGATCGTCCTGGATGGCAGGTCCTGCTGACCGAGCTGGGCTCTGCGACCTTCACCGATCTGCGCCCGGCCCAGGTCGCCGCCCCGGAGCGTTACGCCGCCGAACACAGCGCGGCTACGGACTCGGCCATCGAGTTGCCAACCGGCGCAGGCAGGAGGCGCTGATCATGGGACGTAACGCGCGACGACGGCGGGCAGCACGCGCCGCCCAGCGGCAGCCGGTGCAGAGCCGGCCGGTGCTGTTCTACGACGTCGAACTGTGGCACCTCGATGACGAGCCAGAGCTATCTTGGAGTGCCGAAGGCGCGATCAGTGGCGACCGTTCGGGAGTGAGGTTCGAGTCCACCGACACCTTGGCCGAGCTGGTGGCCGATGTGGTCGATGAGGTGCGGGAGATCAGCCAGGTCCGAGGTGGTACGGCGACAGGCGTGACCTGGTACATGGCGGAGCTGATTGACGACGCCGAGGGAGCGGAGCAGATGGCGCACGCACTGGCCGCCGCTGAAGGTGTGGAGTTGCCGGCCCGGGTGTCGGCCTGATCAGCGGATCAGATCAGGCAGGTTTGAGCTCCGTAAGAGCCGCCGACCGGCAGCGAAAGCCGTACGTCGAGGGGCGGACCGCCTGCGTGGCGGGTGTGGGTGCCGAGAACCGTGTCACGACCTCTGAGCAGCGCTTTCGTGTCTAGCCGCCCTCAACGTCACCCGCCACGGCCAGGTCAGAATGATCGTCTGCTGTGGCCTTCCGACTACCTGATGCTTACCCGATTGCTGAGGTGGCTGGCGCTGCTGGCTCGATCCGATGCAGCGAAGGACGTCGAGATCCTGGTACTGCGTCACGAGGTCGTCGTGCTGCGTTAAAAGCAACCCTCGCCCGAGGATGTCGTGGCTCGATCGCGCCGTGCTCAGCGCGCTGAGCATGCTGCTCCCCACGCCGAGCGAACTCGCCGTGACCGCCCGCGCGCCCGGCGGCTCCTGGCCGCCGCGCTGGGATGTCTCCTGCTCGCGGGATGCGCCAGCCCAAGCGCGCCCGCGCCCGCGCCCGCGCCGAGCCCGGCTCCGACCACCTCCGCGACGTACTCCCCGCAGCTCTGCTCGGCGGCGGCCGACTACCAGAAGGCCGCCAACGCCGTCGTCCATCTCGACGCGAACAAGGTCGGAACCGACGGGGTCAAAGCGGCCCTGCAGGACCTGCAGAGCGCCGCGCAGAACCTGACCACGGCCGCCAAGGAACAGTTCGGTCCACAGGTCGCGGAGCTGGAGAAGGCCATCGCATCCCTGCGGGCCACCCTGGCCGGGCTCAATGATCAGGACAGCCTCTCGACCAACCTCGGCAAGATCGCCGCCTCGGTCGGCGCGGTGGAGCAGGCCGCCAGGCCGATCGTGGACAGTGTCCGAACGGGCTGTCCCGCGGTGCCCCCAGCGGAACTACCCGCATCCTGAGCCGACCCTGGGGCGGGGAGGGACGGATCGCCGGCTCGTGGCCTCCGGACCGCCGATCCTGCGCGGTCGACTGGGCCGGGCACCCTCTCGGCGCTCACCGGCCAACCGAGAGGTTGACCAGCTCGACACCCACGGCGGCGCTGCGACGCGGCCTGGTCCGACCACCCGGGTGGGGTGAGGTCGGCCGCGGTCGCAGCGGTGACGATGGTGGTCGCCGACGTACCACTCCTTTACGGAGGGGCCCATGAGCACGGAGATGCCGTCCCGATCCCCGCGGAGCGGCGAACGGCCCTGGATGAACGGCTACACGGTCTTTGCCGTAGCAGTCTTGCTCGTGCTCGGTCTGTGGCAGTTCCTGGCCGGTCTCACGGCCGTGGTGCGCGACGGGCTCTACGTCGCCCCACCCGGGTACACCTTCGCGTTCAGCCTCGCCGGGTGGGGTTGGGCGGTCCTGCTGCTCGGGGTTCTCAGCGCCGGAACTGGTGTCGTCGTTCTGCTGGGTCGCGGGTGGGGCGATAGGGCCGCCATCGTGCTGGCGTGCCTCAGTATCATTGTCAACTTCCTGCTCGTGCCCTTCTACCCGATCTGGTCTTTGGTGATCATCGCGCTGGACGTGACGCTCATCTGGGCCCTGACGACCCCCGGCCGACACGTGACATCACCACGCGACTGACATCCGGCGTTGAACATGCTCGACGTGCCCATGGGAGTTTGAGGGCGCCGACGCGGCCGGCTGCGGGGTGTGACCTTCCCGGAACCGACCGCCTGGCGAAACGCCCGAGATCACGGCGCTACCGGCTCGCCCACTCCGGTAGTGTCCGGCGCTGCTCGATCCACCGTGTGATCGGCAGAATTGCGAGATCGGAGGACGAGGGCATGACGACGTTGACGGTGTGGAAGTTCGATTCGGAGGGCGGGGCGCGCAACGCCCTGCAGGTTCTGGAGCGGCTGCAGAAGCAGGAGCTGATCCAGCTCGTGGACGGTGCGATCGTGACCTGGCCGCCGGATCGTAAGAAGCCCAAGACCGAGCAGCTGCGTGGCCTCACCGGGGCGGGCGCGCTCGGTGGCGCGTTCTGGGGTCTGTTGTTCGGGTTGCTGTTCTTCATCCCGGTGCTGGGCATGGCGATCGGTGCGGGAATGGGCGCCTTGATGGGCTCGATGACCGATGTCGGTATCGACGACGACTTCATTCGGAAGGTGCGCGATGAGGTAACGCCCGGGACGTCCGCGCTGTTCGTGATGAGCGGGAACGTGGTCGCGGACCGGGTGCTCGCCGAGTTCAAGGACACCGGGGCGCACCTGGCGTCATCCAACCTGTCGAGTGAGCAGGAGGCGAAGTTGCGGGAGGTCTTCGCCGAGGACGAGGCGCCGACGCCGACGGGATGAGCTGATCCGGCATCCGGTGAGCCGTGAGGTCGACCCGGGGCGCCCTGCCGGTGTTTCCACCGGTGGGTTTCCCCGAGCCGCCTCCCGCACCCGCCGTGCCCGTTTCCGAGCAACGGGCGCTCCACAAGCCCCGTTTGTGCTGGTGTGGTCCTCATCCTGTGACCGGCCACGCAGCCGGGATGACTGCGCCCCGGTATCGGTAGCGCGTGGTGGGCACCTTCGCCGGGTTGAACAGCACCCGTTCGGTGGTGCCCGGCCACCATCCGCCCGCGCAGTAGCGGCGGCGGAGTTGTTTCCAGGTGATCCGGCGGTGTTTGCGGCGCACCCATCCGATGACCCGGGCCCAGGTGTAGGCGCTCAGGTAGGCGAAGGTTGCGCTGGACACGCCGGGCCGGAAGTGCGCGCACCAGCCCCGCAGCATCGGGTTCAACCGAAGCAGCAGGACGTCCAGTGGCTGGTTCGTGTCCATCCGCCGGCACCACGTCTTGACCTTGCCCATCACGGCCCGTAGGGCCTTGCGTGCCGGGTAGGTGTAGACGTAGGACCGGTCGGTACCTCGTTTGCGGTGACGCTGGATGCGCCAGCCCAGAAAATCGAGGCCCTCGTCGATGTGGGTGATCACGGTCTTCTCCGGCGACAGGCGCAGGCCCATCGTGGACAAGATCCCCGCTATCTCCTCCCGCAGGGCTTCCGCGTCGGCCCTGCGTGCCGGAGATGACCAGGCACCAGTCATCCGCGTAGCGGACCAGGCGGTAGTTGGGCAGACCCTGCGCGCGGCGCTTGGCCCGTTGGTATCGGCTGGCAGCCGGGCCACCCGGGGCCTGGGCGATGTGCTCGTCCAGGACCGAGAGGGCCACGTTGCTCAGCAGCGGTGAAAGGATCGACCCTTGTGGGGTGCCGGTGTCGGTCGCCCTCAGGACGCGGTCCTCACCGAGGATGCCCGCCTTGAGGAACGCCTTCACCAGAGCCAGGACGCGTTTGTCCCCGACGCGTTCCCGCACCCGATCCATGAGGCCCGAATGCGAGATTTCGTCGAAACAGGCTGTGATGTCGCCCTCCACGATCCACTCGTAGGAGTGGGACGTCAGATGGCGCACCTCGGCCACCGCATCATGGGTCCGGCGGTTCGGGCGGAACCCGTAGGAGCACGGGAGGAAATCCGCCTCGAAGATCGGGCGTGTCACTACAACCGTGTAAGTCTCGGGTGGTCCAAGATCAACGGCTGTGATCGACACAGCTGTTGGAAAGGACACCCACGTGACACAGATCCAGTCGGATTCCGATGCCGATTCGGCGGCGGCCCGGCGGCTTGCCGAGGTATTTGAGCCATCAGCTATCGATGCTTTGTTGGCCGATGCGCAGGCGGCCGGGACACCGATCGATGGTGTCGATGGTTTGCTCAACCAGATGACGAAAGCAGTCCTGGAGCGCGTGCTACAAGCGGAGATGACCGACCACCTCGGCTATCGCCGGGACGATCCCGCGGGCCACGGGACCGGGAACTCGCGGAATGGCATGTCCAGCAAGACGGTGTCGACGGTGAACGGGCCGGTGACGATCGATGTGCCGCGGGACCGGAACGGCGAGTTCGAGCCGCGGATCGTGCCGAAACGAGCACGCCGGGTCGGACAGATCGAAGATATTGTGCTGTCGTGCTACTCGCGCGGCATGAGCACCCGCGACATCGAGGCGCATCTGCTCGAGGTGTACGGCGTGAACGCGTCCCGAGAGCTGATCTCGAAGATCACCGATATTGTGGCTGATGAGGTCGAGACATGGCGGAACCGGCCGGTCGACGAGGTGTACCCGATCGTCTACGTCGACGGGATCCGCATCAGGGTCCGGGACAAGGGGGCGGTCACGGTCAAGACCGCGCACCTGGTCGTGGGCGTCGACGTGGACGGTCGCAAGCACTGCCTGGGCTGCTGGATCGCCGAGGCCGAGGGCGCGAAGTTCTGGCACTCGGTCCTCACCCAGCTGCGCAACCGGGGACTACGCGACATCCTGATCGCCTGCTGCGACGGGCTGACCGGGCTGCCCGATGCCATCAACAGCGTCTTCCCGGACACGGTCGTCCAAACGTGCGTGGTACACGTCATTCGGAATGCGATGCGATTCGTGTCCTACCAGGACCGGAAGAAGATCGCGGCGGGAATGCGGACGATTTACACCGCGCCGAGCGTCGAGGCCGCCGAAATCGCCCTGAAAGACCTTGACAAGGAATGGGGCCGGCAATACCCTGGTGTCATTGATGTGTGGCGGCGAGCCTGGAACGAGTTCGTTCCTTTCCTCGACTACCCGGCGGAACTCCGTAAGATCGTGTACACGACAAATGCGATCGAGTCCATCAACTTCCAGATCCGGAAGATCACCAAGACGCGCGGCCACTTCCCGTCCGATGATGCCGCGATGAAGCTCATCTACCTCGGACTCCGCAACATCTCCACCAAGCGAGGAGGAGAATCAGGAACGGGAACCTGGGGCTGGAAAATGGCCCTCAACACGCTGGTCGTCCTCTTCCCCGGACGACTCCCAATGTGATAAACTTCCACTAGTTCAGCCACCCGTTGCTTACACGGGAAAAATGACAGGCTCCGAAGATCGGCTCCAACACGATCGGTGTTCACCAACGACCTCCGAGCATTCCAGTTCCTCCCTGCCGACTTGCTGGCCCCCTTCGCCATGCACACGCCTCTCGTGTGCTCGGACTACTACGGGGCCTCCGCCCCGCCCCACGGCCATCGGTCGACAACGGACCGGCCCGCCACCGGACCGGCTGCCCGGCGGGAAGGGCGACCGGAGACGGTTCCCACGTTCACCAGAAATCGATCGATGAGGGAGGCGTCCGCCTTGACCCCGACAGCATCGCCACGCCTACGCCGCAGGCCTTCGGCGTGGCCTCCCCACCG
The DNA here is from genome assembly GCA_963837575.1 of uncultured Actinomycetota bacterium. Lineage (GTDB taxonomy): Bacteria > Actinomycetota > Actinomycetes > Mycobacteriales > Pseudonocardiaceae > Pseudonocardia. Next base: position 125,493 of record CAWIOI010000006.1, read on the forward strand.
GACCAACAAACCGGCTACGGAGTCGATCCCCACCGCCGCGCTGACACACGCAGCGGCGCGGATCATGCGCTGCACACCGGCCCCTATCCGTCAGGTTTGAGCCGGCTCCGGACTTACGGGGCGTCAGACAGCGGTTCCTCTCGTACGCCTTCTCATCACTGCTCCGGCCCGGAGACGGGGACCAGCCAGAACGAGACGATGACCCGGCCTGTCAACATCTCTCACCCGGATCCGCGAGTAGCAGGTTGATGATCTCTGCTCTGTTGGAGTGATCTTGTTCTGCGTGGATTTCGGTGACCGGGCAGCGCAAGGGCCCGGGTATGGCCTCGGGTGAGCGGGGTTCCGAAGTGGTTGAGGCCGGGATGGCCGGAGTCAGGGCGCGACGGGCAGGGCGCGGATCCGGGCGAGGACCTCGGCGAGCAGCCCGTCCCCGGTGATGGGCGCAGGATGAGCGTGCCCGCGTGACGGATGAGTCGGGCGGGGACGCGGATCAACCGGTGCCGCAGGGTGGCGATCATGGCCTGGCCGTCGCGGACGCCATGCCCGAGCAGGCCGCCGTCGGAGGTAGGGGTCGCGGTGAGTTGATGCAGCCAGCCGGTGAGGCTGGCGGCCAGCAGCGCGGCCCCCGTGCTCGGCGTCGCGGACAGGTTCTCAATCGAGGTGCGGTGGCGATACCAGTGCTCGACCGCGGCGGCGCGTTCGCCGGTGGCGACGTCGAGGAAGGTCGGAGATGAACGAGTAGCCGTAGACGGCGTCGAGTTCGGCGAGTTCGGCCAGTGGCAGGGCGCGCTGCTCGGGGTGCAGGGTGCGGCGCCGCCGCGCCCGCGGATCGGCCGACACCGCTCCGTGGGCGACGTTGAGGCGGACCCGGCGGATCAGCAGCCGGGTCGCGGCGGGCCACCAGTTGGGGCAGTAGTCGGCCACGGCGACGTGCGCGCCCGCCATGTCGAGCGCGTCGGTCCAGTCCGCTTCCGTCAGGCCGTCCAGCAGCCGCCACAACGGGGCGATCCGTCGGGCGCCGAGGGCGAACTCGATGTCGGCGAATAGGCGGCGCGGGCCAACTGGCCGGCGAAGTAGCCGGCGTCGGCGCGTAGCCGGATCCGCCCGGCCCGGCCCGCGCCGCGCTCGGGAGCGCGGCCAGCGCGCGGCGCAGCAGCGCGGGGGCGTCGCGGCGGGGATCCTCATTGCCCGCCAGTAAGTCTGCGGCCAGCACGGTCGCGGTGTCGGCCCAGCTGGCCAGGTGCGGGCGGCCGACCCGCTGGCGATCTCAGGTCACGCGTTGGTCGGTTCGCCCCTGCCACCGGTGCCGACGAGCGTCGTCCGGCAAGGATGAACGCCGGGCTGTGGTGGTGGTGCCGGTCACAGCTGGTGAAGGAGCCGGGCCCGCTGGACGGCGTCCCGCCGTCCGGTGGCGCCCAGTTTGCGATAGACAGCTCGTTGGTGGGTCTTCACGGTGGTCACCGACACGTACAGCTCGGCGGCGATCTCCGCATTCGACAGCGTGCTGGCCAGGTAGCGCAGCACGGTCCGCTCACGTTCGGTGAGCGGGTCGATGAACGTGCGCCGGGCTTCGGTGTCGGCCCCGGACTCGTCGGATGTCCGTTCGAGCAGTTCGAGCGCGAAGCCCGGCACGGCGGTTCCGGTCTCGATGCGACGCTCGAGCAGGGGCCGCAGCGGCGCCGCCTCGGCCAGGAAAGGTCGGCGCAATGTCCAGGGCGCGGCGGTGGCCAGGGCGTTCTCGAGGTGGTCGGTCGCCCGGTGCTCGTGCCCGGCCGCGGTGGCGAGCAGGGCGTCGAGCACCGCCGTGGTGACCCGGCCGCGCACGTGGACAGCCGGGGTGGCGTGCGCTCGAACGGCCGTCGCCGCCTCGAGGTCGCCGAGGAGCAGATGCACTCGGGCCGCGGCGATCGTCCCCTCTGGGGTGCCGGCTGACCCATCCGCTCGAGTAGCTGCCTGGCCGCCACGCCGTCGCCGGCGCGCGCGAGAAGGGCTGCCTCGGTGGTCAGCCACCGATCGCGCAAACCGGGCGGCGGGCGCCAGTGCGCGGGGTGGTCCTGCGCCCGCAAGCACGTGAGTGCCGCCTCGCGGTCGCCCGCCGCCTCGCGCCGGGTCGCGAGGATGATCGCGGCGGCCAGCCGGACGTGCGGTTCCGGCGCCAGGGCCTGGACGTCGGCGATGCGCGCGAGCCATTCGTCGGCCTCGTCCGTGCCGCCGCGGTCAAGGCTCACCCGCGCCAAGGTCAGGTAGGCGCCCACCGACTGCACGGCCGTCGCGAGCCCGGCGGCAGCGGCGGTGTCGATGACGCGGCGTGCGGCTGCCTCCGCGGGGTCCAGCTCGCCGCGCTCGCACTGGAGCAGGCAGTGGTAGGCCATGGCGTTCAGCTGCGGAATCGCGAGTCCGTCCATGTCGACGTGCATGGCTGCGGTGAGGTAGCGCTCGGCGCCGTCCAGGTCAGCTGCCCACAGGGCGGCCGTCCCGCGATTGTTGGCCACGACGACGGGCACGATCTCGGCCCCGGCCATCCCCAGCGCGGCCAGCGCCTCCGCAGCGACCGGCAGGGAACCCAGCGCCGTCATCGCCGCCTCCGAATCGCCGGCGATCCGGGCGAGCCCCGACGCGCTCACATCCAGCAGCACCTGCGCGCGCGCGGCCCGGCGGGCCGACACGGCGCCGCCTGCGGCCCGACCCACGCTGATCAACGCCGCGGCCTCGGCGTCTGATCCCCGCGCGACCCGGGCGAGGGCGAGCGCGCCCGCCAGCTCCGGTTGCCCGCCGAGCACCGTGCGGTCGATCCTCGCCAACATCTGCTCGACTGCCCGGCCGCGACCGGCCGTGATGAGCGTGAGGGCGTGGGTGCCAGCCAGGTCGGCGGCCAGGGGCCAGAGTTCGCCGGCGACCGCCGAACGGATCGCCTCCAGCGGCATGGCGTTGCTGCGGAACCACTCTGCCGCGCGCCGGTGCAGGTCTCGCCGTCTGCGCCGCGGTACGGGCCGGGCCCGGAGGATGTCGGAGATCAGTCGGTGCAGCCGATACCAGCGGCCGGGCTGGCCCACGGCCTGCACGAACAGGTGCGCCGCCGCGAGATCGGCGAGCACCCGGGCACCGTCGTGTCCTCCGGTGAGCGCATCGGCGAGATCGGCGCACACGAGGTCGACGACGCTGATCGTCTCCAAGATGGTGACCAGCTCCGGCGCCTGCCGGTCCAGCACCTCGGTCAGCAGGTAGTCGGCCACGCTGTGGTCCTCGCCGCTGAACACCTCGACCGCGGCCGGGAGGTCGTGCACTGCCTTCAGGTGCACCGCGACCAGGCGCAGCCCGGCGGCCCAGCCCTCCGTGCGTTCCACCAGCTGTTCAAGCTGGGGTCCGGTCACGTCGACCTGCAGCGCGTGAACAGCTCGGCTGCCTCCTCGGCGCGGAAGGCGAGGTCGGCCGCCCGGATCTCCGCGACCAGCCCGGCCAGGCGCAGGCGGGGCAGCGGCCAGGGTGGATCCCGGCGGGTGGTCACGAGCAGGGACAGATTCGAGGGCGCCCGCTCCACGAGTCGCACCAGCCCCTGATGCACCTCGGGGGAGCTCATCTCGTGCAGGTTGTCCAGGACGACGGCGATCGGATCCGGTGCCAGGCGCAGCGCGGCCGCCACCTTGCCGGGCAGCTCCTCCGCGGCGACCGCACCCGCAGCGACCCGGCGCAGCGCCTCGCCCGCCCGGGCATCCACGACCCGCATCAACCCGGCCGCCACCGCGCACCAGAACGCGTGCGGGTCGTCGTCGGCCTCCTCGAGGCTCACCCACACCCCCTTGCGGTGATCGTTCCCGGCCCGCAGCCACCACGCCGCGAAGATCGTCTTGCCCCAGCCCGCGCGGTGGCGGCCAGGTCATCGGCGCAGCCGACGCGCGGTCACCGGTGGGTGCAGGCGGGCCCGGGAGACGAGGTCGGTCACCACGGGCGGCGAGAACTTCTCCGGCGAGTACCCGCGAACCGTGGGGCTTGTCCCCGCCGGACGTCCCCGCTCACCCCCGCGCCTTCCAGGAACGGCCCTGCGTGAGGGGCGCCGAACCGGGAGCCACGATGGCCAACGAGTACACGTTTCGTGTCCGGGGACCGACCAGCCCGCACATCCGCGCCGCGCTCCACGCGTGCCTACCTCGTGGTCCATCATGAGAAGGTCAGACACCCCGCCCGACCCAGCGCACCCGAGGCGGGACAAACCCAGCACCAGCGGGCGCCCCGATAGCCCTCGAAGCCCCATGTGCTGCGGCGAGGAGCTGCCCTTCAGCTGGAACATTCATACCGCCGTGGACGACGAGCAGGAGGCAATCCTGCCGATCTCCCCGCGTCACCGACAAATCGCCGGGGTC
>CAWIOI010000007.1:0-230729 GCA_963837575.1 uncultured Actinomycetota bacterium
CACGAGCGAGGCGTAGGGCTCGACCCCGAGGACGGACCGGGCGCCCTCGAAGAGGTGCAGGTGGAAGCCGTCGCCGCAGCCGACGTCGAGCACGTCGCGGCCCGTCCACGACACGGCGGCGCGCAGCGCGGCCCAGACGGCGCCCTCGACGTCCTGCGCGGCGTTCTCCTGCGCGTAGACCTCGGGCCAGTGCCAGATGTTGGGGCTGGGGATGCTCACCCGGGAACGAGCAGGCTGAGCGCCGCCCAGGCGACGAGCGCCGTGGGCAAGCAGCGAGTCGAGCCGGTCCAGCAGCCCGCCGTGGCCCGGCAGCAGGTGGCCCATGTCCTTGATGCCGAGATCGCGCTTGACGAGCGACTCGATGAGGTCCCCGACCGTCGCGGAGACGACGAGCAGCGCGCCGATGAGCACGCCCGCCCACCACGGCCCGCGCAGCAGGAAGACGACGCTGAGCGCGCCCGCGAGCATCCCCGCGACCTGCGAGCCCGCGAAGCCCTCCCACGACTTCTTGGGGCTGATCGTGGGCGCCATCGGATGCTTGCCCGCCAGCACCCCGGCGGTGTAACCGCCGACGTCCGACGCGACCACGCAGATCACGAACGTGAGAACGCGCGCGGCGCCGTCCGGCGCGACCGTCATCAGGGTGGCGAACGAGCAGAACAGCGGCACGTACGCGGCGGCGAACAGGCCGGCCGTGACGTCGCGGACGTAGTGTTCGGCCCCCGCGGGCATGCGCCACAGGAGCACGCCGAGCGCGGTGACCGCGAACGCGATCGCGACGGCTGTCGCGCCGAACGGCCAGGCCAGCCACACCATCGCCTGCCCGCCGACGAGCAGCACCGGCAGCGGCACCCGGATGTCGGCGCCGCGGCGCAGGGCCCCGGCCAGCTCCCAGGTGCCCACGGCGGCGGCCAGCGCCAGCACCGCGATGAACCAATGCCGCTCGATCAGCAGCGACGCCAGCACGACCGCGCCGAGCCCGAGGCCGACCCCGATCGCCGCGACGAGGTTGCGGCCCGCACGCCCGAAGGCCCTGTCCTTGCCGCGCGGCGGTGCGGACACGGCGGGCGTCTCGGGATGGCTTGCTGTCATCAGACCTCGAGCAGCTCGGCTTCCTTGTGCTTCACCAGCTCGTCGACCTGGTGGACGTACCGGTCGACGGTGTGCTGGAGCTCCTTCTCGGCGCGGCCGACCTCGTCCTCGCCCGCCTCGCCGTCGCGCACGATGCGGTGCAGCTCCTCCATCGCCTTGCGGCGCAGGCTGCGGATCGTGACGCGAGCGTCCTCGCCCTTGCCCCGGGCGACCTTGACCATCTCGCGGCGGCGCTCCTCGGACAGCTGCGGCACGACGATGCGGATGATCTGCCCGTCGTTGGACGGGTTGACGCCGAGGTCGGAGTCGCGGATCGCCTTCTCCAGCGACCTGAGCGAGCTCGCGTCGTACGGCTTGATGATCACCATGCGGGCCTCGGGGATGTTGATCGAGGCGAGCTGGTTGATCGGGGTCATCGCGCCGTAGTAGTCGACGGCGACGCGGGAGAACATGTTCGGCGTGGCCCGGCCCGTGCGGACGCTGGCCAGGTCGTCCTTGGCCACCGAGACCGCCCGCTCCATCTTCTCCTCGGCGTCGAAGAGCGTCTCTTCGATCATGGCGTGACCCCACTTTCCACGCGCTCGGGTGTGCTGACCAGCGTGCCGATCCTCTCACCTCGGACCGCTCGCGCGATGTTGCCCTCGGTGAGGAGGTTGAAGACGATGATCGGCATCAGGTTGTCCATGCAGAGGCTGAACGCCGTGGCGTCGGCGACCTTGAGCCCCTGCTCGAGCACCTCGCGATGGGTGATCTCGTCGTAGAGCTTGGCGTCCGGGTCGACCCGCGGGTCGGCGGTGAACACCCCGTCGACGCTCTTGGCCAGCAGCAACGCCTCTGCGCCGATCTCCAGCGCGCGCTGGGCGCCCGCCGTGTCGGTGGAGAAGAACGGCATGCCGACGCCCGCGCCGAAGATCACGACACGGCCCTTCTCCAGGTGGCGGATGGCGCGACGCGGGATGTAGGCCTCGGCGACCTGGCCCATCGTGATGGCCGTCTGCACCCGGGTGTCGATGCCGTGCTCGCGCTCCAGGAAGTCCTGCAGCGCAAGGCAGTTCATGACCGTGCCGAGCATGCCCATGTAGTCGGCGCGGGCCCGGTCCATGCCGCGGTCGTGCAGCTCGGCGCCGCGGAAGAAGTTGCCGCCGCCGATGACGACGGCCATCTGCGCGCCGGACTTCACGACCTCGGCGATCTGCCGGGCCACGGCCTCGACCACATCGGGATCGACCCCGACGGCGCCGCCGCCGAACATCTCGCCGCCGAGCTTGAGCAGCACGCGGCCGAATCCGGGGCGGGCGTCGGGGTCGATCCTGACGTCGGTCATCCGCTCAGGCCTGGCCGACCTCGAAGCGGGCGAACTCCTTGACGGTGACGCCCGCGGCGTCCAGCAGTGCCTTCACGGTCTTCTTGGGCTCCTGGACCGACGGCTGCTCCAGCAGCACGACGTCCTTGTAGAAGCCGTTGATCCGGCCCTCGACGATGCGCGGGAGCACCTGCTCGGGCTTGCCCTCCTCGCGCGCGGTGGCCTCGGCGATGCGGCGCTCGTTCTCCAGCACGTCGCCCGGGACGTCCTCGCGCGTGCGGTACTGCGGCCGGGCGGCGGCGATGTGCATCGCGACGCCCTTGGCGAGCTCGTCGTCGGAGCCGTCGTAGGCCACGATCGCGCCGATGGCGGGCGGCAGGTCGGACGAGCGGCGGTGCAGGTAGAGCGCGACCGGGCCGTCCACGTGGATGTAGCGCTTGAGCTCCAGCTTCTCGCCGATGCGCGCCGAGAGCGCCAGCACGGCCTCCTCGACGGTGCCGACCGTCGAGCGGGGCGGCCTTGAGCGCCGCAAGGTCGGCGGGCTGCTGGTCGACCGCGACCCGCAGGATCTTGTCGGCGAGCGCCTGGAAGTCGGCGCTCTTGGCGACGAAGTCGGTCTCGCAGTTCAGCTCGACCATCGTGCCGCCCTCGGCGGCGACGAGCCCGTTGGCCGTGTCACGGCCCGCGCGCTTGCCCACGTCCTTGGCGCCCTTGATGCGCAGCAGCTCGACGGCCTTGTCCAGATCGCCGTCGGACTCCTCGAGGGCCTTCTTGCAGTCCATCATCCCGGACCCGGTGAGGTCGCGGAGCTTCTTGACGTCGGCGGCGGTGTAGTTCGCCATCTCGATTGCCTCTTCGTTCCTTTCGCGTCAGCTCGCGCTGGCGCCGTTGCTGGTGGTGACCGGGGCCGACGAGGTCGCCGCGCCGGGCGCGTCGACGGTGCCCGCGTCGGTGAGGCTCGCGCCGTCCGAACCCGCGCCGGTGGGCAGCAGGTCGCGCTCCCACTCGGCGAGCGGCTCGTCGGCGGCCACGCCCTCCGGCTTCTCGTCGCCGCCGCCACTGCGGGCGGAACGCGCCATGAGGCCGTCGGCGGCGGCGCGCGCGATCACCTTGGTGAGCAGCGCCGCCGAGCGGATGGCGTCGTCGTTGCCCGGGATCGGGTAGTCGACCTCGTCGGGGTCGCAGTTGGTGTCGAGGATCGACACGACCGGGATGCCCAGCTTGCGGGCCTCGCCGACGGCGATGTGCTCCTTCTTCGTGTCGACCACCCAGATGGCGCTCGGGACCTTCGTCATGTCCCGGATCCCGCCGAGGGTCTTCTCCAGCTTCGCCTTCTCCCGGGTGAGCATGAGGATCTCCTTCTTGGTGCGACCCTCGAAGCCCCCCGTCTGCTCCATCGTCTCCAGCTCCTTCATGCGCTGGAGGCGCTTGTGCACGGTCTGGAAGTTGGTGAGCATCCCGCCCAGCCAGCGCTGGTTGACGAACGGCATGTTGACCCGGCCCGCCTCGTCGGCGATGGCCTCCTGGGCCTGCTTCTTGGTGCCGACGAACATGATCGTGCCGCCGTGGGCGACGGTCTCGCGCACGAACTCGTACGCGCGATCGATGTAGGACAGCGTCTGCTGCAGGTCGATGATGTAGATGCCGTTGCGCTCGGTGAGGATGTAGCGCTTCATCTTCGGGTTCCAGCGGCGGGTCTGATGCCCGAAATGCACGCCGGAATCCAGCAGTTGCTTCATGGTGACGACGGCCATCGCCGGTGACACCCTCTCCTTCGAGGCGCGACCGCCGGAGCGGGCGCGCGCGGTTGGCTGCGGCGCCGCCGGTTGGCGGCACCGCCCTGGCGTCCGCGTCGGCGCCCGGACCCGTCGAGACGGGACCGCCCGGCCGCCGTTCCGGCACCGCCTCGGCCAGGCCGGGGACATGTCGGTTACGCGAGCGCGCGAAGTCACCCCGCTGGACTGCGGGGCGCACGACGAGTGTACGCGCGACGGCCGACCGGCCTCGCGCGGCGTCGGCCATTGGTCCCCGCTGCCCACATCGCGCGCGGCCATCCACAGATCATGCGGGTCGACCCCGGCAGCGGGCCGCGTGCGCGAGGCTCGACCCATGGGGATTCGGTGGAGTCGGGCGACGTGGCGGGCGGTGATGTGGGCGGTGATGCTGGTGGTGATCGCGGCCGCGCCAACGCCGGACATGCCCGGCGCAGAGCCACCCTCCCCGCCCGCCGCACAGGCCGACCCAGCCGAGCCGACGCCGGACTCGACCGGCGGCGGGCCACCCTCGGCGCCCATTGGCGCCGCGGCGGACGCCGCCGGGCCGAAGCCGGGCACGAGGCCACCCTCCCCACCGTTTGCCCGGGCTGAGCCGGCCGGGGCGACGATGGGCCCGACCGACGCCGGGGAGCCGCCCTCCGCGCTCGCTGGCGCCCCGGCCGATCCACTCGCGCCAACGCCGAATGCGGCCGGCGCAGGCCCGCCATCGACGCCCGCCATCCCGGACGATCCATCCACACCAACGGCGGGCGCGGCCGGCGGCGGACCGCCGCTCGGCGGCGAGGGATCGGCGGTCGACGCCCGGTACGCGTGGCCGTTGCGTCCGCAGCCCGCCGTGCTCACGCCGTTCGGGGCGCCCGACGACCCGTTCGGGCCGGGCCACCGCGGTGTCGACCTCGCCGGGACCGTCGGCCAGCCGGTACTGGCGGCGCGCGGCGGCACCGTGGTCTTCGCAGGCCCGGTCGCGGGGCATGGCGTGGTGTCGGTCCAGCACGACGACGGCCTGCGCACCACCTATGAGCCGCTCGTGCCCGCCGTTCACGCGGGCGCGGTCGTGGCGACCGGCGATGTGCTCGGCGCCCTGACCGTGGGCCACCGCGGCTGCGCGGCGGTGTGCCTGCACTGGGGCGTGCGCCGCGACCGGTTCGAGTACCTCGATCCGCTCGTCTTGCTCGGTCCGCTGCGGGTGCGGCTGCTCCCCGTGCCGGAGCCGTGGCCGGACCCGTGAGGTCAGATCCGCGCCAACTCGTCGAGCCGACCGCGCAGCCGCCCGACGAGGCGGGCGTGCAGCTGGCACACCCGCGACTCGGTCACCCCGAGCATCCGGCCGATCTCGGCGAGCGTGCGGTTCTCCAGGTAGTAGAGCTGGATCACCGTCCGGTCTCGCTCACCGAGTCCGGCCACGGCGGCGTTGAGTTGGCGCATGGTCTCCCGCGCCTGGACGACGGCCATCGGATCGGGCGCCGCGTCGGCGAAGAGCTCCGATACGCCGCCGCCGATCTCGTCGAGCGCCTCCACGCTGAGCACCTGCACCTGCCGGATCAGACCCTGCACCTCGCGGAGCGGCAAGTGCATCTCGGCGGCGATCTCGCGGTCGGTCGCGGCCCGCTGGAGCCGCCGCTCCAGCCGCTCCTGGGCCCGCTCCAGTTCCCGAACCCGTCCTCGCACGGTGCGAGGCACCCAGTCCTGTGCGCGCAGCTCATCCAGGATCGCGCCGCGGATCCGCTGCACGGCGAACGTCTCGAAGCGCGGGCAACGCTTCGGGTCGAAGCGCTCGATCGCGTCGATGAGGCCGAAGATGCCGCTCTGGGTGAGGTCGGCGTGGTCCACGTGGGCGGGCAGCCCCACCATCACCCGGTGGGCGACGACACGCACGAGCGGGGTGTACCGCACGACGAGCCGGTCGCGCGCTTCACGGGTGGGCGCCGCGAGATACTTCGTCCACTGCTCGTCGAGCGGCTCGGCGGCGACGTCGTTCGGCATCGCGGCGTTGGCGGGCATCGGCAGCGCGCGCACCGGGGTCGACACGACCGCGCCCCGCCAGGCCCTGAGCTGCACAGACCCGGAATTCCAGGGCTCACGCCCGGGGATGCGCCTGCTCATGAACCACCTTCAGCCGCTCGACCGTCACGTGTGTGTAGAGCTGTGTGGTTGCTAGCTTAGCGTGACCGAGCAACTCCTGTACGTAACGGAGGTCCGCGCCGCCCTCCATCATGTGCGTTGCGGCGGCGTGCCGGAGTCCGTGCGGCGCGACGTCCGGAACGCCGGGAACGGCGGTGGCCGCGCGATGCACCACCTCGCGGGCCACCCGTGGGTCCAGTCGCTTTCCGCGGGCCCCGAGCAGCAGCGCCGGTGGCGAGCCGGGCTTCACCAGCCGAGGACGACCGGCCGTCAGCCAGCGGTCGAGGGCCGCCGCTGCGGGTGCGCCGTAGACGACCGTGCGCTCCCGGGCGCCCTTGCCGAGCACGCGCACCGCCCGTCGGCCGGTGTCGACGTCGTCCAGGTCGATACCGCACAGCTCCGCCACCCGCACGCCGGTCGCGTAAAGCAGCTCGAGCACCGCGAGGTCACGCAACGCCAGTGGCTCGCCCTCCTCTGCTCCGATGTTCGCTGCGTCGAGCACGGCTGCGGCTTGCTCCGGGGCGAGCACGGTCGGCAGTGCGGGGCGCGGCCGCGGCGAGACCAGCCGCACACCCGGGTCGACCGCAAGGTGCCCGGTGCGGTGGGCCCATGCGGTGAACGTGCGGGCCGCGGCCGCCCGTCGCGCGAGCGTGGACCGGCTCGCATGAGCGGCGTGTCCCGCGGCCAGCCAGCGACGCAGCGCCGCAAGGTCGAGCGCCGCGATGTCGTCGAGCTCCGCCAGCAGCGGCGTGAGGTCGGCGCGGTAGGCCCGCACGGTGTGCGCCGACCGGCCCCGTTCCAGCGCGAGATGTTGAACGAACTCCGCCAGCAGCTCGGCAACAGCGGGCCTGAGCTCCGGCGCGGGGGGCATCGCCAGACAGTCGGGCGTCGACGGCCCCGGGTCAAGCACCGCCACGCCGCAAGCTCAGCAGGCCGCGGTCCTGCCCCGACGTCCCGCGTTGCGGCCGACCGCCCGTGCCGCCGGTCCCACAGAGCGACCTCGCACCCCGTGGTGTCACTTCGCACCCCGCCGATGCCCTGCGAAGTGGACCGATGGGGTGCGAAGTGGTGTGCGAGCGCGGTGGACGATCATGGGGTGCGTGCGGCGCTCGGTCGCTGCCACCGCCCGCCGACGTGCTCGACCAGCTCCCGACTGACCAGCTCATCCAGCGCGGCGCGAACGGCGTTCGGCGGCACGCCTGCCTCCGTCGCGAGCCATGCCACTCCCTGCGCGGCCCGCGGGGGCAGGGCGTCGTGAACGAGGACAGCCAAAGCGCTGAGCCCGTCGGTGGGCCGCGTGCCTTCGGCGACGGGTTCCTCGGCGAGGTGCTGGCCGATCCGACCGACCTCCTCCAGCACCTCCTCGACCCGGGTGACCAGCACCGCGCCGTCGCGGATCATCCGATGACAGCCCGCGGATCGGCCGGATGTGACGGGCCCTGGTACGGCCATGACGGGGCGGCCGAGCGCGCGAGCGTCGGCCGCGGTGCGCCGGGCGCCGCTGCGCAGCCCGGCCTCCACGACGACCGTTCCGCCCGCCAGACCCGCGATGAGTCGGTTGCGAACGAGGAAGCGGTGCCGGGCAGGCACAGATCCAGGCGGGTACTCCGACAGCACCAGGCCCGTGGCGGCGATCCGCTCGAGCAATGCCTCGTGCGCCGCCGGGTAGCTCCGGTCGACACCACAGGCCAGCACGGCGATGGTCGGGCCGCCTGCGGCCAGGGCTCCTCGGTGGGCGGCGCCGTCGACACCGATCGCGGCCCCGGAGACCACTGTGAAACCCGCGGCGGCCAGCCCGGCGCCGAGTTCGCCTGCCATGTGCAGGCCGTAGCCCGTGGCCGCCCGCGCCCCCACGATCGCAGCGGCTTGGTCGCAGAGGTCGCCGAGCGCGCCCGGTCCGCGGATCCACAGCGCGATCGGGGGCGCCAGGTCACCTCGCGCCGGAGAGGTGTCCGCCCCGAGCCGACCTCGATGCGGCCGGCCGGATTGACCCACCGCGCCGCGACCACCAGCGGCCGCGCTGCCCACCTGCGATGCGTTGGCGTCCGCCCCATCGTCGCCGGCTGCGCCGTGGTCAAGTGCGGGGATGCGGAGTTGGCAGGCGAAGGCTGTGCCTTGGCTGGGTGGGCCGCCGAGTGGACCGCCGCCCGGAAACGGGCCGGCGTGCGGCGCGCTGCCGTGGGATGCGCCATTGCCGGCTGTGCCATGGCCGGCTACACCGCGGAGGACCGGGTCGGCGCGCGAGCCGTAGGCCGCGTTCTCCAGTGCGGTGAGGGCCCAGTGCGGCCACCCCGGGTGCTCCGGGGTGAGCAGCAGGCCACCGCAGGCCTGGAGGAGGGCCAGGTCTTCGTCGACCCGGTCAACGCTGCGGCGCGCCGCCGTCTCCCGCGCCACTCGCTCCGACACGGCTCCCGCCCGCACCCGGGCGGCCGCCTCCACCGCTCCCACGGCCGCGACGAGCCGGGCCAGGGCGGCCGCGGGCGGCTCGGCCACGCGCGACAGGTACGCCCGGGCCCGCAGCACCTCTTCGGCGGGCTCGGGCGCCGCGCTCACGCCGCCCTCCGGTCGCGGAAGTACAGCGCGGTCTCGACGAGCTCGCGGTCCGGGCGATCCCGACCGCCGAGGTCGGCCAACGTCCACGCGACCCGCAGCGCGCGGTCGGCGCCGCGCGCAGTGATCTCGCCGGCCCGCAGCGCGGAATCCAGCGGCCGGACGACACCGGCGGGCAGCGCGAACCGCGTGCGCAAGACGGGGCCCGGCACCTCGGCGTTGGTGGCCCAGCCGTGCCCGGCCCAGCGCGCCGCGGCCGCCTCTCGCGCCGCGATGACGCGCCTGCGTACCGCAGCGGTGGTCTCGGTGGGTTCCACGACCGTCGCCAGTGTGGTGATCGGCAACATCCGCGCCCGCAGGTCCACCCGATCGAGCAGCGGCCCGGACAACCGGCCGAGGTAGCGGCGCCGCACCAGCGAAGGGCACACGCAGTCGCGGTCGTGCGCGGGTGCACAGGGACACGGGTTTGCCGCGAGCACGAGCTGGAACCGTGCCGGGTACTCGACCGTGCCCTCGGCCCGCGACAGCCGGACCGTGCCGTCCTCGAGCGGGGTGCGCAGCGCGTCGAGTAGGTGGGGCGCCCATTCCGGCGCCTCGTCGAGGAACAACACCCCCCGATGGGCCATCGAGACGGCGCCCGGACGAGGCAGGCCGCTGCCGCCCCCGATCAGCGCCGCCATCGACGTGGAGTGGTGCGGCGCGATCAGCGGCGGCACGGTCGTGAGCGCTCCCGAATCGGGCAGCCGTCCGGCGGCGGACCGGATCGACGCGAGCGCCAGCGCCGCCGCCGCATCGAGGCGGGGCAACAGCCCGACGAAGCGCTGAGCCAGCATCGTCTTGCCCGTGCCCGGCGGCCCGACGAGCAGCACGTGGTGCCCGCCTGCGGCCGCGATCTCGCAGGCTTGCCGCGCGTCGTCCTGGCCGACGACGTCGGCGAGATCGGGCGGCGGTGCGCCGTCGACCGGCGCCGGATGCGCGCCGGGGCGCCGAAGCTCCAGCTCCCCCGAAAGCCAAAGCAGCACCTCGGCCAGTGTGGCGGCGCCGTAGATCTCCAACCCGTCGACGAGGGACGCCTCGGCCAGCGCGGCCGCGGGCACGACCACCCGGTCGACACCCGCGGCGCGTGCGGCCAACAGGCAGGGCAGCACGCCACGGACCGGCCGCAGCCGCCCGTCGAGCGCCAGCTCGCCCAGCAGAACGGCGCCGTTCAACGCGGGTTGGGGCAGGATCCCGTGGGCGGCGAGAACGGCGCACGCCAGCGCGAGATCGAACCCGCTCCCGGCCTTGCGCAGCATGGCGGGAGAGAGCGCCAGCACGATCCGCTCGTTCGGCCACGACCAGCCGGAGTTGACCACGGCCGCTCTGACCCGGTCCTTCGCCTCGTGCAGCGCGGTATCCGGCAACCCGACGAGGTGGATGCCGGGCAGCCCACCCCCGACGTCGGACTCGATCTCCACGAGATGCCCGACCACCCCGTGCAGGGCCACCGACCAGGTGCGCGCCAGCCCCATCAGAAGGCCGCCTCGTAGTGGTGCACGCGAACCGGCGCGCCGGGCTCGGCGAGCACCGCGAGGACGTCGTAGCGCACCTCCACCCACGGAACGTGGTGCGCCGCGAGCCAGGCGCCTGCGAGCTGCCGGATGCGCCGGGCTTTCCGCGCGTCGACCGCCTCCGCGGGCAAGCCGTAGCGGGTGCTCGACCGCGTCTTGACCTCACACACGACCAGCCGCGTGGTGTCCGTGGCCACGATGTCGAGCTCGCCCCATCGACACCGCCAGTTGCGGTCGAGCACCACGAGGCCCTGCTCGGTGAGGTACGCCGCCGCGAGATCCTCACCCCGTCGGCCGAGGGCGTCCTTCGCTGCCATGCTCCTACGATGGCGCGACGCCGCGCGCCCCGGGCCGGGTTGTCACAACCTGTGGACAGCCGACCGCGATGTGGACAACTCGGTGCCGATGGTCGCCGCTAGTGCGGCGTCCACGAAGTTGCCGGGTCGATCGCGTGATCCAGGCGGCGACTCGCAAGGCGCCGCCCGAAGCTCATACCGGGCGTATTCCGAGGGCGGCAACGCCGCGAGGCGTCGTCTGGGCGCGAGCGGCCCGGTGGACGTTTGTGGACACCGCATAGTGTCGCGCGTGCAAGTAAGCTAGTCTGCGTGTGGCGAGGACGGGACGGCCGGCGGCCGTGATCGAGTTGAGTACGGCCGAGCGGGACCAGCTGGAGCGGTGGGCGCGGCGGGCGAAGTCGTCGCAGGCGCTGGCGGTGCGGTCCGAGATCGTGCTGGCGTGCGCGGAGGGGTTGGACAATGGCAGGTCGCCGCGAGCTGCGGGTCCACCAGGTGACGGTCGGCAAGTGGCGGTCACGGTTCGTCGCGGCCCGCGTCTGGACGGGCTGGCACGACGAGGACCGTCCGGGCGCGCCCGCGTCGATCAGCGTGGAGCAGGTCGAGGAGCGTGATCGTAGCGACGTTGGAGGACACGCCGCGTGAAGGCGACGCACTGGTCGCGGGCGACGATGGCTGCACGTCCGGGGTAGTCGAAGTCCACCATCGGGCGGATCTGGCGGGCCTTCAGCCTCAAGCCGCACCGGGCCGAGGGTTCAAGCTGTCGACCGACCCGCTGTTCGTGGAGAAGGTCGTCGACGTGGTCGGCCTGTATCACAACCCGCCCGAGACGGGCGGTCGTACTCTGCGTCGATGAGAAGAGCCAGATCCAGGCCCTGGACCGGTCCCAGCCGGTGCTACCGATGATGCCGGGCATGCCCGAGCGCCGCACCCACGACTACGTCCGGCACGGCATCACCAGCCTGTTCGCCGCCTTCGACATCGCCGACGGCACCGTGATCGGCAAGACTGCACCGCTCGCACCGCGCGAGCGAGTTCAACAAGTTCCTCGCACCATCGACAAGCCCGGTCCCGGCGGACCTGGACATCCACGTGATCTGCGACAACTACTCCACGCACAAACACCCCGCCGTCCAGACGTGGCTGGCCCGCCACCCGCGGTTCCACGATGCACTTCACCCCGACCGAGTCTCGTGGATCAACCAGGTCGAGCGCTGTTCGGGCTCATGTGACCGACAGATCTGATGCAGCCGCAGCGCCCACCAGCGCCGTGCAGGCGCTGGAGACCGACCCGCGAACTGGGTCGAGGCCTGGAACGAGAACCCGAAACCGTTCGTGTGGACGAAGACCGCCGAAGAGATCCTCGAATCCCTCGGCCGACTTATCCAGACGAATCTCAGGCGCAGGACACTAGCTCCGCTCAGGAGCCGAACTGGTTGCCCTCGGGCAGCCGCAGGTCGGGCTTGTCCAGCTCCTCGATGTTGACGTCCTTGAACGTCAGCACCCGCACGTTCTTGACGAACCGGGCCGGCCGGTACATGTCCCAAACCCACGCGTCGGACATCCGGACCTCGAAGTAGATCTCGCCGTCCGGGTTGCGGGGGGTGACGTCAACCGAGTTCGCGAGGTAGAAGCGGCGCTCCGTCTCCACGACGTAGGAGAACTGGGACACGATGTCCCGGTACTCCTTGTAGAGCGTGAGCTCCATTTCGGTCTCGTACTTCTCGAGATCCTCGGCGCTCACGGTTCCAACCCTCCCTGTCCCGCGTCGGACGGCCCGACCGGCAGCAGCTCATTGTGGACCAGTGCGCTCGGTAACCCGAACCGGGAGGCCCACGCACCGCGCACGTTCACGAACGAGTATCGGTGCACCGCGCTGGGGCCGTGCTCGGTCAGCGCGGCGTCGTGGACGGGCGTGCAGTAGCCCTTGTGCTCGGCGAACCGGTACTGCGGCAGCTCGGCGTCGAGCGCGACCATGATGCGGTCCCTGGTGACCTTGGCCAGCACCGACGCGGCCGCGACGCAGGCCGCCACCTGGTCACCCTTCGGCACGGCGAGCGTCGGACGGCCGAACCCGCGCACCGGGAAGCCGTCGGTGAGCACGTAGCCCGGTGGCGCGGCCAGCCCGGCGACCGCGCGGCGCATGCCCTCGATGTTCGCGACGTGCACGCCGCGCCGGTCGACCTCGTCGACCGGGATGACGACCACGCAGAGGTCGGCCGCCCACCGCGTGATCAGCGCGAAGTACTCCTCGCGCGCCGCGGGCGTGAGCAGCTTGGAGTCGGTGAGCCCGTCCAGCCGCCGCGCGTCGCCGGGCCGCAGGACGCAGGCGGCGACCACGAGCGGCCCCGCGCAGGCCCCCCGGCCCGCCTCGTCGACACCCGCGACGGGGCCGAGACCGTGCCGATGCAGCGTGGTCTGCAACGTCCAGCTCCCGGCGGAGCGGCGGACGATGGCGCGCGCGGGTCGCAGCTCCGCGGGCAACAGCACACGGGGCCTGCGGGACGGACGGGGTCGGCCCGCGGTCACGTCCGGCGCCGGGGCAGGAACTCGCCCAGCTCACGCTCCCGCCTGCGCAGGGCGACGAGCGGGAGCAGGCCGATCATGCCGAGCGCGGCCGGGGCGCCCGCATCCCCGCTGCCCAGCGCCGCGGCCGTCGCCTGCGGGTTGGGCGCGGGAATCGCGCCGACGCGGGCGAACGGCAGCACGATGAAACGAGCCCGCCCGATCACATTGGCGATCGGGACGGGACCGTGGCCCGGTACCCGGGAGTCCGCCGAGTTGTTCCGGCTGTCGCCCATCATCCACAGCTCGCCCGCAGGCACCGTGACCGGCCCGAACGCGTCCTGCCGGGCCGTGCCCGCCTCGGGGAGGAAGTAGATGTACGGCTCGTCGAGCGGTTTGCCGTTGACGAGCACCCGGTTGCGCGAGTCGCAGCACTGCACGGTCTGCCCGCCGACGGCGATGATGCGCTTGATGAAGTCCTTCTCATCGGGCGGGGCCAGGCCGATCAGCGAGCCGAGGCCCTGGAGCGCGCGCACGACGACGTTGCTCGGCTCCTCGGCCGTGAACTCGCTGGTCCAGCCATCCGGGCCGCGGAAGACGACGACATCGCCCGGCTGCGGGTCGGAGAACCGGTAAGTGATCTTGTCGACGAGCACGCGGTCGTTGTTGCAGCCGGTGCAGCCGTGCAGCGTGGTCTCCATCGACCCGGAGGGGATCACGTAGACCTTCGCGACGAACGTCTGGATGAGGAACGTCAGGAGCAGCGCGACGACGACGAGGATCGGCAGCTCCTTCCAGAACGTCGACCGACGCCGCTTGCCGCCCCGGCTCTTGCGGCCCTCCGCGGCGGCCTGCTCGCGGTAGGCCGAGGCCGGACGCTCGTCGGGCGACTCGCCCGCTCGCCTGCGGTGTCGCCCCGGGATCCCGGCGGGCCCGTCTTCGACGTAATCCTCCGCGACCGGCTCGGCGGCCCTGGCCAGACCGTCGGGCACGGTCGGCTGCTCCACCGGCTCGGGCGGGCCCGCGCCGAAGCCCGCCGGTGCCGGGTGCGGGTCGACCGGACCGGTACGGCGGGGCGGGGGAACGTCACTGTGGATGCGGCGAGGCACATCGGGCGGCGGCACGGGATGGCGGCCGCCCTGCCGCGGCCCGGGCTCCACCGGGAAGGCACCGGTCGGCGGCCGCCCGGTCCACGTGCTCGGACCGGCGGGCGGAGCGCCTGCGGGGCGGCCCGGGCCGTCGGGGACGGCGAAGCGGGCGATGTCTCGTCCGTTGGTGGCCGTGGGCCTGCCGCCCTGGGTCGGGGCGTGGCCGTTGCGCGGATGGGCGTGGCCGTTCGCGCCCGGATGCGCGGGGCCGACGCCGTCGACCGGCCACGGTGTGGACGGCAGCCGGACCGGGGCGGCACGATCGGGCACACCGGGCGGCCCCGGCGCTCCCGGGGGTTCCCAGCCCGACGGCACGTCGTCATCGCCGTGCCGCGGCGGCTGGGCCCACCGGTCGTCGGGGAGCTCGGGGAGGGCCACGCTCACGAAGGCTACGCCGAACCGCGCCGTGCGGTCAGGACGCCGACGGGGTCTGGCGCTTCTCCTTGATCTTGGCGGCCTTGCCGCGCAGGTCACGTAGGTAGTAGAGCTTCGCACGGCGGACGTCGCCGCGGGTGGCGACCTCGATCCGGTCGATGTTCGGCGAGTGCACCGGGAACGTGCGCTCGACGCCGACCCCGAACGAGATCTTGCGGACGGTGAACGTCTCGCGGGCGCCCGCGCCGTGCCTGCGGATCACGACACCCTGGAACACCTGGATGCGCGACCGGGTGCCCTCGATGACCTTGACGTGCACCTTCAGCGTGTCACCCGGGCGAAAGGCGGGGATGTCGGAGCGCAGCATCTGCGCGTCCAGTGCGTCCAGGGTGTTCATCGCGAATTTCCGTTCGGTCAAGTTCAGGGGCATGCTCGGAAGCGCCCGACGGGCGCGAGCTCGACCACCATGATGCCAGACGCGATGGCTAGGTCTTGCCGACCCCCGCCAGGAACGCCCGGTCGGCGGTGTCGAGGGCGTCCGGCGGCAGGGCGGCGAGCAGGTCGGGCCTGCGCGCGGCGGTGCGCTCGAGCGCGCGGTCGCGCCGCCACCGCGCGATGGCGGCGTGGTTGCCGCTGCGCAGCACCTCCGGCACGACGAGGCCGCGCCAGCGTTCCGGGCGCGTGTAGGCCGGGCCTTCGAGCAGCCCGTCGGAGAAGGAGTCCTGCGCCGCGGACTGCGGGTTGCCGAGCACGCCGGGCAGCAGCCGGACGACCGCCTCGACCATCACCAGCACCGCGACCTCGCCCCCGACCAGCACGTAGTCGCCGATGCTGACCTCCTCGACCGGTGCGAAGTGCTCCATCACGCGCTGGTCGATGCCCTCGTAGCGGCCGCAGGCGAACACGAGCCGGTCCGCCTCGGCCCACTCCTGCGCGGTGGTCTGCGTGAACGGTCGCCCCGCGGGCGTGGGCACCACCAGCCTGCCGGGCGGCCCCGCGGCGAGCACGGCGTCGAGCGCCTCACCCCACACCTGCGGGCGCATGACCATGCCGGGGCCGCCGCCGTACGGGGCGTCGTCGACCGCCTGGTGCACGTCGTGGGTCCAGGACCGCAGGTCGTGGACGGCGAGGTCGACGAGCCCGGTTTCGATCGCCCGGCCCGGGCAGCGCCTCGCGCAGGGGCGCCAGGTAGCCCGGGAAGATCGTCACGACGTCGATGCGCACTCAAGGGATCCTGGTCTACCCCGCCTGGCGCTTGCGCACGAGCTCCTCGACCAGCGCACGGGCGCCGTCGAGGCCGATCCCCCGCGCGACCAGCAGGTCGCGCGCCCGACCGTCGTGCAGCAGCCCGAGCAGCAGGTGCTCGGTGCCGATGAAGCCGTGCCCGAGGCGTACCGCCTCGCGCAGCGCCAGCTCCAGCGCCTTCTTGCCGTCGGGCTCGAACGGGAGGTGCCCCCCGCGCCACCGGCCCTGGGCGGCGCGTGTGCGGTCGAGCGCGCCGGGACCGAACGTCTCCTCGGCCTGGCGGCGCACCTCGTCCAGGTCGATGCCCAGTATCGCGAGCCCCTCGGCGTCGAACGGGGCACCGCGGTCGAGATCGGCTTCGATGTCGGCCCGGTCGACCTGCAACCGGGCGAGGATCGTCGCGGCCAGCCCGTCGGGCACCGCGAACAGCCCCAGGAGCAGGTGCTCGGACCCGATCGTCGGCGAGTGCCGCTCGCGGGCGATCTCCTGCGCGTGGACGACGACCGACCCGCGCCCGCTTGGTGAACCTCTCGAACATCTCCCCGCCCCTCAGATCCCGAACCGGCGGTACTTCTTGTGCACCGCCTGCCTGCTCACCCGCAGCGCGCTGGGCGATCTGCTGCCAGGACCAGCCCTGGGCGCGCGCGTTGCCCACCTGCAGCTCCTCCAGCGACTCCAGCAACCCCCGCAGGGACACCACGGCCGCCAGCCCGACGGCCGGGTCCCTGCTGGACGCCGCCGCCGCCACCTTGGTCGCATCGGTCATGCTGTCAACCTACGTTGACACTACGGCGACTGTCAACCGCGGTTGACAGTGCGATGCTGGACGGGGTGATCGTCACCGTCGGCCGTTTCGAGATCGACGACGATCCGGCGCGGGTCGACCGCGACGCCGTCTGGCGGTTCCTCTCGACCGAGGCCTACTGGGGCCGCGACCGCCGCCGGGCCGACGTCGACGCGCAGATCGACGCGGCGTGGCGGATCGTGGGCGCCTACGACGGCGACGGCGCGACCGTCGGCTTCGCGCGGGCGGTGTCGGACGGCGTGGCGTTCGCCTACCTCGCCGACGTCTACGTGGAGGCCGCCGCGCGCGGCACGGGGCTCGGCACGGCGCTCGTGCGCGCAATGATCGACGACGGTCCGGGCCGCGCATTCCGGTGGACCTGTTCACCCAGGACGCGCACGGCCTGTACACGCGCTTCGGCTTCGGCGCGCCCGACGCGACGGCGATGGTGCGCCCGGCCGCGCCGGGATGACGGCCGTCAGTCCAGGAGGCCCTCGGGCGGCGTGAGGACCACGCGACCGCCCGCCAGGTCGACCGTCGGGACGATGGCGCGCACGAACGGGACGAGCGCGTCGTCGGCATCCGGGCGGTGCACGACGAGCAGCTCGCCCGCGGGGCCGTGGACGACGTCGCGCGACCGTGCCGACCGACGGTGCCGTCCACCAGCTCGGCGCGCAGGCCTTCGAGCTGGTGGACGTGGAACTCGTCGGGATCGTCGGGCGGCGGGAGCGTCGCGGCGGCGACGAGCAGCCGGGTGCCGCGCAGGGCTTCGGCCGCCGTCCGGTCGGGCGCCTCGACGAAGCGCACGAGCAGCCGACCGGAGTGCGGGCGGGTCGACGCGACGGTCAGCACGCCGTCCGGCGCGCCCGGCCGCCGCGCCGACCAGCACGGCGCCGTCGGCGAACCGGGCGTCGGGCGCGTCGGTGTGCACGTCGAGGACGACCTCGCCGCGCAGGCCGTGGGCCCGCAGGACGACGCCCGCGAGGAGGAGTTCGCCGCTACCGGTCGGTGTCGACGACATCGACCCGCACACCCCGGCCGCCGATGCCGCCGACGACCGTGCGCAGCGCCGTCGCCGTGCGACCGCCGCGGCCGATCACCTTGCCGAGGTCGTCGGGGTGGACCCGGACCTCGAGGGTGCGGCCGCGGCGGGTGGTGACGAGGTCGACCCGCACCTCGTCGGGGTGGTCGACGATGCCCCGGACGAGGTGCTCCAGCGCGTCGGCAAGCACTGTGCTCACGATGCCTCCGCAGGAACGATGCGGCGGAGCCTCACGACTCGGCGGGCGCGTCAGTCGATGATTCGGTGGCCGCTTCGGGGGCGTCCTCGGCCTTCGGGCGACGGTCGGCCTTCTTCCGCGGCGTGGTGGCCTCGGTGGTCGGCTCCTCGCCCGCGGCGGACAGGGCCGCGTTGAACAGCGCGAGCTTGTCGGGCTTGGCGGGCTGCGGCTTGAGGGTGCCCTCGGCGCCGGGGAGGCCCTTGAACTTCTGCCAGTCGCCGGTGATCTCCAGCAGGTGCTGCACCGGCTCGGTGGGCTGGGCGCCGACGCCCAGCCAGTACTGCGCCCGCTCCGAGTCGATCTCGATGAGGCTCGGCTCCAGCTTCGGGTGGTACTTGCCGATGGTCTCGATCGCCCGACCGCTGCGTCGGGTGCGCGCGTCGGCGACGACAACGCGGTAGTACGGCTGACGGATCTTGCCCAACCGCATCAACTTGATCTTGACGGCCACGCTGCTTGCTGCTCCTCGCGAATACGAACTTCTCCGATGAGGCCGCGACGACCGCGTGGGGTTACGGACTGCGCGTCTCGACGTCTGCTGGCCGCGGCACGGTAGAGGGCCAGCCGCGGGACCGAGTCGCCATTGTAGGGGAGGAGGGCCGACGAAGAGACGGGTCGGTAGATCAGAGACCCGATTCAGGTCATCGGGACGACGCCGAGCAGGCCCAGCATCAGCACGAGCCCCGGCGAGCAGGTTGTTGATCTGGTGGGCGATGACCCCCGCGGGCAGCCGTCCGGTGATCACGCGGGCGATGCCGATCGGGATCGCCACCACCAGCAGCAGCGGCGTGCGGGAGAACTCGAAGTGCGCGAGCGCGAACACGAAGGTGGTGACGCCGAGGGCCCACCAGCGGTTGGCGCCGAGCCGCTCGACCGCGCCCCACAGCAGCCCGCGGTAGACGATCTCCTCGCAGAGCGGTGCGACGAACACCACGATGACGAAGATCGTCACGGCGAGCGACGGGACCTGCCCGCACGCCGCCGAGCGCCTCCCCGACCGCCGACGTGGCGTCGGCGCCGACGATCGCGACGTACAGCAGGGAGGCCGGGATGGTGATCGCGAGCCCGGCGAAGCCGCACGCCACGCCGACGACGACGTCGCGGCGCGTCATCGAGAGGCCGAAATCGATGCGCGGGCCCGTTGCCCCGGATCCGCGTGATCAGCGCCGCGAGCCCGGCCGCGCAGACCGTCGGCACCGACAGCGCCAGCGCGACCGCTCCCGCCGACGAGGTGAGCCGCCCGGCGAGCGCGTAGGCCAGCAACGCGGACACCAGCAGAAACACGGCCTCGACGAGGAAGTAGGCGCCGAGCCCCCAGCGATGCGGCGCCCGCGGTGGGGGCGGCGGCCCGAAGATCCCGGCGTGACCCGCGGGAGTGGGTGACGGGCCCCAACCGGGCGGGCTGAACCCGGGTCGGTTGGGCGCCGGGTCGCCTGCCTCGTAGCGCTGGTGCGAGCCCGCTCCGTTCGACCCCTCCGGCCCGATGGGGGCGGGAACCCCCCATGGCGCCATCTCGGACGACGCCGCGGCGGTCAGACCGTTCGACGCGGGGGCGGGGGCCTGCGGGGACGCCGCGGTCGCGGTGGTCGATGAGCCTTCCGCCTGCTGGAGGTCGGGTGGTGGGGCGTGCGGCTGCCACGCATCGGAGGTGTTGGGGATGTCGGCGGCCTCGGGATGCCGCGGCAAGGTCGTCTCGACGTCCGGGGCGTGGCCCTCGTGGTCGCCGGTGCCCGTGTCCTCCGCGCCCGTCACACGCTCGACGCTACCGGCCGCGCGCCCGGGGTGTGGCGGCCGGGACCGCCCGCTGCGCTGAGAACCACACGACCAGGCGCCCGTCCCACGGCCATTTCCGCAGTTCCGGAGCCGTCCGCGGGTCGCCGACGTGCCGGCGGCAGCAACCGGCTGTGCGGCGGACTGTCGGGTCAGCGCGAGTGGACGGGGCGCCCGCGGCGCATCACCAGCACCGGATCGCGGAGGACCGCCGGGTCGGTGCGCGGGTCGTCGGCGTAGATGACCAGGTCGGCCGGGTGGCCCGGGCGCAGGGACGGACGGCCCAGCCACTCCCGCGCCGCCCAGCTGGCCGCGCCGACGGCATCCGGGTGGCCCGCGGCGTGCAGTGCGGCCACCTCGTCGACGATCCGGCCGTGCGCGAGCGACCCGCCCGCGTCGGTGCCCGCGAACACCGGCACCCCCGCGTCGACCGCGCGCCGGACGACGTCGGTCGCCCCGGCGTGCAGCGCACGCATGTGCGCGCCGTAGGCCGGGAAGCGCGCCGCGGACTCGGCGATCCCGGGGAACGTCTCCGCGACGTTGAGGAGCGTGGGGACGAGCGCGGTGCCGCGACGGCCCATCTCGGCGATCAGGTCGTCGGTGAGCCCGGTGCCGTGCTCGATGCAGTCGATGCCCGCGCCGATCAGGCCGGGCAGCGCGGTGGTGCCGAACACGTGGGCGGTGACCCGGGCGCCCGCGGCGTGCGCGGCGTCGATGGCGGCGACCAGCACGTCGTCGGGCCAGAGCGGCGCGAGGTCGCCCTCCGTGCGGTCGATCCAGTCGCCGACGAGCTTGACCCAGCCGTCGCCCGCCGCGGCCTGCTCGGCGACGAGCTCCGGCAGCAGCCCCGGGTCGTCCAGGTCGATGGATACCCCGCGGATGTAGCGCTTGGGTCGGGCCAGGTGCCTGCCCGCGCGGATGATCTCCGGGAGGTCTTCCCGCGCCTGCAACGGCGTGGTGTCCAGCGGCGAGCCGCAGTCGCGCAGGAGGAGTGCGCCCGCGTCGCGATCGACGCGGGCCTGCGCGTCGGCCTCGTCGAGCGTGACCGCGCCGTGGGGGCCGAGCCCGATGTGGCAGTGCGCGTCGACGAGCCCGGGTAGGATCCAGCCGCCGTCGACCAGCAGCTCGGCCCCCGTGATCGGCGCGTCGGACAGGAGCCCGGAGGCGTCGACCCAGAGGGACACCGACTCCTCGGACGGCAGCGCCACCCCGCGCAGCCGATACACCTACTTCCCCTTAGGGAACTTCAGCTTCGACAGGTCGAAGTCCGCGGGCAGCTGGTCGAGCCCCGGCGGCAGCTGCTGCAGCGACGGCGGCAGGCCGGTGAGGTCGGGCATGCGGGCGGGCCCCGGACGTCCCCCGCGCGCCTTCTGCTGCGGCTTCTTGCCCTTGCGCGACTTGGCCTGGCGCCGCGTGGCGCTGCGCCCACCGCCGAAGCCGAACTGCCCGGCCATCTGCTTCATCATCTTGCGGGCTTCGAAGAACCGGTTGACCAGGTCGTTGACCTCGCCGACGGAGACGCCCGAGCCGTTGGCGATGCGCAGCCGCCGGGACCCGTTGATGATCTTGGGATCGGCCCGCTCGGCGGGGGTCATGCCGCGGATGATGGCCTGGAGGCGGTCGAGCTGGCTGTCGTCGACCTGGGCGAGCGCCTCCTTCATCTGGCCCGCGTTCGCCCCGGGGAGCATGCCGAGGATGTTGCCGATCGGGCCCATCTTGCGGATGGCGAGCATCTGGCCGAGGAAGTCCTCGAGCGTGAGCTCGCCCGAGCCCATCTTGGCCGCGGTCGCCGCGGCCTGCTCGGCGTCGAACGCCTGCTCGGCCTGCTCGATGAGCGTGAGCAGATCGCCCATGCCGAGGATGCGCGAGGCCATCCGGTCGGGGTGGAAGATGTCGAAGTCGGCGAGCTTCTCGCCGTTGGACGCGAAGAGGATCGGCACGCCGGTGACCTCGCGCACCGAGAGCGCCGCGCCGCCGCGGGCGTCGCCGTCGAGCTTGGTGAGCACCACGCCGCTGAAGCCCACCCCGTCGCGGAACGCCTCGGCCGTGGTGACGGCGTCCTGGCCGACCATGGCGTCGAGGACGAACAGGGTCTCGTCCGGGCGCACGGCATCGCGGATGTCCGACGCCTGCCGCATCAGCTCGGTGTCGACGCCGAGGCGGCCCGCCGTGTCGACGACGACGATGTCGTAGTGCTTGTCGCGGGCGTGCGCGACGCCGCGCCGCGCGACGTCGACCGGATCGCCCACACCGTTGCCGGGCTCGGGTGCGAAGGTCGGCACCCCGGCCCGCTCTCCGACGATCTGCAGCTGGTTGACCGCGTTGGGCCGCTGCAGGTCGCACGCGACCAGCAACGGCGTGTGGCCCTGCCCCCTGAGCCACGCGCCGAGCTTGCCCGCGAGCGTCGTCTTGCCGGAGCCCTGCAGGCCCGCGAGCATGATCACGCTCGGCGGCTCCTTGGCCAGCCGCAGCCGCCGCGTCTCGCCACCGAGGATCCCGATGAGCTCCTCGTTGACGATCTTGACGACCTGCTGCGCCGGATTCAGCGCGCCGGAGACCTCGGCACCCTTGGCCCGCTCCTTGATCCGCGCGATGAACGCGCGGACCACCGGCAACGCGACATCGGCCTCCAGCAGCGCGATGCGGATCTCGCGCGCGGTGGCGTCGATATCGGCATCGGAGAGCCTGCCCTTGCCGCGCAGGTTGGCCAGCGCGCCGGAGAGGCGCTCGGAGAGGCTGTCGAACACACGACGAGCCTACCGGGACGGTGTGACGGACCAGGCGTCCCGCCATTTACATAACTCTCTTATACTTTGTCTATGCTCACCATCGACCGCCTTGAGCTGGCCGGGGAACTCGACCGGCTGGTCACCTTGCTGCCGCGGCTCACCCCGCGCGGCGGCCTGAGCATGGTGGCCGCGTCGACCCTCGCCGACCTGGAGCGCCGCGGACCTCGGCGGATCACGGAGCTCGCCGAGACCCAGGGCGTCACGCAGCCCGCGATGACCGGGCTCGTCGGCAGGCTGGCGGCGGCCGGGCTGGTCGAGCGGGCCCCCGACCCAGCCGACCGGCGCGGCGTGCTGGTCACCGTCACCGACGACGGTCGCGCGGTGCTCGCCGCGCGCCGCCAGGCCCGCGCCACCGCCCTCGCCACCCTGCTCGACGACCTCGACGCCGACGACTACGCCGCGCTCGCGGCCGCGATGGGCGCCATCACCCGACTCGTGTCGAAAGGACTCCACGCATGACCGCCCCGGCCAGCCCCTTCCGCCAACCCCGGGCGGTGTGGGCCGTCGCCTTCGCCTGCGTGATCTCGTTCATGGGCATCGGGCTCGTCGACCCGATCCTGCCCGCGCTCTCCACGCAGCTGCACGCCTCGCCCAGCCAGGTGACCCTGCTGTTCACGAGCTACCTCGTCGTCACCGCGGTCGCGATGCTCGTGACCGGCTGGGTCTCCAGCCGGATCGGCGCCAAGAACACCCTCATCGCCGGGCTCATCCTGATCGTCGTGTTCGCGGGTCTCGCGGGCGCGTCCGACACGATCGGCGGCATCGTCGGCTTCCGCGCGGGCTGGGGCCTCGGCAACGCGCTCTTCATCGCGACGTCGCTCGCCGTGATCGTCGGGTCCGCCACGAGCGGCTTCGCGGGCGCGATCGTCCTCTACGAGACGGCGCTGGGCATCGGCATCGCCTGCGGGCCGCTGCTGGGCGCCGCGCTGGGCAACATCAGCTGGCGCGGGCCGTTCTTCGGCGTCTCGGTGCTCATGGCGATCGCGCTGGTCGCCACCGTGCTGTTCGTGCCCCGCACGCCCCGCCCGGCCGCCCCCGCCCCGCTGTCCGCGCCGCTCAAGGCTCTTCGCCACCGCGGGCTGCTGACGATGGGCCTCACCGCCCTGCTCTACAACTGGGGCTTCTTCACCATGCTCGGCTACGTGCCGTTCCCGATGCACCTGTCGATCTACCAGCTCGGCGCGGTGTTCTTCGGCTGGGGCCTCCTGGTGGCGGTGTTCTCGGTGTTCGTCGCCCCGCGACTGCAACGCCGCTTCGGCACGGCGCCGACCCTGTACGTCAACCTGGCGCTGTTCGCCACCGTGCTCGCCGTGATCGCGGCGTTCACGGACTACCCCGTCGTGCTGGTCGTGTGCGTGGTCGTCGCGGGCGCGATGATCGGCGTGAACAACACGCTCACCACGCAGGCCGTCATGCTGGTCGCGCCCGTCGACCGCCCGGTGGCGTCGGCCGCGTACGGCTTCATCCGGTTCATCGGCGGCGGCCTCGCCCCGTTCGCGGCAGGCGTGCTCGCCGAGCGCTTCACCGTGCACGTGCCGTTCTGGATCGGCGCGGGTGCGGTGGTCGTGGCGATCGCCGTGCTGGCCACCGGTCACCGGCTGCTGGCGGCCGCCGACGCCCAGCTCGCCGCGGGCGACGCGGTCCACGCGGGCGAGCCCGACCTGGACGCCGACGAGCTGGAGGAGATCCGCGAGGACGCCACCGGCGAGCCCGGCGTGCGCGAGCGCGCCGAGGTATGGCCCGCGCCCGGGCGGGCCTGACCGCTCAGCGGGAACGTCCAGTTCCGGTCGTGAGTGGATATGGTCGCCAGAACAACGTTATCCACTCACGACCGGCTACAGGGCGTCCGCGCCCCGCTCCCCCGTCCCGAGGTCACCCGCACGAGCAGGGCGATGGCGTAGGTGAGCGCGAACGCGATCGTCGCCGCCGCGGCCACCGCCTGCCTGCCGAGCTGGGCGAGACCGCCACCGTAGAGCAGCCCGTCGCGGCCCGCGGGGTTGACCGCGTCGGTGGCGAAGAAGCCGATCATGAGCATGCCGAGCAGGCCGCCGACGCCGTGGATCGCCACCAGGTCGAGCGAGTCGTCGTAGCCCAGCTTGTACTTCAGCCGGATCGCGAGCTGGCAGGCCACCCCGGCGGCGAGACCGACCACCAGTGCGCCCCGGGTGTCGACGAAGCCGCAGGCCGGAGTGATCGCGACGGCGGGGACCCTCACACACGCCGTGCGCGGTAACGAGTGCTCTGGCACTCGTTACCGCTCACGGGCTACCGCGCCGCTGCGAGCACCGCCTGCTCCACCACCCGCCGCCGGGCGGCCGGAACCGTGCCATCGCCTGCGTCGAGGCAGAACGCGTCGACGACCGACGCCCCGAGCGTCGAGACCCGCGCCCACCGCAGGCCGATGTCGCACTTGGCCAGCGCGGCCGCGACCCGGTGCAGCAGCCCGATCCGATCGGTGCCGCGCAGCTCCATCACGACCGCGCCGGTGGCCTCGTCGTCGAACCAGAGCACGCGGGCCGGGGCGGGCGGTTCGCCTGCCGACGCCGCGGGGGCGTAGTCCCGCTCCTTGCGGGCGAGCGCCTCGTCGAGGGCAAGGCTCCCGTCCAGCACGCGCGTCAGGTCGGAGCGCAGCAGCGCCGGATCCGGGAAGCCGCCGAAGCGCGGCGTGACGGTGAAGCGGAACACGGTCACCGCCGGGCAGGCGACGTCCGAGGACAGCACGGCCGCGTGCACCACCAGCGAGTGCAGGGCGAGCACCCCCGCGGCGGCCGCGAGCCCACCGGTCCGGTTCTTGGGGAGGGCGACGGTGACTGTCGCCGGATCCCCGGTCTTCAGGCGAAGCTGCGGCCGTCCCTCGGCCGCGACGACGGCGGCCATCTCGATCTCCACGGGCGACGGCGCGGCCGGAGCAGGCAGGGCCTCGCCCGCCAGCAGCGCGCGGCAGCGGGCGACGAGGTCGCCGATCAGCACCCGCTTCCAGGGGCTCCAGACACCGGGGCCGGTGGCGAGCGAGTCGGCTTCGGCGAGCGCGCCGAGCAGGTCCAACAGGAGCGCGCCGCCGCCCGGGACGGCCTGCTCCAGGGTCTCGACCACGCGCACGACCGTCGCCTGGTCCTCCAGGTCGCGTCGGGTGGCGGTGTGCGGCAGCAGGAGGTGGTGGCGCACCACGGCCCCGAGCACGGCGACGTCGGTCTCGGCGAAGCCGAGCCTGCGCCCGATCTGCACGGCCAGCGACTCCCCCACCACCGAGTGGTCGCCGCCGCGGCCCTTGCCGATGTCGTGCAGCAGGGTGCCGACCAGCAGCAGGTCCGGCCGGGCGACCTGCGTCGTGAGCCGGGCGGAATGCGCACAGGCCTCGACCAGGTGCCGGTCGACGGTCCAGACGTGCGCGCGGTCGCGCGGCGGGAGGTCGCGCACCGCGCCCCACTCCGGGAACAGCCGTCCCCACAGGCCGGTGCGGTCCAGCGACTCCACGACGTCCACCAGCGGACGTCCGGTGCCCAGCAGCGACAGCAGCTCACCCAGCGCCGAGCGCGGCCACGGTTCCCGCAGCTCGGGTGCGGTGTCGGCGAGCCGGTGCAGCGTGCCCGCGGCCACCGGGAACCCGGTGCGCGCGGCGGTCGCGGCGACCCGCAGCACCAGCGCCGGATCACGGGCCGCGGTGGCGTCGCGGGCCAGGACGACCTCGCCCGCGTGCTCGACGACGCCGCTGTCCAGCGGACGGCGCACCGGCGGGCGGCGCAGCGCGGCGAGTCCCCGGCGCGGCAGGGCGTTGCGCGCCTGGCGCAGGCCGACCTCCGCGGCGAACGCGACAGAGCGCGCCGCCCCGGACAGGGCCCTGGCCAGCTCGAAGCGGTCGGCGATGTCGAGGCTCACCGCCACCTCGTCGGCGTCCTGCGCGCGCAGGACGTCCCGCGCGCGACCGGCCATGCGGTGCAGCTCCGTGCGGACGTTCAGCAGCAGGTCACGACCATCCAGCACGTCGCGGGAGGGACGGTCGACGAGCTGGGCCGCAGCCAGCGCGTCGATCAGTTGGACGTCGCGGAGGCCGCCGTGCCCGCTCTTGAGATCCGGCTCGACGCGGTGTGCGACGTCGCCGGTCTTGCGCCACCGCTCGTGGGCGCCGTCGGCGATCTCGTCGAAGCGGCCCCGGATGCCCGCCCGCCACGCCTGCCGAACCGCGGCCTTGACCTTGTCCGACAGCTCCGGGTCGCCCGCGAGGTGGCGGGCCTCCAGCAGCCCGAACGCCGCCCGCAGGTCGGTCGCCGCGACCTGGACGGCCTGCCCGGGCGTGCGGACGGAGTGGTCGAGCCCGATCCCCGAGTTCCACAGCGGGTACCACAGCTCCTCGGCCAGCCGGTCGACGTCCTTGCGGCCGTCGTGCAGCAACACGAGATCCAGGTCCGAGTAGGGCGCGAGCTCGCGCCGCCCGAGCGCGCCGACGGCGACCAGCGCGGCCCGGTCCGTCAGCCCGATCGCCGCGCACCGCGAGGCGAGCCAGAAGTCATGCAGGTCGACCAGCGCCGTCCGCAGGGCCTCCGGCCCGAGCCGCCGTTTGCCGGGCCCCGGGTTGAGCAGCACCGCCTTCGCACGGACGAGGTCCGCCGCCGACTCCGAGCCCACCGTGGTCATGGGATCGCGGGTCACAGCGCGTCGGCACCCCGCTCTCCGGTGCGGACCCGGACGAGCGTCGCGACCGGCGTCACCCACACCTTGCCATCCCCGATCTTGCCTGTGCGCGCCGCCTGGATCACGGCGTCGATGACCTTCTCGACGAGCTCGTCGGGCACGACCAGCTCGATGCGCACCTTGGGCACGAAGTCGACTTGGTAGTCCGCACCCCGGTACACCTCGGTGTGGCCGCGCTGACGACCGAAGCCCGACACTTCGCACACCGTCATGCCCGCGATGTCGATCCGTTCGAGGGCCGCTCGCACGTCGCCGAGGGCGAACGGCTTCACGATCGCCGTGACCAGCATCATTGCCTCTGTCCCCCTGTCTTCGGGTGCGGACGACCAGGGGCCCACCGCAAAGAACTCCGCGGCGGGCCCCTGGTCCAGGTCGTCGTCCTAGACGGCGTCCGCTCCGCGCTCTCCGGTGCGAACCCTGACCACGCTCTCGACCGGGGTGATCCAGACCTTCCCGTCACCGATCTTGCCGGTGCGGGCGGCCTCGACGACCGCGTCGACCACCTTGTCCGCGAGCGCGTCGTCGGCGACGACCTCCACGCGGACCTTGGGCACAAAGTCCACGGAGTACTCCGCACCCCGGTAGACCTCGGTGTGTCCCTTCTGCCTGCCGTAGCCTTGGACCTCGCTGACCGTCATGCCGAGGACGCCGATCTGCTCCAGCGCGCCCTTCACGTCCTCGAGGACGAACGGCTTGACGATGGCCGTGACGAGCTTCATGGCTCAGCTCTCCTTTCCGGCGCCCGCCGTGACCTGCACGGAGGGCGGCTCGGCGATGCGGGCCGCGGAACTGTGCGACAGCCCGGCACCCCCGCGCAGGGTCGAGAAGTCGTAGGCCGACTCGGCATGCTCGGTCTCGTCGACGCCCGTGACCTCGTCCTCCTCGCTGACGCGGAAGCCGATCGTCTTGTTGATGATCAAGGCGAGGATCGCCGCGACGACGAAGGAGTAGATCATCACCGCGCCCGCTGCCACGGCCTGCTTCCCCAGCTGGGTGAAGCCGCCGCCGTAGAACAGTCCGTCAGCGGACAGGGAGTTGACCGCCGTGCTGCCGAACAGGCCGACCATCAGGGTGCCGACGAGGCCACCCACGAGGTGCACACCGACGACGTCGAGCGAGTCGTCGAAGCGGAACCGGAACTTCAGCGCCACCGCGAGGGCGCAGATGGCACCCGCGACGAAGCCGATGATGACCCCGCCGAGCAGGCTGACGTACCCGGCCGCAGGCGTGATGGCGACGAGGCCCGCGACCGCGCCGGACGCGGCACCCAGCGTGGTGGGCTTGCCGTCGCGGATCTGCTCGACGACCAACCAGCCCAGGATGGCGGTACAGGTGGCGATCATCGTGTTGGTGAAGGCGACGCCCGCGAGGTCACCCGCCGTGAGCGCGGAGCCCGCGTTGAACCCGAACCAGCCGAACCACAGCAGGCTCGCGCCGAGCAGCACGTGCGGCACGTTGTGCGGCCGCATCGGCTCCTTCGGCCAGCCGCGGCGCTTGCCGAGCACGATCGCGAGCGCGAGGGCCGCCGCACCCGCGTTGATGTGCACCGCGGTGCCACCGGCGAAGTCCAGTGCGCCGAGCTTGTTGGCGATCCAGCCGCCGACCGCGTCGGCGCCGACGAACCCGTCGAACGAGAACACCCAGTGCGCGACCGGGAAGTAGACGATCGTCACCCAGAGCGCGATGAACAGCGTCCAGCTCCAGAACTTGAGGCGGTCGGCGACCGCGCCCGAGATCAGCGCGGGCGTGATGACCGCGAACATCAGCTGGAACATGCAGAACGCGAGCACCGGGATGGCGTCGGGCCCCGGCCAGGCCACGGCCTGCGTGCCGGTGTCGGGGTTGGCCGTCACGGCGAACCCGGCGAGCTTGCCGGTGGTGTTCGCGAGGCCGACGAAATCGAAGTTGCCGATCAGGCCTCCGCCGGCATCGTTGGCGAAGGCGAAGCTGAACCCGTAGAAGAACCACAGCGTGCCGACGACGGCCAGCGCGATGAAGTTCATCATGAGCATGTTGAGGACGCTCTTGCTACGGACCATGCCTCCGTAGAAGAACGCCAGACCCGGGGTCATGAGCATCACGAGCGCAGCGCTCGCGAGTACCCATGCGGTGTCACCCGAATTGAGCACGGTTTCCCTCCTGCTGGTCGGCCAGGCTGGTGGGAATACTCAAGGTGACGTGTTTCGGCGAAGGTCGCGTCGTGTTGCGGCGGGGTGAACGGGTCGCCCGAGCGGGTTACGGCCGCGTTACCGCACCCGGCGGACGCCGAGGTGAGAGACCGCCGTCACAGTCAGTCCAGGAGGGCGTCCACAAAGGCGGCGGGCTCGAACGGCGCCAGGTCGTCCGGACCCTCGCCGAGGCCGACGAGCTTCACCGGCACCCCCAGCTCGCGCTGCACGCGGAACACGATGCCGCCCTTGGCGGTGCCGTCGAGCTTGGTGAGGACGATGCCGGTGACGTCCACGACGTCGCCGAACACCCGGGCCTGGGTGAGGCCGTTCTGGCCGGTGGTGGCGTCGAGCACGAGCAGCACCTCGTCGACGAGGGCCTGGCGGGAGACGACCCGCTTCACCTTGCCCAGCTCGTCCATCAGCCCGGTCTTGGTGTGCAGGCGCCCGGCCGTGTCGAGGAGCACGGCGTCGGCGCCCTCCTCGTCGCCCTGCTTGACGGCGTCGAACGCGACGCTGGCCGGGTCGGCGCCCTCCGGGCCGCGCACGACGGTGGCGCCCACCCGCTCGCCCCAGGTGGCGAGCTGCTCGGCGGCGGCGGCGCGGAAGGTGTCGGCGGCGCCCAGCACGACGTGGCGCCCGCTGGCGACGAGCACCCTCGCGAGCTTGCCGGTGGTGGTGGTCTTGCCGGTGCCGTTCACCCCGACGATCAGCAGCACTCCCGGCCTGCCGTCGTGGGGCAGGGCGCGCACGGAACGGTCGAGGTCGGTGCGCAGGGCGTCGGTGAGGACGTCGCGGAGCAGGGCGCGGGCCTGGTCGGTGGTGCGGACGCCGCGGCGGGCGAGCTCGGTGCGGAGGGTGTCGACGAGCTCGACGGTCATCTCGGGGCCGAGGTCGGCCTGCAGCAGGGTGGCCTCGACGTCCTCCCAGGACTCCTCGTCCAGCTCTCCGGCGCCCAGCAAGCCGAGCAGACCCTGCCCGAACCCGCTGCGGGAGCGGGACAGCCGTCCGCGCAGGCGCTCCAGCCTGCCCTCGGCGGGGGCGATGTCGGCGGCGGCGGGGGCGGCCACGCCGTTGCCCGACGGGGCAGCGGGTGCGGGGATGGTGGCCGGTGGCGGTGCGATGGGGGTGGTCGGGAGGGACGGCGCGGCGGGCGCGTCGTCCTGAGGTGCGGGCTTCGGCGGCGCGGTGGGCGGCGCGGCGGGCGGCGCAGCGGGCGGCGCGGTGGGCGGCGCGGTGGGCGGCGCGGTGGGCGGCGCGGTGGGCGCCGCCGTGGGCGGCGCGGAATCCTGCAGCGCTGCGGGTCCGGCATCAGCCGGGGCAGCGCTGGCGGCGGGCGCGGCAGGTGCGGACTCCGGCGGCCCGACGGGCGGCCCGGTGGACGGGGCGGTGGACGGGGCGGTGGACGGGGCGGTGGACGGGGCGGTGGACGGGGCGGTGGACGGGGCGGTGGACGGGGCGGGTGCGGTGGGTCCGGCAGCGGCCGGGGACTCCGGCGGCGCGGCGGGGGGCGCGGCGGGCCCGGCGTCGGCGGCGGGCACGGCAGGCGCGGCAGGCGCGCGTTCCGGCGGCCCGGCGGGTGGCGCGGCCGGTGCGGTGGGGGCGGCATCAGCCGGGGCAGGGCTCGTGGGCGCGGTGGGCGCATCGGCCGGGGCGGCGGCGGCGCGCGGCCCCGCCGATCGAGAGTCACCGATTCGCTCCGACGGCCGCGAATCCGTGGGTTTCGGCGGCGCGGAAGGGGCCGCGGGCGTGTCGGTGCCCGCCGAGAAGTTGAACCCGCTCTCCGCCTTGTAGGTGCTACCGCGGCGAGGCGGCAGCTCTTGGCGCTTCTCGACCTGGCGCAGGCTGATCCGGCGGCTGCGGCGTAGGACGAGCCCCAGCACCACAGCCAGGACGATGAGCACCGCGACGACCACGATGACGATCCACAGGGTCTGCGTCACCCGTCCACCCTGTCACGCCGCGCGCGGCGAGGTGCGGAGCACCCGTCAGCTTGCGGGCCGCAGACGCTGGCTGATCACCGTGGTGATGCCGTCGCCGCGCATCGACACGCCGTACAGCGCGTCCGCGACCTCCATCGTCGGTTTCTGGTGGGTGATCACGATGAGCTGGCTGGTCTCGCGCAGCTCCTCCATGAGCGAGATCAGCCTGCGCAGGTTGATGTCGTCGAGTGCGGCCTCGATCTCGTCGAGCACGTAGAACGGTGACGGCCGGGCTCGGAAGATCGCCACGAGCAGCGCCATCGCGGTGAGCGAGCGCTCGCCGCCCGACAGCAACGACAGCCGCTTGACCTTCTTCCCCGGCGGTCGGGCCTCGACCTCGATGCCGGTGGTGAGCAGGTCCTGGGGGTCGGTGAGCACCAGCCTGCCCTCGCCGCCCGGGAACAGCGTGGCGAAGACGGTGACGAACTCGCGCGCGACGTCGCCGAACGCCTGCGTGAACACCTCGAGGATCTTGTCGTCGACCTCGCGGACGACCGTGAGCAAGTCACGCCGGGTGTTCTTGAGGTCTTCCAGCTGGGTGGACAGGAACCGGTAGCGCTCCTCCAGCGCCGCGAACTCCTCCAGCGCGAGCGGGTTCACCTTGCCCAGCAGCGCGAGGTCCTTGTCGGCGCGCTGGGCCCGCCGCTGCTGGGTGGCCCGTTCGTAGGGCATCGGCGGCGGTGGGGTGACGTCCTCGCCGCGCTCGCGCGCCGCCTCGTACTCCGCCATCTCGGCAGCCGAGGCGGGCACGAGCACATCGGGCCCGTACTCGGCGACGAGGTCCGCCGCGCCGAGACCGTGGTCGGCGAGCACCTTCTCGGTGAGCTGCTCCAGACGCAGCCGGTTCTGAGCGCGGAGCACCTCGTCGCGGTGGACGGCGTCGGTGAGCTTCTCCATCAGTGCCGTGAGCCTGCCGACGACCAGCCGCGCTTCACCGAGCTCGCGCTCGCGGGAGTCGCGGGCGGCCGCGGCGGCGTCGCGCTCCTCGGCGGCGGCCGAGAGCGACACGGCGATCCGCCCGCACGCCCTCTCCCCGGCCTCGACGACCACCGCGGCAGTGCGGGCGCCGCGTTCCCGGGCCGCGCGGGCCGCGGCGGCGCGGCTGCGGGCCTGACGCTCGGCGCTCGCCTGGCGACGCAAGGAGTCGGCACGGCCTGCGATCGCCCTGGCGCGCTCCTCGGCGGTCCGCAGCGCCAGTCGGGCCTCGACCTCCGCGGAACGAGCCGTCTCGACGGCCTCGGCGGCGGCGTCCCGGATCTCGGTGTCGGGCTCGTCGGCCACCGGCTCGTCCTCGGCGACCGCGAGCTGGCGCTCCGCGGCCTCCAGGGCGAGCAGGGCGTCGGAGCGGCGGGCCTCGACCTCGTCGCGGCGGGTGCGCAGGCGCTGGGCTTCGGCCGCCGCCGACCGGACGGCCTGCTCGTACGCGCCGAGCCGCGCCGCGGCACCCGCGCGCCGCTGTTCGGCGGCGGCCTGCTCGCGCCCGGCCGCGTCGAGGTCGGCCTTGCGCGCGGCCTCCTCGGCGCGGGCGCCGTCGAGGGCGGGGCGCAGGCCTGCGATCTCCTCCTCGACCTTCGCGAGGGCGGCCGTGGCGTCGTCGACGGCGGCCTGGAGGTCGAGCGCGCTCCCCCCGCCCCCGGACCCGCCGGAGACCCGGTGCGGTCCGACGACATCGCCGTCGGCGGTGACCGCGGTGCGGCCTGCCGCTGCGACCCGCCGGGCCGCCGCCCCGTCGGCGACGAGCACCACACCGTGCAGGAGCGCCCGAACCGCCCCCGCAACGGGCCCGGCCCCCGTCACCGCGGACGCCGCCCACCGCGCGCCCGCCACGTCGGGAAGGCCCCCGTGCGCGGAAACGAGTGCTGGAGCACTCGTTTCCGCGCACGGGGTGGCCGCAACGGGGCCGAGCACGCCGTCTGGGCCCGGCTCGGCGGCGGGCTCCGCATCCGGGTGATCGTCAGTTGGGCGCGTTTCCGGCCGTTTCTGGCCGGTTTCGGCACCGAACCGGCGATCATGCTCGGGCGACCCGGCGACCACGAGGGAGGCGCGGCCCGCGTCACCCGCCCGGAGCGCGGCGAGAGCCGTCAGGGCGGCGTCGTGATCGGCCACGGCGAGGCCGTCGGCCAGCTCGCCCAGTGCGGCGGCGATCGCCGTGCGCGCCCCTGCCTCGACCGCGACCAGCGCCGAGACGGTGCCCAGCACGCCGTCGGCCCCGGCGAGCGCCGCCGAGCCGTCGCGGCGCGCCAGCCCGACCGACAATGCCTCCACCCGCGCGCGCCAGTGCGCCCGCTGCCGCTCGGCCTCCCGCTCCCGCGCCACGAGCTCGGTCACGCGGCCCCGCGCGCCCTCGTGGGCCGTGCCCGCGTGCGCGCAACGTTCCTCCAGCGAGGCGTCGCCGTCGGTGAGCGCCCCGAGCTCCTCGCGGGCGGTGGCCAGTTCGGCCTCGGCGGCCGCGGTGCGCTCCTGCGCTTCGATGAGCGCATCGGACAGCCGCTCGATCTCCTCCGCCGTGGCTGCGGCCCCGCTGCGCAGGGCCTCGGCGCGGCCCGCGAGCGTCGCGAGCCCGGCGCGCCGGTCGGCCAGCGCCCGGACCGCGGCCAGGTGCGCCCGCTCGGCCGCGGCCAGCGTGCGCTCGTGGTCCGTGCGCGCCTCGGTGATCTCCGACAGCGCGCGCCGCGCCTCCACAACCGCCGCGACCAGCCCCTCCTCCTGCTCGGCGACGGCGTCGGCCTCGGCGTCGAGCTCATCGGGGTCGCGGCCGGGGGCGCGCGTCTCCGCCGTGCCCGCGAGATGCCGCGCCCGCTCCTGGGCCAGACGCACGGTGCCCGCGAGCCGCTCGGCCAGCGCGGACAGGCGGTACCAGGTGTCCTGCGCCGCGGCCAAGCGCGGAGCGTCCTCGGCGAGGGCGGCCTCCAGGCCCTCCTGCTCGACGCGCCCGGCCGAGAGCTGGGCCTCCACCTCGGCCCGCCGGGCCCGCGCGCTCGCCTCGTCGGCCTCCTCCTTGGCGAGCTCGTCGCTCAGCGTGACGAGGTCGTCGGCGGCGAGGCGCAGCCGGGCGTCGCGCAGCTCGGACTGCACTGCCTGCGCCCGGCGCGCGATCTCGGCCTGCCGTCCGAGCGGCTTGAGCTGGCGCCGCAGCTCGGCGGTGAGGTCGGTGAGCCGCGTGAGGTTGGCCTGCATCGCGTCGAGCTTGCGGAGCGCCTTCTCCTTGCGCTTGCGGTGCTTGAGGACGCCCGCGGCCTCCTCGATGTACGCGCGGCGATCCTCCGGCTTGGAGGAGAGCACCGAGTCGAGCTGGCCCTGCCCGACGATCACGTGCATCTCGCGGCCGATGCCGGAGTCGGAGAGCAGTTCCTGGATGTCGAGCAGGCGGCAGTGGCTGCCGTTGATCTCGTACTCGCCTGCGCCGTCGCGGAACATGCGCCGCGTGATCGACACCTCGGCGTAGTCGATGGGCAGGGCGCCGTCGCCGTTGTCGATCGTGAGCGTCACCTCGGCGCGGCCGAGCGGCGCCCGCCCCGACGTGCCCGCGAAGATGACGTCTTCCATCTTCCCGCCGCGCAGGGCCTTCGCCCCCTGCTCGCCGAGGACCCAGCTGATGGCGTCGACGACGTTGGACTTCCCCGAGCCGTTGGGGCCGACGACGCAGGTGATGCCCGGTTCGAGGCGCAGCGTCGTGGCCGAGGCGAAGGACTTGAAGCCCTTCAGCGTCAGGCTCTTGAGGTGCACGGGGAGGCTCCGGGGGCAATCGGGTTCCTGCGAGCGTACCGGCCGGTCGCCGGGCGATCGGGGAGGTCGGGCCGGTGCACAGGCCCCGGATCAGGCTTCCGCGAAGCCGTTCAGCCCGCCGCGTGCCTCGCCCCAGCGTTCGACCACGCCGTCGACCCGGCCGGGCGCGTCGCCGCCGCGCAACGCTTCGAGCAGCTCTTCACAGGCATGTCGATTACCCTCCGCAACCACCGCGACCCGACGGTCCGGGAGGTTGCGCGCTTCGCCGACGAGGCCGAGCTCCAGGGCTCGGCAGCGCGTCCACCAGCGAAAACCGACGCCCTGCACGCGTCCGTGCACCCAAGCGGTCAGTCGGACCGTCGTTTCGGCCATGCGCTACGGTAGCGCACCGTGATCGCCCTTCGGCGTCGTGGCGCAGCTCTGGTGACCGGACTCGCCGTCGGCGCTCTGCTCATCGGTGCCACCGTGCTCGTCGCGCGGGCGACCAGCGGGCCACCCCGCGAGAACGTCGACCTGACGTTGCCGATCCTCCCCGTGCCGACGTTGCCGATGCCGATCGTCCCGCTCCCGGCGGTGCCGTCGCAGGCTCCGCAGGCCGCCAAGCCGCGGCCGGGCGCCCCCGCGCGGAACACGGGGCCAGAGCTCGACGTCATCGCCCGTACCAACGCCGAGCGGATCCGAGCGGGCTGCGGCGCGCTGCGGGTCGACGGCAGGCTGGCCGCCGCGGCCCGGAGGCACAGCGCCGACATGGTCAACCGGCGCTACTTCGAGCACGAGAGCCCGGACGGCGACACCCCCGCCGACCGCACGGCCGCCGCGGGCTACGCCGACTACGGCGGGGAGAACATCGCCTACGGCCAGCGCTCGGCCGCGGAGGTGATGTCCGACTGGATGGGCTCCCCCGATCACCGGCGCAACATCCTGGACTGCGAGTTCACCACGGTCGGCGTCGGGCTCGACCCACGCGGGATGTACTGGACGCAGGACTTCGGGTACTGAGCCCTACGCCTCGAAGCGGTACCCCATCCCGGGTTCGGTGATCAGGTGCTTCGGGCTGCCCGGCTCCCGCTCCAACTTGCGACGCAGCTGCGCGACGTACACCCGCAGGTAGTTCGATTCGGTGCCGTAGCCGGGGCCCCACACGGCCTTGAGCAGCTCCCGCTGGCCGACGAGCTTGCCGCGGTGGCGTACGAGCATCTCCAGGATCCCCCACTCCGTCGGGGTGAGGTGCACCTCGCCGTCGTCGGCGCGCGTCACCTTCTTCGCGGCGAGGTCGACGGTGAAATCGCCCGCGTCCACACTGGCCTCCCCGGCCACGGTGGCGACCGCCGCCCTCCGCACCGCCGCCCGCAGCCGGGCCAGCAGCTCGGCCATGCCGAACGGCTTCGTGACGTAGTCGTCGGCGCCCGCGTCCAGCGCGCGCACGGTCTCGGCGCCGCCCACCCGCGCGGACAGCACGATGATCGGCACGCTCGTCCAGCCCCGCAGCCCCGCGATGACCTCGGTGCCGTCCATGTCGGGCAGCCCGAGGTCGAGCACGACGACGTCCGGACGGCCGTCGGCGGCCGCGCGCAGCGCCGTGGCGCCGTCCGGGGCGAGCAGGACGTGGTAGCCGTGGGCGGTCAGGTTGATCCGCAGGGCGCGCAGGATCTGCGGGTCGTCGTCGACGACGAGCACGCGGCTGCGCCGTTCGGGAACGGTGTTATCCACGCACGACCTCCGGCAGCGCGATCACCACGGTCAGGCCCCCGCCGGGCGTGTCCTCGGCCGTGAGCGTGCCGCCCATGACCTCGGTGAAGCCCCGGGCCACCGACAGCCCCAGCCCGACGCCCGACGCGCCGTCCCGGTCGCTGGGGTCGGCGCCGCCGAGCCGCCGGAACGGCGCGAACAGCGCTTCGCGGTCGCGGCGCGGCACGCCGGGGCCTGCGTCGACGACCCGCAGCTCCACCCGGCCGCCGTAGGCGCTGGCCCGCAGCACGACCGGGGCGCCCCGCGCATGGCGGAGCGCGTTGTCCACCACGTTGGCCACCACCCGTTCCAGGAGGCCCGCGTCCGCGATGACGTCGGGAAGGGTCTCGTCGATGTCGACCTTCACCCGGGTGGCCCCGTCCAGCCCGACCAGCGCGCGCAGCGCGACCTCGTCGTATCCGACCGGGGCCAGGAGCGGGGTCACCGCGCCCGCGGCGAGCCGGGAGGAGTCGAGGAGGTTGTCGACCAGCGCGGCGAGCCGGTCGGCGGACTCCTCGATCGTGGCCGTCAGCTCCTGCTGGTCGGCGGAGGAGAGCCGCAGGTCCGGGTCGCGCAGGCTGCCCGCGGCGGCCTTGATCGAGGTCAGCGGGCTGCGCAGGTCGTGGCCGACGGCCGACAGCAGCGCGCTGCGGATCTCGGTGGCCTGGGCGCGGCGGCGGGACTCCTCGGCCTGCGCCGCGGCCCGCTGGCTGCGCAACGCCAGCAGCGCCTGGCCGCCCACCACCTCCAGGAGCCGCCGGTCCGCCGCGTCCAGCGACCGGCCGCTGCCGATGAGGTGCAGGTCCTCCTCCACGGCGACGTCGACATCGGCGTCGTCCGGGGTGGCGCAGCCCAGCGGGCCCGACGACGCCACACAGACCCACTCGTCGCCCGCGACCCGCTCCAGGAGGGCCACCGACGCGAGCCCGAACCCCTCGCGCACCTTCTCCAGCAGGCGGGGCAGCGGATCGGTGCGGGTCAGCACCGTGCGGGCGAACGACGCCAGCAACGCGCCCTCCGCCCGGGCCCGTGCCGCCTGCTGGGCCCGCCGCGCCGCGCGGTCGACGACCAGCGCCACGAGCACCGCGACGAGGATCATGGCCGCCACCGTGACGACGTTCTCGGGCTCGGCGATCGTGAGCGAGTACAGCGGCTGGGTGAGGAAGAAGTTGAGGAGCAGACCGCCGAACACCGCCGCGACGAGCGCCGGGCCGAGCCCGCCGACGAGCGCCGCAACCACGGTGGCGAGGAAGTACACGACGACGTCGGTCGAGAGCCCGAGCC
This sequence comes from uncultured Actinomycetota bacterium, assembly GCA_963837575.1. Taxonomy (GTDB): domain Bacteria; phylum Actinomycetota; class Actinomycetes; order Mycobacteriales; family Pseudonocardiaceae; genus Pseudonocardia. The sequence continues at coordinate 38,158 of CAWIOI010000007.1, forward strand.
ACCCGCGCAGGCCGACCCCCATGCCGGTGGCCATCAGCGGCAGTGCCAACGGCGAGCCCCCAGCCCAGCGCTCGCCGGGCCACCGAGAGGCTGGTGTGCAGCGCGGGCAGCCGCAGCCCGCGACCGGCCTCGTCGTGGGTGACCATGTGCACGTCGATCGTTCCGGAGTGCTGCACCACGCGGGCGCCGACGCCCTCGACGAACGTCCGGGCCAGCCGCGAGCGCCGCGACGTGCCGACCACCAGCTGCGTGGCGTTGGCCCCGCGGGCGAACTCCAGGAGCGCGGCGGGCACGTCCTCGCCGCCGACGACGGTGTGGAAGCTCGCGCCGACGTCCTCGGCGAGCCGCCGCAGCTTCGGTATCGCCCCGACGGGCGCCGCCGGCGAGCCCGTCGCCGCGCAGGACGTGGACGGCGAGCAGGTCGGCGGAGTTCGAGCGCTTGGCGATGCGCGCGGCCCGCCGCAGCACCGTCTCGCTCTCCTTGCCGCCGGTCAGCGCCACGACGACGCGCTCGCGGGTCTCCCACGTGTCGGTGACGTTCTTCTCCGTGCGGTAGCGCTGCAGGGCCATGTCGACCTCGTCGGCCACCCAGAGCAGCGCCAGCTCGCGCAGTGCGGTGAGGTTGCCCGGCTGGAAGTAGTTGGCCAGCGCGGCGTCGACCTTCTCGGCCGCGTAGACGTTGCCGTGCGCGAGCCGCCGCCGCAGCGCCTCCGGGGTGATGTCGACGAGCTCGATCTGCTCGGCCCGGCGCACGACCTCGTCGGGCACGGTCTCCTTCTGCCGCACGCCGGTGATCCGCTCGATGACGTCGTTCAGCGACTCGAGGTGCTGCACGTTCACCGTGGTCAGGACGTCGATGCCCGCGTCGAGCAGGTCCTCGACGTCCTGCCAGCGCTTGCCGTGGCGAGATCCCGCGGCGTTGGTGTGGGCCAGCTCGTCGACCAGCACGACCTCGGGGTGCCTCGCCAGCACCGCGTCGAGGTCCATCTCGTCGAGCCCGGGATGCCCCCCGACCGGGCGTCGGGCCACGACCTCCAGCCCGTCGATGAGCTCGGCGGTCTTCGCCCGGCCGTGGGTCTCGACGAAGCCGACGACGACGTCGGTGCCCCGCTCCTTGCGGCGGCGGGCCTCGCCGAGCATGGCGAACGTCTTGCCGACGCCCGGCGCCATCCCGAGGTAGATGCGCAGCTCGCCCCTCCTGGTCACGTCCGCCATCGTGCTCCTAGCCAAACCACGACTCAGCGTCGCGCGGCCGCCACGGCCAGGTTGAGCTCGGTGACGTTGACCGTCGGCTCGCCGAGGAAGCCGAGGATCCGCCCGGACGACGCCTGCGCGACCAGTGCCCGGACCTGCGCCTCGGGCAGGCCGGTCACCCGCGCGACCCGTGCGGCCTGCAACGCGGCGTAGGCGGGGCTGACGTCCGGGTCGAGGCCGGAGGCCGACGCCGTCACCGCGTCCGGCGGCACGGCGGCGGGCGCCACACCCTCGCGCGCCGCGATCGCGGCCCGGCGCCCGTTGATCGTGTCGGTGAGCTTCGTGTCGAACGTGCCCTTGTTCGAGCCGCCCGACGTGCTGGTGTCGGCCGGGCCCAGGATGTCCTTCGCCGACGCCGCGGGACGGGTGTGGAACCACGGGTCGGCGTTCGGATCCTCGGCCACCGGGTCGATCCCGATCAGCGCCGATCCCGCGGGCGTGCCGTCGCGGCTGTCGACGATCGACCCGGTGGCCTGCGCAGACAGGCCCGGTACCTGCGCGACGGCCAGGGTGACCAGCGGATAGACCACCCCGGTGAGCACCGCGAAGAGGATCAGCACCCGCAGGCCGGAACCGGCTTGGCGCAGCAGTGTGGCGAACATGGCTAGATCCCCGGAATCAGTCGGACGAGCAGGTCGATGAGGAAGATCCCCACGAACGGGGTGACGACGCCGCCGAGCCCGTAGATCGCGAGGTTGCGGCGCAGCAGGCTCGCCGCGCTCGTGGGCCGGTAGCGCACGCCGCGCAGGGCGAGCGGGATCAGCGCCACGATGATGAGCGCGTTGAAGATCACCGCGGACAGGATCGCCGATTCGGGGGTGGCCAGACCCATGATGTTCAGCGCCCCCAGCGGCGGGTAGATCGTCACGAACATCGCGGGCAGGATCGCGAAGTACTTGGCCAGGTCGTTGGCCACGGAGAACGTGGTGAGCGCGCCGCGGGTGATGAGCAGCTGCTTGCCGATCTCGACGATCTCGATCAGCTTGGTCGGGTCGGAGTCGAGGTCGACCATGTTGCCCGCCTCCTTCGCGGCGGACGTGCCGGTGTTCATCGCGACGCCGACGTCGGCCTGGGCGAGCGCGGGCGCGTCGTTCGTCCCGTCACCGGTCATGGCGACCAGCCGTCCGCCCTCCTGCTCCTTGCGGATGAGGGCCATCTTGTCCTCGGGTGTGGCCTCGGCGAGGTGGTCGTCGACCCCGGCCTGCGCGGCGATCACCTTGGCGGTGCGCGGGTTGTCACCGGTGATCATCACGGTGCGGATGCCCATGGCGCGCAGCTCGGCGAACCGGGCGGCGATGCCCGGCTTCACGACGTCGGAGAGCCGGATGACGCCCAGCACGCGGGTCGTGCCCGCGTCGCGCACGGCGACGGCGAGCGGCGTGCCGCCCTCGTCGCCGATCTGGTCGACCACGCGGGTCACCTCGGCAGAGGAGATCGCGGCCCAGGCGGCGACGGATCCGGCGGCGCCCTTGCGGATCTGCCTGTCGCCGATGTCCAGCCCGGACATGCGGGTCTGCGCGGTGAACGGCACGAACTCCGCCATCGCCTCCGCGGCCGTCGCCTCGGGAGCCAACCCGTGCTCGGCGGCGCACAGCGCGACCACGCTGCGGCCTTCCGGGGTCTGGTCGGCCAGCGAGGAGAGGCGCGCGGCGTGCGCGAGCTCGGCGATGGTCACGCCGGTCACCGGGATCAGCTCGGTGGCCTGCCGGTTGCCGAACGTGATGGTGCCGGTCTTGTCCAGCAGCAGCGTGTCGATGTCGCCCGCCGCCTCGACCGCGCGGCCGGAGGTCGCCAGCACGTTGCGCTGCACGAGCCGGTCCATCCCGGCGATGCCGATGGCCGAGAGCAGCGCGCCGATCGTGGTCGGGATGAGGCACACCAGCAGGGCGGTGAGGACGATCAGCGACTGCTCGCCGCCCGCGTAGCCGCTCATCGGCTGCAGCGCGACGACGGACAGCAGGAAGATGATCGTCAGTGCGGCGAGCAGGATGGTCAGCGCGATCTCGTTGGGCGTCTTCTGCCGCGACGCGCCCTCGACCAGCGCGATCATCCGGTCGACGAACGACTCGCCGGGCTTGGTCGTGATCTTGACGACGATCCGGTCGGAGAGGACGGTCGTGCCGCCCGTCACCGAGCTGCGGTCCCCGCCCGCCTCGCGCAGGACGGGGGCGGACTCGCCGGTGATCGCCGACTCGTCGACCGTCGCGATGCCCTCGACGACGTCGCCGTCGCCCGGGATGGTCTCCCCCGCCTCGACGACCACGAGGTCGCCGACGCGCAGCTCGGTGCCGGGCACGGCGGACTCCCTGCCGTCGCGGCCGAGCCTGCGCGCGATCGTCTCGCGCTTGGTGCGGCGCAGCGTCTCGGCCTGCGCCTTGCCCCGGCCCTCCGCTACGGCCTCGGCGAGGTTGGCGAAGAGCACCGTGAACCACAGCCAGATGGCGATGAGGATCGCGAACAGGCTCGGCGCGGCGGCGGCCGACACCGTGACGACGACGGACCCGACCCACACGACGAACATCACCGGGTTGCGCAGCTGGGTGCGCGGGTCGAGCTTGCGCAGCGCCTCGGGGAGGGCCTGCAGCAGCTGGCGCGGGGCGAACGCGCCCGCCTGCACCGCGCCGTGGGTGGCGACCGCGGGACGGTCCTGGACGGTGGTCATGAGAGCGCCTCCACGACGGGCCCGAGGGCCAAGGCTGGGAAGAACGTCAAGGCCGCCACCAGGAGCACGGTCCCGCCGACCAGCACGGCGAACAGCGGCCCGTTGGTCGGAAGGGTCCCGGCGCCCGCCGCGACCCGCTTCTGGCGGGCCAGGGAACCGGCGAGCGCGAGCGTGGCCAGGATCGGCACGAACCGGCCGAAGAGCATGCAGAACCCGAGCGTCGTCTGGAAGAAGTCGCTCGTCACCGTGATGCCCGCGAACGCACTGCCGTTGTTGTTCGACGCCGACGCGTAGGCGTAGAGCACTTCGGAGAAGCCGTGCGCGCCGTCGTTGTTCAGCGCGCCGAGCGTCGACGGGAGGGCGATGGCCAGGCCCGCGCCGAGCAGCACCAGCGTCGGCATGGTGAGGATGGAGACCGCGGCGGCGGTGACCTCGACCCGGCCGAGCTTCTTGCCCAGGTACTCCGGGGTGCGCCCGACCATGAGCCCGGCGAGGAACACCGCGATGACCGCGATCACCAGGATCCCGTACAGGCCGGTGCCGACGCCGCCGGGCGCGACCTCGCCGAGCAGCACGTTGAGCAGGACGACGCCGCCCGCGCCGCCGGTGTAGCTGTCGTGCAGCGAGTTGATCGCGCCGGTGGACGTGCCCGTGGTCGACACCCCGAACAGCACCGAGGCCGGGATGCCGAACCGCACCTCCTTGCCCTCCATCGCGGCGCCCGCGGCGATCGCGGCAGGCCCGTTGGGGTGGGTCTCGGCGAGCCACGCGATCGCGACGAACGCGCCCCAGATCACCCCCATCACGGCGACGAGCACCAGGCCCTGCCTGCGGTCGCGCACCATGGTGCCGAACGTCCGGGTGAGGCACACCGGGATGACCAGCAGGAGGAAGATCTCCAGCAGGTTCGACAGCGCGTTCGGGTTCTCGAACGGGTGCGCGGAGTTGGCGTTGAAGACACCGCCGCCGTTGGTCCCCAGTTCCTTGATCGCTTCCTGGGAGCCCGTGGGCGCCAGCGGGAGCGTGTACGGCGTGCCGTCGACGGTGGTGACGTCGACGCCCGACCGCAGCGTCATCACCACGCCGGTGGCGACCAGCGCGATGGCGGCGACGAACCCGAGTGGCAGGAGGATCCGGATCACGCCGCGGGTGAGGTCGACCCAGAAGTTGCCCAGCCGGTCGGTCCCCGTGCGGACGAACCCCCGGATCAGCGCGACGGCGACGGCGAGGCCGACCGCCGCGGACAGGAAGTTCTGGACGGTGAGCCCGACCATCTGCACGGTGTTGCCGACGACCTGCTCGGGCACGTACGACTGCCAGTTCGTGTTCGTGACGAACGAGATCGCGTTGTTGAACGCCATCGCGGGCGGGATCTGGTCGCCGTCGGCGCCGCGCCCGAAGCCCATCGGGAGCAGCGGCTGGAACCGCTGCAGGAGATAGAGCAGCGTCACGCCGAAGAAGGAGAACGCGAGCAGCGCGGCGGCGTAGGTGGGCCATCGCTGCCCGGTGTCGGCGTCCACCCGGGCGACGCGGTAGACCGCCCTTTCCACCCGTAGGTGCTTCTCGCCGGTGAACACCCGCGCCATGTAGTCCCCGAGCGGCACGTAGGCGGCGGCGAGCAGCACCAGGAGCACACCGACCTGCAACAGGCCTGCCACTGTGTCGGACATCAGAAGCGCTCCGGGCGCAGCAGTGCGACCACGAGGTAGACGAGCAGGCCCAGCGCGATGAGCCCACCGATGAGATCGACGATCACAGCCGCTCCAGCCCCCTCAGCGTCAGCGCGAGCAGCGCGAAGCCGACGATGATCAGCAACGCATAGGCCAGGTCGGCCACGGGTTCCTCCTCGGGAGGTCCGCCGGGATGGCGGACCTCCCGAGCATCGCCGCGCAACGCCCGGCCGCGGGCCCGCTCGAACGCGGCGTTGACGGCGGAACCAGGAGGTCTTGACGCGTTACTAACGGTCCCTTCCGGCTACCCTCCCCTGGCACGCGAGCTGAGGAGTGGCGCATGTCGGTGGTCGACAACGCGATCTACGTCGACGGGAAGCGCGCCATCGAACCCGACTCGCTCGACCACACCTTCGAGGCGCTGCGCTCCTGCCCGTCCGACGGGCAGAGCTTCGGCTGGATCGGCATGCTGCGCCCGGACGAGGCCGAGATCCGGGCGGTCGCGGAGGAGTTCGGCCTGCACGCCCTCGCCGTCGAAGACACGGTCAACGCCCACCAGCGGCCGAAGCTGGAGCGGTACGGCGACGTGTTGTTCGTGGCCCTTCGACCCGCGCGCTACGTCGACCCGCACGAGGTCGTCGACATCGGCGAGATCCACCTGTTCCTCGGGCCCGACTTCGTGATCACCGTGCGGCACGCCGAGGAGCCCGATCTCGGGGCGGTGCGGGCGCGGCTGGAGGCGGACCCGGACCTCCTGCGCCAGGGGCCGAACGCGGTGCTGTACGCGGTGCTGGACAAGGTCGTCGACGACTACGGGCCGGTCCTCGAAGGCCTCCAGAACGACATCGACGAGATCGAGGTGCAGGTCTTCGACGGCGACCCGCAGGTGTCCCGGCGGATCTACCAGCTGTCCCGCGAGGTGATCGACTTCCAGCGGGCGGTCGACCCGCTCGCCGACCTCTTCGACGCGATGCGCGCCACGCTCAAGCAACGTGCGGAGGGCAGTGACCTGGAGCTGCGGCGCAACCTGCGCGACGTCGCCGACCACGCCACGCGGGTGATGGAGCGGCTGGCCGGGTTCCGTGACCTGCTGGCGAACATCCTGCAGGTCAACGCGACCCTGGTGGGCCAGCGGCAGAACGAGGAGATGGCCCGGATGACCGAGGCGGGCTTCGAACAGAACGAGCAGGTCAAGCGCATCTCGTCGTGGGCGGCGATCTTCTTCGCGCCCTCGTTCGTCGCCTCGGTGTACGGCATGAACTTCGACGTGATGCCCGAGCTGCGCTGGCCGTTCGGCTACCCCTTCGCGCTCGGCCTCATGCTGCTGCTGTCCGGGGCGCTGTACCTGGCGTTCAAGCGGAAGGGCTGGCTTTGACCGCGCCTGCCGAGCGGGGTCGGGGCTGGCAGCGCGGGCAGCTGAAGCTGCCGCGGTTCATGAACGCCTCACGCCGGATCGGGGTGCCGCAGCGGGCGCAGGGCCGGTCGGCCTGGCCGTAGGCGTTGAGCGACCGGTCGAAGTAGCCCGAGGCGCCGTTCACGTTGACGTAGAGCGTGTCGAACGACGTGCCCCCAGCGGCCAGGGCGGTGTCCATCACCTCGGACGCCGCGGTGAGCACGGCGCGACCCTGCGCGCGGGTGAGCGTCTCGGTCGGGCGGGCGCCATGCAGGCGCGCCAGCCACAGCGCCTCGTCGGCGTAGATGTTGCCGATGCCGGACACGACCGTCTGGTCCAGCAGGGCCCGTTTGAGCTCGGTGCGGCGACGGCGGATGCCCGCCACGGCGGCGTCGAGGTCGAACGCGGGATCCATCGGGTCGCGCGCGATGTGCGCGATCGGGGCGGGCAGCAGACCCCCGCCGACGGCCGCGACGAGCGGGTGCACCGACAGGCCACCGAAGGTGCGCTGGTCGACGAACCGCAGCTCCGGCCCGTCGTCGGCGAACCGCACGCGGACGCGCAGGTGCTTCTCGTCGGGCGTGCCCGGGTCGGCGATGAGCATCTGGCCGCTCATGCCGAGGTGGGCGAGCACGGCGTCGTCCCCCGCGCTACCGCCGTCGAGCTCGAGCCAGAGGTACTTGCCGCGGCGCCGCGCCTCGGTGATCGTGCGACCGGCCAGGCGGGCGGCGAAGTCGGCGTCGCCCGCGAGATGGCGCCGCACGGCGCGCGGGTGCGCCACGGCGATGTCGGCGATCGTGCGCTTCCGCACGTGCTCGGCGAGGCCGCGCCGGACGACCTCGACCTCCGGCAGCTCGGGCACGCTCGGCCGCCCTACGAACCCGCGGCGCTGGAGGTGGCGGCCTCCTTGGTGAGCGCGTGCCAGGCCAGCTCGGCGGCCTTCTGCTCGGCTTCCTTCTTGGTGCGCCCCACGCCCGACCCCAGGTCTCGACCCGCGACGACGGCCGTGGCCGTGAACATCTTCAGGTGGTCGGGGCCTTCCTCGGCGATGCGGTACTCGGGCACGCCGAGGTCGGTCGCGGCCGTGAGCTCCTGCAGGCTGGTCTTCCAGTCCAGGCCCGCGCCGAGCAGCGGCGCGTTGCGCAACAGCGAGGCGAACAGGCGGTGCACGAGCTCGCGGGCGGTCTCCAGCCCGTGCTCGAGGTAGACCGCGCCGATCAGCGCCTCGGTGGCGTCGGCGAGGATGCTGGGCTTCGTGCGCCCGCCCGTCAGGTCCTCGCCGCGGCCCAGGTAGAGGTAGACGCCGAGCCCGGCGGGGCCGCCGAGGGTGGCGGCCACCCCGGCCAGCGCGTGCATGTTGACCACGCTGGAGCGCAGCTTCGCCAGCTGCCCCTCCGGCCGCTCGGGGTGGTCGAGGTAGAGCCGCTCGGTGACGACGATGGACAGCACCGAATCGCCGAGGAACTCCAGGCGCTCGTTGGTCGGCAGGTGGCCGTTCTCGTACGCGTAGGAGCGGTGGGTGAGCGCCAGGGTGAGCAGGTCGTCGGACAGCTCGACGCCCAGCGACGCGAGAAGGGGCCCACGATCACGCGCGGGTCTCGCTGCACCGCGTTCCGGCATAGGCTTGTGCGCGGCGTCAGGCCGGGGTGACGACCGGGCGACCGTTGTAGGTGCCGCAGACGGGGCAGGCGACGTGCGGGGGCTTGGTGGCCCGGCAGGCGCGGTTCGAGCAGGTGACGAGCGTGGGGGCAGTGGCCTTCCACTGCGACCGACGGGATCGCGTGTTCGAGCGCGACATCCGGCGCTTCGGAACGGCCACAGTGAATCTCCTAGCAGTCGTGCTCGAGGGTCATTCGGCGGGCAGACGCTCACGCAGAGCGGCCCACCGTGGGTCCAGTGTCTCATGCCCGTGGTCCGGCGCGAGGTCGGCCCACTTCTCGCCGCACTCGGCGCACAGCCCGCGGCAGTCGGGCGGCACAGCGGGGCGAGCGGCAGGTCGAGCACGAGCGCGTCGCGGACGGTCTGCTCCAGGTCGACGCGGTCGTCCACGACCCGGGGCAGCTCGTCCTCGTCGGTGGTCTCGTCGGTGACGCTGTCGGGGTAGGCGAACAGCTCCCCGATGTCGACCGTGATCTCGTCGATGAGCGGGTCGAGGCAGCGCGCGCACTCGCCTTCGAGCCGGGCGTGCGCCGTGCCGGAGACGTAGACGCCCTCCGCGACCGACTCCAGCCGCAGGTCCAACGCGACGGGCGCGCCGGGCGGCACCCCGATCGTCGGCAGCCCCATCCCGTCCGGCGGCGCGGGAACCTCGCCGGTGTAGGTGCGCATGGCACCGGGCCGTCGGCCCAGCTCCCGGGTGGAGATGGCCCACGGTCCGGCGGGCGGCGGGGCGGTGCGTGCTCACGCCTCCAGGGTAAGCCGCACCGCGGCCGAGGGTTGCCGCAGGCGGTCGCGGCGTCAATCGAAGAGGTCCATGCCCGTGCCGGTGCGCCCGCGCGGCGCGCCCGCCGGGGCGCCCCGCCAGAGCTGGCTGCGGCCCCTGGTCACGGTGGCGAGCGCCTTGCCGAGCGTGTCCTCCAGCTCGGCGAGCTTGCCGTCGACGTAGGCGTCGCACTCGCGGCGCAGGCGGTCGGCCTCGGTCTCGGCGGCGTCGACGACGCGGGCCGCCTCGGCGTTCGCCGCCCGCACGACCTCGGTCTGCGACACCAGCCTGCCCTGCTCGGCCCGGGCCTCGGCGACGTAGCGGTCGTGGGTCGCGCGGCCCGCCTCCACGGACTGCTCGGCCTCCTTGCGCGCGCGGTCGGTGAGCTCGGTGTACTGCCTGCGGGCGTCGGCGACCGCGCGCTCGGCCTCGTGGCGGGCGGTCGCGAGGGTCTGCTCGGCCTCCGCGCGGGCGTCGGCGAGGAGCCGGTCGGCCTCCGTGTGCGCAGCGGCGAGCGCGGCCGCCGCGTCGGCCTGCGCGCCCGACCGGGTCTGCTCGGCCTCCTGGGCGGCGTCGTCGACGAGCTCGTCGCGGCGGTCGAGCACGTCCTGCGCGTCGTCCAGCTCGCCGGGGAGCGCCTCGCGGATGTCGTCGAGCAGCTCCAGCACATCGCCGCGGGGGACGACGCAGTTGGCCGTCATCGGGACCCCGCGCGCCTCCTCGACGACGGTGACCAGCGCGTCGAGGGATTCGAAGACCCGGTACACGCCGCGATCCTCTCATCGGACGACGCCCGGACGGCGGATTGACGCCTGCCAGGCGTGTCTCAGGCCCGCTCGGCGATGCGCTCCATGAGGCGGCGGTGCACGACGGCGGGCAGCAGGTGCGCGACGTCGCCGCCGAAGGTGGCGATCTCCTTGACCAACGAGCTGGCCACGAAGCTCCACTCCGGGCTGGTCGACATGAACAGCGTGTCGACCCCCGACAGCTGCTGGTTCATCTGGGCCATCTGCAGCTCGTAGTCGAAGTCGGTGACCGCGCGCAGACCCTTGACGATCGCGCGGACGTCGTGCGTGCGGCAGTAGTCGACGAGCAGCCCGTCGAACGAGTCGACCTAGACGTTCGGGTACGGCGCGACGATCTCGCCGAGCATCGCGATGCGCTCCTCGACGGTGAACAAGCCCTTCTTGCTCTTGTTCACCAGCACGGCCACGACGACCTCGTCGAACAGCGACGCCGAGCGCCCGATGATGTCCAGGTGCCCGTTCGTCGGCGGGTCGAAGGAGCCGGGGCAGACGGCGCGCCTCATGGGCAGGGACCGTAACAGCGCGCGAGGTGCAGCGTGGTCTCTCCGTAACGTCGCTCACGGACCGTTTTCAGCGGCGGCGGGCCAGGGGAACGGGCCGCCGCGGGTGGGGCGCTCGACCACGACCGTGGCGTCGTCGGCGAGCCACCCGTGCGCGACGGCGGCCGCGAGCCACCCGGCCACCTCGGCATCCGGCGTGGCGTAGGGCGGGTCGACGAGCAGCACGTCGTAGGCCCGGTCGGGCGGTCCACCCAGGACGGCCGCCGCGGGCGCGGTCCGCACCTGCGCGCCGGGCAGGTCGACCGCCGCGACGTTGCGGCGGAGCACGGCGGCCGCGCGCCGGTCGCATCTCCACGAGCAGCACGTGCGCGGCGCCCCGCGACAGCGCCTCCAGGCCGAGCGCGCCCGAGCCCGCGCACAGGTCGAGCACCGCGGCGCCGTCCAGTCCGGGGTCGTGGGCGAGCGCCGAGAAGAGCGCCTCCCGCACCCGGTCGGACGTGGGCCGGGTGCCGGAGGGCGGCACGGCCAGCCGCCGCCCGCCCGCCACGCCCGCCACGATGCGCGTCACCCGCTACTCCAGCTCCAGGAGGAGGTCGCCGCCCTCGACCTGCTGCACCTTGCCGATGGCCAGCCGCGCGACCGTGCCTTCCTGCTGCGCGGTGATGCTCGCCTCCATCTTCATCGCCTCGATCGTCGCGACGGTCTGGCCCGCGGCCACCTTGTCGCCCTCATCCACCTGCAGCGTCACCACGCCCGCGAACGGGGCGGCGACGTGCCGCGGGTTGCCCCGGTCGGCCTTCTCCGCGGCCTTGACGTCGGTGGCGACCTCCGTGTCGCGCACCGACACCGGCCGCAGCTGCCCGTTCATCGACGTCATGACGGTCCGGTAGCCGCGCTCGTCGGGCTCGGAGATCGCCTCCAGCTCGATGATCAGCGTGACGCCCGGCTCCAGCTCGACCGTGTGCTCGACATCGGGCTCGAGCCCGTAGAGGAAGTCCTTCGTGGACAGCACCGACGTGTTGCCGTAGGACTCGCGATGCGCCAGGTACTCCTTGGTCGGGCCGGGGAACAGCAGCCGGTTGAGCGTCGGGCGGCGGCACCGCGCGAGGCCCTCCCGGTCCTCGTCCGAGAGCTCGGCGTGCTCGCGCTCGGGCGGACGGCCTTCCAGCGCCCGGGTGCGGAACGGCTCCGGCCAGCCGCCGGGCGGGTCGCCGAGCTCGCCGCGCAGGAAGCCGATCACGGAGTCGGGCACGTCGAAGTGGCCCGGGGTCGGCCTCGAAGTCCTTGGCCTCGACGCCCGAGCCCGACCAGGTGCAGCGCGAGGTCGCCCACCACCTTCGACGACGGCGTCACCTTCACCAGCCGTCCGAGCATGCGGTCGGCGGCGGCGTAGAGGTCCTCGATCAGCTCGAACCGGTCGGCCAGTCCCAGCGCGATGGCCTGCTGGCGCAGGTTGGACAGCTGGCCGCCGGGGATCTCGTGGTGGTAGACGCGGCCGGTGGGGGCGGCGAGCCCGGATTCGAACGGCCGGTAGACCTTCCGGACGGCCTCCCAGTACGGCTCGAGATCACCCACCGCGGCCAGCGAAAGGCCGGTGGCCCGCTCCGTGTGGTCGGTGGCCGCGACCAGGGCCGAGAGCGAGGGCTGCGACGTCGTGCCCGCCATCGACGCCACCGCCCCGTCGACGGCGTCCACCCCGGCGTCGATCGCCGTGACGAGCGTGGCGAGCTGGCCGCCCGCCGTGTCGTGGGTGTGCAGGTGCACCGGGAGGTCGAAGCGCTCGCGCAGGGCGGTGACCAGCGCACGGGCCGCAGGTGGGCGCAGCAGCCCGGCCATGTCCTTGATCGCGAGCACGTGCGCGCCCGCTTCGACGATCTGCTCGGCGAGGCGCAGGTAGTAGTCGAGCGTGTAGAGGTTCTCGCCGGGGTCGGAGAGGTCGCCGGTGTAGCAGAGCGCCACCTCGGCGACGGCCGTGCCCGTCGCGCGGACCGCGTCGATCGCGGGCCGCATCTGCGCGACGTCGTTGAGCGCGTCGAAGATCCGGAAGATGTCCATGCCGGTGGCGGCGGCCTCCTGCACGAACGCGTCGGTGACCTCGGTCGGGTACGGCGTGTAGCCGACGGTGTTGCGCCCGCGCAGCAACATCTGCAGGCAGATGTTGGGCACAGCCTCGGAGAGGGCGGCGAGCCGGGCCCAGGGGTCCTCGGCGAGGAACCGGAGCGCGACGTCGTAGGTCGCGCCGCCCCAGCACTCCAGCGACAGCAGCTGCGGCGCGGTGCGCGCGACGAGCGGCGCGACGGCGAGCAGGTCCCGGCTGCGCACGCGCGTGGCCAGCAGCGACTGGTGCGCGTCGCGGAACGTCGTGTCCGTGACGGCCACCGGCGTCTGTTCCCGCAGGCGTCGCGCGAACCCCTCGGGCCCCAGCTCGCGCAGCAGTTGCCGCGACCCGGACGCGGGTGCGGCCCCGTTGGCCGACCGAGGCAGCTTGTCGACCGGCTCCACGACCTCCGGACGACGCCCGTGCGGCCGGTTGACCGTGGTCTCGGCGAGGTAGGTGAGGATGCGGGTGCCGCGGTCTGCGGGTTTGCGGGTGCGCAGCAGCTCGGGGCGCTCGTCGATGAAGGACGTGGTGATGTGGCCTGCCTGGAAGTCGGGGTCGTCGAGGACCGCGCCCAGGAACGGCAGGTTGGTAGCCACCCCGCGGATGCGGAACTCCGCGATCGCGCGCCGGGCCCGTCGGACGGCCTGCTCGAAGCTGTGGCCGTAGCAGGTGAGCTTGACCAGCATCGAGTCGAAGTGGGCGCTGACCTCGGCGCCGGTGTGCGTCGTGCCGCCGTCGAGCCGAACGCCGGGACCGCCGGGTGAGCGGTAGTTGCTGATCACGCCGGTGTCGGGGCGGAACCCGTTCGCCGGGTCCTCGGTCGTGACCCGGCACTGGAGCGCGGCGCCGGAGAGCGTCACCTGGTCCTGGGTGAGGTTCAGCTCGGGCAGGGTGCGGCCTGCGGCGATGCGCAACTGCGCGATGACCAGGTCGCGGTCGGTGATCTGCTCGGTCACCGTGTGCTCCACCTGGATGCGCGGGTTCATCTCGATGAAGACGTGCTTGCCGCGCTCGTCGAGGAGGAACTCGACGGTGCCCGCGTTGACGTAGCCGATGGTCTTGGCGAACGCGACGGCGTCGGCGCAGATCCGGTCCCGCAGCGTCGGGATCCAGGTTCGGCGCGGGCGCGATTTCGATGACCTTCTGGTGCCGCCGCTGCAACGAACAGTCCCGCTCGTAGAGGTGCACGACGTTGCCCTCCGCGTCCGCGAGGATCTGCACCTCGATGTGGCGCGGGTTGACCACGGCCTGCTCGAGGAACACCGTGGCGTCGCCGAACGAGGACTCGGCCTCCCGCATGGCCGCGTCGACGGCGTCCCGCAGGTCCTCGGCCCGCTCGACCCGGCGCATTCCGCGCCCGCCCCCGCCCGCGACGGCCTTGACGAACACCGGGAACCCGATGTCGTCGGCCGCGGCGACCAGGGCTTCGACGTCGCTGGAAGGCTCGCAGGAGCGGAGCACCGCTACGCCCGCCTCCCGGGCGGCGGCGATCGCGCGGGCCTTGTTGCCGGTGAGGTGCAGCACGTCGGCGGGTGGGCCGACGAACGTGATGCCGGCGTCGACGCACGCCTGGGCGAGATAGGGGTTCTCGGAGAGGAAGCCGTAGCCCGGGTAGACCGCGTCGACGCCCGCGCGGCGCGCGGCCTTGACCACCTCGTCGACCGAGAGGTACGCGCGGACCGGATGGCCCACCTCGCCGATCTGGTAGGACTCGTCGGCCTTGGCGCGGTGCAACGAGTTGCGGTCCTCGTACGGGAAGATCGCCACGGTCGCGATGCCCAGCTCGTACGCGGCCCGGAACGCGCGAATCGCGATCTCACCGCGGTTGGCGACCAGTACCTTGCGGAACACGGCGGGCTCCTCGGGGCTGCGGGGATCGGTGATCTCGGCGGAACGCTACCGGCCTGCACTCGATCGGACCCGTGCGAACACCACCCGGGTGGGGTACCAAGGAGACGTGCGCCACCATCGTCACCCGGCGGGGATGCCGCCGTTCCCTCCGGCCTACGCCGCCGCGTTCGCCGATGGGCGGCGGCTGCGGGACGAGTCGTACGCCCGGCGGCGCCGCGTGGCCGGGCGGCCGTACGACCACCACCACCACGCGAAGGCCCGCGCGGTGTTCGCGATCGTCGCTGTGTTCGTCGCGTTGACGATCGCCTCCGACGGCGGCGTCCTGGTGATCGGGGGCGGCATGCTGCTCGGCTTGATTACCGTCGCGTGGATCCTGGTGCTGCTGGCGTCACCGATGCTGGTGGTGGCCGGGGCCGTGGTCGCGATCACCCGGTCGCAGCGCCGGGCCCGCCTGCGCCGCGGTGGTGCCGCGGGCACCGCCCCGCTGCCCGCCCGACCCGCCGCGCCGCCCCGGCCGGACCTGGTCTGGGGCCACGCCCGGCGCCGGTTCGACGGGCTGCGCAGCGCCTACGCCGCCTACGAGTGCGACCCGATGGCGGTGCTCCGGCTGCCCGCCCTCGCCGACGTTGCGGTGCCGAGCACGGCGCGGTTCGTCGACGCGTTCGCCGAGGCGCAGGCCCTCGACACCGACGCGTTCCCGGGCGGCAACCACGCTCCCGCGTTCGTCGCGGCGGTCGACCGCGCCGAGCGGGCCTGGCACGCGGCCCGGCAGGCCGCCGAGCGGATCCGGCTGTCCACGCTGTCGCCCGCCGAGCGCGCCACCGTCGAGCGCGTGATCAAGCTTCTCACCACGGCGCGCGAGTCGGACAACGACGCCGAGCGCCTCGCCGCCTACACCCGCGCCCGCTCCGAGCTCGCGAAGCTCGACCGGGCAGGCGTCATCCACGTGCCGCTGCCCGCCACGGCCGCTCTCGACGCCGCGAGCCGGGGCGCCCTTCCCGGCTGAGGACCGCCGCCACGGCGTGGTGCGCGGGCCGGCCCCGCCGCGTCCAGTCCCGCCGCGCCCGCCCCCTCAGGCTCGGCCCCAGCGCGCCCGCCCCCCGCACCGGCGGTGATCGCCAGTTCGGCGCATAGTCGGCCGGATACGGCAGGGGTTTGCACCGAACTGGTGATCATGGGCGCGGGTCGGCCTGTGATCATGGGCCGGGCGGAACGGGTCAGACCCGGTCGAGCCAGGCCGCGCGCTCCTCGTCGCCCACCGTCTGGCCGACGAGCGTGGCGAGGCCACCGTGCTCGCTCAGGGTGGGGTCGTGCTCGACGATGTCCATCGCGTACACCCGGGCCTTCGCGATGATCTCCTCGTGCTTGAGCAGGGAGAGCAGCCGCAGGCCGGAGCGCCTGCCCGACTGCAGGGCGCCGAGCACGTCTCCTTCGCGCCGCAGCTCGAGGTCCAGCTGGGCGAGCGCGAAGCCGTCGGTGGTGTCCGCGATCGCGTCGAGGCGGGTGCGCGCGGCCGTGGCGGCAGGCATCTCGGTGACCAGCAGGCACACCCCGACCGCCGAGCCCCGGCCCACCCGACCGCGCAGCTGGTGCAGCTGGGACAGGCCGAACCGCTCCGCGTCGAGGATCACCATGGCGGTGGCGTTGGGCACGTCGACCCCGACCTCGACGACGGTGGTGGCCACCAGCACGTCCAGCTCGCCGCGCTCGAACGCACGCATCACCGCGTCCTTCTCGTCGGCGGGCAGCTTGCCGTGCAGCAGCCCGAGCCGCAGCCCGGCGAGCTGGTCTTCCATCAGCTTCGTGATCACGTCGAGCACCGCGAGCGGCGGGCGGCGGCCCTCCGACTCCCCCTCGGCGTCCGGCGGCTCGCTCTCGGCCTCCTCGGCGAGCTTGGGGTCGCCCACCCGCGGGCACACGACGTACGCCTGGTGCCCGGCCGCGACCTCCTCCCGCACCCGCCGCCACACCGACTGGAACCAGGACGGGCGCTCCGCCAACGGCACGACGGTGGTGGCGATCGGCGACCGCCCGGCGGGCAGCTCGCGCAGCGCGGACACCTCCAGATCGCCGTAGACGGTCATCGCCACCGTGCGCGGGATCGGCGTGGCCGTCATCACCAGCATGTGCGGCACCATGTGCGCGCCGCGGGCGCGTAGGGCATCGCGCTGCTCGACGCCGAACCGGTGCTGCTCGTCGACCACGACCAGGCCCAGCTCGGCGAACCCCACCCGGTCCTGGATCAGCGCGTGGGTGCCGACGACGATGCCCGCCTCGCCGGACTGCGCATCCAGCAACGCCTTCCGCTTCGCCTTCGCCCCCAACGACCCCGTGAGCAGCGTGACCCGGGTGGCGATCTCCGGGGCGCCCAGCTCACCGGCCTGCCCCAGCGGGCCGAGCAACGCGCGCAGCGACCGGGCGTGCTGGGCGGCCAACACCTCGGTGGGCGCGAGCAGCGCAGCCTGCCTTCCCGCATCCACCGCCTGCAACATCGCCCGCAACGCCACCACGGTCTTGCCCGCGCCGACATCACCCTGCACGAGCCGGTTCATGGGATGCCGCCCGGAGAGGTCGGCGGCGATCTCCTCCCCGACCGCGCGCTGCCCGGCCGTGAGCGCGAACGGCAGGCGGGCGTCGAACGCCTCCAGCAGACGGCCCGGCCGGGGCGGACAGGCCGCGGCGGGCCGGGTGGCCGTGGCCCGGCGACGCAGCGCGAGCGCGAGCTGCACCCCCATGGCCTCGTCCCACACCAGCCGGTGGCGCGCGGCGTGGATGTCGGCCTGGCTCTCGGGCACGTGGATGCGCCGCAGCGCTCGTCCGAGCTCGGCCAGGCTCTCGCCCGCGCGCACCGACGACGGCAGCGGATCGGCGATCTCGACCCGGCCGCCGTCGTCGAGCAGATCGAGCACCTGTCGCACCGACCGCGCGATCGCCTGCGAGCCGAGCTTGGCGGTGGCCGGGTAGACCGAGATGAAAGGACGGATCTCGTCGTCCTCGTCGAGCGTCTCGAACTGCGGGTGGGTGAGCTGCAGCTTCCGGTTGAACACGCTGACCTTGCCGGAGAACACCGCCCGCACGCCCGGCTTGACCAGGGATTTCAGCCGGTGGCCGTTGAAGAAGGTGCAGTCGAGCTCGGCGCCCTTCTCGTCGCGGATGACGACGGCGAGCAGCTTGCCGTTGCGCGAGCGCATGTCGCGCAGCGAGGCCTTCTCGACCTGCGCGACCACGGTGATGTGCTCGCCGACCTCCAGCCCTGCGATGTCGGTGAGGCGCCCGCGGTCGACGTAGCGGCGCGGGTAGTGGCGCAGCAGATCGCCGACCGTGTGCAGGGACAGCTGCTGGCCCAGCCCATCGGCCGCGCGCTTGCCCAGGGCGGTGACCAGCGGTGTGGCCAGATCCATCGCTCCGCTCACTCCACCCCCAACACCAGCGGGTAGTCGGTGTGGCCCCCCTGGTGGACGACGACGTCGACCTCCGGATGGCTGCGGTGCAGATCGGCCTGGAGCCCCTCGGCGAGGGCCGGGTCGGTGCCCGCGCCGAGCAGTGCCGTGACGATCTCGCCGCCGCCCAGGAGCATGCGGTGAGCCAACCACAGTGCACCGACAGAAAGGTCGGGGGCGATCAGCACGACCTCACCGTCCGCAATCCCGAGCACGTCGCCGGGTTCGCAACGGCCCACCCAGGTCAGCGCCTCGGTCTCGGCCACGAGCAGCGCGGCGGTCCGGGTGCCTGCGGCCGCCTCGGCCATCGCGACGACATCCTCCCCCGCCCGCCGCGCCGGGTCGTGCACGGCGAGCGCGGACAGGCTCTGGAGCACGGACGCCGTGGGCAGGACGAGCACGTCCTGGCCGTCGCGGCGCACGACCGACGCGGCGCGTTCAGCCACCGGCACGAGGTCGGGGTCACCGGGCATCAGCACGACCGCGCGGGCGCGGGTGGCCGCGAGCGCCGTCACGATCTCGGCCTCCGCGACCGGCGTTTCGAGCGCGCGCTGCAGCACGGCCGCGCCTGCGTCGCGGGCCAACCGGCCCAGCTCCGCGCCGACGACGATCATGAGCACGGCCCGCTCACGGACGAATCGACCGGGTGCGGGCTGGTCGGCGAAGCGGACCACGGTGACCTGGTGGGGGCGTCCTGCGGCGATCCCGGCCTCGACGGCGGCGCCGATGTCGTTGCAGTGCAGGTGGACGCGCCAGAGGTCGTGGCCGTCGCCGATCACCGCGACGCTGTCGCCCAGCTCGGTGAGCCGCGCACGGAGGGCGTCGACGGCGCCCGGACGCGCGTCGAGGAGGTACATCACCTCGTAGTCGTAGTCCGTCGAGCCGGTCTCGCGGGGAGCGGTCAGTGCGGACCGGTCCCGTGCGCTCGGCCGGGGCGGCGGCGCGGGCGGCCGGTTGCCGAGCAGCGCGGCCAATGCGTCGAGGAGGAGGTAGACGCCCATTCCGCCCGCGTCGACTACCCCGGCCCGCCCGAGCTCGGGCAGCTGTGCCGTCGTGGCGCGCAGGGCGGTTGCCGCGGCGTCGGTGGCCGCTGTCGCCGCAACGGCCAGGGCGGCGCGGGCATCGGTGCCCTCTGACGCCGACGCACCCACCGCGGCCGACGGGCGAGACGCGGAGGGCGCCCCGGCGGCTGCCGGGTGAGCCGCGGACGCGGCTGCAGACGAGCGAGGCGCCGAGGTCGGGGCGGAGTGCGCGAACGCTGCGGCGGCGCTCGGCTCGGCTGCGGGCGCGGCGGCCCTGTGGGCCGCCAGCGAGGCAGGCGGGCGGACGGCGGGCGCGGCGCCCGGCTGAGCGGCCAGCGCGGCAGCCGGCCGGACGGCGGGCGCGACGGGCGGGTGAGCGGCCAGCGCGGCAGGCGGCCGGACGGCGGCCGCGGCGGGCGGGTGAGCGGCCAGCGCGGCAGGCGGCCGGACGGCGGCCGCGGCGGGCGGGTGAGCCGCGGGCGCGGCGGCCGAAGGGACGGCGGCAGCAGCAGCGGCGGTCGGCTGGGGGGCCCCGACGGCGGCTGCCGCCGAGCGGGCCGCGACAGCGGCGGCCGCGAGCACGGTGAGGGCGGTGCCCTCGCGCGGGTCTGTGAGCGCCGCGGAGGCCAGAGCGGCGCCGCGGGCCAGCGCGTCGGCGAAGACGGCGGCGCCCGCGGTGCCGACGCGCGCCACGGCAGAATCCGGCGCGGGCACGGCGGCATCCGCCACGGCTTGGGCGAGCCCCCGCAGCACCTGCGAGAGGATCACCCCCGAGTTGCCGCGCGCGCCGAGCAAGGCGCCACGGGCGAGGGCGGAGGTGATCGCAACGGTGTCCGGATCGGCACCGTCGACCGCCTCCTCCGCCGCATCGACGGCCGACCGCATCGTCAGCAGCAAGTTCGTTCCCGTGTCGGCGTCGGCGACCGGGAAGACGTTGATGCGGTCCAGCTCGGGCCGTCGACGCTCCAGCACCTCGACCGACGCCCTAGCCCACGCGAGGACCAGGGCGGGGTCGAGCAGGGCGGGCACGGGGCCCCAGCGTATCCGCCCCCGATGGGACGATCGCGGCGGCGCAGGTACGCTGGTGTCTCGCGACCGGGGCTGCCCCGGCTTCACCGACATCGATTTCGAGGAGTTCGACGTGGCTGCCGTCTGCGACGTCTGTGGAAAGGGTCCGGGCTTCGGCATGTCCGTCTCGCACTCGCACCGCCGTACCCACCGCCGCTGGAACCCCAACATCCAGACCGTGCGCACGCGCATCAACGGCGGCAACCGCAAGCGGTTGAACGTGTGCACCTCCTGCCTGAAGGCGGGCAAGGTCACCCGCGGCTGACCGAAGCCCGAACCCGACGCCTCCGCCCCGTCCTGGGCCGGAGGCGTTGCTTTGCGCTCACCGCACCCGCGGTCCGGTGGCGCCAACTCACCGTGTTGAGACGCGCGACTCACCGTGTGGAGACGCGCGACTCACCATGTGGAGACGCGCGACTCACCGTGTGGAGACGCGCGACTCACCGTGTCGAAACGCGCGACTCACCGTGGCAAGCCGCGCGCCACCCCACCGCCGCCGCCCCGTCACCGCCCCGTCACCGGCGCGGCCAGCGCGGCCGCCCCGCCACCAGCACGCGACCGGCACTCGACCGGCACGGCCGCCCCGCCACCGCCCCGCCACCGGCACGCCACCGGCACGGCCAGCGCGGCCGCGGCCGCCACCCCGGCACCGGCCTACGGCAGCTTCCAGTCCACCGGGTCGCCGCCCAGCTCCTCCAGCAGCGCGTTGGCCCGGCTGAACGGGCGCGAGCCGAAGAAGCCCCGGTCGGCGGACATGGGGCTCGGGTGCGCCGACTCGATCAACGGCACGTCCCCGAGCAGCGGCGCGAGGTTGCGGGCGTCGCGGCCCCACAGGATCGCCACGAGCGGCTCGCCGTCGCGGGCGACGAGCGCGCGGATCGCCTGCTCCGTGACCGCCTCCCAGCCCTTGTCGCGGTGCGAGCCCGGCTCCCCCGGCGCGACGGTGAGCACCCTGTTGAGCAGGAGCACCCCCTGTTCGGCCCACGGGGTGAGATCGCCGGTCGACGGCGTCGGGTGGCCGAGGTCGGCGGTGTACTCGCGGAAGATGTTGGCGAGCGACCGCGGCACCGGCCGCGTCGTCGGCGACACCGAGAACGACAGCCCCACCGCGTGCCCCGGCGTCGGATACGGGTCCTGGCCCACGATCAGCACCCGCACCGCGTGGAACGGCTGGGTGAACGCGCGCAGCACGTTCGTGCCCGCTGGGAGGTAGCGGCGACCGGCGGCGAGCTCGGCGCGCAGGAAGTCACCCATGTCCGCGACCCGCTGCGCCACCGGCGCGAGCGCCTGCGCCCACCCGGCCTCGACGACCTCCGCCAACGGCTTGCGCCCGCTGTCGCCCATCAGCCCAGCCTCCGGAGCTCCGCGCGGAACCGTTTGCCGCGCTCGACGTAACTGGTGACGGCGCGCGCGTACGCCTCCTCGGGCACCTCGTAGCCCTGGCGCACGCGCGCGGGCACCCCCAACGCCATGGCCCGCGGAGGGATCTCCGCGTTCGGCGCCACGACCGCGCCCGCACCGACGATCGCGCCCGCGCCGACCGTCGCCCCGTTCAGCACGACCGAGCCGGACGAGATGAGCGCCCGGCGCCCGATCGTCGCGGCCTCGATGTGCACGTTGTGCCCGACGGTGACCTCGTCGCCGATCACCGTCGGCCGCACGGTCGTGGTGTGGATGATCGAGCCGTCCTGGATGCTCGTGCGCGCCCCGACCTCGATCCACCCGTCATCGCCCCGCAGCACCGCGGTCGGCCACACCGACGACTCCGCGCCGATCGTCACGTTGCCGATCACGACGGCGTCGGGGTGGACGTAGGCGTCGGGATGGATGTCGGGCTCGGCGGCGCCGAGGGCGTAGAGCGGCACGGGCGGGAGCCTAATCCCCCGCCCGTGAGCTGATTCACCTGATCGTCTGGAACGATTCAGGAGGCCGATTCGATGTACCAGATGTGATCGCAGAGAACAGGAGGAACGCCATGATCATCACCATCCGACGCGCGCTGCGCCGCCTCGACGATTGGACGCTCGAGGTGTTCAACCCGCGCTATCCGTCCGATCGCCGCTGACCCCTTTCCGACGACGGGCCGCAGCCTCCACGGCGCGGCCCGTCACCCGCCTCAGTGGTGCGGCGGCCGCTCGTCCGCGTCGTCCGGCGCCGCGGCCGGGTGCAGCGGCTTCGCCCGCGCCCACACCACGAACAACACCGCGATGACGAGCATCGCGACGCCCGTCCAGAGGTTGATGTCGATGCCGCCCGCCTTGGCCAGCTCCTCCGGGCTGTCCGACACGAAACCCATGATCGTCAGGACGATGCCGTAGAACGCGAACAGCACGGCGATGACGGTGCGCAGGTCGAACAGCGTCGAGGCCGCGCTCGGACCGTTGTCACTCATGGCGCATCTCCTAGACGATGATGTAGAGGATGACGGTCAGGACGAGGACGCCCACGCCGAGGACGACCGGCGACTTGATCCACCCGGCGTCCTCCCCGGTCGCGACGTGGCTGCGGGCCTCCTTGTCGGTCAACGACCACGTGAGGCCGACCAGCTCGGCGTCGGGCTTGGGCTGGGTGAACATCGAGACCACGATCGCCACAACCACGCCGACGACGAACGCGGCGCTCGCGCCCACGAAGCTGCCCGCCTGGCTGGAGAGGGCGAACACGCCGGTGCGCACCAGCACGTCGACGATCACGGCCGCGATCGTGCCCGACACCAGGCCGGTCCAGCCCGCCGGTCCGCTCATCCGCCTCCAGAACAGACCCAGGATGAAGATCGCGAACAACGGCGCGTTGAAGAAGCTGAACAGCGCCTGGATGTAGTCCATCAGGTTCTGAGTAGCTCCCCGCGATGAACGCGGTGCCGATGGCGAGCACACAGCCGATCGCCGTGACGGCCCGCCCGACCTTCAGGTAGTAGCGGTCGTCCTTGCCGGGGCGCAGCCAGTCCTGCCAGATGTCGTAGGTGAACACCGTGTTGAGCGAGCTGACGTTGGCCGCCATGCCCGCCATGAACGCCGCGAGCAGGCCCGCGAGCGCGACGCCGAGTATGCCGTTGGGCAGCACCTCACCCATCAGCAGCGACAGCGCGTTGTTGTAGGTGACGTCCGAGGGCTGGCCCGCCTTGGCGGCGGTCAGCGCGGGCACCAGCACCGCCGACGATCATGCCGGGGACGACGATGACCAGCGGGATGAGCGCCTTCGGGTAGGCGCCGATGATCGGCGTGCGCCGCGCCGCCGACATGTTCTTCGCCGACAGCGCCCGCTGGACCTCGGCGAAGTTCGTGGTCCAGTACCCGAACGAGAGCACGAACCCCAGGCCGAAGACGATGCCGAGGACGGAAAGGACCGGGTTCGCGATCTCGGTGAGCGTCGTGCCGGGCCACGCGTGCAGATCGCCCGCGTGGCCCGCCGCAGTGATCTTCTCCTGCAGCCCGGCCCAGCCGCCCACGCGCGCGAGACCCGCCACCGTCAGCGGGATGAGCAGCGCCAGGATGACGAAGAACTGCAGCACCTCGTTGTAGATCGCCGCCGAGAGCCCGCCGAGGAAGGTGTAGCTCAGCACGACCAGCGCGGCGACCGGGATCGCCAGCGCCAATGACCAGCCCAGCAGCGCCTCGAGCACCAGGCCGAGCGAGAACAGGTTGACCCCCGCGATGAGCACCGAGGCCAGCGCGAACGTGATGGCGTTGACCCGCTGCGTGGTGTGGTTGAACCGCTTCTGCAGGAACTCGGGGACGCTGCGGGCCTTGCTGCCGTAGTAGAACGGCATCATCACGATGCCCAGGAAGACCATGGCCGGGATGGCGCCGACCCAGTAGTAGTGCACGGTCGGCAGGCCGTACTGCGCGCCGTTGGCCGTCATGCCGATGAGCTCGATCGCGCCGAGGTTGGCCGAGATGAACGCCAGGCCGGTCACCCACGCCGGCAGCGAGCGTCCGGACAGCAGGAAGTCCAGACTCGACGACACCGATCTGCGCGCCAGCACCCCGATCCCCAGGACCAGCACGAAGTAGAAGACCACGAGCACGTAGTCGATCCACGTCGTGTCCAGTCGGAGATTGGTCGCCGCAACAATCATTGCCCGGCCCCCTCCTCGTCGTATGTGATGCGGATCATCCGGCATCCCGGGCGATCTCGCCAGGCAGCGCTTTGGCGTAGTAGCGGCTGCCTTCCGCGTCGCGATAGGTGCCGAACGGCGCCATCGGCGCGTAACCGGCGCCGACGTAGAGGTCGATCGCCGCGGGCTGGCGCACGCCGGTCTCCAGCACCATCCGCCGCCTGCCCGCGGACGCCGCGGTGACCTCCAGGTCTTCCAGCACGGCACGGGCGATGCCGCGGCCGCGGTGCGTCGGACGCACGTACATCCGCTTGATCTCGGCGTCGCCCGGCCGCAACGGCGGGTCGTCACCGTCGCGGGCCCGCCAACCCCCGCACGCGACCGCCACGCCGTCGGTGTAGCCGATCACGAAGTGGCCCACGGGCGGGACGAACTCGGCGACGGCGAACGGCGTCTCGTCCTGACCGCCGTAGATCTCCTGGTAGTGCGCCTGCAGGAGGACGATCAGCGCCGCCGCATCGGGATGGTCGAGCGGCGTGGGGTGCAGCGTGAGACCCCTCAGCCGCGCTCCTTCGCCCGGCGCCGCCAATGGGTCAGGGCGCGCTCGGTGTAGCCGTTCGCCTCGGTGCGCCCGGAGAACACCAGGTCGAGCGCGGCCTGGAACGACTCGCTGCGGTCCAGGTCGGTGGCCATCGCCCGGTAGCCCGCCTCCTTGGCGTTCTGCTCGTCGACGACGGCGGCCATTCGCTCGAACGTGAGCCGCACGTCGCGCTCGTCGACCAGCTGGTGGTAGAGCCAGTTGGCGATGAGCTGGCTGGAGATGCGCAGGGTGGCGCGGTCCTCCATCAGGCCGACGCCCTCGAGGTCGGGCACGGTGGAGCAGCCGATGCCCAGCCCCACCCACCGGACCACGTAGCCGAGGATGGACTGCGCGTTGGTCTCCAGCTCGTGCTGCTTCTCCTCGTCGGAGAGGGTGCCGGTCAGCACCGGCACCTCCAGCAGGCCGCGCCGGTCGGTCATGCGCCCGGCGAGCTCCTTCTGCCGCGCCTGGACGTCGGTGCGCAGGTAGTGCAGCGCGTGCAGGGTGGCAGCCGTCGGTGAGGGCACCCACGCGCAGGTGGCGCCTGCCTCCGGCTGCACCCCCTTCTGCGCCAGCATGTCGGCCATCGCCGCGGGCTTCGCCCACATGCCCTTGCCGATCTGCGCGGTGCCCGCGAAGCCCGCCGCGAGCGCGACGTCGACGTTGCGGTCCTCGTAGGTGGTGAGCCACGCCGTGGACTTCATGTCGTCCTTGCGCACGACCGGGCCCGCATCCATGTCGGTGTGGATCTCGTCGCCGGTGCGGTCGAGGAAGCCGGTGTTCACGAAGATCACCCGATCGGCAGCGGCGGCGATGCAGGCGCCGAGGTTGAGCGACGTGCGCTTCTCCTCGTCCATGATCCCGATCTTCAGGGTGCCCGCAGGCAGGCCGAGGTGCTCCTCGACGGCGGCGAACAGCTCGACGGTGAGCGCGACCTCGTCGGGCCCGTGCTGCTTGGGCTTGACGATGTAGACGCTGCCCGCGCGCGAGTTGGAGAACCGGCCGAGGCCGCGCAGGTCGTGCAGCGCCGCCGTGGCCGTGACCAGCGCGTCGAGGACGCCTTCCGCCACCTCAGCGCCGTCGATGACCACGGCGTCGGTCGTCATGTGGTGCCCGCAGTTGCGCACGAGGAGCAGCGACCGGCCCGGCAGCACGAGCGGCGCGCCGTCCGGGGCGGTGTAGGTCCGATCGCCGTGCACGACGCGCTCGACCGAGTGGCCGCCCTTCTCGAACGTCGCCGAGAGCGTGCCGGTCATGAGGCCCAGCCACGTGCGGTAGGCGCCCGCCTTGTCCTCGCCGTCGACGGTGGCGACCGAGTCCTCCAGGTCGACGATCGTGGTGACCGCCGACTCCAGCACGACGTCGGCGACGCCCGCGTGGTGCTGGCGTCCGACCCTGGACTCCGAGTTGATCGTCAGCTCGACGTGCAGGCCGTTGCGGCGCAGCAGGATCACGCCGTCGCCCGAGCCCGCGAACTGCGCGGGATCGGCCAGGGCGGGCACCAGCGCGCCGTTGTCGACCCGGTACTCCGTGACGTCGGCGTGGCTGCCTTCGGCGAGCGGGAACAGCTCGTCGAGCAGCTCGTCGGCGGCCGCGATCACCTGGGCGCCGCGCTGCTCGTCGTACCCCGGGGCGAGGTCGTGGTCCTGTGGGAGCGCGTCGGTGCCGTAGAACGCGTCGTAGAGCGAGCCCCAGCGGGCGTTGGCGGCGTTGAGTGCGTAACGCGGCACGGTGGCGGGCACGACCAGCTGTGGGCCTGCCACCTCGGCGATCTCCGGATCCACGCCCGTGACGGTCAGGTGCGCGGTCGTGTCCGGCACCAGGTAGCCGATCTCGGTGAGGAACGCGGCGTAGGCGTCCGGGTCGCCCGCGCCGTGCTCGCGGTGCCAGACGTCGACCTGCTCCTGCAGCTCGTCGCGGCGGGCGAGCAACGTGGCGATGCGGCCCGCGAACCGGCCCTGGAGGTCGACGAGGGCAGCCCAGAACCGGTCGGGTGCGATGTCGAGCCCCGTGAGCAGCTCGTCGACGACGAAGGAACGTAAGGTCGGGTCGATGCGCAGGTCGCTGGTCACGCCCGGAACTTTAGGCCGGGCCGACCACTCCCGATAGCGCGAGCGCCAGCGTCGCGAGCGCGGTGAGGACGAGCAGGAGCTGGAGCGTCCGCCGTGGGCCCACGCGCGCCTCCCGGGTGCCGGTCATGTTGCCTGCACAAATGGTGGCACGCCGCCACGGACGGGGCAGTCCGGGGGGCCTGCCGTGATCATGGCTGGAACGGGCGCCGCGTCGTACTGTCGGCGAAGCTGTCGTCGGAAGCTCGGCGGGGAGGAGACGCGATGGCGCTCGACAATGCGGTCCGGCAGGCGTTCGAACGGGCGCTCGCGCCCGAGGACGTGATCTCCGACCCGGTGCAGTGCCGCGCGTACGAGTGCGACGGGCTCACCGGCTACCGCGTCGTCCCGGAGCTGGTGCTGCTCCCCCGCGACGCCGACCAGGTGGCCGCGGCGGTGCGGGTGTGCCACGAGCACACGGTGCCGTTCGTCGCGCGCGGGGCGGGCACCGGCCTGTCCGGCGGCGCGCTGCCGGTCGCGGACGGCGTGGTGATCAGCCTGGCGCGGCTCAACAAGATCCTGGAGGTCGACCCGGTCGACCGGCGGGCGGTGGTCGAGCCCGGCGTCACCAACCTCGCGATCACGAAGGCGGTCGCGCCGGACGGGCTGTACTACGCACCCGACCCGTCCAGCCAGCAGGTGTGCACGATCGGCGGCAACGTCGCGGAGAACTCGGGCGGCGCGCACTGCCTCAAGTACGGGTTCACCACCCACCACGTGCTGTCCGCGCGGCTCGTGCTGGCGGACGGCACCGCGGTGACGGTCGGCACCGACACCGGCGAGCAGGCCGGACCCGACCTGCGGGGCGTCGTGCTCGGCTCGGAGGGCACGCTCGGCATCGTCACGCAGGTGACGGTGCGGCTCATGCGCGTGCCCGAGTCGGTGCAGACCCTGCTCGCCGACTTCCCGTCGATCGCCGCCGCTGGCGACGTGGTGTCCGACGTCGTCGCGGCCGGGATCGTGCCCGCCGCCATCGAGATGATGGACACGCTCGCGATCGAGGCCGCCGAGGAGGCCGTGCATGCGGGCTACACCGTCGGCGTGCCCGCTGCGCTCATCGTCGAGCTGGACGGGCCCGCCGAGGAGTGCGGCGCGCAGTTCGAGCAGGTCAAGGCCATCTGCGAGAAGCACGGCTGCACCCGGCTGCACATCGCGGATACCGTCGACGAACGCGCAGCGATCTGGCGCGGGCGCAAGGCGGCGTTCGCGGCGGTCGGTCGCATCTCGCCGGACTACTTCGTGCAGGACGGCGTCGTGCCCCGCACCCGGCTCGCCGAGGTGCTCGACCGGATCGCCGAGATGGGCGCTGAGGCCGGGCTGCGGGTGGCCAACGTGTTCCACGCGGGGGACGGCAACCTGCATCCCCTGGTGCTGTACAACGCGGACGCGGGCGAGACCGAGCAGGCCGAGCACCTGTCCGGGGGGATCGCCGAGCTGTGCGTCGAGATGGGCGGCTCGCTGTCGGGCGAGCACGGCATCGGCACCGACAAGGCGTGCTCGATGCCGAAGATGTTCTCCGCGGACGACCTGGCCGTGATGCAGCGCGTGCGCGCGGCGTTCGACCCGGACGGGATCTGCAACCCGGGCAAGGTGTTCCCGACGCCGCGGTTGTGCGGCGAGCGGCCCGGGAAGTACCAACCGCACCCCTTGGAGGCGTCCGGCAAGGTCGAGCGGATCTAGGAGGCCACGATGACCAGCGGCACGACGGCGCCGGTGCTGCGGCCCGCCGACCTCGACGAGGTCCGCAGCGCGCTCCTGGACTCGACGGGCCCGCTCGCGATCGCGGGCGCGGGCACGGCCGCCGCATGGGCCGGGCCGCTCGGGCCGGTCGACGCGGTGCTCGACACCTCGGCGCTCACCGGCATCGTCGCCCACAACCCCGGTGACATGACGGTGTCCGTGCGTGCAGGCACCCCGCTGCGCGAACTGCAGGAGGAGCTGGGCGGCCACGCGCAACACGTGTCGCTGGACGCGGGGCGGATCGCCGACGGCGCCACCGTCGGCGGCCTGCTCGCCACCGGCGACGCCGGGCCCGCCGCGCTCGTGTACGGCTCGCTGCGCGACCTCGTCATCGGCATCACGCTCGTGTTGGCCGACGGCACGATCGCGCGCTCCGGCGGCCACGTGATCAAGAACGTGGCCGGGTACGACATGGCCAAGGTCGTGCACGGCTCCTACGGCACGCTCGCCGTGGTGGCCGAGGTGGTGCTGCGGCTGCACCCCCTGCCGAAGGCCGCCGTCACCCTCGAGCTGCCCTGCGCGGCGGCCGAGGCGGCCGAGGTGGCGGCCCGGGTGCTCGGCGGCCCCACCGAGCCCGCGGCTCTGGAATGGACGAGCGACGGCCTGCTCCTGCTCCGCCTGGAGGGCACCGATCAGGCGCTGGGCGCCCGCGCCGACCGGGTGCGCAAGCTGCTCGGCGCGAGCGCCCGCCTCGCCGACGGCGATCCGTGGACCCGGCACGCCGAGATCACCCGCGGTGGTACCGACGCGGCGGTGCTGCGGGTCGGCGTGCGGCCTTCCCGGCTGTCCGGGCTGCTCGCCTCGCTCCCCGCGACGGCGGCCACCGCCGGGCTGGGCACGGGCGTCGCGACGGTCACGGTGCCCCCGGGCGCCGTCGCCGACGCGCACGCCGTCATCCACTCCGCGGGCGGCACCTCGGTGCTGCGCGCCCGCCCGGCCGGGGCGCACCTGCCCGCATGGGGGCCGCCGCCATCGGCGGTGGCCGTGCTGCGCGCGGTCAAGCACGCCTTCGATCCCGACAACCGCCTCGGTCCCGGCCGCTTCGACCCCTGGATGTGACGTCATGCCCGGCGCCTTCGACACCCACCGGCCGCCCTCGCGGGAGTTGCTCGACGACTGCGTGCACTGCGGGTTCTGCCTGCCCACCTGTCCGACCTACCAGCTGTGGGGCGAGGAGATGGACTCCCCGCGCGGCCGGATCTACCTGATCGGCCTCGCGGAGAAGGGTGAGATCGGCCTGGAAGGCCCGTTCGCCACGCACATCGACCGCTGCCTCGGCTGCATGGCCTGTGTCACGGCGTGCCCGTCCGGGGTCCAGTACGACCGGCTGCTGGAGGCGACCCGGCCGCAGCTGGAGCGTGGGGTCCAGCGCGACAAGGACGACAAGCTGTTCCGCGACGCGATCTTCGCGCTGTTCCCGTACAAGCGGCGGCTGCGCGCGGCCGCCGTGCCGGGCGGGCTCTACCAGGCGTTGCGCAAGATCCCGGCGATCCGGGCGCTCGCCGAGCGACTGCCGAGCCGCCTCGCCGCCATGGAGTCGCTGCTGCCGCCGGTCTCGGTGCGCGACGCGTTCGCCCGCCTGCCCGTCCACACGCCCGCGGTCGGCACCCGCCGCGGCCGGGTCGCGCTGCTCACCGGCTGCGTGCAGGACGTGTTCTTCCACCGCGTCAACGCGGCCACCGCGCGCGTGCTCGCCGCCGAGGGCTGGGACGTGCTCGTGCCCCGCGACCAGCAGTGCTGCGGCGCACTGGAGTTGCACTCCGGCCGTGAGGAGCCCGCGCTGGCCCGGGCCCGCCGCGAGATCGGCGTGTTCGGCGACCTCGCCGTCGACTACGTCGTCACCAACGTGGCGGGCTGCGGCTCGTCGATGAAGGAGTACGGGCACCTGCTCGACGACGACGCCGAGTGGGCGGACCGGGCCAAGGCGTTCAGCGCACGGGTCCGCGACGTGCACGAGGTGCTGGCCGAGGGCGAACCCCGCGCGCCGCGCCACCCCGTGCGCGCCCGCGTCGCCTACCACGACGCCTGCCACCTCGGGCACGCGCAGAAGGTGCGCGCGCAACCCCGCACGGTGTTGCGCTCGATCCCGGACGTCGAGCTGCTCGACCTGCCCGAGGCCGAGCTGTGCTGCGGTTCGGCGGGGATCTACAACATGGTGGCCCCGGAGGCGGCGGGCGATCTCGGCAAGCGGAAGGCCGAGAACATCGCCGCGACCCGGCCGGACATCGTCGTCACCGCCAACCCGGGCTGCCTGCTGCAGATCGGCAAGTACATCGGCATCGACGTGCCGCTGCTGCACCCGGTGCAACTGCTCGACGCGAGCATCCGAGGGGTGCCCGTTCCGAGGACCTGACCCCTGTGCGCGGAAACGAGTGCTGGAGCACTCGTTTCCGCGCACAGGCCGGGGTGGCGCCAGCCATTGCCCGATCGTGTGACGAGGCGCACACTGCCCGACATGTCGCAGTTGACGATCGCTGCCTACCAACAGCAACCGAACGCAATCGGCGGATCGCTGGCCCTGTCGGCGCTGGTCTCGCTGCTTCCGCTCGCCGTGGTACTGGTCCTGCTCGGCGGGTTCAAGCTGCGCGCCCAATGGGCCGCGCTGGCGGGCCTCGTGACGGCGCTGCTCGTCGCGGTACTCGGATTCGCCATGCCCGTCGGGATGGCCGTCCTGGCCGGACTGCACGGGGCGTTCTACGGCCTCTTCCCGATCATGTGGATCGTGGTCAACGCGTTGTGGATCTTCAACATGACGGTCGCAACCGGCCACTTCGACGTGCTGCGCCGCAGCTTCGGCGCGTTCTCAGCGGACCAACGCACGCAGGCGATCCTCATCGCGTTCTGCTTCGGCGCCCTGTTGGAGGCGCTCGCGGGCTTCGGCGCGCCGGTCGCGGTGACGTCGGTGATGCTCGTCGCGCTGGGCTTCGCGCCGATACGGGCCGCCGTCGTCGCGCTGGTGGCCAACACCGCACCGGTCGCGTTCGGGGCGATGGCGGTGCCCATCATCACGCTCTCGCAGGTCAGTGGCCTGCCGCTGAACCAGGTGGCGTCGATGGTCGGACGCCAGACGCCGTTGCTCGCCGTGTTCGTGCCGCTCGTGCTGGTGTTCATCGTCGACGGCAAGCGCGGGCTCCGCGAGGCGTGGGTGCCTGCCCTTGGCTGCGGCGTCGTGTTCGCCCTGGCCCAGTTCGCCACCTCGAACTTCCTCTCGGTGCCGCTCACCGACATCGTCGCGTCGCTGCTGGGCGCCCTGGCCGTGATCGTGCTGGCCCGCGTGCGGCCCCACGCCGTGTGGGCCGCGCGCGAGCCCGCGATCGCGGCGGGCGGGGGCCCCGGCACCGCCGCCCGGCCGGACTCGCCCGCCGACGTCCGACTCGCCTACCTCCCGTACGTGATCATCATCGTGGTGTTCGCGATCGTGCAGTTGCCGGGCATCAAGCCCCTCGCCGACAGCCTCAAGATCGCGTTCCACTGGCCGTTCCTCGACGTGGTGGGCACGAACGGCAAGCCGCACTCCACCACGATGTACTCGCTCACCTGGCTGTCCACCGCGGGCACCCTGCTGCTGATCTCCGGCGTGATCGTGGCCCTCGCGCTGAAGGTCGGGGCCCGTCGGGCGGTGGCCGCGTACGGCAAGACGCTCTACGAGCTGCGCTGGGCGATCCTCACCGTGGCCGCGGTCCTGGGGCTGGCCTACGTCATGAACGCCTCGGCGCAGACCACCGCGATCGGGCTGACCATCGCCAGCGCGGGTGGCGCGCTGGCGTTCCTCTCGCCGGTGATCGGCTGGCTGGGCGTGGCCGTCACGGGGTCGGACACGTCCTCCAACGCGCTGTTCGGATCGCTGCAGGTGACGGCGGCGAACGCGGTCGGGTTGCCGCCGCAGCTGCTCGCGGCGGCAAACTCGTCCGGCGGCGTGCTGGGCAAGATGCTCTCGCCGCAGAACCTGACGATCGCCGCCGCCGCGGTGCGGCTGGAGGGCGAGGAAGGCGTCATCCTCCGCAAGGTGTTGGGCTGGAGCCTGGGGCTGCTGCTGGTGCTGGCCATCCTCATCGCGCTGCAGGCCACTCCGGTGCTCGGGTGGATGTTGGCCACGTAACACCGGGTGCTCACGCGGCGACGGCATGACCGTGCGGGACGAGCCGTGACGGCGTTCCTGGAGGTGCGCGGGCCCTCCGGCGTGGAGCTGGTACCCCTGACGACGGCACCGACCACGCTCGGACGGGCGCCGGGCAACACCGTCGTCCTCACGGGCGACCTGCAGGTCTCCTCGCTGCACGCGATCGTCGAGCCCGTCGGTGGCGGATGGTGCGTGCGGGACCTCGGCAGCCGCAACGGAACCCTGCTCGGCGGCGAGCCCATCCTGGGCGCCCGTGCGCTGCGCCACGGCGACGTGCTCGTGCTCGGCCAGACCCGCGTCAGATTCCGGGCGGCGGCCCAGGCCAACCTGCCCCGCACGGTGGGCGGCGAACCGTCGCCCGAGCTGACCCGCCGCGAGCGCGACGTCCTCGTGGCCCTGTGCCGCCCGCTGTTCTCCGACCACGCCTTCGCCGAGCCCGGGTCGACGCGGGCGATCGCGGCCGAACTGGTCGTCACCGAGGCCGCCGTGCAGCAGCACCTGCTGCGCCTCTACACGAAGTTCGGCCTGCACGACGGGCCGCGCAGGCGCGTGCTGCTCGCGAACGAGGCGATCCGGCGCAACGCGGTGACCTTGAACGATCTGCGCCCGAAGCCCTGAGCGCCGCGGACGTCGGGGTGCATCAGGAACGACCTGTCGCTGCTCTTCTCCTCGACACCGGCAGAGGAGTACGCGCGATGACCCCGAAGAGGCGAGGCCCCACCCATCCCCAGCGCAAGGAGATCGCGCGCTATCTCCTCTCCCGCGGCTTGGACGCGATCGACCAGGCCCCGGACCCGGAGCGCATGGCCGAGCTCGCCGCACCGATGGACGCGTCGATCGCCCGGGCGGTCGCCGCCGGGTTCACGTTCCCGGTGGACCTCGAGCCCACGCCCGCTCCCCTCACCCCCGCACCGTCGGTCGACGATCCGCTCCCCCGCGCCGACGTCGTCGTCATCACCTGGACCGTGGACGAGCTCGTCGGGCTGGCCCGCGTGCTCACCCCGGACGTCGCGCCCGCCCACTGGCACCGCTACGCCCGCAAGTTCGCCGAGTACGAACCGAAGATCCGCAAGGGCGCGCCCGCCGCGACCTCACGCAGGCTGGGCAGCTACATGCCGACCCGCGTCGGGAACACCAGCGTGCTCTGCGTGAAGTCCGAGCTGCACCTCAACCAGGACGGCGTGAAGACCGGCACCGGCACGGCGACGCTGCCGGTGAAGGACCTCTTCAAACAGATCATCGAGGAGACCGGCGCGCGCCTGGTGCTCACGATCGGCACCGCGGGCAGCGTCTTCACCGATTTCGGGCTCGGCGACGTCGTCATCACCCGAGCCGCGAAGTTCCGGCTCCAGAACGAGTTCCGCAACGAGCCTTTCAACGGCCAGGCCTTCCGCAGCGACTGGGCCCTGCCCACCACCCACCTCGCCACGGCCGAGACCCTGATGAGGACCCTCGCCGTACAGCTGGCCGAACCCGGCTTCGGGCCGCCGCACCCCGGCTTCACCTTTGCGGGCCCACTCCTGCAGGCCGCGGCGAACGACCCGGACATCAAGCTGGAGCTGGGCGGCCGCGACATGCCCGAGTTCCACCCGATCCTCACCACCGACTACTTCGAGTACGGCACCACGACCAACCACCTCGATGCCGAAGGTGCGGCCGTGGAGATGGGCGACGCCGCCCTCGGCCTGGCCTGCTCCGAGCTCGCCGATCCGCCGCACTTCGCGATCGTGCGCAACATGTCCGACCCGGTGATCAATGGCGACCTGCCCGCCAAGCAGTTCCACCTCAACGAGCAGACCACCTGGGCGGTCGGCTACTACACCGGCTACGGCGTGTGGACGAGCACGATCGGCGCGCTGGCCACGTGGGGAGTCATCGCGGGCCTGTGATCCCGACCGGTCAGGAGAAGTGGACCCAGCCCGCGTCGCCGTCGTACGGCGTGCCCTCGACGAGCACGACGGCGTCCCCGGCCCGGACCTCCCCGATGGGCACGAAGCCCGTCGGGAGCACGACGTCGGGCGGGAAGGTCGCCGCGAGCGCGTGGTCCTCGCCGCCCGTGAGCACGAAGGACATCGGGTCGACGCCCAGCGCCGCGCCCACCTCGACCAGCTTCTGCGGCACCTCGGGGCGACGCAGGTCGATCACGACACCCGAGGCCGCCGCCACGTGCCCGAGGTCGGCGAGCAGCCCGTCCGAGAGGTCGATCATCGCCGTGGCGCCAGCCATCGCCGCGGCCGGACCCGCGGCGTAGGGCGGCTCGGGCGCCCGGTGCGCCGCCACCACCGCGCCCGGCGAGCGGAACCCGCGCTGCAGCACCGCGAGCCCCGCGGCGGCCCAGCCGACGCGACCGGCGAGCGCTACGACGTCCCCCGGCCGGGCCCCGGACCGGGTGACCGGCGCGCGCCCCTCGAGGGACCCGAGCGCGGTCACCGCGAGCGTGAGCGACGCCGACTCCACCACGTCGCCGCCGACCAGGCCCGCCCCGACCGCGCCCGCCTCGGCCCACAGTCCGTCCGCCAGCCCGGTGAGCGTCGCGACGGGGGTGTCGGGCGGCGCGGCCAGCCCGACGAGCAGCGCGGTCGGCACCGCGCCCATCGCGGCGATGTCGGCCAGGTTGGCCGCGGCCGCCTTGCGTCCCACCTGCTCGGGCGTCGACCAGTCCAGCCGGAAATGCACGCCCGCGACGAGCACGTCGGTCGTGGCCACCACCCGACCGTCCGGCGCGGCGACGACGGCGGCGTCGTCACCCGGCCCGAGCACGGTGCCTGCGGGCTGGGCGCGGTCCCGGGTGACCTGGGCGATCAGTCCGAACTCGCCGAGCGCCGCGATCGTGCGTCGATCATCCGACAACGCGTCCTCCTCGGGTACGTTCGGCCTCCGACGATCTCACGTCCATCGAGCTGAGAGGGGCACGCCGTGGTGCAGGCCTACATCCTGGTGCAGACCGAGGTCGGAAAGGCCGCCGCCGTGGCCGCCGAGATCGCGGGCATCGCGGGGGTGATCTCCGCCGAGGACGTCACCGGGCCCTACGACGTGATCGTGCGAGCGGAGGCGGAGGACGTCGACCGGCTGGGCCAGCTCGTGGTCGCGCGCGTGCAGGGCGTCGGCGGGATCACCCGCACGCTCACCTGCCCGGTCGTGCACCTGGGCTGAGCCGCATGCACCGCCCGTCCGCTCCGGTCGCGATCGCCGTCGCGCTGCCGCTCCTGCTCGCCGTCGTGGTGGCGGGGATCGGGATCGCGGCGCGGCTGCGCGGGCCCGACGCGCCGTCCCCCGAGACGGGGCCGCTGGCCGTGGCGACCGTCGAGGCGCCCGCAGCGGGCTCGCCGTCCTGCGCCGCCTTGCTCGCGGGGCTCGACGGCGACCTCCCCGCGGGCACGGCGACGCTCCCCCACCGCGCGCTCGCCCCGCCCGCGCCCCCGGGCGTACGCGCTTGGGCGGCCGATCCCGTGCCGGTCGTGCTCCGGTGCGGGCTCCCCCGGCCCGCCGAGCTGACGCCGACGTCCGAGCTGCTGGAGGTCAACGGGGTGCGCTGGCTCACGCTCACCGACGGCGGGCTCATCACCGCGGTGGCGGTCGACCGGCCCGTCTACGTCGCGCTCACCACCCCGGCCGGCGTCGGCAGCGGGCCCTTGCAGGCGGTGTCGGACGTGGTGCGCACGACGCTCCCGGCGCAACCGGTAGCCGTCCGGTAGCGGCTCACACTGAGACGCAGCACACCTTCCGGCCGTAGGTAGAGGCATCTACATTCCGAGGATGGTCGGTCTATCGGGCGCGGGTGAGGACTACCTCAAGGCGATCTACCACATCGCGCACCGGGGCGCGGCGGTCACGACCGGGCTGCTCGCGGCCGAGCTCGGCGTCGCGTCGCCCTCCGTGACGGCCATGATCAAGCGCCTGCAGGAGAGCGAACTCGTCGACCGCGCGGGTCCCCGCGAGCTGCGGCTCACGGGCGCGGGCGAGCGCGCCGCGCTGCGCGTCGTCCGGCGGCACCGGCTGTTGGAGACGTTCCTCGCCCAGTTCCTCGACGTGCCGTGGGACGAAGTGCACGCCGAGGCCGAGGTGCTGGAGCACGTGCTGTCCGAGCGGCTGGAGGAGCGCATCGACACCGCGCTCGGCCACCCGACCCACGATCCGCACGGCGATCCGATCCCGCCGCGGCACGGCGCCCACGACGAGCGGTGGGGCGTCGGCCTGGACGCCGTTCCTGTCGGTGTGCGCTTCCGGGTGCGGCGGGTCTCCGACCGGGACAGCGCGGCGCTGCGCCACCTCGGCGAGCTCGGCGTGCGACCCGGCGTCGTCGTGACCGTCGAGCGGCAGGACCCGTTCGGCGGCCCGCTGTGGGTCCGCGTCGCGGACCGGACCTGCGCGCTCGGCGTGCCCCTGACCCGGCTCGTACACGGTGATGTGCTCGACGAGGAGACAGCATGACGGCAACCGACACCCCGCCGACGGTCAGCGAGATCCGGCAGCGGGGCGGCCTGCGGGGAACGGTCACGTTCCTCGGTCCGGCCTTCGTCGCCGCCATCGCCTACGTCGACCCCGGCAACTTCGCCACCAACTTCTCCGCGGGCGCGAGCTTCGGGTTCCTGCTGCTGTGGGTGATCGTCGCGGCGAACCTCATCGCGATGCTCATCCAGACCCTCACCGCGAAGCTCGGCCTGGCGACCGGCCGCGACCTGCCCGAGATGTGCCGCGACACCTTCCCGCGCCCGGTGTCGCGCCTCATGTGGGTGCAGGCCGAGCTGGTGGCCATCGCCACCGACCTCGCCGAGGTGATCGGCGGCGCGATCGCGCTGAACCTGCTCTTCGGCATCCCGCTGTTCACCGGTGGTGTGATCACGGGCGTCGTGGCGTTCGGGCTGCTCGCCCTGCAGCGCCGCGGCTACCGCCCGTTCGAGCTGGCCATCGCGGGGCTGCTCGGCGTGATCCTGCTCGGCTTCTTCACGACCGTGCTGCGCATCGCGGTGCCCATCGGGCCGCTCGCCGCGGGCCTCGTGCCCCGCTTCGACGGCACCCAGAGCGTGCTGCTCGCCACCGGCATCCTCGGCGCCACGGTCATGCCGCACGTGATCTACCTGCACTCGGCGCTGACGAAACAGCGCATCCCCCCGCGCACCGCCGAGGAGCGGCACTTCCTGTTGCGCCGCCAGCAGATCGACGTCGTGCTCGGCATGGGGCTCGCCGGGCTCGTCAACGCCTCGATGCTCATCATCGCCGCGACGCTGTTCTTCGGCTCCACCGTGCCCGACACCGACACGCTGGAAGGCGTGCACGCGGGGCTGGCCGCCGTGCTGGACCAGCCCGCGGCGTTCACGTTCGCGCTGGCGCTGCTCGCGTCCGGATTCGCGTCCTCGGGTGTGGGCACCTACGCCGGGCAGGTGGTGATGCAGGGGTTCATCCGGCGCAGCATCCCGCTCTTCCTGCGCCGGGCGCTGACCCTGACGCCTGCCCTGGTGGTGCTGGCCATGGGGATCAACCCGACCGAGGCATTGGTGCTCTCGCAGGTGGTGCTGTCGTTCGGGATCCCGTTCGCGCTGGTGCCGCTGGTGCTGCTGACCCGGCGCCGGGACCTCATGGCCGAGCTGGTGAACCGGCGCATCACCACCGTCGCGGCCACCGTGGTCGCCGCCTTGATCACCGCGCTGAACGGCTTCCTGATCTGGCAGACGATCACCGGAGCTAGTGTCCGCCGGAAGTTCGCCACATATCTCGACGGCCCAGGCGCACGTCAGCGGCGTTGCTGGTCCGGCCGAGTACGCCCGGTACGAGGCGCGGACCAGCGCCTTGCCGACGCACACCTGGATCCGCCGATATACGCAACGAACTTCCGGCGCAGGAGCTAGTGCGGTGTCCACGAACGTTGCCGGGTCGATCGCGTGATCCAGGCGGCGACTCGCAAGGCGCCGCCCGAAGCTCATACCGGGCGTATTCGCGAGGGCGGCAACGCCGCGAGTCGTCGTCTGGGCGCGTGAGCGGCCCGGTGGACGTTTGTGGACACCGCACTAGTAGTACTTTGTTAGGTCGTGTCGACGAGTTCGGGTCGACGCCAGGGGACGGGTTGCAGGCAGACGTTGCAGAGGCCGGTCCAGGTGCCGAGCAGCGTCTGGAGCTCTCGGAGTACGCCGTAGAGCGTCAGGCCGGCACAGGGGCTTTTGGGTCGTTGCGCAATTGGGTGCAGAATGCTTGGGCGACGGCGGTGAGTGTGACGTGGCGGTGCCAGCCGGTGTAGCTGCGGCCTTCGAAATGGTCCAGTCCGAGTCCGTCTTTGAGTTCGCGGTAGTCGTGTTCGATCCGCCAGCGGATCTTGGCCAGCCGGACCAGCTCTGGCAAGGGAGTGTCGGCGGACAGGTTCGACAGCCAGTAGTCGGTGGGTTCGGCTTGGTCGGGTGGCCACTCGGCGATAAGCCAGCAGTCCGGGAGGCTTCCGTCGGTACCGCGGGGAATTTCACGATTAGCCGGCCGTACCCGCAACGCCAGGAACTGTGAGCGCATCGCGGCGACGGGATTTGCCGGGTTCCTGCGGGATCCGTGGCGCCAGGTGATGGACTGCACCGCGCTGCGGCCGACGGCCAGGGCGAGTCCGGCCAGGTTGGTCGGGTCGTCGCGGTAGCGCGGTTTCGGCGGCCGACCGTGGCCGGAGTACACCGGCGCCGCCGGGACGGCGTCGACCGGGTAGGCACTGGTGGTGCCCTTCACCGCGACCACGTAGGGCAGCCCGCGCCGCTGCAGGCCCAGCCGGAATCCGGTGATGTCGCCGTAGCCGGCGTCGGCCACCGTGGGTCTCGAGGGCAGCCCCCAACCACCGCCCGGGATCTCGCCCGCGATCTCGCCCGCGATCTCGCCCGCGATCTCGCCCGCGTCCGGCGGCCCGATGATCTGGTCGAGCATGTCCAGGGCCAGCCTCCACTTTTCCCGATGCCGAACGTCATCGGGAATTTTGCACCGGGCCCGGCGCCGCCGGATCTGCGCAACCGTATCCGCGTCAGCGACTGTCGTATCGTCCCAGGACTCCGGGATGAACAGTGCCCAATTGATCGCTGCCGACGCCACATCGGTGACCGCGTGTACGCTGACCCCGATCTGACAGTTCCCGACCTTACCCAACGTTCCCGAGTACATGCGCGCCACCCCGGGCGAGTCCGATCCGTCTTTAGGGAAACCACTATCGTCGATGACATAGGCCTCGGGACCGACGAATTCATCGGCCCACCGGGCCACCCGCTTCCGAACCTCGACGTGGTCCCACGACGAAGACGTGACGAACTGCTGCAACTGCTGATGATCCACACCCAGCCGCCCGGCCATCGGCTGCATCGACTTGCGCTTGCCGTCCAACAGCAACCCACGCAGGTACAACTCGCCCTTGGCCCGCTGATCCGACCGCGCCAGCCCGCCGAACATCTCCGCCGCGAACGCCTGCAATCGCGGCCTGACCTGCTCCATCTCCTCCGGAGTCACACCCGCAACAAGATCACAGCAGGTGCCGGATCAACGGTAACGACACACCTAACAAAGTACTACTAGCCGACCGTCAGGTCGAGCGAGGACGTGCCCGCGGAGTTCGGCGGATCGCCCAGCGGGCTCGTCAGGAGGTAGCGCCCCGCGGTGAGCGACGCGGTGCCGTAGGCGGGACCGGCTCCCGTCGGCTGGGCGGCCCCGACAACCTCGGCCACGTTGTCGAAGTCGGCCCGGCCCGCGTCGACGTCGGCCGCGGTGGCCTGCACGCCGTCCCTGACCCGCGCCAGCAGCACCACGAACGCGGCCGGGCTCCCCGTGCTGCTGAACTTGATCGAGACCGGGCCGGGCCGGAGCGTACTGGCGGCCGGGCCGAGCTCGCCGCCGGTGCTGGTCAGATCCAGGGTCTGGAAGCCGCAGCTGTCGTGCGCCCAGCCGTCGACGGCGTTGGTGGCCGCGTTCGACTGCTCATTGCCCGACT
Source organism: uncultured Actinomycetota bacterium (assembly GCA_963837575.1). Lineage (GTDB taxonomy): Bacteria > Actinomycetota > Actinomycetes > Mycobacteriales > Pseudonocardiaceae > Pseudonocardia. Next base: position 78,891 of record CAWIOI010000007.1, read on the forward strand.
CGACGCGTCGGCCCTGCCGCGCCTGGTCGAGCAGCCCGCCCACCACAGCGACGCTGTCGCGGAGCGCGTCGGGGGCGTTGGCGCGCAGCGTGGCGAACGGTGTCGCCATGGTCGCCGCCCACACCTGCAGCTCGGCGGCGGTGGGGGCGGGCCCGTCCGGGTCGGCGCCGGGCGGGATCGTTGCGTTGAGGCTGACCACGGCCGCGCAGGCGGCGGCGGTGTCCTTGACCGGAGCGGCCGGTGCGGCGGCGGGCGAGGGCGCCGCGGAGCAGGAGGCGGCGAGCGCGACCGGTGCCGCGCAGGCCAGGGCGAGAAGGCGTCGGGAAACCATGCCAGAAGTGTCGGGATCGGACGGCACCGCCACATCGGGGCAGGCACGGCACCTCGCCCGGTGCTCGTCCCGGCCCGAGCTCCGTGCAGGTACGGATGACCCACACGGCGGGGCGCCCTAGCGTGTGCGCCATGGCCTGGCCGAGGGCGTTCACCGTCCTGATCTGCGCGGGAGCCGCAGCGACGCTAACGGCCTGCGCGGCGCTCCTGTTGTGGTTCCGCGACCTCGACGCGGTTGAGCTCGTCGTGGTCAGCGCCGTGCTGCTGCCCGCGATCGTGCTCGCGCTGGTGATCGCGGTGCGACGGCCGCGGGCCCGCATCACGCCGGCGCTGTGCCTGACCGGCGCCGTGCCGCTCGTGATCGTCGGATTCGGCGACCTCTACGACCAGGCCTACGCGGCGCATCCCGGCGCCCTGCCCGTCTCCGGTGTCCTCGTGGGGCTGTCGCACGGCAGCTGGATGCTGATCTACGTGCCCGCGGCGTTCGTGCTGCTGCTGTTCCCGGACGGGCGGCTGCCCGGCCCGCGCTGGCGCATCGTCGCGGTCGGACTGCTCGCCGTGCCCGCGGCCTTCGCCCTGCTCTCCACGATGGATCCAGCCGGGTTCGACGAGCCCTACCACGACGTGCCGCCGCCGTTCGGGCCCGGCCCGACTGGCTCGTGCCGGTCGCCTTCGCCTTGCTGCCGACGTTCCTGGCCCTCCTCGTCGCCGCGGCGGCCGCGATGATCGTGCGTTACCGACAGCGCCACAGACCCGGTGCAGCGCGCCCAGCTGCGTTGGTTCGCGCTGGCGGCGGCCTTCCTGCCGCTCACCCTCCTCCTGTGCTGGGCGTCCTACCTGCTGTTCGGCGTCGCCGACCTGGTGGTGATCGGCCTCGCGCTCACCCTGTTGGCCCTGCCCGCGGCCACCACGATCGCGCTCCTGCGCCACGACCTGTACGACGTCGACCGCGCCGTGAGCGCCGCGGCGACGTACGGCCTGGTCTCGGCGGCGCTCCTGGCGGTCTTCACGACGGTCACCGTCGTCGCGGGGGCGCTGGTGGGCCGGGACTCGGCGGTCGTCGCGGCGATCGCGACCGGCCTGTCGGCCGTCGTGCTGGCGCCGCTGCGCACCCGGCTGCAGCGGCGGGTGGACACGCGGCTGTACCCGTTGCGGCAGGCCGTGCGGGCGGAGCTGGCCCGGCTGCGCAGCCGGATCGACGACGGCCGCGCCCGGCCCGAGGACCTGGAAGCCACCCTGCGTCGGGCGTTGCGCGACCCGGACCTGCGGCTGGGCTACGTGCTGCCGGGCAGGCCCGGCCTGGTCGACCTGGCCTCGGCGCCGCTCCCGGTCGGGGACGGGCGGCAGGTGCCGGTGCACGTCGGCGACACCCCCGTCGGCGTGCTCCTGCCCGCACGCACCGAGGCGTCCCGGGAGCTGCTGCGCGAGGTCGCGGGCGACGTCGGGCTGATCGTCGAGGTGATCCGCTCCCGGCTGGAGCTCACCGAGGCGCTGCGGGAAGTGGCCGAGAGCCGTGCCCGGATCCTGCACGCGGGCTATCGGGAACGCCGACGGCTGGAGCGCGACCTGCACGACGGCGCCCAGCAGCGGCTCGTCTCGCTCGGCATGGCCGTGCGGCTGGCGCAGCGCCACCTGGACGATCCCGCGTTCGACGTGAACGGGCTGCTCGACCAGGCCGTCGCCGAGCTGAGCACGGCGGTGGCCGAGCTGCGCGCCATCGCCCGCGGCCTGCGCCCGCTCGACCTCGACTCCGGGCTCGGCCGGGCCATCCGGTCGCTGACGACGGGGCTGCCGATCCCGGTCGCGCTCGAGATCGACGCCGCTGCCGACGAGGTGCCCGACGACGTCGCCACGACCGCCTACTACGTCGCGAGCGAGGCGCTGGCCAACGTGATCAAGCACGCGGACGCCGAGAGCGTCGCGGTGTGGGTGGCGCGTCAGGATGGCCAGGTCCACGTGCGGATCAGCGACGACGGACGCGGCGGCGCACAGGCTCGCCCGGGTTCGGGGCTCGCCGGGCTGGTCGACCGCGTCGCGGCCGCGGGTGGACGGCTGTCCGTTGGCACCGTCGAAGCGACGGCCGGGCGAGGCACTCTGATCGAGGCGGTGCTGCCGTGCGCACGGTGATCGCCGAAGATTCCGTCCTGTTCCGCGAGGGCCTCGCCCGGCTCCTCGCCGACGCAGGCCACGAGATCGTCGCCGCCGTCGGGGACGCCGACGCGCTCACCGCCGCCGTGCACAAGACCCGTCCCGACCTGGCCGTCGTCGACATCCACATGCCGCCACACGCGGGAGCCGACGGCGCGCGGGCCGCCCGCGACCTGCGCGCCGACCACCCGGATCTCGGGATCATGCTGCTGTCCCAGCACATCGAGACCCGGGCGACGCTCGACCTGATCGCCTCGGGCGGGTTCGGCTACCTGCTCAAGGACCGGGTCTTCGACGTCGACGAGTTCCTCGATGCGTTGCGCCGGGTCGCGGGGGGTGGCTCGGCGCTCGACCCCGAGGTCGTCACGCAGCTCATCGGGCACCAGCGGCGGGCTGATCCGCTGGCCCGGCTCACCACCCGGGAGCGCGAGGTGCTGGCGCTCATGGCCGAGGGCCGTACCAACCGGGGTGTCGCGCGGCGGCTGTTCCTCACCGAGCGCACCGTTGAAACGCACGTGGCGGGCATCTTGACCAAGCTCGGCCTCGCGACCGGCGAGGAGGACCACCGCCGGGTGCTCGCCGTGATCACCTACCTGGGCGCGCGGGAGCTAGCGCAGGCCCGTGCCGCGGGCGAGCGCCGTCTCGACGAGCGTGGTGAGCAGGCTCGGGTAGTCGAGGCCGGTCACCGCCCACGCCCGCGGGTACAGGGAGATCGGCGTGAAGCCGGGCATGGTGTTGATCTCGTTCAGCGTGATCGCACCGTCCGGGCCGACGAAGAAGTCGATCCGGGCGAGCCCCTGCCCGTCGAGCGCCCGGAACGCCGCCACCGCCATCTCGCGCAGCTGCTCGGCCACGTCGTCGTCGAGCTTCGCGGGGATGTCGAACTCGCAGACGTCATCGAGGTACTTGGCGTCGAAGTCGTAGAACGCGGCATCGCCGACGATGCGGATCTCGGCGGGCACCGAGGAGCGCACCGGACCGTCCGGGAACTCCAACACCGCGCACTCGACCTCGCGACCGACGATCGCGGCCTCGACGAGCACCTTCGGGTCGTGGGCGCGGGCCGCGGCGATCGCGGCGCCGAGGTCGTCCCACGCGGTGACCCGGGTGATGCCCAGCGAGGACCCCGCGCGGGCGGGCTTGACGAACACGGGGAGGCCGAGCCGGTCGCGCTGGGCCGCGGTGAGCGTCGTGACACCGGGCCGCAGCACCACGTGGTCGCCCACCGGCAGGCCGTCGGCCGCCAGCAGCTTCTTGGTGAACTCCTTGTCCATGCCCGCGGCGCTGGCCAGCACGCCCGCGCCGACGTAGGGCACGCCCGCCAGCTCGAGGAGGCCCTGGATCGTCCCGTCCTCGCCGTAGGGGCCGTGGAGCACGGGGAAGACGACGTCGACGCCCGCGAACACCTCGCCCGCCCGACCGGGATCCAGCACGAGCAGCCCGCCGCGGGTCGGGTCGGCGGGCAGCGCGAGCGCGGGGCGCGACCCGTCGACCGACGGCAGGACGCGCTCGTGGATGGCCAGCTCACGGGGGTCGTCGGCGCCGACGACCCAGGCGCCCTCGCGGGTGATGCCGACCGGGACGACGTCGAAGCGCTCCCGGTCGAGGTTGGCCAGCACGCTCCCGGCGGACACGCACGAGATCGCGTGCTCACCGCTGCGTCCGCCGAACACCACCGCGACCCGCGCCCGTCCCACCATGGTCTGCGAGGGTAGGCGATCGCCCGCCACCCCCCGCACGTGAGTCGCGCGAATCGCCACGGTGAGTCGCGCGCCCCGCCACGGTGAGTCCCGCAATTGGGCACGGTGAGTCGCGCATCTGAGCACGGCGAGTGCGGCGTTTCACCACGCCGCGTCGCCCTGCCCGGCCTTCGGAGCTCCCGGCGTGCGTGCGAAGAAGTCAACGTCAGGACGCTGGCGCCCGTCCTCGATCGGCGCCCGAACGGTCACGATGGGGCGTGGTAGCGATCGGTCAACTCACCGTGGCGGGGCGCGCGACTCACCGTGGCGGGGCGCGCGACTCACCGTGGCGGGGCGCGCGACTCACCGTGGCGGGGCGCGCGACTCACCGCGGCGGGGCGCGCGACTCACCGCGGCGGGGCGCGCGACTCACCGGTCGGCGGCGAAGCGGGACTCCAGCTCGCGGATCTCGGGCAGGCCGATCAGGTCGGTGAAGCCGTCGAACGTGGGGAGGTCGGGCATCGCCGCGCTCGGGACGCCGTCGGCGCGGAGCGTGGCGAGCAACCTGCGGATGCCCGCCGTGGCGGCGAGCAGCGTGCCGATCGGGAAGAGCACCAACGCGAAGCCCAGCTCGGCGATCCGGGCCAGCGGGATCGGCGGGGTGCGCCCGCCCTCGGCCCAGTTGAACACCAGCGGCGCCACGTCGCGGAGCTCCGCCGCGACGCGCGCGATGTCGTCCTCGCTCGTCGGCGCCTCGACGAACAGCACGTCGGCACCCGCGTCGGCGTAGGCCCGGGCCCGGTCGAGCGCGGCGGACAGGCCCTCGACGGCGGCGGCGTCGGTGCGCGCGATCAGCAGGAACTCCGGGTCCCGCCGCGCCTCGACGGCCGCGCGGAGCTTCCCGACCATCTCGTCGGCCGGGATCACCGCCTTGCCGCTCATGTGCCCGCACTTCTTGGGCAGCACCTGGTCTTCCAAATGGATCCCGGCCACCCCGGCCTGCTCGTAGGCCTGCACCGTGCGCACCACGTTGATCGCGTTGCCGTAGCCGGTGTCCGCGTCGGCGATCACCGGGACGTCGACGGCGGCCGCGATCCGGCGGGCGTTGTCGACCATCTCCGTGCCGGTGAGCAGCCCGACGTCCGGACGGCCGACGAGCGAGGCCGTGCTGCCGAAACCCGTCATGTAGACGACGTCGAACCCCGCCTGCTCGACCAGCCGCGCCGACAGCGCGTCGTAGGCGCCGGGCGCTACGAGCGGCTCGGGCCGGGCGAGCAGCTCACGCAGCCGAGGACGGGCCGCGGGCGGTCGACTCAGCAGGTTCCCCACCAGACCAACTCCCGTCCGCATGTATGCAACAGCCGCATCCAGGTCTTGCCGAGCCTACCCAGGAGCCCTACTTTGCACACAATGTTGCGGGCAGAGACCTCGGCGGGTCGGACGGTCGCCGCCGTCCGCGAGCTGATCCTGCGCGGGGAGTTCCCGGCGGGCGCGCGGCTCGGCGAGGTCGAGCTGGCCGAGCGGCTCGGGGTGAGCCGCACCCCCGTCCGCGAGGCGCTGGGCCGCCTCGCCGCCGAGGGCCTCGTCGAGATCGTCCCGAACCGGGGCGCCCGGGTGACGAGCTGGACGGTCGCCGAGCTGGAGGGCGTGTTCGACCTGCGGACCGCCCTCGAACCCCGCCTCACCGCGCTCGCGGTGCCCCACGCCACCGAGGCCGACATCGCAACGCTCGGCGAGCTGGCGCAGGCCATGGTCGACGTCGGCACGCCGGGCCGCGACCAGGACCTCGACGCGATCGTGCCGCTCAACCGCGAGTTCCACGGGTGCCTCGTCGCGCTCGCCGACCAGCCTGCGATGGCGAGCGCACTGGCAGGCGCGATCCACGCGCCCATCGTGCTGCGCAACTTCCACACCTACGACGAGGCGTCGCTGCGCCGCAGCCTCGCCCACCACGGCGAGATCGTGGCCGCCGTCCGAGCGGGCGACCCGGCCTGGGCCCAGGCCGTCATGACCGCCCACATCCGCAACGCCCGCGCCGTGATGGTGCGGGCCGCAGGAGACAACCCAGCCGCCCAGGAGGAAACGTGACGTATCGGCTCGGCGTCGATGTCGGCGGGACGTTCACCGACGTCCTTCTCGTGGAGGAGGCCAGCGGGGCGACGTGGCGCGCGAAGACCGCGTCCACGCCCTCCGACCAGGCCGTGGGGGTGCAGGCGGGCATCGCCAAGGTCTGCGACGAGGCGGGCATCGCGCTGTCGGACGTCGCGCAGGTGCTGCACGGCACGACCGTCGCGACGAACGCGATCCTGGAGGGCAAGGGCGCCACCGTCGGGCTCGTCACGACCAAGGGCTTCCGCCAGGTGCTGCAGATCGCCCGCTCCTTCGTGCCCGGCGGCCTCGCGGGCTGGATCATCTGGCCGAAGCCGGAGCCGTTGGCCGCGTTGGAGAACACGGTGGAGGTCGACGAGCGCATCGCCTCCGACGGCACGGTCATCCGCGACCTGGACGACGCCGACGTCCGCGCGCAGCTCGCGAAGCTGCACGGCATCGACGCACTCGCCGTTTCGCTGATCAACTCCTTCGCCGATCCCGCGCACGAGCGCCGCATCGGCGCGCTCGCCGCCGAGGTGCTGCCCGGAGTGCCGGTCTCGCTGTCCTCGGACGTGCTGCCGGAGCTGCGCGAGTACGAGCGCACGGTCACGACCGTCGCGAACGGCTACGTCCAGCCCCAGGTCAAGCGCTACGTCGAGGCGCTCGCGGGCGCGTTGCGCACGGGCGGAGTGGCGGGCGAGCTGGCCATCCTGCGCTCGGACGGCGGCCTGTCGGCGGCCGAGGCCGCGGTGGCCGCGCCGGTCACGATGCTGCTGTCCGGCCCGGCGGGCGGCGTGACGGGCGCGGTGTGGACCGCCGAGCAGTGCGGCTACTCCGACCTCATCACGTTCGACATGGGCGGCACCTCCACCGACGTCGCACTGGTGCAGGGACTCAAACCCCGCATCGGGCGGGAGACGAAGGTGGGCGACCTCACCGTGCGCGCGTCCAGTGTGGACGTCCGCACGGTCGGCGCGGGCGGCGGGTCGATCGCGCACGTGCCCGAACTGACGAAGGCGCTGCGCGTCGGCCCGCAGTCCGCGGGCGCCGACCCGGGCCCGGCGGCGTACGGCAAAGGCGGCACGGAGCCGACCGTCACCGACGCCAACGTGGTGCTCGGCTACCTCCCACCGTCGCTGGCGGGCGGTGAGATCGCGCTCGACGTCGACGCCGCGCGCACCGCCGTCGCGACCGTCGCCGACGCCATGGGGCTGGAGTCCACCGAGGCCGCGGCGGCGGGCATCGTCGACATCGTCAACGAGAACATGCTCGGCGGCCTGCGCCTCGTCTCGGTGCAGCAGGGGTTCGACCCGCGCGACTTCGCGCTCGTCGCGTTCGGCGGCGCGGGTCCGCTGCACGCCAACGCCCTGGGCAAGCTCACCGGCGCGTGGCCGGTGATCGTGCCCCCGTCACCGGGGGTGCTGTGCGCGCTGGGCGACGCGACGACGTCCGCGCGCAGCGAGTCGGCCCGCACCGTGCTGCGCCGCTTCGCCGACCTCGACGCCGACGACCTGCGCCACATCCTCGACGAGCTCGCCGCCGAGGCCGGTGGGGCCTTGTCCGAGCAGGGCGTGCCCGTCGACGAGCAGACCACGGCGTTCCAGGTGGACGTGCGCTACCACGGCCAGGGCTTCGAGATCCCGATCGACGTGGACACCCCGGACCTCGCGACGATCGCCGCGGCGTTCGACGCCGAGCACGAGCGGCTGTTCTCGTTCCTGCTCACCGTGGACCACGAGCTGGTCAACGCCCGGGCGACGGTGACGGGGCCGCGGCCGTCCGTCTCGCCGATCACCCTCGAAGCCTGCGACGGACCGCCGACGCCGAGCGACACCCACCCGATCTTCGTCGAGGGCGGGTGGGTGGACGCCGCCGTCTACGACCGCGCCACCCTGCGCGCCGACCACGTGATCACCGGTCCGGCGGTCGTCATCGAGATGGACTCGACCACCTTGATCCTGCCCGGCCACGCCGCCACCGTGCACGCGTCGGGTTCCCTCCTCATCCGTCCGGAGGCGTGACATGGCGACGATCGTGGAGACCGCGACCGGCAGCGTCGAGAAGACCGAGGTGGACCCGGTCACGCTGGACCTCATCGAGAACAGCCTCCGCAACGCCCGCTACGAGATGGACGAGGTGCTCTTCCGCACCGCGCTCTCGCCCGGCATCCGCGAACAGCACGACGAGTTCCCGCTGATCGGCGACCCGAGCGGGAAGATGGTCGTCGGCCAGTTCGGGCTCTCGGTGCCCGACTTCCTCGCGGGCTTCGACGGCACCATCGAGGAGGGCGACGTGTTGCTCACCTCCGACCCCTACGCCTGCGGCGCCGCGATCAGCCACGCCAACGACTGGCTGATCGTGATGCCGATCTTCCACGAGGGTCGGGTCGTCGGGTGGGCGTCGATGTTCGGGCACATGTCCGACGTCGGCGGCAAGACCCCGTCGTCCATGCCCACCGATGCCCGCACGATCTACGAGGAGGGCGTCGTCATCCCGCCCTTCAAGCTGTTCGCGAAGGGCGCGCTCAACGAGGACGCGCTGCGGATCGTGCTCAACCAGGTGCGCAAGCCCGACTGGAACCGCGCCGACCTCAACGGCCTCGTCGCCGCGTGCCGCACCGCCGCCCGACGCGTCGTGGAGATGTGCGAGCGGTTCGGCACCGGCACCTACCTCGCCGCGCTCGACGCCTTGCTGCAGCGCAACTACGACGCGATGAAGGTGCTGCTGTCGGTGGTGTTCGAGGAGGGCCGCACGCTCTCGTTCACCGACTACATCTGCGACGACGGCGTCGGCAACGGCCCGTACGAGCTGAAGCTCTCCCTCACCCGCACCGGCGAGAAGGTGCACCTGGACTTCACCGGATCGTCCCCGCAGGCCGCGGGCCCGGTGAACTACTACCTGAACGAGAACCTGGCCCGGATGTTCTTCGGCATCTACATGATCACCGTGGCCGATCCGCAGATCCTGTGGAACGACGGCTTCTACCCGCTGGTGGACGTGACGATCCCGGACGGTTCGTACTGGAAGCCGCGCCACCCGGCGGCGCTGTCGGGCCGCAACCACGGCATCGGGCGCGTGTTCGACCTCTTCGGCGGCCTGCTGGGGCAGACGAACCCGGCGCTGCTCAACGCGGCCGGGTTCTCGTCGTCGCCGCACTTCATGTACTCGGGGCACTACACCTCGGGCGACCGCGCGGGCGAGTGGTTCCAGCTGTACTCGATCGGCTTCGGCGGCATCCCCGGGCGGCCGCTCGGCGACGGGCCGGACGGGCATTCGCTGTGGCCGAGCTTCGTGAACATCCCGTGCGAGTACCTGGAGTCCTACTACCCGCTGCGCATCGAGAAGTGGGAGACCGTCGCGGACACCGGCGGGGCCGGGCTGCACCGCGGCGGCAACGGCGTCGACGTGGCGTACGTGTTCGAGGAGCCCGGCGAGATCGCGATCCACGACGACCGGTGGCTGACCTACCCGTGGGGCGTCAACGGCGGCACGCCCGGTGCGCGGGGCACGAAGTGGATCGAGCGGGCGGCAGGCGTTCGGGAGGTGCTGCCGTCGAAGTGCCACGACGTGCCGGTGTTCCCGGGCGACGTGCTGCACTTCGTCACGTGGGGCGGTGGTGGGTGGGGCGATCCGCTGGAGCGCGACCCCGCGCTGGTGGAGCTGGAGGTGCGCCGCGGCCTGGTGACGGAGGCGGGCGCCCGCCGTTACGGCGTGGTGGTGGGCGACACCGCAGCCACCGAGGAGTTGCGGGCGCAGATGCGGGCGGCCCGGCCCGCGGAGCTGCCGGTGTTCGACATGGGCCCGCCCCTGGACGAGCTGCTGGAGCGCTGCGAGGAGGAGACCGGCCTGCCCGCCCCGAAGCGCCCGCAGTGGGCAGCGGGATGAGCGGGCCGCACGGAACGGCGTTCTCCGGGCGCGTCGGGTGGGGCGGCGCCCCGGGGCTGCTGGTCGTCGACCTCGTCCGCGCCTACACCGACGCGGGCGGACCGTTCCTGCTGCCGGAGCCCGGTCCCGCCGTCGCGGCGACCGCCTCGCTCGTGGAGATCGCGCGGGCGGCGGGGCACCCGGTGTTGTGGACGGTCGTGCGCTACACCACGGGCCTCGCGGACGGCGGCCTGTTCGTTCGCAAGGTGCCCGCGCTGGCCGCGTTCGCCGAGGACGCCGACGGCGGATGGGGCGAGCTGGTGCTGCAGCCCGCGCCGCGCGAGCCGGTGATCGTCAAGCAGTACGCCAGCGCGTTCTTCGGAACCTCGCTGGCCGCGACCCTGCACGCGGCGGGGGTCGACACGGTCGTCGTCGCGGGCGTGTCGACGTCGGGCTGCATCCGCGCGACCGCCACCGACGCCCTGAACCACGGCTTCCGGCCCCAAGTCGTACGGGACGCCTGCGCCGACCGCACGCCGGAGCTGCACGAGCAGAACCTCCGCGACCTCGACGCGAAGTACGCCGACGTGGTCTCGGTAGCGGAGGCGGTGGCCCACCTGCGGTAGCGGTGGTTGTCGCGCCGTGTGACGTGGGACACGATCAGGTCATGACGGCGGTCGAGACGGTCCGGGGCCCGGTGGACGTGAACGCGCTGGGGCCCACCTTGATGCACGAGCACGTCTTCGTGCTCACCCCTGATGTCATGCAGAACTACGGCGACCAGTGGTGGGACGAGGAGGAGCGGGTCGCCGACGCGATCGAGAAGCTGCGCGCGGTCAAGGCGCTGGGCATCGACACGATCGTGGACCCGACGGTCGTCGGGCTGGGCCGCGACATCCCCCGCGTCGCGCGGATCAACGCCGAGGTCGACCTCAACATCGTCGTCGCGACCGGGCTCTACACGTTCGACGAGATCCCGCACTTCTTCCACTACCGCGGGCCGGACACCCTGCTCGGCGGCCCCGAACTGATGACCGACATGTTCGTGCACGACATCCGCGAGGGCATCGGCGACACCGGCGTCAAAGCCGCCTTCCTCAAGGGGGTGGTGGAAGAGCGCGGCCTCACGCCCGACCAGACGCGGGTGCAGCGGGCGATCGCCGCGACCCACCGCGAGACCGGGGTGCCGATCACCGTGCACACCAACGCGGCGCACCAGACCGGCCGCGCGGCGGTTGAGTTCTACGAGAAGGAAGGCGTGGACCTCACCAAGGTCGTCGTCGGCCACGCGGGTGACAGCAACGACCTCGACTACCTCATGTGGATCATGGATCAGGGCGCGACGATCGGTTGCGACCGCTTCGGCATCGACCTGTTCAACCCGACCGACGACCGGATCGCGACGATCGTCGCCCTGTGCGGGCGGGGCTACGCGGACCGCATCGTCCTGTCTCACGACGCGGCCTGCTACATGGACTTCTTCTCCGGCGAGGCGGGACAGCATGCGCTGGCGACCGTCACCCCGAACTGGCACTTCCGCCACATCAGCGAGGACGTGCTGCCCGCGCTGCGCGAGCGGGGCGTCAGCGAGGAGCAGATCACCACGATGATGGTGGACAACCCGCGGCGGTACTTCTCGTGAACCCGCTGCCCCGTGGCGACGCCCCGTTCGCCACGTCCGGCATCGTGCGTGACGACCGGGGGGTCGCGCATTACACCGGCCTGCACTCGTCGCTGGTCGAACTGCTGCGCACCGCCGTGGACGCGCACCCGGACGGTGAGGCGCTGGTCGAGGTCGGCGGGGAGCGGCTGACCTACCGGCAGCTGTGGGAGCGGGCGGCCCGGGTCGCGGGCGGCCTCGCGGACGGCGGCGTCGCCCGCGGCGACCGTGTGTCGGTCCTGCTCCCCGCGGGCGTCGACTGGGTGCTCGCCTTCTTCGGGATCCAGCTCGCGGGCGCGGTCGCGGTGCCGGTGAACACCCGGTTCGCCGCGCCCGAGGTCGAGTACGTGCTCGCCGACTCCGGTTCGGACGCCGTTCTGCGCCCCGGCGACCCCCTGCCCGACGGACCGCCGCTCGCCGTGGACGACCTCAGCCGCGGCGACCTGGCCGCCATCTTCTACACGAGCGGCACCACCGGCTCCCCGAAGGGGGCGATGACCAGCCACGAGAACTTCCTGTCCAACGTCGAGACCGCCGTCCGCGTGGTCGACGTCGACCGGGCGACGGGCGCCGCCACGCGCAACCTCGTGTCGGTCCCGCTGTTCCACGTCACCGGCTGCAACAGCCAACTGCTGCTGCAGGTCGGGCTGCACGGCACCACCGTCGTGCTCCCCGCCTTCGACGTGCGCGCCTTCCTGCGCACGGTGGTCGACGAGCGCATCGACCTGCTCACCAGCGTCCCCGCGATCTACGCCCTCGCGCTCGCCCAGCCCGACTTCGCCTCGTTCGACGTGAAGTCGGTGAGCCGTATCGCCTACGGCGGCGCGCCGATCGCCCCCACGCTCGTCCGCCGCATCCAGGAGGCCTTCCCGAACGCCCGGGTCGGCAACGGCTTCGGCCTCACCGAGACCTCCTCCATCGCCACCTTCCTCCCGCACGAGTGGGCGGCCGAGCACGCCGACTCCGTGGGCTTCGCCGCACCCGTCGTCGACCTCGCGCTGGACGAGCCCATCGACGGCGTCGGGGAGCTGCTGGTGCGCGGGCCCAACGTCGTCGGCGGGTACTGGAACAAGCCGGAGGCGACGGCGGCCGCGTTCGTCGACGGATGGCTCTACACGGGGGATCTCGCGCGGGTGGACGACGGCCTCGTCCGGATCGTCGACCGCGCCAAAGACATGATCAACCGCGGCGGCGAGAACGTGTACAGCGTCGAGGTGGAGAACGCCCTCGCGGGCGCACCCGGCGTCGGCGAGGCCGCGGTCGTCGGCGTGCCGGACGACGTGCTCGGCGAGAAGGTCGGCGCGGTGATCGTCCCGTTGCCGGGGCAGCCGTTCGCGGTCGCGTCTGTGCTCGACTACCTGGCCGAGCGCCTCGCGGACTTCAAGGTCCCGCAGTACGTCGCGGTGCGCGCCGAGGCGCTGCCCCGCAACCCGAGCGGCAAGATCCTCAAGCGGTCCCTGCGCGACGCCACGGACTGGGGCGCGCCGCTGCGCTGAGCTGTCCCCATCGCGGAGGGTTGTCCACAGATCCGCCGAACACCGCCCGCGCCGCGGTGAGCCGCGCGACCCTGCGGACATGACCACCCCACCCGGCGACCTCCCACTCCTGACCACCGAGGAGGAGGTGCTCGCCCGCGTCCGCGCGCTCGTCGGTCCGGCCCGCGCGCAGCGGCTCTGGGTCCTTTTCGTCGACGGCGACGGCCGCCAGGCCCGGGCCGTCGTGCCGATCTCCGGGCTGCCGCGCCGTCCGGAGCGCGCCCGCCTCGCCGGGCTCACGCGCATCCTCGCTGGCCTGCGGGGCGAGCTGCGCACCGACCGCGGCCGGGGGGCGGTGATCCTCGCGTGGGAGCGCACGGTCGGCACCTCGGTGCTCCCGGACGACCGCGAATGGGCCGGGGAGCTCGCGGTCGTCTGCCGCCTCGCCGAGGTGGCGCTGCGCGGGGTCTACCTCAGCACGCCCGGCGGCGTGCAACGGCTGGGCTGACCGGTGACCGCCGTCGACGTCGCGGCGCGGCGCTGGGAGCACGGCTGGGAGCTCTCCGTGTCCGACGAGCGGGGGTCGCTGGTCGTCCTCCCGGCCCGACGCCTTTCGGTCGCAGAGCGCACGGTGCGCGACTACGTGGCCTGCCACGACGGCGTCGATCCGCGGTCGGTGCAGGTGCGGATCACCGTCGCGTTCGGCACCGCCCTCGACGACGAGATCACCGCCGTGCGGGCGGCCGTCGAGGGCGCGGAGCGCGCCCAGCGGGAGGCGGCGGCCCGTTCACGGGGCCTGGCCCTGCTGCTGCGGGAGGCGGGGCTGTCCGGCGCGGACATCGCCGTCGTCCTGCGCGTGTCGCCGCAGCGGGTGTCGCAGCTGATGCGGACGACGGGATGCTGACAGACTCACCGACGTGCCCCTCGATCTCGATCCGGTCCGCCGCATCATCGCCCAGGACCACGGCCTCGCGACCGTCGCCGTGGTGCGCGCCGACGGCACACCGCACACGTCACTGGTCAACGCGGGCGTGCTCGACCATCCGCGCACCGCCGCACCCGTCGCGGGCTACGTCACCTACGGCAAGGTCAAGCTGCGCAACCTGCGCGAACGCCCTGCCACGTCGATCCTGTGGCGGGCGGGGTGGCAGTGGGCGGGCGTCGAGGGGCCGAGCGAGCTGATCGGTCCCGGCGACACCGACGCCGAGTCCCTGCGCCTGCTCCTGCGCGCGGTGTTTTCCGCGTGCGGCGGCACCCACGACGACTGGGACACCTTCGACCGCGTCATGCGCGAGGAGGGCCGGGTCGCCGTGCTCGTCACGCCGGTGCGGGTCTACGGCAACGCCTGAGCGGCTCAGAGCCCGTGGCGACGGTCGCCCGCGCTCTGCTCGCACAGCCGGGCCTCCGAGGCGCCGGAGAACACGTCGCGGTAGGCGGTCACGGCGGTCCGGGTCTCCTCGTCCACGAGATCAGCGTTGATCCGCGCTCCCGCCAGCGCCCCGGCCGCGGCGGAGGCACCGACCTGGGCGGATAGGTCCGTGATGTTGCCCGCCACCCAGACGCCCGGCACCGCCGAGGCCCCGGTCGGGTCGGCGGGCACGTGCTCGCCCACCCCGCTCGGGTGCTCGACGGTCTGCAGTCCGAGGTCGGCGAGGAATCCCGCCCGCGCGACCATCCGCGGTGCGACGGCGAGCGCGTCCCGCGGGACCGTGCGGCCGTTGCGCAAACGCACCCCCGTCAGGCGGTCATCGACGGTCGCGAGCCCCACCACGTCGTCGTCCACCACGGCAATGCCTCGCGCGGCGAGTTGCTCGGACTGGTCGTCGGCGAGCGGCGTGCCGCGGCGGAAGAAGACCACGTCGGTGCTCAGCTGCCGGAAAAGCAGCGCCTGGTGGATCGACATCGGGCCGCTCGCGAGCACCCCGATGGCCTGGTCGCGCACCTCCCAGCCGTGGCAGTACGGGCAGTGCAGCACGTCGCGGCCCCACCGCTCGCGCAGGCCGGGCACGTCCGGCAGCTCGTCGACGAGCCCGGACGTCACCAGCAGGCGACGGGCCCGCACCCGCCGCCCGTCGGCCAGGGTGACGGTGAACCCCTCGTCGGTCCGGGCCACCGCCGTCACCTCACCGTCGTCGATCCGGCCGCCGTAGCTCCGTACCTCCGCGCGCCCCTTCGCGAGCAGCTCGGCGGGCGGGACGCCGTCGTGCCCCAGCAGGCCGTGCACCCCGGACGCAGGCGCGTTGCGCGGGGCCCCCGCGTCGAGCACGAGCACCGACCGCCGGGCCCGGGCGAGCATCAGCGCCCCGTTCAGCCCCGCGGCGCCGCCGCCGATCACCACCACGTCATAACCGTCGTTCATGACGATCACCTCCTGCGGCCACGGTGCGCCGCACGCCGTACCCATGGCAAACAACGTTGCTGTTCCGGCAAAATCGAGGGATGGACGAGCTCGACCAGACGATCGCGGCGGCAGGGCCCCGGTTGCGCGCGCTGCGCCGTCGACAGGAGATCACGCTGACCGACCTGTCCGCGGCCACGGGCATCTCGGTGAGCACGCTGTCGCGGCTGGAGTCCGGCGCCCGCCGCCCCACATTGGAGCTGCTGCTCCCGCTGGCCAGGACGTTCGGCGTCACGCTCGACGAGCTCGTCGACGCCCCACCGACCGGTGATCCGCGGGTCCACCTGCGGCCGGTCCGGCGCGGCGGCATGACCCTCTTGCCGCTCTCGCGTCGGGCAGGCGGCGTCCAGGCCTACAAGATCATCATGGCGGCGACCGACCGCCCCGCGGAGCCGGACCCCAAGACCCACGAGGGCTACGAATGGCTCTACGTCCTCGACGGGCGACTGCGGGTCGTCCTCGGCGAACACGATCTCGTGCTCGCGCCGGGCGAAGCCGCCGAATTCGACACCCGCACCCCGCACTGGTTCGGCCCCGTCGACGGGAAGGGCGTCGAGTTCCTCAGCCTGTTCGGCAAGCAGGGCGAGCGCGCCCATCTGCGCGCCCGACCCACGCGAAGCTAGCCGCGCGCCAGCAGGAGCGCGCGAAGAACGCCGGGTTGGCCGCCAGTCCGCCCGCGGCCCGCCCGGCCCGACCCGCCTCGCACCACCGGACAGGCCACTTCGCACCCCCTTTCGTCACTTCGCACCCCGCAGGCGGGGTGCGAAGTGCCACCAAAGGGTGCGAAGTCGGCCCCGGATGCCCGACGTGGCGGCTACGCCTTCGGCCGCCACTGGTTCGCGCGCTCGTTCACCTGCGCCTTCTCGGCGATCTCGGCGATGCGCTTGGCCCGCGTCTCGGCGCGCTTGGCCTGCACGATCCACTCCAGGAGCGCGCGGCGCACCGAGCGCGGAAAGGCGTCCCAGCGCTCGCGGGCAGGCGGGCGCGCGGCGAACGCGGCGGCGAGGTCGTCGGGCACGACGAGGTTCTCGACGTCGTCGAGCAGGGTCCACGACCCGTCGGCCTTGGCCGCTGCGATCACGGCGAGTCCGGCGGCGGCCATCAACCCGGCCGCGGTGAGCCGCTCGACGCGCTCCTTGTTGGTACGGGCCCAGCCGCTGCCGCGCTTGCGCGGGGCGAACCACAGCATCGTGCGCTCGGCGTCCAGCGAACGACCCTTGCTGTCCACCCAGCCGAAGCACAGCGCCTGCTCGACGGACTCCTCGTAGCCGATTTGCGGCCCACCCGAGCCCGCCCGCCACGACACCAGCCACACGCCCGTGCCCCGGCCGTGGTGGCGCTCCAGCCACTCGCGCCACTCCGCCAACGACGCGGGCTGCACCTGATCGTCGCTCACCGACTCAGTGTGGCGGGCACCGCGTTGCCGACGGCAACCGCGTTCAATTAGCATAAGTCAACTAAGTGAGCGGGAGGCAGCCGATGGCGGTCGGCGAACGGACGGGCGTGCACTACAAGTGGATCGCGCTGTCCAACACGACACTGGGCCTGCTGATGGCCACGATCAACTCCTCCATCGTGCTCATCGCCCTTCCCGACATCTTCCGGGGCATCGGCATCGACCCGCTCGGCCCCGGCAACACCAGCTACCTGCTCTGGATGATCATGGGGTTCCTGGTCGTCACGGCGGTGCTGGTGGTCGGCTTCGGCCGCCTCGGCGACATGTACGGCCGCGTGCGGATGTACAACCTCGGCTTTGTCGTGTTCACCGTGGCGTCGATCCTGCTCGCCGTCACCTGGCAGAGCGGCGAGGCGGCGGCGCTGTGGCTGATCGGCTGGCGCATCGTGCAGGGCATCGGCGGCGCGTTCATCATGGCCAACTCCACCGCGATCCTCACCGACGCCTTCCCCGCCGACCAGCGCGGCACCGCGCTGGGCATCAACGGCGTCGCGGCGATCGCGGGCTCGTTCCTCGGCCTCGTGATCGGCGGCCTGCTCGGCCCGCTCAACTGGCACCTGGTGTTCCTCGTCTCGGTGCCCTTCGGCGTCTTCGGCACGATCTGGGCCTACCTCAAGCTGCGCGACACCGGCGAGCGCAGGCCCGCGAAGATGGACTGGTGGGGCAACATCACGTTCGCCGTCGGCCTCATCGCGCTGCTCATCGGCATCACCTACGGCATCCAGCCCTACGGCGACAGCACCATGGGTTGGGGCAGCCCGCTCGTGCTGACCTGCGTCATCGGCGGGCTCGTCATGCTGGTGCTGTTCGCCGTGATCGAGAGCAGGGTCGCCAACCCGCTGTTCACGCTCTCGCTGTTCCGGATCCGGGCCTTCACGCTCGGCAACATCGCGATCCTGCTCTCCTCGCTGGGCCGCGGCGGCCTCCAGTTCATCCTGATCATCTGGCTGCAGGGCATCTGGCTGCCCCAACACGGCTACAGCTTCGAGCAGACCCCGCTCTGGGCGGGCATCTACATGCTGCCGCTCACGCTCGGGTTCCTCCTCGCCGCGCCCGCCTCGGGCTACCTGTCCGACCGGTTCGGGGCGCGCTGGTTCTCCACCGGCGGCATGGTCCTCACGGCGGTCAGCTTCGTCCTGCTGGAGGCGCTGCCGATCGACTTCGGCTACTGGGCGTTCGCGGCGGTCCTGCTGGTCTCCGGCATCGGCATGGGCCTGTTCACCTCGCCCAACCGGGCGGAGATCATGAACAGCCTGCCCGCCAACTCGCGGGGCGCCGGGGCGGGCATGAACGCCACGTTCCAGAACGCGGCCATGGTGCTCTCGATCGGCGTCTTCTTCAGCCTGATGATCGCCGGGCTGTCGCAGAACCTGCCGGCGGTGATGGAGCAGGGCCTCGCGGCGCACGGCGTGCCCGCGGCCGACGCGGCCCGCGTCGCCGGGCTGCCACCGGTCGGCGTGCTGTTCGCGGCGTTCCTCGGCTACAACCCGATCCAGCAGCTGCTCGGCCCGATCCTGTCCGGGCTCCCCGCCGACCAGGCGACGTTCCTCACCGGCCGCAGCTTCTTCCCGCAGCTGATCTCCGGCCCGTTCGCCGACGGTCTGACGGCCGCCTTCTGGTTCGCCACGGTCGCGTGCCTCATCGCCGCGATCGCCTCGTGGTTCGCCTCCGGGCACATGCGGAGCGCAGGGCACGAGTCGGTGGGCGGCGAGCTGGCCGCGAGCAGCGGCGAGCTGGTGATCGACGAGACCACCGCCGATCCCGCCCCTGGTGAGCTCATGGGCTCGGTGCACACCGTGAGCGGCGCGACCGTGCTGGACTCGGTCGTCACCGTGACCGACGCCCAGGGCAGGCAGCGCGGCCGCACGGTCGCGTGCCCCAACGGCCGGTACACGGTGAGCGGCCTCGCCCCGGGCGACTACACGGTGGTGGCCAGCTCGCCGGGCTTCCGGCCGGACGTCGCGACCGTCAACCTCAACGGCCGCGGCGCCACCCACGACTTCGCGCTCGACGGCCACGGCGGCGTCCGCGGCGTCGTCGACAACGGCGCCGAACCCGTCCGTGACGCCGTGGTGATCGTCACCGACGCGCAGGGCCGCGTCGTCGGCCACACCCGTTCGGCCACTGACGGCACGTTCCGGCTGAGCGGCCTCCCGCTCGGCCCCGCGACGGTCGCCACGAGCAAGCCCCAGCACCAGCCCGCCGCCACGGCCGTGACGATCGGGCCGGGCGATCCCGTCCCGGTCGCCCTGCGGCTGTCGCCGTCGATCGGCGGGCTCGTCGGAACGGTGCTGGCGCCCGACGGCTCGGTCGTCGCCGAGGCGACGGTGACGGCGAGCGACGCCCGCGGCGACATCGTCGGGTCCACCCGCAGCGACGCCGACGGCCGCTACCGGCTGGCGGACCTCCCGCCGGGCCGCTACCTGGTGGTCGCGACGACCTACGCGCCCGCGGCCGTCCAGGTGCACGTGCCCGCGGGTGAGGCCGCCCGGGTGGATCTGCGGCTGGGCACCCTGACCACCGCGCAGGCCGAGTCGTGACCAGCACCGTGACCGCGCCCGCCCCGGTGGAGTTCGCGGGCAGGCTGCGCATCGCGGCGGGCCGGATCGCCCGTGCCGGGCTGGGCCAGAAGCGGGTCGACGGCATGACCCCGAGCCGGATGACCGCGCTCGCCGTGCTGGCCGCCGAGGAGCCGCTGCGGATGGGTGAGCTGGCGGCCCGGCTGGGGATCAGCGCGCCGACGGTGTCGCGGCTGGTCGAGCACCTCGTCGAGCGCGGGTTCCTGGAGCGCGTCACCGACCAGGACGACCACCGCGCCACCCGCGTGCGCCTGTCGGCCGAGGGCCACCGGGGCCTCGCCGCCGTCCGCGAGCACGGCGCGGGCCTCCTGGCCGAACGAATCGCCGCGCTCGACGACGCGGAGCGCGCCGCGCTGGAGATCGCCCTCCCCGTGCTGGAGCGCCTGGGCGGCCTGGCTTGACCTGAAGTCGGGTTGAGCATGCAGGGTCGAGGCATGACCAGCGAGACGATCGCCGAGACCCGGCTCGGCCGGGCCGAGCTGCCCGACCTGATGACCCTCATGACGGGCGACGAGAAGCACGGCCCCAGCGCGACGTCCACCCTCGACGTGTTGTGGGTGCTCTACGACCGCGTGCTGCACGTCGACCCCCGTCACCCCGACGACCCCGACCGCGACCGGTTCCTGCTCTCCAAGGGGCACGGGCCGATGGCCTACTACGCGGTGCTCGCGGCGAAGGGTTTCCTCACCCCCGATGACCTGCGCGGCTTCGGCGGTCCCGAGTCGATCCTCGGCTACCACCCCGACCGCACGCTCGTACCGGGCGTCGAGATCTCCTCCGGTTCGCTCGGCCACGGGCTGGGCCTGGCCGTCGGCACCGCGCTCGGGCTGCGGATCACGGGCCGCGCCGCTCGCGTCGTCGTGCTCGTCGGCGACGCGGAGCTGGAGGAGGGCTCCAACATGGAGGCGATCCAGTACGCCGGACGGGCCGGGCTCGGCAACCTGACCGCCGTCGTCATCGACAACGCGTCCGCGTCGCTGGGGTGGCCCGCGGGAATCGGGCGGCGGTTCACCGTCGAATGCTGGTCGGGCGTGGATGTCGACGGCCGCGACCACACCGCGCTGGAACGAGCCTTCGCCGCGGGCACCGGCACCACGCCGCACGCGGTGATCGCCCACGTCGAGCCGAAAGAGGCGTGATGACTGCAACACTGACCACCACCGTCGCCGAGGACCTGCGCACCCGCTTCTACCGGCTACTGCCGGAACTCCTCGCCGAGGACCCGCGCGCCGTCGCCGTGTTCGGCGAGGTCGGCGTCGGCTACCTCGACAGGGCCGCGGTCGCGCCGGTCGCCGACCGCGTCATCAACGTCGGGATCCGGGAGCAGCTCGTGATCGGCGTGACCGGTGGGCTCGCGCTCGCCGGGCTGCGGCCCATCGCGCACACGTTCGCCCCGTTCCTCGTCGAGCGGCCCTTCGAGCAGGTCAAACTGGACCTCGGGCACCAGGACGTCGGCGCTGTGCTGGTCAGCGCGGGCGGGTCGTACGACTGGCCGCAGGGCGGTGAGACCCACTTCGGCTACCGCGACGTCGCCGTCCTCGACACGCTCGACGGCTGGACCGTGCACGTGCCGGGGCACCCCGACGAGGCCGAGGCCCTGCTGCGCGCCGCCGTCCACGACGAGGGGCGGGTCTACGTGCGGCTGGGCGCCGACGCCAACGCCGAGGCACGTCCGACCGGGACGATGGCGGTGTTGCGCCGGGGCAGTCAAGACAGTCGGGGCACGGTCGTCGCCGTGGGTCCGATGGCCGACCGCGCGCTGGCCGCCGTCGCGGACCTCGACGTCACCCTCCTGTACGCCACCACCGTGCGGCCCTTCGACGCCGCGACGCTGCGGGCCACGCTGGACGCCCCGGCCGTCGTGCTCGTCGAGCCGTACCTGCGCGACACGTCGACCGCCACTGTCGCCCGCGCGCTCGCCGACCGGCCGCACCGGGTGCTCGGCCTGGGCGTCGGGCCCGCGGAGCTGCGCTCCTACGGCAGCCGCGCCGACCACGACGCCCGCCACGGGCTCGACGAGCGCGGCCTGCGGTCCCGGATCGCGGAATTCCTGCGCTGAGCGCGGTATCCACCTGTCACGCTGGCCGGGTGCGCCTCTCCCCCACCCGCCGTTCGACGCCCACCCGGCTGCGTGAACGGGCCCGCACCGACCGCGACGACCTCTACGCCGTGCTCGACGAGGGCCTGCTGTGCCACGTCGGCATCGTCCGCGACGGCGCGCCCGTCGTGCTGCCGACCGGCTACGGCCGCATCGACGACACCGTCTACGTCCACGGCTCGACCGGCGCGGGCTGGCTGCGGATCGCCGACGGGGCACCGTTCTGCCTCACGGTCAGCCACCTGGACGGCGTGGTGTACGCCCGCTCGGTGTTCCACCACTCGATGAACTACCGCAGCGCGGTCGTGCACGGAGCGGCCCGGCACGTCACCGACGCGGCGGAGCGGCTGACGGCGCTGCGCGCGATCTCCGAGCAGCTGTCGCCGGGTTCGTGGGAGCACGCGCGGCAGCCCAACGCCAAGGAGCTGGCGGCGACGGTCGTCGTCGCGCTCGACCTCGCCGAGGCGAGCGTCAAGATGCGCAGCGGGCCGCCCGGCGACGAGGACGTCGACATCGCCGCAGGTGGGCGGTGGGCGGGCGTGCTGCCCGTCGTCACGACGTTCGGTGCGCCGGAGGCCGACCCGACCCTGGACGACACCCCCACACCCGCGCACGTCCGGGTGAGGACGGGTGCAACGGCACCGGACCGGGTGAACTAACCTCGGCCCGCGTGAGGAAGACCGACGTCTATCCCGCCGCTCAACGACTCGACATCGTCGACGTCTTGCACGGCCACCGCGTCGCGGACCCCTACCGTTGGCTGGAGGACCCGGCCGACGAGCGCACCGTCGCCTGGTCCCGCGCCGAGGACGAGCTGGCGGCCGCCCACCTGGCCGCGCTCCCCGGCCGCGACGCGCTCGCCACCCGCATGCACGCCCTGCTCGACGCCGGATCCGTGGCCGCGCCGCTGTGGCGGGCCGGTCGCCGGTTCTGGACGCGCCGCGAGCCCGGGCAGGAGCACGCCGTGGTGCTCGTGCGCGGCACCTACGGTGACGAACGGGTGCTGATCGACCCGATGACGATCGACCCCTCCGGCCTCAGCACGCTCGACGCCTGGCTGCCCGATCTGGAGGGCAGGCTGCTGGCCTACCAGGTGTCCGCGGGTGGCGACGAGCACTCGGTGCTGCACGTCATCAACGTCAACACCGGGGTCGCCGTCGAGCCCCCGATCGACCGGTGCCGCTACTCGTCGGTGGCGTGGCTGCCCGGCGGAGCCGAGTTCATCTACGTGCGGATGGTCGACGGTGACGAGGTGCCGCCGGGCGAGCAGGCCTTCCACCGCCGCGTGTGGCGCCACCGCATCGGGACCCCGCCGAGCGAGGACCGGCTGATCGACGGGCCCGGCCTCTACGTCGACCACACGTACTACTCCGTGCACGTCTCGCGCGACGGCCGGTGGCTGGTGGTGACGGGCAACATCGGCACGGCCCGCCGCGACAGCGTCTGGATCGGTGACCTGCACGGGGACGCGCCGCTGCACCCGCTGCTCACACAGGCCGACGACGTCCAGTGCTCGGCGTGGGTCGAGCGCGACGGTCTGCTGTACCTGCGCACCACCGACGGCGCACCGCGCTGGCGCCTGGCCGTCACCGATCCGCGCACCCCCGGCCGCGAGCATTGGCGCGAGCTCATCGCCGAAGACCCCGACTCCGTGCTGGACGGCGTCCGCCGCCTCGAGCCGCCCGACGGTCCGCCGCTGCTCGTGCTGGCCCGCAGTCGCCACGCCGTGGCCGAGCTGGCCCTGCACGACGCGGCCGAGGGCACCCCGCTCGGCACAGTGCCGCTTCCCGGACCGGGTTCGCTGACCGGCCTGTCGGTGGCCGACCGCGACACCCCCGCCGAGGCCGGGAGGCTGTGGATCGGCTGGACCGACTTCGTCACCCCGAGCCAGGTGCACCGCTACGAGAACGGCGAGACGGTGCTGGAGGCCGCGGCGCCGGGCGCGGTCGCCGTCCCCGCCGTCCGCAGCACCCAGCGCACATTCACCTCGGCGGACGGCACGACGATCCGCATGTTCGTGCTCACGCCTGCGAGCAACGCCGGGCCGCGGCCCACGCTCGTCACCGGCTACGGCGGCTTCGGCATCTCCCGCGAGCCTGCCTACAGCGCGGCCGCGCTGGCCTGGGTCGAGGCGGGCGGCTGCTACGCGGTGGTCTCACTGCGCGGCGGCGGCGAGGAGGGCGACGCGTGGCACCTCGCGGGCAACCGCGCCCACAAGCAGAACGTGTTCGACGACTTCCACGCCGCCTGCGATGCGCTGGTCTCCGCGGGCACGACCACGACCAACCAGCTGTCGATCATGGGCGGGTCCAACGGCGGGCTGCTCGTCGGCGCGGCGTTGACCCAGCAGCCCAGCGCCTACCGGGCGGTGGTCTGCTCGGCGCCGCTGCTGGACATGGTGCGCTACGAGGAATTCTCGCTGGGCCGCACCTGGAACGACGAGTACGGCACGGCCGCCGATCCCGCTGAGCTCGGCTGGCTCCTGTCCTACTCCCCCTACCACCACGTCGAGCCGGGCACGGTCTACCCGGCGGTGCTGTTCACCGTGTTCGAGTCGGACACGCGGGTCGACCCGCTGCACGCCCGCAAGATGTGCGCCGCCCTGCAGTGGGCCACGAAGGGCGACCTCGACACCCACCCGATCCTGCTGCGTCGCGAGACCGACGTGGGGCACGGGGCGCGGTCGGTCACGCGGACGGTCCGGCTGGCGGTGGACCAGTTGGCGTTCCTGGCCGCCCACACGGGGCTGGCGTTGCCCACGTGAGCAATTCGCTGTTCCCGAGCCAGCCGGAGTGCGCCGCCGACGCGGGCAGCTGGTGCGCCCAGATCTACCGGTTGACCGACAGCGACTTCCTCGCCCGTTCCGCCGACACGATCGTCGCCGCCGCTTCGAAGATCCTCTTCATCCTCATCCTCACCCTCATCGCCCGCTGGCTCCTGCACCGGCTGATCAACCGGGTCGTCGCCGGAGCCACGAGCAACCCGGTCACGAAGCTGATGAACCGGGGAGCGGCCGCGGCGGCCGTCGACCGGAGCGGACAGCGGGCCCGCACCCTCGGCTCGGTGCTGCGCTCGCTCTGCTCCGCGGTCGTCGGGATCATCGCCACGATCATGGTGCTGGGTGAGTTCGGCGTCGACCTGGCGCCGATCATCGCCTCGGCGGGCATCGTCGGCGTCGCGGTCGGCTTCGGCGCGCAGAACCTCGTCAAGGACTTCCTCTCCGGGATGTTCATGCTGCTGGAAGACCAGTACGGCGTGGGCGACATCGTCGACGTCGGCCAGGCCAGCGGCACCGTCGAGACCGTCGGGCTGCGCATCACGACCTTGCGCGACGTCAACGGCACCCTCTGGTACGTGCGCAACGGCGAGGTCGTACGGGTGGGCAACAAGAGCCAGGGCTTTGCCGTGGCAGTCGTCGACGTGCCGATCGCGCACGGCACCGACGCCGCTGAGGCGTCGGCGACCGCGGCCCGGGTCGCGCAGGACCGGGTGGAGCAGCCCGACCTCGCCGAGGACGTGCTGGAGCCGGTGCAGACGCTCGGCATCGAGTCCGTCACGGCCGAGAAGCTCACGCTGCGGCTGACCGTGCGCGTGCACCCCGGCAGGCAGTTCGCGGTGCAGCGGGCGCTCAACGCCACGCTTTCGGACGCGTTGGGCTACACGCCGACGCACATCCCGCCCATGGGCGCGGGATGATGAGACGGTGACCGATCCCCAGAGCTTCTACGCGGAGGTCGGCGGCGCACCGGTCTTCGAGAAGATCGTCTCCCGTTTCTACGAGGAGGTGGCCGCGGACGAGGTGCTGCGCCCGATCTACCCCGAGGAGGACCTCGGCCCGGCGGAACAGCGGCTGCGAATGTTCCTCGAGCAGTACTGGGGCGGCCCGCGCACCTATTCCGATCAACGCGGGCATCCACGGCTGCGCATGCGGCACATGCCGTTCAAGATCGGGCCGATCGAGCGCGACGCGTGGCTGCGCTGCATGCGCATCGCCGTGGACGAGGCGGGGCTCGACGACGAACACAGAGCGCAGCTGTGGCAGTACCTGCAGTATGCGGCCATCAGTATGATGAACGCCGATTTCTGAACCGATTCCTGTCAGGATCGGTGGGTGCAGTGGTGGCGGGGCGCCCTGGTCTACGAGCTGGACGTGCGGAGCTTCGGCGATTCCGACGGCGACGGCATCGGTGACCTCGACGGACTGCGCGCCCGCCTCGGCTACCTGGAGCTGCTCGGGGTCGACGTCGTCTGGCTGGAGCCGACCCCCATCGCCGACCGGCGGACCGTCGACCCGCTGTTCGGCGATCTGGGGGCGTTCGACGCGCTCGCCGAGGCCGCGGTGGAGCTGCGGCTGCGGCTGGTCGCCGACCTCGTCAGCGATCGCAGCCCGCCGACGCACCACCGACCGGACCGGCTGCGCCTCGCCCTCGACCCCGTCCTGCACACGACGCCGTTCGACGCGGTCGCCGTGCAGGAAGCGGTACAGCGCTCGCTCGACTCGCGGGCGGAGACGGCCTGGTCGCTGGCCCACCACGACGTGTCGCGCGCCGTCACCCGGTACGGCGGCGGCGCCGTCGGGCTGGCCAGGGCCCGGTCGATGGCGCTCATGATGTTGGCGCTGCCCGGCACCGTGCACGTCTACCAGGGTGAGGAGCTGGGCCTTCCCGACGCCGACCTGCGGTCCGAGGCGCGGGCCCGGGTGCCGCTGCCGTGGGAGGGCGGCCAGCCCGGCTACGGCTTCACCACCGGCGAGCCGTGGCTGCCCATGCCCGCCGAGTACGGCGGGCGAACCGTGGCCCGCCAGCTGGAGGACACGACGTCCACGCTGTCGCTGTACCGGCGGGCGATCGAGCTGCGGCGCGCGCACGTGTCCGACCCGGCGGCGCCGCTGGAGTGGTACGGCGCCCCGCCGGGCTGCCTGGCGTTTCGGCCCGAGGGCTCGGCGCTGGTGTGCGCGCTGAACACGTCCGACGTGGCGGTGCCGCTGCCACCCGGCGATGTCCTGCTGACCAGCGCGGCCTGCGACGCCGACGTCCTCGCACCCGACACGGCGATCTGGCTCGCCTAGGTCGTGAGTGGAAACAGGGGCTATAGGCCCTGTTTCCACTCACGACCTACACGAGCAGGGGCAGGGTCAGGGTGCGGCGGCGCACGACCGCGCCGTAACGGGCGTCCAGGCGCAGCCACGCGCCGGTGGCCGAGACCCGCACCGAGCCGTCGTCGGCTTCCGTGCCGCCGTCACCGAGGAAGCCCATCCCGGAGAGGGCGAACAGGCAGCGCAGCGGCACCTTGACGGTCGGGCCCGCCGCCGCGCTCACCGTGAGCACGGTTTGGTCCAGCAGGGACGCGGGCGGCCCGAGCGGCCCGGCGTTCTCCCGCGCAAGGGCCAGCCCGCGCTCGGCCAGCGCGTCGATCTCGGCCGCGGGCACGACGTCGACGGGCGACCAGCCGGTTTCGGGTGGCAGGTCACCTGCCCAGATGCCGCCCGCGCCGGGGTCGACGGTCGCCGAACGCTCCACGGCCAGCGCCGTGAGCAACGCGTTGGCGGGCACCGTGACGTCGGCTGGGTCGACGCGGCCGTGCACGGTGCGGGTGGCGAGCACGTCGAACGGGGTGGACGCCCACGCCGTGACGGTCTCGGCGCCCAGGGTCATGCCTGCGCGCAGACGGGCCGTCGCCGCCGGGTCCAGCCGCACCACCCGGGCGATGAACGCGCCGAGGTCGCCGCGCTCGTCGGCGTCCGGGATGTGCAGCGCGGTCATGGCGCCCATCGGTCCAGGAACGCCCGTTCGGGCGCGTCGAGCCTGCGCGGGCGCCCCGCGACCAGGTCGTAGATCGCCATCAGGGTCCACGCCTCGATCGCGACCGGGTCCTCCTCGCTCGGACCGTCGTGGAGCGCGTACCTGATCCGGAACGACGCGGCGCGCATCTCGTCGATCGTCATCGCAACCCGCAACGGCGTCGCGCGGTAGGCGACCTGCCGCCGGTAGGCCACGTTGAGCTCGGCCACCAGCAGACCCATGGCGAACCCGCGCAGACCGTCCGCAGCGGCGCGGTCGAAGAACAGGTCGATGCGCGCCTCCTCCAGCACCGTCACCGCGCTGGCGTGGTTGAGGTGCTGGTAGGCGTCCTGGTCGGTCCAACGCAGCGGCACCTGTGTGACGAAGCAGCCCACTAGCGCGCCAGCCCCCGCAGCTGCCGAGAAACCACGGACGAGGTCGCAGGCCTCCGCGGACGACCGATCATCGGGCCAGCCCGCGCAACTGCCTGCTGACGACGGACAAGGTCGCCAAGTCCAGCTGCCCAGCGGTGCCCACCTCGTGCAGCGCCGCCCGCGCCCGCACCAGTCGCGACGCGTTGGCCTGCTCCCACTGCCCGATGGCATCCGCCACCGGCGTGCCCGGCGTGGCCTCGCGCAGCGCGTCGAGCGTGATCGCGCGCAGGGACCCGTAGAGGTCGTCGCGGAGGGCCAGCCGAGCCAGCGCGTGCCAGCGGTCGCCGCGCTCCAGCGCGCTGACCGATGTCAGCGCGAGGTCGATGCCGAGGTGCTCGGAAAGGCCGTAGTACAGGGCCGCGACCTCCACCGGCTCGCGGACCTCGCGATCGCGCTCGGAAAGCTCGGTGAGCTCGACGACGTCCAGCAGCGAGTAGGCGTAGTTCATCGCCGCGGCGCGCATGGCCCACTCGGCGTCGATACCCGCCTCCCGCAGCTCGTCGGCGTGCTCCAGCACCGTCTGCCGTTCCCGGCCCTGCAGCAGCTCGGGCAGCTGCGTGGTCATCTCGCGGACCGGCCCGCTGAACCGCGCCACCGCCGACCCGACGGCCAACGGCTGCGGCCGGTTGGTGAGCAGCCACCGCGAGGCGCGGTCGAGCAGCCTGCGCGACTCCAGGATGATCGCGTCCGACACCGCCGTCGGGATCGCCGGGTCGCGCATCCGCTCCCAGAGCGCGGGCAGCTCAAACACCACCGTCGCGACGGTGAAAGCGCGCACGGCGTCGGCCGCGCCCGCCGACAGCTCCTCGCCGAGCCGGAACGCGTAGGTGATCCCGCCACCGTCGACCATCTCGTTGACGAGCATCGTCGTCACGATCTCGCGGCGCAGCGGGTGGCTCGTGATCGCCCTGGGGAACCGATCGCGCACCGCGCGCGGGAAGTACTCCGGCAGGCGCCCTGCGAAGGCGGGCGCATCGGGAAGGTCGGAGGCAAGCATCTGCGAGGTGAGGTCGAGCTTCGTGTGCGCGAGCAGCGTGGCCAGCTCCGGGCTCGACAACCCTTCGCCTGCCGCCTCCATCTCCGTGAACCGCGCCACGCTCGGCAGCACGTCCAGCTCCCGTTCCAGCTGGTGGCGGCCCTCCAGCTCGGCGATGAGGCGGGCGTGCACGTTCGCCATCTGCCCGGCGTGCGCCCGCGCGACGCCGAGCACCACGTTCTGGTCGCGGTTGTCGTCGAGCGTCAGCTCGGCCACGTCGTCAGTCATCTCCGCGAGGAGCTCGTTGCGCGCCTCGCGGTCCAGGTTGTCCGCCGCGACCAGCCGGTCGAGCAGGATCTTGATGTTGACTTCGTGGTCGGAACAGTCGACACCGGCCGAGTTGTCGATCGCGTCGGTGTTGATCTTGCCGCCCGCGCGCGCGAACTCGATCCGGCCGCGCTGCGTGAGGCCGAGGTTGCCGCCCTCCCCCACGACCTTGACGCGCAGCTCGTTGCCGTTCGCCCGCACGGGGTCGTTGGTCTTGTCGCCCGCGTCGGCGTGCGACTCGGTCGACGCCTTCACGTAGGTGCCGATGCCGCCGTTCCACAGCAGGTCGGCCGGAGCGCGCAGGATGGCCGCGATCAGCTCGGGCGGGCTCAGCTCGGTGATGTCATCGGCGATCCCCAGCGCGGCGCGCATCTCGGGGCCGACCGGCACCGCCTTCGCTGCGCGCGGCCACACGCCGCCGCCCGCGCTGATCAACGAGCGGTCGTAGTCGTCCCACGAGGAGCGGGGCAGCGCGAACATCCGCTCGCGCTCGGCGAAGCTCGTCGCGACGTCCGGATCGGGGTCGACGAACACATGGCGGTGGTCGAACGCCGCGAGCAGGCGAATGTGCCGGGACAGCAGCATGCCGTTGCCGAACACGTCGCCGGACATGTCGCCGACACCGACGACAGTGAACTCCTCGCGCTGCGTGTCGACGCCCAGCTCCCGGAAGTGCCGTTTGACGCTCTCCCACGCGCCCTTCGCGGTGATCCCCATCGCCTTGTGGTCGTAGCCGACGGAGCCGCCGGAGGCGAACGCGTCGCCCAGCCAGAACCCGTAGGACATCGCGACCTCGTTGGCGATGTCGGAGAACTTCGCGGTGCCCTTGTCGGCCGCGACGACCAGGTAGGAGTCGTCGCTGTCGTGGCGAACGACGTCCGGGGGCGGCACGGTCTCACCGCCCACCAGGTTGTCGGTGACGTCGAGCAGCCCCGAGATGAACGTCCGGTAACAGGCCTCGACCTCCGCGGGCCCCGGCGCGGTGGTGCGCACGACGAAGCCACCCTTCGCGCCGACCGGCACGATCACGGCGTTCTTGACCGCCTGCGCCTTGACCAGCCCGAGGATCTCGGTGCGGTAGTCCTGGGGCCGGTCCGACCAGCGCAGCCCGCCTCGGGCGACCGCGCCGAACCGCAGGTGCACGCCCTCGACCCGGGGCGAATAGACGAAGATCTCGAACCGCGGCCGCGGCGCGGGCATGCCCGGCACCTGCGACGGATCGATCTTGAACGAGAAGAACGGCCGGTCGCGGAACCAGTTGGTGCGCAGCGTCGCCATGATCATCGCCAGGAAGCTGCGCAGGATCCGATCGGCGTCCAGGCCCGCGACGGCGTCGATCCGGGCGCGCAGGTCGGCCACGGCCGCCTCGACGGACTCGTCGCGGTTCAACAGCGCAGGGTCGAACCGGGACCGGAAGAGCGCCAGCAGCCCGCGCGTGACCTCGGGGTGCGCGAGCAGCGTGTCGGCCATGTACTGCGGTCCGTACAGCGCGCCGATCTGGCGGGCGTAGCGGGCGTAGGCGCGCACCACCGCCACCTCGCGCCACGGCAGGCCCGCGCGCAGCACGAGCGCGGAGAACCGATCGGTCTCGACGTCGCCACGCCACGCCGCGCCGAACGCCGCGCAGAACTCCCGCTCGATGTCGGCCTCGGGTCGCGCTTCGAGCGCGGTGCGGGTGGCGTCGTCGAGCCGGATGCTGAAGTCGTAGACGTACACGCGCAGGCCGTCCGCGCGGACGAACTCCGAGGGCCGCTCGTCGAGGACGTCGAGCCCGAGCTGCTGGAGCAGCGGGAGGACGTCGGTGAGCGTGGCCGGGGTGCTCGCGAGGTAGAGCGTGAAGCGCCGGTCGGCGGGCCCCTCGGCCGGGCAGAGCCGCACCGAGAAGTCGATCGGGCCAGCCAGCGCGGCGATCCGCGTGATGTCCTCCACCGCCCGCGCGGGCGGCGTGATGGCCTTGTACGCCTCCGGCACCCCGGCGAGCTGGCCGACGAGCGCCGCGCCGCCCGGTTCGGACAACAGCCGATCGTCCCAGGTGCGGACGGCCTCGGTGAGCTCGTCCTGCAGACCCGCGACGTCCACCCCGGCGTAGCCGACGGCGTCGGCGGTGGTCTGCACCGTGAAGTGCACCATCGCCAGCCGCGACTCCGAGACCCGCGCGGTGTACTCCGTCGAGCTGCCGCCGAGGCGGCGCTGGAGGAGGTCGGACATCGCGAGCCGGGAGGAGGTCGTGTACTGGTCGCGCGGGAGGTAGACCAGGCACGAGAGGAAGCGGCGGAACGGATCGGGGCGCAGGAAGAGGCGCACCGCGCGCCGGTCGGCCACGGCGAGCACGCCGACCGCCGTGTCGTGCAGGCGCTCCTCCGTCGCGCTGAACAGCTCCTCGCGCGGGAGGCCGGAGATCACCTCGAGCATCTGCTGACCGGAGTAGGACTCCAGCGGGAACCCGGCGCGGTGGATGGCCCCCCGCACGCGCCGCTCCACCACCGGGATGTCCAGCACGCTTTCGTACAACGCGGGCACGGTGAGCGTGCCGAGGAAGCGGTGCTCGCCGTTGCGGCGGCCGTCGCCGTCGAACGTCGGCACGGCGAGGTAGTAGGGGTGCACGGGCTTCAGCGGGCTGGGCGCGTTGGCCCGGGTGATCACCAGGGGCTCACGGCGGGCGCCCGGCTCGTCGGGCACGGATCCGATCTCGGCGCCGCGGGTGGCGTCACGCAGCATGCCGAGCCCGGACGCGGTGTCGGGGCGCAGGCTGCCGTCGGCCCCCGGGACGTGGTGCCGGTAGCCGAGGAACGTGAGGTGGCCGTCGGCGAGCCAACGCAGGAGAGACCCGACGTCGCTCTGCGGCGTGTCGCCGATGGTCGCCGGTTGGGTGGCGAGCGTGTCCGCGATCTCGCAGGCGCGCCTGCGCATCGGCTCGGCGTCGGCGACGATCTCCCGCACGTCGCGCAGCACCGCGGTGAGCTTCTTCGCCAGCTCCTCGGGTGCGACGCCGAGCGGGGCCAGCTCCAGACGCGTCCATGACTCGGCCAGCGCGTCCGGCGGAGGCGCGTCGGGGTCGGCGCGGGTCAGCACGTCGGCGAGCTTGCCGTCGGGCCCGCGGCGCACCACCACGATCGGGTGCAGCACCCGGCGGACCTCGCCACCGGACCGCGTGATGGCGGCCAGCAACGCAGCGACCAGGAACGGCATGTCGTCGGTGATGATCTCGATGATCGGGCCGCCGTCGGCCGCCGTCTCGACCCGGACCACCGGTTCACCCGAGGCGCGTCGCTCCGCCAACCCCAGGTGGGCCCGCGCGGCGACCTCCAGCTCGCCCCCGTCGCCGCTGCCGAGCGGACCGAGGAGATCCGGGGCGTGGCGCGCGTACAGGGCGGTGAGCGCAGCCAGATCGGGGTCGGATGCGGGCAGGGATTCCGAGGACCGGCTCGTCACATGCAGCTCCGGGTTTGGGCGGTGTTCGTCGCGCTACGGCGACAGACCACCCTAACCCCGGAGGACGCGCCCACCGGCTACCCGTCGCGACCGGCTCAGATAGCGCGGTAGGCGGCCAGCGCCCCGGCGAGGAGATCGGCAAGGCCCAGCCCTTCGACCGGGAGCTCGGCTTGCGCACGCGCCGCGCCGTCACGCGAAGCGGCCGCGTCGACCGGCCCGGGGGCGCCCGCCGCTGCCGACTGTGGACGATCGACCGTCACCGTCGGACCGCGGACGCCCTCCGGGTCGGAAACGAGGACACCGGAGCCCGGGCGCCCTTTTCCTACCGACGACGCCGACATCGCGATCACGTCACCGACCGGCACCCGGGCGCCCTTGCCGCGCCGGTGCCGACCCCGCCCCACAGCTCGCCGGCCGTCACTCCCCGCGAGCGCGTCGGCCGGTGCGTCACTCGACCGCCCGTGTGCGCCCTCCGGACCCGCGCCGGCCGCCCGCTCATGCACGCCCTCGGAATCCGGGCCACCCGTCCGCCCATGTGGGCCCTCGGAATCAACGTCACCCGGCCGCTCGTGTGCACCCTCGGGATGTACGCGAACCGGTCGCTCGGGCGCGCCGTCCGACCCCGCATCACCAGGCCGCTCGGGCAAGTCCTCCCGACGCGGACCACTCGGCCGCTCGGGCAAGTCCTCCCGACGCGGACCACTCGGCCGCTCCTGCACGCCCTCCCGATCCGCACCACCCGGCGGCTCGTGTGCGCCCTCAAGAGCCGTGCCACCGGGCCGCCGGTGCGCACCGTCGGGGTGCGCGCCACCCGGCCGCTCGCGCATGCCCACCTGATCCGAACCAACCGGCCGCTCGTACACGCCCTCGGCACGCGCACCGCCTGGCCGGTGGTGCGCGCCGCCGTACCCGGTGGCTGCTCCGGCTTGCGCCTGACCCGAACTCGGGTGTGTGCCGCCGACCTCCGTGGCCGCTTCGGCATGCGGCTCACCCGGTCTCGAGTGTGCGCCGTCGCCCGCGGGCATCCCGGCGAGAGCACAACCCGACCGCACCTCGGCGGCCCGGGCGGGCGCCCTCCCGTCACCCGCATCGGCACCCACCGCCCCTCCGCCATCGGGCCGCCTGCGCCGCCCACCGCTGCCCGGCGAGATCGGCACACCCCACCGGACGGGGACCGGCCGCGCATCGCCGCGGCTCCCGCGAACCCGTTCGAGCCGCTGCAGCAGCTGGGCGCCCACCGGCCCGTTCGTGTCGTGCAGGGTTGCGCGGAGGGCCGTTCCGGGGGGCAACAGCACGACGCAGGCAGGGTCGACCGCGTCGTGGAAAACGGCGGGCAGCGTGCGGTGCA
Organism: uncultured Actinomycetota bacterium; assembly: GCA_963837575.1. Taxonomy (GTDB): domain Bacteria; phylum Actinomycetota; class Actinomycetes; order Mycobacteriales; family Pseudonocardiaceae; genus Pseudonocardia. The sequence continues at coordinate 112,966 of CAWIOI010000007.1, forward strand.
TCCAGTCCGCGGCGATGCTCCGCTCCTGCCCGGGCAGGACGACGGACAGCACCGCCTCGGCGTCGTCGAGGCGCAGCCGCGCCCGGGCCGGGACGCGGCTCGCAAGCCGTTCTCGGACGTGGCGGAGCAGCGGCGCGGCCCCCTCGGTGAGCGGCGTGCTTGCGCAGACGAGATCCACGGTCACCACGCAACCCACGGCCTCTGGGCGGGGCGCGGCGCTGATGCCGGGTGTGCCGAGCGCTTCGCGAGCGCCGCGTGGAGCAGCCGCCGCAGAGGCGGCCTTCGCTGGGGCAGCCTTTGCTGGGGCAGCCTTTGCTGGGGCACCGTCCTGCTCGCCGCCCAAGTCCTCCACATCCCGATGCCGGGCCTGTCGACCCGTATCCTCCGGCTGCCTTGAGACCCCCCGACGCGCATCGTGCTCATCCGTCCAGCTGGCCCAGGGACTCACGGACTGCTCGTCGGGCCCGTCGAGACCGAGACGATCCCCGAGACCGTCCGCGACGCGGCCCTCGGGATGGCTGCGACTGAGGGCCGCGAGGTCGGCAACAGCACCCGGGGCAGCTGACGGCTCATCCGACGATGCAGCGTCAGCGGCAAGGTTCGCACCGATCTTCGGCGCTGCCCGCTCGCCCGACCGATACCTTGCGAGGCCGAGGTCGGGCAGCGGGGTGCCCAAGGCCCGATCCAGCTCGGCGAGTGCGATCGACAGCCAGCTCTCGCCGTCGTCAGTCGACCGCTCGCCCATCTCCACGGTCGGCTCCTGGGTCTCCGTCGCCTCGCCGTCGGCGCCCAGTTGCCCCATTCGCTCCAGCGGCTCGAACGGTGGGTAGAACCCGGAGTCATCTTCGGACGCCCCGTCGGGCCGCACCGGCTCGTCGATGCTCGATGGGACGCCTGTTCCGGCGACGTCGTCGACGGCCCCGGCGTGGGCGTCCAGAAGACCGAGCGCGATACCGCCTCCAGGGGTAGCCACGATTGCGGCGCGCCCCGGGCGCTCCGCATCCGAGGCGGCCGCGTAACTCCAGCGTCCGGTCGTCCAGGGATCGGACAACCAGCGGACCGCCGACGGATGCGCCACACCCGCACGGTCCGCCGCCCGATGCCCCGGGACGGCCTGGGACGGCACCGCGGTCACCAGTCGATCAGGCACCGCGACGGTCGGTGAACCGGGCGACCGCAGGGGCAGCGCCCGCAAAGCGGCGCGGAAGCGCTCCGAGCGAGCCCGGTCCCGCCGCTGGGCGGCGACCGCGCGGCGCATCGACTCCAATGCCGCATCCAACCGTCCGGCCTGCTCACGCAGGGTGCCGAGGGTTGAAAGGCATAGACCTTCGAGATCTGGTGTGTCGCAGTGGGACGCATCCGTCGCCGCCCGTTCGAGCGCCTCGAATGCGCCCGCCGACGCCGATGCCGCCAGCGCTCGCGCCACGGTGAGCCGCAGCAGCGCCGTTTGCCGAGTGGGCCGCGCCGTCATCCCGAGGTGCTTGGCCACCGTCTCGCGGCAGCCGGCGCGCGCCGCGTCGGCCCGGCCCGCTTCGACCAGCGCGGTGATCCACTCTGCGGCCAGCGCAGTGGCAAGGTGCGGCGCGGACGCGCCTGGGTGGAGGTCGTCCAGCCTCGCCAATCCCTCCGCGGCATGATCAACGGCCGCGTCCGGATGCCCGGCTCGGCGCGACGCCGCCGCCGACAGCAGCGTGAGCGCAGCCACTGCGATCTCGGCGTCGACCCCGCCGACCGTCCCCCAGGCAACCGTCGCCCGGCGGGTCGTCTCGCCGACGGCGGCCGGGCGGTCCTCGAACGCGCAACGGGCCAGCACACCGAGCGCGTCAGCCCGAACGTCCGCGGGACGGTCGTTGCTGAGCGGCTCGACGAGCAGCCGGGCAACCGCGGGCTCACACTGCGCTGCTGCGAGCGTCGCCACCTCGATGCGGAGCCGGTCGGCCGCCGGGTCGTCCAGCAGCGCCGGGTTGCGCCCGGCGAGCTCGGCCAACGTGTCGGATGCGCACACCCGCCCGTCGCCGACGGCTGCCCGGCCGTGCACCAGCCAGCCGACGGCCGCGACCCAGGTGCGGTCGTCGGCCGTCCACGTGGTGGCCACGTGCTCGGCGATCGCGGCCGTCAGGTCGGGCCGCGACCAGCGCAGGGCGACCGCAGACGCCAGCAGATCCGCGTCTGCGGTCGTGCCGGAAGACGCCCGCATCAAGCCCACCTAACCTCCCCGAGCATGGGCTTCCCCCGAGGGAGCCTGTGATGGACAGCGACCGCGCTAGTCGCTCTCAGTCACGCGTGAGCTTACGGTGCGTGACACGGTGCGGCCGCGCCGCCTCCGCCCCGAGTCGCTCGATCTTGTTCTTTTCGTAGGCCTCGAAGTTGCCCTCGAACCAGAACCAGTCGGCCGGGTTCTCGTCGTTGCCCTCCCAGGCCAGGATGTGCGTGACGACGCGGTCCAGGAACCAACGGTCGTGCGAGATCACGACGGCGCAGCCGGGGAACTGCTCCAACGCGTTCTCCAGCGACCCCAACGTCTCGACGTCCAAGTCGTTGGTGGGCTCGTCGAGCAGGATGAGGTTGCCACCCAGCTTGAGCGTCATCGCCAGGTTGAGGCGGTTGCGCTCGCCACCGGACAGCACGCCCGCAGGCTTCTGCTGATCCGGTCCCTTGAACCCGAACGCCGAAACATAGGCACGGGATGGCATCTCGGACTGTCCGACCTTGATGTGGTCGAGCCCATCGGACACGGTCTCCCACACGGTCTTCTTCGGGTCGAGCCCGGCCCGGTTCTGGTCGACGTAGGACAGCTTTACCGTGTCGCCGACCCGCACGGTGCCGGAATCGGGCTTCTCCAGACCGACGATCGTCTTGAAGAGCGTGGTCTTGCCAACCCCGTTCGGCCCGATCACACCGACGATCCCGTTGCGCGGCAACGAGAACGACAGATCCTTGATCAGGACGCGGCCGTCGAACCCCTTGTCGAGGTGATCGACCTCGACGACGACGTTGCCCAGCCGCGGCCCCGCCGGGATCTGGATCTCCTCGAAGTCGAGCTTGCGGTGCCGCTCGGCCTCCGTCGCCATCTCCTCGTAGCGCTGCAGCCGCGCGCGGCTCTTCGCCTGCCGTGCCTTCGCACCCGACCGCACCCACGCCAGCTCTTCGGTGAGGCGCTTCTGCAGCTTCGCGTCCTTGCGCCCCTGCACCGCCAGGCGCTCGGCCTTCTTCTCGAGGTACGTCGAGTAGTTGCCCTCGTACGGGTATGTCCGCCCACGGTCGATCTCGAGGATCCACTGCGCCACGTTGTCGAGGAAGTAGCGATCGTGGGTGACGGCGAGCACCGCGCCGGGATACGCGGCGAGATGCTGTTCCAACCACAACACGCTCTCCGCGTCGAGGTGGTTCGTGGGCTCGTCCAGGAGCAACAGATCGGGCCTGCTGAGCAGCAGCTTGCACAGAGCGACGCGGCGACGCTCACCACCGGACAACGTGGTGACCGGCGAGTCAGGCGGTGGACAACGCAGCGCGTCCATCGCCTGCTCCAGCTGCGAATCCAACTCCCACGCATCGTTGTGGTCGAGAATCTCCTGCAGCTGCCCCATCTCCTCCATCAACTCATCGGAGTAGTCGGTGGCCATCAGCTCCGCGATCTCGTTGTAGCGGTCGAGCTGCTGCTTGATCTCACCCAACCCGTCCTGCACGTTGCCCAGAACGGTCTTCGTCTCATCGAGGGGCGGCTCCTGTTGGAGGATGCCGACCGTCGCGCCCGGCTTCAGGTAGGCGTCCCCGTTGTTCGGCTGATCCAGGCCCGCCATGATCTTGAGGACGCTGGACTTGCCTGCCCCGTTCGGCCCAACCACACCGATCTTGGCCCCAGGCAGGAAGTTCAGCGTGACGTTCTCGAGGATGACCTTGTCCCCATGGGCCTTTCGGACCCGCTGCATGCTGTAGATGAACTCTGCCACGACATCGATGGTAGTTCTGCGCTGCTCATGCCCCGACGGCCGCCTCGGCCCGGCTCCCGAGCTCCCGATGATCCGGCTCGCCGGGCTCCTCTTCGGAGATCTGCACTCGACCACCATCGCTCTCACCTGCGGGTTCACCAGCGCGCCGCAGGACCGTGGCCGAGCAACGCGCCAGATCCGGCCCGATCGACGTTGCCTCGACCTCCACGATGCGGTGCACCTGGCCGTCCTTCTCGTACTCGCGGGTGCGCAATCTCCCACGCACGATCACCGGATCGCCCACCCGCAACGTCGCGACGACCCGATCAGCCAGGCTGCGCCAACAGACCACGCTCAGAAACAGCTGAGCCCCATCGACCCACGTCTGCTGTCCACGGTCGAACCGCCGCTCCGTGCTCGCGATGCGAAAGCTCGCCTTCAGGCCGCCGTCGTTGAACGTCACCTGCGTGACCGTGGTGGCCAACCTGCCCTGCAGCGTCACCGTCGTCTCGTACATGCCGCGCTCCTCGTCTCGGGCGACACCATGCCGCCCGGCTTCCAGAGTTCCGACGCAGACGGGGGGCAGCAACGAGGAGCCGCGATCTGTGGACAGCCAGACGCGATGTGGACAACTCAGCCGCGCGCGGACACAAAAATGGGGGAGAGGCGTGAGCCTCTCCCCCATTTGTTTCGGGTTTGATGTCGGCGGTGTCCTACTCTCCCACACCCTGTCGAGTGCAGTACCATCGGCGCTGGAGGGCTTAGCTTCCGGGTTCGGGATGGGACCGGGCGTTCCCCACTCCGCCAAAACCACCGACAACACTATCGACTTGAACTACCCCTTTTTCGAGACCCCACCGTATGTGGTGGTGTGCTCAGGGTCACACAGTGGATGCGAACAACACGTCACGACCAGCATTCATGGAAGGTGTTGTGGTAAGTCCTCGGCCTATTAGTACCGGTCAACTCCACACCTCACGATGCTTCCATCTCCGGCCTATCAACCCCGTCGTCTCCAGGGGGCCTTACCCCCACATAGGGGGTGGGAGACCTCATCTTGGAACGAGCTTCCCGCTTAGATGCCTTCAGCGGTTATCCCTTCCGAACATAGCCAACCAGCCGTGCCCCTGGCGGGACAACTGGCACACCAGAGGTCCGTCCGTCCCGGTCCTCTCGTACTAGGGACAGCCTTCCTCAAGTCTCCAACGCGCACGGCGGATAGGGACCGAACTGTCTCACGACGTTCTAAACCCAGCTCGCGTACCGCTTTAATGGGCGAACAGCCCAACCCTTGGGACCTACTCCAGCCCCAGGATGCGACGAGCCGACATCGAGGTGCCAAACCATGCCGTCGATATGGACTCTTGGGCAAGATCAGCCTGTTATCCCCGGGGTACCTTTTATCCGTTGAGCGACACCCCTTCCACCAGGAGATGCCGGATCACTAGTCCCGACTTTCGTCCCTGCTCGACCCGTCGGTCTCACAGTCAAGCCCCCTTGTGCACTTACACTCACCACCTGATTGCCAACCAGGCTGAGGGAACCTTTGGGCGCCTCCGTTACCTTTTAGGAGGCAACCGCCCCAGTTAAACTACCCACCAGGCACTGTCCCTGAACCCGATCAGGGCCCGAGGTTCAGACACCCCATCCGACCAGAGTGGTATTTCAACAACGACTCCACAACCACTGGCGTGGCCGCTTCCCAGTCTCCCACCTATCCTACACAAACCGAACCGAGCACCAATACCAAGCTGTAGTAAAGGTCCCGGGGTCTTTCCGTCCTGCCGCGCGTAACGAGCATCTTTACTCGTAATGCAATTTCGCCGAGTCTGTGGTCGAGACAGCGCCCAAGTCGTTACGCCATTCGTGCAGGTCGGAACTTACCCGACAAGGAATTTCGCTACCTTAGGATGGTTATAGTTACCACCGCCGTTTACTGGCGCTTCAATTCTCCGCTTCACCCCGAAGGGCTGACAGGTCCTCTTAACGTTCCAGCACCGGGCAGGCGTCAGTCCGTATACCTCGTCTTACGACTTCGCACGGACCTGTGTTTTTAGTAAACAGTCGCTTGGGCCTGGTCTCTGCGACCACCACCCCCAGCCCGCAACGGGGCTTCAGAGACAGATGGTCCTCCTTCTCCCGAAGTTACGGAGGTATTTTGCCGAGTTCCTTGACCACAGTTCACTCGATCGCCTCGGTATTCTCTACCTGACCACCTGTGTCGGTTTAGGGTACGGGCCATAACGGCACGTGTCCCCGAAGGGACTCGCTAGAGGCTTTTCTCGACAGCATGGGATCACCCTACTTCGCCACACACGGCTACGCATCACCCCTCACCCCCGTCATCCAAGACAGCCACCCGGATTTACCTGGCTGGCGGGCCACGGGCTTACACCAGGACAACCAACGCCTGGCGGGACTACCCTCCTGCGTCACCCCATCGCTTGCCTACTACCGGATCGGGTCCCACGCTCCCCCCACCCCCACCCCGAAGGGCAGACAGCAGGGTTCGGATGGTCAGCATCACCGGCCTCGACACGGACGCACCACCACGGGCACGGGAATATCAACCCGTCCTCCATCGACTACGCCTGACGGCCTCGCCTTAGGTCCCGGCTCACCCTGGGCGGAACAACCTGGCCCAGGAACCCTTGGTCATCCGGCGGCAGAGATTCTCACTCTGCATTCGCTACTCATGCCTGCATTCTCACTCCCACACCCTCCACCCCTGGGTCACCCCGGAGCTTCACCGGACGCAGGACGCTCCCCTACCCAACACCACCCGACCAAGGTCGGACACGTGTTGCCGCGGCTTCGGCGGTGTGCTTGAGCCCCGCTACATTGTCGGCGCAGGACCACTTGACCAGTGAGCTATTACGCACTCTTTCAAGGGTGGCTGCTTCTAAGCCAACCTCCTGGTTGTCTCGGCGATCCCACATCCTTTCCCACTGAGCACACACTTAGGGGCCTTAGCCGGCGATCTGGGCTGTTTCCCTCTCGACCACGAAGCTTATCCCCCGCAGTCTCACTGCCACGCAAGAAAGTACCGGCATTCGGAGTTTGGTTGAGTTCAGTAAGCTTGTCGGCCCCCTAGCCCATCCAGTGCTCTACCTCCGGCACCCACACGCAACGCTGCACCTAAATGCATTTCGGGGAGAACCAGCTATCACGGAGTCTGATTGGCCTTTCACCCCTACCCACAACTCATCCCCCGGGTTTTCAACCCCGGTGGGTTCGGGCCTCCACGACCTCTTACAGCCGCTTCACCCTGGCCATGGGTAGATCACTCCGCTTCGGGTCCACACCCCGCGACTCCCAGCACCACAACCACAGCTGCAGCACCAACGCCCTCTTCGGACTCGCTTTCGCTACGGCTACCCCACACACGGGTTAACCTCGCCACGGAACATGACTCGCAGGCTCATTCTTCAAAAGGCACGCCATCACCACCCCCACCCCCACCCGAAAGCAGAAAATGGAAGCATCGGCTCTGACGGCTTGTAGGCACACGGTTTCAGGTACTCTTTCACTCCCCTCCCGGGGTACTTTTCATCATTCCCTCACGGTACTATCCGCTATCGGTCACCAGGGAGTATTCAGGCTTACCGGGTGGTCCCGGCAGATTCACAGCACATTCCACGAGCGCGCTGCTACTCGGGAATCGCAACCACAACCGGTGTGATGTTTTCGCGTACGGGGCTCTCACCCACTACGGCCGCCCATCCCAGAAACGTTCCACTAACACCACACCACCGTCGTCGAAGATCCGGCAGAACCCTCACGTCACAACCCCACAACCCCGCATCCGCAACCCCTGCCGAGTATCACACGAACACGGTTTAGCCACCATCCGCTTTCGCTCGCCACTACTCACGGAATCACAATTGTTTTCTCTTCCTGCGGGTACTGAGATGTTTCACTTCCCCACGTTCCCCCCCACACCCTATTTCATTCAGTGTGGTAACACGTCATAACACGTGCTGGGTTACCCCATTCGGACACCCTCGGATCACAGCTCGGTTGACAACTCCCCGAGGACTATCGCGGCCTCCCACGTCCTTCATCGGCTCCTGATGCCCAGACATCCACCCTGTGCCCTACAACACTTCACCACAAACAAACCACAAAACCAGACACAACAAGATGCTCGCATCCACTATGCAACACTCAACACACCACCACACCCCCACCCACCACAACCACCACCACACCCACCCCCAGCATCAAAACAGCATCAAAACTCGACAACCATCAAGACAACAAAAAGGGGAATGCGTTAGACGGTCCGGGCCGGGAGACGGCCACACCAAGAAAACCCCACCAACCACACCAACGGCAGGTGTCTCCTCAGGACCCAACAGCATGCCGAACCCCCACACCCCACACACCCCCTACGGCACGCCCCAGATATCTCTGGTCTCGTTCCACCCAGCCACACCCCCCCACCCGAAGGCCGGTGAGCATGGAAATTTACGAAGACAAGGCAACCCACCGGCCCGACACCGCAGCAGCCGAGGCTGCCTTTCCCCACACGGGAAAAGCTCCTTAGAAAGGAGGTGATCCAGCCGCACCTTCCGGTACGGCTACCTTGTTACGACTTCGTCCCAATCGCCGGTCCCACCTTCGACCACTCCCCCCCGCAAACGGGTTGGGCCATGGGCTTCGGGTGTTACCAACTTTCGTGACGTGACGGGCGGTGTGTACAAGGCCCGGGAACGTATTCACCGCAGCATTGCTGATCTGCGATTACTAGCGACTCCGACTTCACGGGGTCGAGTTGCAGACCCCGATCCGAACTGAGACCCACTTTAAGGGATTCGCTCCACCTCACGGTCTCGCAGCCCTCTGTATGAGCCATTGTAGCATGTGTGAAGCCCTGGACATAAGGGGCATGATGACTTGACGTCATCCCCACCTTCCTCCGAGTTGACCCCGGCAGTCTCCCATGAGTCCCCGCCATCACGCGCTGGCAACATGGAACGAGGGTTGCGCTCGTTGCGGGACTTAACCCAACATCTCACGACACGAGCTGACGACAGCCATGCACCACCTGCACACCAACCACAAGGGAACTACCATCTCTGGCAGCGTCTGGTGCATGTCAAACCCAGGTAAGGTTCTTCGCGTTGCATCGAATTAATCCACATGCTCCGCCGCTTGTGCGGGCCCCCGTCAATTCCTTTGAGTTTTAGCCTTGCGGCCGTACTCCCCAGGCGGGGCACTTAATGCGTTAGCTGCGGCACAGAGACCGTGGAATGGCCCCCACACCTAGTGCCCACCGTTTACGGCGTGGACTACCAGGGTATCTAATCCTGTTCGCTCCCCACGCTTTCGCTCCTCAGCGTCAGTATCGGCCCAGAGACCCGCCTTCGCCACCGGTGTTCCTCCTGATATCTGCGCATTTCACCGCTACACCAGGAATTCCAGTCTCCCCTGCCGAACTCCAGTGATGCCCGTATCGACCGCACGCCCACAGTTAAGCTGCAGGTTTTCACGGCCGACGCGACACACCGCCTACGAGCTCTTTACGCCCAATAATTCCGGACAACGCTCGCACCCTACGTATTACCGCGGCTGCTGGCACGTAGTTGGCCGGTGCTTCTTCCACCCCTACCGTCACCCGAAGGCTTCGTCGAAGTCGAAAGAGGTTTACAACCCGAAGGCCGTCATCCCCCACGCGGCGTCGCTGCGTCAGGCTTCCGCCCATTGCGCAATATTCCCCACTGCTGCCTCCCGTAGGAGTCTGGGCCGTGTCTCAGTCCCAGTGTGGCCGGACGCCCTCTCAGGCCGGCTACCCGTCGAAGCCTTGGTAGGCCATCACCCCACCAACAAGCTGATAGGCCGCGGGCCCATCCCCCACCGAAAAACTTTCCACACCACCCCATGCGAGACGATGTCCTATCCGGTATTAGACCCAGTTTCCCAGGCTTATCCCAGAGTGGAGGGCAGGTCACCCACGTGTTACTCACCCGTTCGCCACTCACCCACCCCAAAAGAGCAGGCGCGTTCGACTTGCATGTGTTAAGCACGCCGCCAGCGTTCGTCCTGAGCCAGGATCAAACTCTCCAACAAAAACCCTGACCAAACAACACAAAAACACAACTGGCACAAAACCAGAAAATAAAAGCTCGACACACTGTTGAGTTCTCAAAAGACACCCGCACACCATCACCAACCGCAAGCGGTGAGATCCGGGGCCTGTCCGGGATCGGTGTCCCGTCGACGAAGGGAAAGTTACGCGAGGGCTTGACAAGACGTCAAATCGACCCCCCACGACCGGCGCTGACCTGCGAAGATGGCGATCCGCGTCGTCACTCAACGGTGGCGTCCGATCGCGGCCGGCCGCGCCGAGCGGTCGAACCGACGACCTGCCGTCAGGGCCGCCCGTCAGTGGTCTGACCTGGAAGAACCCGCTTCTCGTCGGCACGATCACCCGTCTCGTCCGGTCCGCTGAACCCGATCGGCTGATGAGCCGATTCGTCGCCGTCCGCGACGAGCGGTGCATCTGGAGTAGCCAGGCGGCGAAGCATGGCGTTGTAGGCGGCCAGTTCGGCGTCGCCGTCGGCATCTGCCCGACGATCATCGCGCCGCGCCGTCCGCTCGTCCTGGCGTGACCACTGCACGAGCAGCGCGATCACGACGAGGAGCAGCGGTAGCTCCCCCGAAGCCCACGCGAGGCCGCCCCCGAGCTTCTGATCGGCGAGCGGGTCGGTGACCCAGGGCAGCGCGAGCGCGCGGTAGAACCCGCCGCCGATCACGGTGTTGCTGCTCATCAACGCGACCCCGAAGAACGCGTGGAACGGCACCGACGCGAACACGATGCCCAGTCGCGCCGCGGGCGGCCACCGGCGGGGCGCGGGATCGACGCCGACGAGCGGCCAGAAGAACAGCAGACCCACGACCAGGAAGTGCATGTTCATCGCCAGGTGCGCCCAGTGCTGGTACAGCGCGACGTCGAAGAGCCCGGAGAAGTAGAGCGCGTAGTAGGAGCCCACGAAGAGCGGCAAGCGTGACCAGCGGATGAGTCAGCAGCCGCGCCACCGGCGAGTGCACGGCGGCGAGCAGCCACTCGCGCGGTCCGGGCGGCCCGGTGCGTCCCCCGCTCGGCAGGGTGCGCAGGCCGAGCGTCACCGGCGCGCCCAACACCAGCAGGATCGGCACCAGCATCGCGAGCAGCATGTGCTGGGCCATGTGCACGCTGAACATCGCAGGCGCGTACCGACCGATCCCCGAGCTCGTGGCCAGGAGCAGCCCGAGACAGCCCGCCAGCCACGCGACCGTGCGGCCGACCGGCCAACCGTCCCCGCGCGCCCGGAGTCGCCGCACACCGACCACGTAGAGCACGGCGAGCGCGATCGCGGCCGAGCCGTAGATGAGATCGAAGCGCCAGTCGAAGAGCAGTCGGGCCAGCGTCGGGGGGCCCGCGAGGTCGTAGCCGATGAGTACCTCGACGCGGGAGGGAAGGGCGCCGGTGTCGGGCGGCGCACTCCGCCCGAGCGCGACGGCGAGGCCGATCGTGGCGAACATGAGCAGGACCTCGGCCGCGCCGAGCCGCAGCAGCGCCCGAGCGTCGCCTGCCGAAGCCGCGCCGACCGACCGACGGCGGTGGACGCCGCCGAAGCCGCCGAGCGCCAGCAACGCGAGGACCTTGGCGAGCACGAGTGCCCCGTAGGTGGTGCCGATCAACGCCGAGAGCGGGATGCGTACCAGCGCGTTCATCACGCCGGTGACCGCCATCGCCAGCCAACAGGCGAGCGCCAACGCCGAGAACCGCGGCACGACGGTGGCGAGCGCCGACGCTCGGTCGGAACTTCGTGATGCCGCCGTGCCCAGCACCGCGGCCAGACCGCCCACCCACAGCGCGGCGGCGAGGACGTGCAGCACGAGGCTGTCGGTGGCGAGGTCGTGCGCGCCGCCCGCCGAGGAGTGGCCGGTGAACGCGACGGGCAACGGTCCGGCCAGCGCCAGCGCCAACAGCACGACCGACCAACCCCAGGTCAGCACCGTGCGGCACCCGATGAGCACGATGGCGGCGATCACCGCCGTCAACACCCAGGACGTGGGGTCGGCGAGCTTGGGCGCGATCCGCACCAGCAGCCCGGGTGAGAGGACCAGTGACACGGAGCGGCCCAGCGCGTCCGCGACACTCAACGGCACCATCAGGACGGCAGCCTGCCGTCCAGCCGACCGCGGTCCACGACGCCACGCGCAGGGCCCGGTAGCCCGTGCCGTCGAGGTAGCCGTTGCGCTGCGGGGGTGCGAGGAACGCGGCCAGGAGCACGCCGCCGATCGTCAGCACCATGCACACCTCGGCGACCGCGCGGACCGCGGGCAGGCCGACGGTCGTCAACGTGCCCGGATCGGGGAGGCCCAACGAGGAGACCGGGCGCGCCCCGGTGAGCACGGTGAGGCCCCCCGCCACGACGGCCGCGACGGCCGCGCCGACCGCGAGAAGCCCCGGCACCGTCGTCCGGGGCGGGACGGGCGGGGCGGAGGCGTCTGGCTCGACGGTCGCGTTCGCCATACAGCCAGGCTAGCCCCGCGTGCGGAGGCTGCCTTCGCTCACCGTCACGCTGCGGCGCCCGACCCTGCGACTACGCGGGCTCGCGGTCGACCGCCGCCGCACCGACGACGATCGCTCCTTCATCGGCGGCGGGCGCATCGACGAGGTCGGCGACGATGCAGGTGATGTTGTCGGGTCCACCGCCCGCGTTGGCGAGGCGGAGGAAGCGCGCCACGGCCGCCTCACGGTCGGTCTCGGAGCGCAGTACCTCGGCCACCATCTCGTCGTCGAGGACGGCGGTGAGGCCGTCGGAGCAGATGAGGTAGCGGTCGCCGACGGCGCCGGTGTGCACGAACAGGTCGGGCTCGGCCGCGCTGCCGTCCTGCAGCGTGCGCATGAGCCACGACCGGCGCGGATGCGTCGCCGCCTCCTGCTCGGTGATGCGGCCTTCGTCGACGAGGCTCTGCACGAGGGTGTGATCGCGGGTGAGACGGACGAGCGCGCCGTCGCGGAGCATGTAGGCGCGGGAGTCGCCGATGTGCGCGATGCCGATTCGCGTGCCGTCGGCCAGGAACGCGACGACCGTCGTGCCCGTGCCGCGCAGCTGCGGGTCGTCCTGCGCGAGCGTGGTGAGCCGGGCGGCTGCTTCGTCGAGCGCGGTGCCGAGTTCGGCGGTCAGGTCGACGTCGGCGAGGTCGTCGGAGAGCCGCTCCTCGATCGCCATGACGGCGCAGACCGCGACCGTGCTGGCGACCTCGCCATGGGCGTGGCCACCCATGCCGTCGGCGACGACGAGCAGGCGCGTGGTCACGGCGGCCGAGTCCTGGTTCATGGCCCGCCTGCGGCCGACGTCCGAGCCTGCCGCAGACAGCAGCGTCGGTGACATGGGCTCACCCCTCTCATCCTGCGGGGACAGCCCCGGCGACCCGCTGTCGGCGACGCGGGAACCTACCGCGTCCAGGCCACTCGTGACGAATTGCCACGCGCATCACGCCAGTATGGCGGGTTCAACCACGGCGCGACGGAAACCTCCTCGGCCGCTACGCTCCCGTCCGGATGGTCCCGCGGGACCGTCCCAGCCTCCGTAGCTCAGCTGGATAGAGCAAGAGCCTTCTAATCTCTAGGTCGCAGGTTCGAGTCCTGCCGGGGGCGCCGGACGTCGAAGCCAGGTGGTTCGGGTCACGGTGGGTCGAGGTAGTCGCGCAGGAGGCGGGCGCGGGTGGGGTGGCGCAGCTTCGTCATCACCCGCTGTTCGATCTGGCGGATCCGTTCGCGGGTGACGCCGTAGACCTGGCCGATCTCGTCGAGGGTGCGCTGGCGGCCGTCGATCAGGCCGAACCGAAGCTGGACGATCCCGGCTTCCCGGGCCGTGAGGCCGCTGAGCATCTGATCGATCTGGTCATGGAGAAGCGTCGCCGCCACCGCGTCGAAGGCGTTGGCGGCGTGCGCGTCGGGGATGAGGTCGCCCAGCGTCGCATCGCCGTCCTCGCTCACATGCTGGTCAAGCGACACCGGGTCGCGGGCGACTCGTTGCAGCTCCCACACGCGTGCCGGTGAAACGCCCAGCAGCGCCCCGAGTTCCTCCGCCGTGGGCTCACAGCCGTGGTCGCGGAGGTATTCGCGCCGGGCGCGGCCGAGCTGGTTGAGCTGCTCGATGACGTGCACGGGTATCCGCACCACCCTGGCCTGGTCGGCCAACGCACGGCCGACCGCCTGCCGAATCCACCAGGTGGCATAGGTGGAGAACTTGTAGCCCTTGGCGTAGTCGAATTTCTCGACAGCCCGGATGAGCCCGATGTTGCCCTCTTGCACGAGGTCGAGGAACGTCAGTCCGCGCCCGGTGTAGCGCTTGGCGATCGAGACCACGAGCCGGAGGTTCGCTTCGATCAGGGCGCAGCGCGCGGCACTGCCGGTGCGCACGATCTGGCGCAGGTCGCGGCGCATCTCCGCGGTGACGTGCTCCTCGCCGTCAACCCACCGGCGCAGCCGCTCTGCCGCGAACACCCCCACCTCGATGCTGATCGCGAGCGCGACTTCCTCGTGCGCGGTCAGCAGCTTGGTCCGGCCGATCTTGCGCAGGTATCCGCGCACGGAATCGACATCTGCGGTCTCACCGCTGACGGCCGGACGTCGCGTCGGCCTGCGTTCCTCGGCGGCGGAAAGGACGAGGCTCATCAGCCCGATTCGTTCCGGGCGATCGCACCGTCGTGAGCCACGTCGAAGGCGACGATGGTGAGGGAACGGACGAGATCACGCACAATCGCGAGTGCCTGGTACTTCTCCCCGATCTCCGGATTCTCGCCCGACCGCTCCACGTCCTGCCACAACGCTTCCACGTAGTGGCGGACCACCTCCCGGGCGTCGAGCTGCGTCGACCATGCGACCTCGTCCATCCGGCTCAAGCGCGCACGATCGATCGAGGCGAACGTGTCGATGAAGTCTGGTCGGCTTTCCATGACGACGCGTCGCGGGATCAGATGACCCGAACCGCGGTGGCCTGCGGGCCCTTCTGACCCTGGCCGAGTTCGAACTCGACCAGCTGTCCCTCATCGAGGCTGCGGAAACCGGAGGCGTCGATCTCGGAATGGTGGACGAACAGGTCGGGACCTGCCTCCTGGGAGATGAACCCGTAGCCCTTCTCGCTGTTGAACCACTTGACGGTTCCCTGTGCCATGGCGGCGCTCCTTGAATCGAGGTCGTGCGAATTGGATGGTTGCTGGGCGTCGGACGGCGGGTCAGGGCGTCCACACACGGACGGCGCGGGCACCGGCGGGGCTGTCGAGCACCGTGAGGCGGACGCGATCGCGGGGCTGCAGGCTCTGCAGGCCACGGCCGTCGATCTCCGCCGATCGCACGGCCACTTCGCGGTCGACGCCGTCGATGACGATGCCTCCCAGCCCCCGCTGTGGGTCGAACCACGTGACGGTGCCAAAGATCACGGCGCAGTCCCTTCATCTGTAGGCCACTGGCCCGCGCGCCGGATGGAATCGATTGATCCGCCGTACCGCTACGCTGTAGACCCTACGCCATATCGATCGAGGCGGGCAACGTGCGGCGCTCGGGGAGCAGGCCGAAGATGGGGGGATCAGGTGGTGGGGTCCGACACCCGACCGAGCGCTGATGCGCAGGGCGGCGTTCGTCGGCGTCTGACCCGGCACGACGTGCTGCTCGCCGCCTTACGGCTGATCGACGACCACGGTGTGGAAGCCCTGTCGATGCGCCGACTGGGTCGCGCGCTGGACCGCGACCCGATGCGGCTTTACCGCTTCGCGGCGAGCAAGGACGAGCTGCTCGATGGCATCGTCGAACTCGTCCTGGGCGAGTTGGAGGTTCCGACGACCTCGCCGCCGGAGGCGTGGCCCGAGGTCCTGCGGGCGACGGCGCACCTCTACCGCGGGCTGGCTTTGCGGCATCCGCACGTTGTGCCGCTGCTGGTCACCCGGCCCCTCGCCACACCGCTGGGGCTGCGTCCGCTCGGCACCCTCCGCCCGCTTGAGGCCCTGCTGGAGCTTCTGATCAGGGCGGGCTTCGAGTCCGACGGCGCCCTGCACGCCTACCGCCTCTACATGGGACTCCTGCAGGGGCACGTGCTCAACGAACTGCAGGAGCGCGTGCAGAACCCGGACGAAACCGACGCCCTGCTCCGGCTCGGGCTCTACCGGCTACCGGTGCGAGAGTTCCCGCGACTGCGTTCGCTGGCCACCGCGCTCGCCTCCTACGACGGCGCCGCGGAACTCGACGAGGGGCTCGACATCATCCTCGGCGGACTCCAGCGGCAACTCGATGCCAGCCGCGGCCGCGACGGTGAACCAGACCGTCGATCCGGGTCGCGACAACCGGAGATCACGCATCAGCAGACTGGTCCGGCAGCGCAATGAGCAGTGTCGGCCCCGCTCGCGCTCTCCGCGCCGCAGGCCGAGCGGTCAGTGGAAGTACGCGCCCGCGTCGATGTCCTCGATGAGCGTGGGGCCCGTCGGGGCCCACCGGAGCAGCGCGCGGGTGCGCTCGCTCCCGGCCGACAGCTCCATCGCGAAGAACGAGCCGATGTAGCCGAAGTGGTCCACGGCATCCTCGGGCGCGACCGACGCCACCGGCAGGCCGAGGCCGCGCCCGATGGCCTCGGCGATCGCCTTCGTCGGAACGCCCTCTTCGGCGACGGCGTGGAGGCGCGAACCCGCCTGCGCTTGCTCCAGCCCGAGCCGCACGAGCCGGGCGGCGTCCGAGCGGTGCACGGCCGCCCACCGGTTCGCGCCGTCGCCGACGTAACCGGACACGCCCTTGTCGCGCGCCGCGGCGACGATGTACGCGATGAACCCGTGATCACGGTCGCCGTGCACGGTCGGCGCGAAGCGCGCGCTGACGACGCGGACGCCGCGGTCGACGTAGGTGAGCGCGAGGTTCTCGCTCCCGCCACGCGGCGAGTCGGGCCCGTGGAACGACGACGCGTCCTCCTCGGTGCTGGGGCGCCCCTGGGCGAGTCCGGCGAGCCCGGAGGCGAACACGAGCGGTCGCTGCGAGTCGACGAGGGTCTCGGCGATCGCCTCCACCGCGGCGCGCTCGGCGGCGTTCGACACCGCGGGGTTGCTCCAGTCGTGCTTGTTCGCGAGGTGCACGACCCCGTCGGCGTCGGCGGCGCCCTTGCGGAGGGCGTCGAGGTCGTCGAGGTCACCGCGCACGACGGTGACGCCCTTCGCCTCCAATGCTGTTGCGGACGCGTCCGAGCGGGCGAGCCCGCGCACGTCGTGCCCTGCCGTGAGCAGCTCGTCGACGGTCGCGGAGCCGATCCACCCGGACGCTCCGGTGACGAACACGCGCATGTGCAACCCCCTGTGATTTCATGAACTGACATCACCCTACGCCTCGATGTCAGTTCATGTCATCGCTACGCTGTACAGATGCCCCGTTGGCAGCCCGGCGCACGTGAGCGTCTGCAGGCGACGACCTTGGAGCTCTTCGCCGAGCAGGGGTTCGAGCGCACCACCGTCGCCGAGATCGCGAGCCGGGCAGGCCTCACCGAACGCACCTTCTTCCGGTACTTCGCCGACAAGCGCGAGGTGCTCTTCGCAGGCCAGGACGAGTTCGAGGGCATGTTCGTCGACCACATCGCCGCGGCGGCGCCGGAGGCCGAGCCGTTCGCGGTCGTCCTGCAGGCCGTGCGTGCCGTCGCGACCGAGATGTTCCCCGCCCAACGTCGACCCTTCGCAGGCCGGCGTCAAACGATCATCGACGCGAATCCCGGCCTGCAGGAGCGCGAGCTGCTCAAGCTCTCGGGGCTGACGGCAGCGTTGGCCGCCGCACTGCTGAAACGCGGCACGCCGGCGCCGACGGCGATGCTCAGCGCCGAGTGCGGCGTGACGATCTTCCGGGTGGCGTTCGCCCGATGGGCAGGCGGGAACGAGGACCGCGAGCTGGTCTCGATCGTCGACGACGTGTTCGCCGAACTCCGGCTGTTGACCGCATCGGGCCCGACGAGGTCGTAGCGCACCGCGATCACTTTTCCGACCTCACGTCGGACAAGCCACCGGTGGCCCGGCGTGACTGCCTGGCCACCGGTGGGACTGTCGACCGGGTGCTGTTCGGTCAGCAGCTGGACTTGTAGATGGCGGCGGCTGCGTCGCCATCGACGTTGTCCTTGGTGATGATCGTGAATCCGGTCTGGACCTTGGGCGTGACAGTCCCGCCGTCCAGGGCAGCGACGGCCATGTCAACGCCGTACTGGCCGATCAGGGCAGGCTCCTGGGCGACCAGTGCCTGCACGGTCCCGTCCTTGAGGGCCTTCACCTGGTTGGGGCTGGCATCGAAGGTGACGACCTTGACCTGATTGCCCTTGCCGGCTTGTTTGATGCCGGTCGCGGTGCCCTCGGCGCTGAACAGGTTGGCGGCGAAGACGCCGACCATGTCGGGGTCCTTCTGCAGGGCTGAGCCGATCAGGTTGGCCGCGGTGGCCGGGTCGTCGTGCGAGTACTGCACGTTCAGGTAGGTGAACTTGGGATCGGTCTTGACGGCGTCCTCGAATCCCTTGATCCGGGCGTCGACGGTCGAGACGCCCGGGTCGGTCGACATGACCATGACCTTGCCACCGTTGGGGTTGAGCTTCTGGAGTGCTTCGAACGCCGCCTTGCCGCCGCCTTCGTTGTCGGAGGCGATCGCCGATGAGGCGTAGCTGGGGTCTTTGGTCGTGGTGTCGACCAGTACGACCTTCGTCGACTGGGCGGCTTGCTGCAGAGGCGTCTGCAGGGCGGTCGTGTCGGTGGGTGCGATGAGCAGCGCGTCCGGCTTGGCGGCCATCACCGAGTCGAGGATCGGCTTCTGCAAGGTGGGGTCGAACTTCTGCGGGCCCTGGGTGGTGACCGACACCCCGAGCTTCTTGGCCTCGGCTTGGATGCCGCACTGCATGGTGATGTAGAACTCGTCGCCGGACACGCCCTGGATGAACTGGAGGTTGTAGTTCTTGTTCGCCTTGGTCGGGGCGTTGACCCCGGTCGCGAGGGGAGCATTGGCGGCCGCGGATCCCGATCCACCACCGGACGGTGCGCTCTCGGGCTTGGAGCTGGAACAGGCCGCCACCGGCAGGGCGAGGATGATCAGCCCGGCAGTGGCTTGGAAGATGCTGCGTCTCATCGGGGATCCTTCCGTCTTACTTGTTGGTCTTGAACAGGGCCGTGAGGGGGTTGCGGGACTTGGACCCGCGCAGCGCCGCCGCGCGGCGTGACTGGTCCACGTACACCGCCGCGACCAGGACGGTGCCGACGGCGACGCCCTGCCAGAAGGCCTCGACGCCGATGATGACGAACCCCGCCTGCAGAACCGCGGGGATGAACAGTCCGACCACGGTGCCGAAGATGGAGCCCTCGCCACCGAAGATCGAGGTCCCACCGATCACGACCGCGGCGATGACGTTGAGGTTGGTCAACGACTGCCCGGCGATGGTCGTGGTACCGAACTGGGACAGCGACAGCATCCCGCCGAACCCGGCCATCAGGCCGGACAGTGCGTAGATCATGATCAGGTGTCGGTCCACCCTGATCCCGACCCGCCGGGCGCCCAGCTCGTTCGAGCCGATCGCGTACGTGTAGCGGCCGAACTTGGTCTTGTGCAGGATGATTCCGCCGACGATCACGGTGATGAGCGCGACGAACGGGAGTGCGGGGATGCCGAGGATCTTGATATAGGTGTTGAAGTCGGTGAGGGCTTCGGGCACGGAGCGGATGTCGACGCCGCCGGTGATGACCTGCGCGAGGCCGAGAGCGACCGACAAGGCGCCGAGTGTGACGATCAGCGCGGGCACCTTGGCCTTCGCGACCAGGAAGCCGTTCAAGGCACCCCACGCCATGCCGACGACCAGTGCGACGACGAGGCCGACCAGGGCGGTCCCCCAGCCATCGCCGCCCATGGCCTCCATCACCTTCGCCGACACGACGGAGGAGAAGACGAGCACCGAGCCGACTGACAGGTCGATGCCGGAGGTGATGATGACGAAGGTCATCCCGATTCCGATGACCGCCCAGACCGCGATGTTCTGCGAGATCAGCGAGAAGTTGCTGGCCGAGAGGAATTTGCTGCCACCGGTGGCGGTGAAGAAGATGACGATGACCAGCAGCACGCCGAGGATCCATACCGACTGCAGGCTGCCCAACCGCTTGAGCAGCGGCTCTCCGGCGTGATGATCGACGACCGGGATCTCGCTCCGGTCGAGCTCCGGTTCCGTGGTAGTCACTGCGCAACCTCCTTCTCGGCCGGAGCCTTCGCGTCGAGGGCGCCGGTCATGGCGCCGACGAGGTCCTCGACGGTGGTGCCCTGGGCGGGCAGGGTGGCGATGCGGGTGCCGAGTCGCATGACGTGGATGCGGTTGGCGACCTCGAGCACGTGCGGCATCGAGTGCGAGATCAGAACGACGGCGATGCCCTTGTCGCGGACCCGCTTGATCGTGTCCAGCACGTTCTTCGTCTGGACGACTCCGAGGGCTGCGGTCGGCTCGTCCAAGAAGATGATCTTGTCGGCCCAGGTGATGGACCTGACGATCGCGATCTGCTGCCGCTGCCCGCCGGACATCATGCCGACCTGGGCACCCAGCGCGCGGACCGTGCCGCCGAGCTCGGCGAACCCCTTGCTCGCCTTCTCGCGCATGGCCTTCTCGTCCATGAACCCGAACCGCCCGAGCAGGCCTTTCCGCGGGATCTCCCGGCCGAGGAACATGTTCTGCACGGGGTTGAGGTGCGGCGCCAGGGCAAGGTCCTGGTAGACGACCTCCATGCCCATGTCCGAGGCCTGCTGGGGGTTGGTGATCGTCACCGGCTCCCCCTCGAACAGCAGCTCGCCGCTGTCCACTTCGAGGTTGCCGGTCATCGCCTTGACCATCGTCGACTTGCCTGCGCCGTTGTCGCCGATCAATGCGACGACTTCGCCCGCGTCGACGTCGAAGTCCGCGTCGATCAGGGCCCGGACGTGGCCGAAGCTGCGGGAGAGCCCGCGGGCTTCGAGAATCGGAGCCATCTTGTCATCACCGCCTGGAATCGAGTACGTGGCTCTTCGATGTGCTCTTGCACATGACCGACTGCGCCATTTGGCCGCTTCGGTGATTGGTGATTCGCGCCGACGGACGGGGCGGCCGTAGCGTCTTCGGTGTCGAGCGTGTTCTCGGTCTGCTTGTCGGCGCCCACCGGACGAGCCGCCCACGGGATCGCAGGAGCTGCGGACCGTCGCGGCCGAGGTCCCCGGAGGCCATGTTCGACCGGACCCGCATGGCCGCGGTGAGCGCGCGGACGGCTCCGAAGCTCCGGCAGAGTCCGCGTGCTTCCAGGATCGGCGTGGCGGTGGTAACCGTCACGGTCGCTCTCCTTCGCTGGAGGGGGCGGTGCACCGGCGAGCGGCCGCCTGGTCACGTGACCGTAGACAGCCGTGTCACCGGTGTCAAGACTTCGCAGGCGCTTGTGTCGGCGTTGATACGCAATGGCGTGACACCGGTGACAGGATGGCCTTCCGTTGTCTACGATCGGGCGCCATCCCGACGACACAAGAGGCGAGCGACGGTGGACAGCAACGGAGACTTCAACGGCCGCACCATTCTGGTGACCGGCGCGAGTGGCGGCATCGGCGGCGCGACCGTGCGCAGGCTCGTGCGGGCGGGCGCCGACGTGATCGCCGCAGGCCGTACGGAAGGCGGGCTGGACCCGTTGGCCGAGGAGACGGGCTGCCGCACGCTGGCGTTCGACCTGACCTCCGAGGACAGCGTGCGGGCCGCGTGCGAGGGCCTCGACGTCTACGGGGTGGTCAACTGCGGCGGCGACGGCGGCGAGATCGCCACCCCGATGGACACCGACATCGGGGTCTTCGACCGGGTCATGAGCGTGAACGCCCGCGGCGCGCTGCTCGTCACCAAGTACGCGTCGGCGTCGATGATCCGCCTCGGTGCGGGCGGATCGATCGTGAACGTGTCGAGCCAGGCGTCGCTCGTGGCGCTGGCGGGCCACATCTCCTACGGCTCGTCCAAGGCCGCGCTCGACAACATCACTCGCGTCTCCGCGCTCGAGCTCGGGCGCTACGGGATCCGCGTCAACAGCGTGAACCCCACCGTCGTGATGACCCCGATGTCCGCGTGGTACTGGGGGCGCCCGGAAATCGAGGAGCCGTTCCTGCGGGCGATGCCGCTCGGGCGGTGGGCGACCGAGGACGAGATCGCGGCGCCCATCGTGTTCCTGCTCGGCGACGGCGCCTCGATGATCAGTGGCGTCTGCCTGCCGATCGATGGCGGATACACCGCGCAATAGGCTACGGCCGCAGTGGAGAGGGTGGGTCGTTCGCCATGACGACGATGCGAGAGGTCGCCGCCGCCGCGGGCGTCAGTGCCAAGACGGTGTCGCGGGTGTTCAACGACGACCCGCACGTGACGCCCGAGACGCGGGCGCGGGTCGAGGTGGCGCTCCGGCAGCTGAACTACGTGCCCAACGCCGTCGCCACCACGTTCCGGACGGGGCGCTCCCCCGTGGTCGGCATCGCCGTGCCCGACATCGTCGACCCGTTCTTCGCGGCCATCGCGAAAGCGGTGGGCAGGCTCGCCAACCAGCACGGGATGTCCACAGTGGTCACGAGCCTCGGCGAGGACCTCCAGACGGGAGGCCGACGTCGTCGGTCGGCTGCTCAGCCAGTCGCTGAGCGGCCTCATCATCGCCCCCGTCGCCGCCGAACACGCCTACCTTGAGCCCTGGCGAGACCGCCTGCCGATCGTGTTCGTCGACCGCAGGCCGGTGCGGTTGGCGGCGGACTCGTTCACCGAGGACGACCACGGCGGTGCGTGCCTGGCCACGCGGCATCTCATCGACCACGGCCACCGCCGCATCGCGTTCATCAGCGACACCCCCGACCTGCCCACCAGCTACAGCAGGCTGCTCGGCTATCGGGCCGCGCTCGCCGAGGCCGGGATCGGTGCGAACCCGGAGTACGAGGCGTTCGGCGCGGTGGACCGCAACAGCGCGGCCGGCGTCTTGCGCAAGCTCACCGAGCTCGCGGAGCCGCCGACGGCGATCCTGTCGTCCAACGCCCGGTCGTCGATGGCGCTCGTGCCCGCCCTGCGCGACCACGAGCTCGCCGTCGTCGGGTTCGGCGACTTCCCGATGGCCGACATGCTCGACCCGGCGATGACCGTGATCGACCAGGACCCCTACGCGCTGGGCACGCTCGCCGCGCAGCGCGTGTTCGACCGGCTCGCGCACCCCGGGCGCCGCTACCGCCGCCGCACCGTGTTGCCCGTCGCGCTCGTCGAACGGGCGTCCTGCCGCTGCGCGCCCTGACGCCCGGCGCGCAGTTCCCCGGTGTTTCGCCGCCGGTGCTATGCCGCCGGGGCCCAGCCGCCGGGGCCCAGCCGCCGGGGCCCAGCGGGAGCCTGTCCGGCCGAGGCGCCGGGCGGGAACCGGCCGACCGGTGCAACCGGCGCGGCCCACTCGTCGGACCTTGCAGCACCTGCGGTGGCCAGCCCGGTCGCCAACCACGCACCCCGTCACACGACTTCGCACCCCGTCGGTGGGGTGCGCGGTGACCCGGCGGGGTGCGCGGTGACCCGGCGGGGTGCGCGGTCGCCCGGTGGGGTGCGCGGTCGCCCGGTGGGGTGCGCGGTCGCCCGGTGGATGCGGTGGCCGGTGGGGTGCGCTGTTCCCGGCGAGGTGCGCGGTGGCCCGGCGAGGTGCGCGGTGGCCCGGCGGGGTGCGCGGTCGCCCGGTGGGGTGCGCGGTGGCCCGGTGGGGTGCGCGGTGGCCCGGCGGGGTGCACGGTCGCCCGGCGGGGTGCGCGGTGGCGCACGGTCGCCCGGCGGGGTGCGCGGTGGCCCGGGGAGGTGCGCGGTCGCCCGGTGGATGCGGTGGCCGGTGGGGTGCGCGGTCGCCCGGCGGGGTGCGCGGTGGCCCGGCGAGGTGCGCGGTCGCCCGGTGGATGCAGTGGCCGGCGGGGTGCGCTGTCCCCCGGTGGGGTGCGCTGTCCCCGGTGGGGTGCGCTGTCCCCGGTGGGGTGCGCTGTCCCCGGTGGGGTGCGCTGTCCCCGGTGGGGTGCGCGGTGGCCTGCTGGGGTGCGCGGTGGCCGGTGGGGTGTGCGCCGCGGTGGGTCGCGGACGGGCTCAGCCTGCCTGCCCGTTGACCACGGCGGCGAGCTCGCGCAGCCGCGGCAGGGCGCGCGTGGTGAGGTGGTCCTGCCGGGTGCTCGCGGAGACCGAAAGGCTGTCCTTCCAGAGCGAACGACCTGCCATGGCGCCGCTCGCGCCGTTCGCCATCGCGGTGCGCACCTGCTCGAGGAACGTCGTGTGGTCGACGCCCGCCGAGAGCACGGCCCAGGGGACACCCCCTGCCGCGGCGGTGACGGCCGCGCAGCCCTCCGCCGAGCCCGGGTACTGCAGCTTCAACGTCTTGGCGCCGCAGGCGACCGCGAGCCGCGCGCCGTCGGCCACCAGGCCGGGGAACGCCGCGCGGTAGGCGTGGTCGGACTCGCCGTCGAGCTGGTAGGTGAGCAGCTCGACGATGAGGAGGATCCCCTCGGCGGCGCAGTCGCGGACGAGTCCGCGGATCTGCTCGGCGAGCGCCGAATCCGGGCCCTGGCGGTCCGGCCGGACGTAGAACAGCATCTTCGCGACGTCGCCGCCCAGCTCGCGGGCCCGACGCGCGGTGACGCCTGGCACGAACCGGGTGTACCGCAGGCCGTCGATGGTTTCGTAGCCGGACGCATCCATGCCGACGACGAGCGCGGTGCCCCGGGCCAGGGTGCCGTCGTCGACGATCGCCGGAAGGGCGATCTCCGGGTCGAGCAGGATCGCGGGCGCGTTGCCCCCGAGGTAGCGGACCAGGTCGGCCTTGGCCGCGGCCAGTTCGGCGTCGCTGACCGAGCCGGGGCCGCCGGGCGCGTCGGTCATCACGGCCTTCATGCTGTTGCGCTGGTCGGCGGCCACGATGAGCATCCGGCAGGCCGCGGTGGAGATCGCGGCCATGCCGCGGCGTTCGCGGGTGGTGAGCGGGTTCATGGTTCCTCCGGGAGGGTTCGGGTCTTGGGGCTGCAGACGCGTGGCCACGCGCGCCGCGCCGAAGGCGGTCTCCTGCCGTCGGTCGGACACCGACACCTCGGGCAGGATCCTCGCGCGGGCTCGGCGCACGCTCGCCATGGCGGCCCAGCCGCCGGTGAGCACGGCCGACGTCGCGGGCGGCACCTCGCGGTCCATGGCCGCGACCAGCCGCGCGATCTCGTCGTTGCTGTGCCGGAGCGCGGCGGCGAAGACCTCCGCCGGGCTGACGTCGTCGGTGCGGACTGTGAGGGCGAGCACGCCGTCGTCGTTGCGCGCGCCGGACACCTCGATCCCCCCGGCGGGCACGGTGCCTTCGTAGGGGATGGCCATCACGGCGGCGTCGAGCCGGTCGCGGCCATCGCGGTCGCGGATGCCCAACGCCTGCAGGGTGCGGCGCAGCAGGAGGCCGGTCTTCAGCCCGGCGACGAGCACGTGCTTGCCCGGCACGACGTGGCGCACCTCGTTGATGAGGTGCTCGGCCAGCCGAGCCCGCGCGGCCTGGCCCAACGGGGCGTCGATCACCCGCAGCAGCACCTCGGCGGTCCCCATCGAGACGAGGTAGCGCCCGGCCGGGATCGGGCCGTCGGCCTCGGCCGCGACGAGGTGGTCATGGCCTGCGACGGTGAGCCGGGCGCCCGCGAAGGGACGCCCGTCGGCGATGCGGCCGAGGTCCGTGCCCGCCGTCACGAGCGGCGGCAGGAAGTCCGCGGTGACGCCGAGCGCGGCGAGCATCGCGGGCCACGGGGCGCCGGTGTCCTGGTCGACCAGCCCGGTGCGGGAGGCGAGCGACAGTTCGAGCGCCGCGCGCCCGCCGAGCGTCGTCACGACGAACTCGGGCAGGTTCAGCCAGCGCAGGCCATCCGGTTCGAGCCCCTGTTCGCGCAGGTAGGCGAGCTTGGCGACGGACGCCTGGGGCCCGAGGGGAAGACCCGTGCGCCCGCCGAACTCGGCCCGCACCTCTTCGGGGAACGCGGCCGCCTGCTCGGCGCCGCGGGGGTCGAACCAGGCGTACGCGGGGGCGACCGGTCTGCCCGCCGCGTCGACGACCACGCCGGTTTCGCCCATCCCGGCGATCGCGAGGGCGGTGACCGGGGCGTCCGTGAGCGCCGCGAGCTTGCCGGACGCGGTGTCGAGCAGCTGCTCGATCGCGCCGACCAGCCGCTCGGCGGGCAGGTCTGCCGTACCGCCCGGGCCCGCGCGCCAGGGCGTCGGGACCTCCTCGACGACGAGCTCGGCACCATCCTCGTCGAGGATGAGGATCTTCATGCCGGTGCTGCCGAGGTCCATTCCCGCCACGAGTCGGCCCGCCATCGGCTCGGTCCTCCCGGGTTTCGTCGATGACTCCGGTGTCATGACACCGGTGTCTTACCTACGCTATGGTCGGGACATGACACTTCCCTGTCAAGGGGGCCATCCCGGCACGGTTGTCGTCGCCGGGGTCGCGGGCAGCGGCAAGTCGACGCTCGGCCGGGCGCTCGCCACCGCGCTGCGTCTGCCGCTCGTCGATCTCGATGCCGTGACGAACCCGCTGCTCGACCGGCTCGTCGGCCCGGTGCTGTCCACGCACTGGCTGGCCGGGTCGCACGGCGAACTCGTCCGCGCGGGGCGGTACGCCGCGCTCCGTGCGGTCGCGCACGACGTCGTCGCCACGGCGGGGGGCGCGGTGCTGGTGGCGCCGTTCACCGCCGAGCTGACCGGTGGGCCCGAGTGGGCGGAGTTGGTCGCGGCGGTCGCGCCCACCGCGCTCAGTGTCGTCCACATCGACGGCGACCCGGAGCTGCTCGCCCGCCGCCGGGCGGCCCGGGGCCTGCCGCGCGACGCCCACCGACCCGACGACCCAGCCGGACCGCCCGCCGTGCCGCACATCACCCTCGCCGCGGCACTCACCCCTGGACAGCTGCTCGCTCGCGCGCTGCGCGCCCTCGGCCACCGCATGCCGGTCGACCCGGCCAACCCGCTCTTCGGGCAGCCGTTCGAGGCGGTGCTCTTCGACTTGGACGGCGTGCTCGTCGACTCCACGGCCTCGGTCACCCGCTCCTGGGAACGGTTCGCGGTCGAGTTCGGCGTGTCGGCCCGCGCACTGCAGGAAAACCACGGCCAACCCGCCCAGACCCTCGTGGAGCGGCTGCTCGGACCGGACCGAGTCGCGGCGGGCCTCGCGCGGATCGAGGCCATCGAGGTCGACGACGCGGCCACGGTCGAGGCGGTGCCCGGCGCCCGTGCGTTCTTCGCGAGCCTGCCCGAGCACCGGCGCGCCGTGGTGACCTCCGGCACCCCGCCGATCGCCACGGCACGCCTGCGCGCGGCCGGGTTCCCGCTCCCCCGCACCCTCGTCACCGCCGACGACGTGACCCGCGGCAAGCCCGACCCGCAGCCCTATCTCCTGGCCGCACGCCGATTGGGCGTGCCTGCGGACCGGTGCCTTGCGGTGGAGGACGCCCCCGCGGGCATCGCATCCGCCCGCGGGGCGGGCTGCCAGGTGCTCGCGGTGACGGGCACGGCGCCCGCCGACGAGCTCGCCGCGGCCGCGCTGACGGTCGACGGGCTCGATCGGGTCGCGATGAGCGTCGACGGCCGGGGTCTGCGGCTCGAGCTCGGCGGCCCTGCTCAGCCGTCGTCGTCTCCGGCGGCGGCCCGGTCGAGGTAGCCGGTGAGCGCGTTGAGGGGGCCGTCCCAGTCGCGGGCGAGCGCGGCGAGGAACTGCTGTGCCACCTGCATCGGCGCGGAGCGCAACCGGTAGCGCACCCGGCGCCGCTCCCCCGGCTCGGCCGTCACCAGGCCGACATCGGCCAGCAAGTTCAGGTGTTTGGCGATCGCCTGCCGCGTGATGGGCAGGCGATCGGCCAGGTCCGTGGCCGTCGCCGGACCCCCCGCGGCGAGCGCGGCCAGGATGCTGCGCCTCGTCGGGTCGGCCAGCGCGATGAAGACCTGCTCGGCGACCGACTCGGGGCGGGCTCGCTCTCAGGCGGCATCGAGGTAGGCGACCAACTCGCCCAGCTCGGCGGTCCAGCCCGTGGTGTGGGCGTCGAACTCGCTGCGGTGGTCCTCGTCGGCGAGCTGGGCGAACCCCGTCTCGACCATGCGGAGGCGGGTGCCCGCCCCGACCGGTTCGAGCGTGAACTCCACGTAGGTCCGCCGCGGATCCTCGTCGGGCAGCCCCTGGATGGGCCAGGTGAACCCGAACACCGTCGGCTCCTCCACCCGTTCCACCCGCATGTGGGCGGTCGGCCCGTCGCTCCAGCTCATCCGGAGCGAGCCGCCGGGACGCAAGTCGATCGTCGCCTCGTGGCCGAACCAGGCCGCGAGGCCCTCGGCGGTGGTGAGGGCCGCCCACACCGCGCGCGGTGGATGCGTGACCTCCAGCGTGCGCTCGATCCGGTCGGGGAATCCCATGCCCTGCCTCCAGGAGCAACTCGACTGTTGCCAGTTTATGGCAATCCACGAGTTGCGTCAATTGGTGCCTACGAGGAGGCCACACCGGTTCCCGACATCGCGTTCGCCATGATGAGGGTATGCGCTCCTCGACCGGACGGCGGGCCGCGGTGCTCGCCGCGGTGGCGATCGTCGGCCTCACCGCTGCCTGCGGGGCGGGCTCCCCGCTTTCGAACGGCGGCGGGCGGCCCGGCCCCCTCCGCAGCGGTCCCCCAGGACCTGCAACCGGCCACGCTGATCGTGCCGGACGCCCTCAAGGGCAAGGTCGACCCGCACCAGGTGCTGATCCCGGCGGGCTGGACGATGTCGGCGTGGGCCTCCGTGCCCGACGCCCGCCTGGCGGCGTGGACGCCCGACGGCGCGCTGCTCGTGTCGCGGCCAGGCGAGGGCCAGGTGGTGCGGCTGACGCCGGGCGGCGCGGGCGCGGCCACCTCGACGGTCCTCCTCGACGGGCTCACCCAGCCGCACGGGCTCGCCTTCGACGGCACCACCCTCTACGTCGCCGAGAGCGACCGGATCCAGGCCTACACCTACGCGGCGGGCGCGGCGACCGGCCCGCGCGTCGTCGCCGACGGCCTTCCCGACGCCAAGTCCGCCGAGCTCGGCGGCCAGTACGCGCACGCGCTCAAGAGCGTGGCCGTCGGCCCGGACCACGCGCTGTACTTCTCGATCGGGTCGAGCGGCAACATCTCCGCGGACGACCGGGACGCCAACCCGCAGCGCGCCGCGATCATGCGGATCCCGCCGGGCGGCGGCGCCGCCCGAGGTCTTCGCCCGCGGCGTGCGCAACGGCACCGGGCTCGCGATCGCGCCCGACGGCTCGGTCTGGACCGCGGTGAACAACCGCGACAACATCGGCTACCCGTTCGACGCGTCCTTCGGCGACGCGACAGGAGTCCTCGCAGGGCGAGGTGATCGACGACGTACGTCAACGACCACCCGGCCGAGGAGCTGGCCAAGCTCACCGCGGGCCGCGACCTGGGCTGGCCGTACTGCAACCCCGATCCGGACGTGCGCCCGGGCATGGCGGGCACGGCGTTCGACGTACACCAACCCGCCCTTCGTCAACGACATCCAGACCAACCCCGGCGGCACGAAGCTCGACTGCGCGGCGCCTGCCCCGGATCGAGCAGGGCATCGGCGCGCACTCGGCACCGCTCGGGCTGAGCTTCGCCGCCGCGCTACCCGCGCCCTACGGCAACGGGGCGCTCGTCGGCATCCACGGCTCGTGGAACCGCACGCCGCCGCGCGCGCCCGAGGTCTCCTACTTCCCGTGGGTGGACGGCACGCTGGGCCGCAGCGCACGCTCGTCGGCGGGTTCCAGGACGCGAGCGGCGACCGGTGGGGACGGCCGGTCGCGGCGGTCGTCGGTCCGGACGGGGCGATCTACATCACCGATGACGACGGCGACGCGGTCTACCGGCTGGCCCCGCCGGGACGCTGACCGGCTCATGCGGCCCGCGTAGCTCGCTCGGCCGACGGTCGTGGCCCGACCCCCTGGCCCGGCAGCACCACGCAGGCTCCGCCGATCACGACCCCCCGGTGCATGATCGACTTCCTCGGCGGGTTGCGCCGACGTGTCTCCCTCCCGGCTGCGAACCTAGGAAACCCGCGCCCGGACGGTGAAGGGCCAATCCCGACCGATCCGGACAGGTCCGGTGGCGCAGAATCGGGACCGATGCTCGCGACGGCCGCGTTCCTGCTGCTCGCGGGCATGGTGGCGGGCGTCGTGGGCTCGGCGGGCGGCATCACGTCGCTCGTGTCGTACCCCGCGCTGCTGGCCGTGGGGATACCGGCGCTGCCCGCGAACGTGACGAACCTGGTCGCGGGCGCGGCGTGCTGGCCGGGCGCCGCCTTGACCTCGCGACGGGAGATGGCGGGCGCGGGCCGCACCTGGCGCGCGGGCTCCCGGTGGCGGCGGCGGGCGCGGCGCTCGGCGCGGTGCTGCTGCTGGTGACGCCAACCGGGGACGTTCACGATGATCGTGCCGTACCTCGTGGCGGCCGGGGCGTTGGCGCTGCTGGCCCAGCCGTTGCTCGACCGGGCGCGACCCGCGGCCTGCGGGGGCACGCGCTCGTCCCCATCGGGTTGGTCTCGGTGTACGGCGGCTACTTCGGCGCGGGCTCGGGCATCCTGTTGCTGGCGGTGGCGCTCGTCCTCCTCGACCCGGACCTGCCCCGGGCCAACGCGCTCAAGAACATGCTCGTGGGCGCGTCGACGCTCGCGGCGGCCGCCGTGCTCGCCGTCACCGGGCCGGTCGCGTGGCCGCTCGTCGCGCCGCTCGCGGTCGGGCTGTTCGCGGGCAGCCTCGTCGGTCCGGTCGTGGCGCGGCGGCTGCCCGCCCCGATCGTCCGGGTGACGGTCGCGGCGCTCGGGCTGTACCTGGCCTTCGTGCTCTGGCGGGGATGATTCCCGGAACGGGCCGCGGCGCCGTCGCCGGGTCGGTACGCTCGAACCGTGCCCGATCCCGCCGACACCGAGGCGCGCCTCTCCGCGCTCGAAGCCCGGGTCGAGGACGTGGCGGCGGAGGCAGCGCGCGGGCGCCTCGACGCGGCCGCGGCCCGGCACCGGCGCCGCGCACGACGGTGACTGGCCGACCTCGGGGTGAAGGTCGCGCGAACCGACGGGCGATCAACGCGCTCGGTGTGCACGAACGCCGCCCGGTTCGACCGCGTGATCCAGGCGTCGACCGGGTCGACGCGCCGCCCGAAGCTCATACCGGGCGGATTCGCGAGGGCGGCAACGCCGAGAGTCGTCGTCTCGGCGCGGGAGCGGCCCGGTACGGACCGTCGTTGTGGACACCCTGTAGCGTGACGACCGCGGACCCCGTCGACGCGGCGGTGGCGGCAGTGCGGCTCGTCGACCACCACGTCCACGGGGCCCTGCGCGCCACACCCGACCGCGCCGCCCTCGAAGGGATGCTCACCGAGTCGGACCGGCCCGTGCCGCCGTGGATGACGATGTTCGACTCACCGCTGGGCCTGGCGATCCGCCGGTGGTGCGCGCCCCTGCTCGACCTCGAACCGACGGCCCCGGCCGACGAGTACGTCGCGCGCCGCACGGAGCTCGGCGAGGCCGAGGTCACCCGGCGGATGCTGCGCGCGAGCGGGGTGGAGCGCTACCTGGTCGAGACCGGCTAGCGCCGAGGCCGTGCTCGGCCCCGACGAGATGGCGGCGGCGGCGGACGTGGCGGCGGCCGAGATCGTCCGGCTGGAGTCGGTGTTCGAGCAGCTCGCGCACGCAGGTCGGCGCCGCGGCGGCGGTGCGGACGTTCCCCGAGGTGCTGGCCGGGCGCACGGCGGCCGCGGCGGGTCTCAAGAGCGTGGTCGCCTACCGCTTCGGTTTCGACTTCGCGCCCGAGCCGCCCACCCCCGCGGAGACGGTCGCGGCGGCCGGGGCGATGCTGGCCACCGCCGGTCCGCGGGGCCCGCGGGTCACCGATCCGACGCTGCTGCGCTTCCTGCTCTGGAGCGGCGTCGACCGCGGCCTGCCGCTGCAGCTGCACTGCGGCTACGGCGACCCCGACCTGGAGCTGCACCGGTGCGACCCGCTGCTGCTCACCCGCTTCCTGCGCCTCGTCGAGCCGCGCGGCGTCGACGTGCTGCTGCTGCACTGCTACCCCTACCACCGGCACGCGGGCTACCTCGCGCAGGTGTTCCCGCACGTCTACTTCGACGTCGGGCTGGCCGTCAACCACACCGGGCTGGGCTCGGCCGCCGTGGTCGCCGAGTCGCTGGAGCTGGCCCCGTTCGCGAAGATCCTCTATCTCGTCGGACGCGTACGGGCCCGCCGAGCTGCATTACCTCGGGGCGCACCTGTGGCGCCGCGGCCTGGCCCGCGTGCTGCGCGGCTGGGTGGACGAGGGCGCGGCGACCGCCGCCGACGCCGAACGGATCGCCCGCCTGATCGGCCGCGACAACGCGCTGAGGGTGTACGGGCCGGCTTGCGCGACAAGCTGAGGCGGCCGATCCTGCGGAGATGACCACCGTGGTCGACGAGGCCGTCGTCGGACGGCCTGCCGGCGCCGCAGGCGCCCTAGTGGCGTCGTACCACGGCTACCGCCAGCGCGGCGTACCCCCGGCCCGGCACCTCGGGCTTCCCTCGCCCTACCTCACCCTGATCTTCACGCTCGACGACCCGCTGCAGATCATCGAGCACGTAGACGGGCGGCCCCCGCGCTCCTACGACGCGCTCGCGGGCGGCCTGCACACGACGCCCGCGGTGATCACCCACGGGGGCCGCCAGTCCGGTGTGCAGGTCCAGGTGCATCCGCACGCGGCACGCGCCTTGTTCGGCATGCCCGCGGGCGAGCTCGCAGGCACCGACGCCGACGCCGAGGCGGTGCTCGGCCGTCTCGTCGAGCGCGTCCGCAGCCGCATGGGCGAGGCACCGAGCTGGCGACAGCGCTTCGCCGTCCTCGACGACGAGCTGGGCGCGCTCGCGACCCGCGAGGCGATCGCGGGTCCGCCGCCCGCCGTCGTCAACGCGTGGCGGTTGCTGCACAGCAGCCGGGGCGCCCTTCCCATCGGCACGCTCGCCGGCGCGGTCGGGTACAGCGACCGCCGCCTCTCGACGCTGTTCGACGCCGAGATCGGCCTCACCCCCAAGACGGCGGCCCGGGTTATCCGGTTCGACCGCGCCCGCCGCGCCGCGCAGACCGCGGCCCCGGGCGGGCTGGGCCGCATCGCCGCCGAGCACGGCTACAGCGACCAGTCCCACCTCGTGCGCGACTTCGTGGCGTTCACCGGCCGGTCGCCCACCAGGTGGCTGGCCGAGGAGTTCGGAAACGTCCAAGCGAAGGGCGCGGCAGCCCGTCGAGACTGATCCGCATGACGGACAACACCCCGGCACCCCAGGTCTGGCCCACCCTGCGCGCCCGCGACGCCCGCGCGCTCATCCGCTTCCTCGTCGATGTCGTGGGGTTCGACGAGACGGCGGTCTACGGCGAGGGCGACGACGTGCATCACGCCCAGCTCTCCTGGCCGCTCGGCGGCGGGATCATGCTCGGGTCGGCCCGCGACGACATGTGGGGCTTGGAGCCCGGCACGTTCGGCGCGTACGTCGTCGTCGACGAGCCGGACGCCCTCTACCAGCGGGTCATGGCCGCGGGCGCCGACATCATCCGCAAGCCGGAGGACACCGACTACGGCTCCCGCGAGTTCGCGCTCCGCGACCCCGAGGGCAACCGTTGGTCATTTGGCACCTACCGCGGCGAGCCCGTTCGAACGGGGTGAGCTGAGTTACAGTGCCCATGGTCCAGGGACGGATCACCGACGGATCGCGGGTCACCTCCCCGGGCCGCTTGCCGCCGCCCGAAGGGATCGCCCATGAGCAATCGCACTGTCGCCGTTCTCGGTCCCATCCCGCGCGACCGCATCACCACCCACCGCGGCGAGGTGTTCGAGAAGTACGGCTGCGCGCTCTACACGGTAGCCGCGCTGTCGGCGCTGATGGAGCCGAGCGACCGGATCTGCCCCATCGTGCACGTCCGCAAGCGGGACGAGGAGGCGATCAAGGAGCTGCTCGCCCCGATGCCGAACGTGGACCTCACCGGCATCCGCTCGGACACCGACCGCGGTGACGTCGTCGAGCTGACCTACGAGGACCAGAACACCCGGCGCGAGGCCCAGACCGGGTTCATGAGCCCGATCCTGCCGCGCGACGTCGAGTTCGCATTGGACGCCGAGGCGTTCGTCTGCGTGCCGATCACCGATTACGAGGTGGGCCAGGCGACCCTGGAGTACATCAAGAGCCACAGCGACGGCGCCGTGCTCCTGGACGGGCACGGCCCGGTCAGCACCCTCACGCTCGGCGGCGAACGGCAGCACCGGCTGTGGGTCGAACGCGATGCGTGGCTGCCCAACATCGACATCCTGAAGATGAACCTGGAGGAAGCGGGCTGCAGCTGGTTCCCCCGCGAAGGCGAGGACGGCGCCTCCGGGATGGGCCAGCCGATGACCGAGTCCGAGATGCCCAAGTTCGCCGAGCACTGCCTCCGCCGCGGGGTCAAGGCCGTCTGCGTCACCCTCGACCAGCAGGGCTGCGTCGCGTACCGGCTCGACGGCGACGACACGCTGGAGGAGCACGTCGTGCCCCGCGTCCCGGTGGAGCACGTCGTCGACACCACCGGCTGCGGCGACTCCTTCGCCGCGGGCATGGCCTTCGGCTACCTCTTCGAGCGCGACATCGTGAAGGCCTGCCAATACGGCAACGCGATGGGTGCCCAACGCTGCGCGGGCTCCGAGTTGTCGATCTACCTGCCGCGCGCCGAGACCGACGCGCAGATCGAGCGCACCTACGGCCCGATGGCGGGAGCGGCACGTGCGTGAGGCGCTCTCCGCGGCGGAGTGGCTGATCACCGAGGACGGGTTCGACCCCGAGCGCGCGAACGTCTGGGAGACGCTCTGCACGGTCGGCAACGGCTACCTCGGCACCCGCGGCACCCTGGAGGAAGGTCACCCCGGCGACCTCTCCGGCACCTACCTCGCGGGCGTGTACGACAGCCACGACTCCCCCGTGATCGACCTCGTGAACGCGCCGGACTGGCTGTCGTTCGCCGTCTACGTCGACGGCGCCCGGCTCGACGTGCGCAACGCCGCGGTGCTCGACCATGAGCGCACGCTCGACCTGCGCACCGGCCTGCTCTACCGGCGCACCGTGTTCGAGGACGCCGACGGCCGCCGCACCCGGCTGGAGACGCTGCGCTGCGCGTCGGTGGCCGACCGGCGCACGTGCGCGCTGCGCGTCGAGATCACACCGGAGAACCACGACGGCGAGATCACGGTCGAGAGCGCCCTCGACGGCAGGCGCCGCAACCTGGAACGGCTGCCCGTCTACCCGGCGGGGCACGTGTTCCCGGTGGAGGCGCGCTGGGAGAAGTGGGCGCGCACCCGGCACCTGGAACGCACGGCGCGTGCGGCCGACGGCGACGTCATGTACCTGGAGACGCGCACGATCGCGAGCGGCATCACGCTCGGCTATGCGGCGACGACCGTCCCGTCGGCCGCGCCCACGCGCAGCGGCTTCCGGCTGGAGGACGAGCAGGTCGTGTGGCACGCCGTCTTCCCCGGCGGCCCGGTGCGGCTGGACAAGTTCGTGCGCATCGGCACATCGCGCGACGTCGACGGCGACGCCGCTTCGGTACGCGAGGGCTGCCTCGACGGGCTCGAGGCCGCGCGCGGCGCCGGGTTCGACGCGATCGTCGCCGCGAACACCGCGCAGTGGGAGGAGCGCTGGGAAGACTGCGACTGCACGATCGACGGCGACCCGGACTGCACCCAGGCCCTGCGCTTGGGCATCTACCACCTGCTGATCGCGGCGAACGACGCCGACCCCACCGTGAACATCGGCGCGAAGTCGCTGTCCGGCGAGGGCTACCGGGGGCACGTGTTCTGGGACACCGAGATCCTCATGCTGCCCTTCTTCGTCTTCACCCGTCCCGACGCGGCGCGCAGCCTGCTCGCCTACCGCCACCACACGCTGCCGGGCGCCCGGGAGAACGCGCGCGTCAACGGGGTGGCCGGGGCGCGCTACCCCTGGGAGTCGGCCGACACCGGTCGGGAGGAGTGCCCCGAGTTCACATCGGACGGGGTCAACCGGTTCTGGACGCGCGAGGAGGAGGTGCACATCAACGCCGACGTCGCGCACGGGGTGATGCAGTACGTCGAGGCCAGCGGCGACCGGGCGTTCCTCCTGGAGCGCGGTGCCGAGATCCTGTTCGAAACCAGCCGATTCTGGGCCGACCGGGTCGAGTGGACGGAGTCGGGCACCTGCTCGCTGCGCCAGGTGATGGGGCCTGACGAGTTCCACTCGCACGTCGACGACAACGCTTTCACCAACTACCTCGTCCGCTGGCACCTGGAGACGGCGGCCGACGTGCACGACGAGCTGCGCACCGAGAACCCCGACGTGGCGGCGGCCCTCGGGCTCACCGACGCCGAGGTCGACCGGTGGCGCGCGGTCGCCGCCGCGATCGCCCTCCCGCCGCAGCGGCCCGACAAGCTGATCGAACAGTTCGCGGGCTACTTCGACCGCCTCGACGTGCCCGTCACGGAGTGGGACGAGAACAACATGCCCCGCTACCCGGCGGGCTACCACCACTTCAACTGCGAAGACACCCAGCTGCTCAAGCAGCCCGACGTCCTGATGGCCCTCTACCTGCTGCCCGACGTGTTCGACGTGGCCACCAAGCACGCGAACTTCGAGTACTACGAGGCGCGCACGCTGCACAAGTCGTCGCTCAGCCCGTCCATCCACGCGATCATGGGGATCGAGGTCGGGGACCCGTCGCGCGCCGAGCAGTACTTCGCGCGCTCGGTGTTCGTCGACCTCACCGACAACCAGGGCAACACCGCCGAAGGCATGCACATCGCCTCGGCGGGCGGCACCTGGCAGGTGCTCGTGTGCGGTTTCGGCGGCTTCCGGGTGGTGCACGGGCAGATGTCGTTCCGGCCGTGGCTGCCCGCGAACTGGCAGGCGATCCACTTCCGACTGCGGTGGCGGGGCGCCCGCCTGCGCGTCACGGTGGACCACGCGGGGATCACCTTCGATCTCGACGGCCCCGCGGGCAGTACCGTGCCGGTGGTGGTGCACGGCCGCCCCGTCGAGCTGACGGCGGGCTCCACCACGGTGCCCTACGAGCCGGTGGCCGTCGGCATGGCCTAGTCCGGCTCGTCGCTGCGCGGGTGGTCGTGTTCGACGATGCGGCCGACGGTCGTGTCCCGGAGCCGTTCCAACGCGGCCGCCGCCCGCAGCCGGGCCTTGGCGGCGTCCCCGAGCTCGGTGCGCAGCCGGCCGTGTTCGACGACGTCGAGCTCGGCCAGCATCCGGTCGGTGACGGTGAGCAGCACCGTGTTGAACTCCCACAGCCCGACCCGGCGGCGGGGATCGTCCAGGAGCAGCGCCTCGACCTCGCTCCGGTGTCGGCGCAGCGCGTCGAGCGCGGCGGTCAGCTCCGCCTCGTCGGGCCTGCCCGGTTGTTCGATCTCGTCGCGGATCAGGTGGCCGAACGTCCGGACGACCGCCGCCATCTCGCTGAGCAGCGCGGCCGCGGCCAGCCGCACCTCCTCGGCGTAGGCGGAGTCGACCTGCTCCCGGGTCGCGTCGAGCACCGAACGGAAGAAGGTGCGCACCGACACCGAGCTGTGTTCCAGCGCCTCCAGCCCCTCACGCAGGCTGCGATCCACCTTCGGGGTGCCGATCGCGCGCATGTTGAGCCTGCGGCTTTCATCCGCTTCGGCCAACGCCCGGTCGACCTGGGGGGCGTGCCGGTTGAGCCGCCGCGCGTCCTCCAGCCAGCGCTGGGCGGCGTGCCGCTCGACGGGGCCTCGGCCATCGCCGTGGCCGCCTCGACGAGCAGGCTCGCGATCTCCCCCGCGTACTTCGCGACCGCCCGGCCCGCGAACCGGGTCTGGACGGCGGGCGGGAACGCGACGTTGACCAGCACGCCGACGGCCGCGCCGAGGAGCGTCTCGACGATCCGGGAGGTGCCCGTCGACTGGGCGCTGGACGCGTAGCCCGCCCCCAGTACGAGCATCGCGCTGATCGGCACCTCCAGCAGGTGTGGGCCCAGCCGCAGGATCTGGCCGCCGATGATCGAGGCCGCGACGACGATGCCGAGGCTCCACCAGTGCAGCCCGACCACCGAGACGAACCCGAGGGCGAGCGTCACGCCCAGCACCACGGACAGCACCCGCTGCACGCCGCTGACCAGCGTGCTCGCCAGCGTGGCCTGCACCACGAGCAGTGCGGTGAGCGCCGCGACGAGCGGCGGCGGGTCCGAAAGGCCCGCCAGCTCGGCCACGACGAAGGCGGCCACGGTGGCGCCGCTGATGCGCAGCGCGCGCAGCAGCGCCGTGCGACCACGCTCGCGGGAGCGGCGCACGAGCTCGGCGAGGAATCGGCGCACCGCGGCCGAAGCCCGGCGCCACCACGGCGGGCGGGACGCGGTCACCCCTCGATGCCTACTCAGGGGGCGAGCGCGGGTCAAGCCGCGACGTCGGCGGCGCCCCCGAATATCACGTGCCCCGCCGGTCCGAGCATCTCGGCGCCGAGCACGGAGACCAGCCAGTCGAGCCTGCTTTCCCGGCGGCGCAGCGCTCGGGTCTCGGCGGCCGGGATCGGCCACAGGTGGTTCTCGCAGACGAGCCAGGCCAGACGCCGGGCGACCGCGATGAGCTCCTCCGCGCCCTCACGCGCGTCGGCGAGCCGGTAGAGCCAGCTCAGGAAGCCGTTGTGGCCGATCGTGAAGTCCAACGCCTGCGGCAGCAGCTCGTAGAAGATCTCGTTGACCTGCAGGTAGTCGCGGTACTCGGGGCTCGACGGCTCGGCCGGGAACGCCTCGGCGTCGCGGAGCGCCATGAGCAGGGCGAACGGCAGGTCGAAGTTGATGTGCGCGTTGACACCCGCGGCCGTGCGGGCCATCAGCGACGCCTCTTCGCGGGGGTCGAACACGACCTGCCAGGACCGCGGCACCTCGGCGCCGATCGCCGTGGCCCGCACCGCGGCGAGGTAGCGCACCGCGAACCGGGCATCGAGCGCGCAGATGAACCCGGGGGTCTCGAACTTGTCCGCCGCCAGCCGGGCGGCCACCTCGGTCGTCGTCGCGACGTAGAGGTGGTGGAAACCCGCGGCCGGGCTCCCGCTGCCCGCGAGGACGTCCTCGATGCCCGACAGGACGCGCAGCACCTCGTCGACGGCGGCGGGGCCGTCGAGGGCGGTGAGGCGGGCGAGGTCACGGGTCCGCAGCTCGACGGCGCCCGCGATGTCCGACCGGAGGTGCGAGGACATGGGAACCACTCCGTTGCGCGACATGGCTTGACGATGCGCCGACGACGGCGCCGACACACTCGCCGTGAGGTGCGAAAACCCTTACCCCGCGGCTGTTCTGACCTCGACCGTGATCGTCCACGCGGCGCCGGGGTCGCCCCCGGTCCACGCGGCGGCGTTGGAGGCGAGGACGAGCACGCCGTGCTGGTCCGGCGCGGCCCGCCACTCGTGGAAGCTGCGGACCACGAACCAGGGCGACGCGCCGACGCGCGCCACGAGGCTGTGGGCGTTGGCGTCGACGCCTGCGGCCGGGGGCACCGGCGCGTCCTCGGCGGGCGGATGCCCGAGCCACCCCTCGGGACTCGTGCGTACGCCGAGGAACGCGCCGGGCAAGATCGTGCCGGTCGCGGACACGGTGACCGCGTCGCCGGGACGGATCGTGAGTCCGGTGTCCACCGGTCCCCCACCGGGACCGTCGTAGAACCGGAACTCCGCGCGCCGCACGTTCATGTCACGAGGGTCCGGCAGGGCGACGACCCGACGCATCGGGAGAACCCCTAGTGCCTACACCGGTGCGGCGACGAGCCCGGGGACCTTCGCGAGCTGGGCGCGGCGGTTGACACCCAGCTTGCGGAACGCCTTGCCCAGGTGGAACTCGACGGTCTTCTTGCTGAGGAAGAGCATCATGGCGATCTGCGCGTTGGACTCGCCGTCCGCCGCGAGCCGCACGACCTGCAGCTCCTGCGGGGTGAGGTCGGCCGCCGCGGCGGGCTGCTCGGGCACAGCGGCCCCGCAAGCGCGCATCTCCGCCGCCGCACGCTCCCGCCAGGGTGTCGCGCCGAGCGCGTCGAACGCGTCGAAGGCGCCGGTGAGCTGCCGCCGCGCCGCGCCGAGCTGCTTGCGCCGCCGGTAGACCTGGCCTGCGGAGAGCTTGCTGCGCGCGCTCTCGAACGGCACAGCGCGCAGGAGCCCGGCCGACTCGTCGAGCGCGCCGGGATCCGGCTCGGGGCTCGCGAGCGCCTGGGCGCGCAGGTGCAGGCCCCGCGAGGCGGCGGTGCCGACGGTGGCCGCGTGCTCGGCCATCCGCTCGACCGTCGCGGCCGCGGCGGGGTCCTCCAACGCGAGTTCGGCCTCGGCGAGGTCGGACAGCCACGGCAGCATCGGGGTGTCGGGGAGCCCGTTCGCCGTGGCCATGTCGTCGAGTTCGCGCAGGTGCACGAGGGCCGCCTCGAAGTCGCCCGCGCCCAGCGCGAGCAGGCCGAACGCGCGGCGGCCGTGGCCGACCAGGAAGTCCCTGCGGTGCGCGGTGCCGAACGCGAGGCATTCCCGCGCGTGGCGCCTGCACGCGACGGCGTCGCCGGTCGCCGCCTCCAGCAGCGCCAGCACAGCCGCGCACTCCGGCTCCAGCACGTTGCCCGCCTCGGAGCTGGAGCCGCCGATCGAGGACACGAGGGACATCGCCTCGTGCGCCGTGATCCGGGCGCGGGCCCAGTCGCCCCGGCGGAACTCCAGCCGCGACGACAGCAGCAGGGGGTTGGGCAGGAGATCCAGCACCTCGAACTGGCGCATGACGGCGATGACGCCGTTCAGGCCGTGCGTGGCGGCGGACACGTCGTCGAGGAGGAACAGCAGGAACGGCGCGATCAACGGCCATTGCTCGCCGGGCCGGGCCGCGATGAAAGGGGCCGCCTCGCGCAGCAGGGCCCGGGCGCGGTCGTGCTCCAGCATGATCGCGTGCAGCGTCGCCCGCACGATCAGGCCGGGCATCCGGACCGGGCCCGGCAGATCCCGGGCGAGCTCGAGGGCCCGGTCGGCGGCCTGCGCCGCCCCCGCGCGGTCGCTGCGCATCAGCGCCGCGAGACCCGCCTCGGCGAAGATCACCGCCGCGTCGGCCGGGTCGGTGGCCTGCCGGAGCGCCGCGTCGGAGAGGAAGCGGTCGACGGAGTCGGGCACCCCCTCCCAGAGCGACGCGCGATAGGCGAGATGGGAGGCCGCCATGCGGGTGGCGTCGTCCCCCGCCCACGCGAAGGTCGCCTCGACGAGCCTGCCCAGATCGCCGAGCCGCCCGGCGGGCAGGGCGCAGGAGGCCGCGGCGAGGTAGCGGCGGGCGCGGCGGTCGGTGTCGGTGGACAGCAGCGCCGCCCGCTCGAGCATCCGCGCCGCGGTGGCGTAGCTGCTGCGCGCCGCCGCGGCGTGTCCCACCCGCTCCATCTCCGCGGCGAGCGGCTCGTCGGGCAGGTCGCCCGCCATGGCCAGGTGGGCGACGCGGCGCTCGGCGTGCGCGGGAGCGGTGAGGTCGGCGAGTGCGTCGGCGAAGCCCACGTGCACCGCGCGGCGCATCGCGGGCGGCGCGTCGTGGTAGACCGCCGAGCGCAGCAGCGGATGCCGGAAGGTGACCCGGCCCGCGTCGACGACGAGCAGACCACCTGCCTCGGCCTCGGCGAGGTCGGCGATCGTGAGCCCGTTCGCGGTGAGCACCGCCTGCAGCACGGGCACGTCGTTCTGGCCCGCGGCCGCCACGAACACGAGCGCCCGGCGGCAGCGCTCGGAAAGCGGTGCGACCTGCGCGCGGAACGTCGCGCGGACGGCCTCGGTCGCGGGCAGCGGGTCCTCGTCGCCCAGGCGATCCGCGCCGCCGCCCCGGACGAGCTCGCGGATCACCAGCGGGTTGCCCGCCGTGATGCGCCGGTACCGCTCGACGTCGTCCGCGGTGCGGCCGAGCTCGGTGAGCAGGCCGGACACGCCGTCCTCGTCGAGGCCCGTGAGGGTGAGGGTGGGCAGGCCGCCGTAGAGCGAGGGCACGCCCGGCGTGGACCGCTCCGCGATCAGCACGACGATGCCCTCGGCGGCCACCCGGCGGGAGACGAACGCCAGGGCCTCGATCGACGCGGCGTCCAGCCACTGGGCGTCGTCGACGGTGATCAGCACCGGCCCGCGGGCCGCCAGGTGGGACAGGTGCCCGAGCACGCCGATCGCGACCCCGAAGCGGCTCCCGGCGGTGGGCGAGCCCATCGCGAAGGCGGACTGCAGGGCGTCGCGCTGCGGGGCGGGGAGCTGGTCGACGACGTCGAGCGCGGGCCGCAGCAGGTCGAA
The DNA here is from genome assembly GCA_963837575.1 of uncultured Actinomycetota bacterium. Lineage (GTDB taxonomy): Bacteria > Actinomycetota > Actinomycetes > Mycobacteriales > Pseudonocardiaceae > Pseudonocardia. Next base: position 155,225 of record CAWIOI010000007.1, read on the forward strand.
CAGGCCCGCGTAGGACACCTCGACGTCGAACTCGTTGCCCGTCACCGAGAGCGCGGTCATGTCGGTCGCGTGCCCGCGGGCGTGGGCGATGAGGGCGGACTTGCCGATGCCCGCCTCACCCCGGATCACGAGCGCCGCGGACCGGCCGTGGCGGGCGTCGGCGAGCAGGCCGTCGATGTGGGCGCACTCCGGCGCCCGGCCGTACAGCACCGTCAGCCCCTCTCCAGCTCGAGCCACTGGTCGGGCCAGTAGTGCGCGGGGTCGGCCGCGCCGGTGCCCTCCGCGATCGAACGCCCGATCAACGCCCGGCCGAGCAGCCGCGAGGGCAGCCGCAGCGTCCACCGCCCGACCGTGGCCCGGGACACGACCCGCTCGACGCCCACGGCGACGGAGAGGGCGGGCGACCACCGGCTGCGCGGCACGGCCAACAGGTCGGCCACCGCGGCGCCCGCGAGCCTGCGCACCAGCGCGGCCGGAAGGCTGCGCAGCGGGCCCGGCATCCGCGCCGACATGTCGTCGAGCAGGGTGTGCATGAGCGTCGTGCCCCACGGTGAGGCCTCCACGAGCGACACCTCGAGCCGCCGCGTGAGCCGCTGCGCTACCGCGAGGTCGGCGGAACGACGCGCCTCCGTGATACCGAGATAATGGCCGACAACGCTCCAGAGATGCAGATACGCTCGCTTGTCGCGTTTGCTCATGCGATAGCCGAGCCGCGCAATTCCGTCGAAGGCCGCGATCGTGAACGCCAATTGTGTGCCCAGCAGATCCTGCTGGTTGATGGGCAGCCCGCGCGTCGGTGTCGGCCAGGCGTTGCCCTCGGCGTCGCCGAGCAGGAGCAGCGCGCGGACGAAGGCGTGCAGCAGCCGCACGCGCCGCAGAGTGCGATAGCCGACGGCGCCGACGGCCAGGGAGCCGGGCGTGGTGATGTCGAGCAGCATCTTGCCGGTCAACGAGATCCGCTTCTCGACGCGGCGGGGGTCGAAGAGCTCGGACGCCGAGGCCAGGACGGCCGCGCCCCGCCCGCTGGCGTACGCGTGCGGGAGGGAGGCGCAGAACAGGGCCGTCGTGAGATCGAGCGACCAGGCGTCGAAGACCTCCTGGCCGAGGCGGAGGAGGTCGTCGTCCATCCAGGGCGGCGGATCCACGGGCCTGCGCTCCCACTCGAGCGCCCATTCGGCGTCGGGCGGCGTGACGCCGCGCAGGCCGCTGATGGCGGTGGTGAGCCATTCCCGGCGTCGCGAGTCGACGTTTGCGAGCTGCGCGGCGACATAGGCGTCGGCCGGGGCGTCACCGATCGTGCGCAACGCCGACAGCCACTCGTCGTCGCTGTTCACGGGCGCTCCCGCGGTGTGGTGGTAGCCAGGGTGGAGTCGACCGTAGTCGGGAAATGCCCGCGCGGATACCGCTGCCCCGCGCCCCCGTTTCTGCTACTTCGGCGGCAGCGAGCGCGCGTACGCGACCCCGCGCGCGATCCAGCGGTCGACCTCGTCATCGGGCAGGTCCGCCACGGCCACCCGCAGCCAGCCGTCCATGGGACGCCCGCGCATCACGGCCCGTTCGGCGTGCGGATCGGCGATGAGCGCGTCGGTCTCGGCGGGGTCCACCCGCAGGAGCATCCCGCCGCGGCTGCTCGCGCTCGCGGCGAGGTTCCCGTTGATGAGGAACCCGAGGCCGCCGAACATCCGCTTCTCGCTGACGCCCGGCTCGCGCGCGAGGACCGCGCGGATCCGGTGCGCCAACTCTTCGTCGTACGCCACGGCGGCCAGTATGGCCGCCGCGCCCGTCAGGACGGCTCCAGCGGGCGGGTGGCTCCGCTGGCCAGCAGGCCCAGCACCAGCGCCCCGACCACCACGAACAGCGCCGACAGGATGCCGTCGTGCTGCGCGAGCACGCCGATCAGCGGCGGCCCCGCGAGGAACGCCGTGTAGCCGATCGAGCTGACCACCGAGACACGGGCCGCGGCGCGGGCCGGGTCGTCGGCCGCGGCGCTCATCCCCACCGGGAAGCCCAGCGATGCCCCCACGCCCCAGAACAGCGCGCCGACGAGCGCGACCGGCGTGGACCCGCCCAGCACCACCATCAGCAGCCCCACCAGCGCGCATACCGCGGTCGCACGCAGCACCCCGACGCGCCCGAAGCGTTCCAGCGCCGCGCCGCCGAGCAGCCGCCCCACCGTCATCGCCGCGACGAACAGGCCGAACGCGATGGCGCCGACGGTCTCGCTCGACCGGTGACCGTCGACGAGCGCGACCGCGATCCAGTCGTTGGCCGAGCCCTCCGTGAACGCGAAGGCCAGCACCAGCAGCCCGACCAGCAACGTGCGCGGCTCCCGCCAGGCTCGCAGCGCGCCCGAGCTGCCTGCGCGCTCCTCGGGCACGGGCGCGGGCCGCGGCAGGAACCGACGGGTCGACCAGACCATGAGCACCGGGGCGAGCACCGCGATCGCACCGACCTGCGCGGCGATCGGGATCGCCGCCGCGGCCGTCAGCGTGCCGACACCCGCGCCGAGGACCGTGCCGAGGCTGAAGGCCGCGTGCAGCCGCGGCATCAGCGAGCGGTCCAGCCGCCGTTCGACGTCGGCGCCTTCGACGTTCATCGAGACGTCCCACACGCCGATGCCCAGCCCGACGAACCCGAGCCCGGCGGCCGCGGGTGCGACGGCGCCGCCCGCCAGGCCCAGCGCCGTCAGCCCGAGGCCGATCCCGAGCGTCACGGCCCCGCCGAGCACACCGCGGGCGGTGCCGAAACGGTGCACGATCGGCCCGGACAGCGGAAGGCCCGCGATGGACCCGCCCGACATGCACAGCAGGAGCAGGCCCAGCTGCGCGGTCGTCAGCCCCAGCGCCTCGCGCACGGCCGGGGTGCGCGAGGCGAACGAGGCGAACGCGATGCCGCTCGTCGCGAACGTGACGACGACGGCGGTGCGCGCGCGCAGCAGGCCTCGTTCGGCCTCGACGGTGGCCACGAAGACTCCAATCGAATCGATTCGATGCAGGCTTGAGGGTACGTGACGAAGCCGCGTCCGCTCAACCCGCTACCGTCGGAGGATGGCCGCTCGACCGACGCTCGCGGGCGTCGCCGCGCGCGCCGGGGTCTCCCCCTCGACGGCGTCACTGGCGTTCTCCGGCAGCCCGCGCGTCACGCCCGCCACCCGCGACCGCGTGCTCACCGCGGCCGCCGAACTCGGCTACGCGGGGCCCGACCCCCTCGCCGCCTCGCTCCGCCGCGGCCGCAGCGGCGTGATCGGGGTGTTCATCGGCGAGCGGCTGCTCTACGCGTTCCGCGACCCGGTCTCGGTCCAGCTGCTGGACGGCATCACCGAGGTGCTCGGGACCCACGGCGCGGGGCTGCTGCTGCTCGCGGGCGACTCGGGCCGTCCCCCGTTGGAACAGATCCTGCGCATGCCCCTGGATGCCGCCGTCTTCGCCACCTGCGGGCTGGAGGACGACCCGGCGCTGGCCGCCCTGCAGGCCCGAGGTGTCCCGATCGTCGCCGTGGAGGGCCCGGACCTCGACGGGGTGCCGCTCATCGACATCGACGACCGCACCGGCATCGCGGAGCTCGGCAGGCACCTCGCCGGGCTGGGCCACCGCCGGGTCGCGACCGTGGCGATGCCGCTGCGCCTGGACGGCACACGCGGCGCGGTCGGCCCGCAGCGGCGGGCGCGGGCGCACTACCGCGATGTCCGGCACCGGATCCTGGGCGTCGAGGACGTGTTCGGGCCCGTCCCCGTCGTCGAGACGGCGAGCAACGCGGTCGCCGAGGGCGCGCTCGCTGCCCGCGTGCTGCTCGACGTGCCCGCCGCGCGTCGTCCCACCGCCATACTCGCGCAGAGCGACATCCTGGCCGCGGGCGTGCTCTCGGCGGCGGCCGACCTCGGGCTGCGCGTGCCCGCCGACGTCTCGGTCACCGGTTTCGACGGCGCCGACCTGCACTGGCTCTTGCCCACGCTGCTCACCACCGTCGTCCAGCCGACGGAGGCCAAAGGTCGCGCCGCCGCCGAGGCCGCGATGGCCCTCGTGGCGGGCGAGCCCGCCCCCGACGTGCTGCTGCCCGTCACGCTGCGCATCGGCACCACCAGCGGGCCGCCCCCCGCCTGACCCCCCAGAGCGCAGCAAGGTGCCGCTGCTGCAGGCCGCCCCATGGGGATCCCACGCGCGCCAACCCCCGCGACGCATCTCCCGCTGTGGACAGCACTGGCGCGCACGCCACTGGAGTAGCTTCGTCTCTCGTGACGACCGGCATCGACCCGTCTGTGACCCCGTCCGGCCCGGGGTGTGTGGAGTGCGACGCCGCGGGTGGCTGGTGGGTGCACCTGCGCCGCTGCGCGCAGTGCGGCCACGTCGGCTGCTGCGACTCCTCCCCCGCCCAGCACGCCACCGCGCACGCCCGCGCGTCCGGGCACCCCGTGGTGCAGAGCTTCGAGCCCGGCGAGGACTGGTTCTGGGACTACGAGCGCGGCGTGGGGTTGACCGGGCCCGAGCTGGCCGCGCCCACCCACCGCCCGTTCGACCAGCCCGTACCGGGCCCGGCCGGGCGCGTGCCCGCCGATTGGCAGCGCCACGTCCACTGACCCCAGCGCGGGCCGCGCGAGCCCGAGCGGGGATCATCGGGGGATGGACCTGTCCGCACTCGTCGAACGCGCGGCGGCGCGGCTCGCGGGCGTCGCCGTCACCACGCCGCTGCAGCCGTGCGAGCGGCTGTCGGACGCCACCGGCGCGCGGATCTGGCTCAAGCGGGAAGACCTCCAGGTCGGGCGCTCCTACAAGCTGCGCGGCGCGTACAACCTGCTCGCAGGCCTCGACGCCGCCGAGCGCGCCGCAGGGGCCGTCTGCGCGAGCGCGGGCAACCACGGCCAGGGCGTGGCCTACGCGTGCCGGCGCCTCGGCGTGCGCGGCCGCGTCTACGTGCCCGCCACGACGCCGCGGCAGAAGCGGGAGCGGATCCGCGCGCTCGGCGGCGAGCCGGTGGAGCTGGTCGTCGCGGGCGACACCTACGACGACGCCGCCACGGCCGCCGCGCGGCACGCCGAGGACACCGGGGCGACGATCGTGCCCGCGTTCGACGACGTCCGCACGATCGCGGGCCAGGGCACCGTCGGCGTCGAGATCGTCGCACAGCTGGGCCGGGCGCCCGGCCTCGTCGTCGTGCCGGTCGGCGGCGGTGGGCTGGCGGCGGGCGTCGCGACCTGGCTGGCGGCGGCGCACCCGACCGTCCGCGTGATCGGTGTGGAGCCCGCGGGCGCGGCGAGCATGGCCGCGGCGATGGCCGCGGGTGGCCCGGTGGCGCTCACCGAGCTCGACACGTTCGTCGACGGCGCCGCGGTGCGCCGCGTCGGCGAGGTGACGTTCCCGCTGGTGCGTGACGCGGGCGTGGAGATGCGCACGGTCGACGAAGGCCGGGTGTGCACCGAGATGCTGGACCTCTACCAGACCGACGGGATCATCGCGGAGCCCGCGGGCGCGCTGGCCCTCGCGGCGCTCGACGGCCTCCGCGGCGACCTCGACCCGGACACCGACGTCGTCTGCCTGCTCTCGGGCGGCAACAACGACGTGAGCCGCTACGCCGAGGTCGTGGAGCGCTCCCTCGTGCACCGCGGGCTCAAGCACTACTTCCTCGTCGAGTTCCCGCAGGAGCCGGGCGCGCTCCGCCGTTTCCTCGACGAGGTGCTCGGCCCGGACGACGACATCGTGTTGTTCGAGTACGTCAAGCGCGACAACCGGGAGACCGGCGCGGCGCTCGTCGGCATCGAGATCAGCGAGCGGGACGCCTACGAACCGCTCTGGAAGCGGATGGAGGCGAGCCCGCTGCGCATCCAGCTGGTGGCGCCGGGCACGACCGCCTATCGATTCCTCGTCTGATTCCTCGTCTCATTCGAACCGTTCGGCTCGGATGATGCGAATGCCGGTGGGCCGGCGGTCGTCGATGGGGAGGGGTCGTCCGTACGACGACCGCCGGCGCGCCTGATCGGAGGGCACCCCGAGCATGCGCGTTAACGAGGGTAAACCGCACCTCAAGATCCCGCCGGCCCTGCGGCGCTGCCGTACCGTAGGGGCCGTGGCGAGCTACTCAGGGGAGAAGGACGCGTACTTGAAGCGGCTGCGCCGCATCGAGGGCCAGGTGCGCGGGCTGCAGCGGATGGTCGAAGAGGACAAGTACTGCATCGACATCCTCACGCAGGTCTCGGCGGCCACCAAGGCCCTCCAGGCGTTCTCCCTCGAGCTCCTCGACGAGCACCTGTCCACCTGCGTCCGACAGGCCGCCGCCGCGGGTGGACCAGAGGCCGACGAGAAGGTACGGGAGGCGTCCGAGGCCATCGCCCGGCTGGTCCGCAGCTGACGCCGGTCGTGAGTGGTTGACGTCGCCAGAACAACGTTATCCACTCACGACCGATGCGCACGACCGGATGACCCGCCGCGCGTCCGCCGACGACCCGCGGCCCGGTGTCGCCACACTGCGATCATGCCCGCCCGCCGCGTCGCAGGCCTCGTCGCGCTCACGATGGCCACCCTGCTGGCTGCCACCCCGAGCGCGTCGGCCGCCCAGCCCGCCCTCCCCCGGCCCGATCACGTGCTGGTCGTCGTCATGGAGAACAAGGACCCCGACGAGATCCTCGGCAACGCCGCACCCTACCTGAGCGCGCTGGCCCAGGCGGGCGCGAACTTCACCGACGCGCACGCCGAGACCCACCCCAGCCAGCCCAACTACCTGGCGCTGTTCTCCGGCAGCACCCAGGGCGTCACCGACAACGGCTGTGACCACGGCTTCGACGCGCCCAACCTCGGCACCGCGCTCCTCGCCGCGGGCCGGACGTTCGTGGGCTACGCGGAGGGCCTCCCCGGCGCGGGCTCCACGGCGTGCACGGCAGGCCGCTACGCCCGCAAGCACAGCCCCTGGGTGAACTTCACCAACCTCCACGGCGCCACCACCAACCTGCCCGCCTCAGCGCTCGGCACCGACTGGGACCGGCTGCCGACCGTCGCCTTCCTCACCCCGGACCTGTGCCACGACATGCACGACTGTCCCGTCGCCGCGGGCGACGCGTGGGCGAAGGACACGCTGGGCAGCTACCTCGACTGGGCGCGCACCCACAACGGCCTGCTCGTGCTGACCTTCGACGAGTCCGAGACCCACACGCCCGGCAACCCGATCGCCACGATCCTCGCGGGCCCGATGGTCACGCCCGGCAACTACCCCGGCCGCATCGACCACTACGCGCTGCTCCGCACGATCGAGGACATGTACGGGCTCACCCCGCTCGGCGCGAGCGCCGACGCCGCACCCATCACCGGGGTCTGGCGCACCGCGGGCACGGAGGGCGCCACGGCGGTGGGCGGCACGCTCGTCCACTCCGGGGCGGCCACCCGGGGCCCCTCCGGCAGCTAGACTAGTGTCCCGCGCCTGAAATTCGCCAAGTAAGTCTAGAGTCTGCGTGTGGCGAGGACGGGACGGCCGGCGGCCGTGATCGAGTTGAGTACGGCCGAGCGGGATCAGCTTGAGCGGTGGGCCCGGCGAGCGAAGTCATCCCAGGCGTTGGCGGCGCGTTCGAAGATCGTGCTGGCCTGCGCGGAGGGGTTGTCCAATGGCGACATCGCCGCGGATCTGCGGGTCAGCACGGCGATGGTCACGAAGTGGCGGACACGGTTCGCGGCCCGGCGCCTGGACGGGCTGGTGGATGAGGACCGGCCCGGGCGGCCTGCCTCGATCACGGTGGAGCAGGTCGAGCAGGTGATCGTAGCGACGTTGGAGGACACCCCGCGTGAGGCGACGCACTGGTCGCGGGCGTCCATGGCGGCCCGGTCCGGGCTGAGCCGGTCCACAATCGGGCGGATCTGGCGGGACTTCGGGTTGAAGCCGCACCGGGCCGAGACGTTCAAGTTGTCGACCGACCCGTTGTTCGTGGAAAAGGTCGTCGACGTGGTCGGGCTGTATCACAACCCGCCCGAGCGGGCGGTCGTTCTCTGCGTCGATGAGAAGAGCCAGATCCAGGCCCTGGACCGTTCCCAACCGGTGCTACCGATGATGCCCGGCATGCCAGAGCGCCGCACCCACGACTACCACCGCAACGGCATCACCAGCTTGTTCGCCGCCTTCGACATCGCCGACGGCACCGTGATCAGCGAACTGCACCGCCAGCACCGGGCGAGCGAGTTCCGCAAGTTCCTCATCACCATCGACAAGACCGTCCCCGCGGAACTGGACATCCACCTGGTGTGCGACAACTACGGCACCCACAAGACTCCGGCGGTCAAGGCGTGGCTGGCCCGCCACCCCCGCTTCCACCTGCACTTCACCCCGACCGGGTCGTCGTGGATCAACCAGGTCGAACGCTGGTTCGGGCTGCTCACCGAGCAGAAGATCAAACGCGGCGCCCACAAGAGCGTCCAAGCTCTCGAGAACGACATCCGCGAATGGATCGCCGACTGGAACACCCACCCGCGACCGTTCCTGTGGACCAAGACCGCCGAAGAGATCCTCGACTCAATCGCACGATTTTGCAGCCGAATTTCCGGCGCAGGACACTAGTGCGGTGTCCACAAACGTCCACCGGGCCGCTCACGCGATCGACCCGGCAACGTTCGTGGACACCGCACTAGCTCTCGATGCGCAGGGCGCCCGAGGGGCACAGCTTCACGGCGTCGCGGACCGCCGCCGCGTCGGCCGCGCCCGGGGTCTCGACCAGCACCTCGACGAGCCCGTCGGCGTCGCTCTGGTCGAAGACGGCCGGTGCGGTGAGCACGCACATGCCCGCCCCGATGCAAACGTCCCGGTCGGCCGCGACCCGCATGCCGCTCACCACCGCACCGGGAGGGCCTGCAGCCCGTAGATGAAGTGGAACGCCCGGAACGGCACCTCGTCGACGGGCACATCCAGCGCCAGCGTCGGGAACCGCCGCAACAGCGCCGGGAACGCGATGCGCATCTCCATCCGGGCGAGCGGCGCGCCGAGGCAGTGGTGCACGCCGTGGCCGAAGGCCAGGTGACCGGGGGCGCCGCGGGTCACGTCGAGCCGCTCGGGGTCGCGGGTCAGCTCGGGATCGCGGTTGGCCGTGGGCAGCGAACACACCACGAGATCCCCGGCGGGCACCGTGTGGCCCGCGATCTCGGCGTCGACCGTGGCCGTGCGCACCACGCCGGAGTGCACGATCGTCAGCCAGCGCAGCAGCTCCTCCACGGCGAGCCCGGCGGCGGCCGGGTCGTCGCGGACGAGCGCGAGCTGCTCGGGGTGTTGCAGCAGCGCGAGCGTGCCGAGCGCGAGCATGTTGGACGTGGTCTCGTGGCCCGCGATGAGCAGCAGGTTGCCGATGCCCACCAGCTCGTCGTCGGTGATCTCGCCCGCGTGCTCGCGCACCAGCATGCCGAGCATGTCCTCGCCGGGGTCGAGCTTGGTCCGCGCGACCAGCGCCTCCATGTACGCCCGCCCGGATCGGCCCAGCTCCAGCCGCTCCTCGATCGGGATCGACAGGTCCAGCTGGCGCGCCGTGCGGGCCTGGAACTCCGCCCGGTCGGTGTACGGCACGCCGAGCAGCTCGCAGATGACCAGCGACGGGATCGGCAGCGCGAACGCCTGCACGAGGTCGGCCGGGCTGCCCGCGGCCGTCATCGCGTCGAGGTGCTGGTCGACGATCTCGATGATCCGCGGCTCCAGCCGCTGCATCCGCCGCACGGTGAACTCGGGCGTGAGCAGGCGCCGCAGCCGGGTGTGCTCCGGCGGGTCGAACGCCAGGAGTTGGCCCGCGCGCGCCTTGACCCGCTCCTCCTCGCTGCGCGGGTCGGCGGGCGGCCGGAACGCCATCCGGTTGCTGAACCGGGTCGCGTCGCCGAGCACCTCGCGGACGTCGGCGTAGCGGGTGACGATCCAGACGTTCGCGCCGAACGGCGTCTCGAACCGCCGGACGCCCTCCCCTTCCCGCAGCTCGCGCAGCTCGTCGACCGGCGCGAAGCGGTTGCGCCGCATGTACAGCGGCAGTGCCGGCTTCTCAGTTGGTGCCTGCGTCATCGTGGTCCTTCCCCCCGATCTCGCCACCGACGCTACGCGCGAATACTGAGTACGCGCTCAGCAACGGGCCGCGCGGTCGAGGAGGTACTCCCGCTCGGGCACGCTGAGGGTGAGCTCGGCCGCACGCCGGTACTGCGCACGGGCACCCGGCCGGTCACCCGTCTGCTCGAGCAGGTGCGCCCGGACGGCGGGAACGCGGTGGTACCCGGCGAGCGCGGGGTCGGCGGCCGCGGTGTCCAGCCGGGCCAGCGCGGCGTCCGGCCCGTCGACCATCGCGACGGCGACGATCCGGTTGAGGGTGACGACCGGGCCCGGCGCCAGCGTGGCAAGCACCTCGTAGAGGGCGAGGATCTGCGGCCAGTCGGTGTCCTCGGCCCGCGTCGCCTCGGCGTGGACGGCCGCGATGGCGGCCTGCGCCTGGTAGCGGCCGATCGGGTGGGCGACGAGCGTCGCGGCGAGCAGGGCGGTGCCCTCCGCGATCGCCGCGGCGTCCCAGCGCCGCCGGTCCTGCTCGGCGAGCGGGACGAGCTCGCCGTGCTCGTCGACACGGGCCGGACGGCGGGCGTCGGTCAGCAGCATGAGCGCGAGCAGCCCGGCGACCTCGCCGGCCTCCGGGTCGTCCGCAGGCAGCTCGTCCCGCAGCTGCCGGGTGACCCGGATGGCCTCGGCGGTGAGCTCCACCCGGTGCAGCGCCGCGCCTTCGCTCGCGGTGTAGCCCTCGTTGAAGATCAGGTAGAGCACCTCGAGCACCGCGGCGAGCCGCTCCGGTCGCTCCTCGGGCGACGGCTCGCGGAACCGCGCGCCCGCGGTCTTGATCCGCGCCCTGGCCCGGCTGATCCGTTGCCCGACGGTGGCCTCGGGGACGAGGAAGCCGCGGGCGATCTCGGCGGTGGACAGGCCGCCCACGGCCCGCAGCGTGAGCGCCACCTGCGACGGCCGGGTCAGCGCGGGATGGCAGCACAGCATCAGCAGCGTGAGGGTGTCGTCGGCGCCGGGAACGGGCGCGGGGTCCGGCGGCTCCAGGGCCGCGACGGCCTGCTCGCGGCGGGCCCGCGGGGTGTCGGCGCGCAGCAGCTCGATGCGGCGACGGGCGGCCACCGCAGCCAGCCACCCGCGCGGGTTGTCCGGAACTCCCTCGACCGGCCACTGGCGGGCGGCGGCCAGCAGCGCCTCCTGCACGGCGTCCTCGCAGGTGTCGAACCCGCCGAAGCGGCGCACCAGCGGACCCAGCACCGCGGGCGACGACGTCCGCAGCAGCTCGGCGATCTCGGGCGGGGTGTTCACATCTCCATGCCGCGCAGGTCGAGCACGGGGCGCACCTCGACGTCGGTGAACGCGGCATCCGGCACGCGCGCGGCGTGCTCGATCGCCCGTTCCAAGCTGTCGCACTCCACCAGGTAGAAGCCCGCGAGCTGCTCCTTGACCTCGGCGAACGGGCCGTCGGTCGTCATCGTCTCGCCCTCCCGGACGCGGACCCGCACGGCGCTCGACTGGTCGGCGAGGCCCTCCGACACGATGAGCTCACCCGAGTCCGCCAGTGCCTCGGACAGGGCGAGATGGCCTCGGCCGAACTCCCGGCCCTGCTCCGCGGACAGCCGTCGCAGCGCCGCGGCGGACTCCGGGTTGCTCAACACCATGATCAGGTACTTCACCGCTCGGCCTCCTGGAAGTTGCGTCACCTCGGATGTCGAAGCCGCCGGTCCGGCTTCGACATCCCGGGTGACGGCTCGACCCGCGAGCCGCGCAACCTTACGGAGACATCATGCCCACCACCGACGAGGCGCAGATCCGGGAGATCATCGCGGCGGAGCTCGCCGCCCTGCACGACCGCGACCCGGAGCGGATGTACGCGGCGTACAGCCCGGACGTCGTCCAGTACACGCTGGCCCCACCGTTGCAGCACCTCGGCTACGACGTGGACGGCGTTCGGGCCTGGATGGCGGGGTTCGACGGCCCGATCGACCGCGAGCCCAAGGACCTCGAGGTGACCGTGGGCGGCGACGTCGCGTTTGCGCACGGCCTCGTCGCGCTGCGGGCCACGCCTGCGGGCGCACCCGCCGGGTTCGAGCTGTGGACGCGCACCACCATCGGCTTCCGCAAGATCGACGGCCGCTGGCTGGTCACCCATTTCCACGAGTCCACGCCGTTCCACATGGACATGGCTCCCGACGGCTCGTTCCGCGCCGCCACCGACCTGCGGCCGTGACGCGCGACGGCGGCAGGTCCACCCCCCGATGGACCTGCCGCCGTCGCTCACCGGCCTACGCCGCCGTCGGACCGGTGTAGCCCGAGAACTGCTGGGTGAACTGCCAGTCCTTTTGCGCGATGCCGCTGCAGTTCGGCTGGGCCGCCACCTTCTTGGCGCATCCGCCGTTGTCACGGGCGAGCGACCAGAACCCGAGCCTGCCCACGCCGCGGGACTTCGCGAAGTCGATCACCTTCTGCGCGTCGTCCGGCTGCGTGATCACGCCGACGATGTCGTTGCGCCCGATCATCGCCGTGATCGACAGCGACCGGTTCTGCGTGGCCTCGCTCGCGTTCGGGTAGACCTTGCGCAGCTGGTCGAGGGCGGCCTGCGCCGCGTCGACCATGGCCTGCCCCCAGTTGCCGCCGGTCTTGAAGTCCATGTCCATGATGTTGACGGTGAGCGGGATGTTGGCGGCCGCCGCCTTCTGCACGAGGTCCAACCGCTCGGCCGGAATGCCGCCGAGGTCGACCGGCAGCGTGAACGTGATGTCCGTGCTGCGTGCGGCCTGTACCTGGCGCAGCGCCTCCACCACCTTGGCGGTGTCGACCCCGGTCTCGATGTCGACGTCGAGCAGGTTGGTGCCGGTGGTGTCGAGCAGCTTCATGTAGGCGCCCGCGAGGTCGCCCGGGGTGGCGCAGGCGTTCTCGAGGTAGTTGCCCACCTGGCCGCCCGTGACGGCCGAGACCGAACCCCCCGCGGCCTTGAACGCGTCGATCTGCGGCTTGATCGCGTCGATCGGCTGGTTGCCACCCCATCCGGGCTCGCAGGCCCCGTTCAATGCCAGTGCGAACGACAGGTTGACGTGCTTGAGCCCGGCCTGCTTGGCGACCGCGGCCAGGTCCGGCTGCTTCACCGAGACGTCGAGGTAGGCGCCGAACGCGGGCCGCGCCGCAGCGGGCGAGCCGGTCGCCGCGGTGGGGGCCCCCGCGATCGTGGACGAGCAGGCCGTCAGGGCGAACAAGGTCAACCCGATCAGTACCGAGAGCAGACGCTTCACCGCGCACCTCCAGGGGCGCCGACGGCGCCGAAGTCTCCGACTCGCTTGAGCTTCTGCCACTTCAGCCGAACCCCGGCGAAGGCAGTGCCCAGCGACTTGATCAATACGCCGTACATCAGCTGGCGGTAGGCCAGCTGCTGCAACGGCATCCACAGCAGCGGAAGCGGGTTCTCCCGCTCCATCGCGAACGCGAGCAGCCCGGCGAACATCTGGATGGCGAGCACGGCGGCCCAGAGCTCCAGGGTCGCGATCGGGTCGAGGGCCAGCAGGCCGTAGACCAGGAACACGTCGATCAGCGGGGCGAGCGCGGGCAGCAGCACCTGGAAGATTGCGAGGTTCAGCAGGCCGACCCGGCCCATCCGGCCCGCGGGACCGGACTTGAAGATCGCCCCGCGGTGCTTCCACATCGCCTGCATCGTGCCGTAGCTCCAGCGGTAACGCTGCCGCCACAGCTGCTGCAGCGTGGTGGGCGCCTCGGTCCAGGCCCGCGCCCGCTCCTCGTAGACGATCTCCCAGCCCGCCGAGCAGACGGCCATCGTGAGGTCGGTGTCCTCGGCGAGGGTGTCCTCGCTGACGCCGCCGACCTGCAGCAACGCCTTGCGGCGGAACGCGCCGACCGCGCCCGGGATCGTGGTCATGCAGCCCAGCAGGTCCTGGATGCGGCGGTCGATGTTGAAACCGATCACGTACTCGATGTGCTGCCACCGACCGACGATCTTCTTGCGGTTGGCCACCTTCGCGTTGCCCGACACCGCGCCGACCCAGGGCCGCGAGAACGGCTGCACCAGCGTGCTGATCGTCTTCGGCTCGAACACGGTATCGCCGTCGATCATGACGACGATCTCGTGGCGGGCGTGCCGGATGCCGTTGTTGAGCGCCGCGGGCTTGCCGCCGTTGGCCTGGCGGATGAGGCGCACGTTCGAGTAGTTCAGGCCGCGGACGATCGCGGCGGTCTCGTCGGTGGAGCCGTCGTCCACCACGAGGATCTCGATGGGGTGATCGCTCGCCCGCAGCGAGTTGATCGTGGCGGCGATGCACTCCTTCTCGTTGTAGGCCGGGACGATGACCGAGACCGGCTCGGTGACCCGCGGCCCCCAGGAGTAGCGCTTCGGGTTGCGCCGCCACGCGTGCCAGATCGCGAAGATCAGCATCAGGGCGAGGCGCAGGATCACCAGCGCGCCGGTGACGAGCAACAGCACGCCGAGCGCGTCGACCGTGTGCGTCGCCACGGACACGGCAATGATCATGCCCTGGCCGATCCGCTGGTCGCGCTCACGGGCGTTCTGCGGCGCGGGCGGCAGGCCCGTGGCGCCGGTGACGGTGTCGAACGAGTAGCCCGCCTTCTGCAGGGCCGGGATCACCCGCGCCAGCGCCGACGCGAGCTGCGCCGTGCCGCCCTGGCTGGCGTCGATCCCGACGACCATGCCCTTCTGGTCCTTGCGGACGATGTCCTTGAGGATGTCGTCCGTGCTGCGGGCCGCCCAGTTGTTCGCGTTGACGTCGCTGAACACCGTGACGAAGCCCTGCGCGGCCAGCTGCTGCACGACGGCCCAGTTGGCGTCGTCGATCCCCGCGACCGACCCCGAGAACGGCGGGCGGGCGAGATAGGTCGTGTGGTCGGTGGCGCCCGCGAGGGTCAGCTGGGTGAGCGTGGTCTCCCGCTGGATCCGGCTGGGCGAGGCCGAGGTCAGCTCAAGGGTGTTGAAGGTGCGGATGCCCATCTCCGAGCCGCCTGCCGCGATCGCCCGCAGCGAGTCCGGGTGCTGCACGGCCACCGAGCCGTCGATGAAGAAGGTGGCGGGGACGTGGAAGTGCTCGAGCACCGCGAGCAGCTCGGCCGTGCGCTCGGGCTGCGGACCGCCGTCGAAGGTGAGGGCGACCGTGGCCTTCTTGAGCGCGAAGGTTTGCACCGGCGTGGTGCGGGCTTCCACCACCTGCTGGCCGTGGGTCACGACGAACGGGACCTGCAGGACGGAGCCCTTCTCGGCGGGCTTGCTGGGCGGCACGCCGACGCCGCCGCGAACGGTGCCGTCGACCACGAGGATCGTCGCGAAGACCAGGAGGGCGATCACGGAGAGCACCCAGGTGGGGCGCGGCAGGATCCTCATGGCCGGGGGACCTCAGTTCTGGGCAGCTTGATCGGCGGGGGCACCAGTCTTGCCGACGACGGCGCCCGCGTCAGCCACCACCGGAGGGTTGGCGTCGACGACCGGCGGCTTCGGGTTGTGCTTGCCGCCTGTGGTGCCGGTCGTGCCCGTGGTGCCGGTCGTGCCAGTGGTGCCGGTGCCCGTGGTGCCGGTCGTGCCAGTGGTGCCGGTGCCCGTGGTGCCGGTGCCCGTGGTGCCGGTGCCCGTGGTGCCGGTGCCAGTGCCCGTGGTGCCGGTGCCCGTCGTGCCGGTGCCCGTGGTGCCGGTGCCGGTGCCGGTGCCGGTGCCGGTGGTGCCGGTGCCGGTGGTGCCGGTGCCGGTGGTGCCGGTGCCGGTGGTGCCGGTGCCGGTCGTGCCGTCGGTGCCGGGTGCGGGGGGCTCGGTGACCGGGGGCTTCTTGGGCTTGGGCGCGTCGTCCGACTTGGGCTGGGGCGCGACCGTGGCCGGCTTGGCCTTGGGCTTCGGCTTGACGACCTGCACCTTGGGAGCGGGCGCAACCGGGGCCTTCGGTGGCGGCGGAGCCGCGGCACCGGGCACCACGAACGGGACGACGTCGCCGAGGCCGACCGAGGTGGCGACCGACGGCACCGCAACCGCGACGCCGACGATCGCAAGGAAGCTGATCGACAGCAGGCCGATGAGCACACCGACGATGCGCAGCAGGCGCTTGCGGCCGCCGCTGTCGTCGACGAAGACCGGCGCCTCGCCGATCTCGGGGAGCAGGCCGGTGGCCGCGGCGGAGGGGGCGGGGGCGAGAACAGCGCCGGGCACGCAGACCGTGACGCCCTCGTTCGCAGGCGGAACGGGCCGAGCAGGCTGGAACGGGGGCCGCGGGGCGCCGCCGTTGAAGGACACCGTCACGTCGTCCTGCCGGTAGTAGCTCGCCGGTCCGGTGTTCTGTCGCATCGTTCTCAGCTCCCGTTCTGCTGGGGCATCTTGTCCGCCCCGGTAGAAGAAGATGTTGCCGAAGCGCGCGGCGATACATCATCACCGCGACGGCCACTCGGGGGCTGTGCGACGACAGGGTTCTGTCACCTCCGGGTAAGGCCGCCGGGCACCATGGATGACGTGCGCACCCGGACGATCGTCATCACCGGGCTCGTGCTCGCCCTCGTGGCCGTGCTGGCGATCGTCGTGCTGCGCGAGGTGCTTCGGCCCGGCCCCGGCTGCACCACGGCGCTGGGCGACGGCGCCGGGCCGGTCACCGTCGAGCAGGCCGACAACGCGGCCACCATCGCGGGCGTCGGCTTGGCGATGGACATGCCCGACCACGCGGTCACGGTCGCGCTGGCCACGGCGATGCAGGAGTCCGGGCTGCGCAACCTGCCCGACGGCGACCGCGACTCGGCTGGCCTGTTCCAGCAGCGCCCCAGCCAGGGCTGGGGCACCCTCGCGCAGGTGACCGATCCCGTCCACTCGGCCACCGCCTTCTACGCCAAGCTGCGCACCGAGCCGGACTGGCCGACGCTGTCGGTGACCCAGGCCGCGCAGCTCGTGCAGCGCTCGGCCACCCCCGAGGCCTACGCGCGCTGGGAGCCCGCGGCCCGCTCGCTCGCCCGCGCACTCACCGGGGAGGACCCGGTCGCGCTGACCTGCCACGACCTCACCCTGAGCGTGCCCGGCGAGAACGTGGCGACGGTCGCGGCCGCCGAGCTGGGCACCGCCCGGCTCTCCGGTCCGCAACCGCCCGTGCGGGGCTGGGCCATCGCGACCTGGCTCGTCGCGCACGCGGCTCGTCTCGGCGTGGACTCGGTGACCTACGACGGCCGGACGTGGACGGCCGAGCAAGGCAGCTGGAGTGGCGCCGGGCCGTCGGACGGGGTGCTGGCACTGCACCGCGCGTCGCCTTCGGCGGCGTGAGATTACTCCGAACGGACGCCAACGGCGACCGTTCATGGCGCACGGCGGTGCGATCGGCGCCATGGCGGAACGCAGGGGGCCGATCATGGTCACGGGATGATTACGGTCAGATCGCCGTCCGGCAGCCAAGGAGTCGGGCGGTGCGCCTGGTCGGTCCCGGCTCTCCCGCCTGCCGACAGCTCCCCACGGGCGCCGCCAAACGGCCAGGGCGGGGACGTGCCATCCGCTCCCCCTTCGGTGGCGCGCGCCGGGGCGAGGATCTGCCATGGGCTCACACCGTGCCCGTCATCGTGCTGACCAAGGCCAGTCTGAGGAGCTGGCGACCGATCTTCTGGCCCGGCTCGCCGACGAGGCACGGCCGCGCCCCACGCGCACCCGCCATACCCCGCGGAGCGCTCTTGACCCGTTCTCGACGGCCCCGTTCCCCGCGCACACACCGCAGACGGCGGAGGTGCGGGACCTCCCGGGCGACGCAGGCAGCCCGCCGCTCCCGCCTGCCGAGGAGCCCGACCACTCGCCGGGCGTTCGGCCCGCACGGGCCGCCGATGACAGCGCCGACGGCAGCACCGGTGACAGCGCCGACGGCAGCACCGGTGACAGTGCCGACGCCAGCACCGCCGACGGCGCCGGTGACGGCGAGGACGAGGACGCCGACGACAGTGGAGAGCATCGCGCGGCGTACGTACCCATGCCGCGGTTCCCGAGCGACCCCGACGCACCCTTCCTGCTCGACGACGCCCCGGCCGACCCCGGCGCCGTGTTCCCACCTGCCGACGCCCCGGCCTGGACCGGCGTGCCGTTCCCCCGCGGCGTCACCCCGGCCGGGCCCGGCGTGCCGTTCCCCCGCGGCGTCGCCCGGGCAGCCCGGCCGGATGCCCCGCGGACTGCCTACGGCAGGCTCGCCACGCTGCGCCGCAAGCCGATCTACGCCGCGGTGTCCGCGACCGTGATCACCGCGACCGTCGCGACCGTCGCCTCGGCTGAGCCCGCGGTCATCACCCCGCCTGCGCCCACCGCCGATCGCACCTCCCCGGCGCTCGCCGCCGCGGCCCTGGACCTCGCGCCCGCCCCGAAGCCGGGTCGGCCACCCGCACCGGTCGCCCCCCAGCTCGCGGGCGGAGCCGCGGTGCTCGCCCCCGCGCAAGGGGCCGCCGACCCGCGCGCGGACTCGCCCGTGCTCGGGTCCACGATCGCGGCTCGCGCCGCAGCCGACGCCAAGGCCTACGCCGCCGCGCAGGGGCGCCAGGCGGCTGCCCGCACCCCGGGCGCGCCCAGGAACGCACCCGCACCCAAGCCCGCGCCGAAGGCCGCCCCGCAGCCTGCGGCGGCGACCGGGAACGGCGTCGGCGCCCGCGCACTCGGCCTCGCGCGGGGCAAGCTCGGCGACCCGTACGTGTGGGGCGCCGCGGGCCCGAGCGCGTTCGACTGCTCCGGCCTCATCGTCTGGGCCTACAAGCAGCTCGGCGTCGCGCTTCCGCACTCGTCCGCGTCGCTTTCGACGATGGGCGCGCCGGTGTCGAAGGCCGCCCTGCAGCCCGGTGACCTCGTGTTCTTCTACTCCCCCGTCAGCCACGTCGGGATCTACGCGGGCAACGGCATGGTCCTGAACGCGACCCAGTCCGGCGAGCCCGTCCAGTACTCGAAGCTGGCCAACCTGCCGTTCCACAACGCCGTGCGTATCACCAGGTGAGAATTTTGTTGCACGATGTGGACACATAGACCGACGATCGGCCCATGCGCGCCGACCAGGAGATCTACACGCACGGGCACGCGGCCAGCGTTCTGCGCTCGCACGCGACCCGGACGGTCGCCAACTCCGCCGCCTACCTGATTCCCCACCTGCGCTCCGGGGCACGGGTGCTCGACGTCGGCTGCGGGCCTGGAACGATCACCGCCGACCTCGCCGCCCGGGTGGCGCCGGGCCCCGTCGTCGGGATCGAGCCCACACCCGGCCCGCTGGCGGACGCCCGGGCGCACGCCGCGGCCGTCGGCGTGGAGAACGTGGCGTTCGCGGTCGGCGACGTCTACGCGCTCGACTACCCGGACGGCGCGTTCGACATCGTGCACGCCCATCAGGTGCTGCAGCACCTCGGCGACCCCGTCGCCGCGCTGCGGGAGATGCTGCGGGTGTGCGCGCCGGACGGCGTCGTGGCCGCGCGTGACGCCGACTACGCGGCCATGACCTGGTACCCGGCCGATCCCCGGCTGGACCGGTGGCTCACGATCTATCGCAAGATCGCGCACGGCAACGGCGCCGAGCCCGACGCGGGTCGCCGCCTGCTCGCCTGGGCGAACGCCGCGGGTGCGGCCGAGGTGACGGCGGGCGCCTCGGTCTGGTGCTACGCCACGCCCGACGATCGCGCCTGGTGGGGCGGCATGTGGGCGGACCGGATCCTGACGTCGGCGATCACCGCGCAGGCCGTCGATGGCGGCCACGCCGACGAGGACGAGCTGCGGGCGATCTCCGCGGCATGGCGCACGTGGGCGGCGCACGACGACGGCTGGTTCGCGATCATCCACGGCGAGGTGCTCTGCCGCCCGTGAGCGGTGTCGCAATCTGAGATCGCAGGCACTCCCCGTGGCGTCGATACTCGGCCGTCCGGCTTGCGCCTGCCGCCGACGCCAGGGAGACCGCCACCCATGACCGACACGACGACGTTCCGGCTCATCTACCGCAGCCACAACCGGATCCCGACCGACCGGCGCAAGGCCGAGCTCGGGTCGATCTTCAGCGTGGCGCGCTCGTCGAACAAGCGGCTCGGCGTGACGGGTGCGCTGCTCACCTCGGGCGACTGGTTCGTCCAGGCCCTCGAAGGCGACGAGGCCGTCGTGCGCGACCTCTTCACGCGCATCGGCAAGGACGCCCGGCACGAGCGCGTCGTCGAGATCGAGAGCGGCCCGGTCGGCGACCGCGTCTTCTCGCGTTGGGCGATGGCGCGGGTCTCGGCCGATGGGGAGCACGACATCCCGCTGCTGGCCAACGCGGCCAAGGGCGGCATCACGCCCGCCGCTCCCCGCCCGAGCACCCCGGAGCAGGACGCGGTGCTCGACTTCATGCGCCGCTCGATCGCGGACGCACCCACGCGCTGATCAGCCGGTCCGGTCGCCCAGCGCGCGCAGCACGCTGACGACGTTGCGCAACACCCAGAGGGGGTTCCGCGCGAGCGCGGGCGCCTGGATGAGGTTGGCGGCGACCTGGCGCAGCCACACCAGCAGGAGCACGTCGGTATCGATGCCGGGCCCGACGGGCGCACCCGCCACGCGGTGCAGTGCGCGCTCGGTGTCTTCCCACACAGGCCGCCGGAGCATCTCGGCCACCACGTCGCCCAGCTCGCCGCGACCGGCCAGCATGCGCGCGTGCACGCAGGCGTAGACCAGGTCCTGGGCGGCCAGCTCGTCGCGCGCCGCCCACTCCCAGTCGATGATGCCCGCCGCGGCGCCGGTCGCGGGGTCGACCATGACGTTGCCGAGCCAGAAGTCGCCGTGTACCCAGCCGATCTCGACGCGCCGCCCGGCCCAGGCGGCGTGCAGGCGACCGCGCAGCGCCGCCAGCGCGTCCTTGCGCCGGGTGGCCCTGGCCAGGATCTCGATCCGGACGTCCACCCAGCGCCGCAGCAGGACCGCGTCCACGACCGCGGGCCGGGCCGTGCGGGCGTGCAGCACGCCGATGGCCGAAGCGGCGCCCACGGCCACGGCGCCGTGGCCCGGCGGATCCATGGTGTCGGCCGCAGTGCCCGGGATGGCCCGCTCGAGGACGAACGGACGGCCGTCGACGTAGCCGTCGGTGATCCGCAGCGGGAGGAACCGGGTGAAGTCGCCCACCGCGGGCTCGGCGGCGAGCGCGGTGAGCGCGCGGCCCTCGCGCTGCTGGCTCGACACGCCGATCCGGGTGCCGGGCAGCTTGGCCACCGCGACCGGCGGCCTGCCCGGGGGTCCGAGCGGCACGACGGCGGTGCGGGTGCTGCTGACCAGCGCCGGACCGGCGACCCACCGCTCGGCGGGATCGCCGATCGTCGCGAGCAGCCGCGGCACCAGCGCCACCGCGCGTTGCCGATGCCATCGACCGGCGCCACGCCGCCACGCCGCGGGACCGGCCCGCAGCACGTCCCCGCCGACGCCCACGAGGTTCACGAGCGTGCCCCCGCGTCGAGGACCGCCTGCCAGATCCGGTCGACGGCGGCCGCGCGCAGCTCGTCCGGCGACCGGTCGGCGTCGAGCACGACCGCCCGCGGCAGCCGCCCGGCAAGTGCCCGGTACGCGGTGCGCGCCGCGGCCAGCGCGGCCGCGTCCTCCTCGGGACGGCGGCGCGCGGCGACCTCGGCGGGCACGTCGAGGACCAGCACCATCGACGGGGCGGGCACCGTTCGCGCCAGCACCGTGAAGAACAGCCGCTTGAGCGCCACGTGCGGCGGCGCGGGCGGCAGCAGCGCGTCGTAGGGGTGCCGGTCGAGCACGACGAGCCGCCCACGGCTCTGGTGCCAGACCGTGACGGCGGCCCGCCGCCACGACCGGAACGGACGGCGGGCCGCGGCGAGTGCGGCGGCAGGCAGCGCCCGGGCCGTGCCGTCCTCGCCCTGCCACAAGCCCATGTAGACGACGCGGGCGGGAAGGCCGTACGACTCCGCGATGCCGCGGGTCAGCGTCGACTTGCCCGCGCCGTCGGGTCCGAGCACGGCGACCGAGAGGCCACGCCTGCGCCTGCCGAAGCCCGCGGCGAGCCTGCGCAGCCCGCGACCCGATGCGGCCGCCCGGTCGGCGGCGGTGGCCCGGCCGGGCAGCCGGGCCCCGAGCGCGACCAGCGCGGGCCAATCGCGCTCGCGGGCCGTCGCGAGCACCCGTGCGGCGTCCCACCCGGGCGGGCAGTGCGCGGTGACGATCCGGCCGAGCACACCGTCGGGCCGCGCCTCGGGCACCAGCTCCGCCAGCCGGGTGGCGTGCCTGCGAGCGACCGCGCCCTTGCCGATGACGCAGTGCAGCAGCAGCGCCCAGAAGGCGTCGTCGGCGCCGAGCACGGCGAGCGGGCCCGTCCGGCGGCGGCCCGCCAGGAGGGCGTCGGCGGCGTCGGTGCGCAGCGCGGGCCGCAGCCAGTTCACCGCGAAGTGGCCCGAGGGCCCGAATTCGACCGAAGACTCGACGTCCAGCTCGAAGAAGCGGTCGGTGGCGGCGTCGCGGCCGACATAGCCGCGGTGCGCCCCCTTGCCCCACGCGCGGACGTGCAGGAACCCGGCCGTCGCGAGGACGGCGTCCAGCCGCGGCAGGTCGGCCGCGTCGACGAGCAGGTCGACGTCGCCGGGTGGGTCGGCGAGCTGCGCCTCGCCGCGCAGCAGGCACCACGCGACCCCCGCGTCGTCCAGGACGGCGAACGCCCGGAGCAACGCGGGATGGACGGTGTGCACGGCCCCGTCAGGCCGCATCGGACCATCCCTGCGCGGCACCGGCCGTGGCTCTGACCCGGCCCCGGGCGCGGCGGTACCAGCGCCAGCCCACGGTGAGCAGCCGCTCGTCGGCCTGCCCGACGGGCACGCCGCGGCCTGCGAGCCAGCCGTCGAGCTCCGCGTCGGCGGTGGCGGACATGACCATGAGGCGGGCGAGCGTATACGGCCGGTCGTGGGGCGGGCTCAGCGCGTTCTTGACGCTGCACGCGGACGTGAACCCGGCGTCGCGGACGACCCGGCGCACGCGTGCGTCGGAGTAGCCGTGCGGGTAGGCGAAGCTCGCGATGGGCAGGCCGGTGCGGTCCTGCAGCAGCGCCCGGCTGCCGCCGACCTCGCGCCGCACCGAGCGGAGCGGGAGCGTGTCGAGCTGGGGGTGGGTGTGGCTGTGCGCGCCGATCTCGTGGCCCATCCCGGCGAGCTCGTCGATCTGCGACCAGGTCAGCATCGGGTCGCCGCCCGGGCTCACGCCGTCCACCACCCCGGTGGTGACGTACACCGTGGCCGTCATGCCGCGCTCGGCCAGCGCGGGTGCGGCGGTGGTGAGCGTGTCGCGGTAGCCGTCGTCGAACGTGACGAGCACCGGCCGCTCGGGGAGCGTGGCGCTCCTGCGGGCGGCGAGGAAGCCGGACACGGTGAGGGTGGTGGCGCCCATCGCCGCCACGGCGTCGAGATGGTGGCGGAACGTGGCCGGGCTGACCGTGTAGGGCGCGATGAACTCCGACGGGCGGTCGGTCACGGCGTGGTAGAGCAGGATCGGAACCGCGGTGCCCGTGCGCTGCGTCGGAGGTTCGCCCGCAGGCGCACTCATGGCACCGCCTCCGGGCTGCGCTGGGTCGACGCCACCGCGGGACGGTCCGGCCGACGGCCCCAACGCTCCGCGAGATAGGCCGCGGACCCCACGGCCATGCCCAGCAGCTCGCGGCGCTCCAGGTCCTTCGGGTAGTCCTGCTGCTTCGCCCGGTTCTTGGGCGAGGAGCGCCCGAGGACGTGCCGCACCCCGGCGGCGACGTTGCGGGACATGCCCAGCGCCAGCCGGGGCTGCCGCATGGCCGCGGCGGTGAGGTAGGCCGCCAGCCCGGTGCCGTAGTCGTGCATGAGCCTGCGCAGGCTGGCGATGTCGCGCCGGTTCCAGTGCCACACCAGCGCGCTCGGCTCGTAGACGACGCCCCCGCCGCCGGTCAGCACGTCGAACACGGCGAGCAGGTCCTCACCGCCGCGCGCCCGGGTGCCGGGCCCGAGCGCGACGTCGAACCCGCCGCGTTCGCGCAGCTTGACGGCGTCGAACGCGATGTTGGCCCCGCTGCCGAGGCGCCCGGTGGTGAACGGGAACAGCGGGTCGTCCGGGCGGTGCTCGCCCAGGTCGACGCGGCGGCGGCGGAAGCCCCGCGCGTAGCCGCCGAACTGTTCCAGCAGCTCCTGGGCGGGTGTGACGACTTCGGCGGGCAGGATCAGCCCGGTGACGCACTCGATGCCGGGCGCCGACGTGGCGGCCTCGGCGATGGCGGCCAGCCAGTCGGGGTCGACGACCACGTCGTCGTCGGTGCGCGCCACCCACGTGCCCTCGGCGACCGCGAGCGCCCGGTTGTGGGCCCGCGCGGCGCCTGGGACGGGCTCGGCCAGGTAGCGGACGGGGATGGCCGGATGGGCCAGCTCCCAGGCTCGCACGACGGCGCGGGTCTCGCCGCCCGCGGGCGCGTTGTCGACGACCACCACGTCGAAGGAGCGGTAGCGCAGCGCCGCGATCGAGTCGAGGCACCGCCGCAGCGGTACGGCCCGGTCCCGGGTCGCGATCTGCACGGTGAGGTGCGGACCGTGCTCGGCGAGCTCGGCCCGGCGGGCGAGCCGCGCGAGATCCGCCGGGTCCGGCACGACGTCCGGCCCCACCATCTCGGCGAGGCGTGCGGCCACCCCGACGGGGCCGAGGCCGTCCGGCGGCACGTCGAGTGCACCCAGCGTGAGCGGAACACCGTGCGCCCGCACCAGAACGCGGACGCGGCCGCCCTTCATCGCAGGCAGCGCCTGCACTGCGGTGAGCTCCACGTCGTACGCCTGCACGGGGCCACCGGGCAGCGTCACCACGGCACCATCACGCGCACGAATTCCTCCCCGACTGAGAACGTGCCCTTCGTTCACGGCCAGGGCAGCCGTTCGGACGAAAGTGCATCGGCCATGCGCCGCACGATAAGCCCTAGCCGTTCAACCTCCGTCTACTGCCCGTTAGCGGGTCACTTAACACGATTTTGGGGCAATTTGCTGCGGACACGCGGATACCGGACAGATCGGCGACACGCTCGGTGAGGATTTCACCACGGGTTGCCGAACAAGGGCCCCGAACCACGTTCCGTGATCAGTCGGGAATGCTCCGCGTTTCGGCGAACAATGCAGCCCGGCCTGCCTCCAGACGCGCCACCGGCACCCGGAAGGGTGAACACGAAACGTAGTCGACCCCGGCGTCGTGGAAGAAGTGCACCGACTCCGGGTCGCCGCCGTGTTCACCGCAGACGCCCAGCTTGATGTCCGGCCGGGTGCGACGCCCGGATTCGACGGCCATGCGCACCAGCGCGCCGACGCCGTCGCGGTCCAGCGACTCGAACGGCGACACCGTGAAGACCCCTTTGTCGAGGTAGGTCGGGAAGATCGAGGCTTCGACGTCGTCGCGGGAGAAGCCCCAGGTCGTCTGGGTGAGGTCGTTGGTGCCGAAGGAGAAGAACTCGGCCGACTCGGCGATCCGCCGCGCGGTGAGCGCGGCCCGCGGCAGCTCGATCATGGTGCCGATCGGGACGTGCAGCGCGACGCCCTCGGAGGCCTCGGTGACGACGTTGTCTATCTCGTCGCGCACGAGGTGCAGCTCCATCACCGAGCCCACCAGCGGCACCATGATCTCCACCCGCGGGTCGCCGCCGTCACGCTTGCGCTGTGCGGCGGCCTCCACGATCGCGCGCACCTGCATGGCGAACAGCCCCGGCACGACCAGCCCGAGCCGCACACCGCGCAGGCCGAGCATCGGGTTGGATTCGTGCAGCCGCTCGACGGCGGCGAGCAGGCGCTCATCGGTGGGGTGGGCCTCCCCGGTCGCCTTCGCCACCGCCACCCGGACGGCGAGCTCCGTGCGGTCGGGGAGGAACTCGTGCAGGGGCGGGTCGAGGAGCCGGATCGTGGTGGGCAGCCCGTCCATCGCGGCGAGCAGCCCGACGAAGTCCTCCCGCTGCATCGGGAGCAGCGCGGCGAGCGCGGCCTCCCGCTCGGCGGGCCCGTCGGCCAGGATCAGGTGTTCGACCAGCGTGCGGCGCTCGCCGAGGAACATGTGTTCGGTGCGGGTGAGCCCGATCCCCTCGGCGCCCATCCGGCGGGCGTGCCCGGCGTCGTCGGCGGTGTCGGCGTTCGCGCGCACCCGCAGCCGCCGTGTGCGGTCGGCGTGGCGCAGCAGCCGGTCGACGGCGCGCACCAGGTCCATCGCGTCGTCGTCGGCGACGGCGAGCGCCGCGTCGAGGCCCTCGGCCAGGTAGGTCACCACGGGCGGGGCGACCACGGGCAGCTCGCCGAGGAAGATCTCGCCGGTCGACCCGTCGATCGAGAGCACGTCGCCCTCGCCGATCGCGGTGTCCGCCACCCTGGCGGTGCGCGCCTCGGCGTCGATGTCGAACGCCTCGGCCCCGCACACGCAGGTGCGCCCCATGCCCCGGGCGACGACGGCGGCGTGGCTGGTCTTGCCGCCCCGGCTGGTGAGCACCCCGGCGGCGGCGATCATGCCCTCGAGGTCGTCCGGCGTCGTCTCGCGGCGCACCAGGAGCACCTTCTTGCCCTGGGCGGCCCGCGCGACGGCCGTCGCCGAGTCGAACACCACCTCGCCGACCGCCGCGCCCGGCGATGCGGCCATGCCCTTCGCGAGCAGCGAGCGCTCGGCGTCCGGGTCGAACTGCGGGAACATCAGCTGCGACAGCTGGTGGCCGGTCACGCGGTGCAGCGCCTCGTCCTGGGTGATCACGCGCTCGTCGACGAGCTGGGTGGCGATGCGGAACGCCGCCGCGGCCGTGCGCTTGCCCACGCGGGTCTGCAGCATCCAGAGCTTGCCGCGCTCCACGGTGAACTCGATGTCGCACAGGTCCCGGTAGTGGGTCTCCAGCCTGCGCATGATGCGGGTGAGCTCGGAGTGCGAGGACGGGTCGAGCCGGGCGAAGTCCTCCAGCGACAGCGTGTTGCGGATGCCCGCGACGACGTCCTCGCCCTGCGCGTTGGGCAGGTAGTCGCCGTAGACGCCCTGCTTGCCGGTGGCGGGGTCGCGGGTGAAGCAGACGCCGGTGCCCGAGGTCTCGCCGAGGTTGCCGTAGACCATCGCGCAGACGTTCACGGCGGTGCCGAGGTCCTGCGGGATGCGCTCGCGGCGCCGGTAGATGCGCGCGCGGTCGGTGTTCCACGAGTTGAACACCGCGCGCACCGCCATGTCGAGCTGCTCGCGAGGATCTTGGGGGAAGTCCCGGCCGGTCCGCTCGGCGATGATCCCCTTGAACGACTCGACGAGGCCCTGCAGCACGGTGGGCGGCAGCTCGACGTCGGCCGACACGCCCTCCCGCTCCTTGGCGGCGACCAGTTCCTTCTCGAACAGCTCGGGCGGGAGGTCGAGCACGGTGCGACCGAACATCTGCAGGAGGCGGCGGTAGGAGTCCCAGGCGAACCGCTCGTCCTGCGCGGCATCGGCGAGGCCCTTGACCGAGTAGTCGTTGAGGCCGACGTTGAGGACGGTCTCCATCATCCCGGGCATCGAGAACTTCGCCCCGGAGCGCACCGAGACCAGCAGCGGGTCCTGCACGTCGCCGAGGCGACGGCCGAGCTGGTCCTCCAGGCGGCGCAGCGCCATCGTCACCTGGATCCGCAGCGACTGCGGCTCCTCGCCCCGGTCGAGGTAGTGCCTGCACGCGTCGGTGGTGATCGTGAACCCGGGCGGGACCGGCAGTCCGAGGCGGGTCATCTCCGCCAAGTTCGCGCCTTTGCCACCGAGCAAGTCCACTTGTTCTCGACTGCCCTCCGTGAAGTCGTACACCAGCCGGGCCGCCTCGGCGCTCATGAGCACTCCTCCTGGTCGAGCGTCCGCCCACGGTATGTCCCCGAAGAGAGGCGGAACAGGGCCGTAGGACCGCCGGGGATTGACATGTGACATTTTGGTCACCTATTGTCGAGGCGTGACGGACGACGACGACCCGGTGTTCAAGGCACTGGCCGACCCGACCCGCCGCCACCTGCTCGACCGGCTCCTGCACCAGGACGGGCGCACGCTCACCGAGCTGGAGTCGGAGCTCGCCATGACGCGCTTCGGCGTCATGAAGCACCTGCGCGTCCTGGAGGAGGCCGGGCTCGTCGTCACACGGCGGTCCGGCCGGGAGAAGCTGCACTTCCTCAACCCCGTGCCGATCCGGCTGATCCACGACCGTTGGATCGACAAGTACACCGAGCGCCACGTGAGCGCCCTCGCCGAGCTCAAAGCCGAACTGGAGAACCCGTCATGACCGCTTCCGCCGCCACCACCACCACGACCCAGGTCTTCCGCGTGCACATCAAGGCCGCCCCCGAGCAGGTCTGGGCGGCCATCACGCGTCCGGAGTGGACCGCTCGCTACGGCTACCGCACCGCCTCGGAGTACGAGCTGAAGCCGGGCGGCACGTTCCGCGCGCTGGCCAACGACGGCATGAAGGCCACGGGCACCCCCGACGTCGTCGTCGAGGGCGAGGTGCTGGAGGTCGATCCGCCACGGCGGCTCGTGCAGAGCTGGCGGATGCTCTTCGAGGAAAGCCAGGCCGCCGAGCCGCTCACCCGGATCACCTGGGAGATCGAGCCGATGGACGACCAGGTGTCGCGGCTGACCGTGATCCACGAGCTCGACGGCGCCCCGCTGCACCTGGCGCTGGTCACCGGCGAGGTCCGCGAGGCGGGCGGCGGCTGGCCGTTCATCCTCTCCGACCTGAAGTCGCTGCTGGAGACGGGCGCGGCGATGGCGGGCTGACCCCGCCGCCGGTCATGGCGGCCTAGCCTGGTCGCCATGACCGCTGACGTCTCGGGAGCCAACACCCGGGCGGTCGAGGAGGGGATCGTCCGGGACTTCCGGACCAACCTGTCCTACTCCGCCTACCTGCACCTCGACGAGCTGCTCACGGCCCAACAGCCGCGCAGCAACCCCGTCCACCACGACGAGCTGCTGTTCATCGTCCAGCACCAGACCTCCGAGCTGTGGCTCAAGCTCCTGCTGCACGAGCTGCGCTCCGCCTGCGACGACCTCGCCGCCGACCAGCTCGCGCCCGCGCTGAAGAAGCTCGCCCGCGTCAAGCACATCCAGAAGACGCTCATCGAGCAGTGGTCGGTGCTGGCCACGCTCACGCCCGCCGAGTACGCGGAGTTCCGCTACGCGCTGGGCTCGTCGTCGGGGTTCCAATCGGCGCAGTACCGGGCCGTGGAGTTCCTGCTGGGCAACAAGAACGCCGCCATGCTGCGGCTGTTCGAGCACGATCCCCGAGCGCACACCGAGCTGACGGAGCTGCTGGAGCGGCCGTCGGTCTACGACGAGTTCCTGCGGCTGCTCGCCCGGCGCGGCCACCCGGTGCCGAAGATCGTGCTCGATCGCGACGTCCGCCGCGCCCACGTCTTCTGCCCGGAGCTGGTGGACGTCCTCACCCACATCTACGCCGACGCCGAGCACTACTGGGACGTGTACGAGACCTGCGAGGAGCTCGTCGACATCGAGGAGAACTTCCAGCTCTGGCGTTTCCGCCACCTCAAGACGGTGCAGCGCACGATCGGCGGAAAGACCGGAACCGGCGGCTCCACCGGGGTTCCGTTCCTGCGGCGCGCGCTGGAGCTGACGTTCTTCCCCGAGCTCTACGCGGTGCGCACGACGATCGGCACGTAACCCGGCGATTTCACCTGATCTAGCATATGGACTAGCAATCGACTCCATTCGGTCGAAGATGTGTCCCGGCGCCGGGGGTGGCGCCGATCACCGACCGGGGAGAGACACACCGTGCCGACCGACCGTCGACCGTCCCATTTCCGCCGCCTGGGCGCCACTGCCGTCATGACACTCGCCGTTGCCGCGGGACTGCTCGCGGCGAGCGGGACCGCCACTGCCGCGCCGACGACCCGCGTGAGCAACGCCGACATCGCACCCGTCTGCCCGGCGACCACGACCGGGTTCTGCACCGAGCTGCACAACGCGGGCGCTGCCGCGGTCGTCGACGACAAGCGGGCCAACGTCGGGCGCGGTTACCTGCGCCTCACCACGCTCGCCACAGACGACCACGCGACGGTGTTCGCCGAGCGCTTCGGCGGCATGCGGCTCGCCGACATCACCGATCTGGCGTTCGAGACGTTCGTCGAGCAGGCCGCGTCCGGCAACGGCCAGGCGGCGCCCAGCATCAACATCCCGATCATGCCCAACAAGGCGGACGTGAACAGCACCTTCACCACGCTCGTGTGGGAGCCGACCTACACCGGCGCGCAGGTGTTGACGAACACGTGGCAGCAGTGGACGCCGTCGTCGAGCAACGGCGGCTGGTGGGCCACCGGGGCGATCACCGCCACCGGCACGCCCAACAAGTACGGATTCCCCACTTACACCGCCACGTTTGCGCAGGTGAAGGCGGCGTTGCCGAACGCAACTGTCTACGCCGTCGCGGTCAACCAGGGCAGCGGCGTCACCGGGCTGGTGGCCGGGGTCGACCGGCTGCGGGTCAACGACACGACCTTCGACTTCGAGAACCCGGCGCCGACGGCCGACCTCGGCACCCGCATCACGGTGCCTCCGTCGGCGACTCCCGGCTCGACGATCACCGCGAAGGTCACCGTCACCAACGCGGGCCGCTCGCCTGCCCGCGACCTCAGCACCGCGTTGATCGTCAGCGGGGGCGTGCACGTGGTGGCGGCGCCGGGCGGTGTCGGGATCGGCGGGATAGCCGCGTTCCGCACACCGACGCTGGCGGTCGGCGCCTCGGTGACCTACGAAGCCACCCTCGCGGTGGACAAGACCGCCCGCGGCTCGCTCTCGCTCCTGGCGGCCGCGCACTCCGCGGTGCCCGACCCGAAGCCGGTGGACAACCTGGCGCGGACGACCGTGGCGGTGTTGCCGACGCCGGTGCGCTGAGAGACGCCCGGGTGCGGCGGCATGCCCGTCGCACCCGGCGGCACGGCCGCCCGCCCGCCGCACCCGGTCGCACCCGGCACAGCCGGCCGCCCGCCGCACCCGGCGCAGCGGGCTGTCCGCCGCACCCGGCACAGCCGCCCGATGGCGCGGCGGCCTGCGGGCCCCGGCGCAGTTAGCCTGCGGTGCCCGGCGGAGTGTCGGCAGCGGCCCGCAGGTCGGCCAGGATGCGCGCCAGCTCGGCCCGGTCGCGGTCGGGTAGCCGGGCGAACAGGCTGCTCGCGCCGGACGTGCGGGCGGCCCTGATCGCCGCCGCGACCTCGGTGCCCCGCGCGGTGAGCGCCACCAGGGTGGCGCGTCGGTCGGCCGGGTCGGGCTGCCGCTCGACGAGGCCGCGCTCCGCCAACGCGTCGACGACCTCCGTGGCCGAACGCGGCACGATCCGCAGGTGCTCGGCCAGCGCGCCGAGCCGCTGCGCTCCGCCGCGGCGCAGCACGGCGAGCGCGCGGGCCTGCGAGGGCGTGACGTCCCACTCGGCCAACGCCTCCCGCGCCATGGCCCGGAGCCTGCGGCTCAGCGCCCAGAACGCCTCGACGAGAGGCTCGTCCGTTCCGTCCACACCGACACCTTAACCCTCATTGTGAGGTAACCTCTATATCGACCCGCTGTCGAGGGGAGCCGTCCTTGGAGCCACCCACCCGTCTGCGCTCGCGCGCACACACCATCACCGCCGCGGAGAAGGCCCAGGCCCGCGGCGTCTCACTGCGCCGCATCGGCCGCCTGTTCGTGCCCCATCGCGGGGCGATCGCGGGCGTCACCGCGATCATCGTCGCCGCCTCCGTGCTCGGGATGGCCTCGCCGTTCCTGCTCCGCGCCGTGATCGACACGGCGTTGCCCGACCGCGACCTGCCCCTGCTCGCCGCGCTCACCGCCGCCATGGTGGCGGTCGCGGCGGTGACCGCCGCGCTGGGCGTCGTCCAGACCTGGGTGAGCACGCGCGTCGGGCAGCGGGTGATGCACCGGCTGCGCACCGACGTCTTCACCCACCTGCAGCGCCAGTCCATCGCGTTCTTCACCAGGACCCGCACCGGCGAGGTGCAGTCGCGCATCACCAATGACGTCGGCGGCCTGCAGGCGGTCGTCACCGGCACGGCGACCTCGATCGCGGCCAACCTGACCACCACCGTCGCCACGGCGGTCGCGATGGTCGCGCTGTCCTGGCGGCTCTCGCTGATCTCGCTGGTCGTGCTCCCCCCGTCGATCTGGCTGACCCGCCGCGTCGCCCGGATGCGGCGCGAGATCACCTCGGCGCAGCAGCGCGAGCTGGCCGATCTCAACGTCACGATCGAGGAGGGCCTCTCGGTCAACGGCGCGCAGCTCTCGCGCACGCTGGGCACCGGGCCTGCGCTCGTCGCCCGGTTCACCGGCTCGTCGGAGCGCCTGATCGACCTCGAGCTGCGCTCCCAGCTCGCGGGGCGTTGGCGCATGGCGTCCACCGGCGTGATCTTCGCGGCCATCCCGGCCGTGATCTACCTCGGTGCAGGCCTGCCCGGCACGACGCTGACGATCGGCACCCTGATCGCGTTCACCACGCTGCAGAGCGGCCTGTTTCGCCCGCTGACCCAGCTCCTGGGCGTCGGCGTGTCCCTGGTCAGCTCGCTGGCGCTGTTCGCGCGGATCTTCGAGTACCTGGACCTGGCCGTCGACGTCGACGACCCGCCGCACCCCGTGCTCGTCGACCCGCGGCGGGTCCGCGGCGACGTCCGGTTCGAGGGCGTCACGTTCGCCTACCCGGGCAGCGACCGCAACGCGCTGACCGCCGTCGACCTGGAGGCGCCCGCGGGCACCACGCTCGCGCTCGTCGGCGAGACCGGCTCGGGCAAGAGCACGCTCGCCGCGCTCGGTGCGCGCCTGTACGACCCCGACGCCGGGCGGGTCACCATCGACGGCATCGACCTGCGCGACCTGCGGCTCGCCGATCTGGCCCGCATCGTCGGCGTGGTGAGCCAGGAGACCTACCTGCTGCACACGACGGTGCGCGAGAACCTGCGCTACGCCAAACCCGACGCCACCGACGCCGAGATCGAGGACGCCGCCCGCGCCGCGCGGATCCACGACCTGATCGCCGATCTCCCCGACGGGTACGACACGGTCGTCGGCTCCCGGGGACACCGCTTCTCCGGCGGGGAGAAGCAGCGCCTCGCGATCGCCCGCACGCTCCTGCGCGACCCCCGCGTGCTGATCCTCGACGAGGCCACCAGCGCGCTCGACACCGAGACCGAGCGCGCCGTGCAGGAGGCGTTCGACGCGCTCGCGGAGGGCCGCACCACGATCACCATCGCGCACCGGCTTTCGACCGTGCGCGACGCGGACCGGATCGTCGTGATCGACCACGGCCGCGTCGCCGAGTCCGGCACGCACACGAGCCTGCTCGCCGCGGAGGGCCGCTACGCCGCGTTGGCCGCCTGATGGCTTGTGAAACACTCGCGGGCCGGGCGACAAAGGGGGGACGTGAGACGCGAACTCGTCGGGCACGGCCGACGCATCGCGGCCGTCGCCGGGCTCGTGGTCAGCTTGTTGTTCCCGCCGCCGCTGCCCGCCGCCCTCGCCGACCCGAGCGCCCCGACCGCCGCGCAGGCCAACGGGTGGGGCCCACCAACCCGTTCCGAGGACTTCACCGGCGATCTGTCCGGGTGGAGCCCCTACGACGGCCCCGGACACGACGACAACGGCAGGCGCACGCCGTCGGCGGCGCGGGTGGCGAACGGCATCCTCACGATCAGCGGTGACGCCGCGGGCAACGCCGAGGGCATGGCCTGGGGGTCGGGCGCCATGTACGGCCGGTGGGAGGCCCGCATGCGGGCCTCGGTCTCCGACCCCGACTACCACGCCGTCCTGCTGCTCTGGCCCGACAGCGAGGACGAGGGCGGCTACGGCGGCGAGATCGACTTCATGGAGAACAGCGACCCCACCCGGCAGAGCACCGAGCTGTTCGTCCACTACCACAGCGAGGACAGCAAGCTCACCAGCGCCGTCACCGCCGATGCCACGCAGTGGCACAACTGGGCGGTCGAATGGACACCCGACCACATCAGCACGTTCCTCGACGGCAGGCAGTGGTGGACCACCACGAAGGCCGCCACACAGCCGCCGGGCCCGATGCACATGACCGTCCAGCTCGACCTCTTCCGCCGCCCCGGCGGCCTCAAGCCCTCGACGATGCAGGTCGACTGGGTGCGCTACTACCCGATCACGGGCAGCGGCCCCTCACCCGCGCCAGCCAACGCAGACGGCACCTGTTCGGCGGTGCCGACGCCCGCCGTGCGGCCGACGGTCGCCCCACCCATCGGCGGCGCACCCGGCGCCGGGGTGGCCGACGCCGCGGCCGCCGCAGCCGCCGCGGGCTGCGCTCCGGGCATCGCCCCCTTGCCGGGGGGATAGCGGCATTCCGCCCGGGCGATGAATTCGGCCGGAGGCGCGGGTCTCCCCTGTACCAACGCCCCTTCGCCGCCAGGGAGCCCGCGATGTCCGTCCTGTCCCCCGCCCGCCCGATCTCCCGCGCCGCGTCCCGCACCGGCACGGCCCTCACCGTGTTCCTCACCCTATTCTTCCTGTTCGACGCCCTGCCGAAGCTCTTCCGGCTGCCCGCGGTCGTCGAGGCCACGGAAGCGATGGGCTTCGCCGCGTCCGCCGTGCCGGTCATCGGCGGCGTGCTGCTGGTGTGCGTCGTGCTCTACCTGGTCCCGCGCACGGCGATCCTGGGCGCGGTGCTGCTCACCGGCTACCTCGGCGGCGCGGTGTGCGCACAGCTGCGGATCGAGGCCCCGCTGTTCTCCACGATGCTGTTCCCGGTCTACGTCGGCATCGTCGTGTGGGTGGCGCTCTACCTGCGCAGCGCAGCGCTGCGGCAGGTCGTCGCGACGAGCCTCAGCTGAGCGTCCGCCGCGCCAACCGCGCTACGACCTGCTGGTAGCCCGACCCCGTCAGGCGCACCAGCAGGTCGAGCGCTTTGGCGTCGGCGCCGACGAGTACCCGCGCCCGGTCGCGGGCGACCCCGGTGAGGATGACGCGGGCGGCGTCGGCGGGGGCCATGCGCAAGGCGACGCGCTCGAAGCGCTCCAACGCCTTTCCGTCGGCGTAGTCGGCGGAGCGGGTGGCGTTGCGGGCGATGTTGGTCTTGATGCCGCCAGGGTGCACGCAGGTGACGCGCACCGCGTGCCCGGAGAGCAGCATCTCCTGGCGCAGGCTCTCGGTGAACCCGCGCACGGCGAACTTGGCCGCGTTGTAGGCGCTCTGGCCGGGCACCGACAGGATGCCGAACAGGCTGGACACGTTCACCACGTGGCCGTCGCCGGACGCGATCAGGTGCGGCAGGAAGGCCTTCGTGCCGTTGACGACGCCCCAGAAGTCGATGTCCACGACGCGCTCGATGTCGGCGAACGAGCTGGTCAGCACCTCGCCCGCGAACGCGACGCCTGCGTTGTTGTAGACCTGGTTGACGTGGCCGAACGCGGCGGCCACCTCGTCGGCGTAGGCGAGGACGGCCGCCCGGTCGGTGACGTCGAGCGGGTCGGCGCGGTGCTCGGCGCCGATCATGCGCGCGGTCTCGGCGAGACCGCGCTCGTCGACGTCGGACGCGGCGACCCGCGCTCCGCGCTGCGCGAGGGCCACCGCCAGCGCCCGGCCGATCCCCGATCCGGCCCCGGTGACCACCGCGACCCTTCCCCCGAACTCACTCATGCCCGTTCCTCCACCGGCCGATCCGGGGGATCATGCCGGCCGGGGTGCCTCCGCGGTCAGCGCCGCGCGCAGCGCCACGATCCCCGTGGCCGCGAGCACGGCAAGGGCGACCGCCGACGGCACGCCGAGCACAAGGGGCGGCGCGAGCGGCGGGATGTCCGCGAACGCCTCGACGCCGACCACCGCCGTCAGCACGGCGTCGGCGGCGACGGCGATCCGGACCAGCCGCAGCCGTCGCTCCTCCGGCCACGGCGTGTGGGCCAGCAGCCACGCCAGGGCGGGCAACACCAGCACCGCGTGCATCGCGACGGCGTGCAGCGGCTTGAGCGATCCGGCGGTGTCGTAGGCCAGCTGGGCGCTCCCGCCGCGGGAAAGGGCGACCCCGCGGGAGATCATCACCGCGCCCGTGGCCAGCGCGACCAGCAGCACCACCAGCCCGGACCGCACGGCCAGCGCCATGCTGGGGGCGAGCGCCTCCGCGCCCGCGAACGCCGCCGCCGTGGACACGAGGCCGACCGCGACGATCACCGCGCCGCCCGCGGCGAGCGTCATCGACACGGCCGTGTCGAACGGGGTCGCGAAGTCGAAGTGCGACGGCACGCCGCGCCACGCCTGGAGGGTGACCAGCACCGTCTCGACCACGCAGGCGGCCAGGAACGCCCCCAGCACCAGCCCGCGGGCCCGCAGCCGCAGGAACGACGTCGCCCACGCCACCGACGGCAGCGTGAGCCCGAAGGAGAGCCCGAACGTCGCGGCCTTGCGCAGCGACACCGGCCCGATCCAGGTCCGGCCGCTGGCCAGGAGCACCACGACGTGCACCAGCCCGCTGACGAACAGCACCCCGCCGACGACGTAGGCCAGCCGCTCGATCCGCCGCCCGTCGAGCCAGATCCGCCGCAGCGCTTCCGCGAGGTCGGTCATGGGGCCAGGCTGCCACAGATCGTTCGATATCTCATCTTTTGATTTCGTTGATTATCGCCTGTGCGGCGTTGCGGCCGTTCACGCCGATCACGCTGCCGCCCGGATGCGTCGCGGCGCCGCAGAGGTAGAGGCCTGGGACGTCGGTGCGCGGGGCGAAGCGGCGGTCCCACATCTGGTCGGGCAGGCAGTCGCCCTGGAAGATGTGGCCGCCGGTGAGCCCGATGCGCGCCTCGACGTCGGGCGGCCCGAGCACCTCGCGCTCGACCACGCAGTCGAGCACGTCCGGCGCGAAGCGGGCGACCTCCGCGAGCGCGGCGTCGGCGATCTCGTCCCGCCGCGCGTCCCACGTGCCGTCGGCGAGCTCGTACGGGACGTACTGCGCGAACACGCTCATCACGTGGCCGCCGGGCGGGGCGACCGAGGAGTCGTAGGCCGACGGGAAGTACACCTCCGCCCACGACGGTGCCGGGTGGCCCGCGACCGCCCGGCGGAAGGCCTGCTGGGTGGCGTCGATCCCGGACGTGATGCTCACCATCGCCCGATGGGGCAGGCCCGGCTCGGCGGCCGCCGGGAAACGCGGCAGGCGCGCCAGCGCACAGTTGACCTTGAGCACCGGGCTGGTGGAACGCCAGGCGGCCACCCGCTCGCGCCACGCCGTCGGCACGTCGGACGCGCAGAGCTCCGTGGTGCGCTTGGGGTCGGCGTTGGAGACGACGACCGCCGCCCGCACCAGCTCGCCGCCCGCCAACCGCACGCCGACGCCCGGCTCGATGGCCGCGACCGGCACGCCCGAGGCGAGCACCGCGCCGTGCTCGCGCGCGGCAGCGGCGATCGCGAACGACACCCGGCCGGTGCCGCCGCGCACGTAGCCCCAGCGGCCGTCGGCGAGCGTGCCCATCGCGTGCATCGCGTGCACGGCGGCGGTGCCCGGGTCGCGCGGGCCCGCCCACGTTCCGATGACGCCCTGGCCGTGCAGCAGCGTCCGCAGGCGCTCGTCGCGGACGTGCTCCTCGACGACGTCGGCGATCGAGCGGTGCAGGAGCACGTCGAGGGCCTCGGTGTCGCCCGCGAGCAGCTCGGCGAGCCCGGCCCGGTCGGGGCTCGGCCCCACCCAGGCGTCGCGGGGACCGGTGCGCAGCGCGACCCGGATCCGCTCGAACAGCGCCTCGTAGGCCCGGTAGCCGTCGACGTCGGCCGGGGCGAGCGCGGCGACCTGCGCGAGGGTGCGCTCCGCGTCGGCGTACACCGCGACCGCGGTGCCGTCCGGGAACGGGCACCAGAGGCCGGGGTCGAGGAGCGCGAGGTCGAACCCGTGGCGGTGCAGATCCAGCTCGGCGACGACCAGCGGGTGCAGCAGCCCGACGACGTACGCGCACGGGCTGACCAGGTACCGCTCGTCGGTGAACGGCCGGTCCAGGGTGGCGGCGCCGCCGAGCTGCTCGCGCGCCTCCAGCACGAGCACGGAGCGGCCCGCGCGGGCGAGGTACGCGGCCGCGGTGAGCCCGTTGTGACCGCCGCCGACCACGACGACGTCCCACGCCCGGGCGGCCAGCTCGCGCATCGGCTCCGGCAGCCCGACCCGGCCCAACACGTCCTGAACGCTCACCGGCCGACGCTACCCCGAACACCGAGGCCTGGGCCGCGCATGCGTTCCGGTGCTCACACCCCCGTCCCGGCGCGGGTGTGAGCACCGGAACGCCGGTGCGGTGGCCCACACGGCCGCGGAGGAGCATGGCCGCGGTGCGTGAGCCACGGGTCGAGCATCGCCAACAGGCGTACGACGTGCGGTGCGAGTGGGGCGCGCACGGCGTGGTGCTGTTGGCGCGCGAGTGTGCCGTCGTCGTCATCGTGGACGTGTTGTCGTTCTGCACCGCGGTGGACGTGGCCGTGAACCGCGGCGCGCGCGTCCTCCCCCAGCGCTGGACCGACGCCGACGCCTACCCGGATTCGCCTGCCGCGCGCGCGACGGCCGCCGCGCAGGACGGCGGCCGCACAAGGGCCCACCACACACCGGACGGCCGCGCACGGGAGCGGCCGCGCAGCGGGCCACGGCCGCGCACGGGACGGCCGCGCACGGGACGGCCGCGCACGGGACGGCCGCGCACGGGACGGCCGCGCACGGGACGGCCGCGCAGCGGCCGCGCACGGACGGCCGCGCACGGGACGGCCGCGCACGGGACGGCCGCGCACGGGACGGCCGCGCACGGGGCGGCCGCGCAGACGGCGGCCGCACAAGGGCCCACCACAC
This sequence comes from uncultured Actinomycetota bacterium, assembly GCA_963837575.1. Lineage (GTDB taxonomy): Bacteria > Actinomycetota > Actinomycetes > Mycobacteriales > Pseudonocardiaceae > Pseudonocardia. Next base: position 193,942 of record CAWIOI010000007.1, read on the forward strand.
ACGGCGCGGCCGCGCAGTCGGCGGCCGCGCACGGGACGGCCGCCGACGGGACGGTGCAGGCGGGGCGGCGGGATGGGCCGGGTCCCTCGCTGCGGCCGTCCTCGCTCCTCGGCCTGGCTCCCGGCACCCTGCTGGCGCTGCCGTCCCCCAACGGCGCTTCCCTGTGCGCCGCTGCCGCCCGGCACGACGCCGTCGTCATGGCGGGGTGCCTGCGCAACGCGACGGCCGTGGCGGTCGATGCCGTCGCCCGGGCGGCGGGCGGGCCGATCGGCGTGGTCCCGGCAGGCGAGCGCTGGCCCGACGACACCTTGCGCGTCGCCGCGGAAGACGCGCTCGGCGCGGGCGCGGTCGTCGCTGGCCTCACCGGGCGCCTCTCCCCCGAAGCCGAGCTCGTCGCGGCGCAGTTCGCCGTCGCGGGAGGCCGCCTGCCCGCCGTCCTCGCCGGGCTCGCCTCGGGCCGGGAGCTGATCGCCGACGGCTACGAGGTCGACGTTCAGCTGGCCGCCGCCTACGACGTCAGCACAGCCGCCCCCCGCCTCGTCGAGGGCGCCTTGACCGGCTGAGCGTCGTCCGGTCGACTCGCCGTGTCGAATCGCGCGACTCACCGTGCCGAAGCGCGCGACTCACCGTGGCACGACGCGCGACTCACCGTGGCGAAGCGCGCGACTCACCGTGGCGAAGCGCGCGACTCACCCGGGGCCGGGGGCGGTCACACGCCCGTAACATCGGCCGCATAACGTCGGCGCCATGAGCGAGCTCCCCCGCCTCGGCGTGGAGGAGGAGTTTCACGTCGTCGACCTGCAGACCCGCCGTTCTGCCCCCGAGGTCGACGCGCTGCTGGCCCAGCTCGACGGGGCGGAGTTCGCCCCTGAGCTGCAGCGATCGCTCGTCGAGACCAACACCCCGGTGTGCGCCACGCTCGACGAGCTCCGCGCGCACCTGCGCCGCCTGCGCGGCACGCTGGAGTCGGTGGCCGAGCCGCTCGGGCTGGGCGTGGTGGCGGCGGGCACCGTGCCGCTGGCCGACCTCGACGGCGACGACATCTCCGCGGGCGCGCGCTACGAGCGCATGCAGCACGAGTACCAGCTGCTCGTGCGCGAGCAGCACATCTGCGGCGCCCAGGTGCACGTCGACGTGCCGAACCGGGACATCGCGGTGCAGGTCGTGCGCCGGGTCGCGCCCTACCTCCCCACGCTGCTCGCGATCTCGGCCAGCTCGCCCTACTGGCGCGGCCAGGACACCGGGTACGCCAGCTACCGCAGCCTGGTGTGGTCGCGCTGGCCCACCGCGGGACCGCCCGGCCACGTCGAGACGGCCGCCGACTACGACGCGATGGTCGACGAGCTCATCGCGTCGGGCACGATCTCCGACCCCGGGATGGTCTACTTCGACATCCGGCCCAGCGCCCACCTGCCGACCGTCGAGCTACGGGTGTGCGACGCCTGCCCGGACGTCGAGGACGTCGTGCTCATCGCGGGCCTGTTCCGCGCGCTCGTCGGCCGCGCCCGCACCGACCTCGACGCGGGGCGCCCCATCCCGGACTACCGCCACGAGCTGCTGCGCGCGAGCAGCTGGCGGGCGGCGCGCTCGGGCCTGGAGGGTGACCTCGTCGAGCTCGACGGCCCCCACCTCGTCGCCCCCCAGCTGCTGATCGGGCGTCTCGTGCACGACCTGCGGCCGCAGCTGGAGGAGCTCGGCGACTGGGAGCAGGTCCTCGCGCTCTCCGAGGCCACGTTGACGACGGGCAGCGCGGCCGCCCGTCAGCGCCGCACCTTCGGGCGCCGCGGGGAGCTCACCGACGTCGTCGACGCGCTCATCGCCCGCACCCAGGGCCGCGCCCCCGTGCTGGAGCCGCCCGACACCGTGCCCGCCCGGCCGGAGCTCCTCGCGGCCTACCACCCCGACGCCTACGACGAGGCGGTCGGCCCCGACGGCGAGGTGCGGCCCGACTACGGCTGGATGTTCCGCGCGCTGAGCCGCATGGGCCCCCGCGGGCTCACGGCCGCGCAATCCGCGCTGCAGTCCGAGCAGCGGGCGCGGGGTGTGACGTTCCGGGTCGGCGACGGCACGCCCGACCGGCTGTTCCCGCTCGACCTCGTGCCGCGCATCGTCACCGCGGACGACTGGGCGGGCCTTGCGGCGGGCCTCACGCAGCGGGTGCGGGCGCTGGAGGCGTTCCTGCGCGACGTCTACGGCCCGCGGCAGATCGTCGCCGACGGCGTGGTGCCCGCCGCCGTCATCGACGATGCGCCCGGCTGGAGCAGGCTGGGAAGGCTCCACTCGGCCGACGCCGTGCGCATCGCGGTGGCGGGCATCGACCTCGTGCGCGACCGGGCCGATCACTGGCTCGTCCTGGAGGACAACCTGCGGGTGCCCTCCGGCATCGGGTACGCCATCACGTCGCGGCGCCTCATCCGCAGCGTGATGCCCGATCTGGAGCCGCCCGCGGGCGTCGTCGGGCTGGAGGGCGTGGCAGGCCTGCTCCGCGGCGTGCTGCTCGCGGCGAGCGAACCGGATCTGCCCGGCCACGACGAGGTCGCGCTGCTGTCGGCGGGCCCGAGCGACTCGGCGTACTACGAGCACGAGCTGCTCGCCGCCCGGATGGACGTGCCCGTGGTGACGCCGCGCGATCTGCAGGTGACCGAGGAGGGTGTTTTCCTCGTCGAGGAGGGCGGACGGCGGCGGCTCTCCGCGCTCTACCGGCGCCTCGACGAGCAGGCCCTGCTCCGGGCCAAGGGCGCGGACCTGCGCCCGGTCGGACGCGCGCTCTGCAACGCGGCGGCGCGCGGTCGGGTCGCACTGGCCAACGCGATGGGCAACGGGGTGGCCGACGACAAGGTCGTCTACGCCTACGTCCCCGACATGATCACCTACTACCTCGACGAGGCCCCGCTGCTGGCCAACGTGCCCACCTACCCGTGCGTCGATCCCTACCGGCGTGCCGAGGTGCTCGACCGGCTCGACACCCTCGTGCTCAAGCCGGTCGACGGCTACGGCGGGGACGGCATCGTCATCGGCCCCCACGCGAGCCGTGAGGAGCTGGCCGAGCTGGCCACGGCGATCAGGGCCCGGCCCGCGGCCTGGGTGGCGCAGGACCTCGTCCGGCTCTCCACCCACCCGACGTTCTCGGGCGACAAGCTGGAGCCGCGCGCGGTGGACCTGCGGGCGTTCGTGCTCCAGTCCCGCCGCGGCGCGGGCACCGACGTGCACGTGCTGCCCGCGGCGCTGAGCCGGGTCGCGCCCGCGGGCAGCCTGATCGTCAACTCCTCGCGCGGCGGCGGCGCCAAGGACACCTGGGTGCTGCGCTAGCAGGCGCTCACCAGGAACGGATGGCCCACTCGGCCGCGAGCGCCGGACGGCGCCGCGCCGCGCACACCGCCCGGCAGCACGGGCACGACGATGACCGGCCGGGGAGCGGCGCGGTCTGGCGCCGCGCGCCGTGGCCCGCGGGCGCGGGCCGCACCCCGTCGAATGCCACCGCCCGGCGCCCGTGGCGCCGCGCGTCCGCCATCCCCTGTCGCAAGGTCATGTGACGAGGCTCGCGCCAGGCGGGGACGTCGTTACCAGTCGCCGTCGCGACCCGGCGTAGGCTGCTGGCCGCGCCGTCGACCAGGAGGGAGCGTACGTGGCCAGCGCCCCCACCGACGTCGCCGCCGTGGCCCCCGACGAGCCGCCGCAGACCTCCCCCACCGCCGCTCGCCCGCGCCACCGCCTGCTCGCGGCGCTCGCGCCGGGCGCGGTGTACATCGTGGTCCGCCTGATCGGCGTCGCGGTGCTCGGCGTGATGGCGGGCGGCGACAAGCTCGCCAAGGCCCTGAACGCCTGGGACGGCACCTGGATGGTCGCGATCGCCCGCTACGGGTACGCGGGCATCCCCGACGACATGCTCGACGCTTTCGGCAACCACACACCGGACACCGCGCGGGCGTTCTTCCCCGGCTACCCGGCGGTGGTCGCCGCGACGGGCCTGATGACCGGGGGCGATCTCGTGCTCGCGGGACTGATCGTCTCGCTGGTCGCAGGGATCATGGCCGCCTACGGCCTCGTCCGGCTCGCCGAGCTGGTGCCCGGCGGATCGCGACGGGCCGGACTGCTGCTCGTCGGCCTGTTCGCGGCGGCCCCGATGGGCATCGTGCTGTCGATGACCTACACCGAGGCGCTGTTCTGCGCGTTCACGGCCTGGTCGCTCGTCAGCGTGCTCCAACGGCACTGGCTGCTGGCCGGGCTGGGCGCCGCCGCGGCAGGCCTGGTGCGCCCCACCGCCACCGCGCTGATCGCCGCCGTCCTGCTGGCGGCCCTCCTGGCGATCATCCGACGCCGCGACGGCTGGCGGCCGTGGGTCGGCCTGCTGCTGGCCCCCTGCGGGGTGCTCGGCTACCTCGGCTACGTCGCGCTCGCAACCGGGCAGCTCGACGGCTGGAGCGAGATCCAGCGCGCGGGCTGGGCCTCCTACCTCGACGCCGGCGCCTCCACCGCCAGCTTCACCAAAGACGCCCTGGCAGGCGGCTCGGAGGTGTACGACCTGGCGATCGTGCTCGCGCTCGCCACGAGCCTGGTGCTGCTCGTGCTGGCGATCCGGATGCGGCTGCCGTGGCCGCTCGTCGTGTACGGCGCGCTGGTGCTCGTCCTCGTCTGGGGTTCGAACGGCCCCGCGCACTCGAAGCTGCGGCTGCTGGTGCCTGCGTTCACCCTGCTGATTCCCGTGGCGATCGGACTGGCGCGGCGGCGCACCGGTACCGCCGTGGCCGTGGTGATCGGCGCCGCGCTCGCGTCGGCCTGGTTCGGCGGCTACGCGCTCACCATCTGGCACTACGGAATCTGACGGTTGTCCGGCGCCTCCGCCTGCTGACGGACGGGCTTGTGGCCGGTGATCGAGCCCGCGTGCGCGACCGTCGTCGGGTCCTTGCGGGTCTTCACCAGGCTCGCCACGGTGACGACGGCCAGCACCACGAGGATCACCCCGAGCGAGAGCGGCGTCGGGATCTCCGGGAACGCCGGGCTGATGTCGGTGTGCGCCCAATGCAGGATCAGCTTGACCCCGATGAACGCCAGGATCAGCGCCAGGCCGGTCGAGAGGTAGACCAGCCGGTCGAGCAGCCCCTTCACCAGGAAGAACAGCGCCCGCAGGCCGAGCAGGGCGAACGCGTTGGCCGCGAACACGATGAACGCCTCGTCGGTGACGCCGAAGACGGCCGGGATCGAGTCGAGCGCGAACAGCAGGTCGATGCTGCCGATGGCGATGAGCACGATGAACAGCGGCGTGACCATGCGCCTGCCGTCGACCTTGGCGATGAGCTTGCCCTCGACGTACTCGTCGGTCACCGGCAGCAGCCGCCGGGCCGTGCGCACGACGCCGTTGCTCTCGACGTCGGGATCCTCGTCGCGGTGCCGGAAGAGCTGCACCGCCGTGTAGATCAAGAGCAACCCGAACAACAGGAACACGATCGAGAACAGCGACAGCAGCGTGGCGCCGACCGCGATGAACGCCGCCCGCATGACGAGGGCGAGCAGGATGCCGAAGGTCAACACCTTGTGCTGGTGGCGCTCCGGCACCGCGAACGTCGACATGATGATCACGAAGACGAACAGGTTGTCGACCGAGAGGCTCTTCTCGACGATCCAGCCCGCGAAGTACTGGGTGCCCGCGTCGGCCCCGTACGCGGCCGCGAACCAGATGCCGAACGCCACGGCCACGCCGATGTAGAACACGGACCAGGCCACGGCTTCGCGGAAGCCGACCTTGTGCGGGCGCATCGCGGCGAGCACGAGGTCGACCGCCAGCAGGCCCAGCACCAGCGCGATGGTCACCGCCCAGGTGAGTACGCCGATCTCCAGCAACGCCACGCCCTTCCCCGCGTTTTACCAACGCTTGACCAACGGCTGCGCCGCCCGCCGGGTTCCCGGGCCCACCGTAGGCTGTCGGCGATGCGCACCGTCCTGTTCGACCTCGACGGCACCCTCGTCGACTCGGCCGCCCTCATCACCCACCACCTGGCGGGTGCGCTGCGGGCCGTCGGCGCCCAGGTCCCCGCGCAGGCCCAGCTGCTGAGCCTGGTCGGGCCACCGTTCGAGACGGCCTTGCCCGCCATCGGTCTCACCGCCGAGCAGACCACGGCCGCGATCCGGCACTACCGCAGCACCTACGATCCCGTCGCGGCTGAGCAGAGCGTGCTCTTCCCCGGCATACCCGCGCTGCTGGACCAGCTCGTCGCGGCCGGGCTGCAGCTGGCGATCGCGACCGCGAAACCCGAGCGCACGGCCCGGCGGATCGCGGTGGGCGTCGGCATCGCCGACCGGTTCGTGCTGATCGGCGGCGCCGACCCGCGCCTCGGCAGGCTGGGCAAGGGACCGGTGATCGCGTCGGTGCTGGCCCGGCTGGACCTCGAGCCTGCCCGCAGTCCGGTCGTCATGGTCGGCGACCGCAGCCACGACGTCGAGGGCGCGATCGCGAACGACGTGCCCGCCATCGGCGTGGGCTGGGGATACGCCTTCCCGGGCGAGCTGGCCGACGCCCGGCTGGTGGTCCCGGACCTCGACGCGCTGTTCGACGTCCTCACCGGCGACGACGCCGTGTGGCCCGCGCGCGGGTCGGATCAGTTGGGCCGCGCCCACCCGTAGCTCCGGTCGACCGCCCGGCCCCAGTTCTCCCGCTCGCGGTCGCGGACCGCCTGGTCCATGGCGGGCTCCCACACGGCGGCGCGGTGCCAGTTGGCCCGCAGCACCTCGAGGTCGGGCCAATAGCCGACGGCGAGGCCCGCCGCGTAGGCCGCGCCGAGCGACACGGCCTCCGAGCCGAGGGGGCGCTCGACGGGCACGTCGAGCACGTCGGCGATGAACTGCATGAGCAGGTTGTTGGCCGTCATCCCGCCGTCCACCTTCAGCCGTTCGACGGGCACGCCGGAGTCGGCGTTCATCGCCTCGACGACCTCGCGCGTCTGCCAACCGGTGGCCTCCAGCACCGCGCGGGCCACGTGTCCGCGGCCGATGTACGACGTGAGCCCGACCATGACGCCGCGGGCGTCGGGATGCCAGTGCGGCGAGTACAGCCCGGAGAACGCGGGGACGATGTAGCAGCCGCCGTTGTCGGGCACGGTGCTCGCCAACGTCTCGATCTGGGCCGCGGTCGGGATCATGCCGAGGGAGTCGCGCAGCCACTGGACCAGCGAGCCGGTGACCGCGATCGCCCCCTCCAGCGCGTAGACGGGCTCGTCGCCGAAGAGGTAGCCGACCGTCGGGATCAGCCCGTGCGTCGACGACGGCACGCTGTCACCGGTGTTCATCAGCAGGAACGCGCCGGTGCCGTACGTGCACTTGATCTCGCCGGGCGCGAAGCAGGCCTGGCCGACGAGCGCGGCCTGCTGGTCACCGAGCGCCGCCGCGACCGGCACCCCCGGCAGGACGCCGACGCACGTGCCGTAGATCTCGGCGTTGCCGCGGATCTCCGGGAGCATCCGCCGCGGGACGTCGAAGATCTCCAGCAGCTTGTCCGACCACGACAGCGTCCGGAGGTCCATGAGCATCGTGCGGCTGGCGTTGGTCACGTCGGTGACGTGCCTGCCGCCGTCGACGCCGCCGGTGAGGTTCCAGATCAGCCAGGACTCCATCGTCCCGAAGAGCGCGTGCCCCGCCTCGGCCGCCGCGCGCAGGCCCGTGACCCGGTCGAGCAGCCAGCGCAGCCGCGGCGCGGCGAAGTAGCTGGCCATCGGCAGCCCGGACAGCGCGGTGATCTCCGGCGCGGCGTGGGCGAGCTCGGCGACGACGCCCGCCGTCCGCGTGTCCTGCCAGGTGATCGCCCGGGCGAGCGGACGGCCGGTGCGCCGGTCCCACACGACCGTGGTCTCCCGCTGGTTGGCGATGCCGACCGCGACGATGTCCTCGGGCGTGCGCCCCGCCGCGCGCAACGCCTCCGGAACGACCCGCAGCACGTTGCGCCAGATCTCCGCGGCGTCGTGCTCGGCGTATCCCGGCCGCGGGTGGACCTGCCGGTGCTCGCGCTGACCGACGCCGAGCATGCGCCCGGAGGGATTGAACAGGAGGCAGCGGGTGGAGCCGGTGCCCTGGTCGATCGCGGCGATCACCCGTTCCGTCATGCCGAAAGGCCGTGGCCGACGGCGCCCGCGGCGGCCAGCAGCTCGTCGGCAAGCGGGGCGCGCAGTCGCCCGCCCGATCCGAACAGCTCCTCGGCGGGGCCGAGGATGCCGATCGCGCCGACGACCAGTCCCCCGCCCGATCGGACGGGCGCCGCCGCTCCGCCCTCGCCGCTCTCGTACTCACCGACCGAGGTCGTCCACCCGCGCTGCCGCGCCACCGCGAGATGCTCGTCGAGCGCCGCCACCTTCGTGCAGGTGCTGCCCGTCCAGTGCGCCAGCTCCAGCTCGCCGAGGCGGGGCGTCGCCGTCGGTGCGAACGCCAGCAGGCACTTGCCCACCGCGGTGGCGTGCAGCGGCAGGGCCAGCCCGGTGCGGACCTGCTGCGGCGAGCCGTCGGGCCGGAAGACGTGGTGCACGAGCCGCACCGCGTGGTGGTCCGGCACGCCGAGCACCACCGCGAAGCCGGTGCTGCCCGCGAGCGCGTCCGCCCAGTTCATCGCGGCGGCGCGCAGGTCGTGTCCGTCGATGCCGCGGTCGAAGCCGCAGCAGGCCGACCCCGAGCAGGTAACGCGCCGACTCCGGCTCCTGGTCGACGAGGCCGACGGCGTACAGCGTGCGGACGATGCCGTGCGCGGTGGCCCGCGGGAGGTCAGCGCGGCGGCCAGCTCGTGCAGGTTGAGCGCCCGGTCGGCGCCGCCGAGTACGCGCAGGACGGCTGCGGCCCGCTCGATCGACTGGATGGCCCCCGGCACCGGCCGACCCTACGTCGGCGCGGGCGCTCTCGCCGGGCGGCGTTCGACAATGTCGAACGCGGGCCGTTGTCGGAGGTCGCGGCCGTTCCTAGCGTCGTGACACACGCCATAACGGCGAGTGGAATCGAGGCTTCAATGAAGAACACCCTCGCGGGTGAGCTCGGCGCCGAGTTCCTCGGCACCATGATTCTCATCCTCTTCGGCAACGGTGTGGTGGCGCAGGTCATCACCAACTCCGAAGGAAGCCTCGGCGACCACAACTCGATCGCCTGGGCCTGGGGTCTCGGCGTCGACGCTCGGCGTCTACGTCGCCGCGCGACTGTCCGGCGCCCACATCAACCCGGCCGTGACCATCGCCCTGGCGATGTTCAAGGGGTTCCCCTGGCGCAAAGTGGCCCCCTACGCGGTGGCTCAGACAGCAGGCGCGTTCGTCGCCGCCATCATCGTCCGCTTCGTCTACGCCGACCTGATCGACGCCGCCGACCCCGGCCACACCATCAAGACCCAGATCATCTTCGCCACCCTGCCGGGCAACGGAAGCGCCCCGGTGACCATCACGACGGCCTTCTTCGACCAGATCGTCGGCACCGCGATCCTGGTCTTCGTGATCTTCGCCCTGACCACGGCGATCAACAACCCGCCGCTGGCCAACCTCGGCCCCGTCGTCGTCGGCCTGCTCGTCGTCGCGATCGGGATGGCGTGGGGCGCCAACGCGGGCTACGCCATCAACCCCGCCCGCGACTTCGGGCCCCGCCTCGCCTCGTTCATCACCGGGTACTCAACCGCTTGGGTCGACCAGAACGGCACGCCGTACTGGTGGTTGCCGATCATCGCGCCGATCATCGGCGGGATCATCGGCGGAGCGATGTTCCGCTACATGATCGAGGGCTTCCTGCCTGCCGAGCCGGAACCCGTCACCGTGTCCGAGCCCACCGAGAGCGTCTGAGGAGACCCGCCATGGCCGACTTCGTCGGTGCCGTCGACCAGGGCACCACCAGCACGCGATTCATGATCTTCGACCACGGCGGCAACGAGGTGGGCCGCCACCAGCTCGAGCACGAACAGATCCTGCCGCAGGCCGGCTGGGTGGAGCACGACCCCACCGAGATCTGGGAGCGCACGAGCACGGTGATCCGCACGGCGCTCAACCGGGCCGACCTGCAGGCGTCGGACCTGTGCGCGCTGGGGATCACCAACCAGCGCGAGACCGCCGTCGTCTGGGACAAGTCCACCGGCCGTCCGCTCTACAACGCCATCGTCTGGCAGGACACCCGCACCGACCGCATCGCCTCGAAGCTGGAGCGCGAGGGCGCGGGCGAGGTCATCCGCCGCAAGGCAGGCCTGCCGCCCGCCACCTACTTCTCCGGCGGCAAGATCCAGTGGATCCTGGAGAACGTCGACGGCGCACGCGAGGCCGCCGAACGCGGCGACGCGGTCTTCGGCAACACCGACACGTGGGTGCTGTGGAACCTCACCGGCGGGGTCGACGGCGGCGTCCACGTGACCGACCCGACCAACGCCAGCCGCACGATGCTGATGGACCTCGAGACCCTCGACTGGGACGACGAGCTGCTCGGCTTCTTCGGGATCCCGCGCTCGATGCTGCCGGAGATCAAGCCGAGCTCCTACGCCGAGGGCTACGGGACGACCCGCTCGAACGGGCCGGTCGGCGGCGAGCTGCAGATCACCGGCGACCTCGGCGACCAGCAGGCCGCCACCGTCGGGCAGGTCTGCTTCGCCCCCGGCGAGGCCAAGAACACCTACGGCACCGGCAACTTCATGCTGCTCAACACGGGCACCGAGCTGGTGCGCTCGAAGTCGGGCCTGCTCACGACGGTCTGCTACAAGTTCGGCGACGAGGCCACCGTCTACGCGCTGGAGGGCTCGATCGCCGTCACCGGCTCGGCGGTGCAGTGGCTGCGCGACCAGCTCGGCATCATCTCCGGGGCATCGGAGAGCGAGTCGCTGGCCCGGCAGGTGGAGGACAACGGCGGGGTGTACTTCGTGCCCGCGTTCTCCGGGCTGTTCGCGCCGTACTGGCGCTCCGACGCGCGCGGCGCGATCGTCGGGCTCTCCCGCTTCAACACCAACGCCCACCTGGCGCGGGCGACGCTCGAGGCGATCTGCTACCAGAGCCGCGACGTCGTCGAGGCGATGGCGGCCGACTCCGGGGTGACGCTCGACGTGCTGAAGGTCGACGGCGGCATCACGGCCAACGAGCTGTGCATGCAGATCCAGGCCGACGTGCTGGGCGTGCCGGTCAGCAGGCCCGTCGTCGCGGAGACGACCGCGCTGGGCGCGGCGTACGCGGCCGGGCTCGCCGTCGGGTTCTGGAACAACACCGACGAGCTGCGGGAGAACTGGAACGAGAGCAAGCGCTGGGAGCCCGCCTGGAGCGCCGAGCAGCGCGACGAGGGCTACGCGCGCTGGAAGAAGGCGGTCGAGCGGACGTTGAACTGGGTGGACGTGGATTAGACCCGGGCCGGAGAGGATCACCATGCGATCGGTTGCGTTATCACCCGCGGCGCGGGAGGAGGCGCTGCAGGCGATGGCGGACACCGAGCTCGACGTCCTCGTCATCGGCGGCGGCGTGGTCGGCGCCGGATCCGCGCTCGACGCCGCCACCCGGGGTCTGTCGGTCGGGCTCGTCGAGGCCCGCGACTTCGCCTCGGGCACGTCCAGCCGCTCCAGCAAGCTCATCCACGGCGGCTTGCGCTACCTGGAGATGCTCGACTTCCGGCTGGTCGCCGAGGCGTTGGGCGAGCGCGGCCTGCTCATCCAGACCCTCGCGCCGCACCTCGTGCGCCCGGTGCCGTTCCTCTACCCGCTGCGCCACCGCGGGTGGGAGCGCCTCTACGCGGGTGCGGGCCTCGCGCTCTACGACACGCTCGGGCTGCTCTCCGGGCGGGCCCGCGGCGTGCCCCACCACCGGCACCTCAGCCGGCACGGGGCCCTGCGGGTGATGCCGTCGCTGCGCAAGGACGCGCTGGTCGGCGCGCTGCAGTACTACGACGCCCAGGTCGACGACGCCCGGCACACGATGTTCATCGCCCGCACCGCGGCCGCGTACGGGGCGCACGTCGCGAACCGGGCGCGGGTCACCGGGCTGCTGCGCGAAGGCGAGCGCGTGGTCGGTGCGGTGGTGCACGACCAGGAGTCCGGCGCGACGGTTCGGATTCGGGCGCAGCAGGTGGTCAACGCGACCGGGGTCTGGACCGACGACACCCAGTCGCTCGCGGGCGAGCGCGGCCAGTTCCACGTCCGCGCGAGCAAGGGCATCCACCTCGTCGTGCCGCGCGACCGCATCCGCGGCGACTCGGGGCTGATCCTGCGCACCGAGAAGTCCGTGCTGTTCGTCATCCCGTGGGGCAGGCACTGGATCATCGGGACGACGGACACGGACTGGTCGCTGGACAAGGCCCATCCGGCCGCGTCCGCCGCGGACATCGACTACCTGCTGCAACACGTCAACGCCGTGCTGCGGGAGCCGCTCACCCACGAGGACGTCGAGGGCGTCTACGCGGGGCTGCGGCCGCTGCTGTCCGGCGAGTCGGACTCGACGTCGAAGCTGTCGCGCGAGCACGCCGTGGCGCACACCGTGCCGGGCCTGGTCGTCGTGGCGGGCGGGAAGTACACGACGTACCGGGTGATGGCCCGCGACGCCGTCGACGAGGCGGTCCGGGCCATCGACGCGAAGGTGCCGCCGTCGGTCACGGAGAGCATCCCGCTGCTGGGCGCCGAGGGCTTCGCGGCCATGAAGAACGCCCGCTACCAGCTCGCCCACCGCTACGGCGTGCACGTCGCGCGCGTCGAGCACCTGCTGGGTCGCTACGGCGCGCTCACCGCCGAGGTGCTCGACCTCGTCGCCGCCGATCCGACCCTGGGAGAAGCGCTGGCCGGGGCGCCGGACTACCTGCGGGCCGAGATCGTCTACGCGGCGTCGCACGAGGGCGCACGGCACCTCGACGACCTGCTGGCCCGCCGCACCCGCATCTCCATCGAGACGTTCGACCGCGGCATCGGCGCGATGGAGGAGGCCGCGCGGCTGGCGGCGCCGGTGCTGGGCTGGAGCGAGGCCCAGGTCGCGCGGGAGGTCGAGCACTACCGCAAGCGGGTGGAGGCCGAGCGGGAGAGCCAGACGATGCCCGACGACGAGACCGCCGACTCCGCGCGCATGGGCGCCCCCGAGGTGGTCCCGCTGCACTGACGGCCACTTCGCACCCCTTCAGGCCACGTCACACCCCATCGGTGGGGTGCGACGTGCGCCCGGCGGGTGCGCGGTGGGCCCGCACCCCGGGCGACGTGGCCGCACGGGGTGCGAAGTGCGGCGGGCTACCGTCGTCACCGTGGGGAACCTGATCGACATCGCCGACATCCGGGCCGCCGCCGAGCGGGTGGCGCCGCACGTCCTGCGCACCCCGACGGTGCCAAGCCCCGGGCTCGCGGCCCACCTCGGCGTGCCCGTGACGCTCAAGCTGGAGCTGTTGCAGCGCACCGGCTCGTTCAAGGCGCGCGGGGCGTTCGCGAAGATCACGTCGTTGGGTCCGGCGGAGCGCGCGGCGGGCATCGTCGCCGTGAGCGGGGGCAACCACGGCATCGCGGTCGCGGACGCGGCGGGTGCGCTGGGCGTGGCGGCGACCGTCGTGATGCCCGAGTCGGCGCCCGTGCGGTCGGTGGCGCTCGCCCGCGCCGCCGGGGCCGACGTGCGGCTCACCCCCACGATGGACGGCGCGTTCGCGCTGCTCGCCGAACTGGTGGCGGCCGGGGCCACGCTGGTGCACCCGTTCGACGATCCGGTCGTGGTCGCCGCGCAGGGCACGGCCGGGCTGGAGTTCGCCACCGACGCTGCGGACCTCGCGGACCTCACCGACGTGCTGGTCAGCATCGGCGGCGGCGGCCTGATCGCGGGCGTGGCCACGGCGTTCCGCGCGCTCGCCCCGCACGTGCGGATCTGGGGCGTCGAGACCGAGGGAGCGGACGCGATGTCCCGGGCGCTGGCGGCGGGCGCGCCGGTCGCGACGCCGCTGCATTCGATCGTCACGACGCTCAGCGCGCCCGCGGTCTCCGACCTCACGTTGGAACACGCCCGGGAGCTGCTGACCGACGTGCTGGTCGTGTCCGACGCGGAGGCCGTCGCGGGCACGGTCGCCTTCGCCGAACACGCGAAGCTGTGGACCGAGCCCGCGGCGGGCTGTCTCGTGCCCGCGGCCCGACACGTGCTGGAGCGCGTCGGCGGACGTCGTCACCTCGGCCTGCTGGTGTGCGGCGGCAACGCCACGGTCGCCGACGTCGCCGCCTGGGGCCGTGCGCGGTAACGAGTGCTCGGGCACTCGTTACCGCGCACGGGGTCAGCGCGTGATGCCCGTGTGGCCGAGCGAGTACCGGCCCGGCTGCGGCCACACGCACAGCCCGTGCGGCCCGTTACCCACGTCGATCCGCTTGATCAGGTGCCCGTCGACGGCGGAGAGCACGTAGACGGCGCGGTCGTAGCGCCCGGAGAGCCACAGCTGTTGCCCGTCGGCGGTGACGTTGCCCATGTCGGGGCTCGCGTGCTCACCGATGCGCCAGGTGGCCTGGACGGCGCCGGTGTAGGCGTCGAGCACGCTGACCGTGCCCTCCAGCCGGTTGGTGACGAAGAGCCGCTTGGCGTCGCGGGACAGGTAGAGCCCGTGCGCGCCGTGGCCGGTCGGGATCACGCGGAGCACCTTCGTCGCGGCCCCGTCGAGCACCCAGACCCCGCCCTCCTGGCTGTCGGCGATGTAGAACACCGAGCCGTCCGGGGCGAGCTTGATGTCCTGCGGGCCCATCGTCGTGTGCCGGGTCGGCATGTCGACCATGCGGACGACCCGGCGCGCCACCAGGTCGATCACGGCGACGCGACCGGCGAACTCGCAGGTGAACACGGCCGTGCGCCCGTCGGGCGTGACGTCGGCGTGGTCGATGCCCATGCAGTCGGGCGTGGCGAGCGTCTGCTGGACGGCCCACGTGTGCGGGTCGTAGAACACCAGCTCGCGGCGCGCCTCGGCCACCGAGATCGCCGACCGCCCGTCCGGGGTGAAGTACAGGTTGTACGGGTCGGTCACCGGGATCGGCTTGCCGGGCAGCCCGTTGCGCGGGTCGAACGGCGTGAGCTGGTCGCCGGTGTCGTTGCTCGCGTAGAGCGTGCGCATGTCCCAGGACGGCACGACGTGCTGCAGCTCGCCGCCCAGCCGGTAGCGCCCGACGACCGCGAACGTGGCCGGGTCGATCGTCCAGACCTCGCCGGTCTTCGTGTGCGGCACGTAGACCATCGGCCGGGCCGCCTTCGCCGCCTCGGAGAGCATGCCCGCGCCCGCGTCGGCGTAGACGTTGTGCGCGTCGCGGACGGGCGGCATCCCCGGAATCCCGCTCGGGGTGGGGGCGACCGGTGCGGGCGCGGCCACCGGCGCGGGCGTCGCCGACGGCGTCACCGAGGGCGTGGGGGCGGCACAGGCGATCAGGGTGGCGAGCAGGGCGCTGAGCACGGCGCAGACGAGCATCGGGCGGGCGGGCTGCGGCACGGGCTCTCTTCCTCGTTGGGGGATCAGCGGAACAGGGCGCTCGCGGTGACCGGGGTGAGTCCACGGGCAGCGAGGTCGTCCAGGAGCCCGGGCAGGGCGGCGAGCGTACCGGGGTGCCCGAGGTGCATGCTCACGACCGAGCCGCGTGTCGCCGCAGCGACGGCGCGGCGGACCGCGGCGGCGCCCGGGTCGGTGAAGTCGCGGGAGTCGACGTCGTAGGACAGCACCGTCGCGTACCCGGCGGCGCCCGCCAGCCGGAGCACTTCGGGGGTGGCGTGCTGGGCCGCCGAGGGTCGGAAGAACGCGCCGGGCCCGCCGGTGAGGGCGGCGATCCGGTCGCGGCACCGCTCGATCTCCGACCGCACCGCGGCCGTCGTCAGCCCCGTGAGCGTCGGGTGGCTCCAGGTGTGGTTGCCCAGCTCGTGACCGTGGTCGGTGACGAGCTTGGCGGCGTCCGGGTACTGGGCGAGCCACGTGCCGATCGCCAGCACCGTGACCGCGGCGCCCCGGTCGGCCAGCGTCGTGAGGACGGAGCGGGCGAGCCCGGGGTCGCCCGCGCCGTGGAACGTCAGCGCGACCTCCGGACGCCCGGAGGCGGCGTGGACGAGCTCACGCGCGGGCCCGCCTGCGGCCGGAGCAGGCGCCGGAGTCGGCGCTGCACTCGGCGTGGCTGCCGGAGTGGGGGGCGCCGGACCCGGGGCGCCCGGCACCGCGGGCACCCCGCAGGCCGCCACGCCGCAGACCGCCGCAGCGGGCACCGCCGCGAGGAACCCTCTGCGCGTCAGGCGCCCAACCGTCACGGCGCCGCACCGTACACCACGCCCTGACCTGGGAATTCCTTTACCCGGAGCCGTGCTCGGCCCGCAGGAGACGTTTGAGCAGCTTGCCGGATTCGGTGCGCGGCAGCGCGGCGCGCACCTGCCAGCTGCGGGGCCGCTTGTAGTCGGCGAGCCGCCGCGCGACGTGCGCCTCCAGTGCGCCGATGTCCAGCGCGCGGCCGTCGCGGGGGACGACCGCGGCGTGCACGGTCTCGCCCCACTCCGCCGACGGCAGGCCGTATACGGCGACGTCGAGCACGTCCGGATGCTCGTGGACCACGGACTCGACCTCGGCCGGATACACGTTCATCCCGCCGGTGATCACCAGATCGCCGGAGCGGTCGCGGATGTAGACGTAGCCGTCGGCGTCGAGGTGGGCGAGGTCGCCGACGGTCTTCCAGCCGTCGGCCAGCCGCTCCCGGCCGTGGTAGCCGGAGAACGTGGTGCCGGAGCGGACCTGCAGCACGCCCGGCTCCCCCGGCGGCAGCGGCGTGCCGTCGGCGTCGACCACCCGCAGCTCGACGCCCGGCAACGCCTTCCCGCACGAGCCGGGCCGGGCCAACTGCTCCTCGGGCGGGAGCACGGCGTCGACGCCCAGCTCGGTGGAGCCGTAGATCTCGAAGAGGAAGCCGTCACCGAACCGGGCGATCACCTCCTGCTTGAGCGCGTACGGCACCGGGGCCGCGTTGATGACGAGTGAGCGCATCGAGGACAGATCGGCGCGGGCCAGGACGTCCTCGGGCAGCGCCACGACCCGCTTGAGGGGTGTGGGGGCGGTGAACGTGTTGGTGACGCGGTGCTGGCGGACCAGCTCGACCCAGCGCTCGGCGTCGAACCGGCGCAGGAGCACGACCGTGCCGCCGAGGGCGTGGGTGAGCAGCGCCCAGGCCAGCGGCCCCGAGTGGTACAGCGGGCCGGTGGTGAGGTGCACCTCCTCGTGCGGGCGGAGGCGGAGCGTGGCGGCGAGCGTGCGGGTGGCCTCCGGGTCGGTGGGGCCGCGCACCGCCCCCTTGGGCTTCCCGGTGGTGCCCGACGTGTAGATCATCGAGCCGCCGGTGCCGTCCGGCGGGGGCGGCGGTGTGGCGGGGCCATCGAGCAGCGCCTGCCACTCCGGGCTGCCGAACACCACCACCTCGCGCACGGCGGGCACCTCGGCGCGGATCGCGGCGACGCGCTCGGCCTGCTCCGTGTCGACGAGCACGACGGCCGCCTCGCTGTCGGCGATCACGTAGCGCATCTCGTCGGCGGTGAAGCGGTAGGCCAGCGGCACCGCGACCAGGCCCGCCTTGCGAGCCGCGTGCAGCACGACGAGCACCTCGACGCTGTTGGGGCCGCACCAGATCACCGGATCGCCGCCCGCGAGGCCGAGGCCCGCGAGGCCGTGCGCGAGCCGGTTGGCCCGGGCCTCGAGTTCGGCGAACGTGAGCCGCTCGCCCTCGGGATCGAGCACGGCGTGCTTGTCGGGGACCAGCGCGGCCTGGGCGGAGAGGGAGTCGGGAGCGGGCACGGGCTCACTCTCGCCCATCGCGCCGCCGCGGGGAACGGGGCTCGCGCGCCCTGTGGACAACTCCCCGGTTCCGTCGGTGCCCCGTGCCACACTCGACGCCATGACGGTATTCCCCGTTCCCCTGCGGTCCTTGACGGCGGCCGAGTACGCCGCGCTCCCCGAGGACTCCGACCACGACTACGAGCTCCAGGACGGCCACGTCATCGTGTCGGCAAAGCCGATCCCCGATCATCAGCACGCCGTCGGCGAGCTCTACGTCCAGCTCCGCACGCAGATGCCGAAGCACCTGCAGCTCCTGCTCGATGTCGACCTCGACATGGAGCTCGCGCCGCCCACCCAGCCGGGCACCGTTCGAGTGCCCGATCTCGCGGTCGTCACCCGGGAGGCGTTCCTGCGGGTGCGCCGCGACGGCGGGTTCCTGCGCGCCGCCGAGTGCGTGCTGGCCATCGAGGTGCACTCGGCCACCACCCGCCGCACCGATCAGGTGATCAAGCACGGCGAGTACGCGGACGCCGGGATCGGGCACTACTGGATGGTCGATCTCCTCGGCGGACCGGCGCTCACCGCCTGCCACCTCGGCGGCCCGTTCGGTTACGTCGACGAGCCGCCGGTCACCGGGGTCTTCACCACCCAGCACCCGTTCCCGGCGCGCGTGGATCTCGGAGCGCTCACGTGAACGTCACGCGTCGGTGCGCACCTCCGTGCCGTCCTGCCCCCAACGCGTGTGGAAGCTGCCCTCGCCGTCGAGGCGCCGGTAGGTGTGCGC
Organism: uncultured Actinomycetota bacterium; assembly: GCA_963837575.1. Taxonomy (GTDB): domain Bacteria; phylum Actinomycetota; class Actinomycetes; order Mycobacteriales; family Pseudonocardiaceae; genus Pseudonocardia. The sequence goes on from CAWIOI010000007.1 coordinate 212,414, forward strand.
CCCGAAGTAGTCGCGCAAGCCCTGGATGAGGTTGGCCGGGCCGCGTTCGCGGCGGTAGCCGTCGTAGTAGGAGAGCGAACTCGAGAACGCCGGGATCGCCACACCCTGCTCGGTGGCCGCCACCACCACGCGCCGCCACGCGTCCTGCGCCTCGGCGAGGCCCTGCGTGAAGTAGGGCACCATCATCAGGTTCTCGACGTCCCCGTGCTCGGCGTAGGCCTCGCTGATCCGGTTGAGGAACTGCGCGCGGATGATGCAGCCGCCCCGCCAGATCGTCGCCATCGCGCCGAGGTCCAGGCCCCAGCCGTTGGCCTCGGACGCGGCCCGCATCTGCGCGAAACCCTGGGCGTAGGCCACGATCTTGGAGGCGTACAACGCCTGCCGGATGTCGTCGACGAGGTTCTCGGGCACCCCGCCCTCCCCCGGCCGCGGCCCGGCCAGCGTGCTCGCCGCCACCTTGCGCTGGTCGCGCAGCGACGAGAGCGTGCGCGCGAACACGGCCTCGGTGATCCCCGTGAGCGGCACGCCGAGATCCAGCGCGTCCTGGCTGGTCCAGCGGCCGGTGCCCTTCTGCTCGGCCTGGTCGACGATCACGTCCACGAGCGGCTTCCCGGTGGCGGCGTCGGTCTTCTGCAGCACGATCGCCGTGATCTCGATCAGGAACGACTCCAGGTCGCCCGAGTTCCACTCCTCGAAGATCTTGGCGATGGCCGGGGCGTCGAGGCCACCGACGTGGGTGAGCAGGTCGTACGCCTCCGCGATGAGCTGGATGTCGGCGTACTCGATGCCGTTGTGCACCATCTTGACGTAGTGGCCCGCCCCGTCGGGCCCGACGTGCACGCAGCACGGCGTGCCGTCCACGTTGGCGGCGATCGCGGTGAGCACCTCCTCGACCTCCGCGTACGCCGCGGGGTCGCCTCCGGGCATGATGCTCGGCCCGTTGAGCGCTCCCTCCTCGCCGCCGGACACGCCGACGCCCATGAACCGCAGCCCCTTGGCGGCGCACTCCTCGGTGCGCCGCTTGGTGTCGGGGAAGTGGGAGTTGCCCGCGTCGATGATGATGTCGCCCTCGTCGAGCAGCGGGGTGAGCTCCTCGATCACCCCGTCGACCGGCGCACCCGCCTTCACCATCACGATGATCCGCCGCGGGCGCTCCAGCGCGGCCACGAAGTCGGCGGTCGTTTCGGTCGCCGTGAACGCGCCCTCCGACGCGTAGGCCTCCATGAACTCCTTGGTCCGCGCGGTCGTGCGGTTGTGCACGGCCACCGGCACGCCGTGCCGGGCGATGTTGCGGGCGAGGTTCGCGCCCATGACGGCGAGGCCGGTGACGCCGATGCGGCTTTCTCCCATGCCGGGGAACCTACAACTCGGCGATCGCGGGGACGACCTCCCGGCCGAGGATCTTCAGGGGCTCGATCTCGTGAACGCGCGGCACCCAGCCGTGCGCCTCGCTGACGCCCAGCTTCGCGAGGTTCTCCAGCCGGGCGATGAGGTCGTCGACGTTCTCGCCCTTCTCGCCGGGATCCAACGGCACCATCACGGTCTTCTCGATCGTGTCGTAGTCGCGGCCGACGTCGGCGCAGTGCCCGCGGAGCACGTCCAGCTTGCGCGGCAGATCCGGCGTCGGGAACAGGTTGCACGCGTCGGCGTACTGCGCGACGAACCGCAGGGTCTTCTTCTCGCCGCCGCCGCCGATGAGGATCCGCGGGTGCGGGCGCTGCAGCGACTGCGGGACGTTGAGGGTGCGGCCCAGCCGGTAGTGCTTGCCGTTGTAGGGGGCGTCGGAGTCGCTCCACATCTGCAGGCAGATCTGCAGCGTCTCCTCCAGCCGCTCGAAGCGCTCCGCCGTGCCCGGGAAGAACAGGCCGAGGCCTTCGGCCTCCTCGCCGTTCCACGCGGCCCCGATACCGAGCCAGGCGCGGCCCTTGGAAAGCACGTCGAGCGTGGTGATGATCTTGGCCAACATGCCGGGATCCCGGTAGCTGACGGCGGTGACCCAGGCCAGCAGCTCGACCTTCGAGGTGCGTGCGGCGAGGTAGCCGAGCGTGGTGTAGGCCTCGAGCATCTCGTTCTCGGGCGGCCCCAGCACCTGGATCTGGAACACGTGGTCCATCACGCTGACGCGCTGGAACCCGGCCTCCTCGGCGGCCACGACGACGCGGGTCAGGTCGTCGGCCAGGCCCGGGGCGCCCGCCGGGTAGGTGAAGTCTGCGATGTGCAGGCCGATCTTCACGTTGCTTCTCCTTTCGACGCCCGCGCGGGAGCGGACGCCCTCCTTCGAGCCTGGCACGAGATCGCGGGCCGTGCCCGTTCCGCATGGCGGCACGCGTCGGTCCCGAAACGACCTTGGCCGCCGTAGCGTGGCCGTCGTGAGCGAACACGCGGGGTACGAGGTGGTCCTGCTGCGCCACGGCGAGACGCTCGGCTACGACGGCGATCTGGGACTCACCCCGCTCGGCGAGCGCCAAGCCCGCGAGCGCGGGACCACCTTGGCCAAGGAGATCGCCCCCGGCACCGACGTGCGGATGCCGCACGCGCAGACCGAGCGGGCCACCGCCACCGCGCAGGCGCTGCGGGCTGCGCTGGTCGACGAGCTGGCCAGCCGGGAGAACGGCACCACGGTCGGTCCGCTGTACGGCGAGCCGGACCTGACGAACCTGCGCTTCGCCCTGCACGACGACGTCGTCGACACGTCGGTGGCCGTCACGACCCGCTTGCGGCTTCCCGAGAACCAGCTGCCGGACTGGGCCCGCGAGTTCGATCGCTTCGACAGCGACTACCGGGCCATCGCGGCCCGGGGCGGCCCGATCGAGTACTGGCTGCGCAACCCGACGCTCTGGTTCGAGCCGCCGCAGCTCGCCGCGCTGCGGCTGTGGCGGGCGGTCGCGACGTTCGGTGCGCAGGCAGGCGATCGTCCGCTGCTGGTGGTGGCCACGTCGCACTCGGGCCCGATGCGCGCGCTCGTCGCGACGGCGGTGGGTCGCGACACGGGCGAGCCGGACAACCTGGAGGACGTCCGCGTCCGGGTGGACGCCGACGGCCGAGCCACCTTGACGTTCCGCGACATCGTCGTGCCGTTCGAGGCGGTGCCGACGCTGCCGCCGTGGTTCGGCTAGCGCACCCGTGCCCGACGAACGCGGCGGGTACGGCTGACCTGTGCGCGGAAACGAGTGCTCAGGCACTCGTTTCCGCGCACAGGGGTCAGAAGGCGGGCCAGGGAATCGCGGGGCCGTAGCCGGACGGCTCGGGGTAGCGGGGATCGTTCAGCAGGGCGTCCACCCGCGCGGACAGGGTGCGCACCTCGCGGCGGGTGATGTGCTCGCCCAGGACGTCGCAGAACGCGCCGTCGAGCTCCATGCGCAGCTTCTCCAGCCCCTCGACGACGTCGGCGGGCAGCGGCTGCCCGACCCATCCCCACAGCACCGTGCGCAGCTTGTCCTCGACGTGCAGGGTGAGGCCGTGGTCGACGCCGTACAGGTGGCCGTCGACGCCCGCGAGCACGTGGCCGCCCTTGCGGTCGGCGTTGTTGACCACCACGTCGAACGCCGCCATCCGCCGCAGCGCGGGCGTGTCGGCGTGGACGAGCACGGCGGGCTCGCCCCGGGAGCCACGCGCGCGCAAGACCCCGACCCAACCGGGCGGCACCTTCTTCGGCGAGCAGACGTCCACCAGGTCGCGCTCGTCTTCGGTCTCCACCCAGATCTGCACCATCCCGGGCCCGAACGGACCTTCGCGGTACACGGTGTGCGGCACGACCTGGAAGCCCCCCGCCTCCGAGATCAGGAACGAGCCGACCTCGCGGCCTGCCAGCGTGCCGTCGGGGAAGTCCCACAGCGGGCGCTCGCCGCGCACCGGCTTGTAGACGCACTCGGCCTGGAGGCCGTCGGCGCTCACCGTGCCGAAAAGAGTGGCGTTGGACGCGTCGACGATGCGGCCGGTGATCTCGATCCGACCGCGCAGGAGCAGCTCCGGCACGGCCGGGTCACGAGGGTCCACTGACGTCCCTAGCTATCAGCGGCCGGAGTCCTCTGGTGGTACCCGTTGAGGCGCACGCAGACGTGGCCGTTCGGGTCGAGCGGCTCGGCGCACAGCGGGCAGGGCGGCCGTCCGGCGGACACCACGCGCTCGGCCCGGTCGGCGAACGCCTTGGCCTGACCGGGCGAGAGGAAGACGCGCAGCGCGTCGGGGCCCTCTTCGGTGTCGTCGAGCACGACGGACTCGTCGACCTCCTCTTCGGTGACGGCCAGCAGCTCGACCACGATCGACTTGGAGTCGGCGTCCCAGCCCAGCCCCATCGTGCCGACGCGGAACTCCTCCTCCAGCGGCACGGCCAGCGGATCGAGATCGGTGCCGGTGGTCTCGGGCACGCCCGCGCCGAACCGCCGGGTGATCTCGGTGAGCAGCGCGCCGATGCGCTCGGCGAGCACGGACACCTGCTGCTTCTCCAGCAGCACGCTCACCGTGCGGGAGTCCTCGATCGCCTGGAGGTAGAACGAGCGGTCCCCGGGCTCGCCGACGGTGCCCGCGACAAAGCGCTCGGGCTGACGAAAGACGTGAATGACACGGGACATGGCGAAATCCAGAGTAGGCCAGTTCGGCCCCGCAGGCACATCGCTCTCACGTGGTGCCGCCCACCACGGCGTCCGAGCTGCGCGGCGGTGGCGTGGACTGGGCCTTGCGGCGCCGCCGCGGCTTGGGCGGGATCAAGCCCGCGACGTCACCGCCGAGATCGTTGACGCGGGCGACGAACGGCCGCGTCGGCGTGTAGTGGATGACGCTGATCGAGCAGGTGTCGACCATGATGCGCTGGAAGTTGTCGAGGTGCGTGGCCAGCGCGTCGGCGAGCACGGCCTTGATGACGTCGCCGTGGCTGCACGCGAGCCACACCGTCTGCGGTCCGTGCGCCTCGGCGATGCGGACGTCGTGCCTGCGCACCGCGGCGACCGCCCGCGCCTGCATCCCGGCCAGGCCCTCCCCTTCGGGGAACACGGCCGCGGAGGGGTGCGCCTGCACCACCTTCCACAGGGGCTCCTTGGCCAGGGTCTTGAGCGAGCCGCCGGTCCACTGCCCGTAGTCGACCTCGGCCAGCTCCGTCTCCGACACCGGCATCAGGTCGCGGTCCTTCGCCAGCGGCTCCACGGTCTGCTCGCACCGCAGCAGCGGCGAGCAGACGATCTCGACGAGCGGCACGCCCGCCAGTCGCTCCACGACCTTCTGCGCCTGCGCCCGCCCGGTCTCGTCCAGCTCGACGCCCGGGGTGCGCCCGGCCAGCACGCCCGCGACGTTGGCGGAGCTGCGGCCGTGCCGGAGCAGGATCAGGGTGGTCACGACGTCCGAGCGTACGGGTCCGGCGGTGGGGAGAGCCCGGCGATCACGATGTCGACGAAGCGGGCGCGCAGCGCGGGCGACACGCCGGACCCGGGAACGGCGCTCAGCAGCACCCCGAGGTCGGCGAGCGTGAGGTCGCCGCGGATCTGGCCCGCGAGCTGGGCCCGCTGCAGCAGCTCGGTGATGGCCGCGACGCTGCGGGCGATCGGCGAACCGGGCCGGGCGGCGGCGATCTCGGCGTCGACGTCGAGGCGGCCCGCCGCGGACTTGAACGCCCGGTCCGTCGCGTGCCGCTCGGCGATCTCGCGGAACAGCTGCCCGATCGCGGCGCCCGCAGGCGCACCCGCGTGCACCGCGGCGAGCGCGCCCTCGGTGAGCGAGGCCATCTGGGCCAGCGAATCCTCGACGACGGCCGCGACCAGGTCCTCCTTCGCCGGGAAGTGCCGGTAGAGCGTGCCGACCGCGACGCCCGCGCGGCGCGCGATGTCCTCCATCGTCGCATCGACGCCCGTCTCGGCGACGAGCGTGCGGGCGGCCTCCAGGATCCGGTCCCGGTTGCGCTGTGCGTCGACTCTCACCGGTTCATCATGAAGCATCGTTCACCTTGAGGCTAAGATGAAGGCGTATTCATCTTCGATCGGAGGACCCCGATGGGCTGGACACCCGCCGACATCCCGGACCTGACCGGCCGACGCGCGATCGTCACCGGCGCCAACGCAGGCCTGGGCCTTGAGGTTGCGCACGGCCTCGCCGCGCACGGCGCGGAGGTCGTGCTGGCCTGCCGCAACACCACGAAGGCCGACGTGGCCGCGGCCGCCATCCGTGACCGTACGCCCGCCGCGACGGTCCGGGTGGGCGCACTGGACCTGGCCGACCTCGACAGCGTCGCCGCCTTCGCCGCCACGCATACCGGCCGGCTCGATCTGCTCGTCAACAACGCCGGGCTCATGGCGATCGACGAGGCCCGCACCGCACAGGGCGTCGAGATGCAGTTCGGGGTGAACCACCTCGGGCACTTCGCGCTCACGGCCCGGCTCCTGCCGCTGATGCTGGCGACGCCGGGCTCCCGCGTCGCGACCATGTCGAGCATGGGCCACCGCGCTGCCCGCAGGCGGCCCGAGCGCCCCTACGACCGGTGGCAGGCGTACTTCCACAGCAAGCTCGCCAATCTCCTCTTCACCGCGGAGCTGCAGCGACGGCTGGCTGCGGCCGACGCGGCGACGATCGCGGTGGCCGCCCACCCGGGCGTGTCGAACACCGATCTGGGCACCGAGGGGTCGGGCCTGTCCAACGTGGGCCTGCGGCTGGTGCCGTTCATCGGCCAGCCCGCCGAGCGGGGCGCCCGCCCGATGCTGCGCGCGCTCACCGACCCGGCGGTGCGCGGCGGGGAGTTCTACGGCCCGCGCTTCCTCGCGTTCGGTGCGACCCCGGTGCGCGAGACGCCCTCGCGCGCGGCCCGCGACGCCGCCGCGGCCCGGCGCCTCTGGGACCAGTCGGTGGAGCTCTCCGGCCTGGAGCCAGCGTTCGCCGCCTGACCGGGTCAGGTCGCCGACACCCACCCGAACCCGAGCGCCACGAAGAGCAGCGCGCCCAGGGCGAGGCGGTACCACACGAACGCGTACACCGTGTGCCTCGCGACCCAGCGCAGCAGCCAGGCGATCACGCCGAACCCGACGGCGAACGCGATCACCGTCGCCACGATCATCTGGACCGGGGTGATGCCGCCCTTGGCGATGTCGGGGATGGTGAAGAGGCCTGCCGCGACGACCGCCGGAATCGCCAGCAGGAACGAGTAGCGCACCGCCGCCGTGCGCTGCAGGCCGAGGAAGAGCCCCGCGGTGATCGTCCCTCCCGAGCGCGACACCCCCGGGATCAGCGCGCACGCCTGCGCGAACCCGAGGATCACGCCGTCGGACACCTTGAGCTGCCGCAGCTCCACCCGCTGCCGCCCGTAGTACTCGGCGAGCCCGAGCAGCACGCCGAAGACCACCATCGTCGTCGCGATCAACCACAGGTTGCGGGCCACCGTCTCGATCCCGTGCTTGAACACCACCCCGAGCACGGCGATCGGGATGGTGCCGATGATGACCAGCCACGCCAGGCGGTAGTCGGGATGGGCGCGCGCCTCGGGGCTGCGCAGTCCGCGGAACCACACCGCGACCAGGTGCGCGATGTCGCGGGCGAAGTACACCAGCACGGCCGCCTCGGTGCCGAGCTGGCTCACCGCCGTGAAGGCGGCGCCGGGGTCGTTGCCGAAGAACACCCCCGAGACGATCCGCAGGTGGGCGGACGAGGAGATCGGCAGGAACTCGGTGAGACCCTGCACGATGCCCAGCACGACGACTTCAAGCCACGACACGAGGGGCGACCGTAGCGGGTCCACCTGAGGTTCCGCTTAAGCTCGGGCCCGTGCGGCGACGGCGGGTCGGTGGAAGCGGGTTGGAGGTCTCGCGCATCGGCCTCGGCACGATGACGTGGGGCGAGATGGCCGACGTCGACGGCGCCGCCTTGCAGCTGAGCGCGTTCGTCGACGCGGGCGGCACGCTCGTCGAAACCGCCGACGGCTACGGCGAGGGCGCCGCGCAGGAGGTGCTCGCCAAGGTGCTGGCGACGAGCGTCCCGCGGGAATACGTCGTCCTCGCGGGTCGGGCGGCGCTGCCCGGCGGACCGCTCGGCGACGGCGCGGCGCGCGGCGCGCTGCTCACCGCGCTGGACGCAACGCTGCGCAGGCTGGGCACCGACCACTTGGACCTCTGGCAGCTGCCCGGGTTCGACGCCACCGTCCCGCTGGAGGAAACGCTCTCCGCGGTTCAGGTGGCGGTGATGTCGGGCCGCGTCCGCTACGCCGGGCTGGTGGCTCCGCTGGGCTGGCAGCTGGCCACGGTGGCCGAGCGCGGGCGGGCGCTGGGCAACGTCACGGTGCCGGTGTCCGCGCAGGTGGAGTACTCATTGCTGGCCCGCGGTGCGGAGCTCGAGCTGCTGCCCGCCGCCCGACACCACGGCGTCGGCCTGTTGGCCTGGGCTCCGCTCGGCCGCGGCGTCCTCACCGGCAAGTACGCCGACGGCACGCCCGCCGACTCCCGGGCCGCCTCCCCCACGCTCGCGCCGTACGTGGAGGCGCGCCGCAACGAGCGCTCGGCCCGGATCGTGCAGGCCGTCCTCACGGCGGCGGACGGGCTCGGCACGTCGCCGCTCGCGGTGGCGCTGGCCTGGGTACGTGACCGGCCCGGCGTCGCGTCGGCCATCGTCGGAGCCCGCGACGCCGCTCAGCTCAGCGCGTCGATGGCCACCGAAGCGGTCACCCTTCCCGCGGAGATCCGCGCCGCTCTGGACGACGTGAGTGCGCCCGTCGCAGACCTGGCACTCGACCCTCGGGTGCGCCTAGGGTGAGCAGCCAACTGCCGTTCACCGGCGGTTGGCAACACGGTCCCTACCTTTCGGAGGTGAGCCGGTGGCGCGTAGCGGCCCGACCGGCACGATCGAGGGAGACGCAGTCGAGGGGAATCGCGGGGAGGGGGCCGTCGGGGATTGGGAATACCGCCCCATCCGGCTCCCCGGTGACGTGTCGCGGATGACCGCGGCCGTCCGGCTCGCGATCCAGGCGGAGTACAGCGGCTGGGAGCTTTCCCGGGTGCGGCTGTACCCCGGCGGAGTGCGGAAGGTGGTTCTGCGCCGTCGGCGCAGTTCAAGATTGCTCCCCGGGCTGTCCATCTAGACCCAGCTAGGGCACGAGCACGACCTTCCCGGTCGTTTCCCGCGACCCGAGGCGCCGCAACGCCTCGGGGGCTTCCCGCAGCGGCAGCTCCGCCCCGACCAGCGGAGCGATCTTGCCCGCTGCCCAGAGGTCGTTCAACCTGCCCTGCCATCGGGCGATCCACTCGGGCGCCACCTTGCGGTAGCGCGCCCAGTGCACACCCACCACCGCGTAGTTCTTGATCAGCAGATGGTTGGTGGGCGCCTCGGCGAACCGGCCCGCCACGAACCCGATCACGAGGATCCGGCCCTCGAACGCGACGAGCCTGCGCGAAGCGTCGAAGACGTCACCGCCGATGGGGTCGTAGACGACGTCGGCGCCGCGGCCGTCGGTGAGCTCCTTGACGCGGGCGACGAGATCCTCGGCGGCGTAGTCGACCACCTCGTCCGCGCCCAGCGCCCGGGCCACCGCGCACTTCTCGGCGCCCCCGGCGGTGCCGATGACCCGCGCGCCCAGCGCTTTGCCGAGCTGCACCGCGGCGCTGCCGACCCCGCCCGCCGCGGCGTGCACGAGCAGCGTCTCGCCTGCCCGCAGCCGGGCCCGGTGCTCCAGGGCGCAGATCCCCGTCTGGTAGGTCACGAACATGCCCGCGGCCTGGCCCGCGCTCATCCCCTCCGGCCAGGGCAGCGTGGCGTCGGCGTCGAGCACGGCCAGCTCGGCGTAGCCGCCGCGGCCCATCGGGGGGGTGCCCAACACCCGGTCCCCGACCACGGCCACCGCGCCCTCGCCCGCGGCGACGACCTCGCCTGCGATCTCCATCCCCGGCGTGAACGGCGGCGCGGGCTTCTCCTGGTAACGACCCTGGCAGAGCAGGATGTCGGGGAAGTTGCAGGCCACGGCGTGCACCCGGACGAGCACCTGGCCGGGGCCCGGCTCCGGGTCGGGCATCTCACCCCAGGTGAGCACGTCCCCGGGGTCGCCCAGCTCGTGAACCTGCCAACCCCACATGCACACCCCTCCGGTGAGTCCCGCGTTTCGCCACGGTGAGTCCCGCGCTTCGCCACGGTGAGTCCCGCGCTTCGCCACGGTGAGTCGCCCGATCCGGCACGGTGAATCCGGCATTCGTGCGCGGCTCCGGTCAGTGGCTCTGCCAGCTGATCTCCGGCGGCTTGGGCGAGCCCTTCGGCCCGGGCACGCCCCGGAAGCCGTACGGCGCGGGCTCGCGGCCCGGCTGCACGAACCAGCACTCCCCCGGCTCGCCGCGATCGAGGATCTCGAAGATCGCGTCGACCACGTTCGAGGGTGTGAGCAGCGGAAAGTCGCCCAGCTGCCCCTTGGCGGGCGTGAGCAGTGGGGTGTCGGCGAAGCCCGGGCACACCGCGTTGACCCGGATGTCCTCGGCCGCGAGCGTCGGCGCCGCCGCGCGGATGTAACCGACGACCGCGTGCTTGGTCAGCGTGTAGAGCGCGTCGCCGGGCATCGGGGTGAGCCCGGCCAACGAGGCCGTCGCGATGATCGCGCCGCCGCCCGCGCGTCGCAGCGCGGGCACCGCCGCCGTCAGCCCGAAGACGACGTGGTCGACGTTGACGCCCATGATCTTGCGGTAGCCCGCGAGGTCGAGGTTCTCCACGCCGGATTGGCCCGCCGTGATCCCGGCGTTGAGCAGCACGAGGTCGAGGCGACCGAAGGTGTCCTCGGCGATATCGACGGCCATCGTCATCGTGTCCGGCTGGGCGGCGTCCCCCGGCAGCGCCAGACCGCCGATCTCGTCAGCGAGGGCGCGGGCACCCGCCTCGTCGACGTCGGCGACGGCGACCCGAGCACCCGCCGCCGTCAGCCGCCGGGCGGCCTCGGCCCCGATGCCGGACGCCCCGCCCGTGATCAGCGCGGCCTTGCCGTCGAAGTCCATCAGCAGCTCCTCAGGAAGGTGTCCAGCACCCGGGTGCCGAACTTCAGTGCGTCGACCGGCACGCGCTCGTCGATGCCGTGGAACAGCGAGGCGAAGTCGAGGTCGGGCGGCAGCCGCAGCGGCGCGAATCCGTAGCACCGCATGCCGAGGGTGTGGAAGGACTTGGCGTCGGTGCCGCCGGAGAGCATGTACGGGATGGCGATGGCGTCGTCGTCGTGCGCGCTGCAGGGCGGCGATCATGGCATCGGTGAGCGAGCCTTCGAACTCCGTCTCGACGGGCGGCAGGTCGGTCACCCATTCGCGCGTCACGTCCGGGCCGAGCAGTTCGTCGACCTCCCGCAGGAACGCCTCCTGCCGTCCCGGGATCACCCGGCAGTCGACGACGGCCTCCGCGACCGACGGGATGACGTTCGCCTTGTAACCCGCCTTGAGCATGGTCGGATTCGCCGTGTCGCGGACGGTGGCGCCGACGATCCGCGCGATCGGGCCGAGTTTCGCCAGCGAGCCCTCCAGATCGTCCTCGGGGAACTCCAGACCAGTGAGCTCGCTCATGCGGCCGAGGAACGCGCGGACGGTCTCGGTGAGCGTCAGCGGGAACGTGTGGTTGCCGAGCCGGGCCACGGCTTCGGCCACTTTGGTCACGGCGTTGTCGTCGTGCAGGAACGAACCGTGGCCGGGCTTGCCGCGGGCCCGCAGCCGCATCCAGGCGATGCCCTTCTCGGCCGACTGGATCGGGTAGACCCGGCGGTCTTCGCTGAGCGTCAACGAAAAGCCACCGACCTCGCCGACCGCCTCGGTGCACCCCTCGAACAGGTCCGGCCGGTGCTCGACCAGCCACTGCGCGCCGTACGCTCCGCCGGCCTCCTCGTCGGCAACGAAGGCGAACACGATGTCGCGCGGTGGCACCACCCCGTCGCGCTGAAACGAACGCAGGACGGCGAGGGTCATGGCGACCATGTCCTTCATGTCCACCGCGCCACGGCCCCACACATACCCGTCTTGCACGGCGCCGGAGAACGGGTGCACCGACCACTCGCTCGGGTCCGCGGGCACCACGTCGAGGTGGCCGTGCACGAGAAGGGCGTCACGCCCGGCGTCCGACCCGGCAACACGGCAGAAGATGTTGTCGCGCCCCGGCGCCCCCGACTCGACCCGCTCGTAGGCCAGGCCGACGTCAGCGAGCTTCGCGGCGACGTAGTCGGCCGCCTCCCGCTCCCCCTTCGTCGTGTCCAGCTCCCCGGTGTTGGAAGTGTCGAACCGGATGAGCTCGGAGCACAGCTCGACGACCTCGTCCTCGGCTCGCGCACTGGTCATGCGGATCTTCCTACCACCCGGGTCCGGTGACCGCGGCCCGGACGCGTCGGCTATCCTTGCGCGGCAGGTCCGAGTGGCGGAATGGCAGACGCGCTAGCTTGAGGTGCTAGTGCCCGAGTAGGGCGTGGGGGTTCAAGTCCCCCCTCGGACACAGGATTACCCCACCGCAACCCTGCCGACGAACGACGTCGGCCTGGGCCCGGGACGATACATCGGTTCGTATGTCAACCGTCGGTGGCAAGCGTCCATCCGGTCAGACCGCAGACGATCGCCTTACCTTGCGCGCGGAGTCGGATAGCCATCTCCGCCGCTTGCATGCGTCCGTCCACGACGTCGCCGTCCATCACCAGCCCCTCGCCGAGCTGAGCCAGGACCACATCCTCGCGCACGTAGACGTTGCGCGGACTGCCCACCGGCCGCGACCGCGCGCTGGCGAAACCGTGACGGCATCGATAGCCAGCCCGACCGTGCACCCAGTGCGCGTCCAGCCGCCGCCCGCACAACCCGCAGCGCAGCAGCCCCACCAACGCATACTCGCGCGTCACGCCGTCGTTGTTCGGCCGTGCGGCCCGCACGCGCTGCGCGGCAACGAAGTCCACTTCGCTCACCAGCGCAGGATGCGCAAGCATCCTCGACACCGACCACGACGAGCCCGCGCTCCGGCCCCGCTCCGCGATCTCGCCGCGATAGGCGACGGGCTGTCGATTCCACACCTGACGGCCGGTGTAGCGAGGGTTGCCCAGGATCGTCTCGATCGTGCGCAACGACCACGATCCGCCGATACGGTGCGCATTCCGGCCCGGGTCAGCCTCAGACGGACAGGGCACACCACGCTCGTTCAACTCCCGCGCAATACTCGCCACACTGCGCCCGGCCAGCCGCTGCGCGAACATCCACCGCACATGCGGCGCTGTGACCGGATCCGGATCCAGTCGACGCAAGCGTCTCCCCCACTGCGCATGCGTCCGGTTCGGATGCGGCCCCGCGTCGACCAACCGGTAGCCATACGGCGGACGGCCACCCAAGAACCGACCCTGCTGCACCGCCTGCACGGTCATCGCCGCCAACGTCCGGTGCCGCGAACGCACCACCTCCCGCTGCGACAGCGCCGCCAGTAGCTGCATCAATACGGAGTGCCTCGGGTCGTCCCGTCGCACCGGCCCGCCCGCCTCCGGCAGCCATACCTCGATCCCCCGCCGCGCCAACAGGCCCGTCACGTGCGCGAGCTGACGGTCGGTGAACGCCCGCTCGAACTCGCCCACCACCACCGCATCGAACGACCGATCCGACGCGCACGCCCGCTCCAGCAGTGCGGCGGCCTGCGGACGCCGCTCCCACGCCACCCGTCGCGAACAGCCGACGTCGAAGAACTCCGTGGTGATCGTCCCGTGCTCCGCCACCAACGTCGATGCGATCTCGCGCTGCCACGCCCGCGAGGTCGCCGGATCCTGGTACTCCGCCGTCGACGTACGCCCGTAGAACGCGAACCGAAGACCCGGCACGCGAGCAGACAACGGCTCGACAACGCGGCGGCGACGTCCCAGCGCCAGCCGTTGAAGAATATCTTGATCTTCGAGCTCAAAGAGTGTGTCCACCGACAAATCACAGCCACCCGGATGGCGATCGCCAGCGTCTCGGCATCCCGGAAACACGTCACACGCTCGTCCCGACACGGTTGATGGATCAACTAGTCAGCAAATCCGGCCATCCCGCGTGGCGGGTCTGGCTGCACGATGAGGAAGGACCGTGATGGCGCGGCGCCGCGGGCTGATAGCCACCCTCGCTCAGATCCAACGAGAGGCCGCCCGAGCCGAAGCCGCACGCCGCCGGGCCGAGTCCGCCAGCAGGCGTCAGGCCGAACAGGCTCGTCTGCGGTATACCCGTGCGGTCGCCGCTGACGAGCGTGAGTGCAGGCGCTTGTACGCGGAGTCCCGTATGTTCCGAGCCAGCCCTGATGAGATGAGGGAGCGGGGCGGCACGCCGCCGTTGCTCACGCCCGCACCAGCATGTCGCCCCACGTCGCCGTCAGCCACGTCAGGTCGGCCACGGCCCGTGCTCTGGCGTCCTTCTCGCGCGTGAAGAGCGCGTCGGTCTTGGTCAGCACCAGGGTGTAGGGACGCCCCTGCCGCCGGGTGAGGTGCTGCACCGGCAGCTCGGCTGAGTCGATCTTCGTGTGACTGCCTGCGGCCGTCCTTCGCCAACGGCCACTCGTGGGTGCGCCGCGACCCGGAGCGGAGGAAGGTCCCGAGCTGGTCGCACAGGTCACAGGCGCAACCGGTCCAGGCGATCGACCAGTCGTCCTCGGCTCGCGGCGGTCCCGCGATGATCGCGTCGAGCCGCTGGGAGCAGTCTCGGACGACGCCACCGAACGCGGCCCGCGACCCCGGCCGCGCCGAGCGAAGCGCCGGCATCAGGCATTCGAGCACGGTGTCCGGATATCCGCGGAGTGTCGCCATCATCTCGTCGCGCAGCGTGCCATCGGCCGCGTCGAACAACCCCACGAGCGGCGAGCTGAGCTGCTCCAGCCAGCGCCGCCGGTACTCGGACCGGGTGGCCGTGGTCGCGGCCCGGAACTGATCGTCGATCCAGCGCCAGGTCCCGACGGTCAGCAACCCCACCACGTCCGGCGCCCCTGCCGCATGAAGCTCCACGCACAGACGAGGCAGCCCGGAAGCCCACTCCTCCCGGCCGGTTTCCGGCGATCTGAACCATCCCCCGATCAGGACCCGGGTCCACTCCTCACCGTATCTCCCGGCTACAGCCGCCAGTTCGGTGGCGTGTTCGTGCGTCAGCATCTCGACCCGGAACGGCTCCAGCAGCATCGCCGCCGTGCCGGCGACGTCAAGGCCCGCCGCGACGTCGAGCGCCACCCCCAACAGCCCCGTCTGTCTCGCTGTCGACTTCCAGAACGGGGCGAGCGACTCCGCCGCGGCACGAGCGCTCGCCATATCCCCGGCAGCGATCCGGCCCCGCAGTTCCTCCAGCGCCCACCGCGACCCGGCCTCGCCGCGGGCCGCGAATGCCCGGTCCCGTGGCCACACGACAACAGCTGCTCGCCGGTACCACCGATCGAGCGTGTTGCCGTAATTGCCCATGTAGCCCTCGTACTCGGACTGGTAGGGCTCCAGCTCGGCACTCGGTGTACTCGCGCACACCTCATGGTCGCGATACGCGCAGCGAGATCGGCTCGGCGCCGCTACCCTCCGGGCTGGTCCACCAGCCGAGGGTGATCTCGTCATCGATCAGCGAGTCCAGCTCGAAGGCGTCGGGGTCCGGGTCCTCGACGTAGTCGTCGTCCCAGCCATAGCCGCGGAGATGATGCGAAACGTCCCAGGTCTCCTTGACCTCCGCCAGCGCCAGCACCGCGTCACATCCGGCCTGTTCGGCGGCAGCACGCACGAGGGCAGCGCGCTCCGCATCGACGCCCTTCAGCCGACGCCAGTCCACGCCGCGCTCGGTGTACTCATGATCGAGAAGGACGACCAGCCGGTTCGGCGTACCACGGTCGCGGCCATACGAGGTGACAGACGTGCTGAAGTGCTCGGTCATGCACTGCGCCAGCTCGTCCGTCGGCTTGACCTCCAGGTCAGGCGTCTCTGCGGCAGCCAACAGGTTGAACGTAAGCGTCACGCGATACCCGGACCGCACGGGCGTCACCTGGTGGCGGCAGTCGGCGTAGAAGGCGACGAGCGCCAGCTTCTCCCTCGAGGCATGGTGGGTCTTGGTCGCGCCGGCGTGCTCGACGAGCAGTTCGCCGCCGGTGTGCGTCGAAGGCAGCGACACCACCAGGGTGCCCACCATCGCGTCGTGTTTCTCCGAGTCCTGATGCGGCAAGAAGAACTGTCCCTTGCCGTAGACCAGCACCGCGTGCAGCTCTGCCCGCAGCCGCGCCGTCCGCGGGAGCCCGAGTTCGTCACGGAAATGTTCGAGCGCGCGGTCGAGCAGCGTCGTCCAGCCGGACCCGCCCAGCGTGACCTGGTCTGGAGTGAGCTCCCAGGTGTCGCGGACGCTGGTGTCGGACAACGTCTCCTCGCCGCGCCCGAACTTCACCCGCCGCGCCACAGCGATCGACTTCTTCGCCAGCGGCGCACGGACCGGCAGGCCCGCCGGTCCGACCCCGGCAACCTGAAGCTTGAGGAGCTGCGCGGGCGCCAGCAGCTCTGCACTGAACGATCCGGTCGGCTCCGCCTTGCCGAGCAACATCGCCAGTCGATCCCGCGCCGTCGTCGCCATGTGTCCTCACCTGCTCGATCGGTCTCCCCGGATCCGGACTGTAACGGCGGCGTGTCTACGCTGACGGAGGTGCCCGTGTCGCGGAAGCGGAAGAAGAAGTCGAAGGCCAGCCGCCCAGCCCGAGTCGTGCGGACCCAACTTCCCGAGAGCGAACGGAGCTCAGGCAGAGCCGCGCAGGACAACCGCGAACTGGCACAGGCGTTCCAGAACCTGATGGCCTACCGGGACGAGATCGACACCCGACGGAAGTCACGGACCGCCGAGATGGCGACGATTCTCGTTGCGGACCTCCTGCTCGCTATCGCCGAGCAGCCGGGCATCGTCGTGACCGACGCACTGTGCCAACGGATGGGCGCTACGCTCGCCGACGACAGGGAGTCGCCGTTCGACGTCGGGACCACGCCGACGGCCTGACCGAGGCCGCACTGGTGGCGGCGGAGGCATCAGTCGCCGCGTCGCTCCCCACCGAGCAGATCGACGCCTGGCAAGGGCCGTGGCGGATACTCGTCGCACTGGCGTCAACGCTGCCGTATTCGTACGCCGACGCCGTCGACGCGACGGTCAGCCGGCTGCGAGCCCTGCCGGCCGGACAAGGTCTGCCTCGCCTGCCGCGGGGACCCAAGGTGAGCGGGCAGGTTCTGTGGACCTCTGACCGGTACGGCAGCCGGTTCGCCGTCGCCGCGCCGATCATGACCGCGGACGAGCCCGAGCGCTGGTACCTGTGGGACATCGACACCTGCGGGCATCAGGCGCTCACCGTCCACAGCGGCTACTACTTGTCGTCCGCGGCGGCATTGGCGGAATGGCAGGCCGGAGTCGGCGAGCTGGCGTCGGCCGGGGCTGTCTTGGGCCCGGTCGACGACCCAGAATTGCTGGCGGCCATCCTTCCCGTCGAGATGGGGTTCATGCGCATCGAGGCGGAGAACGCCGGGCAGCTCGCCGAGTACCACCGGAGCATGCGGTTGGCCGAGGCCGTCGAGCAGGCCCTGCCCCGCTTGAATGGCCGGCCGGAAGCCGGTCTGACCGCCGACACCGCCGCAACCGAGTTCGCCGCTTGGCTCCGCGACCAGGCCCCCGACCAACCCCACGACCTGGATGAGCTGGTCAAAGAGCTGGCTGGCTCCTGGAACCTGAACGACATCGGCACGGTCTACGCCACGTGCTCCCCGCACCGCGTCGCTCTCTGCATGCTGCACCTGCGCAACTACTACCTCGACGACTTCGCCGACCAGCTCGTGTCGCTGCTGCCCGACTGGACGCGATGGCTTGCCGCTCGCAACTCCACCCCACAGGCGCTGGCGGACCGCTGCCTGCCGTACGCGCACGGCCAGCCCCATCCGCAGCTCGGCGGCGACGACACGCAGGTCGACTACCTCGTCCGCGTCGTCGAATAGCTCTTGCCCTGCTCCCCGACCAGGCGGTCATCGTCACCGACGAATTCAAGCCGGTACGCGCAGTGAACGCCGGGACGGAGGTTGGCGAGCAGTCCGCAACCGACCGGGGTGCTGCACGACCTGCGCATCGACGTCGCCACCATCCGCCGGGACCGGGGCCGCCCACTGGCCGGCTCTGCCGGAACCGGTCAGCTCGGTGCCACCCCCTCGCTGGCGCCCTCACCACATGCATGCCCGACCTGGGCTGGATGCAACGCCGCGACGACAGCCGGGCGCTGACGGTCACCCACAGCGGCCGGAACGAACTCGATCACCACTTCGGCATCCGCCAAGACCACCTGCCTGGCCTATCCGACTAGCTCGCTGGTCGAACCATCCCGCCGAGCTGGCCAAGAATTCAGACCGGTCACTATCATGGCCTCTATGGAGACCATCCCCATCACG
>CAWIOI010000008.1:0-89517 GCA_963837575.1 uncultured Actinomycetota bacterium
ACAAACAGATGGTCTTGCGGTCTGGCCTGCTGATCACGGATCACGAACGGCGTGTCGCGAGCACACGCTCAAGTTGGTCGCGCGGATAATCCAGATCCGGAGAGCGCCCGGCTACGTCAACCAGTCAGGGCCAAAGTGCGAAAGTCCACATTGTGCAAGCGTACCGCCGATCAACATAGGGGAATCCGCAAGTGTGGCCGCGCGGGTACGCAGCCGCGCCGGATCGAGTTCCCAGGCGGGCGGGTCCGCGCTCAGTCGGCAGGTGCGTCTCGAGGTCCCTAGCGTCCGCGTTCCGACCGATGCCGAATGATGATCTGCGGGGCGGTGATCACCGGTTCGGTGCGGATCCGGCCAGATCTGGCACGGTTTCGCACCCAACCGGTGATCATGGCTGGTGGAGTGGAGGCGGCCCGAGGCTCGGCGTTCCGGGTCTGCACTCGACGACCTACGCCACACGGGTAGTCGCTTCCCTGCGCAAACGGGCGCAAGTACTACCGAGTTGATGGCCCGAATGGGGTATGACGCCGCGGCCGGGGCCCAGAAGCCAAGCGCACAACCTGTGAAGCCCACCGTCTGATCGCCGACCGATGAGTGACATGGTGGATGCGGTGCCCCAGATGATGACGATCCGAACGGGCGGCGAAGGGGGCTCGGCGCGGCTCCGGCGAATGCCCGCCAGTGGTCGATGGGCTCGATACGCCCGGGTACGACGAAGGCCTAGCGCTCCAGGATCAGGCCGCTGACCTGCGGTGATGAGCGTGGAGCGGATGACGGGAATCGAACCCGCGTATTCAGCTTGGGAACACGATCCGGTCATGCGGGCGTGCGCTCGACCTGCGATCGGAGTGCGGCTGGTTTGACCGTGAGGCACCGCCGGATGCAGGGTCGTATCGCACGCTCGTCGCACGGTCTCTGCTCCTCCCCGGCTCCCTCGTATAGGCCCGATTCCTCGTCGCGCCGGGCGGGTCATGGGTGCCGTAGGCATCGCGGAGCGACGGCGTAGCCGCCCTTGACGCGGCCGGTGGGGCGTGGACGATCAGCGGCCGAGGGAGCGGATTTAGAGACCGCCGTCGAGGGTGGCTTGAACTCGGACGGAGCGGCGAGCTCGTGCCGAGCGTCCGCACATAGTCCGCGACCAACGGTGGGACGGCTCTTGCCGGTCAAGGCATCCGACTCGTCAATTACGTAGCCGGCCGTTTCGTTCCTGCATTCGACGGCGCGTCTGCGCAGGCCCGGCGTCTTCGGAGTCGGTGTTGGGTCGTGGGGGTGGCCTTGGGTTTGTGACTGATCAGGGGCATGGCGGTGGCGGCTCTGATCAGTGGCGCGTAACAGCGGTGTCGCGGTGTGCGACGCTGGTGGTGATGCCGGTCTCACCGTGATGGCGTGGGGGCCGTGGGTGAGGGGGTTGTGGGTGCGGCTTGAGGTGTTGGATTTTGGGGGGCCGTCGCGGTGGCGGTGGCGGTTGACGATGCGGCCGGGGGTTTTCTGGCTGATCATGTGGTGGAGTTGAATGTCTCGGAGTGGGAGTTCGAGGCGTTCACCGATTTGTATGAGTATCTGCGCTGGAATGTGAGCCCGGATCGGCGTGTGGCGCATGAGCGGGAGTTGGTGACCGCGGTCGGGGACTGGATCGGTGGCCGGGTGTTGGGCCCGGTCGGTGCGGTGTTGGCCGGGCGGCGGGGGCCGGTGCGGGTGCAGATCCCGCCGCAGGCGGCAGTGTTGGGGTATCGGCCGTGGGAGCTGGCCCGGGTCGGCGGGCGGAGCCTGGTCGAGCATCGTGTGAACCTGGTCATCGACCAGCAGCCGCACCGCCCACTGGTGAAAGCCGAAGTCGGGGATCGGTTGCGGATGTTGAGCAGCCCCGCGTTTTTCGGACCGGGTTTCTATCGGCCTTTACGCTGCTTGTTGGCTTTCCAGCCAGGCGTTATGAACTTCCTGCGGCGTGCGATATCCGAGTCCTGAGTGAATTCTCCTGGTATTGTAGCGGAGCTCGATGTACTGGGCGATGTCGGCACGCGCGCGCTGCCGTGTCGGGTAGACTGTGCGGTGCACGCGCTCGTTCTTCAGTGTGGCGAAGAACGATTCGGCCATGGCATTATCGTAACATACCCCGGTTCGCCCGACCGACTGCCGTACCCCGTGTTCGACGAGGGCCGCAGCGAAGCTGGCCGAGGTGTAGTTGCTGCCGCGGTCGGAGTGGAAGATCGCGTCGTGGGCGAATGTCACGTTGCGTGCGGCCATGCGGACGGCCTCGATGATGAGCGGTGTCTTGTAGTTGTCGTCCATCGTGTAGCCGACGACTTTCTTGGTATGACAGTCGATGACAGTGGCCAGGTACAGCCACCCTTCCCACGTCGGGATATATGTGATGTCTCCGACCATTTTCTCGCCTGGAGCGTTGGCGGCGAAGTCGCGGTTGACCAGGTCGGGGATCGACCCGGCGCTGCCGTCGTTCTCGGTCAGGCCGGCCCGCCACGGCCGCGGCTGGCATGGCACCAGGCCCTGGTCACGCATGATGGAGCGGACCAGCTCGAGACCGGCCGGGATGCGTCGGCGGCCCAGCTCGGCATGCACTCGGCGGTAGCCGTAGGTCTCGTCGGAGTCGGTGAAGATCTCCACCACCAACGCCGCCAGCTCCGCCCTCCGGCGCGCCGTCGCCGACACTTCTCGACGTTTCCAGTCGAAGAAACCGGACGAGGACACGGCAAGCCACCGGCACATTTTTTTCACGGGATAGGCGTACTTCACCGAATCAATCTTGCAGGATTCGATGAACTGATACTTCTCGGTTACCGGGGATCCCGGGCGAAGTACGCTGCGGCTTTTTTCAGGAATTCGTTTTCCATTTTCAGTTCCCGGACCAGACGTTCAGCTTCGCGTAGTCGGGCTCGTTCGCTGGCATCGAGCGCCAGCTCCTCGTCGGCGTGGTCTCGCCGGTAAGTCGCGACCCAGTTCCCGAGAGTTCCTTCGTTGATACTCAGTTCTCGGGCGACCTGGGCGATCGGACGCGAGTTCAGGATGACCGCTTTCACAGCCTCATCCTTGAACTCCGGGGAGAACTTCCGTCGATTTCGAGGCACGTGCCCTCACTTTCTCGCTGAATGATCCTAGTGGATCTCCAGTCCGAGAACTTCGGGGCTCGCGGTGTTCAGCCTGCCCGAGGGGGCGGGCGCGTTGAACCTGCGCAAGGAACGGTTCGAACTGGCCCGCCTGATGCAGGAGATCGCCGCGGTGAACGGGAAGGCGATCGAGTTGCGGGTGTTGCAGTACGGCGCCACCCGGCGACGGCTGGAAGACGCGTTGTTGGAGCAGCCGGGGTGGGATGTGGTGCACCTGTCCGGGCACGGCCTGCCCGCCGGGTTGATGTTGGAGACCGACACCGGCGGCCGGGATCTGATCTCGTCCACCGATTTGGTGGATTTGTTGGACCTGGCCGCCGATCAGCTCAAGCTGGTCACCCTGTCGGCGTGTGAGTCCGCGGCGGTGATCGCGACCGAGCATCTG
Organism: uncultured Actinomycetota bacterium; assembly: GCA_963837575.1. GTDB lineage: Bacteria > Actinomycetota > Actinomycetes > Mycobacteriales > Pseudonocardiaceae > Pseudonocardia. The sequence goes on from CAWIOI010000008.1 coordinate 3,505, forward strand.
CGCCAACTCGGCCTGGCCCCCGCCACCCGGGACACCCAGGATGGAGAGCGGACCGGGCCACCCGCCAGCAGCGCCACCAGCGACAGCACCAGCGACAGCGATCGCGAGGGCGGGGTTGGGGGGTCGTTGCCGGCGGTGGCGGCGGTGTTGGTGGAGCGGTTGGACTGTGCGGTGTTGGCGATGCGGTATCCGGTGGCCGATGATTTCGCGATCGCCCTGGCCGACGGTTTCTACAACCTGGTGTTGGGGAAGGGGCAGCCGATCACCAAGGCGTTGGCGTTGACCGTGCCCCGCATCACCCGCGGGGTGGGGGTGTCGGCGCTGTCGATGGGTACTCCGGCGTTGTTCGGGGCTCGCGCCACCGATTTGATGTTGGAGCCGCCGGCGGGTGGGCCGGTGCAGGTCGAGGACGACTCGGCCAAATTGGCGTTGTTCCCGCCGCAGCCGCACCGGTTTGTGGGGCGGGTGGCGGCGATGACCCGGGCGACGACGGCGTTGGCGCCACGCTCGGGTCGCACCGGGGTGGTGTTTCATGGGATGGCCGGGGGTGGGAAGACCGCGTGCGCGCTGGAGTTGGCCTACACGCACCGGGACGTGTTCCGATGGTTGGCCTGGTATCAGGCACCGCCGGACGGCCATGATATCGCTACCGCGTTGAGTGATTTCGCGTTCGCGCTGGAACAGCAGCTGCCGGGGTTGAAACTGCTGCACCAGATCGGCGACACGACGATGTTGCGGGCGGCGTTGCCGGGGTTGACCGCGATGATGCGCCAATACCGAACCTTGATCGTGATCGACAACGTGGAGTCGTTGCTGACCGGGCAGGGCGGGTGGCGGGATGAGCGGTGGGGGTGGGTGGTGGATGCGCTCACCGACCATCAGGGGCTGTCCCGGCTGGTCCTAACCACCCGCCACCGCCCCGAGCGGCTCGCCGATAGCATGCTGGTGGCGTCGGTGCACGCCCTGTCGCTGCGGGAGGCGGTGCTGCTGGCCCGGGACTGGCCCCATCTCGGGGCGTTGATCGACGCCGACCCGCCCCCCGCGGGACTGTCGGTCGAGGAGTCGCGGGTGTTGGCCGCGCGCACGCTGGCGGTGGTGCAGGGGCACCCGAAGTTGATCGAGTTGGCCGACGGCCAGGCCGCCGCCCCGGACCGACTCGCGGCCCGGTTGGAGGAGGCCGACCGGACCTGGCTGAGCACCGGCACCCGCCTGGATGCCTTTCTCGACCGGGGTGAGTCCGCCGCGACCGATCTGGATTACCTGCGGGTGTTGCAGGGCTGGACCCGGGCCACCGCCACCACCCTGCCCGATGATGCGGTCACCCTGTTCGGGCTGCTGTGCTGTGTCGAGGAGGACGACCGGGTCCGCCCGGTGGTGCAGATGGTGTGGCCACAGCTGTGGGAACAGCTGCAACGACCCGGTAAGCCACCCGACCTCGACACCGCGTTGGCGCCGCTGCAGGCCGCCGCGCTGGTCGCCGCCGACCACGATCCCGGCACCGGTCAGGCCAGCGCGTTTCGGTTGCACCCGGGGGTGGCCGACACCGGCCGCAGCAGCGCAGGGGACCGGTTCACCACCGTGGTGGACAGCCTGTTGGGTGATCTGTGGCTGACCCAACTCGACCTCGGCCGTGAGGGTGAGCGGGAGCGGGACACCGGCTGGTTGGTGCTGCGCGCGGCCCGCTCCGCCGCCCCGTATCTGGCCCGCCGGCACCGCTGGGCAGACCTTGACACCGCCGCCCATCAACTCCTGGCCCGTGACTCCAGCGCGGCGCCTGCGGCGTTGCTGCTGCCCATGCTGGCCACCGCCACGGAGGCCAACCGCGACACCGACCTCGAACTGAACCTGGGCCGCACCCACGCCCGCGCCCTGGCCAGGCTGGATCCCGACCAGGCCGAACCCGTGCTCCGGCGGCTGCTGGACACCGCCCTCGCCCGCGAACAGTTCGGCGCCGCCGCCGCCCCGGCCAATGACCTGATCATTCTCTACCGCGAGCGGGGGCACTTCGAGCAGGCCCTGGGGCTCGTCGAGCAGATGGCCGACTACACCCGCCGCGCCGGCTTCGGGCCCTGGACCCAACTCCTCGTTCAGCACAAGCGGTTGCAGATCCTGTATCTGCAGGGGCATTACCAGCAGGTGCTGGACGAGGTGTTGCAGGCCCGCCAACAGTGGGTGTCGTTGCCCGACCCGCCCGACCCCACCGACAACGCCGTCACCCCATGGAATGTCCGGGAGATCCTGCTCAACGTCGGCATGCTCGCCGCCCGCGGCCTCGGGCGGTGGCAGCAGGCGTTGGACCTCAACGCCGAAGTCCTCGAGTCCATGCGCCGCCGCGGCGCCAGCGACCCGGAACTGGTCTACGCCGCGTTCAACGACTACGGCTCGCTGCTGAACCTGGACCGGCCCCTTGAGGCCCGTGAGCTGCTCATCCGGTGCCGGGCGGTGGATGAGGCCACCAACAACATCCCCAGCCTCGGCAAGACCATGAGTGCCCTCGCCGATGTGGAGAACACCCTTGGCCACCGCGAGCGGGCCATCGCCCTGGAAACCGACGCGCTGCGCTACAAATACCTGACCGGCGACCCCGATTCGATCAGCGCCAGCCACCACAACCTCGCCGACCACCTGCGCCTCGACGGCCGCGACCCCGAGCAGGTGTGGGCCCACCTGCTCGCCGCCGCCGTCATCCGCTACCTAACCGGCGGCGGCGAACTCACCCTCACCATCAACAACCTGGCCGCCCTACAGGGCAGCCACCCCGACGACGCCCCCGCCGCCATCGAGCAGGTCATCGGACTGGTCGAGGACCTCGACGGGGTCCATCTGGGCGAGCTGCTCCACCGGCTACCCGCCCGCACCACCCCCCAGACCGCCCTCGACGACATCCTGCACCGCACCACCCAAACACCCGCCCACGCCCGCACCCAACGGTTGATCACGATGTGGGATCCGGTGTTGGCCGCCCTGCACACCGCCCACCACCATCCCGACCCCGACACCCGCCACACCGCCGCCGCCGCCCTCGATGACACCCTCACCGGCTTCGACACCAACACCGACTGGCGGCAACTGGTCGGGGTGCTGCGCCGCCTCCACACCGGCCAGCACGACCTCGACACCGACCCCGCCGCCCTGCTGGCCGGGCTCGACGACATCGACACCGCCATCACCCGCCGCGCCCTGCAGCTACTCACCCACCCCGACACCGCCCCCGCCGACCTGGACATCAACCCCGACACCTGGCACACCCTCACCGACCCGGCCACCACCACCGGCCCCGACACCGACAGTGACGGTGAGGGTGAGGGTGAGGAGGGGGTGACGACATTCCTGGATGCCGCGGTCGCGGCCGCCGACGGTGACGTCGCCGCCCGCCAGCTGCTGGACCCGGTCCTGGCGGAGATGGCCGCCGACCCGGACGCGGCGGGGTTCGCGGCCGCGGTGCGCGCCCTGATCACCCACATGCCGATCCCCGACTCCAGCGCGGTGGGGTCCGAGTACGTCCCGGTCCTGGACGCCCTCCGCGAGCGGCTCGCGGCGTCCGGGACCGGTCAGGAGACCTCATGACCCCCAGCCGTGTCCCTATTGTTGAGCGGATCGCCGCCTTGTCCGATCAGGACGCGGTCACCGTGTTGGCGTTGGTGGCCAAACGCCGACACGCACCGGTGGACGCGGTCAATGCCGACGAGCAGCACGCGCGGCTGCGGGAAGCGTTGGCGCAGCCGGAGATCGGCGAGACCATCCCCGCCGAACCGGATGCGACCGAGGGCGATCTGGCCCGGACCGCGTTGACCCATCTCGTGGCCCTCGACCCCAGCACAACCGGTGTGATCGACCAGGCCATCGACCTGGCCCCGCGCACCCTGGGCGATCCGACCCGCGACCCGACACTGGGGCTGGCCACCGCCGCGTTGGTGCTGTGGGTGTTCCACGCCGACATCGACCTGTCCCATGAACCGGGCAAGGGCTGGAAGTTCCGGTTCCGCACCAAGGGCCTGTCCGACACGGTGATCGGGAAATTGTTGGGACAACTCCTGGGCGCCTACACCAAACCCGGCCCATGACCGTGCGCACGGCGAACCGGTACGCGGAGAATCGGGACGCCGACGACGACGCTGAGTGAAGAAGGGGCGTGGGCTGAGTCCCGGGTGGAGCCCTGGTTCTCTTGGTCGCACATCGTCATCGCCGGATGTTCCATTGTGCTCGCAGCATGGAGACGCTGCCTCGGAACAGAGCGGGGCCGGGTAGCCGGTAACGCCGACCGCGACCGGGCCGGAGGTAGAGGGAGCGAGGCGGCGGGACCGGCGTAGCCGGTCACGCGCGCCGCCGTCAGGCGGCGCCTTGATGATGAGAGAGGCCAATTCGGCAGGATGCGCGTCAGCGGCGCAGGACGGTCTCGTCGAGTAAGCGTGGGCCGGTGCCGAGTTGGGTCGTTGCGGGGCGTTGGAAGAGTGCGCCGCTGCCGCGGTGTCCGAAGTGGAGTATTCGGACGGGTTGGAAGCCCCGATTCAGGTAGTAGGCGTGTAGCGCGGTGTTGTTCGCCCAGGCGTCGAGGCGGAGCCATTTCTTGCCTGCATCGACGGTTTGGCGGGCGGCCCAGTCGAGCATAGCCGAGCCGATCTCTTGGCCCTTCGCGGCGCGGGCGACGGCCATGCGGTGCACGTAGAGGGCGTCATCGGGATCGTCGGCGGCAGTCCAGAACTCGGGGTCGGCGTACCCGTTAAGCGTGATCGTGGCGACGATGGCGTCGGTCTCGTCGCTGATCACCCATACCTCGTCGCGGGCGGTGGCGCGTTCGATGGCGAGGCGGTGGCGTTCGGCGGTGTATTGCCACTGGTCGGAGCCGCGTTCTGCGAGCCAGCAGGCCGCGTCGATGACGAGGCCGAGGACGGCGTCGACATCGGCTGTGGTCGCGCGGCGGATGGTGAGGGTCATGGGGTCGCCGCCGGGCGTTCGCGTTCCCACACGATGGCGTGCCGGTCACCGGGGAGGATGTTGACCGCGACGCGGACGGGTTGCCCGTCGTCGGTGAAGCCGGTGATGACGTGCATGGCGACGGGTGTGCCGGGGCCGAGGTTGAGGCGGTGCACCTCGTCTGGCGTGGGCATCCGGACGTAGATCTCGTCGAGCGCGCGGACCTGGTGGTAGCCCAGGTCGGCGAGGACGGTGCTGGCGCCGCGGGCGATGTCGGTCGGGTTCATGATCTCGGAGCCGGACACGAGGTCGAGCGGGAAGTACGAGTCGTTGATGTAGTACGGCTCGCCGTCGAGGCTGCGGACCCGGCGACGGACGACCGCGAGCGCGTCGCCGGCGAGCTTGAGGCGTTCGGCAACGTCGTGGGGTGGCGTCACGATCGCGACGTCGATCGTCTGGGACGGCACGCGCCCTTCTTCGATTCGGGCGGTCATGAACGCGTCCATCTCCGGTGACGCGGGCCGGGGTTGGAAGTCCTCTTGCGGTCGGTAGACCAGGTGTCGGCGTTGGCGGACGAATGAGCCGCGCCCGGCCTCGCTGGCGATCAGGCCCTCGTTGTTCAGTGTCGCTAGTGCTGCGCGGACGGTGGTGCGGGATGCGCCGTACTCGGCGCACAGCTCGGCCTCGCTGGGGAGCTGCGCGCCCGGCTGCCAGCTCGCCGCGGTTGATCTGTCCTCGCAGCTCATCGGCGATCTGTCGATGCTTCGGCTGCCCTGCCATCTCCGACAACTCCTGTCATGACGAGTGGTACGAGAACAACAGTAGCGACATCCCCTTGACAACCGCCAGTGGTGCGGGCCACTGTCGTACCTGTCATGACAGGCATGACATCGGATCTAGGGGTGAGACCTCACATGGCAGCGAATGACGAGTTTGCCGTCGAGCATGGCCCAGATGTTCACCGACGGCGTCGCGTACGCGATGGGCGTCCCGGAGGCAGAGAAGGACTGGGACCGCTCGTCGGCAACCAACTTCGTACAGAAGATCGACCAGGGGACCGGGTTGAAGGTCTGGTCGCAGGTCGTGGCCGATCCCGGCGCCGCGGTCCAGCGCCGGATCAAGATCCTCTGCGACGACGAACCGGCCTTGCCGGAGCCGACGCCCGGGATGCCGTTCGTCCCGGTCGAGTTCGTCGGAATGACCGCCCGGCCCTGGCTCAACGACCGCGGCTGCAAGCCCGGCCAGGGACGGCGCTGCGGATGCCGTGTCGAGCTGTCGATCCGGGCCCGAGGCGTGCGCGCCGTCGGTCAGTCCGGTCAGCCCCGCCCGTCGCGGCATCACACGGAGGCCAGCGATGCGGCTGCCTAGCGCGGGGGAGGGGAGCCCGATTCCGGCGGACCCCCCTCCGATCTCCCGATCCCACGTGATCCCCCGTCAGGGCGTCGAAACCGAGAGGAGCCGAGGGTAGATGGACGCCGCCACGAGTCAACGGGCAGAGGACGTCACCGTGCCGACCCTGGTACGGCGCGCCCTGTCACGTTGCGCAACACAGTTCGCGAACGCGCAGCGACATGCCTCGTCGCACCCACGTCGACACGGTCGCACGGTCAGAGCGACTCGCCGTGCTCTGCGACCGGGAAAGCCGCTGGTACGGGGTGCTGCACCGCTGGGCCTACAGCCCAAGAGGCACCGTGCCGCTCGTCTTCGCCCAAGCGGCAGTGCGAGCCGAGTCCTGCGCCATGAGCGACGCCCGGTTCTGGGCCGACGACGCGGCCTACTACCGCGCCCGTCTCGCGGGCGTCGACCACGACCAGGCCGAGACGGGGGCGTGGTCGACATGAGCGCCACGACCGCGCGCATTCAGCGCCGTCTCCGCAACGGCGCCCGTATCGGCAGCTTGGACACCACCAACCCGGACACGTTGCGGCTCGTGCTGCGCGCCTCGCTGTTCGACGGCGAACACGTCCCCGACTGGCGACGCGCCGCTGCCTGCCGCGATGTCGACCCGGAGACGTTCTACCCGCCGCCAGGCTGGGCCGGATCACTGGCCACCGCAATCGCCACCGCCATCTGCGCGGAGTGCCCGGTCCGCGCCGCCTGCCTCGCCGACGTCATGGCTTGGGAACGGCCCAACGAGCGCCACGGCATTGTCGGAGGGCTCACCGGTCCCGAACGGAACCAGCTCGCACAGCGGCTCGGAGATCGGGGGGCGGCCTGATGACCTCCGCACAGGTGTTGCTCTACGCGCTGCTCGCGGGTGGTGGCTTGTGGCTGCTGCACAAGATCGGGCAGTTCCTGACCAAACTGCTCGAGGCCGCCGCCGCGATCGCCGTCGTCTTCCTCACCCTCTGGCTCCTGCTTAAGTCAGTGTGGAAGACCGGGCGCTGGCTGGTCCGGCATTGGCGCACGACGGTCACGGCCGTGGTGCTGCTGGCCTGGCTGCACTGGTGGGGCTGGCCCTCACTGGCTATCACCATCGCCGCCGTCACGCTCGGATTGGGGGCGTGGCGGTGGCGGCACCGGCTGTCCTTCGAGCCGTACGTCGGTCGCTGGTTGCGGGGCTGGTGGTGGCGCTGGGCCGTGTACGCACGCCGGATGCCCAGCTGGCTGCGCGCCTGCCACCTGACGGTGGCCGACCCCGGCCAGCCGGTCACGGTCCAGGTGACCCCGTTCCGGCGCACCGCCGTCGCTCCGAAGGTGAAGCCGCGCCGCGATCAGGTGCCGCGGGTGATCGGAGTCCGCTCCGGACCCTCCTGGGACGAGGTCAAAGTGCGGCTGGTGCCGGGTCAGACCCCGGAGGACTTCGACCTGGCCGCCCGCGCCCTGGCCGTCGCCCGCGGCGTGGCCCGCTGCCAAGTCCGCGAGCTGGCCCCGGACGTGGTGTCGATCGACTACCAGCGCCGCGACCGGCTCGCGTCGGTCATCGTGTGCCGCCGCCCCGCGGATCTCGTGCAGGTGCGCGGGGAGGAGGTCGACCTGACGAAGGTGTGGTCGGGGCGCACCGAGTACGGGGGCGACTGGCATCAGTCCCTGGTCGGCGGGCACACCCTCGTCGCCGGGGCCACCGGGGCGGGGAAGAACTCGCACGGCTGGTGCCCCATCGTCTCCATCGCCCCGGCCATCCGCGACGGGCTGGTGCGGGTGTCGGGCATCGACCCCAAGGGCATGGAACTCGCCTACGGGCGGCGGATCTTCCACCGCTACGCCGTCACCTCCCGCGACGCCCTCGAACTGCTGGACGACCTTGTCGCCGGGATGGAGGCGCGGAAGGGCATCTTCGCCGGAAGCCACCGCATGGTGCCGATCAGCCGCGAACATCCCGTCGAGCTGCTGGAGTTCGACGAGATCGGCGCCCTCATCCGCTACGTGGGCGACCGCAAGACCCGCGAAGCCATCATCGACCGCGTCGCTCTCTTGAACACCCAAGGCCGGGCACTCGGGCTCACCGTGCGCGGCTACGTGCAGGAACCCACCAAGGACACCGTGCCGGTGCGGGAACTGTTCCCCCGCCGCATCTGCCTGCGCGTCGCCTCCAAAACCCACGTCGGCATGGTGCTCGGGGACCAGGCCTACGACCGCGGCGCCTGGGCCAACCGCATCGGCGAATCCGAAGCCGGGATCGGCTACCTGTTCGGCGAAGGCATCCGCGAACCCCTGCGCGTCCGAGCCGGATGGGTGTCCGACGAGACCATCAAAGAGCTGGAGGCCTTCGTCACCGGCACGACACACGCCGTCGCTGCGGGGCGAGTCTTGGCGCTGCCCACCGCCGCGGTGCCCGCGCCGCGCTCGGCCGGAGGTGCGGCATGACCGCCACCGCCGAGGTCCGGCCCGGTCCCGGGGTGCTGCGGGAGTTGGTGACCGCGGCCGCCGAACAGACCGGCGTGTGCGTGCGCCCGCTGGTGGTGCGGCGCACCGACAACGTCACCGGCGAGACGAAGCCGATCGGCATCCGCTGCGGTTCCACACGGGCGGAGGCGTGCCGTCCGTGCGCCGAGCGCAACCGCGAGATCCGCATGGACCAGGCCCGGGAAGGCTGGCACCTGACCGCGGAACCCCGGTGTCTGCGCTGGTGCGGACGCCCGGCGACGAGCCGCGTCGGGTGCGCTCGACCCGCCGTCGCCAGGACGTCCCGGACCTGCCCGCTGTGCCGATGGCCGCCACCACCTTGGGCCGTACCTACGCCGCGCCCGACGGGAAGTCCTACCGGCCCTCCACCTTCGCCACGCTGACCATGCCCTCCTACGGCCGCGTCGGCCCGGACGGGGCACCGCTGGACCCGGACAACTACGACTACCGCCGCGCGGCCCGGGATGCGATCCACTTCGGGGCGTTGGTGGACCGGTTCTGGCAGAACCTGCGTCGGGCCTGCGGCTGGCCGGTGCAGTACTTCGCCGCGGTCGAACCCCAGAAGCGGCTCGCCCCGCACCTGCACGCGGCCATCCGCGGCACCATGCCCCGGGCGCTGATCCGGCAGGTCGTCGCCGCGACGTATCACCAGGTGTGGTGGCCGTCGCACGACCATGAGGTCTACCCGCGGCACCGACCTCCGGTGTGGGACGCGCGGGCGGGCGGCTATGTCGACCCGGCCACCGGAACACCGCTGCTCACCTGGGCGCGGGCGTTGGATGCGATCGCCGCCGACCCGCACGCCACCCCGGCGCACGTGGTCCGCTTCGGCGCCCGCGGCATCGACGTGCAAGGCGTCGTCACGGGCACCAAGCGGGCGGGTGGCTGCCTGACCTACCTGGTCAAATACCTGACCAAGTCCATCGCCGAATGCCACACCCCCGCCACCGACCCTGCGGCCGAGCACGAACGGCGCCTGACCGAGGAACTGCGCTGGACGCCCTGTTCGCCGCGGTGCGCGAACTGGCTGCTCTACGGCATCCAACCCGAGCACGCCCGCGCCGAGCTCGTCCCGGGCTGCTGCCCCGGCAAGGCCCACAAGCGCCACACCCTCGGCTACGCCGGACGTCGCTGCCTCGTGTCCCGGCGGTGGACCGGTAAGAAGCTCGACGACTACCGCCACGCCCGCCGCGCCCACGTCATGCGCGCCCTGGGCGCGGTCGGCATCCGCGTGGACCGGGACACCGACGAAGACCCCGACCACACCCGCTACTCGTGGGCACTGGTCGGGGCGAACGATCCGAACCCACCCGACCGTACGGAGCTGATCCTGCGTGCGATCACGCAGCGCCGACGATGGCGTGCCCAATACGACCGTGCCCGTTCGGCAACCGACGATCATGAGCAACGGAGGCCAGCGTGAGCCAGTACCTCACGGTTTCGGAGGCGGCGGCCTACCTCAACACCTCCGTTCGGTTCGTCCGGCGCCTGATCTCGGAGCGGCGGATCGCCTTCCATCACGTCGGTCGTCACGTCCGCATCGCGGTCGCCGATCTGGAGGTGTTCATGCAGGCCGGACGGGTGGAGCCGCTGACCGAGGCCGACGTGTGGCGCGACTTGCACGGGGTGGCGTGATGGCGAATCGGTCTGGTCACCGTCGCTTCGGGTACGTGCGCAAGCTGCCGTCCGGCCGGTACCAGGCGAGCTACCTCGGGCCTGACGGTCGACGTCGCACCGCGCCCGAGACGTTCGAGCGGAAGAAGGACGCCGACCTCTACCTCTCGCGCGTCGAGACTTTGCTGTCGCAGGGCGAGTGGACTGATCCGGCCCGGGCCAAGATCCGGCTGGGTGACTACGCGGAGCGATGGATCGGCGAGCGCGCCGGTCTCCGCCCGCGGACCGTCGAGCTGTACCGCTGGCTGCTCGGTAAGCACATCGCGCCCTACCTCGGCGCCGTCTCGCTGGGCGGGCTCACCACGCCGATGATCCGACATTGGCGTGCCGAACTGCTGGCCGCGGGGGTGTCGGAGACGATGGCGGCCAAGTCCTACCGGCTCTTGCGGGCCGTGCTGAACACCGCGGTCGACGAGGACCAGATCATCCCACGCAACCCGTGTCGGGTCAGGGGTGCCGACCGGGAAAGCCCGGCGGAGCGACCGGTCCTGACGGTGGCCCAGGTCTTCGAGCTGGCGGATGCGATGCGGTACCGACGTCTGCGGGCGCTGGTCCTCGTGGCGGCGTTCGCGACACTCCGGTGGAGCGAGGCCACCGCGCTCCGGCGCTGTGACGTGGCGGCGGACGGGAGCTGGGTTCGGGTGTCCGTTGCGCACACGGAGGTCGTCGGCCGCGGGATCGTCGTCGGGCCACCCAAGTCGCGCGCGGGGGTACGCACCGTCGCCATTCCGGCCGCTATCCGACCCGAGATCGTCAAGCACCTGATGACCTACGTCGATCATCGTCCCGATGCGCTCGTGTTCACCGGACCGAAGGGTGGTGCGCTCCGGCGAGCGCACTTCAACAACCTCTCGCGCTGGGTGGAGACGGTCAGAGAGATCGGTGCACCCGGCCTGCACTTCCACGACCTTCGGCACACCGGTAATCACCTGGCGGCGCGTACTGGAGCCACAACGAAGGACCTGATGGCCCGAATGGGTCATGACGACATGCGGGCTGCCCTCATCTATCAGCACGCAACGGGCGAAGCCGATCGGGTGATTGCCGACCGATTGAGTGACCTCCTCGCCGACCACACGAGGCCAGGGCCGGATGATGACGACGGTGCCGCGGGCACGCTCGTCCCGGTCGGCTGATCGCACGTCAATCGCACGCGACGATGACACGCCAGAGCGCGACAACCGCACCAAGATCGATGATCATGCCGCTGACCTGCGGTGATGAGGGTGGAGCGGATGACGGGAATCGAACCCGCGTATTCAGCTTGGGAAGCTGATGTTCTACCATTGAACTACATCCGCAGCGATCGAGCGCAAGCCTAGCAGCTCACGCCGAGTGACCGAGCCCCCCGCTTGAGTACCCCGAACGAGTGTTCCTCGGTGTTCCTGAGAATGAGGCCTCGACGCCTGGCCTCCCGCCGGTTCACACTTCGTGGGCTCGCAAGGCCAGCTCCCCCGGCTGTGAGGAACCCCCGTATGACGGAGTACGACCCGCCCCTGGGGTCGCTCCCGGACCAGGATCACGATCACGACGTACTCCTGGTCGCAGGCAGTAGACCCGAGGTGGCCCGGCTCGCCCCGGTCGCGACGGCGTTCAACGACGTCGACCGCATCCGGGCCCTGACCGTCGCCACCGGGCCCGATCCCATGGCCGTCCACGAGGCTTTCGAGGCGCTCGGTGTGCCCGCGGACGTCACCCAGCTGGCGCGCGTCCCGTTCGATCCCGTCAACCCGGCCTCCGTCGGCGCGATGCTCATGAGCCGCCTCGACGAGCTGATGGTCGACCTCGACCCGTCGGCGATCATGGTTTACGGCGGCGGGATGACCCCGGCGATCGCGGCCCAGGTGGCGTTCTGGCGGCAGATCCCGATCGTGCACCTGCAGGCGGGCGTGGCCAGCGACGACCTGCTCTGCCCGTTCCCCCAAGAGGCCAACCGCCGGATCATCGGCCAGCTCGCCTCCCTGTTCCTCACCACCGGCGGCGCCGCGCTCGGCAGCCCCATCGGCCCGAACGCGATCCCCGTCGGCGACACGATGGCGGCCAACCCGCAGCCCGCCGACCTGCGCTTCGCCCGCCTGCTCCGTCGGGTGCGCGTCGAGCGGCCGCGGATCGTGCTGGTCGCGCTCGACCGGCTCGACTCCCTCGGCGTCCTCGCCGGGCTGCCCGAGCTGCTCGACAGCGAGCCCGACGTCGAGGTCGTGCTGTTCGGCGAGCTGGGCACCCACGGCGCCGCGGCGCCGATCGCGAGCCACCCGCGGGGCACGGTCGTCCGCGACGTGCCGCTGGCCGATCTCGTCGCGCTCCTCGGGGTGAGCGCGGTCCTGGTCTCCGACAACCCCGAGCTGGTCAGCGACGCGCCGGGCTTCGGCACGCCTGCCGTCCTCGTCGACGGGCCCTACATCGCCGAGCCCGGCGACTCCATCCGCAGCATCCTCAGCCCGCGCGTCATGGGCGCGGTCGGCCAGCTGCTCGCGGCGCACCAGCCCGCGCCGGAGCCGTCCGACGGGCTGGAGGCCGTCCGCGTGGAGCAGGCGGTGGCGTGGATGTTCGGCCTCACGAGCACGCCGGTGCTCGAGCTGCCGCAGCCGCGGCTCGCCGAGGACGACCACGACGAGGCGCCCGACCCGGCGCACCGGGAGCCGTAGGGTAGGCCCGTGCTCCTCTCGGACGGCGACCTCACCAAGGAGTTGGACAACGGCAGCCTCGTGCTCGACCCGTGGGACCCTGCGATGCTGCAACCCTCCAGCATCGACGTGCGGCTCGACCGCTACTTCCGGGTCTTCCAGAACTCCCGCTACACCCACATCGACCCGCGGAAGCAGCAGGACGAGCTGACGACGTCGGTCGAACCCGACGGCGACGACCCGTTCGTGCTCCATCCGGGCGAGTTCGTGCTGGGCTCGACGTTCGAGGCCATCTCCCTGCCCGACGACCTGGCCGGGCGGCTGGAAGGCAAGAGCTCGCTGGGCCGCCTCGGCCTGCTCACCCATTCGACGGCGGGGTTCATCGACCCGGGGTTCAGCGGCCACATCACGTTGGAGCTGTCGAACGTCGCGAACCTGCCGATCACGCTGTGGCCGGGGATGAAGATCGGTCAGCTGTGCCTGTTCCGGCTGTCCAGCCCGGCCGAACGGCCTTACGGCAGCGACGGCGTCGGCTCCCGCTACCAAGGCCAGCGCGGCCCGACGCCCTCGCGGGCCCACCTGAACTTCCACCGGGTCGACACCCGCCGCTGATGGGCCAGGATCGCCGCGAGACCGACGTCGCCGGGATTCGACCACCGGAAACGTCCGGCTCGCGGCGGTGGATGGGCTAGCCTCCTCCGACGATGGACCCGCGCCCCGATCCTCCGCCGTGGCTTCCGGTCGCCCGGACCCCCGCCCCACCCCCTGCGGTCCCGGATCCGCCTCCGGCTGCGCCGCGCCCGACCTTCACGTGGCAGCGGCTCACCCGCACGCGCCGCGGCGCCGCAGGTCTGGCGATCGGGTCGGCGGCGTTGCTGCTGTGGCCGTTCTCGGGCTGGTCGGCGATCCCGTGGCTGGTCGGGCTGGGCGTGCTGATATTGCTCCGGCTGCTGCGCCTGGACGGGCTGCTGCGCGGCTGGGTGTGGCACCTCGGCGGGCTCGTGGTCGTAGCCGGTCTGATGTACAGCACGGGCCCCTGGGCGTGGGCACTGGCCGCGAGCATCGGCGTGTTGGTGGCCGGACTGCTGCAGCTGCCGTGGTGGCGGCTGGCCGCCGTCGGCGTCGTGATGTGCGCCGTCTCCGGTGCAGGCTTCGGGATCGCGACCTACCAGACGCAGCGGGAGATCGCCGCAGCGGACCAGCAGGTGCAGCGGGAGCTCCAGGGGCAGCAGGGCGCCGCCCGGCCCCAGGGCGTACTGCCGATCTTGCTCAATCGGATCGCGCAGAACGTGCCCGGCCCGGTCTGCAACAACCTGATGGCCGACCCGGCCCGCGCCGCGTTGGTCGCGTCAACCGGCCGGACGGACTGCGAAGGCGCTGTCGCCGCATTGTCCGCTCAGGTCGTCGATCGGGCCAGATACGCGGGCGCGACCGCGCCGACGGTGCAGACGTCCACGGGGTACGACGTCGATGCCTGCTCGTTGACGTGGTCGAACGGCCAAAAGGCAGGTCCCCGGCTGGGCAGGCTGGAGATCGGCCAGAAGCCGGGGGGCAGCTCCTACTACGTGGTCGCGTTCTCCCCCTGCTGATCGGCGCCGCGCTTCACGGCGGCGAGCAGCATCTGGGACACGTCCTGGACCTGGACGTTCTCGCCGTCGCCCTGGCCTTGGGCCTGGGTGAGCCCGTCGGTGAGCATGGTGCGGCAGAACGGGCAGCCCACGGCGATGGTGCCGCCGTCGCCGTCGGTGCCTGCGGCGGTGATGGTGTCGAGGGCCTCGGTGGTGCGGTTGATGTTGACCCGTTGTCCGATGCGTTCCTCCATCCACATGCGGGCACCGCCTGCGCCGCAACACATGGAGCGGTCGGCGTGGCGGGGCATCTCCGACAGGTGTGCTCCGGCCGCGCCGACCAGCGCGCGGGGGTCTTCGTAGATCTCGTTGTGCCTGCCCAGGTAGCACGGGTCGTGGTAGGTGACCGCGCCGTGGTTGTCAGGAGCGGAGACGGGGACGAGCTTGCCTTCGCGGACCAGCTTGTTCAGCAGCTGGGTGTGGTGCACGACCTCGTAGTGCCCGTCCAGCTGGGGGTACTCGCGGCCCAGGGTGTTGAGGCAGTGCGGGCACGTCGTCACGATCTTGCGCTTGCCGGGTTCGCGGCCCTCGAACACGGTGTTGAGGACCTCGACGTTCTGCTGGGCGAGCATCTGGAACAGGAACTCGTTCCCGGAGCGGCGGGCCGGGTCGCCCGTGCAGGTCTCCTCCGGGCCGAGCACGACGTAGTCGACCCCGGCCCGGTGCAGCAGCTCGGCGGTGGCCTGCACGGTCTTCTGGGCGCCGTCGTCGAACGCGCCCGCGCAGCCGATCCAGAACAGGTACTCCACTTCCGGAGCGAGCTCGCCCTCGAAGATCTGGACCTCGAAGCCGAGCTTCTTCGTCCAGTCGAGGCGGTTGCGGGCGTTCTGCCCCCACGGGTTGCCCTTGTTCTCCAGGTTGCGGAACAGGACGCCCAGCTCGGACGGGAACTCCGATTCGATGAGCACCTGGTGGCGGCGCATGTCCACGATGTGGTCGACGTGTTCGATGTCGACGGGGCACTGCTCCACGCACGCCCCGCAGGTGGTGCACGACCACAGCACGTCCGGGTCGATCACCCCGCCCTGCTCGGCCGTGCCGACCAGGGGACGGTGTGCCTGCTCGGGTCCGGACCCGGGGACGCGCGGGAAGCCCGCCTCCGGGACCGCGTGGCCCTTCTCCTCGTGGGCGAGCTCGATCGAGCCCCCTTCGGGCGCCTCCTTGCCGCCGATGATGTAGGGCGCCTTGGCCAGCAGGTGGTCGCGCAGGTCCATGATCACGAGCTTCGGGGACAGCGGTTTGCCGGTGTTCCACGCCGGACACTGGCTCTGGCAGCGCCCGCACTCGGTGCAGGTGGCCATGTCCAGCATGCCCTTCCACGTGAAGTCCTCGATCTTCCCGCGGCCGAACACGTCGTCCTCGCCCGGATCCTCGAAGTCGATCGGCTTCCCGCCCGAGGTCATCACCGGCAGCGGGCCCAGCGCCTTCGGCAACCGTTTGGCCGACACGTTGATCGGCGCCACGAAGATGTGCAGGTGCTTGGAGTAGGCGACGATGATCAGGAAGGCCAGCATCACGCCGATGTGCAGCAGCAACCCGACGCTTTCCACCACGTCCAACGCGGCAGGCGACAGGCCGGTGAACAGGTGCCCCAGGCCGATGGACGCCCACGCCCCCGACTTGTAGGGAAAGGTGCCGAGCGCGGAGGAGGCGGCGCGGAAGAAGAACAGCGTCCACAGCACGTTGAAGATCATGAAGAGGATCAGCCACGCGCCGCCGGTGTGCGAGCCGTAGAAGCGTGACGCCCGGTGCTTGCGGTCCGGGGCGTTGCGGATCCGGATCACCGCGAACACGCCGAGCGAGAGCAGGCACAACACCGCGATCGTGTCCTGCACGAACCCGAGCACCGGGCTGTGGCCGATCAGCGGAATCGCGAATGTCGGGTCGAACAACGCCCCATAGGCCTCGATGTAGACCGTGAGCAGGATGACGAACGCCCAGAACGTGAAGAAATGCGCCAGGCCGGGCACCGACCACTTCAACAACCGTTTCTGGCCGAACACCTCCACCAGCTGGGTGCGCAACCGGCGGCCCAGATCCTGGGAGCGGTCGGGGGCGGGCTGGCCCGACCGGATCAGCGTGGCGATCGTCCACGCTCGACGCCCGGCGAACCCCAACGCCACGACCGTCATCACCAGACCGATGACCAGCCTCACAACCACGAGCTGCCTCCCCCTGCGCTGCGCCGCGACGGTGGCCGCAGAGTAGTCCGCGATCACCCGGGCTACCCGTCGGTAACCACGGAAAGTTGCTGCGACCCTAACCCGCCGCCGCGGCCCCGGCGCGGCGCACGCGAGCGGACATTGGTCACACGATGTCGACATCTACCGCGTGTCGTCACCCGCTGCGGCCCCGATCGAGGGGATCGTTTGCACGTGCAAAGCTCTGCGGCCCACGTGTACCGATCGCGAGGGCACCCCTCTACTCTGCCCAGAAGGCGGCCTTGTCCGCAGAACGTGGTCGGATGTGCACGGAGCGTGCTCAAGGGCACGAGAGCCCGGTCCGTGGCGAGGAGGTCGGCATGATCACACCGGAGGTCCTTGAGGTCTACGCCCAAGGGGTCTCGACGGGTGGTCTGCAGAAGTGGATCCAGGACAACGTGGTGCCGCTCGTGCTGTTGGGCATCGCGGTGGTCCTGCTGTGGATCGGTGGCCGGGGCGACAACGCAGGCGTTGCGCGCCGCAGCGTCGGGCTCCTGGTCGGCCTCGTGGCGCTCGGCATCGCCGTATCGGGGAAGGGTCCCGATGTCGGCAGCTTCCTCGCCCGCCTCATCACCGGGTGACCCGCGTGCTCGTGCGCACCGACGACGAGGTGTACCGCGTCGACTCCGTCTGGTTGGGGCCGCCGCGCGCCACTTTTCCGTGGCGCGCGCGATATGTGAGCTACGGCCTCGGCCTTCTGGTAATGATCGTGGTCATGTTCCTCCAGCGCCGGATCGGGATCGGGCTCGACTTCTTCTCGGTGGCGTGGGCGCTGATCATCACCGTTCTCAGCACGCGTTTCCTCGGTCAGCGCATCGATTACGAGCGTCCGCTCGGTCAGGTCGTCGCACTGTTCCGGCATGAGTTGCGCGGGCCCCGTCGGCGCACGGTGGTCGCGGGCGGTTCGGTGCGGTCCGAGCACGTCGCGGTCCGGCCCGCGCGCGGCGGCAAGGCGCTCCCACCGCGCCGCCGCAAACGGGCGAAGGGACGTGCCCGTGGCGCGGCGTGACAAGAAGCGCGAGAAGCAACCCGGCGGCCGCGGACGGCGCGCGCTCGCCGGGGAGGCGGGGCTGCCCAAGTACCGGCCCAACATCGCGCTGCGGGCGATCGACGGCCACCTGACCCGCACGTCCACGCAGGTGATGGCCTGGTACCGGCTTGCGGCGCAGGCCTGGAGCTTTCGCAGCGATTCCCAGCGCGAGGTGCTGATCCGCCAGATCGCGTCGCAGCTGGGCGAGCTTTCGGGCCGCTGGGTGCACCTGCGGGTCACCACCCGGCCGTATCCGGTGCACATGTGGGCCGAGTCGTTCGACAACAACGCGCTGGGGCGCCTGCCCGACGTCGCGGGTGCGCTCGGCTGGGACGGCTTCCTGGAGGGCGAGCAGCGCCACCTCATGGGCCTTTCGATGTCGGACAAGGAGGTCTTCCTCGGTATCGAGGTGTCCGGGCGCAGCATGCTGGACCGCTGGGTGGACGCCGCGTCGCCGGTGTTGGGCAAGTTGGCGCCCGCCGCGGTGCGCGCCGAGCTGGCCGCGTTGAACTCGGAGGTGCGCCACCTCGACATGCTGGTCGCGGGCAGCGGCCTCGACGCCGTACCCGCAGGCGCCGACGACGTCGCCTGGCTCATGCACCGCTCGTGCGCGCTGGGGCTGCCCGCGCCGCGGTCGCTCACGGTGGTGCCCGGGTCGGTCAACCGCTGGGAGACCGAGGATCTCGCGGCGTTCACCGACGGCGTCGACATGCACCAGGAGCCCTACGCGCCCACGGTGCGGATCGTGGGGCGAATGCGCTCGCAGGCCGTCTCGCGCAACATCGCCGTCCTCTCGCTGGGGCTGATGGACGGTCTGCGGATCCCCGAGGTCGACGACCCGTGGATGCAGCACTCCGACCGGCTGCCGTTCCCCGTGGAGTGGTCGGCGCGCATCTACATCCGCCGCCCGGAGGAGGTGGCGGGCGAGCTGCAGCGGCAGATGGGCAAGGTCCGCTCCCAGATCCGGCACTACACGCACGATCACGATCTCGACCCGCCGATGTCGCTCGCCCGCCAGGCCGACCGGGTTCTGGAGATCGAGGACGAGCTCACGAGCGGGCTCACCCAGCTCAACACGCGGCTCTACGGCTGGTGGCGGGTCGCCGTCGCGGGCAAGGACGAGGCCGAGGCGCTCACCCGTGCCCAGCAGGTGCACGACCTCTACGGCCCGAAGGTCCAGGTCGAACACCCCGAGGCGCAGTACCGCTACGCGCGCGAGTTCATCCCGGGCGAGCCGTTGGCGTCCACGGCCTACCGCCGTCGCGGCTCGGTCACCTGGGCGGCGTCGGCCGTGCCCGCCGCCACCGCGAGCGTGGGCGACCGGCGCGGAATCATGATCGGTGAGACGTGCACCGCCACCCGTCGTCCGGTGGCGTGGGACCCGTGGCTGGCCCAGGAGGTGCGGCGGGCGTCGGGCCTCACCGCGATCGTCGGCGGCCTGGGCTCGGGCAAGTCGTTCCTCACCGGCCTGATCGTCTACAAGACCTTGCGGATGGGCGCGCGCTGGACCCTGCTCGACCCCTCCGGCCCGCTGGCCGAGCTCACCCGGCTCCCCGAGCTCGCGCCGTTCTCCCGGCACATCAACCTGCTGCGCGCCGATCCCGGCATCCTCAACCCGTACCGCGTGGTCGCCGAGCCGCGCCCGGAGCACTTCGCCGACGAGGAGGACCCCGAGCGCGCGTGGCGACGCGAGCGCTCCTTGGCCGCGGCCACGCGCCGACGCCTGGTGCTCGACGTGCTCACCGGGCTGCTGCCGTTCGACGTCGCCCGCCTCCCGCACACCCGGATCGTGCTGCTGCGCGCGGTGCGCGAGGTCGGCGGCGCCGCCGACCGGCATCCCGGCCTGGTCATCGACGTCCTCCGGCGCCACGCGCGCGACGGCGAGGAGCACGCGGGCGCCGTCGCGGACTTCCTGGAGGAGCGCCGCGAGCTGCCGCAGGCCGCGCTGCTGTTCCCGGACACCGTCCGCGACGACCCGTGGCAGGACGAGCGCGACTACCGCCTCACCGTCCTCACGATGCAGGGCATGACCCTGCCCCGGCCGGGCAGCCCGCGGGAGGAGTGGACCGACGGCGAGTCGCTGGCCGTCGAGCTGCTCAACCTGGCCTCGTGGCTCACCCAGCGCACGATCTACGAGGCCGACCGCAACATCCGCAAGGGCGTCGCGCTGGACGAGACGCACTTCCTGTCGCAGGTGCCCACCGGCAAGGTGCTCATCGACCGCCTCGCCCGCGACTCGCGGAAGTTCAACGTCCGCGCTCTCTTCGCGTCGCAGCTGGCAGGCGACCTGCTGCGGGTGTCGGGGTTCGCGTCGCTGGTCAACGCCGTGTTCGTGGGGCGCACCGACGACAACGAGGCCCAGGCCGACGCGCTGCGGCTGCTCAAGGTGCCCATCGAGGTCGGCTACGAGCAGATGCTGGGCACGCTGTCCCCGCGGCCGCGCCACGACGACCGGGTCGACGACACCCCCCGCCAGTTCATCTTCGCCGACGGGCACGGCGGTGTGGAGAAGATCCGCATCGACCTGGAGGCGCCGCACCTCGAGCACGTCCGCGACGCGCTCGACACCAACCCGGACGCCAACCGGGTGGCGGTGCGCGGGGTCCCGGCACCCGCGCGGGCGGCTGCGGTCCGCGCGCCCGACGAGCCCCCGCCGCCGTCGCTGAGCTTCACCAAGGAGTCCCGCACGCACGCGGTCGTCGACCTCGACGACGACGAGGGCGAGCTGATCGACCCGACGTTCGACGACCTCGACGACCCCGACGGCCTGCTGCGCAACGGCCTGGTCCACGGCTACCGCGCCGAGCTGCGGGGCGATGAGGCCCTCGACCTGCTCGGCGACGTCGACGACGGGCCACCCGACACCGCTCCTCCCGACGACGGCATCGCCGAACGCAACATCGATCGGGCGAGCACGGCCGGGCGGACCGGGCGATGACCCCGGCCGCCGCCTCCTCCGGGGCCGGGTGGCTGCCGGTCGCCATCGTGCTGGGGCTCGCGCTGTGGGCCGCGCGGCGGCGGCGCAGGCGGGCCCGGCCGTCCGGGCGTCCGGGGCGGGGTCTGGCGCTGCTCGTCGTCACGGGGCTCGTCGGGGGCTCGGTGCTGCTCGGCACCCCCGCGTTCGCGCAGCCGTTGAGCTGCAAGGAGTCGCCCGAGCCGGACCGGCCCGGCACCGGCCTCGTCGGCTCGCTCGACGGCGCGACGTACGGGGTCGGCGCGCCCGGAAGCGTCTACGACGAAGTCGGCTACGCCGGGCTCGTCTGGTACACCTACGACCTCGGTTGTGTCGGCACCGGCGTCTTCAACCCCGCCGTCTCCACCGACACCTGGATGGGGAACGAGGCGCTCAACGTCGCGAAGGTCGCCGTCGCGGGCGTGAACTGGTCGCACTACCTCATCGCCGACGGTGGCAAGGTCCTCGACCCGCTCGACAACCTCATCGCCCAGGGCACCCGCGGCATGTACGACGCCGTGTTCACCACCTGGGTCGGGCCTGCACTGCTGATTCTCGCCGTCCTGCTGTTCGTGCTCGCGATGCGCGGTGACCTGGCCCGCCAGGCGCAGCGGGCCGCCTTCGCGGTGGCGGCGCTCGCCATCGGCTCCGCCGCTTACCTCGCGCCGATCAACTGGGCCAAGGTCGCGGATCCGTTGTTGCTCGACGGCGTCACGAGCATGCAGGAGGGCTTCCTCGGCCAGGTCGGCATCGGTGATCGCGACACCTTGCCGACCGTCCTCGTCGACCAGGTCGTCTACCAGAACTGGCTGCGCGGCGAGTTCGGCGCGCCCGATGTGCCGCAGGCCCAGCAGTTCGGCCGCGACCTGCTGCGCGCGCAGACGTTCACCAAGGCCGAGGTCGCCGACGGTCGCGCCACTGCGGAGCTCGCCACGCAGAAGAAGAACGACTTCGCCACGATCGCGAGCCAGGTCGGCGACCGCTACCCCTACCTGCAGGGCAAGTCCGGCAGCCGGATCGGGGCGGGGGTGCTCGCGGTCGTGGAGGCCGTGTGCATCGCGCTCTTCCAGCTCCTGTCCAAGGTCCTGGTGCTGGTCGCGATGCTCATGATCCGCCTGCTGGTCATGACCGCGCCCGCGGCGGCCGTGGTCGCGATCCTCAAGCCGGAAGTCCTGCCCGCGCTGCTGCGCGTCGCAGGCGCGGCCATCGTCAACACGCTCGTCGTCGGGGCCTTGGCGGGCCTGCACTCGCTGCTGGTCGTCTCGCTGTTCCGGCCCGGCTCGGGCATCGACCTGTGGCTCGCGCTGCTGGTCACCGGCGTGGTCACGGTCGTGCTGTGGGCGGTCGCGCGGCCGTTCCGCCGCCTGGTGTCGATGGTCTCGCTCACCCGCGAGCAGTTCGGCGGCATCGTGCCGGGCGCGGGAACCGGACCGATGTCGCGGGTGTGGCAGCGGATGCGCGGCGGGGACGTCGAGGACCGCCAGACCCGGTGGTGGGAGGAACGGCGGGGGGCCGCCACCAGCGCCGATGGCAGCGGTGGCGCCCGGCCCGAGACCGACACCCATGTGCGCGTTCCGGCGCAGGCTCGCCGCGTGATGCCGCAGGCCGCCGCGGTCGAAGCGCCCCCGCAGCCCACGCTGGTGCCCGCGGCGCGCCGTCCGGCCCTTCCGCCGGGCGCGGGCGGGGCCGGGGTGGGCGGTGGCCGCAGGCCGTTGTGGGACGAGCCCGACGTCGTCGACGACCGCACGATCTACCGCCGCCCTGACGCCGTGCCGCTGCGTCCCGGCGGCGCCCGCCCGGTCCAGGCGGAGATCGTCGACGGCGTACCCGTCTACCGCATCTACCGGCCGCGCCCGGCGCGGGCCGGCCCGGGCTGATGCCCATCCGGTCGCCGCGGGGTCGGTCCGCGGCCTACCGGGCGCTGTGGCAGTGGCCGCTGCGCTCGCCGACCCGCCTCGCCCTCACCGCCGTCGGGGTGCTCGCCGCGGTCGTGGCGATCAGCCTGGCGATCGGCGTGACGAACGGCTCCGTGGTCGTGCCGGGCCCGGCCGCACCGAGGCCGAGCGCCGCGGCGGCCCCCGCCGCGTCGCCGGGGCCCGCGCAGCTGCCGCCGGTCCCGGAGCTCGAGCCCACCACCCTTCCGGTGTCCGCGGCGCCCGCGGCGGCGTTGCAGGTGGCGTCGCGGTGGGCGCGGGCGTGGGTGCGGCCACCGGACGGCACGTCGTCCGCGAAGTGGCTCGACGGTCTGCGCACCACCACCACCGACGAGTACCTCGGCGTGCTCGCGGGCGTCGATCCGGCGAACATCCCGGCCACGAAGGTCACCGGCGCGGCCAAGGCCGTCTCCGTCGCGCCGCGGTCGCTGCGCGTGCAGGTGCCCACCGACGCCCTCACGCTCTTGATCACGGTGGTCGACACCGACGCGGGCTGGCGCGTCTCCGGGTACGACCGGGCGTGATGCCGTGTCGGTGCTGCGCCCGCTGCGAATCCTGCTGCCGTTCGTCGCGATCGGCGTGGCGGTGCTGGTGTTCCTCAGCGTGGCGTTCGTGGCGTTCAGCATCGGCGGCGGCCTGGGGCCCGGCGGCCCGACGTCGTTCGGGGCGTGTGATGCGGGGCTGAGCGGGTCGCCCGTCGGCACCTCCGCGCGTTTCACCGCCGCCGATCTCACGCCGGAGCAACGCCAGAACGCGGGCATCATCGTGTCGACCGCCCGGGGCATGGGCGCGCCGCCGCGGGCGTGGGTCATCGCCGTCGCCACGGCGATGCAGGAGTCGAACCTGCGCAACATCCCCTACGGCGACCGCGACTCCGAGGGCCTGTTCCAGCAGCGGCCGTCACAGGGATGGGGAACGCAGACCGAGGTCATCGATCCCGTCCACGCCACCACGACGTTCATCCAGCGCCTGTTGGCCGTCCCGGGCTGGGACGCGATGGCGCTCACGGACGCCGCGCAGATCGTGCAACGGTCGGCGTTCCCCGACGCCTACCGCCAGTGGGAGGGCCTCGCGACGCAGCTGGTCACCCAGCTCGGACAGGTCCCCGACCCGGTGCGCTGCTCGGCACCGGCCATCGCGGCGGGCGTGGCCCAAGCGGCGATCAGCTTTGCGCTCGCCGCGGTCGGCAAGCCCTACGTGTGGGGGGCCACCGGACCCGACACCTTCGACTGCTCCGGCCTCATGCTCCGCGCGTTCCAGAAGGCCGGGCTCAACCTCCCCCGGGTGTCGCGGGAGCAGTTCAACGCGGGCGGCCACGTGCCGGTCAAGCAGGCCCAACCCGGTGACCTGCTGTTCCTCGCCACCGATCCGACCGACCCCGCGACCATCCACCACGTCATGCTCTACATGGGCAACGACCAGATCGTCGAGGCGCCCTACACCGGAGCGTCGGTGCGGGTGCAGCCCGCGCCGTGGACCAACCGGGAGCTGGTTCCGCTGGCCACCCGCCCGGGCACGGCGGCGAACTGGGCCTGATCACCCGTGGGTCGCATCGCCGGTCGTCGGCCGGAGACGGACGAGCCTGGCGCGCGCGTTACCGTGCGTCGTGCCCCCAGACTCGCCCGCGTCGACCACGCCGGTGCAGGACTACCTCAATCGCGCGGTCCCCGGCGCCTCGGCCGACTACCTCGTCATCCCGCGCGCGCTGGCCCAGTCGATGCCGCTGCGCTGGCAGCAGGTGTTCGTCGGCCTGCTCACCGATCTGCACGACGCGTACGGCCACCTGACGTGGCCCGAGTACCGCGTCGTGCCGAGCCGCTGGGAGATCGTGGCCGATCTCGACGAGGGTCAGCTCGCGGTCGCGGGCATCCACGCCGACCTGGGGCCGGAGGGCAAGCTCGAATACCGGGACGTCGACGAACGCCTGATCACCGACCCCGAGCGGCATCGGGTGCTGGCGCCCGTCGAGGACCCGCTCCCGCTGCCGTCGGCCGGGCACGTGGAGGCGCGCCCCGCCAAGCCGCTGTAGGAGCCGTCGCCCGCCGAGGACGCGCTGCCGCTGCCGTCGGCCGGGCACGTGGAGGCGCGCCCGCCGAGCCGCTGTAGGAGCCGCCGTCCCTTGAGGACGCGCTGCCGCTGCCGTCGGCCGGGCACGTGGAGGCGCGGCCCGCCAAGCCGCTGTAGGAGCGCGCCGAAGGACTCGACGTCGGCCCGCCATCGATAGGCCGGTAGTCGGCAGCCCTCCTACCGTGCGCCGGCGAGCAGTTCGTCGAGGTCGGCCGCTAGGACGGCGCTGAAGAAGCCGGTTCCGCTGGGTGGCGGCGAGATCGACCGCGCGGGATGAGTGGGTGAGTCCGCGGCGGGGGGCGGACGGCCGAGACGGGGCTGGCACGGATAGCGCTCTGTCGTGTGTTCCGGGCGCGGGTATCGGCTCCTGGCTGGCGGGCGAGAGCCGGTTTCAGGTGGCGAGGGCCCAGGTGCCGGCCTTGCGGGACAGCCCGCGACCGGCGAGGTTGCGCAGGTTGAGCGCGGCGGTGCGGCGTTTGAGCCAGGCGTGGTTCTTGCTGGTGCCGCGGTAGCGCAGCTTGATCCGCCACCCGCCCTGGGTCGCGACCTGGGCCACGGTGCGCTCAATGTTGGGGCGGTAGTGGCGGTAGTCGGCACGCAGGTCGGGGTCGGCCGCCGAGTCGGCTCGGGCGGCGCGCAGCAGGTCGTCGCGCTCGTGTAGGTCCATGCTGCGCCCGGTCTTCGCGGTGGTGCACCTAGCGCGCAGCGGGAGGCGGGCCCGGGTAGCAGGCTCCAGCGCCACGGTGGACGGCCCGAGGCGCACGCTGCGGTAATCGCCCGCGTCGGTGCGGTGGAACCCGATCACGCGCGACATCCGGCGCGTCCGTACCCCGTCGTCGTCCAGCACGGATGCGCCGAGCTGGCCGAACATGCGCACGTCACGGCAGGCGGCGCGCACCTCGGGGGCCGTGGGACCGTCGGCGAGGACGACCGTCGTCGACCGGCCGGGGCCGGGGCGCACCGGTCCGAGCAGGTCGAGCAAGGCGTCGACCGCCGCGGCTGCCGGGATGTCCACCAGGGCGATCTCTTCGCCGTGTCGGACCGCCAATACCCCCGCCGGGCCGCGCCCGGCGACGAGCCCCGCGACCAGGTCGTCCGCCCGCAGCCGGACGTCGACCGACCAGGCCGGACGGGCCAGCAGCCGTAGCCACCCGGAAAGCTCGGGCCCGGCGGCCCGCAACTGCGCGGTCACCTCCGCGACGAAGGCCTGCCGAGCCGCGGCCGTGAGCCCGTGCCGTGGTGGTTCGAGCTGCCAGGGCGACTCGCCGAGGCCGAGCACCTCCCAGCACGCCTCGAACGCCGTGACGGCCAGGACGATCGCGCGTGACCAGTCGGGGCTCATGCGTCGCCGCCGTGGAGCACGCCGTCGACGTGGGGCGGGAGGGGCACGTCGAACGGCTCAGCCGAGCGGACCCAGTAGGTGTTGCGGTGCTCGGTCGATTGCGCGCCCGCGCCGACGCCCATGCCGCCGAGGAACGGCATCCCGGCCCCTTCGGCCGCCGTCCCGCTGACGGCCGTGCCGGACGGGAGGCGCCCCGCGAACTCGGGCCCCGCGGCGGGGCCGCGGGAGATCAGGCCGGGCTCGGACGGGCGGGCGACGTCGCGCCATGCCCCTGCCGTGCCGCCCGGTGCTCCGCCGCCGACGCCGAACCGTCCCGCCCCGTCACCCGGGAGCGGCGTGCCCGGCGGCAGACGTAGCCCGCCGCCGTCACGCGCGCCGACCCCGCCGCCAGGCGCGCCGACCCCGCCGCCAGGCGTGTCGATGCCGCCGCGCAGCCGGGGGTCCGAGCCGAGCGTGTCGCCTGCGGCGCCGCCCGGCCTCGCCCCGCCGGCTCGCCCGGCCCCACCTGGGTCCGCTCGCCCGGTTCCACCCGGGTCGGCGCGCCTGACCCCACCCGGGTCGGCACGGCCCGCCGGGTGAGGCACCACCGACGCCCCCGGGTCGCCCCGTCGCGCCGTTGCCCACTCCCGTCGCGCCGTTGCCCACCCCGGTCGCCCCGGGAATGACGCCGGGGATGACCCCGCCCGCACCTCCCGGGATGCCCGCGCTCCCTCCGGTGCCCGGCGGGCCGACCCCGCCAACCGCTCCGCTGCCACCGGGGCCCACTCCTCCGGCGCCGGTTCCGCCCGCACCGGATCCGCTCCCGCCCGTTCCGCCTGCGCCGGGGCCGCCCGCGCCTGCGACCACCGGTCCGGGCAGGCCTGCGCCGATCGCGACGCCGCCCGCCGCGCCGCCATCGCCCGGTGCCGCGCCACCCCCGGCCGTGGCGGCAGGTGGGGTCGGCAAGCTGTCGACGGGGTTCGACCGGCCGGGGTTCGCGCCGAGCCCCGGCTGCGGGCCGACCCCCGCGGGCGGGACGCTCGGGAAGGACTCGACCGCCGTGCGGGTCTGGTCCTCGTGGATCCGCAGGGCCGCGATCGCCGTGGCGTCGTTGGTGCGGTTCTGCTGGGCGGTTGTGAAGTAGTCGGCGGTGAGGTTGCCCAGGAGGGGGGCCGGGCTGAGGGTCGCGACCGAGGCGGCAGCGCTCGCCGTGTCGTTCCAGGCCCACGCCCACGGGTCGTCCCAGTGGACCTGGCCACGCAGGGCCTCGAAGGAGCGGCCGTAGCCCTCGACGGTGCGGCCCCCCGACCCGTGTACGGCACCCGCCTCGCGGCTCCACTCGGCGGCGCGCTGGAGGGTGGCCCCGGCGTTGGTGGCCGCATCGCCCGTCCAGTCGATGCCGAGATCCCGCATGGTGGCGCGCACCTGGGCGTCCGAGTCGGTGTAGAGCGTCGCTGCCCCCGACATGAACTGGCGGGCGGGCTCGACCGCGGAAAGGCCCGGCGCGTTCTGGAACCACGCGAGCTTCTGCTCGAGCGGTGTGCTCCGATAGGCGTCGTCGTGTTGCCCGATCTGGGTCATGCGCGGAGGGTATGTCGCCGCCGTGATCGTTCGTGGGCGTTTGGGAGAACTCGTGCCGCTCTACGCGACGCAGGCCGTCCATGATCGCCGGTTCGGTGCAAAATGCGGCCAGAACTGGCCGGATCTGCACCCAACCGGTGATGTTGAGGGATCAGCCGCCCGACTTGGCCAGAATCGTCTGCATGGCGAGTTCGGCGGCGTTGCGCGCCTTCTGGCACGCGATCTCATGGTTCATCGGCACGGTCGCGCCGTTGTAGAAGTAGCCGACCTGCACAGCCTGCCCAGGAGCTACATCGACATTGACGATGCACTCGTGCTCACCTGAGCTATAGCGTCCGGCGTCTCCACTGCTCCGAAACCTGCGACAGTGATGACGGCAAGCTGGGGTTGTCCGAAGGCTAGTTCGACGCCGCCGCGCGTGTTGATGTCGACGGTGTAGCTCTCGACCGGCTCTGCCGGAGAGTGGATCCAGTCGCAGCTCGGACCGAGGTTCCCGTAGGAGGATCTGCCGATAGAGACGAACTCCCAAGCGACTTCAGCTGACCTGGAGTCAGCGTGGCGCAAGGATCCAATCCATTGATGCGCACCTCGCGCGGCCGCGGTGGAACTGGGGAGGCCGCTTGCCCGTGCGTTGGCGTGCCGGTGACCGACGCTCGAGCATGCCGCGGACATAGCAGCACCGCGAGAGCTGCAAGCACGCGACCGGCTCGTCATCGAAGACGATTGGAACGACGCCGACGATCTCGTCTTCTGTGTATCCATATGCTCGCGCGGTCGCGTCCAGCGCAGCCGCCGACGCTCGCAGGTCGCGGTTGTACGCGAAGCAGCGCTCGACGAGCGCGTCGATGCGCTCGTTGAAGGCCGCGGCGGCCTCGGGAGAGACAGGATCGCCGCCGCACAGGCCGACTTCGCCGTGAGCTCGCGGTGCGTCCGTCTGCAGATCGCTTGTCCAGGCGATCGGCCTCGGCGAGGAGGGCGGCGCGGGCCTTCAACACCGTGTCCCGGTTCACCTGCAGCGCGAGGCTCCGGACGGCGGCGTCGAGCTGGGTCCGGTGCGCTCCGACCTCCGGTGCGGTCATGGCGTCGAGGGTAGGGGGTGCGGGCCCGCCGTGGGGCCGTTCGGGGAAACCCGCCCGCCGGGGAACATCACCGCCACCCCGCGCGTTGGGCCAGACGAACAAGTTGAGCGGACCGGACTCAAGCCAGAGAACCGGCCCGTGGCAGACTTGAGCCGAATCAACTCAAGCAACTCCCCGGAGGAACCACCATGGCTCGTGCGGTCGGCATCGACCTCGGGACCACCAACTCCGTCGTCGCCGTCCTGGAAGGCGGCGAGCCGACGGTCATCGCCAACTCCGAGGGCTCGCGCACGACGCCCTCGGTCGTCGCCTTCGCCCGCAACGGCGAGGTGCTCGTCGGTCAGTCCGCGAAGAACCAGGCCGTCACCAACGTGGACCGGACGATCCGTTCGGTCAAGCGGCACATGGGCAGCGACTGGAAGACCCCCGACGTCGACGGCAAGCGCTATTCCGCCCAGGAGATCAGCGCCCGCGTGCTGCAGAAGTTGAAGCGGGACGCCGAGTCCTACCTCGGCGAGGAGATCACCGACGCGGTGATCACCGTCCCCGCCTACTTCGAGGACGCGCAGCGCCAGGCCACGAAGGAGGCCGGGCAGATCGCGGGCCTCAACGTGCTGCGCATCGTCAACGAGCCCACCGCGGCCGCGTTGGCCTACGGCCTTGACAAGGGCGAGAAGGAGCAGACGATCCTCGTCTTCGACCTCGGCGGCGGCACGTTCGACGTGTCCCTGCTGGAGATCGGCGAGGGCGTCGTCGAGGTGAAGGCCACCAACGGCGACAACCACCTCGGCGGCGACGACTGGGACGAGCGGATCATCAGCTGGCTCGTCGACAAGTTCAAGAGCAGCCAAGGCATCGACCTCACCCGCGACAAGATGGCCATGCAGCGCCTGCGCGAGGCCGCGGAGAAGGCCAAGATCGAGCTGTCCAGCCAGAGCACGGCCACGATCAACCTGCCCTACATCACGGTCGACGCGGACAAGAACCCGCTCTTCCTGGACGAGACGCTCTCGCGCGCCGAGTTCCAGCGGATCACCTCCGACCTGCTCGACCGCACCCGCGCCCCGTTCAACCAGGTCATCAAGGACGCGAACATCTCGGTCGGCCAGATCGACCACGTCGTGCTCGTCGGCGGCTCCACCCGGATGCCCGCCGTCACCGAGCTGGTCAAGGAGCTCACCGGCGGCAAGGAGCCCAACAAGGGCGTGAACCCGGACGAGGTCGTCGCCGTCGGCGCCGCGCTGCAGGCCGGCGTGCTGCGCGGTGAGGTCAAGGACGTCCTGCTGCTCGACGTCACCCCGCTGTCTCTGGGCATCGAGACCAAGGGCGGCGTGATGACCAAGCTCATCGAGCGCAACACCACGATCCCCACCAAGCGCTCGGAGATCTTCACGACGGCCGACGACAACCAGCCGTCCGTGCAGATCCAGGTGTTCCAGGGCGAGCGGGAGATCGCGGCGTACAACAAGAAGCTCGGCATGTTCGAGCTCACCGGCCTGCCGCCCGCCCCGCGTGGCGTGCCGCAGATCGAGGTCGCGTTCGACATCGACGCGAACGGCATCGTCCACGTGTCCGCGAAGGACATGGGCACCGGCAAGAGCCAGGCCATGACCATCACCGGCGGTTCGGCCCTGTCCAAGGACGAGATCGACCGCATGATGCGCGAGGCCGAGCAGCACGCCGACGAGGACAAGAAGCGCCGCGAGGAGGCCGAGATCCGCAACCAGGCGGAGACGCTCGTCTACCAGACGGAGAAGTTCGTCAAGGAGAACGACGAGAAGCTCCCCGCCGACGTCAAGGACGGCGTCAACGCCGCGCTCGGCGAGGCGCAGGAGGCCCTGAAGGGCACCAACTCCGACGCCATCAAGGCGGCGATGGAGAAGCTCGCCACCGAGTCGCAGAAGATGGGCTCGGCGCTCTACCAGCAGCAGCCTGCGCCCGAGGGCGCGCCGACGGCCGACCAGGGCAGCCAGTCCGAGGCCGACGACGTCGTCGACGCCGAGATCGTGGACGAGGACAAGGACCAGAAGTGATCACAGACGCAACCCTTCCCGCGGAGGTGGCGTTGTGACCGAGCACAAGAACGACGAGGAGCCGGTCGTGATCCGCGACCGGCGCCGGATCGACCCGGAGACCGGGGAGGTGCGCACGCCCGACGGCGCCGCGCCCCCCGCTCCCGGTCCGGCTGACGTCGCCGCCGCCGAGCTCGCCGCCCAGGTGGCCGAGCGCACCGCCGATCTGCAGCGGATCACGGCGGAGTACGCCAACTACCGGCGCCGCGTGGACCGCGACCGCGAGTCCGTGCTGGTCACGGCCCGCACGCAGTTCGTCGGCGAGCTGCTCACGGTGCTGGACGACATCGACCGCGCCGACGCGCACGGCGACCTCACCGGCCCGTTCAAGGCCGTGGCCGACAAGATCACCTCGGTGGTCCAGAAGCTCGGCCTGGAGTCGTTCGGGCTGGTCGGCGAGCCGTTCGACCCGTCGGTGCACGAAGCCGTTCAGCACGACTCGCCCGACGCCTCCGGGCCGACGGTGCCCGTGCTGGCCGCCGTTCTCCGGAGGGGCTACCGCGTGGCCGACCGGGTGCTGCGGCCCGCGATGGTGACGGTCGTCGACCGTCCGGACGACGGCACCACGGGCGAGCCGAGCACCGACTGATGAGGAAGGAGGCGGGATGACCCAGCGCGACTGGATCGAGAAGGACTTCTACCGTGAGCTGGGCGTCGCCTCCGGCGCGTCCAACGACGAGATCAAGAAGGCGTACCGGAAGCTCGCCCGCGAGCTGCACCCGGACGCCAACCCCGGCGACGCCAAGGCCGAAGCCCGCTTCAAGTCGGTGTCGGAGGCCTACGGCGTGCTCTCGGACGAGAAGAAGCGCAAGGAGTACGACGAAACCCGCGCGCTGTTCGCGGGTGGAGGCGGCGGCTTCGGCGGCGGCGCCGGGTTCCCCGGCGGCTTCGGCACCGGCGCCTCCGGGCAGGGGTTCGACCTGAACGACCTGCTTCGCAACGCCGGTGCCGGGCAGGCAGGCGGCGGAGCGGGCGGCCTCGGCGACATCTTCGGCGGCCTGTTCGGCGGCGGCGGTCGCACCAGCACCGCGTCGCCGCGCAGCCGTCGGGGCGCCGACGTCGAGTCCGAGCTGACGATCGACTTCGTCGACGCCGTCCGCGGCGCCGAGGTGCCGATCCGGCTGTCGTCGCCCGGCCGCTGCGAGAACTGCGGCGGCTCGGGCGCGCGGCCCGGCACCAGCCCGCACGTCTGCCCGACGTGCGCGGGCTCCGGTTTCGTCAGCTCCAGCCAGGGTGCGTTCGCGTTCTCCGAGCCGTGCCGCGACTGCCGCGGCACCGGCCGGATCATCGACGACCCGTGCCCCGAGTGCGGCGGCGACGGCGTGAGCACCCGCACGCGTCCGCTCACCGTCCGCGTTCCCGCGGGCGTGGCGGACGGCAACAAGGTGCGGCTCAAGGCCCAGGGCCAGCCGGGCATGGGCGGGGCGCCCGCCGGTGACCTCTACGTCACCGTGCACGTCACCCCGCACCGGCTGTTCGGGCGCTCCGCGAACAACGCGGACGACCTGACGCTCACGGTGCCGGTCACGTTCCCCGAGCTGGCGCTGGGCTCCACGGTCACGGTGCCCACGCTGGACGGGAACACCGTGTCGCTGCGCGTACCGCCGGGCACCCGCAGCGGGCGCACGTTCCGGGTGCGCGGGCGCGGGGTGCAGAAGAAGAACGGAGCGGGCGACCTGCTCGTCACGGTCGAAGTGGCGGTGCCCGCGCGCCTCTCCGACGCCGCCCAGAGCGCCCTGCAGTCTTACGCCGAGGCCACGAAGGGTGACGATCCACGGGCCCACCTGCTCGGCGGCAGGCGATGACACCGTCGCTGCCACCGGGCGCCGGGATGGACAGCCCCATCTTCGTGATCTCGGTTGCCGCCGAGCTGGCCGGGCTCCACGCCCAGACGCTGCGCAGCTACGACCGGCTGGGGCTGGTACGCCCCGGCCGGTCGGCTGGCGGCGGTCGGCGCTACTCCGCGCGCGACATCGCCCTGCTCCGCGAGGTGCAGCGGCTGTCGCAGGAGGAGGGCGTCAACCTGGCGGGCATCAAGCGGATCATCGAGCTGGAGCAGACGGTCGACGAGCTGCGGGCCCGGCTGGAGGAGGCCGCCCAGGAGCTGCTGGCCGCCCGGGCCGCCGCCGAGCAGGCGGCGGCTTCGGTGCACGCGTCCTACCGGCGCGACCTCGTGCCGGTCGACCGCAGCCAGGCCATCGTCGTCTGGCGCCCCAAGAAGCGCGACTAATCCATCGTGAACGGGTCGTAGCGGATGCGGTCCAGCGGTGTGCCCGCCACCAGCATCCGGCTCACGGTGGCGCGGATCATGGCGGGCGAGCCGCAGACCAGCACGTCGTGGCCCGCCCACGCCCCGTACCGGGTGACGACGTCCGCGAGCGTGCCGCGCTCCGCGCCGCCCCGGCCGTCGGCGTCGTCGGCGCGCTCGACCACCGGCACGACGTCGAGCCAGTCGTGGTCGTAGGACAGCTTGCGCACCGCGTCGATGGTGTAGAGGTCATCCCACGTGCGCCCGCCGAGGAAGAGCTGGGTGCGCGGGGCCTGGGGCCGCTGGGTGAAGTCCTCCAGCACGGCGCTGATCGGGGCCATCCCGGTGCCGCCCGCCACCATCAACAGCGGGGTCTCGGACTGCGCGTCGATGCTCATCCGACCCATCGGCGGCCCGATCCGCCAGGTGTCGCCGACCCGGGAGTGCGCGACGATGGCCCGGCTGACCCAGCCGCCGGTCACCGCCCGCACCTGGAACTCCAGCGAGCCATCGGGCCGGGGCGCGTTGGCGGGCGAGAGGTAGCGCCACAGCCGCGGCCGCTGCGGGGTCTCGACGCTCACGTACTGACCCGCGCGGAACGGGATGGCCTCGCTGGTCTGCACGGTGATGCGGGCGAGGTCCCAGCCCACCCGCTGGTGGTCGACCACCCGGCCCAGCCACGAAGCGGGGCCGCGCTCGGCGGCGGCCGCGGCGCGCATCGCGTTCGCGACGATGCCGTACGCGTCCGTCCACGCGCTCTTCACCTTCGGCGTGAACGCGTCACCCGCGAAGTGTTCGACGGCGCCCAGCAGCGCGCCCCCGACCGCGTCGTAGTGGTGGGCGAGCACTCCGAACTTTCGGTGGTCGCGGCCCAGCTGCGCGAGGAACGGGACGAGCTCGTCGGGCTGGTCCACCATCTGCACCACGTGCACGAGCGCCCGCAGCAGCCTGCTGCGCTGCACCTCCATGTTCACCGGGAAGAGGTCGCGTGTCTCGGGGGCGGAGCTGAACAACGTGGCGTAGAAATGGCGTCCGAGGGCCTCGCCCTGCGGGATGACGTGCTCCCAGCTCGTCCGGATGATCTCGACCATGCCGGACCGGCCGCTCGTGCGCCGCTCGGCGACATCGGCGGCGAGCAACTGTTCAGCGGTCATCGAAGGTGGATCTTCCTGCTCGGGGAGCGCGTGTTCCGGCGGATCAGCGTAGCGCCAAGCTGCAGGTGGTGTGCGAGCGTGTTGCCCACCGCACGTACGGTCACACCGCAGAGATCGGCGCAGCTTGAGCGGAACAGACTCAACTTTTTTGACGTTGGGTCTGGTGAGACAGATCAATTTTTTAGCAGGAGGACGTAAGGGATGGACTCCTTCAACCCCACCACCAAGGCGCAGCAGGCGATCTCCGCGGCCGTGCAGGCCGCGACGCTTCAGGGCAACCCCGATGTCGGCCCGACGCACCTGCTCGGCGCGCTGCTGGCTCAGGGCGACGGCATCGCCGCGCCGCTGCTGGCCGCGGTCGGCGCCGACGCCGCCGCGGTGCGCGGCGAGCTGACGCAGCTGTCCAACCGGCTGCCATCGGCGTCGGGCTCCACCGTGAGCGCGCCGCAGCTCTCCCGCGATTCGCTCGCCGCGTTGAACGCTGCGCAGCAGCTCGCCACGGAGATGGGCGACGACTACGTCTCCACCGAGCACCTGCTCGTCGGCCTGGCGTCCGCGGGCGGATCGGTGGCCCAGCTGTTGCGCCGCCACGGTGCCACCCCCGAGGCGCTGCGCGAGGCTTTCGCCAAGGTCCGCGGCTCCACGCGGATCACCAGCCCCGATCCCGAGGGCACCTACCAGGCGCTGGAGAAGTACGGCGTCGACCTCACCGAACGGGCCCGCAAGGGCGAGCTCGACCCGGTGATCGGCCGCGACACCGAGATCCGCCGCGTCGTGCAGGTGCTCTCCCGCCGTACCAAGAACAACCCGGTGCTGATCGGCGAGCCCGGCGTGGGCAAGACCGCCATCGTCGAGGGGCTGGCTCAGCGGATCATCGCGGGTGACGTGCCCGAGTCGCTGCGCGGCAAGCGCGTGATCGCCCTCGACCTCGGTTCGATGGTGGCGGGCGCCAAGTACCGCGGCGAGTTCGAGGAGCGGCTCAAGGCCGTCCTCAAGGAGATCACCGACTCCGCGGGCGAGATCATCACGTTCATCGACGAGCTGCACACGATCGTCGGCGCTGGCAACGCCGAGGGCGCGATGGACGCGGGCAACATGATCAAGCCGATGCTGGCCCGCGGCGAGCTGCGGCTGGTCGGCGCGACCACGCTCGACGAGTACCGCCAGCGCATCGAGAAGGACCCCGCCCTGGAGCGGCGCTTCCAGCAGGTGCTGGTGGGCGAGCCGTCGGTGGAGGACACCGTCGGCATCCTGCGCGGGCTCAAGGAGCGCTACGAGGTGCACCACGGCGTGCGGATCACCGACGCCGCGCTCGTCGCCGCCGCCGCGCTCTCGGACCGCTACATCACCGCGCGCTTCCTGCCCGACAAGGCCATCGACCTGGTGGACGAGGCCGCCTCCCGGCTCCGCATGGAGATCGACTCGCGGCCGGTGGAGATCGACACGGTGGAGCGCGCCGTGCGTCGGCTGGAGATCGAGGAGATGGCGCTGGCGAAGGAGTCCGACGCCGCGTCCGTCGACCGGCTGGCCGCGCTGCGCGCCGAGCTGGCGGAGAAGCGCGAGGAGCTGTCCGCGCTCACCGCGCGGTGGCAGAACGAGAAGGGCGCCATCGAGTCCACCCGCGAGCTCGCAGCACAGCTGGAGCAGCTGCGCGGCGAGTACGAGCGGGCCGACCGCGACGGCGACCTCGGCAAGGCCTCCGAGCTGCTGTACGGGCGCATCCCGGCGATCGAGAAGAAGCTCGCCGAGGCCACGGCCGCGCCGTCCGACGACGTGATGCTCAAGGAGGAGGTCGGGCCCGATGACGTGGCCGACGTCGTCTCCGCGTGGACCGGCATCCCCGCCGGGCGCATGCTGGAGGGCGAGACGGCCAAGCTCCTGCGCATGGAGGACGAGCTCGGCAAGCGCGTGGTCGGGCAGGCCGAGGCGGTGCGCGCGGTGTCCGACGCCGTGCGCCGGGCCCGTTCGGGCATCGCCGACGAGAACCGGCCCACCGGGTCGTTCCTCTTCCTCGGGCCCACCGGCGTCGGCAAGACCGAGCTGGCCAAGGCGCTCGCGGAGTTCCTGTTCGACGACGAGCGGGCGATGGTCCGCATCGACATGAGCGAGTACTCCGAGAAGCACTCGGTGGCCCGCCTGGTCGGTGCGCCCCCCGGCTACGTCGGCTACGACCAGGGCGGCCAGCTCACCGAGGCCGTGCGGCGCCGTCCGTACACGGTGGTGCTGTTCGACGAGGTGGAGAAGGCGCACCAGGACGTGTTCGACGTCCTGCTGCAGGTGCTCGACGACGGGCGGCTCACCGACGGCCAGGGCCGCACGGTGGACTTCCGCAACACGATCCTCGTGCTCACCTCCAACCTCGGCTCGACCGGCGTCCAGGTGCTCGACGACGCCGCGCGCAAGGAGGTCGTGATGGGGGCCGTCCAGCGGCACTTCAAGCCGGAGTTCCTCAACCGGCTCGACGACATCGTCGTGTTCCACGCGCTGTCCACCGAGGAGCTCACCCGCATCGTCGACATCCAGCTCGACGTCCTGCGGCGGCGGCTGGCCAAGCGGCGGCTCACGCTCGACGTGTCCGACGCGGCCCGCGAGTGGCTGGCGCTCAACGGGTTCGACCCGGTGTACGGCGCGCGTCCGCTGCGCAGGCTGGTGCAGTCGGCGATCGGCGACCAGCTGGCCAAGGAACTGCTGGCGGGCGACGTGCGCGAGGGCGACACCGTGCACGTCGACCTCGACCAGCACGCGGGCGGCGGCACCGGCGGCCTGATCGTCGGCCGCGCCGTGCCCTTGTCAAAGGTCTGAGCGGGGCCCCTCCGCCACGGTGAGTCCCGCGTCTCGCCACGGTGAGTCCCGCGTCTCGCCACGGTGAGTCCCGCGTCTCGCCCCGGTGAGTCCCCCGCTTCGACACGGCGAGTTGGCCGTCTCCACACGGGCGGCTCGGCCGACGGTGCCGAGATCCCGAACTCACCGTGGCGGAACCGCAGACTCGCCGTGTCGAGACGCGGGACTCACCCGGGGTGGTGGCTCCTGATCAGGTAGGGCGCGTCGTCGGACGTCATGACGGCGCAGGTCTACAGTCACCCTCCGTGGGCCTCTCGTCGACGACCTGGTTCGTCATCGCTGTGATCGTCGTCCTGCTCGGGGTGGCGTTGCTCTTCGTCGACCGCAGGCAGGCGGGCGGCGGCGCGAACGTCAAGGACCGGCGACGGTGGGCCGCGCTGCGCGGCTGGGAGTTCCTCGACACCGATCCGGTGCTGCCCAGCCGGTGGCGCTACGGCACCATCCACCAGGGCGGCCCGGGGGTGGCGCGAAACCTCATCAGCGGCGAGGTGCCGCTGCCCGACGGCAACCGGCAGGCCTACATCTTCGACCACGAGCAGGCCGGGCGCGTCACCTCGGTGCTCGCCGCGATCCAGGCGCAGACCCACCTCAACGCGGCCGTCGAGCTCCGGCTGCCCACCGCGCCCGTCCCCGACGACGTCGCGCTGGAGTACCTGGAGCCGGTCGGCGAGCGCTACGCCTTCGTGTCCGACGCCGACGCCGTGCGGCCGCTGCTCACCCGCAGGCTGGCCCGCGCCGCCGACGCGGTGGGTGATGACGTCGAGCTGCTCTGGGCCGAGGAGTCCTGGGTGCTCGCCACCGCGCCCGTCGACTCCACCGCCGACCGCCTCCAGGAGCTGCTCGCCGACCTCGCCGAGGTGGCCACGGCGCTCGAGCAGGGCCAGAACGCGCACACCTGAGCGCGTCCGTAGGGTTGCGGCCATGTCCCGCGGAACACGGAACACGGCCTAGGTCGTGCCGACCGCTCTGGTCACCGGCGCCACGTCCGGTATCGGTGCCGCGTTCGTCGAGCGCCTGGCCGCCGACGGCCGTGACCTGGTGATCGTCGCCCGCGACCGGGCCCGCCTGGACGCCACCGCGAACGCCGTCCGCGCCCGCGGCGTCGAGGTCGAGGTGCTCCCCGCCGACCTGTCCGAAGCCGACGGCCGCGACCGGGTCGCCGAGCGGCTCGACGGCGCGCCCGTCGACCTCCTCGTCAACAACGCGGGCTTCGCGCTGCCCGGCGAGTTCCTCGACGCGGGCCTGGCCGACCTGCAGCGCCAGCTCGACGTCAACGTCACCGCCGTGCTGCTGCTCTCCCGCGCCGCGCTACCGGGGATGATCGCGCGGGGCCACGGCGGTGTCGTGAACGTCTCCAGCGTCGCCGGGTTCCTGCCCGGCCGCGGCGGCACCTACGGTGCGGACAAGGCTTGGGTCACGTCCTTCACGGAGGCCCTCGCCGCCTCGCTCGAGGGCACGGGCGTGCGGGCGATGGCGCTGTGCCCCGGGTTCGTGCGCACCGAGTTCCACGAGCGGGCCCACATCGACAAGGGGAGCCGCACCGGCCCGATGTGGCTGTCCGCGCAGCGCGTCGTCGACGAATGCCTGGCCGACCTGGCGAGAGGAAAGGTGGTGTCGGTGCCCAGCACGCAATACAAGGTGCTGTCCGCGCTCGCGGACGTGCTCCCGCGGCCGCTGGTGCGCGGGCTCGTCCGGCGGTTCGAGCCGTGACCGGTGTCGAAGACGACCGGGGCAGGCTCGCCGCGCTGGTCCGCGAGCTCGGGGTGGTGCACGAGCGGGTCACGCTGTCCTCGGGCGGCCAGTCCGACTACTACGTCGACATGCGTCGCGTCACCCTCGACCACCGCGCCGCGCCCCTGATCGGACGGCTCATGCGCGTGCTGACGGCCGACTGGACGTACGTCGCGGTCGGCGGCCTGACGCTCGGCGCCGACCCGGTCGCCGCCGCCGTCCTGCACGCCGCCGCGAGCGAGGTCGACGCGCCGCCGGTCGACGCGTTCGTCGTCCGCAAGGCCATCAAGCAGCACGGCATGCAGAAGCTGATCGAGGGACCGGACGTCGCGGGTCGCGACGTGCTCGTCGTGGAGGACACGTCGACGACCGGCGCGTCGGTGCTGACGGCTGTCCACGCAGCCCGTGAGGCGGGGGCCACGGTCGTCGGCGTGGCGACCGTAGTGGACCGCGCTACGGGCGCCCAAGAGGCCATCGAGACCGAAGGGATGCCCTACCGTGCGTTGCTCGGATTGGCTGATCTCGGATTGGGCTGATCGGCGGGTCGCCCTGGGGAAACATCCTCGCAACCGGTTCGGCTCATCCCTGGTTCACGGCGGTGGCGCATACTCGGGGGTCACGGCACGGTCACGAGGGGGAGGGCAGATGGCGGACTCGCTGCGGCCATGGCGTCGCCGCGCAGCCCTCTGGGTTGGCGGGCTGTCCGCCGTGCTCGTGACGCTGGCAGGCTGCGCAGGCCCGGACTACACGTACGTCACGAACTCGACCGACCACACGTACCTCAAGATCCCGAACTCGTGGCGGCCGATCGACCCGAAGGCGATCGACGATGCGCTGGGGCTCGACACCACCGTCAAGGACTCCGAGCGCGGCCTCTGGCTCGCGGGCTACGACGCCGACGCCACCCCGTCGCCCGACCACCTCTTCGGCGCCACGGCCACGGCCCCGGCCACGCTCATCGGGGTTCAGGACGTGCCGCAGACCGCGCGCGGCTCCTACTCGCTCGACAAGCTCCGCGACCTCTTCTACCCCGTCTCACCCGCGGGTCAGCAGCAGGCCGCGGCGGACCCGACGTCCATGGTCGCGGACGTCAGCGTGATGAGCGACGATGTGCTCACCCCCGGCGATGGCGTGCGCGGCGTCCACACCGTGTTCCGCTACCGCGTCGCGGGTGGTCCGCCGCAGGTGATGGACCAGACCCTCTATCTCAATGACGACGCGAGCAAGCTCTACCTGTTCTTCGTCCGGTGCTCAACGGAGTGCTACCAGCAGCGCCAAAAGGAGATCACCAGCGTGGTGTCATCGTTCACCGTCCGGCAGAAGCCATGACCGCGCCGGTCGCCGACGCCCCCGGGCCCGCTGCGCCTCCGCCGCCCATGGAGCCTGAGCGCAAGCCGAAGGTCGTGACGCGCAAGCGGATGTCGCTGTGGGACCGCTCCCGGTTGCTGCTGCTGTTCGTCGTCGCGTGGTTCATCATCGTGTGGGCGTCGATGGCGGACAATCCGCTGCTGCCGTTCTCCGACGCGGCGCTGATCCAGCTCCAGGACTCGCAGTGGCTGATCTGGCTTGCGGGTCTCGAAGTGCTCCGGCAGGTCCACTTCTTCATCAGTGAGAAGTCACCGGCCTACCACCGCTTCTGGTCGGAGAAGGTGTTCGGCGGGTTCAACCGCGGGATCCACCGCAAGTTCTCGGACTGGACCCGCTACCGCCTCTCCCGGCTCATCAAGCTCGTCCTCCTGCTGGTGCTGTTCGCCGTCGTGGCCGGGCAGATCCTGGACACCTCGCCGGTCCTGGCCATTTTCCAGGCCCCCGCGCTGCTGGTCGCCGCGCTGCCGCTGATCCTGCAGCTGCTGTTCGCGTTCTTCTTCATCGCGTTCCAATTCATCGGGCTGTTCTGGCTGCTCTCACGCGGCGGCATGGACACCTACTACCCGGACGACATCACCACCCGCTTCTCCGACGTCTGGGGCCAGGACCACGTGGTCGAGCGGGTCAAGGAGAACATCGTCTTCCTGGAGGACCCGGACGCCATCGAGGAGAGAGGCGGCTACGTGCCCTCCGGCATGCTGCTGTGGGGGCCGCCCGGCACCGGTAAGACCCTGATGGCCGAGGCCGTCGCGGGCGAGACCGGCAGGCCGTACGTCTTCGTCGAC
The DNA here is from genome assembly GCA_963837575.1 of uncultured Actinomycetota bacterium. Classification (GTDB taxonomy): domain Bacteria; phylum Actinomycetota; class Actinomycetes; order Mycobacteriales; family Pseudonocardiaceae; genus Pseudonocardia. The sequence continues at coordinate 44,556 of CAWIOI010000008.1, forward strand.
CCCGGCGCGTTCAACAACATGTTCATGGGCGTCGGCATCCTCAAGGTCAAGGCGCTGTTTCGGAAGCTGCGCAGGCTCGCGCTCCGCTACGGCGGCGTGATCGTCTTCTTCGACGAGGCCGACGCGCTGGGCAGCCGCGGCTCGCTCGCGCAGGTCGGGCCGGGCGGCGGTCGCACCGGCCACCGCCCGCCGTTCCAGAGCACGGGCTGCCACGGCATGACCTACCTCTCCGACGACACGCGCTGGCTGCTCGCCCGCGAGGCCATGCAGGAGTCGCCCGAGCCCGGGCCCGCCCGCAGCCGGTTCGTCATGGGCGGCATGAACGGCATGGGCGGCGGCGCGGGCATGGGCACGCTGCAGGCGCTGCTCACCGAGCTGTCCGGGCTGAAGAAGCCGCGTGGCCTGCTCAACCGGTGGGGCCGCCGGGCGCTGGGCATGCGGCCGAAGCCGCCGCCCAAGTACCGGATCCTCGTCATGATGGCCACGAACATGCCGGAGGCGCTCGACGAGGCGCTGCTGCGGCCGGGCCGCATCGACCGGATCTACCGGGTGGGCTACCCGAGCAAGGCCGGTCGGGTGCGCACGTACGAGGGGTACCTGGAGAAGGTCTCGCACGAGCTGACCCCGGAGCAGGTCGACAAGCTCGCCACGATCACGCCCTACGCCACCGGCGCCACGATCAAGGACCTCGTCAACGAGGCGCTGATCATCACGATCCGGGACGGCCGCGAGATCATCACGTGGAAAGACGTGATCCGGGCCAAGCAGCTCAAGGACCTCGGGCCGCCCGAGGACGTCGAGTACATCGAGCGCGAGCGGCACGCCGTCGCCGTGCACGAGGCCTGCCACGCCGTGGTCGCGTTCCGCACGCGGCAGCACATGGAGATCGACATCGCGACGATCGAGAAGGGCAGCGACTACCTCGGCATGGTCGCGAGCATCCCGCCGGAGGACCAGTTCACGCGCTGGCGCTCTGAGTACGAGGCCGACATCCTCGTCTCCCTCGCCTCGCTGGCGGGCGAGCGGATGTTCTTCGACGGCGACTCGTCGTCCGGCGTGTCCGGCGACCTGGAGTCGGCCACCGCCGTGGCGTCGTTCATGGAGGGCTACTGGGGCATGGGGCACACCGTGTCCTCGTACTCCACGGCGCGGCGGCTCGAGGTCGGCAGCCCCGGCGGCGGCCGCGGCGGCCCGCAGAAGGGCGAGAGCACCGAGAAGGTGCTGCGCGCCGCGCTGGCCGACCGCATCGAGGACCAGCTGGCCGAGCTGCTCAGCAAGGCCGAGGAGATCCTGGAGGAGAACCGCCTCGGGGTGCTCGCGCTCGCGCACGCACTGGAGACCCACAAGACCCTGTCCGGCGACGACGTCGAGGCGGTGCTGGAGCAGCGCATCGGCATCAGCGTCGACGGCACCGTGTACAGCGACCCCGAGTTCATCGCGCAGCTCGAGGCGTACCACGAGGCGGCGGCAGGCGCGCACGTCGGGCACACGCGGATCGACGGGACGATGCCCGAGGGCGGGCGGCTGGAGCCGCCGCCGGTGCCCGAGATCCCCGAGCCCGTCGCCGCGGGCCCGTACGCGGGCTACGGCTACGGCTACGGCCAGCCCCAGGGCTACGGCGCGCCCGCGCCCGGCAACGGCCAGGGTCAGCCGGGTCCGTGGCAGTCGCCGGGCTACGGCTACGCGCCGCCCGCGGGCAACGGCCAGGGGTACGGCGGCGCGTCGGGTTACCCGCCGCCCGTTCCCGGCTGGGGTCGGCCCACGCCCGACCCCGATGCGCCCACCCAGGTCTACGGCCCGAACGAACCCGGCTCTGACGCGCCCACGCAGGTCTACGGCCCGAACCAGCCCGACCACTCGGGCAACGGCAACGGCACCGCCGCGTCCGACAACGGCCAGACCACTCCCGCCGCGTGGTATCCGACGGAGCCGCTGTACCGGCAGTCGGACACCGGCCCGGTCGAGGTGGTGGGCGAGCCGCCGGTCGACACGCCGCCCGCGGGCTCGCCGCAGGTCGGCCCGGCCCACGACGGTGTGCGGCACGACGGCGAGCCGCACGCCGATCGGCCTGCTCTGCCAGACGAGGGGCAGCCGCAGGCCGGGCCGGAGGTCCCCGGGTCGCAACCGCACGGTCATGCGAACGGCCAGGCCGACCACGGCACGGCCGCCGAACTCCCGTCGAGCGACGACGACCGGCCCGGCCCGTCGAAGGAGTAGCCCGGCGCGACCTGCCGTAGGGCGCCTGAAACCGGTCCCGCCGGTCGAAGGAGCCCGGTGGGACCTGCCCGGTAGGACGCCTGAAACCGGTCCCGCCGGTCGAAGGAGCCCGGCGGGACCTGCCCGGTAGGACGCCTGAGACGACCGTCAGCCTGCGCGATCCCTGGCGATCCGTGGACCCCGGGGGTGGCCTCGGGCGGGTGTGGGAGTGCGGCGTGCCTATCCTGCGATCATGGCGGGCCCCGGCGAGGAGCACCCCGGCGCGACGGAATGGTCCGTACCGGGCCAGGTCGGCGTCGGGCCGTGGCCGGGCGATCCCGCCGACTGGCCCACCGACCAGCGGTACGACCCCGAACTGCTCGCCCACGGCGACGCTCGCAACGTCGTGGACGCCTACCGGTACTGGCGCCGCGACGCCGTGGCGGCGGACCTGATCGCCCGCGCACACCCCTTCCACGTCGCGATCGAGAACTTCGGGCACGACCACAACATCGGCACAGTGGTGCGGACCGCCAACGCGTTCGGTGCCGCGGGCGTGCACATCGTGGGGCGCAGGCGCTGGAACCGACGCGGAGCCATGGTGACCGACCGCTACCTCACCCTGCACCACCACGACGATGTGGCAGGCGTGGCAGGCTTTGCTCGCGACCACGGCCTGATCGTGGTCGCCGTCGACAACACCCCCGGCGCACAACGGCTCGAGACCGCGCAGCTGCCCCGCGCCTGCCTCCTGCTGTTCGGCGAGGAAGGCCCGGGGGTGACCGACGCGGCCCATGCGGCCGCGCAGATGACCGTGTCGATCGCCCAGTTCGGCTCGACCCGCTCGATCAACGCAGGCGTGGCGGCGGGGATCGCGATGCACGCCTGGATCCGCCAGCACGCCGACCTCTCCCGCGCCTGGTAGTCCCCGCTCGGCGGCGAGGGCAGGACGCGATGGGGCGGGGTGATGGGTGGTGCGCGACCCGGGGGCCGGGCGCTCATGAGCAGAACGGGCACGGTTCGTCCTCGCCCGGAACGTCGGCGAAGTGCCCGTCGGGCACGACGAGCAGCGCGGGCACCGGCGGGCCGCCGGGGCTGCGGTAGAGGTCGTTGGCGGCGAACAGCCAGTGCTCCGACTCGGGGAACGCCAACAGATGGACGGCACCGGTGGACAGCTCCACACCCTGGAGCGGCCCGAGCCTGCGCCCGGCCCGCACGAGCTCGCCCAGCTCGTTGAGAACGGCGGCGGCCGTGGCCTGCGTGGTGGCGAACAGGATCAGCTCGGGATGCCGGAAGCCCGCCAGCCCGACCGTGTAGACGAACGGCGGCGACTCCTCGTCGCCCAACACGGCCTGCAGGGCCCAGCCGTGACGGCGGATGGTCTCGCGCTGCCACGCGTCGTACTGGTCGATCTGATGGGGGAGCCGCTCGGGGGTGTCCATGCCCGGCACGCTACGACGGGGCACCGACAATTCCCGGGCGCCGATCGGACCCGGTGCCTAGAGTCTTCGCCGTGGAGCGGCAGATCCTCGTCTTCGACGCCGACGACACGCTGTGGGAGAACAACGTGCTGTTCGAGCGGGTCGTCGACGACTACCTCGAGTGGCTCGCCCACCCCACCCTCGACCGCGCCGCCCTGCGCGAAGTGCTCAACGACGTGGAGCGGGCCACCATCGCCGTGCACGGCTACGGCAGCGCGAGCTTCCTCTCCAGCCTGCACGTCTGCTTCGAACGCCTCGCGCAGCGCCCGGCCACGGACGCCGAGCGGGCCGAGATCTCCGAGCTCACAACGGCGCTCGTCGAACACGACGTGGAGCTCATGCCGGGCGTCGCGGACGCCCTCGCCCAGCTCGCCACCCGTCACGACCTGCTGTTGCTCACCAAGGGCCAACCCGCCGAGCAGCAGCGCAAGATCGACGCCTCGGGCCTGGCGCACCACTTCCGCAGCACCCACATCGTGGCCGAGAAGGCGCCCGCGACGTATCGCGAGCTGGTCGAGGAGCAGCGCCTCGCCGCCGACGTGACCTGGATGATCGGCAACTCGCCCCGATCGGACGTCCTCGCCGCCCGTGCCGCGGGCCTGCGCGCGGTGTTCATCCCGCACGCGTACACGTGGTCGCTGGAGGAGCAGGAGATCGACCCGGCCGACGACGGGGTACTGCACCTGACGCGGTTCCCGGAGCTGCTCGAGCACTTCTGAGCGCCGTCTGCGCCGGCAGACTGTCGGGCGTGCACGACGCCGATGTGGACTGGGCCGGCCGCGCGGCCGCGGCCGAGCGGGCCGTCGTGCGGAGACACCTGCGGCCGATCGCGGGGTTCGTGCCCGGCACCCGCATCGGCCGCGTCCGCTGGCCTCGGCGGCTGCCCACGCCGCCGTTCCCGTGGCACTACTGGTGGCAGGCGCACCTCCTGGACTGCCTGGTCGACGCCCAGCTGCGCGACCCGCGTCCCGGCCGCGCGGCCACGATCGCGACGCTCACGCGCAGCGTGCGCCTCCGCAACGGCGGCCGCTGGACCAACCCGTTCTACGACGACGTGGCCTGGCTGGGCCTCGCCGTCCAGCGCGCGGGCACCCTCAGCCCCGCCACCAGAGCGCTGGGCACCGTCACGCGGCAGCTGCACCGCGGCTGGACCGAGGACGGCGGCGGCGGCATCTGGTGGCGGCGCGGCGGCGGCGCCGACGGCCGGGTCAAGAACGCGCCCGCGAACGGGCCCGCCGCGATCCTGCTGGCCCGCGAGGGCCAGGTGGACTTCGCCGCCGCGATCACGGACTGGGTCGCCGAGACGCTCGTCGACCCCGACACCGGCCTCGTGCGCGACGGCGTGCGGCTGGCTCCCGACGGCTCGGTCGCCGCGGTCGACCCCCGCATCTTCACCTACTGCCAGGGCGTGCACCTCGGCGCCTGCGTCGAGCTCGCCGCCCGCGACGGGCACCAGCGCTGGGGCGACCGGGCGGTGGCGCTCGTCGACGCCGTGACGCAGCGCCTCGCCCGTGCCGACGGCGTGCTGCCCGGCTGCGGCGGCGGCGACGGCGGCCTGTTCGCGGGCATCCTCGCGCGCTACCTCGTGGTGGCGGCGCTGCGCCGCCCCGAGCTCACCGACGCCGCCGCGCGCATCGTGCTGGCCAGCGCGGACGCCGCGTGGCGGGGCAGGCTGGAGGGCCGCTGCGGGCCCGTCTTCTCCGCGGAGTGGAGCCGTCCGGCGGCGATGCCGCGGCGCGGCATCGCCGAGTCCGACCTGTCGGTGCAGCTCTCGGGCTGGATGGTGCTGGAAGCGGCCGCCCGCCTGCCGCGCTAGCCGGTGTGCGCCCGCTTGTTGGCGCGCCGCGCGCGCAGCAGCTCCACGATGATCGGGATGATCGACACGAAGACCACGAGGATGAGGATCAGCTCGATGTTGCTCTTCACGAACGCGAACTGGCCCAGCCACGCGCCGAGCAGCGTGACGCCCGCCGCCCACAGCACGCCGCCGATCAGCGAGTAGGTGAAGTAGCGCTTCGCGGGCATCCGGCCGACCCCCGCCATCACCGTGATGAACGTGCGCACGATCGGCACGAACCGGCCGAGCACGATCGCCCGGTTGCCGTACCTCTCGAAGAACTCGTGGGTGCGGGCCACGTGCTTGGGCTTGAACAGCTTCGACTCCGGCTTGTCGAAGATCGCCGGGCCGCTCAGCCGTCCGATCCAGTAGCCGGACACGTTGCCCGCGATCGCGGCGACGATGAGCACCAGGCACACCACCCACAGCGGCGCGCCCAGCCCGACGTCGGAGACGGCGAACAGGCCCGCCGTGAACAGCAGCGAGTCACCGGGCAGGAAGAAGCCGATGAGCAGCCCGCATTCGGCGAAGATGATCGCCGCGACGCCGACCAGCGCCCAGGGCCCGAGCCAGGAGATGATCGCGTCGGGCTGTAGCCATGCGGGTCCGATCGCCGCGAGGGTGGTCACGACATCCGAGGGTACCGGCCTACCGGCGTCACGCCGTGCCGGGCAGCACGCCGGGCAGGAGCAGCGAGATCAGCGCCAGTGCCGTGCCGAGCAGCGCACCGGCCAGGAACGCGATCGCCAAGGCGGTGGGCAGCGCCACGCCGGAGGACGGCGCGACCTCCACGCGGTGCCCGCCGCGGGCGGGCTGCCCCGCCCCGGTGGCCCGGGCGCGCAACGCCTCGGCCAGGCGCTGCTCCGGCGGGGCGGCGGCCATCAGAGCCTGGCCCGGGGGTTCATCACGCGCCCGACCGCGTCGAGCGCGCGGCTGGCCGTCGACTTGACGGTGCCGCGGGTGATCCCGGTGGCCTCGGCGATCTCCGCCTCGCTCATCCCGCCGTAGTAGCGCAGCACGAGCACCTCGCGCTGGCGGGGCGGAAGGGTGGCCAGCGCGTCGACGACGGCCTGGTGCTCGGCCGAGAGCATCACGAGCGACTCGGCCGAGCGGGCGTTGACCTGGTGGGGCGGCACGTAGTCGCGCGCGGTGCGCCGCCGCCGCAGCACCGACCGGGATCCGTTGACCACGGCCGTGCGCAGGTAGCCGAGCGCGGCGGCCTCGTCGCGCAGCTCGCCCCAGTGCCGGTGCAGCCCGGTGAACGCCTCCTGGACGACGTCCTCGGCGGTGTTGGGGTCGTCGACCAGCAGCGACGCGAGGCGCACCATGCGGGTGCGGTGCTCGCGGTAGAGATCGGCGAGCGTGCGCGGGGCAGCGCTCGGCTCGGGCGCAGGCCAGGGACGCGCGTCGAGCGCGCGGAGCCTGCTCAGCGTCTGCTCGACGGCGTTCCCACCCCAGGTGCCGTCCATGAGCACGATGGTAGTGGTGCGAGATAGTGGCCCTCGACGAACCTGCCCAATCGGAAGGCCGCACCGGTGCCCATCGCTACGCCCGAGATCTACAACGAGATGCTGGACAAGGCCAAGGCGGGCGAGTTCGCCTACCCGGCCATCAACGTCACCAGCACCGAAACCCTCAACGCCGCCCTGCGCGGCTTCGCGGAGGCGCAGAGCGACGGCATCGTGCAGGTGTCCACGGGCGGCGCCGAGTTCCTGTCCGGCACCAAGGTCAAGGACATGGTCACCGGCGCGGCGGGCCTCGCGGAGTTCGCGCACGTCGTCGCGGCGAAGTACCCGGTCAACGTCGCACTGCACACCGACCACTGCCCCAAGGACAAGCTCGACACCTACGTCCGGCCGTTGCTCGCGATCAGCCAGGAGCGCGTCGACCGCGGCGAGCAGCCGCTGTTCCAGTCGCACATGTGGGACGGCTCGGCCACCGAGCTGCACGAGAACCTCGCGATCGCGGCCGAGCTGCTCGATCTCGCGGTCAAGGCGAAGATCATCCTCGAGGTGGAGATCGGCGTCGTCGGCGGCGAGGAGGACGGGGTCGCCAACGAGATCAACGAGAAGCTGTACACGTCGGCGGCGGACTACGAGGCCACCGTCGATGCGCTCGGCGCAGGCGACAAGGGCCGCTACCTGCTCGCCGCGACGTTCGGCAACGTGCACGGCGTCTACAAGCCGGGCAACGTCAAGCTGCGCCCGGAGATCCTCGCCCACGGCCAGGAGGTGGCCAGCGCGAAGCTCGGGCTGTCGGCCGGGTCGAAGCCGTTCGACCTGGTCTTCCACGGCGGCTCGGGATCGCTGCCGTCCGAGATCGCGGAAGCGCTGAGCTACGGCGTGGTGAAGATGAACGTCGACACCGACACCCAATACGCGTTCACCCGGCCGATCGCCGCGCACATGTTCACGAACTACGACGGGGTGCTGAAGGTCGACGGCGAGGTCGGCAACAAGAAGGCATACGACCCGCGCTCGTACCTGAAGGCCGCCGAGGTGGCCATGGCCGACCGCGTCGTCGAGGCGTGCGAGAACCTGCGTTCGACGGGCACGTCGCTCGGGCGCTGACGGCGCCCGAGCGACCCCGCGTCAGGTGTTGGACGCCGCGTAGATCTCGTCGATCGTCGCGTCCAGCATGGCGTGGAACTCCGCGTCGGTCAGCTCGGCGGTCAGGCCCTCGGCCAGCGCCCGGGAGAAGCTCGCGATGACGCCGTGCTGGCGGGCGAGGATCGCGTCGGCCTCCGTACGGGTGTAGCCACCGGACAGCGCGACCACGCGCAGCACCCGCGGGTGGGCCACGAGGTCGGCGTAGAAGTCGTCCACGCTGGGCAGGGTGAGCTTGAGCATCACGTGCCGGTCGTCGGGCAGCGCGTCCAGGTGCTGCGTGATCCCGGCGTGCAGCAGCTTCTCGGCCTCGGCCTTCTGGGGGCTGCGGATGTCGACCTCGGGCTCCAGGATCGGCACGAGCCCGGCGTCGGCGATCTGCGCGCCGATCGTGAACTGCTGCTCGACGGCCGCGGCCACGCCCTTCTCGTCGGCGAGCTTGATCACCGAGCGCATCTTGGTGCCGAAGACGCCCTTCTCGACGCCGCGGGCGAGGAGGGCGTCGAGGCCGTCGATGGGCTTCATCAGCTGTACGCCGTCGGCCTCGGCCGCGAGGCCCTTGTCGACCTTGAGGAACGGCACCACCCCCTTCACGTCCCACAGGTAGGACGGGGTGTCGCGGCCCTCGATCTGACGGTTCATCGTGTCCTCGAACAGGATTGCGCCGATGATGCGCTCGCCGGAGAAGGCCGGGTCGGTGATGAGGCGGGTCCGCATGGCGTGCACGGCGTCGTACATCTCGGCGTCGCCGGAGTAGGAGTCCTCCGGGATGCCGTAGAGCCTGAGCGCCTTCGGGGTGCTGCCGCCGCTCTGGTCGAGCGCGGCGAGGAACCCGTGGCCGGTGCGGATCTTCTCGAACTGGTCGGACGTCATGGGTGCAGGATGGGCGGCATGACGCCGCACGGCAACCTCCTCGGCCCGGAACCCACCCTGTTGCCCGACGATCCGGCGGGCGCGCTGCTCGATGGCGGGGTCGAACCCGCGGAGGTCGCCGCCGCCCACCCGACGTCCAGCATCGCCTGGGCCGTGCTCGCCGAGCGCGCGCTGCAGGATGGGATCGTCATCACGGGCTACGCCTACGCCCGCACCGGCTACCACCGCGGGCTCGATCAACTCCGGCGCAGCGGGTGGAAGGGCTTCGGGCCGGTGCCCTGGGCGCACGTGCCCAACCAGGGGTTTCTGCGTTCGCTCGGGGCGTTGCACCGCGCCGCCGTCGCGATCGGGGAGGACGACGAGGCGCGCCGCACCGCCGAGTTCCTGGCCGACGCCGACCCGGCCGCCCCGGCCGCGCTGGGCATCTGACCGGTCACCCCGGTCGCGCGCAGGTGATCGCCGGTTCGGTGCAGATGCGGCCATTTCCGGCCGCCGGGCGCACCGAATCGGCGACAACGGAGCCCGTAGGCCGTCCGCGTGATACTCATCATAAGGAAACCTAACGGCGCGCGACGCCGTTGCCCGCACGGCCAGCCGCCTGACGCGTGGTGATCGCCAGTTCGGTGCACGAACCGGCCATATCCGGCCGGAAACGCGCCGAACCGGTGATCATGGCTGGGTCGGGCGGACGAGCAGCCAGTCGGCCGTGTGCCGGTACCACGCCCACCGGGTGACCGCGCGCGGGTGCGGCACCCCGTCGAGGACGGGGGCGAACGGGTCGCCGCCCAGCTGCACCGCGCGCCCGACCGCCGAGCCGCGGCCCGACGGCGCCCGGGGCGGCACGGCCCGCGTGCGCCCGTCCGGCGACCTGCCCGTGCGGCTCACCCGCACGGCGACCCCGTCCGGCCCCGGCTGGACGACGACGTGCCCCGATCCGCGCAGCACGAGCGTCTCGTCGCAGTAGACCTCCCCGCGCAGCCGCCGCACCGCCGCCCGGCCGACCAGCACGCCCCCCGCGTCGTCCCGGATCAGCGGGACGGGCAGGGCGGCGCCGTCGAGCGCCAGCGCCGCCGGGTCCCGCGGCAGTCCCCACGCCCGCGCCGCGGCCGACCGCCCGCGCGGCAGGTAGGCGACCTCCACGTCCAGTCGCTCGCGCCGCAGGAGCCGCAGGAGCACGGCGGCGAGGTCGGCGTCGGTGCCCGCCACGACCACCCGGCGGGCGGTGAGATCGCGCAGCACCGGGTCGAGCTCGGCGCGCCCGGGACACGACGGGAGGACCACGGTAGGAAGCGCGGCGAGCGCGCGGCTACCGTAATGCGGGCTCGGATCGCCGCAGGTGAGCAGCACCGGCCCGGCGTCCAACGTGTTCATCAAGGGGAGTGTCACATGCCTGCGATCGTGCTGATCGGCGCCCAGTGGGGCGACGAGGGCAAGGGCAAGGCCACCGACATCCTCGGCGGCCGGGTGCAGTGGGTGGTGCGCTACCAGGGCGGCAACAACGCCGGTCACACGGTGGTGCTGCCCGACGGCCAGGACTTCGCCCTGCACCTCATCCCGTCCGGCATCCTCACGCCCGGGGTGACGAACGTGATCGGCAACGGCGTGGTCGTCGACCCCGGTGTGCTCCTGGACGAGCTCGCGGGCCTGGAAAGCCGCGGTGTGGACACCAGCAAGCTCCTGATCAGCGCCGACGCGCATTTGATCATGCCGTACCACGTGGAGATGGACAAGGTCACCGAGCGCTTCCTCGGCAAGGCCAAGATCGGCACCACGGGGCGGGGGATCGGCCCCGCTTACCAGGACAAGGTGTCGCGCGTCGGGGTGCGCGTGGCCGATCTCCTGGACGAGAAGATCCTGCACCAGAAGGTGGAGGCGGCGCTGCACCTGAAGAACCAGGTGCTGGTGAAGGTCTACAACCGGCGCGCGTTGGACGTCGACACGGTGGTCGACGACGTGCTGGCGCACGGGCGCCGCTTCGCCGACCGGATCGCCGACACCCGCCTGCTGCTCAACCAGGCCCTCGAACGCGGCGAGACCGTACTGCTGGAGGGCTCGCAGGGCACGCTGCTCGACGTCGACCACGGCACCTACCCGTTCGTCACGAGCTCGAACCCGACGGCGGGCGGCGCGGCGGTCGGGTCGGGCATCGGGCCCACCCGGTTCGACCGGGTGATCGGCATCCTCAAGGCGTACACGACGCGGGTCGGCTCCGGCCCGTTCCCCACCGAGCTCTCCGACGCGATGGGCGAGCACCTGCGCAAGGTCGGCGGCGAGGTCGGCGTGACGACCGGGCGCCCGCGGCGCTGCGGCTGGTTCGACGCGGTCATCGGGCGCTACGCCGCGCGCGTCAACGGCATCACCGACTTCTTCCTCACCAAGCTCGACGTGCTCTCCGGCCTGGAGAAGGTGCCGATCTGCGTGGCCTACGAGATCGGCGGGCGCCGCGTCGACGACATGCCGATGACCCAGAGCGACCTGCACCACGCCGTGCCGGTGTACGAGGAGATGCCGGGCTGGTTCGAGGACCTCGCGCCGTACCGGTCGTTCGCCCAGCTCCCCGCGGCCGCCCGCGCCTACGTGGAGCGGATCGAGGAGCTCACCGGGGCGCCCGTGAGCGCGATCGGGGTGGGTCCGGGGCGGAACGAGACGGTCACCCGGTCGTGAGTGGATAGCGACGTTATCCACTCACGACCTACTCGGCGCAGGGGCCGGTGGCGACGGCGGCGGTGCGGCTCGGCGCGGCCTCCGCGGCGGCCTCCACCTGCCCGACGGTGAGCACGAAGCCCGTCTCCGGGTCGTCCAGCGCGGCGCCGAAGACCACACCCGTGACCTCGCCCGCCGGGTCGATCATCGGGCCGCCGGAGTTGCCGGAGCGCACGGTGGCGCGCACGGTGTAGACGTCGCGGCTCACTTCGCCGCTGTCGTAGATGTCCGGGCCCTTCAGGTTGATCTCCTGGCGGATCCGGCCGGGCGTGACCGTGAACGGGCCGTCGAGCGGGTAGCCGAGCACGATCGCGTCGTCGCCCGAGCGACCCGGGTCGCCCGCGAAGCTGAGCGGCTTGGCGGTGAGGCCGGGCACGCGGAGCACGGCCACGTCGACCTGCGGGTCGTAGTAGACGACCCGGGCGGTCATCTCGGTGGCGCGGCCCCGCTTTCCGATCACCTCGACCGCGGTGGCGTCGGTGCCCGCCACCACGTGCGCGTTGGTCATCACCAGCTCGGGGGCGAAGACGAAGCCCGATCCCTCCAGCTGCCGCTGGCACGACGGCGCCTTGCCGCGGATCTTGAGGACGCTCGGCTGGGCGGCCGCGACGGCGGCGCTGTGCACGAGCGCGGAGTTCGGCGGCCCCGTGGCGACGACGGGGGTGCGGGCGAAGGGGCTCAGCACGTCCGGGAAGCCGGAGTTGTCCAGCAGCTGCCGGAGCTCGGCGGGGAGCTGCTTGGCCACCGTCGGCATGACCGAGTCGACGGCGCTCAGCACCTGCGAGCCGCGCACACCGGCCGCGATCCCGGGCAGGCTCGCCGAGGCCAGCGGCAGCGCGACCAGCCAGGCGGCCACGACCACCGCGAGGGCCTGCAGGATGGAGCCGAGCGTGGAGTCGACGGCGAGGAAGTGCTCGCCGGTGATGCGGTCGCGCACCCGGCGGCCGAGGAACACGCCGGTGGTCTCGCCCAGCACGACCAGCATCACCACGACGGCGACGCTCACGATCACCCGCGTGTTCGTGTTGCTGATGCCCTCGGCCAGCAGCGGGGCCACGCGCACCCCGATGATCGCGCCCCCGAGCACGCCGACGAACGACAGCAGGGCCACGGCCATGCCGTGCCGCCACCCCGAGATGGCGGCGAGCAGCGCGAGCGCGATGACGACGAGATCGACCCAGCTCATGGGCCCGCGACCTCCTGCCGGTCCGCCCGGGCCTCGTTCCACGCCTGATCCAGGTCGAGGATTCTGGCCGTGTCCCAGGGGCGCGCCCAGCCGCCCCGATCCAACAGCGTGGACAATATGCCCGCCGTAAAACCCCACACGAGCAGTCCCGACACGATGAACGCGGGCCCGAGGTAGCCCGACGAGGGGTGCTGGATGCGCAGCCGGTTGGCCGGATCGGCCAGCTGGGCGAGGGGGACGCGGACGACCGCCGCCGTCTCGCCGGGGTCGACGGCGTGCACCCGGCTCGGGCGGGCCCAGTGCGCGAGCACGGGCGTCACCGCGAAGCCCGACGGCGGCAGGTACAGCTCCGGCAGTACGGCGAGGGGCACGACGCCCGCCGGGTCGAGGCCGGTCTCCTCCTCGGCTTCGCGCAGCGCGGTGTCGACGACGCCGGAATCGCCGCACTCGGTGCCGCCACCGGGGAACGCGACCTGGCCCGCGTGGGAGCGCAGGGTGCTGGCCCGTTCGGCGAGCAGCACGTCGGGGCCGTGCACGGGGGTTTCCCCGAACAGCATGAGGACGGCGGCACGGCGGGCGTCGGGGGGCGGTGGGCCCATGCGGTGGCGGAGCAGCTCGTCGCCGTCGACGTCGAGGAGCCCGTCGAGCAGCGGGCGCAGCCAGGGGGGCGCGGCCTCCGGATCGAGCGTGCTCACGATTCCACTTTGCCTGCCCGGTGCGCTCACGTGTGCGTCGGGGCCAGGATGGCGGTGTGACGCCACCCGCCTGGCTCCGGTGGGTCTTCCGGGTGCCGCGGCTGCTGTACGACGTCGGGTGGGGCGGGCTGCTGGGGCACCGGTTCCTGCTGCTGCGCCACACGGGACGGCGCACGGGCCGCCCGCACACCGTCGTGCTGGAGGTGCTGCGGCACGACCCCCCGTCCGGCGAGCACGTGGTGATCTCCGGATTCGGGCACCGCGCGGACTGGCTGCGGAACCTCGAGGCGGGTGGCCCGGCGGCCGTGACGGTCGGCCGGACGACGTTCCCGGTGCGGCACCGGGTGCTCGACACGGACACCGCGGTGGCGGTGCTCGCCGACTACGAACGCCGCAACCGCTTCGCCGGGCCGGTGCTGCGGCGGGTGCTCTCGGCGCTGGTGGGGCGGCCCTACCGGGGCACGGACGCCGACCGGCGGTACGCCGTGAGCGTGCTGCCGCTCGTCGCCCTGCGGCCGGTGTGAGGCCCGGCTACGGGGGGGGCTGACGGCGGCCGGCCTGACGACGGGCGGCTTGACGATGGGCGGCTGACGATGGGCGGCTTGACGACGGGCGGCTTGACGACGGGCGGCTTGACGACGGGCGGCTTGACGACGGGCGGGTTCGCAGCGGGTCGGGTCACGCCGGGCGGGCTGACGACGGCCGGCTCACGACAGGCGGTGTCACGACAGACGGGCCACGGCCGCGGCGACCTCCTCCGGGGTGGCGAAGGGTACGGGCGGGTCGACGAGGGTCGCGCTGCCGTCGGCGCGGACCACGTACGACAGCGGCAGGCCCCGCGGCATTCGCAGTGCGCGGGTGACGGCGCCGTCGGGGTCGGCGACGGCCGGCAGGTGCACGCGGAGGTCGGTGAGCAGCGCGAGGGCGGCGGACGGGTCGTCGTCGGCGTCGACGGTGAGCACGCGCACCGCGCCCGGGCCGGCCGCGTAGCGCGCGAGAACGGGCAGTTCGCTCCGGCAGGGGCCGCACCACGACGCCCACACGTTCACGAGCGTGACGTGCCCGGCCAGCGCGCCGCCGAGATCGACGGTGCCCGGCGCGCCGAGGCAGGGCACGCCCACGCCGGCCAGCGGGCCTGTGGTCGGGGCGCCGCTGGGGATGGGACAGGGGGCGAGCGCGGCGGCCGCCCGCGGCCCGGCCAGCTGCGCGTCCGGCAGCCCGGCCGCTCCGGCGACTCCGCTGCTACGGGGGGCCCCACCGGCTGCCCCCGCGCCACCTTGGCCCGCGGGCCCATCGGCGCCGGGCATCTCACCTATCCCGGCCCCGGCGGTCCCACCTGCGCCGGGCCCACCGGTGCTGGCTCCACCGGCGCCCGCCGCCCCATCGATCCCTGGCGCACCCGGTGCGCTGCCCGGCGTGGCGCCTGCCGCCGTGCCGTAGGCGCTGGTCCCGGTGGCGACGCCGGTGGTCCGCGGCCACAGCGCGTATACGCCCGCGGCGGCGAGCAGCACCACGACCAGCGTGGTGACGACCGCGGCCCGCCGCTCAGTGATCATCACGCGACCGATGATCGCGTCCATCCGCACGCCAGGCCGCCGCCGACCCGCCTGTGGTGCGGCTCGTGCCGATCAGGGGGCGGCGGTGGGTGGTGGGCGCGGCCGCGCAGTGCGGGTGGTGCGGCTCGTGCCGATCAGGGGGGCGGCGGTGGGTGGTGGGCGCGGCCGCGCAGTGCGGGTGGTGCGAGTCGTGCCGATCAGGGGGGCTGCGGTGGGTAGTGGGCGCGGCCGGGCGCTGCGGGTGGTGCGAGTGACGCCGATCATGCGGGGGATGGGTGGTGGGCGTCACTGGGCCCGGCGTGGGGCGGGGCTCGTGTAGATCGTGTGGATGGTGGAGGGCGCACACGGCCGAGCCCGGCGAGGGGTGGGGCTCGTGCCGACCGTGCGAAAGGTGGGTGGTGTGTGCCCCGGCCTGCGGGGGGTGCCGATCGTGCGGTCGGCGGGCGGATGTCACGGCGCGTCCCGACCCTCGCCGCCCGCGGGGGCGGGCGCATCCTCTTCGGCCAGCCCGACCATGGCGAGCAGCCGCTCCCGCGAAGGGCCTTTGACCAGTGCGGCGGCTTCGTGCAGGTCGGTGGGACCGGTGCCGTAGGAGGGGCATTCGGCGGCCAGTGTGCAGGCGCCGCAGGCGGGCTTGCGGGCGTGGCAGACGCGCCGACCGTGGAAGATCACCTCGTGCGACACGATCGTCCAGTCGCGCTTGGGCACCAGCGCGCCGACGGCGTGCTCGACCTTGACCGGATCCTCCTCCGCCGTCCAGCCCCAGCGGCGCACGAGCCTGCCGAAGTGGGTGTCGACGGTGATGCCCGGGATGTCGAACGCGTTGCCGAGGATCACGTTGGCGGTCTTGCGGCCGATACCCGGCAGCTTGACCAGCTCCTCGAGCGTGTGCGGCAGCTCGCCGCCGTGCCGCTCGACGACGGCCGCGCCCAGCCCGATCAGCGAGTTGGCCTTGTTCCGGAAGAAGCCGGTGGAGTGGATCATCTCCTCCAGCTCGGCCCGGTCGGCCTTCGCGTAGTCGAGCGCAGTGGGATAACGGGCGAACAGCGCGGGCGTGACGGAGTTGACCAGCTTGTCGGTGCTCTGCGCGGACAGCACGGTGGCCACCGCGAGCTCCAGCGGCGTGGCGAAATCCAGCTCGCAGTGGGCATCGGGATGGGTGGCGGCCAGCGTGCGCAGCATCCGCCCCACCCGCCGAGCCCGCCCGAGCGCGGGCTCACCGGCCCGGATGCGGGCGGCGAGCCGGGCCGCGGCGCGGATGCGGCCATCGCGGGGGGCGCTGACGCGGGGTGCCGAGGTCACGCTGACGAGCGTACGGCGCCCCACCGACAGTCCGGCGCGCCGCGGCTAGATCACGAATCGGTATCGGCACGGTGGACGCACGCCCCCCGGCGGAGCCGACTGCCGCCGAGTGCGAGACGATTCGCCGCGACATGACTGCATGGTTGTCCGTCCTCGTACCGCTGCTGGTGATGTTCTTCGCGCTCGGCATGGAACGCGTGGAATCTCGCCTGCGGGAGTCCACCGTGCGCCCGGAGGAGCTGGAGGAGCTCCTGGAACGGCCCCGTCCGGACGAGGTCCGCGCGCTGTTCCGACAGGGCACGGGCCGCGCTTTGGAGCTGTTCCGGCTGCGGGGCAAGGCGCCGCGGCGTGGTCGTCCGGCCCGCAACAAGCGCGCCGCCTGACGGGTTCGTCCGTCCGGGTGTAGAAAATGACCATCGCGACGTCACGCAGGGTGGGCTGACCCCCTACACTGGCGCGCCGGTGATCCGCCGAGGGGCAGCGGTCGGGGACGAGGAGCGGTGCAGTGGACGAGGTTCTGATCCGCGCGGGAATCTTCCAGGGCGTGGAGCCCTACGCGGCAGAGGCGCTGGCGCAGGCGCTGGAGATCGCGGAGTTCCCCCGTGGCGCCACGCTTTTCTCCGAAGGTGAGCCCGGTGACCGGCTGTACATCGTCTCCTCCGGCAAGGTGAAGATCGGCCGCAAGTCGCCCGACGGCCGGGAGAACCTGCTGATGGTGGCGGGCCCGTCGGACATGTTCGGCGAGCTGTCGATCTTCGATCCGGGTCCGCGGACGTCGTCGGCGACGGCGGTCACCGAGGTGCGGGCCTACACCATGGACCGCCCGGCCCTGCGCGAGTGGATAGGCAAACGCCCCGAGATCGCCGAGCAGTTGCTGCGCGTGCTCGCCCGGCGGCTGCGTCGCACCAACAACATGCTCGCCGACCTGATCTTCACCGACGTCCCCGGCCGCGTCGCCAAGTCGCTGCTGCAGCTCGCCCGCCAGTTCGGGTCGCAGGAGTCGGGGCTGCTGCGCGTGACGCACGACCTCACCCAGGAGGAGATCGCCCAGCTCGTCGGCGCGAGCCGCGAGACGGTGAACAAGGCGCTGGCCGACTTCGCCCACCGCGGCTGGCTGCGACTGGAGGGCAAGAGCGTGCTGATCCTCGAGCCCGAGCGCCTGGCGCGCCGCGCCCGCTGACGCCGGGCCGCACCCCACCTGCATTCCCGACCGACGGGCCGCGCTGAGGTTTCTGCCATATTAACT
This sequence comes from uncultured Actinomycetota bacterium, assembly GCA_963837575.1. Taxonomy (GTDB): domain Bacteria; phylum Actinomycetota; class Actinomycetes; order Mycobacteriales; family Pseudonocardiaceae; genus Pseudonocardia. The sequence continues at coordinate 62,237 of CAWIOI010000008.1, forward strand.
GGTACGGCCGTACCAGTTCGTGCAATCCTGGTCGGCATGTCCAGATCGTCGTCCCTCGCCGACTACCGCGCGGCGCTCACCGCACCCGGTGCGGCGCTGCCCGCGGTCATGTCGGCGGTGGCCCGGCTGCCCATCGCGATGATCGGGCTGGCGACGCTGCTCTACGTCCAGCGCGCATCGGGATCGTTCGCCGCCGCCGGGCTGGTGTCGGCGGGGCTGCTCATCGGCGTCTCGTGCGGGTCGATCGTGCAGGGCAGGCTCATCGACCGGGTCGGCCCCACCCGCCCGCTGCTGGTCGCCGCGGTCGCCCAGGCCGCAGCCGGGGTCACGCTGATCGCCGCCGTCGAGGCGCGCGCAAGCCTGGCGACGCTCGTGGCGTGCGCGGTCGTCGTCGGCTTCACGTCTCCTGCCATGCCGGGTGCGTCGCGGGCATTGTGGGGACGGCTCGTGCCGCCCGGCCGCCATCGCGACGCCGCGTTCAGCTACGAGGCGATCAGCCTTGAGGTGTTCTTCATCCTCGGACCGTCGCTGGCGGCTCTGCTGGTGGCGCTGCCGTGGCCGGGGACGGGCACGGCGGTCGCGCTGGTCGGGATCGTGACGGGCTCGATCGGGTTCGCGCTCACCCCGGCGGTCCGCACGCACCGGCCGGTGCCGGGGCCGTCCGCGGGTGTCTTCGGTGCCCTCGTGGTGCCGGGGCTGCGCACGATCGTGCTCGCATCGCTGGGGTTCGGGCTGGTCATCGGCACCGTCGAGGTCGGCGTGCCCGCGGTGACGACCGCGGCGGGCTCCGTGGCGCTCGGCGGGGTGCTGCTGTCGGCGTGGTCGGTCGCGTCCGTGCTGGCGGGCATCGCCTACTCGCTGCGGCCCTGGCCGCGTCCGCTGCACCTGCGGCTGCCGGTACTGCTGCTCGCGTTCGCGGTGTGCGTCGGGGCGATGGCGGTGGCGGGCCCGCTGCCCGCGCTGGTCGTCGCGATGCTGCTGGCCGGGGCCACGATCACGCCGCAGGTCACCGCGCACTCCCTCGGTGTCGAGGCGACCGCGCCCCCCGGGACGGCGACGGAGGCGTTCGGCTGGGTGGTCACGGCGGCCACGTTGGGGCTGTCGTCCGGGCAGTCGGCGGCGGGCGTCGTGGTGGAGGCCTTCGGACCGCACGCGGCGTTCCTCGTCGGCGGTCTCGCAGGCGTGGTGGTCGCGGGCGGCCTCTGGGCGCGCCGGGCGACGCTACGACCGCAGGTAGTCCAGCTGAGCGCGCACCGATAGCTCGGCGGCCGCCCAGAGCGCACGGTCGACGTCGGCGTACACGTCCTCGACGACCGCCCGCGGCGTCGCCTGTGGGCCCAGTCGCGCCAGCGACGTGCGCACCTGGTCGAGCCGCTCCTCGCGGTGGGCGAGGTAGGCGGTGGCCGCGTCGGCGACGTCGGCCAGCTCCGGGCCGTGACCGGTGAGCACCGCCGTGCCGGGAGCGAGATCGGCGAGCCTGCGCAGCGACTCCAGGTAGGGCCCGAGCGCGCCGTCCGGGTGGGCGATCACGGTGGTGCCGCGGCCGAGCACGGTGTCCCCGGTGAGCACGGCCCCGTCCGCGGTGAGCAGGAACGACAGCGAGTCCGAGGTGTGTCCCGGTGTCGCCACCACCCGCAGCTCGACGCCCGCCGCGGTGACGACGTCGCCGTGGGCCAACGCCTCGGACCCCAGCACCAGCGACGGGTCGAGCGCGCGCACCGGCGCCCCGGTCAGTTCCTGGAAGCGCCGCGCGCCGCCCGCGTGGTCGTGGTGACGGTGGGTGAGCAACACCAGCGCCACCGGGCCGTGCGCGGCGACCGTGCGCAGGTGCCGTTCGTCGTCCTCGCCCGGGTCGATCACGACGCAGTCGGGGGCGTCGGGCGCGCGCAACACCCAGGTGTTGGTGCCGTCCAGCGTCATCGGCGACGGGTTGTCCGCGAGCACGACGCCCGCGTGCGGCGTGACCGGGCGCATCTCCTCGTACCTCATGACACGTCGCCGGGCAGCAGGACGTCGACCCCGCCGTGCAAACGCAGCTCGGGACGGACCGGCTTGATCTCGCGACGGTCGGCGGCGGCGAGCACGGCGGCGCAGTCGGGGTGCTGGTCGATCTCGCGCAGCGTCGTCTGCGTCGGGAGCATCAGCTGGAGCTCGCCCGCCGCCCAGCGCTCCAGCGCCTCGGCCGGGTGCCACCAGCGGGCCTCGACGGCCTCCGTGGTGTGCGCGTCGGCGTCCTGGGCGTCGGGAAGCCGGGCGACGAGGAACGCCGTGTCGTAGCGCTTCGGGGACGACGGCGGGGTGATCCAACGGGACCAGGCGCGGAGGAGGTCGGCGCGCAGCGGACGGTCGCCGAGCACGTGGGGGAGGTCGGTGCGGCGGGTGACGAGGTCGGCGCGCACGTCGCCGTCACGGCTCACGGGTCCGTCGCCTGCGAGCAGCACGCCGCATTCCTCGTAGGTCTCGCGTACCGCGGCCTTGACGAGGGCGCCCGCGAGCTCGGGCGGGTGGCCCAGTCGCGTACCCCAGACGGCGGGATCGGGACCGATCCAGCCCGGCACGTCGAGGTGGTCGGACGGGTCGACGCTGCCGCCGGGGAAGACGGTCATCCCACCCGCGAAGGCCATGCCCGCGACGCGGCGTTGGAGGAACACCTGCAGCGGGGTGCGGCCGGGGGGCGGGGCCGGGTCGTCGCGGATGAGCACGACGGTCGCCGCGGGTTTCGGGACGACGGGCGCGCGGGTCATCTTCGGACGATAACCCCGCTCCCGGCGACTACGCGGGGCCGGCGCCGTTCGAGCCGGGCCCGTGCGGGCCGTTGCTTCCGTTCGGGCCGCCGCCGTGTGGATGGGCGCTTGCGCCGCCTGCCAGCTCGGCTTGGAGCCGGGTGAGCAGTTCGCGGTCGGCGTCGCTGAGGCGGGCCAGCGCCTCGGGCTTCAGCAACGCCTCGGCCATCGGCGAGCCCGGGACGGGGGCTCCGACCGGTCCGGTCGGGGGGTCGGCGAGGGCGTGCGCCGGGCCGGGGTTCGGTCCTTGGGCCCTCAGTTGCGCGGCCGGGTCGGTCGGGGCGTCGTGCGGACCGGCGACGGAGCCGACGGAGCCGACGGAATGGTCGTGCTGGCCTGCGGTCAGTGCGTGGGCGCCCGCGGCGTGGTCGTTCGGGACCGCCGTGGGCGTCTGTGGGCCTGCCGGGGCGGCGCCGGGCGTGCCGTGCGGCTCCGCGGCGGCGCCGGGCGCGCCTGTGGTGTCGATCTTCCGGGGCGCCGCGTCGGGGGGTGTGACGAGGGCGTGGGAGCCGCCGGTCGAGTGGTCGGCGGCGCCGTTGCCGTGCGCACCCGGCCCGTTGGCGGCGGTGTCCGTGAAGATGCTACGGGGCTCGGCCGGGGTGCTGTGCGTGTCCGACCCGGCGTCGCTGTGGGGCACGGCGGAGGTGCTGTGCGGGTCCGTCCCGGTGGGGACGTTGCGGGACACCGCGGGGGTGCTGTGCGGGGCGCTTCGCGGGCCCGACCCGGTGGCTGTCGCGTCCGTGAAGATGTTGCGCGGCCCGGCGGGGGTGCCGTACGGGCCGGCTGCTGCGGCGCTCTGCGGGCCTGCGGTAACGGAGTGCGGACGTGCCGCCACGGCGGTGTTGTCCTCGGTGCCTGCCGCAGCGGCGGGTGGCGAGCTGTCGTGCGCGGCCGGGGCTTCAACGGGAGGGACCGCCGCGACCACAGCCGCGCCGGTGGCCGTGATCGGCTCCGCCGCTTCCGCCCATCCCCCGGACGCCCACTCGTTGGACCAGGCGCCCTCGTCCGCGGATGGGGTGGGGTCGAGCACCGGGTCCATGAGCGGCTGGTCCAGCGGCCCGGCCAGGGGGTCCGCCGCGAACACCCGCTCCGCGTCCGCCTCGCCCACCGGCCGTGAGCGCGTGCGCCGGGCCAGCGGCACCGGGCTGGGCAGCGGGCCGTCGGTCCCTTCGGACAAGTCGTCGTCGGCTTCCGCCTCGACCGCCTGCTCGCCGAACCCGCGCCGCCGCCGCCCGCTCTGCCACGCCCGCATCGGGACGGGCCGGGGCGCGGGTTCGTCGTCGACGGCGAACAGGTCGACCGGCCGCTCCTCGGCCGTGGGCGAAGCCTCGGGCGCGGCGGTCCGGTGGCTCGCCGTCACCTCCTCGACGACTTCCGCCACCACCGACTCCACCTTCTCCGACGGTGAAGCGGGCCGCGGCGCGACGTCGCCGGACAGCGGCGTGGAGTCCCGCAACGCGGCGGCGTGGTACGTGGTGAGCGGCCTGCCCGACGTCAGAACCTCCACCGCGACGTGCGCGCCCGACCGGGCCATCGCCGCCCCCACCTGGTAGGCGAGCACCTCCCCGGGACGCCCGTCCGCGGGCGTCTCGACGAGCAGCACCGGGTAGGGCAGCGGCGTGGGCGCCGGGCCCGCGGGTGTCTGCCGCCAGGTCAGCCGCAGCCGAATGCCGTCGCGCAGACGGGCGGGCAGCTCGCGCGCGGCGGCGACGACCGGCACATCGGCGGCCGCGGTGGCGCTGAACCGGTGCGCGGTGGTGTCGGGCGCGGCGGGGGCGAGCGCGGCCTCGGCGTCCATGTCGATCCGGGCGGCCTTGGCCGCGGTCACCAGCTCGGCGCGCACCGCGGGCGGGAGCACGGTGTCGTCGGCCGCGAGCGCCGCGGTCACCAGCTCCAGCGCGTGCCCGTCCTCGCCGACGGCGACGAGTTCGCGGGCGTCGGCCAGCAGGTCGTCGTCGACGCGGCCTGCGAGGCGCAGCAGCAGCTCGTGCGGCGACCCGGGTGCGGTCGTGTCGTCCATTCCGGCCTCCTCGTGCGGGTCAGGACGCGGCCGTGGCCAAACGCGGGGAGCGCCACAGCGCGGCCGACCCGCTGACGGCGGCGCGGTGGTAGGCGGTCGGGGGGTCGGGGCTGGGCAGCACCTCGACGCACGGGGTGCGGTCGCCGTGCGCCCGCAGGATGCGCTGCACGGTGCCGGTGAGCAGCCACGGGGCGTCCGCGCCGAACACGAGGAGCACGCGCTGCCCGCCGCGGCGGGCCTGGTGCAGCTCGATGGTGCCCGGATGCGCCCGGACGACGCCGAGCACGCTCAAGGCGGCCGCGTCGAGCGTCGGGTCGGGCGCGAACAGGACGGGCGCCTCCTCGGGCGCGGGCAGCGGCAGCACGGCGTCCAGCAGCCGCGGCTTGGCCCCCCAGGCCCCGGCGGACCCGATCAGCAGGTCGCGTTCCTCGTCGGTGAGCCCGACCCGTCGACGCAGCAGCTCGCGGGGCAGGGTGGCGGCGACGGAGGCCTTGCCGCCGGTGGCGAGCCAGTCGCGCAGCCGCCAGCAGGAGGGTGCCCGGCAGCCGACCCGCGAGCCGCAGCAGCAGCTCGTGGGCCTGCGCTTCGACTCACGCCGACACCTCGACGACCAACTCCACCTCGACCGGCGCGTCCAGCGGCAGCTCGGCGACCCCGACGGCCGAACGGGCGTGCTTCCCGGCGTCGCCGAAGATCTGGGCGAGCAGGTCGGACGCGCCGTTGGCCACCGCGGGCTGGCCGCCGAACCCGGGCGCCGACGCCACGAACACGACGGCCTTCACGATCCCGACCACGGCGTCGATCCCCACCAGCGCGTCGACGGCGGCCAGCGCGTTGAGCGCGCAGATGCCCGCCAGGCCCTTGGCCTCCTCCGCGCGAGACGGCGGCACCGACCTTGCCGGTGGCGGCGAGCGACCCGTCCACGAAGGGCACCTGCCCGGCGGTGAACACCAGCGACCCGGTGCGGCGCGCAGAGACGTAGGAACCCGCGGGCGGGGCGACGGCGGGCAGCGCGATGCCCAGCTCGTCGAGCCTGCTGCTCGGGGAGGTCACGACGGCTTCGGGCGCTTGAACCAGGCGACGAGCTGCTCGCCGCTGGCGCCGGACGTGACCGTCACCAGCTCCCAGCCGTCGCGGCCGAAGTTGTTGAGGATGGCCTGGGTGTTGTGGATCAGCACGGGCGCGGTGAGGTATTCCCACGTCGTACCGGGTGCGGCCGGGGAGCTCATGGCCGACAACTGTAGCCGGCGTCGCATCTCACCCAAAGAGCCGGTGCGGACTTGCCCTCGTAACCTGGGCGGGTGGAGACATCCGGGTGGCCTGCGGCGCTGTCCAGGGCGCGGCTGCACGTGGTCACGGGCAAGGGCGGCACGGGCAAGACGACGGTCGCCGCCGCCCTCGCTCTCGCGCTCGCCACCGGAGGGCGGCGCACGCTGCTGATCGAGGTGGAGGGCCGCCAGGGGATCGCGCAGCTGTTCGACACCCCGCCCCTCCCGTACGAGGAGCGCCGCATCGCGGTGGCGCCGGACGGCGGGGAGGTGCGCGCGCTGGCCGTCGACGTCGAGGCCGCGCTCCTGGAGTACCTCGAGATGTTCTACCGGTTGGGCGTGGCCGGGCGCACGCTGCGCCGGATGGGGGCCATCGAGTTCGCCACCACGCTGGCCCCCGGCCTGCGCGACGTCCTGCTCACGGGCAAGGCGAAGGAGACGGTCAACCGCACCGACGCCCACGGTCGTTTCGTCTACGACGCCGTGATCCTGGACGCGCCGCCGACGGGGCGCATCGTCACGTTCCTCGACGTCACGCGGGCGATGGCCGAGCTGGCCCGCAGCGGCCCCATCCACGGGCAGGCCCAGGGCGTGGTCAAGGTGCTGCACTCGGACTGGACGGCCGTGCACGCCGTCACGCTGCTGGAGGACCTGCCGGTCACCGAGACGCTCGAGGTGCTCGACGAGCTGCGCCTCGCGGGCCTGCGCCCCGGCGCGGTGATCGTCAACCAGGTGCGGCCGCAGTGGCTGCCCGACCGTTCGGTGGCCGCGGCCGCGGGCGGGCGCGTCGATGCCGAGCGGATCCGCAACGGCCTCGCCGCCGCCGGGCTCGACCTGCCCGCCGACGTGATCGACGGGCTGGTCGCCGAGACCGTCGAGCATGCTCGGCAGGTGCACAGCGAGGCGCTGGCGCTCGGGCGGCTGGCCGAGGCGCCCGGGCCGCCGCCGCTGCTGGAGCTGCCGCGGCTGATCGACGGGGTCGACCTCGGCTCGCTCTACGAGCTGGCCGACGTGTTGCGCACCCAGGGCGTCCAGCTCGCGTCGGGCCTGGCGGCCGCGCGATGAGCATCGACGACCTGCTCGACGACCCGGCCACCCGCGTGATCGTCTGCTGCGGCTCGGGCGGGGTGGGCAAGACCACCACCTCGGCCGCGCTCGCGATCCGGGCCGCGGAGCGGGGCCGCAAGGTCGTCGTGCTGACGATCGACCCGGCGAAGCGGCTGGCCCAGGCCTTGGGACTGACGATCCTCGGCAACGAGCCCGACCTCGTCGCGGGCGTCGGGACCGACGGCACCCTGCACGCGATGATGCTGGACATGCGCCGCACGTTCGACGAGATGGTGGAGGCGCACGCCGAGCCGGGCCGGGCGGAGAAGATCCTGGCCAACCCCTTCTACCAGACGATCTCCACGTCGTTCTCCGGCACGCAGGAGTACATGGCGATGGAGAAGCTCGGTCAGCTGGCGGCGACGGGGCGGTGGGACCTGATCGTGGTCGACACGCCGCCGTCGCGCTCCGCGCTGGACTTCCTCGACGCCCCGCAGCGCATGTCGACCTTCCTCGACGGCCGCATGATCCGGCTGCTGTCCTCGCCCGCGCGGGCGGGTGGCCGGGGGTTGCGCAAGCTCGTCGGGGCCGGGTTCGCCCTGTTCGCCAAGGCCGTGTCGACGATCCTCGGTGGTCAGATGCTGGCCGACGCGTCGGCGTTCGTGCAGGCGTTCGACACGATGTTCGGCGGTTTCCGCGAGCGCGCCACGGCCACCTACGAGTTGCTGCGCTCGCCCGGCACCGCGTTCCTCGTGGTGGCGGCGCCCGAGCCGGACGCGCTGCGGGAAGCGGCCTACTTCGTCGACCGGCTCTCGACCGAGGAGATGCCGCTCGCCGGGCTGGTGCTGAACCGGACGCACCCGGTGTTGGCGGACCTGTCGGCGAGCCAGGCCCGCGCCGCCGCCGACGGGCTGCGCGGGGCGCCGCTCGCCGCCGCCGTGCTGCGGCTGCACGCCGACCGGGTCGACCTCGCCGCCCGCGAGGACCGGCTGCTCGCCCGGTTCACCAGCGCCCACGGCACGGTGCCGGTGACGCGGGTGCCGGTCGTGCCCTCCGTCGGCGACCTGGACGGCCTGCGCGAGATCGGCAGCCACCTCGCGGCCGCCCCCACCCTGCGCGTAGACCGCTCCAGCACGGCGAGCTGACCGCCGCCGCGCCCGGCCGGGGCCCGCCACCCCACGCCCGCAGGCCCAGCCCGCCCAGCCCGCCCAGCCCCGCCCAGCCCGCCCAGCCCGCCCAGCCCGCCCAGCCCGCCCAGCCCGCCCGGTGATCGTCGCTTCGGTGCAAAGACGGCCAGATCTGGCCGGGTTCTGCACCGAACTGGTGATCAAGCCCCGTGGGGTCAGCGGGTCGGGTCGTCGTCCGGGGGTCGGCGGCGCGCCACAGTGCAGGATCGCGGGTGGCCGCGCCAGGGGCCGGGGGCCCGCTCGCGGTACGCCCGATCGCCGTCCCGTCGCACGGCCGTCTGCCGGCCGAAACCCGCAGGTCCCGACCGCTGCTCGCCCTTCGAGACGGGCCGACCCCGGTGCTCTCGCCCGCAGCAGCGGTGCCGCCGCAGCGCCGCGAACACCGCCGCGACCAGCCCCATCACCGCGCCGCGCGACGAACGCGGGCGGGCCTGCCTGCTCATGCCGTGCGGTGTAGCTGTGGCTCGTCCAGGTCGGGAAGGGTGGCGTCGTGGGCGGCCCGGGCGTCGGCCAAGAGCTCGGCCCAGGACTCGACGTCGGGCCGCCGTCGCAGCAGCGCGCGCCGCTCGCGTTCGGTCATCCCGCCCCACACCCCGAACTCGATCCGCTGGTCGAGCGCATGCGCGAGGCACTCGGTGCGCACCGGGCAGACGCGGCAGAAGCTCCGCGCCTCCCGCTGTCTGCGCCCGGTGACGAAGAGGTCTTCGGCGTCGGACGTACGGCAACGCGACGCGCTCCGCCAGTTCCACCGTGTCCCCATGACCCGCTCCTGGTCGGTAGACGAAAAAAAGATGCTCCCGATCAGCACAGACGAATTCCCGCGCGGGTCGGTTCATTCGCAGACGGGGGAATTACTCAACTTCGACCGCTCGCCCGTACGCTGCGATGTCGTGACGTCCCGCAGTCGGCTCGTGCGACCGATCGCCCTCCTGCTCGGCTTGTGCCTGGTCTCGGGCGTGCTGACCGCCGGGATCGTGTTCCCCGCCGTCGTCGGCGTCGGGCTGGTGTCCAACGATGCGGGCGACACGGTCACCACGGTCTCCACCGACGTCGTCGACGGCCCGTTGCCGCTCACCACCACCGTCACCGACGCCGCGGGCCACCCCATCGCCCGGTTCTTCGAGCCCAACCAGAACCGGCAGGCCGTCACGTCCGACCAGATCTCCCCCGCGATGAAGGCCGCGATCATCGCGATCGAGGACCGGCGCTTCTACCAGCACAACGGCGTCGACTGGCAGGGCACCATCCGCGCCCTGATCGCCAACTCCGCCTCGGGCGACGTCGTGCAGGGTGCCTCCACCCTCACCCAGCAGTACGTCAAGAACTACTTCCTCTACGTCACCGCGAAGACCGAGACCGAGCGGCTCAAGGCCACCGAGCAGACCTCCGCGCGCAAGCTCAAGGAGGCGCAGATCGCGCTGCAGATGGAGCGGGCGCTGTCCAAGGAGGAGATCCTCACCCGGTACCTGAACATCGTCTCGTTCGGCAACGGGGCCGCCGGGGTCGCCGCGGCGGCGCGCACGTACTTCAACACCACGCCCGACAAGCTGACGGTGGCGCAGGCCGCCCTGCTCGCGGGCATGGTGCGCAACATCGCCGCGACCGACCCGGTCACGAAGCCGCAGGCCGCGCTCGACCGGCGCAACGTCGTCATCCAGCAGATGCGCGACCAGCAGATGATCGACGACGGGCAGGCCAAGTCCGCGTTGGCCAGCCCGCTGGGCATCGCGAACCCGCTGGTCACGCAGCCTGCGGGGTGCGTGGGCGCTGGCGACGCCGGGTTCTTCTGCAAGTACGTCCTGAGCTACCTGCTCGACGCGGGGTTCACCACCGACCAGCTCAACCGCGGCGGCTACACGATCAAGACGACGCTCGACCCCAACGTCCTCGCCAAGGTGAAGGCCTCGTTGAACCAGCAGGTGCCTGCGACGCAGCCGAACGTCGCGGACGTGATGTCGGTGGTGCAGCCGGGCCCGGACAAGCACCGGGTGCTCGCGATGGCGTCCAACCGCACGTTCGGCCTCGACGCGGGCAGGCTGGAGACCAGCTACGGCCTGCCGTACGAGCCGGTCAACCTCGGTGCGGGCTCAACCTACAAGATCTTCACCGCGGCGACCGCGCTGGAGAAGGGCCTGGGCATCAACTACGTGCTCACGGTGCCGCCGAGCGGGTACGCCTCCCCGATCTACGTCGACGGCGGCGGCCGCCCGATCCCGGTGCAGAACGCGGGCAACTACGCCGGGGAGATGTCGCTGCAGGACGCCCTCGCGACCTCGCCGAACACCGCGTTCGTCAAGCTGGAGGAGTTCACCGGCGTACCGGACGTGGTGGACATGGCGGTGCGGCTGGGCATGAAATCGCTCGCCACCACCCCGTTCATCGACCCGAACACGCGCAGGCGCACCGACCGTTCGATCGCGCAGGTCACCAAGGACCAGCGGCAGGCGTCGTTCACTCTCGGGGTGAGCCCGACGAGCGTGCTCGAGCTGGCGAACGTCGGCGCCACCCTGGCCAGCGGCGGTCGGTGGTGCCCGCCCAGCCCGGTCGAGTCGGTGACCGGGCAGGACGGCAAGCCGGTGCCGGTCAAGGAGGCGGCGTGCGCGCAGGCGGTGGACCCGGGCCTGGCGAACACGCTCATGACCGGCCTCAGCCGCGACGACGTCAGCGGCACCGCGGCCGGGGCCGCCCGCCAGATGGGTTGGGACCGGCCGATGGCGGGCAAGACCGGCACGACGCAGCAGCACAAGTCGGCTGCGTTCGTCGGCGTGGTGCCGCAGATGTCGGGCGCGGTGATCACGTTCGACGACTCCAACTCCCCGCGCCCGCTCTGTGACGGCGCAGGCTCGCCGTTCGCCTGCGGCAGCGGCAACATCTTCGGCGGGAAGACCCCGGCCCAGACCTGGTTCGGGGCGATGAAGCCGCTTCTGGACGGCCAGCCGGTGCTGCCACTGCCGCCGACGGACCCGCGCTACCTCGACGGCGCACCCGTCGCGCAGATCCCGGACGTGATCGGGAAGTCGCAGAACGAGGCCCAGGCCATCCTGCAGCGTGCGGGCCGGGCCAGCTCCGTCGACATGACCGACAACGCCGCCGACCGCGGCACGGTCGTCGGACAGCACCCGCAGGGCCAGGCGCTGCCCGGCGAGACGATCGTGCTGACGGTGAGCAGCGGCAACGCGCCCGACGCGCCCGACGCGCCCGGGAACGACTGAGCGAGCGCCACGCGGCCGAGTGACGGTCCGTGTTTCCGCGGGCTCGGCGTTCTAGCATCGACGGCCGTGACACGCAGGCCGACCGACGCCGAGGTCGACCACGTCTACCGAGTGGCCGATTTCGTGGCCGACCTGGCCGCGGGCCGGGCACCCGGGCGCGCGGAGGCCCGGTCCGCCGCGCCCCCCGCCCCCCGCCACCGCCGGGCGCCCGGCGCCCGGCCGCCGGGCCCGACCCCGCGAGCGGCCGACACGACGCCGTCAAGTGCCGCTCCGGGATCGGACGGGACGCTGCCGCCCCCCGCGCCCGCACCGCCCGCTTCCGCGCTCCCGTCAGCCCCGCGGTCGCCGTCAGCCCCCTCCTCGTTCGTCGCGTCGCCGCGCTCGCGGTCGCCGTCAGCTCCGCGGTCGCCGTCAGCTCCGCCGTCGCCGCCCGCTTCCGCGCCGCCCGCTTCCGCGCTCCCGCAGCTCCGCGGTCGCCGTCAGCTCCGCCGTCGCCGTCAGCCCCGCCGTCGCCCACAGCTGCGCCAAACCCTGCGGCCGCGCCGCCCGTCTCCGGGCCGCCATCCGGCGCCGCGCTCCCGGCGTCGCCCGCAAACGCACCGCCCGTGCCCCCGTCCGTGCGCCCGACGTCAGCGCCCGGCCCCGCGCCGCCCGTCGATCCCCCACACCCCACCGTCCCCCCGTCCCCGCCCGCGAACCCCCCGCTCGCGCCCCGCCCCGAAGCCCGACCCCGCATCGTCCAGGACCCGGTGATCCTCGGACTGACCCGGCATTCCCGCAGCAGGCTGGGCTCGCGGCTCTTCACCTGGTTCTTCGTGTTCGTCTACGTGGTGATCCTGATCCAGCTGATCTGGTCGATCCTGCAGACCTGAACGGGTTTTGTCGGAGGCCCGGCCTACCCTGGCTTGCGACACCGAGGGAGGTGAGCCGCCATCAGCGCACCTGTGCCGCCGCCGTCCGCACCCACCGCGCACCGGGTACGGGCGGTCCTCGCCATCCCGGCGTTCCGTCGGCTGTGGCTCGTCACCTCGATCGCGGGCGTGTGCGATTGGATGAGCCTCCTCGCCCTCTCCGCCCTTGCCACGCAGCTCACCAGCGGGTATCAGGCGCAGAGCTTCGCGCTCGGCGGCGTCGTGGCCACGAAGCTGCTGCCCCCGCTCCTGCTCGGGCCGCTCGCGGGCGCGCTGGCCGACAAGTTCGACCGGCGCCGCGTCATGGTCATCTGCGATCTTCTGCGCTGCGCGCTGTTCGTCTCCATCCCGCTGGTGGGCAGGCTGTGGTGGCTGCTCGTCGCCACGCTGCTGATCGAGATGTGCGCGCTGTTCTGGATCCCGGCCAAGGACGCCGCAGTGCCCAACCTCCTTCGCCGACCCGATCAGATGGAGACGGCAGGCCAGCTCGCCCTCGTCATGACCTACGGCGTCTCGGTGATCACCGCCTCGGGGCTGTTCGCGCTGCTCTCCCGCGGCGGCGCGATCCTGGGCGCATCCGCGCTCGACACGGTGTACGTCGCCGTGCTCCTCTCCGGCGCGGCCTACCTCGTCATCGCGGTCACCGTCCTCCTGCGCATCCCCGAGATCTCCGGCCGGTCCGGTGCGCATCGAGCCGCGCCCGGCGTGTTCGCGCTGATCCGCGACGGGGCCGCGTTCGTCGCGCGCACCCCGCTGGTTCGCGGCCTGGTCACCGGTATCATCGGCGCCTTCGCGGCGGGTGGCATCGTCATCGGTTCGGCCACGCTCTACGCCCAGAGCCTCGGCGGCGGCAACGCCGCCTACGGCGTGCTGTTCGCGTCGGTCTTCATCGGCTTGGCCATCGGGATGGGCGCCGCGCCCCGGATGGCGCGGCGCATCCCGCACAATCGCCTCTTCGGCGCGGGCATCGTCGCCGCGGGCCTGGCGCTGGTGCTCGTGGCGCTGGCGCCACATCTGTTCCTCGCCATCGCCGCGGTGATGCTGGTCGGCGCGTTCGCGGGCATCGCGTTCCTCACCGGGCTCACGATCATCGGCACCCAGGTGGCCGACGAGATCCGCGGCCGGGTCAACGCCTTCGTCCAGACGATCGTGCGGCTCACGCTGCTGGGTTCGCTCTCGATCGTGCCGGTGATCGTCGGGTTGGTGGCGAACCGCACGGTCGGCTCGATCACGATCGACGGCACCCGGGTTGTCATGTTCGCGGGTGGTCTCGTCGCGGCGGCCGTCGGCTCGATCGCCTACCGGCAGATGGACGACCGTCGCACCGCGCCGATGCTGCCCGATCTGCTCGCCGCGCTGCGTCGGGGCGAGCCCCGCGAGGGCACGGGCGTGCTGGTGGCGGTAGAGGGCATCGAGGCCGACGAGGCTGCCGACCAGGTCGCTCGCCTGGCGGCACGGCTGCGGGCCGCGGGCCACACGGTCGTTGCGCTCGAGGGCGGGGCGGCGGATCGCGAGCGCTGGGCCGCCGCGCTGCGGGAGGCGTCGCTGTCCGGGCCACGCGCGCGGGCGCTGGCCGCCGCAGCCATCTTGGCCGACCAGGTCGAACGGGCGATCCGGCCTGCGCTCGCCGCCGGGGCGCTGGTCGTCGCCGACCGGTTTCTCGCCGTGCCCTTGGCCCAGTTCGGCGTCGCGACCGACGGGCTGGATCCCGGCGAGCTGGAACACCTTGCGGTGTGGGCCACCGGGCGGCTGCGGCCGGACGTGTCGGTGCTGCTCGACCGCGCCCCCACCGGCACGACCCCGCCCACATCCGGGCTGGCGGGCGAGGAGCACGTCCGGGTCCGCCGGCTGCTCACCCACATGGCGGCGGCGGAGCCGCACCGGTACGTCGTCGTCGATGCCGACGGCCCGCCCGACGAAGTGACCGAGCGCGTCGCCGCGGGCCTGGCCCCGCTGTTGCCCGCGCCCCCGACCGAAGCCGCCACCGTCCCGACGCCGCTGCGCAGCCCATCTGCCGAGCCTGCCCCGGTCGGCGCCGCAACGATCTCTCTGCCGCGTCCCCAGCCGGTTCGGCCCCGGTCGGCGGCGCAACGACCTCTCTGCCGCGTCCCCCAGCCGGTTCGCCTCCGGTCGGCGGCGCAACGACCTCTCTGCCGCGTCCCCCAGCCGGTTCGGCCCCGGTCGGCGGCGCAACGACCTCTCTGCCGCGTCCCCCAGCCGGTTCGGCCCCGGTCGGCGGCGCAACGACCTCTCTGCCGCGCCGCTCAGCCGGTCCCACCCCGGTTGGTGGCGCGCCGGTGTCACCGTCGCGAACGCATTCGCCGACTGGCCCAGCCCCGATCGGTCGGGCAGCGGCGACGGACGCCTCCCGTTCGTCCGCCGATCCGCCGGTCAGCGCCCCCGCGGCGCCTGACCCTTCCCCTGCGTCCGCCGACACCGGCCCGATCCACACGGCGCGGAATGCCGAGGCCGTGGGCTCGGGTGGCAACGGCGTCCCCGCCCGCTCCGCGGGTCCGGTGCACTCGGGCGCCGACACGCGCCCCATCCGGCGGTCGGCGTCGTCCGGTGAGCATCCGGGCAACGACGCCGGTCCCGCGACGCCGGGCCCATCCGGCCGCCGCGGGCGTGGCCCCATCGATGACGCATCGGACGGGTCGGCTCCGGATGCGCTCGACGCCTTGCCGAGCGAGCGCCGAGAGGCGGCGCCGTGAGCGTGTGGGACGAGGTCGTGGGCCAGCCCGCCGCCGTCGCCGAGCTGCGCCACGCCGCCGAGAGCCCCGCGGCGATGACCCACGCCTGGCTGTTCACCGGCCCACCCGGCTCCGGCCGCTCGGTCGCCGCGCGCGCGTTCGCCGCCGCGCTGCAGTGCCCCCGCGACGGCTGCGGCGAGTGCGCCGCCTGCCACACCGTCATGGCAGGCACCCACGCCGACGTCCGGGAGATCGTGCCCGAGGGCCTGTCGATCTCGGTCAAGTCGATGCGCACCCTCGTGCATTCGGCGGCCCGCCGCCCGGCGACCGGCCGCTACCAGGTGCTCATCGTCACCGACGCCGACCGGCTCACCGAGAACGCCGCCAACGCGCTCCTCAAGTTCATCGAGGAGCCGCCTGATCAGACGATCTTCCTGCTGTGCGCGCCGTCCGACCATCCCGACGACGTCGCCGTCACCATCCGCTCGCGGTGCAGGCTGGTGCCGCTGCGCACCCCGTCCACAGAGGCCATCGCGGACGTGCTGGTGCGCCGCGACGGCATCGACCCCGACCAGGCCGCCTGGGCCGCGTCGGTGGCGGGCGGGCACGTCGGGCGGGCGCGCCGGTTGGCCCGCGACCCCGAGGCCCGCGGCCACCGCGACACCGTCCTGGGCCTGCCCACCCGCCTGCACGGCATCGGCGACGCGTTCGCCTTCGCCGGCGATCTCGTGCGGTCGGCGCGGGAGGAGGCGGCGGAGCTGTCAGAGGGGCGCGACGCCGCCGAACGCGAAGAGCTCGCGGTCGCGATGGGCGCGGGTGGGGTCGGCAAGGGCGTTGCCGCCGCAGCGCGCGGAGCGAAGGCCGCCGAGCGTGAGTTGGAGAAGCTGCAGCGGTCCCGGAACACCCGCACCCAGCGCGACGCGATCGACCGCGCGCTCGTCGATCTCGTGGGCTTCTACCGCGACACGCTCGTCGTCGGCGCGGGCGCCGGGGTGCCGCTCACCCACCCCGATCGTGAAGGCGAGATCCGGCGCGCTGCCACCGAGTGGAGCCCGGAGTCGGTGCTGCGCAGGCTGGAGGCCGTCATCGCCTGCCGCACCGCGATGGATCAGAACGTCAAGCCGGAGATCGCGGTCGAAGCGATGATGACCGCCTTGCAGTTGGGATGACCGCGGGAAACCAGCGCCCGGGCGGTGAGCTCGTGCGGATCGAGGAGATCAGCGTGGACGGCAACGTTGGTCAGGTCGACGTCCGGGAGCTCCACATGCGCGCGAGCACCGGGTAAAGCTCGGCGGGCGCAGAGTCCCGCCGCGACAGCACCACGCCGATCCGTGCCGCGCGTCGGCAGCCACACTCGCAGCCCAATCGGCCTGGAGCACGTCCCCGGCCGTTCCTCTCGACGATCAGAGTCTCGCCCGCGGCCGCGCACAGTCGAACGGCGGGAATTCGACACGAGCGCGTGACCAGAGGCCCCCGGCCCGAGGCCTCGGCCCGGTCGGTAGACTCCTGCCTGCACTACCCGCCGCCTTAGCTCAGTCGGTTAGAGCGACGCACTCGTAATGCGTAGGTCTGGGGTTCGACTCCCCAAGGCGGCTCCGCAGGTCAGAGGCCACTTTCCACTCCTCTTGATGCCTTCTCGGGCCAGCTCGTGGAACCATTCGTGGCACGAATCGCGGCTACGGTGGTCCCATGGCGCCCTGCGAAGCCCCGCGGCCGCGCGCCGCGGCAACGTCACATGGCTGCCCAGCGGCTCGGCGCGTGTCAACGTGTACGGCGGTGATCGATCAGCTCACGGGCAAGCGCATCCAGCTGCGCGAGACCGTCGCGGCCCGCGATACGCAGCGCGAGACGGAGAAGGAGGCCGAGAAGGTCCACGCAAGCTGCTCAACCAGGTCGACGAGCGGCGCAGCCCGCGCACCGAGGCCACGGTCAACGAGCTGCTCGACCGCTGGCTCGACGTGATCGACATCGAGAAGACCACCCGTACCGGCTACGTCGGGAAGATCGAGAAGCACATCCGGCCGACGATCGGCCGCCTCCAGGTCGGCCGCGTGCGGGCGGAGACGATCGAGAACCTCTACGCGCAGCTGCGCCGCTGCCGTGAGCACTGCAGGGGCGGCAAGTACGTCCAGCACCGCACGGAGGGCGAGCACGTCTGCGACGAGCACAGCGCCCGGCGCAAGTGCGCCAAGGAACTCACGGGCGAGCCTGATGCGCCTGCAGGTGGTGCGAGAGGGCGTGCGGCCCGCATCGGTGCACGCCGCTTGCCGCGGCCAGCATCCGGGTCGTCCACGCCATCCTGAGCGGCTCGTTCACCCGTGCCGTCCGTTGGGGGTGGATCGCGGTCAGCCCGGTCGAGCAGACCGAGCCGCCTCCGACACCCCGGCCCAACCCGTCACCCCCGACAGCGGCCGAAGCTGCCGTTGATCCTGGAGGAGGCCTGGAAGGACCCCGACTGGGGACGTCTTCGTGCTGTTCACGATGACGACCGGCGCCCGCCGCGGCGAGGTGTGCGGCCTGCGCTGGTCACAGCTGGACCTTGATGCCGGGGTGGTGGTGTTCAAGGCCAGCATCGGCCAGATCGCCGGTGAGCGCTGGGAGAAGGACACCAAGACCCACCAGCAGCGCCGGGTGACGCTCGACGCCGAGCTCGTCGACGTGCTGCGCGCCCACCGTGCCCGCTGCGACGAGCGCGCTGCCCTGGTGGACGCGAAGGTGCGCCGCGACGGCTTCGTGTTCTCCCCCGCGATCGACGGCTCGACGATGACGCACCCGGACTCGGTCACCCAGCGATACGGTCGCTTGGCTCGCAGGGTTGGCGTCGACACGCATCTGCATTGCCTGCGTCACTACTCAGCTACGGAGCTCATCGCGGCGGGTGTCGACATCCGGACGGTCGCTGGTCGTCTCGGACATGCCGGTGGCGGGTCGACAACGCTGCGGACCTACACGGCTTTCGTCCATGAGGCAGATCAACGAGCAGCGACAGCGCTCGCCAACCGTCGATCACAGCTGCGCCTCCTCGACGGCCAGGAACGTGCCAGCAGATCCGACGGTTGACGGACGGCTGCCGGCTGCGCGGTTCAAATCCTCTATATTGATTCAAATCCTCCATACCTTGATCAAGGCGGCGCCTTCGGGCGCCGCGCGGCACTGTGCTTGATGCCGCCGCAAGCGCTCGCACGGGGCGTGCGGCCTCCGGCCGGTCCCCGCGCGGCGCGCGGCTGCGAGTGCCTCCATGGGCGACCGTTTCCTGACGATTTTCGTAGCGGGGCGGCTAAAGACGAAATGGTGCTGTGGTTGACATGAGCCGTAACCGGGTGATTCAGTTACTCTTGTCCGAAATTGTGCAAGCAGATTCGTCGGACGGGTGGCTGCGGGCATTCGAGACGGTGTCGGCGAGTAAACAGTCAGGGGGTGCTCCCTTGACTGTTTACGGTAGATCATGCCGCTTGGGGTGGCATCCAGGGGTTGGCGGTGAGGGCGTCGCGGATGGCGTCGATGGGTCGGCGTCCGTGGTTGCGGGCGCTGATGAGGTAGGACCGGATTCGGCAATGGCGTTGGAGCGTGGCCAGGGTGCGCCAGCAGCCTTGGACCTTGGCGGCGAGTTTGAATCCGCGGATCGCCGACTCCGACCCGTTGTTCGTGGGAGGAACGTCGGGTCGGGTGGTGAACAGCCACACCTGGGCGGCTTTGCGCTTGAGCCGTCGGGCTAGTTGCAGGCCGGGGTGGTTGCCCTTGTGCCAGGGCCGGGACAGGTTCGTGGAGATCCCGACCGCCACCCCCTGGTCGTAGCGGCGGCGCAGCCGGGTGATCAGCTCGGCGTCCGGGTCGGTGGCCTGGGCGTCGGCGCGGGTGGTGTTGATCTCGTGGATCGCCGCGCGCAGGGCGTCGGCGACTTGGCGGGCCCAGGCCTGGCCGTCGGTGTCGATGGCGTGGGCGTCATCGAGGTAGCGCAGCACGTGGGCAAGGCATTGCTGCACGCCGGCCAGGTCGGTGTCGTAGCTGGTGTAGCCGCCGTAGTCGTCACGGACCAGCACTCCACGGAAGGTGTTGATGATCCCGAACGCGTTGATCGAGGTCTTGGTGCGGTCCCCGGCCGCGCCGTACCAGACCAGGTCCGCACCGCCGCCTGTGTAGGCGCGCATCGTGCGCACGGTGTACACGTGCGGGTTGGGGCAGTCCGGCTCACGGGCGGCGGCAGTGGTCAACGGGGCCGGGGTTTCGTCGGTGCCCAGCACGTCCTGCCTGCCCAGCGCCTCCTTGATGGCTGCCTCGAATCCGGCCGTGGACAGGGCATCGTCCAGGCGGGTCAGGCAGGAGGAGATGAACCCGGTGGACACCACCGCCCCGAGCAGCGTGGACATCAGGTCCGCGGTGCGTTCGACACTGAGTACGTCCTGGGAGGCGAGCAGGGTCGCCGCGGCGGTCACGTTCGGGCCGTAACAGGCCGGGCCACCCCGTATCCCGGCTGGCAATGGTGCGGTGGTGGTGTGCCCGCAGCCGCAGCGGCGGCGCATCATCCGGTACTCGGTCACGCCGAGGGTGAACTCGGGCAGGTCGAACACCTGCACCCGGGAGGCCA
This sequence comes from uncultured Actinomycetota bacterium, assembly GCA_963837575.1. Lineage (GTDB taxonomy): Bacteria > Actinomycetota > Actinomycetes > Mycobacteriales > Pseudonocardiaceae > Pseudonocardia. The sequence continues at coordinate 81,940 of CAWIOI010000008.1, forward strand.
CCGTTCCCGGTACGGCGTCAGTCAACGCGGTACCGCAGCCGGCGCAGCCCGACGGCTCGACCGGCTCTCGCTTGTCGGGGGTGGCCACCGGTGCCAGACCGCTCCCGCGATGCCCCGGCTGCCCACCCTGCTGACGCCGAACCCGACCAGCCCCACCGGTGGAGGGCGGGCCCGCAGACTGCCGCGGTGCCTGCTCGCCCTGCTCACGGGCCGTGCGCCGGTCCGCTTTCGCTCGGGCCTTCGCGGCCGGTGAGTCCGTGCTCGGCGGCTGCGAGGAGTTCGAGGAATCCCGGTCCACCTGCCGGCGCAACGCCGCCACCTCGGCCCGCAACGCCTCGATCAACGCCGCCTGCTCGACCACCAGAGCCGTCAGCTCCTCATACGAGGGCGGCACCAGCGGCTCGGGCACCGGCGGAGTCAACCATGATCAAGCAGCATCCACCGGCGGCGACACGCCGCAGGTCAGCCGGGGGGTCTGACTGGATACGTCGGCGAAGTGTCCCTTAACGTCATGGTTAGAACAAGAAACGTCGGACGGCCGCGGATGCAGTCAACGTGCCAGGCGCCACATCGTCAAATAGACTCGATTGATCGAGAAAGCTAATCGGGCCCGGGCATAGAGCGCGGGCCCGATTAGCGGTCGTGCAGCTACCCGGTTGGGGGCCGGGTCGGTGGTGGAGTCGCGTCCGGCGGGGGTGTCGTGAACACGCCCATCGGGACGAGGATCACGCCAGCGATGAGAATAAAGGAACCGAAACTGCCTGCCCCGAGGAAGATTGCCGACAGGACGGTGGTAGCTCCGTCGGCAAACTTCAGTATTCCAGCTACGAGACCGACGATGATGGCGGTAGCCACGAGGTTGTAGACACGCTGGTTGCGTAGCTTCGTCAGCGCCTCCGACGGGGTCACTGATACCACTCTCCTGGCTGGGCCATGCTGCGAGCGGCGGCGGAACGTAGCGGGGCCCGTCTTCTACGGCAGGCAGGGTCGGGACTGGGTGCCGAAGGGTTCGACGGACGGGTTATGGTGAACATGCTGCTCCTGTCCTTGAAGGGGTGGGCTGCGGCGTTGGGGACGGCTGTCGTTGGTAGCGGGGGCCGTCCCCTTCCGCGATCTTCTCCGAAGAGAACTTCTACTGGGGGAGACTTGCTAAGAGTCAGCTTGGCAACTTCCGTTCCGCTCTTGCTAGAACCCCCTCCTAGTCTCATCTTGAATCTCGGATATGAACTTTTCGGTCTGATCTTCGTCGAGCGCTTTTAAGGTAATGGCGTCGAACATTCGCAAGTACTCTAGTACACTTGAAGACTGTTCAAGAAAGCGCTCACCGGTATGTGATTCGACGGCCACGATATCTCGGTCAATATCGTCTCCGAACTGCATAATCGTAAACGGGCCCGGTAGTCCTGCATGCGGACCAGCCGTAAATGGCACGACACGGATCGAGATGTTTCGCGCTACGGCGACACTTCGGAGATATCCAAGCTGTCTTTCAACGTCGGCAGGCGAGCCAAACGGTCGTCTAAGTACCGCCTCATCGAGCACGACCATTAGGCGAACAGAGTTTTCCGGCCGCAAGAGTATCTCTTGCTGTCGGGCTCGGAGTTCGACGAGTCGCCGAATGGTTTCCTCTGATCGTCCTGGGGGTGTGCTTCGGTATAGGTGCTCGGCGTAGGTCGCGGTCTGGAGTAGGGGAGGCAGGATTGTACTGGCGAACGAGCGGATGAACGAGGCTCCGGACTCGTAGTTGAGGTATAGGTCCAGGCCGACTGGCATTGAGTCGGAGTACTCCCGCCACCATGCTTGGCTGCGTCCGGCGGCCGCCCATCGGCGGAGCCGTTCAGCGGTCGGCCCGTCGAGGTTGTAGTAGTGAACGAGGTCGCGGATGTCGCGTGGCTGAGGCACCCCCTGCCCATTCTCAAGTCGGCTCAGCTTGGAAGTGCTTATGAGCGTCTCCGCTGCGACCTCGTCTAGCGTGCGCGCGCCGCGAAGCCTGCGCAGCTCAGCTCCGAGGCGCCGCCGGTGCAGCAGGGGACCTTCGGTCATCGGGCTACACCTCCCGGGGTGGCTCGCGCCTTGGGCGTCCCAAATGGGAATCCCATTCTAGCGATTGTATTTGGTGATGTCGGTACGCAAGCTACACCACGTGGCTCCATGAGTTGCAACATGCGGGGGTGTGCTATGGCTGGGCCTTGTGCATGATCGTTTCACGGGCGTCGACCTGCGAGTTTGCGACGTAGTGAGCGCTGCCTGACACTGTCGACGACGCGCTGAGACTGACCCTTTAGCGACGGGGCGGATTTCTGATGATCATCGCAACACTCTGACCGAGTGAGAGGTTGCTTGGATGGTCAACGGAAGGCTCGGGCGTAGCGCCGCAGACGGCGAAGCGGGAGGAGTTCGCACGGCTGATCGCCGAGGGGTTCTCGATCGCCCAGGCGGTCCGGCGAGTCGGGATCCACTACCGGACGGGACGGCGGTGGCTGCGGGGTCGGACGGTGCGGATGCCCTCCGGAGTGGCCCGTCACTATGACCCAGTGATCATCGTCAAGGCCGCCGGTGTTGGCGCGGTTCTTGTCCGAGGACGAGCGCATCACGATCGCTGACCTGCGCCGCCGCGGACACACAATCCGCGAGATCGGCGCGCGGCTGGGGCGGGCGCCGTCCAGGGTCAGCCGGGAGCTGCGTCGTAACCTGGCCCCAGACGGCGGCTACCGGCCGTTCCGGGCGCATCGCATGGCTCAGGCACGCCGGCTGCCCTGCCTGTCGGCCAGCCGTAACAAACGGAGCCCGGAACACGAAGAGTATGTCGGAAGTTGCTGTGCGCTACCGTGGCGCCCTACTTGGAGTCCGAGCTTGCAATTACGCCAGTTGAAGATTCAGAACTTTCAGTCATTCGGGCCGATAGCAACTTCAATTAATCTTGACGACATCACCGTCTTGATCGGAACAAACGGAACGGGGAAGACGTAACCAGTCAGGCCCCCCCGCTGATCTGGGGGGTGTCGGTGCTGGCGTCCGGTGTTTGATCATGCTTGACTCCCGGCCGTGTCCGAGCCGCCGCCGTCGTATGCGGAATTGGCGGCGCTGGTGGCCGAGCAGGCCACCCAGCTGGTCGAGCAGGCGGTATTGATCGAGGCGTTGCGGGTTGAGCTGGAGGCGTTGCGGCGGCAGGTGGGCCGGGACTCGTCGAACTCCTCGCAGCCGCCGAGCACGGACGGGCCGGCTGCGAAGGCGAAGGCGGATAAGCGGCTGGCCGGCCCGCAGCCCCAGCCCTCACTCCACGGGCAGCCGGCCGCGGGTGGGCTGGCCCGGTCCCGGCGCAAGCAGGGTGGGCAGCCGGGGCACCGCGGCAGCGGTCTGGCCCCGGTGGCCATCCCCGACCACCGGGAGCCGGTCGAGCCCTCGTGCTGCGCGGGCTGCGGGGGCGGGTTGGCCGGCGCACCGGGCACGGTCGGCGCCCGGGTGCAGGTGTTCGACCTGCCGGCGTTCTCCTTGGCGGTCACCGAATACCGGATGATGCGCCGCCGCTGTGGCTGCGGGCACGTCACCACCGCTGGCCTACCGGCGGGCGTGCGGGGTGGGCCGACCTGCTACGGCCCGAACGTGACCGCGGCGGCGACGTTGTTGGCCAGCCAGGACGTGCTGGGCATCGAGCGGACCGCCGATCTGATGTCGGCCCTGCTCGGGGTCGAGGTGTCCACCGGGTACATCTCCTCCTGCCTGACCCGCCTGGATGACGCGCTGACCGCGGCCGGGTTCGAACAAGCGCTCAAGGCGGCGCTGGGCGAGCAGGAGGTGTTGGGCACCGACGAAACCCCCGCCCCACTGACCAATGCCGCCCAGACCGAGGTGTTGAGCGTCGCCAGCAGGAAGTGCCACAACCCGCACGTGTACACCGTGCGCACCATGAACGCCTTCACCGGCGGCGGGGCGGACCTGGTCTGGTACGGCGCGGCCGGGGACCGCACCATGGCCTCGATCAGCGGGTTCGGGATCCTCGACGAGTTCCGTGGCGTTCTGGTCCGCGACGACTTCGGTGGCTACGTCCACTATGACGACGACCTGGCCGGGGTCCAGCAATGCGCTTCTCACCTGCTGCGCTACCTGGATGACGCGCACGCCATCGACACCGACGCCCAGGCCTGGGCCCGCCAGGTCGCCGACGCCCTGCGCTTGGCCATCCACGAGGTGAACACCGCCCGGGCCGCTGGCCAGACCGTCCTGGACGCCGAGCTGCTGGCCCGGCTGCGGCGCCGCTTCGACCAGGGCGTGGCCGTGGGGGTCTCCACGAACCTGTCCCGGCCCTGGCACAACGGCAACCACCCCGGCCTGCAACTGGCCCGACGCCTCAAGCGCAAGGCCCACCAGGTGTGGCTGTTCACCACCCGGTTCGACGTCCCGCCCACGAACAACGGGTCAGAGTCGGCGATCCGCGGGTTCAAACTCGCCGCCAAGGTCCAGGGCTGCTGGCGCACGCTGGCCACCCTGCAGCGACACTGCCGGATCCGTTCCTATCTGGTCAGCGCCCGCAGCCACGGACACCGACCCGTCGACGCCATCCGCGACGCGCTGTCGGCCAACCCGTGGATGCCACCCCGGGCCGCTTGATCCACCGGAACCCTGACTGGTTACGGGAAGACGGCAGCGCTGACAGCGCTTTGTCGCCTCTTCGCCTCCGACAACAACCGGCACTTCTGCTGTTTATGTGGGTCGGTTCGGGGGCGCTGCGCAGGGTTCGGGGCCGCTCCTCCCAGGTCAAGGGCGCCTGGCGGCGTCGCTGCCGCGAGGGCGCTGCGCGCCCCCCTGGACCTGCGAGCCTCTGCGGCCCCTTCGGGCAGGGCTTGCGGGCAGGCCGGGGCCTGCCCGTCGGGGTGCGCAGCGCCCCCGAACCTCAGCCGGGCGGGTGGCCGCCGGGTGAAGATCGTGGAATGACGGGCGCACGCCGCCCTGTCTTCGGTTTCTGGCCTTCCACAACCAGGGACGAAGACGGGGACGGGCGTGCGCACGACGAGGGTATGGCGGCGGGTGCTCGGGGTCGAGCACACAGTGATCGAATCGGTGGAGCTGGAGACCGACGGGCGAGGCCAGGAGCTGCTGGTGGCCCGGGTGCGGGTCAAGGCCGGGGCGGCGCGGCGCTGCTCGCGCTGCCGGCGGCGCTGCCCGGGCTATGACACCAGCCCGGCGCCGCGGCGTTGGCGGGGCCTGGACCTGGGCAGCACCCAGGTCTACCTGCAGGCCACCACGTCGCGGGTGGCGTGTCGGGAGCATGGGGTGGTGGTCGCCGCGGTGCCCTGGGCGCGGCCCGGCTCGCGGTTCACCGCCGCGTTCGAAGACACCGCCGCGTGGCTGGTCTGCCACGCCACCCTGGCGGTGGTCGCGATGCTGCTGCGGGTGGCCTGGCGCAGCGTGGCCGACATCATCACCCGGGTGGTGGCCGAGCGGGCCGGGAAGATCGACCGGCTGGCCGGGCTGCGCCGGATCGGAATCGACGAAATCTCCTACCGCAAGGGCCAGCGCTACCTGCTGTGCGTGGTCGATCACGACACCGGTCGGCTGGTGTGGGCGGGCAAGGACCGTACCAAGGAGACGCTGAGCCGGTTCTTCGACCAGCTGGGCGCCGACCGGGCCAGGCAGCTCACCCACATCTCCGCCGACGGCGCCCAGTGGATCCACGACGTCGTCGCCGAGCGGGCCCCGAACGCCGTGCTGTGCCTGGACGCGTTCCATGTCGTGGCCTGGGCCACCGACGCCCTCGACCAGGTGCGCCGCGACATGGTCAACCGCCTGCGCGCCGGCGGGCACCACGACGAGGCCACCGCACTGAAGGGCAGCCGGTGGGCGCTGCTGAAAAATCCGCCGAACCTGACCGGCGACCAGCGCACCACGCTCGCCGGGATCGCCAAGGCCAACGGCGGGCTCTACCGGGCCTACCTGCTCAAGGAACAACTGCGGGCGATCTTCCAGGCCGTCGAGCTGGCGGATGCCCGCGCGCTGCTGGGCGGCTGGATCGCCTGGGCCAGGCGATGTCGGCTTGAGCCGTTCGTCAAACTCGCCAAGACCATCAAGAGATACCAGGCCCTGATCTTGAATGCCGTCGAGCACGGCCTGTCCAACGCCCGCTCCGAGGCCACCAACACCCACCTACGGCTGCTCACCCGCCGCGCCTACGGCTACCACAGCCCCGAAGCACTGATCGCTATGGCCGACCTCACCCGCGGCGGCCTCTGCCCGCCACTCCCCGGACGACCGTGAAAAGGAACCCACAGAAACGTCAGTAGGGCCCAACAACCCCGTTCTGCAAGCTTGCGCGGCCGGCCCCGGGTTCTTGCGTGCCGACGGGCCGTTGTGTAGTCGGGCGCCCGACGTTCGTCGCGCAGGCGCATACCGCGGTCCGATCACCTCCCAATGTGGACTTGACCAATTGGCTCCCAGTCCCAAGTCCGCTCAGGGCCCCACTGGACGATGAGCGTGACCGTGTCGATCAGTATCGAGCGCGGTTGCACCGACGGGCCCAAGGCTGCTGCGATTGGCTCGACGTCTTGCTCGGAAACGCTATATGCGACCGTTGTATGGGGCGTCCAAGCGGACCGTCTGTTCTCGCTGACCTCCAAGTGGGCGATCTCCTCGGTCGCGTCCGCGACTGCATTCAGAACCGGGAGCAAGGTTTCGCGAGGCTCGACGGCAAGCATAATGGCTTCGGGGTGATACAGAATTCGGCCTACGGTGACGTCGGCTGGCGCCGCACCGTGCAGAGCTTCCTGCGCATGGCTGAGCATTGCTCGCATCTGATTGCGGCTGATGTCAGTTGTTGAACCCGCGATGCACGTGGTCATGTGTATCCACTCGCGTGGCGGCAGATGGAACCCGGGGAACGCAGCGAGGGTCGCTTGCGCCTCCGCTACCGCTGCGATTGCTTCGGGATAGTCGCGCATCAGGATATGCCAGTAGACCGTGCCGTAGCCGACCGCAGGCTCTGCGCGGTTGCGCCAGCGGTCGCGCATCCGTGTCGGCATAGGGCTCAACGACCTCGCACCCCGTCCTTGTCGACCAACGCTTCGCGGTTGAAGTCTCGGATCGCATCGCACAGCGCGATAGCGGTCTTGTCGCCTCGGTACGACGGACTCCGCAGCCGTCGACCGAGGTCGGTGGTGTAGGCAGTCACGGTAGCGACCCGCAGGTCGGGTGGCAGCGAGAAGACCGGTGTCACCTCGTTCTCCCCCCACAGGCAGGCAGGCGGCCTTGGGGGGGGGGGGGAAAAAAAAATAAAAAGAGAGAGAGAGAGAGAGAGAGAGAGAGAGAGAGAGAGAGAGAGAGAGAGAGAGAGAGAGAGAGAGAGAGAGAGAGAGAGAGAGAGAGAGAGAGAGAGAGAGAGAGAGAGAGAGAGAGAGAGAGAGAGAGAGAGAGAGAGAGAGAGAGAGAGAGAGAGAGAGAGAGAGAGAGAGAGAGAGAGAGAGAGAGAGAGAGAGAGAGAGAGAGAGAGAGAGAGAGAGAGAGAGAGAGAGAGAGAGAGAGAGAGAGAGAGAGAGAGAGAGAGAGAGAGAGAGAGAGAGAGAGAGAGAGAGAGAGAGAGAGAGAGAG
>CAWIOI010000009.1:0-193107 GCA_963837575.1 uncultured Actinomycetota bacterium
CGTGCCGTACGGCCTGCTCGCGGCTAGCTTCCCGCGGTGGCCGGTGCTGGGCGAGACCAGCGAGGCGGGTGTCGGTGAGCGCGCCGCGGGCGTACTGGCGGTCGGTGTCGTCGCCGCCCAGCAGCAGCGCCCGCGGCTGGTTGGTCTTTCCGGTGCTGGCCGGGGTCAACTCTTGACGGGCACCGAGCAGGATCCGCAGCGCCTCGCGATCGCCGTCAGCGCGTGGGGTGGGCAGCCGATCGGCATCCAGGCGCACCGCCGTCAGCACGGCCAGGTGGGCGTCGATGGGGTCGGACTTGCCGCGCCCGCGGCGGGCCTTGCGGTGGGGCTGTTCGCACTCGAGCACCATCAGACCGGCCGCGGCGGCGGCGCGCGCGAGCCCGATGCCGTAGCTGCGGGTGCCCTCGATGGACACCGCCAACCGCGGACGGGGGGCGCGGTCGACGACCCAAGCCAGCAACTCGGCGTAGCCGCTGCTGTCGTTGCTGATGGTGGTCGAGGCGATCGGGGCGCCGTTGAAGGGCGATCTCGACCTGGTGGGTGTCGCGGTAGGTGTCGACGCCGACCACTGCGTCGACGAGTTCTGCCAGCATGGGCACCGGCCTGGTTCCTTCCGAAGACAGCGGGTCAAATCGGTCGGCACCGGCCTGGATGGGATCACCGAGTGGCACATCTGTGACGGGTCACGCCCCAGAGGCGGACAGGCTTTTAATCAGGCCAACTGCTGGGCCAGGCCGGTGCCGGCAACTACGACGGACCAGGTCAAACCAAGGACACGCCGAAGCCGCCAGATCTTAGGGGTCACGTCGGGTCACCGGCACCGAGCCTGGAGGTTCTCCATCCGGGAGCACCGCAACGACACTCACAGATCTTGGCGTGTGAAGCGGACAGCATCGACCGCTCTTGCACCGTCCTCGTGAGAGTGATCCGTCGATGCCTGCCGGCCCCACCGCACCGTCCTCGCTGGCCGGTCTCCTTGCCGAGTTCCGCCCTTGCTTTACTGCATCGACATTCCACACCTTTGTCGGGCTGGTTGTCGGCCTGATCGCGCAGACCCGCCGCCGGACGGTGTGTGGAATGCTCACCGGGGCCGGGCTGGAACGGGTGTGGCATCACAGCCGCGCTCACCGATTGTTCAGCAACGCCCGCTGGTCGGGTGACGCGCTGGGATTGGTCTGGCCGATCTGATCGTGGCCCGACTACTCCCGCCCGATTCTGCACTTACGATCGCGGTCGACGACACCTTGTTCAAACGTTCCGGCAAGAAAGTCTTCGGGGTGGCGTGGCATCACGACGGCGCCGCGAAGGGCCCGAAACCCATCGGCTTCGGCAACTGCTGGGTCGTGGCCGGCATCGTCGTGCAGCTGCCGTTTCTGTCCCGACCGGTGTGTCTGCCGGTGCTGGCGCGGCTGTGGCGACCCCGGCACACCGGGAAGATCGCGCACGCCCGCGAGCTGGCCGAGCTGATCGCCGCCCGGTATCCGGACCGGCGGGTGCACGTGGTCGGCGACGCCGCCTACGTCGGGGAACGCCTGCGCGATGTCGACGCCCGGATCAGCTGGACCAGTCGGCTGAAGGTCACCTCGGTGCTGCACGAGCTGCCCCCGCCCCGCACCGGGCGCTCGGGGCGACCGCGCACCCGCGGCGCCCGGCTGGGCACCCCGACCGACCTGGCCGCCATGGCCACGGTCGGGGCGCGGTGGCGCAGTACCCGGGTCCGCCGTTACGGTCGCACCGACGCCGTGCAGATCACCGAACTGGCCTGTCTGTGGTATGGCTCGTTTCGCAGCCGAACCATACGGGTCATTCTGGTTCGTGACGATAAGCCTCGTACTCGCGATCGTGACGACCGCGGTTATGGACTTCCGTTGGTCACCACCGATCTGGAATCGTCCGCGGAAGATCTGGTCGCTCGTTACGCGTCCCGGTGGGGAATCGAGCAGGCCTTCGCCGACGCCCGCCAGATCGTGGGTGTGGGTGAGGCCCGCAATCGGACACGCCGCGCCGTGGAACGGACGGTGCCGTTCGGGTTGATCTGTTTCAGCGTGGTCACCCTCTGGTACGCCCTGCACGGACACGCACCCGACGACGTGACCGGTCACCGGGCTCGGGCCCGCTGGTACACCACGAAGACCGAACCCTCTTACGACGACATGACCATCAAACTCCGACGGGTCATCATCGCCGCCAGATTTCGCGGTCCATGCCCTGAGCAGGCCACCCCGCAAGAAACCCAAGCCGTCCTCGCAGCCTGGGCCGCCGCCGGAACTTGATCAACAAATACTGCGAAACACGAGCGTACACCACGTACACCATTGGGGTTGCAGAATGCCCATCCAGCACCGGCAACGCGGAGGGCTGAGCAGGATGAGCCGGATCAGAAGGATCTGGGCTTGCCCGGATCCAGGACGTGTTGCGCACTGGGCGCAGCTGCCGCCCGAGGTCGCCGCCCGCGTGCACGCAGTGGCGGCCGGGATCGATACAGCGACCGGGATCAGGCGCAAGTGCAGCACGGTTCCTCCTCGACGCACGAGGCGTCACCCGACTCGGGTCGCCCGGTCCGACGCGTCGCCCGGTGTGGCGCCACGCCACGAGATCGCGAGCGCCCACCGTACTGACGGTGTCCTGATTGTGCGTTCACGTGTCTGGGCAAGGGTCGGGGAGGATGTCTCCCATGAAGCCGGTGTTGGTCTTCGACGTGAACGAGACCTTGCTCGATCTCGCGGCGCTGGATCCGCTGTTCGTCTCGGTGCTCGGCGACGGGGCGCTGCGGCCGACCTGGTTCGCGACGATGCTGCAGCTGTCCTTCGTCGGCGGTTTGACGGGGCAGTACGTGGACTTCACCACGGCGCAGAAGGCGGCGCTGCGGATGACCGCGCGGCGGGTGGGTCGCGAGGTCGGCGAGCGCGAGGTCGAGGCCATCGTGGGGGCGATGCGGCGGCTGCCTGCCCATGCCGAGGTGCCTGATGCGCTGGAACGTCTGCGTGCGGCGGGTTTCGACTCACGGCGCTGACCAACTCGGTGCTGGACGTCGCAACGGCCCAGCTGACCTACGCGGGCCTGATCGAACAGTTCGAAGCGGTGTACTCCGCCGACGAGGTGCAGGCGTTGAAGCCCGCGTCCGCGCCCTACCGAATGGTCGCGCAGCGGTGCGCCGTGGAGATCGGCGACCTCTGCCTGATCGCCGCTCACGCGTGGGACGTCTCGGGCGCCTTGGCCGCGGGGTGCCAGGCGGCGTTCGTGGGACGGGCGGGCGGGGTGGCGAGCCCTCTCGGCAAGCAGCCCGCGGTGAGCGGTGGGGACCTCACCGAGGTCGCTGACGCCGTGCTGCAACGCTTCCCGGATAGCCGCGCACCGCCGACTTCGCAGGCCGTCCTGAACACCGAGGTGCGCCCCGCAGAGCCGGACGACGCCGGCTCTGGTGGGAAGGAGAAACTGCGTCGTCGGGCTCGCGCCCGATCCTGCCAGCCGCACCGGGGAGGACCTCCGGCCGGTGAACACACGGGACACCTCCCGAGCGGTCGCGGCCGGGATGCGATAGATCCGGCCGGTGGTGGTCGAAGCATCGCCGGTCCACTCGCCGGCGACGCCCTCGATGAGCCAGTGCACGCACAGCCGCGCGAACGCCTCTCCTGACCAGGGTGCGGTGCCGACGGCAGGGGAGAGACCGCAGGTCGGTAGGCGACCTGACCCTTGGCTGAGGCGGCGGGGCCGTCCCTATGCTCCTCGGACAGGCAGGCGAACAGTGCGGCCTGCAGCTCGGCGGCGTCCGCCGGGCGCTGGCCTCGGGCGGTGCTTTGGCTGACACCGGGAGCGGGCGGTGGGTCGGCGGCTCCGGAGGGCGGCGGGGCCGCGAAGGCGGGGTCGGTGGCCACGAGGCCGAGGCCGAGGCCGAGCATGATGGCGAGCGCAACAAGCACGCGCCGCAAACCAAGTAACATGCAGATGACTCCAGCTGTGGTGGGGGCCGCAGGTCCGGCGCACAATGCTGGCGCAGGGAGCGGTCGCCGTCGGTCGCTGCGGTGCAGGCCGGCCCTGTTTCTTCACCGAAGCAGGCGCCCGGAAATGTGTGGGTCCTGCTTCGGCGAGGATGGCCTGGTCACGAGGGACGCGCGTTCAACCGAGAGCCGTGCGTTCCTCGCTGGAGAGAGATCTTGAGCGTGCGCCAGGCTTGCTTCACCAGTTCCAGGCCTGAGTCTGAGAAGGGATGCCGTGAACGCTCTCCAGATGGCGACGGCCGAACGGACCGACCTGGCGGATCTTCTGACGACGCTGAGGCCCGCGCAATGGGAAGCCCCTTCGCTGTGCGAGGGCTGGCGTGTCCGCGACGTGGTCGCTCACGTGATGAGCTTCGACGTCAGTCTACTTAGGATGTTTCGCCGTGCCGTCCGCGGTCGGATATTCCACATCAACCAGGTCGGCGTCGACGAACTCGCGTTGCTAAGTACCGACGATCTCCTCGACAAGCTGCGGGCTCACCTGAGGCCAGAGGGGCTGGCCGCAATCTTCGGAGGACGTCTCGCCCTGCTCGATGTCACCATCCATCATCAAGACATCCGCCGGCCACTCGGTCTGCCACGCGAGATTCCGGCTGAACGGCTGCGCCTGGTCCTGGACTACAGCATGCGCAGCCTGGAGTTGCCGACGTGGCGCATCGCCCGCGGCGTACACCTGATCACGTCCGATCTGGACTGGAGCCACGGCTCAGGGCCAGAGGTTTCAGGGCCGGCGGAAGCCATGTTGATGGCGATCACCGGTCGGTCATGCGTCGTCGGTGAGCTGACCGGTCCAGGGCAGCCGGTGGTGGCCGCCCGGCTTGCCCGCTGACTTCATCGGCGCACCATCCGTCCTGATCACCCCGCTCGCCGTAGACAGCGGGGGGGGGGGGGGGGGACTCCTGGCCGCTGGCGGGAGAACGAACCGGCTCTTGACAGGTGACCCTGGCCGATCTGTACGCGCTGCTGGCCATCCGATTCCATTCGGTGCTTGAGGCTTGGCCGCCGCGCTCTGGTTCGGCAGCACGCTCGCCGTCGCGCTGCACCTGGCCCGCCGCGGCGCGCGGTCCGCGACCGTGCTGCGCCGCCACCGCGGTCTCGTGACCGGATGTTTCACGGTCGTGGCGGCGTCCGGTCTGGTCACAGTCGCGGTCCAGGTCTCTCCCGGTGACCTGCTCACCAGCGGCTACGGGCTGCTCGTGGTGGCGAGCGCCGTCCTGCTGGCCGCAGCTGGTTGGCTGCGCACCGGATCCGGGTGCGCACGAGCCGCGGCGGCCCCCGCGCCGCGGTCGCGGTGCTCGCGACCGAGGGGGTGCTACTCGCGGCGGCGTCCGGTGTCGGCACCGGGCTGATCCGGGTCTTCCCACCGGAGGCGCAACCTACACCACCACCCTGCTGGTGTACCTCATCGGCTACGAGCTGCCGCCTCGGCTGACGGCCGCGGATATCGCGCTGTTCTGGCGGTGGGACGTCGTGTTCGGCACGCTCGCCACGCTCGCCGCCTGCTGGTACCTCTGCGCGGTGCGCAGGCTGCGCCGTGGCGGCGTGCCCTGGCCGGTCGGTCGGGCGGCGTTCTGGCTGGCGGGGTGCCTGGTACTGCTCGTGGCCACGAGCTCGGGCATCGGCGCATATGCGGCTGCTGTCTTCAGCGTGCACATGGGCCAACACATGTTGCTCGCCACGCTGGTGCCGGTGCTCCTGGTGGTCGGCGACGGCCTCGGCCTCGCGCTGGCGTGCGGGGCGCACGCGCGGGTCGTCGAGCGCCGGGCCGCAGGCTTCTGGCCGTCGCCACGGTCGCATTCCTGCTGGTTGAGCGGGACAACCCCGCCACCCTTGGCGGACTTCCGCCGCACGGCAAGCTGCTGGCCGGATTCTTCACCGCGGTTATGCCGCGCACGGCCGGCTTCAACGCGATCGATATCGGCAGCATGAAACCAGAGAGCTGGCTGCTCACCGACGCGTTGATGTTCATCGGCGGTGGTAGCGCCAGCACCGCAGGCGGCATCAAAGTCACCACGTTCGGGCTGTTGGCCTTCGTGTTGTGGGCGGAGATGCGCGGCGAGCCCGGGGTCGAGGTCGGGCACCGGCGCGTGCCCGCAGACAACCAGCGCGAAGCGCTCGCGGTGGCACTGCTCGGGATCGGCTTGGTCGCCGTCGCCACCTTCGCCCTCCTCGATGAGACCAACCAGCGGCTTGACCTCGTCCTGTTCGAGGCGGTCTCAGCGCTCGGCACGGTCGGGATGTCCACCGGTATCACCGCCGGGCTCCCCGCCGCCGGAAAGACCCTGCTCATCGTCTTGATGTTCATCGGCAGGCTCGGACCCCTCACCCTGGCCTCGGCACTCGCACTACGCCAGCGCACCCACCTCTACGAACGCCCCGAGGAGAGGACCATCGTTGGCTGACAAGAACGAACCGGTCGTGCTGATCGGCCTCGGCCGCTTCGGCACCGCCGTCGCGGTCGAACTGACCCGTCGCGGCATCGAAGTACTGGCCATCGACAGCTCCCCCAAACGGGTGCAGAGCTTGGCAGGCCGACTCACCCAGGTCGTGACCGCCGACTGCACCGACGTCGAGGCGCTCCGCCAACTCGGCGTACCCGACTTCTACCGCGCCGTTGTCGCCATCGGCAGCGACATCGAAGCCAGTATCCTGGTCACGTCGCTGCTCATCGAGCTCGAGATCGACGACGTCTGGGCCAAAGCGATCAGCGACCACCACGGCCGCATCCTGCGCCGTGTCGGCGCCCACCACGTCGTCTATCCCGAGGTCGAGATGGGCGAGCGGGTTGCCCACCTCGTCTCCGGCCGCATGCTCGACTACATGTCGGTCGACGAAGACTTCGCCCTGGCCAAGATCCACCCGCCGCGCGAGGTGATCGGAGTCCCCTCGGCGATTCGCGAATCCGCAGCAAGCACGGCATCACCGTCGTCGCGGTCAAGAGCCCCGACGGCACCTTCACCTACGCCAGCTACGACACCACCCTCAGCTACGACGACATCATCCTCGTGGTCGGGCGCGAAGAGGACATCGAGCACCTCCTCGACATCTCATGATCCGGATGACTCGGGTCAGGGCCGATGGCGTGGCACAGCTCGACGCAGACGGTTCCGGCCGGTGCACCGGGCTCGGACGGCCCGCAGCTACGACCGCGCTACCTGCCCAACGGGCGTCCAGCACGCCTCCGCCGCAGAAGCACCAGCCCGAGCACGCCTACGACCCCGACCAGCCCGACCTTCAGCGCGGGCGACGTTCGACCGGCCCACGACCGTGGGTCGGCGCGGCGACCTAGTTCGTCAACGACGTCAGCCAGCTCGTCGCGAACTTCCTCGATGTGCTGGACCTGCGGGTCGATCTCCTTGGCGACCTGCGCGCGCAGCTGCGTGGGCGACGCGCCGCGGCCATCGACGTAGGGCAGATCCGCGGGCGCCGCACGCTCGTCGCCATCAGACCGAGGCTGCTCGCTCATGCGTTCTCCAATCACCGTGCTCGGCGGCAGGTAGGCCGGTCTCCAGGGTCCCGCTACCCGCCGAGTCCGAACAACCATCGCGCTCGCGACAGTGCAGCATCGTCAGTGCAGGTTGGTGAGCGCACTGTCCACGCTGGGGAAACTGGGCAGTTGGCCCAGCTTGGCCCGAGCCGAAAGCTGCGCGTTCGGTGCCGCAGGCCCGATCAGGCGCAGCCCGGTGCGCCGGGTGCGGCAGTCGTCGCGCGCTCGCATGAGGATGTCCGCGGCTGCCAGGTCGATCTGATCGGCTGCGGTGAGATCGATCAGCAGTCTGCGGGTGGGGACCTGCTGCTCGGCGATCAACCGCAGGCGGGCGTCGAGCAGCCGTCGCAGCCGCACTGCGGCGAGTCGGTCCAGCGTGCCTTCGACCGCGAGGACGAGCACGTCCGGGCGCGGACAGGCGATCCGGAACCGCGTTCGCCTACCGTCTCGCTCGGCCTGATCGCCGAGGGGCCCTTGGTACGCCATTGGCTTCATCGGTTCTCCCTCGCTCATTCGGTTGGGTGCGCGCAGGCCATACCCACGTGGAAGCCCAGAAACCACGGCGCGGGACAAAGCCTGCGGGCTGAGCTCGGCGAGGTCGCGCAGCTGGTCGGGTTCGCCAGCCGGTTGGCGTCGGTGTCGGTGCGGCGAAAGTGCGCCGCCGCCGTCCGGCAATCGGGTAGGCGTCGGGATGCGGGACGGCGGCTCGGTGCGGCTCGGTGCCGGCTTCGGCGCAGCTCACTGCTGACGCGTCCCCTCGGTGCGGTCACTGCTGCGCTGCTCCGGGACGACGACCTGCGGATGTGTGTGGCCGTCGACCTGGTCGGGCCGCGCGCCGGTCGCGGCACCGCCCGGACGGCGCAGCACCCCGCCCAGCAGGCCGCCGACCGCGGCGACGACGAGCCCGACCAAGAGCGACCAGAACAGCGTCCACAGCCCGTCCACGGCGTTCAGCCCACCGAGGCTGCCCGTGCCGACACCGATTGCCGAAGCGGGGTTGACCAACCTCGGCACGACGGCCGTAGCGGCGAGGACCAGCAGGAGTCCCCACGCGGTAACCCCATTCGCCACACCCACCAGTGGACCGCGGACGCCCGCGTAGGCGCCCGCCACCACCCCGGTCAACAGCAGCGCGAACGCCGCTGAGGCCACGAGCAGCCAGGACAGGTTGTCCCGCACCCAGCCACCTGATCCGCTCGCGGCACTCGCGAGCCACAGGGCGTCCAGCAGCACGAACACGGCGAGCCCGATAACGGCACCCGCAAAGACCGGACCCCACCGGACGATGTCGAGCGCTCTCTGGTCGGCCGCGGTAACACGGCGATCCATCGTTACCTCCTCGGTTCCCGCGTGTTCGGGTCGTCTGTCGAGTACCCCCCTGCCGGTCCCGGCCCACGGCCGTGGCCTGACGACCGTCTGACGGTCCGCCCGGCCAGACCCCTCCGTCCGCTGCGCCCGGCCGCTTGACAGAACGGCCTCCGTATCAGGCCGTGTCCCGTGGATCAGCAGCCGCGGTCTTCCCACCGGCCGTGATCCACGGGACACGGCCTTCCGACCGAACCGGCCCGCGCCCCGGCGTCGCCACCCGCCGCGTTCTCCAACTCCGCCACAGCTGCGCGCAACCCCGCATCCCGAGGTCGCGACAGCGCGCGGTTGGCGCGGCCACCGTCGGCCGCACGTGCGACCGAGAGGGACACCAGCGGGTGCCACCCTAGCTCGAACCCCGCTCCCGTCCATCTCGACCGTCGGCGCTGGAGTCCGACCCCTTCGGCGCCAGAGTCGGGAAGCCGACGGCCCCGCCTGCCCATTCGGCGCCGTGCGGGAACGCGAACCGGGCCAGCGTCTCGCTGTGCATCTGCGCGCTGTAGCCGGGTCGTTCGGGCAGCAGGTAGCGTTCAGCGGACATCCGCACCGGGTCGAGGAAGTGTTCGTGCAGGTGGTCGACGTACTCGACCACGACGTCGGTGAGGCTGGCCGATACGGTGCCCCTACGTCGGCGGCGGGTTCGGCTCGAAGGGTCAGCCACACGCGAACGTCGTCGCCGCGGCGCTCGCCGCCCGCGCCGTGCCGGGCAGGCCGGTGAAGCTGGCGCTGACCCGCAGGCAGATGTTCGCCCTCGCCGGCTACCGCACGCCGACGATCCAACGGGTCCAGCTCGGCGCGGACCGGTCCGGGCGGCTCACCGCCCTCGCCGTGGACGTGGTCGAGCAGACCTCACGCATCAAGGAGTTCGCCGAACAGACCGCGGTGCCTGCGCGCTCCATGTACACCGCGGAGAGCCGCCGCACGACCCACCGGCTCGCCGCGCTCGACGTGCCCGTGCCGTCCTGGATGCGCGCCGGGCGAGTGCCCCGGGATGTTCGGGCCCGAGGTCGCGATGGACGAGCTGGCCGAGCTGATCGACCTCGACCCGATCGAGCTCCGCGTCCGCAACGAGCCCGACGTCGATCCCGAGTCGGGCAAGCCCTGGTCCAGCCGCAACCTCGTGGCCTGCCTGCGGGAGGGCGCCCGCCGGTTCGGTTGGGACGCCGACCGCCGCCCCGGCGTGCGCAGGGAAGGTGGTGTCCTCGTCGGCACGGGCGTCGCCGCATCCGGGTACCCGGTCAACCGGATGCCCGCCTCCACCGCGAACCTCCGCTACACCGGCGACAGCTGGATCGTGGACATCGGCGCCGCCGACCTGGGCACCGGCACCTGGACCCGATCACGCTGGACAAGGTGCTGGCCGGGCTGCGGTAGCCGCAATGACCGTGGCCGCCCGAACCCCTGCGACGGCGATCCGCTCGAGCTCTCAGCGGCGGGTCCTTGTGGCCTCGGCCACCTGGAGCCATGTGCGCGGCGCACCCGAGTCCGCCAATCATGCCGCGGCGGCCGGTTGATCTCCCGCCGAGAGCGGCGTCAGCGGTCGTGATCCTCCGGCGTGGCGTCGCGCTGCTGGTCCAGCGCATCGGCCTCGGGGACGTCGTCGGGCGGAACGAGGTCGGTCGGCTCGTCCACCGGGTCGTCCGTGGCGCGCTGCTCCAGCAGGTCGGCCTCGTCCGCGTCGTCATCTCCAGGCCGCACCATGTGTCCTCCTCCTCAGCACCACACCTGCAGACGATCATAGTTCTCAGGCACCCGGCGGATGGACTGACGCCGTCGAGGGGGTGGCAACCCGTCCAGAACCGGATGCTGGTCGAGTCGGGATCCGCGTCGAGATCACCGGCGACGACAACCGGCGGGTCGCACGGCGTCGATCACCGAGGGCAACTTGGTCCAGTGCGTCAGCCGCGCGGTGTCTTGTGGTGGCGTGCGTTGATGTGGGCTTCGCGGCGGTGTTGTTCCATGAGGTGGGGGTAGTGCAGGTCGAAGGCGGGGCGTTCGGAGCGGATGCGCGGGATTTCGGTGAAGTTGTGCCGCGGCGGCGGGCAGGTGGTCGCCCATTCCAGGGAGTTGCCGAAGCCCCACGGGTCATCGACGGTGACCGCGCGCCCGTAGCGGTAGGAGCGGAACACGTTCCAGATGAACGGCAGGGCGGAGGGCACGAAGCCGATCGAGGAGATGACGTTGAGCGTGGTGAACCCGTCGGTGGGCAGGTAGTCGGCGTAGCGGCGGGGCATGCCCTCGTTGCCCCCAGTGCTGCACCAGGAACGTGGTGTGGAACCCGATGAACGTGAGCCAGAAGTGCACCTCGCCGAGGGTCTCGTCCATCATCCGGCCGGTCATCTTGGGGAACCAGAAGTAGATGCCGGCGTAGGTGGCGAACACGAGCGTGCCTCTTGGGCTGGGCTGACCCCGAAGCATCACGAGTCCGACACCACCGTGCACCGTGGCCGGATCACCAAGATGGGATGTGGCGGCCGCCGCCGCGGCCTCCGTATTCGATCGGCCAGAGTGCGGGTTTATTCGACTACGTGGATCTCGACTCCGGCGAGGTGTTCCGCGGGCGGATCGCCCCGGCCGACCGGGCACGGTTGCGGCAATGGCTGGACCGGTTCCGCGAGCGGACCGATGTGGCGTTCGCGCTGGAGGGCTGAACCGGCTGGCTGGCGCTACGTCGTCGAGGAGCTCCACCGTGCGGGGATCACCGCGCACGTCGCCGAACCGGCCGAGACCGCGGAACGGCGTGGCCCGAAACGCCGCGCCAAGACCGACCGCTCCGACGCCCAGCTGCTGCGTGACCTCCTACTGGAGGGACGGATCCCGGAATCCTAGATCCCTCCGCAACCGGTGTTGGAAGCGCGTGCCCTGGCGCGGCTCCACAAGGATCTGCTCGACGAGCGCACCGGCTGCCTACAACGAGTGCACGCGAGCATGTTCCAGACGGGCGTCCCGGACTTGGACATCTCCACCATGTCCGATGCGGGGCGGGACCGGATTCACCCGCTGCGCCGACCCCTATGCGGCATCCCGAGTGGAGATCGTAGGTGGTCCGAGCCCGACGACGCATCGGGTGTGGGCAGCGACGAGATCGCCGACCTCTGTGTTGTGGTAGGCGGTGTCTGCGGTCTGCTGCCCGCACAGGGCGCAGACGCCTGAGTCTCGCTCGATCACCTCATGGCGTCGTGCGGTCCACCCGTTGATCTCAAGGCAGCCTGCTCTGTGTTCCCGCGATGCCGCCATGGCAGAAAAGTCCTGCAGGACGGTCACGGTGTCGGTCCGAAGGTTCATGTCGTTCCACCTCGCCAGGATCATGGGGCCAGGGGCCGGTAGGTCGAGGCCGCGGTGAACTCCTCCATGGCGATCACCGGCTGGCCGAGCAGGCGCAGCGAGCGGATGGCCCCAGTGTGCTCGGACAGATCCTGTGATTGGACGAGACAAGGACCTTCACCGCTGCGGCCTCCCGTGATGCGTGGTGGCTGCCCTGCACGTTGAGGAGGCTCGCCCGATCACCGGTGATACCTGGCCTGTGTGGTCAAGCCTGGTCAGAAGTGCTTGAGAGGTGCCTTGCTGTCGAGGACGCCTTGAGCCCATCCGCCGGTCCGCCGCCCCCGTCCGGGGTGCCGTTGCCGCTGCTCGCACCTGCGCCCGAGGTGAAGCGGGCGGCCGGTACGACCGTCACCCCTCCCTTTTCGATCGGTTCGCCGAAGCCAGGGCGCACGGTCGGCACGTCCTGTGCCCTCGTCATGAGATCGGTCGGCTGCGCCATCGCAGCCCGCCTTGCCTGACAGCGTCACGCAGCACCACCGGCGCCGGGCAGGGGCCGGAAGTCCCCGGAGGGTCTTCCGGCGCACGCGAGCGGGTCGTGCGCCTCCCGCGCGCCGCCGTGTGGCCCGTCATCGTGCATCCATGTCGATGGACGTCCCTGACCGCGCACCCGTTCCGCCGATCGTTGTCGCGTACGACGGGTCCGCAGCCGCCCGCACGGCGCTGTCGTGGGCGACCACCGAGGCTGTCGGTAGCGGCCGTCCGCTGCGGCTGGCTCACGTCATGCGGTGGCCGCTGCACGAGCTCGACAAGCTTCGCGTCCCGTCATCCGTTCACTACGCAGGACAGGCCCAACAGGCGGCAACCGCGATGGTCGGCGCCGCCGTTGCGCACTGTCGTCAGGTCGCACCCGGACTCGACGTGCACGGAGACACCCTCACCGGCGAGGCGACCGAGCTCCTCGCGGAGCTCGCAGCGGACGCGTCCCTGCTCGTGCTCGGCGCGTCTGGACAGACCGAGCACCCCCAGGTGCTCCTGGGTTCCACCGCGGCCGAGCTCACGCGGAGGGTCACCGTGCCCGTGGCCGTCATTCGCGACGTCGCCGAGAACGACCGCGGACACGGCGTCGTCATCGGCGTCGACGGCTCCGCGGCAGCCGACCGCGCGGTCCGCGAGGGCTTTGCCATCGCCGCTCGGCGCCGCCTCTCGGTGGTGGCCGTCCACGCATGGTCCGACCTGCCGCTCAAGGCGCTGGGGCTCACGCACGCGGACGGCGAAGTGCACCGCAAGGACGCGGCGGCATTGCTCGCCGACCGGCTCCACGCGGCACGGAGAACGCATCCCGGACTGGCGGTCGACCCGGTCGTCGTGCTCGACCGCCCCGTGGGCGCGTTGCTGGAGCGCGCGAGCAGTGCGGCACTGCTCATCGTCGGAAGGCACGGACGAGAAGGCGGCGCCGACACACCCCTCGGCTCGGTGTGCCACGCGGTACTGCACTACGCCCCATGCCCGGTCATGATCATCGGTTGACCCGCAACGGAGACGGCCCGACGGCCCGTTCCGGCTCGCCCACACCCACCTCGTATCTGGTGCCAGAACGCGGCCATAGCGTCTGATCAGCGGTTTCAGGCCGCGGCGAGCGGGCCACCGCGCTGTCCCGGTTCCCGGCGCGGCGCGCCGGCGACGGGCATGGCCCTCAGATGGCCGACCGCGGCGGCCAGGTCGTGCCCGAGGTCAGGGCCGAACCAGTCCTCGTGGCGGCGGGCCTACCACGCGTCCACGCCGACCAGCCAGCGGATGACGGCCCACCGGTACGGGTACGAGCCGCAGGCCCGGACGATGCTGGCCGGGCCGGGCGTGCCGCCAGGTCACCCGTCGAGATCCGGACGTCGGGAAACGACCGCTATCACGTGCCGGGCGTCGTCAGTGGGCAACGACAAGCACGCAACAGGCACGCAGCACGCACACGACGAGCACGCCGCCGACACCCACGACCGCGCAAACACGCCGACACGTTCACCGTGCTCGGTGCGTTCGGGATCCAGGGTGAGTTCAAGAACGTCGCCGACGGCGCGCGGCTGACGACGGCGGACGGCGCGGGCTCTTTCGTCGTGCATTACGAGGCGGCGGACCAGGACGGCGAGAACCACATCGTGCTCACCGACTTCGCCCCGGGCCTCTGACGTACGGCGCGCCTCGGGCTGAGCGGCGATCCCACGGCCTGCCCGAGGCGCGCGGGTCACGCCCCCACGAGCAGCCGCCTGTCCTCGCATCGCAGGCCTTGCGGCCCTGCCCCACGGGCTGCGGTTCGAGCACAGTGATGATCGGACCAGCCGGAGGCCCTCATGCGCGAGGAAGCGTCATCACCGACGCGGGGAGAAGCGTCCCCGAGGGCCGTCGCGGCGTTGCACAGCCACTTGCCGTCATGTGAGCGCGGCACATGAGCAGAGTCCTGCGCATCCGCACAGCGCTGGCTGCGCTGGCGGTGGTGGTCGCCGCGGGCACGCTCGGCTACATCCTGCTGGGCTTCGCCCCGCTCGACGCGCTCTACCAGACCATCACGACGATCACCACGGTCGGATTCCGCGAGGTCAACCCGCTCAGCTCGGCAGGCAAGGTCTTCACGATGGCCTTGATCCTGACCGGGGTCGGCACGGCGCTGTACGCCCTCGGCGCCCTGCTCGAAGCCTTCGTCGAGGGCGATTTTCGAACCCACCTGGGAAGGCGCCGGATGAACCGGTTGATCACTCGTATGCAGGGGCACATCATCGTCTGCGGGTGGGGCCGCGTCGGGGCGGCCACCCGCCGCTACCTGCGCAGCACGGGCCAGCAGGTCGTCGCCGTCGACCGCGATCCGACCCGGCTGATCGGGCTGGACGAGCCGCACGTCATCGGCGACGTCACCGACGACCGCGTCTTGGTCGCGGCAGGCATCGAACGGGCCCGGGCCCTGATCGCCGCGCTGGACACCGACGCGGACAACGTCTACGTGACGCTGTCCGCACGGGCGATGCGGCCCGACATCGTCATCATCGCGCGGGCCCGGGACGAATCGTCGACGGCCAAGCTGATGCGGGCGGGCGCCGACCGCACGGTCAACCCGCAGCTGATGGGCGGTCGGCGGCTCGGCGCGTTCGCGCTGCAGCCGCACGTCGCCGAGTTCCTCGACGTCGTCATGCACGACGAGAGCCTCGACTTCCGGCTGGAAGAGTTCGAGGTGCTGCCGGGCTCGCCGAACGTCGGCACCACGCTGGGCCAGATGGCCGCCCACCTCCCGTCCGGTGCCCTCCTGCTCGCCCTGCGGCGCCCCGGGAAGCCCTTCGAGGCGAACCCCGACTCGGACCTCCTCCTCGAGGAGGGATCGGTGCTCATCGCGCTCGGCACGGCCGACGAGCTGACGACCCTGCGCAAACGGGTCGACGCCCAGTGAACGAACCGCTGGTACGAGGAGGCCGCATGCGGCAGCGATCGCTGAAGCGCCGGTTCCTGTGGCTGGTCAAGAACACCCTCAACCGGGCGATGGTGCCGATCGCCCGATCCGGGCACGGCCCCCACGCGCTGATCCGACACGTGGGCCGCCGCACCGGACGGACCTACGAGACCCCGCTGCTGCTCGCACGCACCCCGGACGGCTTCGTGGCCGAGCTGACCTACGGCCCCGACGTCGACTGGTACCGCAACATCACCGCGGCGGGCCGGTGCGTCGTCATCCAGCACGGGGTCGAGTACCCGGTCGACCGGATCGAGCCCTGCGGTGCGGACGACGGGTTGACGGCTTTCGGGCCACCGCGCTCGCTGGTGCTCCGGCTGCTGCGCCGCCGCGAGTTCCGCAGGTTGCACGTCCAGGCCCTACCCCACCCCCGCCCCCACCCCGCTAGTGTCCTGCGACGATCGGGAGGTGGACAGCGACCTCGGGCTGGCGACGGTCATCGATGCGGCGCATCGGGAGCAGCGGCTGCTCGACGCGGCCGTTCAGGCCCCCCTCGACCTCGCCACCGCCTACGCCGTCCAACGGAGGCTGACCGCACTGCGCACAGCCCGCGGAGCGGCGCGGATCGGGTTCAAGCTCGGCTACACCTCGCAGGCCATGCGCGAACAGATGCACGTCGACCAGCCCAACCACGGACCGCTGCTCGACACGATGCGCATCACCGACGGGCGCGTCCCCGCCCACCTGATCCACCCCCGGGTCGAACCGGAGATCGCGCTCGTGCTCGGCCCGGACCTGGGTCCCGTGAGCGCACACGCCGCCCTCGAGGTCGTGGACTCGATCTGGCGGGACTACCGCTTCAGCCTCGAACTCAACACCGCCGACGGGTCATCGGCCGCCGGACTCGTGCTGGGTCCGCCGCTCCCCCTGGAGGGGCTCGACCGCGTGCCCGTGAAGCTGATGCACAACGGCGCCCTCACCGCCGACGGAACGGGGGCGGCCGCCATGGGCCATCCCCTGCGCGCGCTGGAATGGCTGCGCGGGACGCTCGCCCGCAGCGGTGATCAGTTGCGGGCGGGCGACGTCGTCATCACCGGCGGACTCACCGCGGCCGTCCCCCTCGAACCCGGCGACGTCGTGGTGGCCGACTTCGGTGACGGCACCGCGACCGTCCACCTGCAACGGCCCCGCAGCGCCGGATCGGACTGACCCGTCGGCCGACGCGCACGGGATCCTCGCTCATCCGGCCAACAGCCGCTCGAGCTCGACCGGGTCGCCGAGGAAGACCGACCCCGCCGCCGAGGACGCGTCGTCGGGGAACCCGCGAATACGCCTTCAACCGCGCGTTCGCCCCCCGCCACGGCCTGCCACCCGGGCGCTACCGGACGGCGGCCCGCCACCCGGATTGACCGATCCGGCGGGCCGCCCGAGGAAGGAGGCAAGAACCCCGAACTCTCCACCGCGCAACGCCGAATACGTATCGAGCGACCCTTCCCACCGATCGACCGGAACGAGGTACCGCTACGTGGACGCGACCGACCTGCCGGCCGCGGCGGCGTCCTCGCAGGGCGCCCGGCCGGACTGCCCGCGATGGTGCCGAGACCACCTCGACGACCGCGCGAACGGCGGAGCCGACCTGCATCAGGCGAGGCTGGGCACCGCCGGGCGATACCGGGTGGACGTCTGGCAAGAGGTCGGTGGAGTGGTCAACGTCGAGCTGGAGATCCCCGGCGCCCAGGTGCAGCTCCTGTCCGCGGAGGAGGCGACGACGCTCTCCGAACTGCTCCGGAAAGCCGCCGTGGTCACCCGCCCGGGGCCGGACGAGCACGCGTAGCGCGACGTCGACACCGCCCGCCGTGCTCCAATGACGGGATGAACGCCGCCGTCCCGCCCGAACAGGGACCGCATGCAGGCCCGCACCCCGGCGAGCAGCACGCCGCGGGCTTCGGGTCCCGGTTGAACTGGCTCCGGGCCGGGGTGCTCGGCGCCAACGACGGCATCGTGTCGGTCGCGGGGCTCGTCGTCGGCGTCGCCGGGGTCACCACCGAGCGCGGCCCGCTGTTCACCGCGGGCATCGCGGGCCTGGTCGCCGGCGCGGTGTCGATGGCCCTCGGCGAGTACGTTTCGGTGTCCAGCCAGCGGGATTCCGAGCTGGCCCAGCTCGCCACCGAGAAGCGTGAGCTGCGCGAGGAACCCGAGATGGAGCTCGCCGAGCTCGCGGCGCTGTACGAGGCGAAGGGCCTGCGCCCGGAGACCGCGCGCACGGTCGCCCGCGAGCTCACCGAACACGACGCGCTCGCCGCCCACCTCGACGCCGAGCTGTCCATCGACCCCGACGAACTCACCAGCCCGTGGCAGGCCGCAGGCGCCTCGGCGCTCGCGTTCACCCTCGGCGCGGCGCTGCCCCTGTTGGCCATCCTGCTCCCGCCGCCCGCCTGGCGCGTGGCGATCTGCGTCGCGGTCGTGCTGGTCGCGCTCGGCGTCGCGGGCTGGGTCGGCGCCGTGCTCGGCGGGGGACGCCGAACCGTCGCCGTGGCCCGCGTGGTCGTCGGCGGCGGGCTGGGCCTGGCCCTCACCTACCTCATCGGGCACCTCTTCGGCACCGCGATCGGCTGACCGCCGTCGTCGAGCGACAGCACCGCTGTGTCCAGTGCCGAGGAGAGCATCCGCATGAGCCGAGGATCGTCGGCCGGGGGCAGCGGGTCGTCCTCGATCACCGAGGCGAGTCGGGCCATCTCGACGATGAACGCCGCGTCGGCGCGCTCGCCCGTTCGGACCGGCACCTCGCGACGGTACCCCCGCGCTCCCGGAGCGGCGGCCACCTCGGATGCAGGCCCTGTCCCCGCCTGCCTAGTGCCGGAAGACCCTGTTCCGCGCTCCGGCGTGGCGCGAGGGTGGCCGCGAGGGAGCCATCCGAGCGGGAGGGAGCGCAGGTCTCATGCACAACGGCGTGCAGCAGTCCGGCACCCGACCGCACTTGGCGCAGGTCGCCCAGGCGGCCGCGCCCGGTGTCGAGCGGTCCATCCTGACGAAGGCGGACACCGTGCTGTCTGCGTTCGACAGCGCGCACCCGACCATCAGTCTGCCGGGGATCGTCGCGCGCACCAGGTTGCCGAAGACAACCGTGCACCGCACCGTCGACAAACTGCTCGAACTCGGATGGCTCTCCCGCATGGCCGACGACCACGCGGCAGGCGGGCGCCGTGACCGCTATGCGATCGGGCCCCGCCTCTTCGAGCTCGCGACGCTCATCCACCTGCGCACCGACCTGCGCGAGGCGGCCCTGCCGTTCATGCAGGACCTCTACGAGGCCACGCACGAGACGATCCACCTCGCGGTCCTCGAGGGCGACCACGTGCTCTACGCCGAGAAGATCAGTGGGCACAAGCCGACCACGGAGCTCCGCCGGGTCGGCGGCCGGATGCCGGTGCACTGCACCGCCGTCGGCAAGGCGATACTGGCGTACGCACCGAACGACGTGGTGCAGGCGGTCCTCGCGCGCGGCCTGCACCAGCGGACCCACGCGACGATCACCGCGCCCGCCCGGCTCCTCGCCGAGTTGGCGCGCGTGCGATCCGAGGGCGTGGCCTACGACCGCGAGGAGGCCGACGTCGGGATGGTGTGCGTCGCGGCTCCGCTGTTCGGACCCAACGGCCAGTGCGTCGCGGCGATGTCGATCACCGGACGCGCGTCGACGCTGCGGCCCGACCAGCTGGGCCTCGCGGTGCGCACCGCCGCTCTGGGGGCGTCGAGGGCGCTGCGCAACACCCGACTCGGACCGCAGCGGATGGCCCGTCCAGCGGAACCATGAGTTCCTGCGGCACGTCCGGGCGAGCCGAGGTGATGACGGCCGTCGCGCACGACGCCGTCCGACCAGTTGGTCCGTTGTACGGGACCAAGGCCTACCGCGGCCCGAACCGTCGTGGCAGCGTCGCCGCCGTTCGACTTTGGGACGCCTCGTCCTCGATGACGTGGGCGCCGTCCGCGTCATGCTCGGGCCGAAGGCCTGTCCGCCCGCGGAGATCGGGATCAACGAGCTCGTTGTTCGGGGCGAGTCGCCGAGAAGAGGAATGGTCGTCTTGTCCGGGGGATTGACCGCGCCGGTGCCGCTGTCCGCGGGGTCGACCGTGTCCGCCGAATTCGACGGGCCGGGGTCGGTGGTCTACTGCTGAGAGGAAGGCTTCATGGGATTCGAGCTGCGCACGAACGTCATCGAGCCGACAGCGGAATACGTTCAGCTACCTCGACGAGCGCTTCGGGGACCGGCCGGCGACGCGATATCAGGAAGCGTCGTACAACGTCCAGCCGATGGAGCATTTCCACTACCGGCCGACCTGGGATCCCGACCACGAGCTGTACGACCCGAACTATTCGGCGCTGAAGCTCACCGATCCGTACAGCTATACCGATCCTCGCCAGTACTACTACACACCGTATGTGGCCAGTGCCGCCCGACGGTATGAGTCGTTCGCGCAGACGCTGAAATACATCGAGGATCGGCGGCTGCTCGACAAGCTGCCGGAGAACTGGCACGTCGTGACTGACCGGGTTTGTGCTGCCGCTGCGCCACTTCGAGTCGGGCGCGCAGCTGATCGACCTCAACGGCTGCCGCTTCGCCTACGGCACGACGGTGTCGCAGCCCGCGTGCTTCGCCGGTTTCGACCGCATCGGCAACGCACAGCTGCTGAGCCTGGTCGGGCTCGCCATGGCAGGTGGCGCAGGCGACACGCTGACGGAGGCGAAGAAGAACTGGCTGTACGCTCCTGCCGCTGCAGGGCCTGCGGCGCCTGATGGAAGAACTGCTCGTCGAGCCCGACTGGGCAGTGGGGGTGATCGGCCTCGATCTGATCGATGCGCAGCTGTATCCCTTGCTCTACGAGCACCTCGACGATCGGGCGCTGCACCGCGGGCGCGACCGCCTACAGCCTGCTGGCCCGCCACTTCAACGATTGGTTCGCCACCGAACGCAAGTGGCTGACCGCGCTGGTCAAGGCATGGGCCAACGATCCCCAGCACGGCTGAGGCCAACCGCAAGGTGCTCGGCGAGATCGCCGACCGGTGGTACCCGCAGCGCCTGCGAGGCGGTGCAGACATTCGCCGCGCGGGCTGGCCGAATCCGCGGGCTCGACGACGGTGATGGCCGCCGCCGCGCGGGGCGCCGCCGAGCTGGCCGCCGAGCTCAGCTAAGGCCGGGATTCCGACGTGGTCAGCGAAGGCAGGCGCGTCGTGAACGCACCAGAGCCGAGGGTCCGCATGGTCGGGGTCGACCTGCAGGACGCCGAGGAGAACCGGGCGCTGACCGAGGCGATCGAGGACGACAACCCCGAGGCCACGCTTCGACCCGGATGCCCGGGCCTGATGAAGCTGCAGACCCCGCGGCGAGCTGGTGATCCGCCGGGAGACTGTGGAGACAGCGGATGGGCACGGCCGTGGGAGACCCACGAATTCCAGCTCAGCATCGTCTCCTACTCCGGAAACATCGCCGAATGGGACGACGACCAGATCATCATCAAGTGGGAGCACTGAGGAGGAGACGTGGCCAAGCCCAAGCTGTCCATGCGGGAGCGGTACCGGCTGCTCACCCGTGACCTGGACTGGACCCCGACCTACGTCGATCCCAAGGACGTCTACCCCTACACCCGCTACGAGGGAATCAAGATCCACGACTGGGACGCGTGGGAGGACCCGTTCCGCCTGACGATCGACTCCTACTGCAAGTACCAGGCGGAGAAGGACAAGAAGCTCTACGCGGTGATCGACAGCTTCGCGCAGGGCCAGGGTCACCTCTCGCTGACCGACGCCCGCTACGTCAACGCGCTCAAACTGTTCCTGCAGGGCGTCACACCGCTGGAGTACGCCGCGCACCGGCATTTCGCCTTCCTGGCCCGACACCTCGACGGACCAGGTGCGCGCTTCGCGGCGCTGTGCCAGAGCATCGACGAGCTGCGCCACACCCAGACCGAGATCCACACGATCAGCCAGTACAACAAGTACTACGGAGGCATGCACAACTGGTCGCAGATGCACGACCGGGTGTGGTACCTGAGCGTGCCGAAGTCGTTCTTCGAGGACGGCATGTCGGCGGGCCCGTTCGAGTTCCTGACGGCCATCTCGTTCAGCTTCGAGTACCTGCTGACGAATCTGCTGTTCGTCCCGTTCATGAGCGGCGCGAGCTTCAACGGCGACCTCGCCACGATGACGTTCGGCTTCTCGGCGCAGAGCGACGAGAGCAGGCACATGACGCTCGGCCTGGAGTCGATCAAGTTCCTGCTCGAGCAGGACGAGGGCAACGTCCCGATCATCCAGGACTGGATCGACAAGTGGTTCTGGCGCGGTTACCGGCTACTCGGGCTGGTCGCCGCGATGATGGACTACATGCTGCCCAAGAAGATCATGAGCTGGAAGGAGGCATTCGAGCTCTACTTCGAGGGGCAGATGATGGAAGGCCTGTTCCCGGATCTCGAATACTACGGGATCCGGCTTCCGCGCCATCTCGACCAGGCGATCGCCGAGAAGGGACTACGTCAGCCACCAGGTTTATTGGATCTTGTACCAGTTCAGCTTCGCGGCGTCGTTCAACACGACGGTACCGCTCGCCGAGGAGCTCGACTGGATGTCGGCAGAGCTACCCGGACACCTTCGACCGGCTACTACCGGCCGTTGTGGGAGCGGGCGCGGAGCATGGCCGACGGCGGCAACCGGTTCTTCTTCCGGGGCCTGCCGATGCTCTGCCAGACCTGTCAGATCCCGATGGGCTTCACCGAGCCCGGCGACCCGACGAAGCTGTGCGTGCGCACCAGCGAGTACCGCGGGCGAGCGGTTCAACTTCTGCTCCGACGGCTGCAAGTGGATCTTCGATCGGGAGCCGGAGAAGTACGTGCAGGCCTGGCTCCCGGTGCACCAGATCTACCAGGGCAACTGCGGCGGGCCGACCGTGCCCGACGTGCTCGCCTGGTACGGCATCAAGGACGGTGTCGACAACGGCGAGTACCTGACCTCGCCCGACAAGGCCACCTGGGATCGCCTGGCACGCGGCAGCGGTCGTCGGTGGGGGTGGGTCATGACGGTCAAGGCGCTCTACGACTACGACTACCCGTCGCAAGGACCGCCAGGAGCTCTTCGGCGACGACATCCTGGTCAACGTCATGTGGACGAACAACCGGATGCTCGCCGCTGCGGCATGCTTCCGGGCGCCCAAGGCGATGCCCTTGGCGGACTTCAAGAGCCAGATGATCGACACCTGGGCCGCCTCGGATCCGGACTACGACCCGACGCGGCCACGGGCTGGCAGATCGAGGGCAAGCCGCTGGACACCGACGCACGCTCGGCGGCACCGGCGTCGGGCACAAGGGCTTGATCACGTTCCACACGTGACGGCGGAGGTGACGGTAGGACCGGGAGAACCGCATGAGCGAGACGTTCACGATCACCATCGAACCGCTCGACCAGGAGGTCGAGTGCCGGTCTGACCAGCCGATCCTCGACGCCTGCCTGCGGGCCGGGGTGTGGCTGCGCACGCCTGCACACGGCAGTGGGAACGTGCAAGGTGAGGGCGCGACGGCGAGGTCGAGCACAACGACGCCTCGGACTTCGCCCTCATGGAGTTCGAACGCAACGAGGGCAAGACCCTCGTGTGCGTGGCGACCCCGTCCTCGGACGTCACGATCGAGGCGGATGTCGACGTCGAAGAAGGGGTCACCCACCCTCCGGTGCGGGACTTCGGCGGCACGGTGGCCGCGGTCGAGGACATCGCCCGCGCCACCCGGCGCGTGCTGATCGACCTCGACGAGCCGATCACCTTCAACCCGGGCCAGTACGTCTCGATCGAGGTGCCGGGCAAGGGCGTCACCCGCACCTACTCGATGGCGAACCCGCCCAGCGAACAGGGCCGCATCGAGCTGCAGATCCGCCGCACACCGGGTGGCATCGGCACCGATGGGTGGATCTTCAAGAGCCTCGCCGTCGGTGACGCGGTGCACCTGTCCGGCCCGTACGGCCGGTTCTTCTTCCGGGCGGCCCGACCGGAGCCGATGATCCTCATCGGCGGGGGCACCGGCCTCGCGCCACTCAAGTCGATCGTCCGCCACGTGCTGGAGAGCGGCCTCGACCAGCGCGTCTACCTCTACCAGGGGGCGCGGGTCGAAGCCGACCTCTACGACGTGGAGTTCTTCCGGGAGCTGGAGAAGAGCCATCCCGAGCAGTTCAGCTACCGGCCCTGCCTCTCCGACGAGGAGTGGGACGGGTCGACGGGCATGGTGACCGACGTGGTGGCGGCCGACTTCCCGACCTGTCGCGGGCACACGGCCTACCTGTGCGGGCCGCCGCCCATGGTCGAGGCCGCGCTCAAGACGTTGATGAAGAAACGGTTGTTCCCCAAGGACATCTACCGGGAGGACTTCTTCGACTCCTCCGACAAGGCGACCGGCGGGGTGCGCAGCCCGCTGCTGAGGGCGTGATGACGATGATCGAAGCAAGCCAGCGGGATGTCACGTTCACCCCGTTCATGCTGCGGGTGCGCGAGGCCCTGCAGACCCCGGACGAGCAGCCCGCCCGGGTGCGGCCCAGCGCGCTGCGGCCGATCGCCGAGGCCTGCGACGAATGGTTCTACCTGCGGTGCCGCTCCGAGCAGATGGTCGCCGAGGCCAACAGCATGGTGCCCGACGAGTCGCCGCTCGACCTCCGCGACGAGTACGGCACCGACAGCCTGGCGTTCGTCCTGCTCTGCCGCGGCCGGTCGGCGCGCTTCGTGATGGGACAGACCGGCAGGAAGGGCTGGGTGGAGCTGGAACGCTCCTACGAGCCGGGCTCCGGGCCGGTCGAGCCGGTCGACCAGGCGACGATCGAGGACATCCTCATCGAGCTCCTCGCCGCGGGACGGAGCACGGATCATGACTGACGCCCTGCTCGTGCGGTTCCCGGCCCGGAAGGCCCGGTGAGCACGATGGCCGCGGTGATGGCGGTGTTCGACTTCCACGGCGACTCCGACGAGCTCGCCCGCGCCTACGACGTGGTGCTGCGCAAGGTCGCGGCCCTCTCCTCGGGCAGGCCGGTGGTGCACCTGGCCGTGCCGAGGGAGTACGGGTTCATGGTCGTCGACGTGTGGAACTCGGCGGAGGCGTTCGCCGCCTTCGAGGGCAACGCGGAGTTCCGCCGCGTCCTGACCGACGGCGGCCTCCCCGAGCCGAAGATCCGCACCTACCCGGTGCACAACCTGGGGTGGCCGATCGACGTGCTGCCGCTCTACCGCTGACCGCGGGCATCTCAACCACCCCGTGGGGCGCCACGGTGCCGCTCGGACCGCTGGCCGGGACCGACGTCGCCGTCAGCGACAGGGCTCCCCGCTGCCGTTCAGCGCGGTGGGCAGGTCGGGATACAGGCCCATGAGCTGGTCGAGGCCGGTGATCTGCAGCGGGCGCATGACCGGCCTGCCCTCGCCCGTGACCAACCGCAGCGACCGGTTCTCGGCGGCCAGGTCGGCGTGGATCGAGATCAGCAGGTGCAACCCCGTGGAGCTGAGGAAGCCGACGTCGGTGAGGTCGACGACGACCGGGCCGCTGGTGGTCGCGGTCGCCGCGTGCATGCCTGTTCGCAGGTCGGGCACGGTGAGCAGGTCCAGCTCACCGCCGACCCGCATCACCACGACGCCGTCGAGGTGTTCGACGGCGAGCGTCGCGGACCGTCGGCCGTTATCGGGTGTGGTGGCGCTCATCGGGCCGTCACCGGCCTGGTGCTGACCTGGATCATGGCGGTGCTCCGGGAAGCGGCAGTCAGCGGTGCGGGGGGGTGCCGAACCTGTCGGACGATTCGCCCGTGGCCGGGGGGTGTTCGAGCTCGGCGATGCGATCCCGCGCGGCGGCGAGCTGGTCCTGCAGGTCGAGGATGCGGGCGGCGGAGTCGACGGTGACGCCGTCGTCGATCAGCTCGCGGATGCGGGCCGCGGTCTCCAGCTGCCGGCGCGAGTAGCGGCGATGGCCGCCGTCGGACCGGTACGGGCGCAGGATCCCGGCCGCGTCGAGACTGCGGAGGAACGCGGGTTGGACGCCCAGCAGCTCGGCCGCCTGACCCATGGTGACCGCCGGATAGTTCTCGTCGTCGAGTCGCCCGACCCCGCCGCTCACGTGTTCCTACCTTCGGTTGAGCCGAGTCGGGGCCCGGTCGCGGACGGCCGGGCCCCGACGGGTGTCAGGCGTCGATCTCCCGACGGCCGCTGTCGCCCGCCGTAATCGTGATCTTGCGCGGCTTCGCCCTTTCGGCGACGGGGATGGTCAGGGTCAACACCCCGGCCTCGTAGTCGGCGGCGATGTGTTCGGCGTCGAGGGTGTCGCCGAGGAACAGCTGCCGCGAGAACACCCCGAGGGGGCGCTCGGCCACCTGCATCTCCACCTGCTCCCGTGCGGCGACCGGCCTGCGCTCGGCCTTGACGGTGAGCACGTTGCGTTCCACGTCCAGCTCGATCGCGTCCGGATCCACCCCGGGCAGGTCGAACGCCACGACGAACGTGTCGCCGGAGCGCCACGCGTCCATCGGCATGGCGGTGGGCCGGGACCACGTCCCGGGCGAGTTGCCGAACACCTGCTGGGTCAGCCGGTCCAGCTCACGAAACGGGTCGGTGCGCATCAGCATCGCAGGCCACTCCCTTCCTGATCGACAAGGCGGCGATGCGTCGGAGGCGCGGGCGAACTCAGCTCGCGACCCCGGATACCTGCAACGATAACAACAGGTTTTCTGCGGCGCAAGCCCCGAACTCGCTAGGTGCGTACTGGAGGAAGCGAGCTGCGGACGACCCAGGATGTGACCAGCAGCCACGGCAGTGCCAGCACGACGGCGCCGCACGCGTCGGTGAGGTAGTGCGCGCCCCGATACATCCGCGCCGCGGCGACCACAACGACCGCGACGGCGGCGAGCGCCACCACCACCCAGCGCCACCAGGCCCGCACCGTGCAGGCCACGATGACGGCGATCCCGCCGAACAGGCAGATCGCGGCTCCGGTGTGCCCGGACGGGAAGCTCGACGTCGGCGGCAGGGCGGCGTCCACGTGGGCGACGGGCGGCCGCGGGCGCCCGACGACGATGGCGGTGGTCAGGAACAGCCACAGCTCGCCGACGAGCGCGACCACCAGCAGCAGGAGCGGCCACCACCGCCGCACCAGCGCCACCGACGCGGCCGCGGCCAGCGAACCCAGCAGGAACACGTTCGTCGTCGAGCACACGTTGGTCGCGACGTCGGACGCCACGTCGAGGGCCGGTGTGCGGTGTCCCGCGAGCCAGGCGTCGATCCCCAGGTCGACGGCGCCGAGGCCGGTGCGCGGCTCCACGTGGGTGAGCAGCCACCCCAGCCCGAGCATCACGGCCAGGATCAGCGCGGCGGCGCCGAGCAGCACTGCTACGCGAAGGGCGACGAACCGCACTCTCCGCGTCGTCCCCGAGCGGGCAGGCGCGCTGGTGTCCACTCCCTACTGTTCCCCGGTCGCGCCGCGCTCACTCACCCGGTCGTCCCGCGGCGGGCGACGAGATAGCCCGGTCCGCTTCGGACCGCGAGGTGTGAACCACGCCGTGCGGGGAACGCCTCCCCCTGTGCAATTGTCGTCCTTGCTGATCGACCGACCGGGCCCGTCGTCCGGCGAGCGGCCCGGCGCCCGGCTGGCCGCGATGTTGCGCGACGGGGAGCTGGCGCTGCCCGACCCCGGCCGGCGGCGACACCGTCCGCCGCTGGGCGGCGCTGGCCCGTTGGGGGCGGTGGGACCTGCCGCTCGCCCGGCTGGCCGAAGGGCACGTCGACGCCGTGTCGATCCTGCGCGAGCTGGGCGCCCGCCCGCATCCGGACGCCCGCTACGGCGTGTGGGCGGCGCGGCCGGGCGGCGTCGGCGCCCGGCTCGTCGGGCGGTCCCGGCGGGTGGCGGCTCACCGGCACCGTGCGGTTCTGCTCCGGCTCCCGCGACCTCGACCGGGCCCTCGTGGTCGCGGCCACGGACGCCGGGACGGCACGGTGCTGGTCGACGTCGCGCTCGACCGGCCCGCGGATCCGGGTGGACCCGGACTCGTGGGCGGCGGCGGGCATGGCGGGCGAGCGAGACCTTCGACGTCACCTTCGACGACGTGCCCGGTCCCCGACGAGGGCCTGGTCGGGCGCGCCCGGCGCCTACCTGGAACGGCCGGGCTTCTGGTGGGGCGGCGGCGGGGTCGCCGCGGTGTGGCTCGGCGGCGCCGCGGGCGTCCTCGACGACGTGCTCGACCGGCTCGGCCGGCACCGACGAGCACCGGCTCGCCCACGTCGGTGCGCTGCACGCCGAGCTGCAGGCCGTCGACGCGCTCCTCGTGCGCACGGCCGAGGAGATCGACGCCGACCCGACCCACGCCCACCGCACGGCCGTGTGGACCGCGCGCGCCGCGGCCGAACGAGCCTGCCGCGGCGTGCTGGACCGCGCTCCGGTCGCCGCGGGCGTGACCGGCCTCGCCGACTCCCCCACGCTGGCCGCCCGGCTCGCCGACCTGCAGATCTACGTGCGCCAGCACCACGGCGAGCGCGACCTCGCGGCGTTGGGCGCCGCCGTCGCGGAGGCCCGGTGATCACGTCCCCCGCGGCGTGGGCCGACGCGATCGACCGGCACGCCGTCGCCGCCCCTGCGCCCCCACCCCGGACGGGTGCTCGTCGTCGCCGCCCATCCCGACGACGAAACCCTCGGCGCGGGCGGCTTCCTGCACGCGACCCGGGCGGCCGGAGCGCAGATCGAGCTGGTCGTGGCCACCGACGGCGAGGCCGCGTTCGGCGCCCCCGACCCGGAGCTCGGCCGGGCCCGCCGGGCGGAGCTGCGGCGCCGCGCTCGACGAGATCGGGCTGGGCGACGTCGTCGTCCACCGCCTCGGCCTGCCCGACTCCGGTCTCGCGGCCCGCACCGACGACCTGGCCGACGCCCTCACGCCCCTCCTGGCCGACGCGGACCTCTGCCTGGCCCCGTGGGTGGGCGACCCGCATCCCGACCACGCCGCGGCCGCGCGCGCCGCGCTGGCCGCCGCCCCGGCGCGGGCCCACCGCTGGGCGTACCCGATCTGGACCCTGCCCTGGCGCCGCCCCGAGGACGCCGGCGTCCCGTGGCCGCACGCGGGCGTCTTCACGCTCGACGCGGACACCCGGGCCGCCAAGCGGCGCGCCATCGCCCGGTTCGCCTCGCAGGTCGCGCCGACGCCCGCCGGCGCAGGCTCCGATCCTGCCCGCCGACGTCCTCGCGCACTTCGACGGCGACCGCGAGCTGTTCTTCCGGACGCCGCCCACCGGGTCGCGCCCCGGTCAGCCGGTTCGCCGAGCTCTACGCCGCCGACGCCGACCCCTGGCAGACCCGGACCAGCTGGTACGAGCGCCGCAAGCGGGACGTCGTGCTCGCCTGCCTCCCCGGCGAGCGGTACGCGCACGCCGCCGAACCCGGCTGTGGGCTCGGGACGCTGACCGCCGCGCTCGCCGCGCGCTGCGACCGGGTGACCGCGTCCGACCCGGTGCCCGCGGCCGTCGAGGCCGCGCGCGCGCGCCGTCGGGCCGGGCGCGGACGTGCTGGTCGCCGCACTGCCCGACCGCGGACGCCCTCCCGGCCGACGCCGACCTCGTCGTGCTCAGCGAGGTGCTCTACTACCTGGCCCCCGAGGACGTCGCGCAGGTCGCCGACCGGATCCCGAGCGGCGCCGACGTCGTGCTCGTGCATTGGCGCGGCTGGCCCGCCGAGGCACCCCGGGACGCGGCCGCGACCCACCGCCAGCTGACCGCCGACCCGCGCTTCGCGACGCTGGTCGAGCACGTCGACGAACAGTTCCTGCTGCACGTGCTCCGCCGTCGATGACCTGGCGCGTCGGCATCGTGGTCCCCGCCCGGGACGAGGAGGAACGCATCGGCGCCTGCCTGGCCGCCGTGACCGCCGCCGTGGCGCGGTCGGGGTGCCCGGCCATCACGTGCGTGGTCGCCGACCGCTGCACCGACGCCACCGCCGAACGGGCCCGCGCCGCGGGCGCCGACGTCGTGCTCGTGAACGACCTGCCGCGCCACGTCGGGGACGTGCGCAACATCGGCTTCCGGCACCTCGGCGTCGCGGCTCGGCGCGGTGGCCGAGCGGACGTGGCTGCTCAGCACCGACGCCGACACCCTCGTCCCACCGACGTGGGTGCTCGACCACCTGCGCCACGCCGCGGCGGGCGCGGACGCCGTCGCGGGCGCCGTCGACCTCGACGACCCGCACGCGCTGCCGCCCGACGCCCTCGCCCGCTACACCGCGCTGGTCGCGCGCCGGGTCGCCGGGCGCACGCACGGCCACGCCTACGCCGCCAACCTCGGCGTCCGCGGCTCGGCGTTCCAGCGCGTCGGCGGGTTCCCCCCGGTCGAGTGCGGCGAGGAGCACGCCCTGCTCGTCCGGCTGCGCGGCGCGGGCCTGCACGTCGTGTCGCCGACCGACGTGCGTGCGCGCACCAGCGCACGCCGGATCGGGCGCGCCCGCGGCGGCCTGGCCGACCTGCTGCGCGCCCTCGCGTGAAGGGTCAGCCGGGCGTGCTGAACGACCGCTGCGCGGGCCAGCCGAATGGCCTCGACGCGTTCGCGCTGGTCCCGCGCCGCTCGGCGAGGCCCGCGAGATCGACCTCGCCGAGCTGGGGTAGGCGGGCACGAGGGCGCAACGTCTGCCACAGCGCAGCTTGCCTTCGACGCCCAGCGCGAGCGTCTCGGCCTCGAGCAGCACGCTGAGGTGCCCGCTCCCGGTGAGGGGTTCGGCCACGGCGAGGCGGTGGGCTTGGCCCGCGACCCAGCCCATCGCCTTCTTGATCCCGTGGCCGCCCTCGCCGACGCTCGATGATCTCCGCTCGCCGGTCGTGCTCGATGTCCTAACAAGTGGTCGAGGTCATCGGCCTCGGGGCGATCGGTGACGTGCTTGCGCAGCCGTTCGGCCGTCTCGACGCCCGCGTTCGCGCCCGCCAGGTGGGCGTTCAGGTAGGTGCCGAGCAGCTCGACCGAGGTCATCGTGGTCGCCGCGCGCGCGGCCGCCTCCTCGGTGGCGGCGTCGGCGGTGCGCAGCGTGCCGTCGTTGTTCTCCAGGTGGGCGCGCACGAACCAGTGGTACTGCTCGAGCTCGCCTGCCTGCGTGATCAGCAGGTCCTGGGTGACCGGGTCGGGCTCCTCGGTCTTGTCGATCGCGACGCGGTGGTCGGCGATCACGCCGGAGTAGACGAGGTCGAGCGCACCGAGGTGGGCGATGGCGTCGGCGCGGCCGACCGAGTAGTCGTCCCAGCTGCGGGCGGCCACCAGGGCGCCCGGCGTGCCGCTCGGGGGAGCCGCCGAGCGTCGCGATGCGCTCCGCGACGTCGTCGACCATCTCCCGTACGCCGTCGACCTGCGGATCGAGCATCGTCGTGAACGGCGATGAAGTTCGGGCCGATCACGTTCCAGTGGACGTGCTTGAGGGTGAGGGCGAGGTCGTTCAGCGCGTTGAGCCGGTCCTGCAGGAGCGTGATCACCTCGCGGGCGGCGTCGGGCTTCATACCGGGCACGGTGTAGTTCGGCGTCGTCATGGTCCTCGGCGTACCCCACGCGCGGCCTCCCACACGTCCCCGGTCGGGTATAGGTTGATCGTTTCGTGAGCACGCTCCTCGACGGCCTCGACGACGCCGAGCGGGCCCGCGTGCGGCCCGACCACCGTCGGCTTCGTCGCCCCGATGCTCGCCACGCTCACCGAGGAGCGCTTCACCGACCCGGCCTGGATCTTCGAGCGCAAGCTGGACGGCGTGCGCGCGGTCGCGGTCCACACCGAGCAGGCCACGTCGCTGTGGTCGCGCACCGAGAAGCGGATGGACG
Organism: uncultured Actinomycetota bacterium; assembly: GCA_963837575.1. GTDB lineage: Bacteria > Actinomycetota > Actinomycetes > Mycobacteriales > Pseudonocardiaceae > Pseudonocardia. Next base: position 31,362 of record CAWIOI010000009.1, read on the forward strand.
CCACCTACCCGGAGCTGGTGGACGCCGTCGCCGCCCGCACGCCCGCGGGCACCGTGCTGGACGGCGAGATCGTCGCGTTCGACCACGGCCAGACCAGCTTCGAGCGCCTGCAGGGGCGCATCGGCCTGCACGACCCGGCCGCCGCGCGGGCCACCGGCATCGCCGTCTACCTGTACGTGTTCGACGTCCTCGTCCTCGACGGGCACGACGTCACCGCGCTGCCGCTGCGCACCCGCAAACGGCTGCTGCGCGACGCCGTCGACTTCGGCGGCCCGCTGCGGATGAGCACCCACCGCAACACCGAGGGCGAGGCCTACCTGCGCGAGGCCTGCCGCCGCGGCTGGGAGGGCCTGGTGGCCAAGCGCGCCGACGCGCCCTACCGGCCCGGGCGCCGCTCGCCCGACTGGCTCAAGCTCAAGTGCGTCCACGAGCAGGAGCTCGTCGTCGGCGGCTGGACCGACCCGCAGCGCTCGCGCACCGGGTTCGGCGCCCTGCTCGTCGGCTACTACGCAGGGCGACGACCTGCGGTACGCGGGCAAGGTCGGCACCGGATTCGACCACCGGGTGCTGGCCGACCTCAGCGCCCGCTTCCACGACCTCGCCGCCGACCGCTCGCCGTTCGCCGAGCCGGTCCGCGAGAAGGGCGCCCACTGGCTGCGCCCGGAGCTGGTCGCCCAGATCGGGTTCAGCGAGTGGACCCGCGACGGCAAGCTGCGCCACCCCCGCTACCTGGGGCTGCGCGACGACAAAGATCCGCGGGACGTCGTGCGCGAGGAGCCCGCATAACCGCGGTGGGCGTTTCGCCCGACATCCTGTGGGCACCCCGCAACCATGCGCCCGTTCGACGACATCAACCGGCTGGAACGCGCCGAGTGGCTGGACCGCCCCGCCGCGGCGGCCCGCTCGGTCGTCCAGCGCGTCCTGCGCCACCAGGGCATCAAGGACGCCCTGCACGGCGTGTGGCTCGGCCATCCGCTCCACCCCGGCGCCGCGCAGTTCGCGCTCGGGTCCTTCACCTCGGCGGCGCTGCTCGACGCCCTCGGCGGCCCGCGGTCGGGCAGCACCCGGCTGATCGCGGCCGGGCTGGCGGCGGCGCTGCCGACCGCGATCAGCGGCTGGGCCGACTACGCCGACGCCCACGAGGACCAGCAGCGCGTCGGCGTCGTGCACGCGGCCAGCAACGGCACGGCCGTCGCCCTCTTCGTGGCGGCGTTGGCCGCCCGGGCGCGGGGTGGCAGCGGACGGTTGGCGTCGGTCGCGGGCGGCGTCGTCGCGGGCGTCGGGGCGGTGCTCGGCGGCCATCTGGGCTACCGGCAGGCGCTCGGCGCCAACCACGCCGAGGACATCACCCACGTCGGGCCGTCCGAATGGCAGCCGCTGGGCCCGATCGCCGAGCTCCCCGAGGGCGCGCCGGTGCGCCGCCGCGCGGGCCGCGTGGATGTCGTCGTGGTCCGCCGGGGCACCGACGTCACCGTGCTGGCCGACCGCTGCTCGCACCTGTCGGCACCGCTGTCGGACGGCGAGCTGGTCGACGCCGACGGGGACGCCCGGCTCGTCTGCCCGTGGCACGGCTCGCAGTTCCGGCTCGCCGACGGATGCGTCGTCCACGGGCCCGCGACGGCGTCGGCGCCGCGGTTCGAGACCCGGACCGTTGGCCAGAGCGTGGAGGCGCGGGTCGTGCCGATCCCGGGGGTGGACGCGATGCCCGACGCGCCGCCGCGCGACCTGCAGCACGACCTGGCCGTGGCCAACAACGCGGACACCGGCGTGCTCCGCCACGCGGACGGGTAACGGCAGCGGACCCGACGGCGCCGCAGCCCCGTCGACGACAGCCGGTAGGAAGAGGACGTGATGCCCGCCCCGGACCGAGACGACCAGCCTCTCGACCACGCGCCCGGTGTCGGTCTGGCCGCGATGCAGGCCGCGCTGCTGCCCGCGACCGTGCCGGTCCTGCCACGGATCGCGGTGGGCGCGCGGTACCTGCTCGCCGACGTCGACACCACGGCAGGCGGCGACTGGTTCGACGCCGTCGTGCGGCCCGACGGCTCGCTCGGCCTCGTCGTCGGCGACGTCGTCGGGCACGGGGTCGCCGCATCGGCGGCGATGGGACAGCTGCGGGCGGTGGCCCGGCACTGCCTCGAATCCGCCGCCTCCCCCGCCGCCGTGGTCACTTCGCTTGACCAGTTCGCCGACCATCTCGACGGCGCGCGCACCGCGACCGTCTGCGTCGCCGTGCTGCAGCCCGCGACCGGTCTCGTCCGCTTCAGCTCGGCCGGACACCCCGCCCCCCTGCTGATCACCGCGAACGACCGCGACTACCTCCCGCGCCCCCGCGGCGCGCCGCTCGCGACCGGCGCGACCTACGCCGAGACGACCGAGATGCTGGGCGAGGGCGACCTGCTGCTGCTCTACACCGACGGCATCGTCGAACGGCCGGGGATCCACCCGGCCCGGGGATGCGCCGAGCTCGCGGACGTCGCCGCGCGGGCGGCCACCCGCTGGGCAGGCCACGACGGCCTGCCCGTGCCGCAACGGGTGTGCGACGAGACCCTCACGCGGCTCACCCGGGTCACCGGCTACCGCGACGACGTCACCCTGATCGCCGCGCAGTGGCACGCGCCGGTCGGCCGGGTCGAGCTGAAGCTGCCGGACATCCCGCTCGCCGTGACCACCACCCGCGTCGTCCTCGACGGCTGGCTGGCCGCGTTGCAGGTCGACGAGCACACCGCCAGCGCGATCCAGCACGCCGTCGGCGAGGCCGTGACCAACGCCGTCGAGCACGCCTACCCGCATCGGCCCGGCACCCACTCCGTCGACGTCCGCGCCGAGCTGACCCCGGCGGGCACCGCGGAGATCGTGGTGGCCGACCGCGGACGCTGGCGCGACCCCGTCGACAAGCTCTACGGGGGCTTGGGGCTGACCATGGCGAGCGAGCTCGTCGACGACGTCGCGATCGACCGCGGGCGGTCGGGCACCACCGTGCGGCTTCGGCACCGCCTGGGCCGTCCGGTCACGATGTCGACCAGCTCCCTCGACACCCCCATGGGACCGGCGGACGACGAGCCGTTCATGGCCGCTCTCACCGCGGTGGACGATCCCGACGCGGTGCTGGTCGTCCGCGGCCCGATCGACGCAGCGGGCGCCGTCGAGCTGCGGGACCAGCTGCGTTCGGTCACCGGCAACGGCACGGTGTCCCGCACGGTCGACCTCTCCCGCGTCACGCTGCTGGCCAGCGCCGCCGTGCACGTCCTGCACCAGGCGTGCGACCGCAGCACCGCGCATCGCGAACACCTGCGGCTGCTCGCACCCCGCGGCAGCGCCGCCCATCACGTCCTGGAGATGGTGGGCCTGCACCCCGCGGAGGGGCTCTGACGTTTGCGGGTGCGCCGCGCCCGGGTAATCGAGGTAGTGGCCGACTTGTGTCCGGCGAACGGCGGTGTCACACGGGGTACCGGGGTGGCGGTGAGAGGCCGGGTGGGCGGCGACGAGTACGCGCACCTCGCCCCCCTCTTCAAGGAGCTGGCCGACCTCGATGCCGCCGATCCGCGCCGCGCGGCGCTGCGGGCGGAGCTCATCGAGGGCTACCTCCCGGTGGCCCGCCACATCGCGCGCCGCTTCGCCGGGCGGGGAGAGCCCGAGGACGACCTCTTGCAGGCGGGCACGATCGGGCTGATCGGCGCGGTCGACCGGTTCGACCCGCACCGGGGCCTGGACTTCCTGTCCTTCGCCGTCCCGACGATCACCGGGGAGATCCGCAGGCACTTCCGCGACCACACCTGGGCGATGCGCGTCCCGCGCAGGCTCAAGGACATCCAGAGCACGATGAGCGCCGCCGTCGGGCCGCTGTCCCAGGAGCTGGGCCACGCCCCGCGCCCGTCGGAGATCGCCGAGCGGCTCGGTGTGCCGGTTGCCGACGTGCTCGACGGGCTGGCCGCCCAGCAGGCCTACCGCAACGACTCGCTCGACCAGCTGACCGAGGCGGGTGACTCGCCGCTGGCCAAGAGCGCAGGTGCGATCGACGTCGGCATCGAGGGCGTGGAGGACCGCGAGACCCTCGGCCCGCTCCTGGAGGCGCTGCCCGAGCGCGAGCGGCGCATCCTCGTCCTGCGCTTCTTCGGCAACCGCACGCAGACCCAGATCGCCGAGGTCGTGGGCGTCTCCCAGATGCACGTCTCCCGGCTGCTCGACCGCACGCTCAGAGAACTGCGCGACCGCATCGGCGGGTGAGGTCCGGTCACGTTTGGTCCCGGCCCGCGCGGGTAGATCGTCGCTGTGGGCGTGCGGGAGCTCCTCGCCCTGCGCGGCCACGCGAGCATCCAGGGCAGCACCGACATCCCGACGCTGTTCGACCTGCTGCCCGGCTACATCCCGATGCCGCACGCCGAATCGGCGCCCGACCTACGGGGCCGAGCTGCGCTCCTACCTGCCCCGGCTCACCGGCAGCCACAGCTCGTTCGAGACGGTGATGGCCCAGATCGCGGGCGAGTGCCCCGGCTACTTCGTGCTCGGCGAGAATCCGGCCGTCGGGTCGGCCAACGCCAAGACGCAGCGGCTCGGCATGGCCAACCCCCCGGCCATGATCGCCGAAAGCGGGCGAAAACGTGCACCAGCGCACGGGATCGCGCCGAAACGGCGATCATGGTGTCGGCGTCAGAAGCGAGGTGGGCGCCGTTCGCGGTGAGAGGCGAGCCCCTCCTGCACCTCGGGGCCGCCGAAGCCGTAGAACTCCAGCGCGAGCGAGGCGTCGAAGATCGCGCCCGCCAGCTGGCGGTACCAGGCGTTCAGCGCCTGCTTGGTCGAGCGGATCGCCAGCGGGGCGCCGGTCGCGAGCTCGTGGGCGACCTCCCGTGCGGTGGGCAGCAGGTCGGCGTCCTCCGCCACGCACAGCGAGACGAGCCCGATGCGCTCGGCCTCCTCGCCGCTGAGCGGGCGGCAGGTCAGCAGGTAGTACTTGGCCTTCGCCATGCCGCACAGCAGCGGCCAGCAGACGGCGGCGTGGTCGCCCGCCGCCACCCCGAGCCGCGTGTGCCCGTCGATGATCTTCGCGGTCTTCGTCACCACCGAGACGTCCGCCAGCACGCCCGCGACCAGGCCCGCGCCGACCGCGGGGCCGTGGATGGCGGACACGATGGGCTTGCTGCAGTCGATCACGTTGTAGACCAGGTCGCGGGCCTCGCGCATGGTGCGGGTGCGCGCGTCGAAGTCCGTGGTCAGCTTCTCCACCAGGTCGAACGCGCCGCCCGCCGAGAAGCCCTTGCCCTCGCCGCGCAGCAGAACCGCCTTCACGGCCGGGTCGACGTCGAACTCCCGCCAGATCTCGGCCAGCTGGGCGTGCGCGGCCTCGCTCACGGCGTTGAGGTGGGGCGCGTCGAGCACCAGCTCGATCACGCCGTCGTCGTCCGGGCCGTCGACGCGCAGGTCGGCGAAGCGTGCGTAGCGGCTCATGAGGTTCCCTTCGGCGCCCGAGCTGACGCCCCACACCCTAGGTTGACCGCATGGACAGGCTGGTGGTCATCGGCGGCGACGCGGCGGGCATGAGCGCCGCCAGCCAGGCGCGCAAGCGGCGGGGCCCGGATGAGCTGCAGATCGTCGCGTTCGAGCGGGGACGGGCCACGTCCTACTCGGCGTGCGGGATCCCCTACTGGATCAGCGGCGACGTCGAGCGCGAGGAGCAGCTGGTGTCGCGCTCGCCGGAGGCGCACCGGCGCAACCACGTCGACGTCCGCATCCGCACCGAGGTCGTCGGGATCGACCTGGCCGCCCGCTGCGTGCAGGCCCTCGACCTCGACACCGGTCGCGAGTACACCGAGCCGTTCGACGACCTCGTCTACGCCGCGGGCAGCGTGCCCGCCCGGCCGCCGGTGCCGGGCATCGACGCGTCCGGCGTGTACGGCGTCCAGACCCTCGACGACGGGGCGGCGCTGCGGGCCGCGCTCACGCGCGGAGGTGCGCCGCGTGGTGATCGTCGGCGGCGGCTACATCGGCCTCGAGGTCGCCGAGGCCTGCCAGGTCCGGGGGCTTTCGGTGACGGTCGTCGACCGTTCGCCCACCCCCGTCGGGATGTTCGACCCCGACGTCGGGGCGTTCATCGCGAAGGCCGTCCGCGGGCTGGGCGTCGAGCTGGTGCTTGGCGACGCCGTCGCCGAGATCACGACCGCCGCCGACGGCCGGGCCACCGGGGTGATCACCGCGTCCGGGCGACGGCTGCCCGCCGACGTCGTCGTGCTCGGGCTGGGCGTGCGGCCCAACGTCGCGCTGGCCCGCGACGCCGGGATCCCCCTGGGGCCGTCCGGTGGCATCGCCGTCGACCACCGCATGCGCACGCAGGCGAAGGGGGTGTGGGCGGCGGGCGACTGCGTCGAGTCCATCCACCGGCTGTCCGGGCAGCGGGTGGTGGTGGCGCTGGGCACGCACGCCAACAAGCAGGGCCGGGTGGCGGGGATCAACCTCGGCGGGGGCTACGCCACGTTCCCCGGGGTGATCGGCACGGCGATCACGAAGGTCTGCGACGTGGAGGTGTCGCGCACCGGGCTGTCCGAGGCCGAGGCGGAGGCGGCCGGGTACCGCTTCGTCAGCGCGGTCGTCGACTCGACGACCAAGGCGGGCTACTTCCCGGGCGCCCAGCCCATCCGGGTCAAGCTCGTGGCCGAGAAGCGCACGGGTCGGTTGCTCGGCGCCCAGATCGTCGGCCGCAGCGACGCGGCCAAGCGCATCGACGTGCTGGCCACCGCGATCTGGAACGAGATGCACGTGGGCGACGTGCTGTCGCTCGACCTGTCCTACGCGCCGCCGTTCTCGCCGGTGTGGGACCCGGTGCTGATCGCCGCGCGCAAGGCGTTCGACGCCGTGGAGGCCGACTGGTTCACGTGAGCCGTGGCGGCCTCTCAGCGGGCCCGGCTGCGGCGCAGCCAGAAGAACAGCCCCACCAACGGCACGATCAGCCCGCCGATCCCGAGGACGAGGAAGGACGGCAGGCCGTCGATGTCGTTGACCAGCCAGCCGAAGTTCTGCCCGAAGAACCCGGTGACGAACGTCAACGGCAAGGAGGAGGTGGTCGCGCACATCCCGCAGGTAGGGGCCGAGGTAGGAGTCGGCCTCCCGTTCGAGGGTGCTCAAGACCGCCAGCAGGGGATGCACGGCGCGGTAGAAGTCGGTGGCCTCGCGGCGCAGCGGAGTCGAGAATGGCCCACAGCACGGCCGGGGTGCCGATGTCGAGCAGGTCCGGCCGTTGTTCGAGCCGGGCCCGGGCGCCGCGGAGCTCGCTGGCGACCCGCTGGCGCACGGTGATGACGAATTGCGGCGACAGGAACACGCTGATTTCGCACTCGCGCACCCGGATGAGCCGCCTTCCGCGCGGTGGGTGATCGCGGCAAATTATGGGCGATTACTTCTCCGGCGGCGGCGTATCAGGGATGTTTGTCGGATTCCGAAGTTTCGCGGGAATGTCGGCCGGGAAAGCGTCAAGCGCTTGTCAACGGCACCCCAAGAACGTCGGCCGGGAATGGGTTGTGCCACCATCTCGACCGTGCGCATTTCGCGGTGGGTCGCGGCCGTGTGGGGTCGGTGATGTTGGGTTCACCTGTGCTGGGCGCGGCGGTCGGGCTGGTCCTGCTGTTCGCGAGCACGTCGCTGTTGTGCTCGGGCGTCACCGAGAGCCTCTCCAACCTGTTCCAGATGCGAGCGAAGTACCTGCTCACCGGGCTGCGGGCGATGCTCGACGGCGCGGAGCCGCAGCCGGCGGCGGCCGCGGAGACGAACAAGGTCACCGACAAGCGGCTGCACGAGGACGTCAAGGATCCGCGGCTCACCAGCGACGCGGCGGCGGTCGTGCGGACGGGCGGCACCGCGGGCCCGGCGCCCGGTGCGGCCGCCGCGGCCGTCGTCACCAAGGCGTTGTTCGACAGCCCGCTGCTGACGTCGCTGCAGAGCAGGCGCGTCAAGCCGTTCGGCGACGGCGCGCTCCGCAACCCGCAGTACGTGTCCGCCCAGATGTTCGCGCGGGCCCTCATCGACCTGTTGGTGCCGTCCGAGGCGGACGGGACGGTGCCCGCGGTCGTCGACATCGACGCCCTCGCCGCGGCGGTGGCGAAGCTCCCGTCCCCGTCGCTGCGGCGCCAGCTCACCGCGTTCCTCGCCGCCGCGGGAAGCGACGTGAACGCCTTCGAGCAGTCGCTCGAACACTGGTACGACGAGGAGATGGCGAAGATCTCCGGCTGGTACAAGCGCTGGGCGCGGGTCGCGCTCGGCATCACCGGCCTGGTCGTCGCCGTGCTGTTCAACCTCGACACGCTGCAGGTCGCGCACTCCCTCTACGTCGACGTCCCGATCCAGCAGGCGGTGATCGCCACCGCCGACACGGGCACGCTCTGCCAGAACGTGCCCGACCGCGCCGCCTGCGCGACCGGTGAGCTGGCGGCGCTCAAAGCGGACGCCCTCCCGATCGGCTGGCCCGACCCGGCGCTCGGCTCGGTCTGGAGCATCGCGCTCAAGATCGTCGGCTGGGGTATCACCGCGTTCGCGGTCTCGTTCGGCGCCCCGTTCTGGTTCGAGGCGCTCTCCAAGCTCGGATCGCTGCGCACCACCGGCACCCGACCCGAGGACCGGGCGGCCACCGGCTGATTCCGGGAGAATGCTCGCCGCCGCCGTCGGAGAGAAGGGGTGCCGTGACCGCCACCGGGGTGCTGGCCGAGTCCCTGCGCGACTGGCGGCCACCGACCGCCACGACCTCGCGCCGCGTGGACCCGTGGGCCGCCGCCGCCTTCGCCGACCTGCTCGACGCCGCGCCGCCCGCACTGGACGAGGGCGCCCCGCTGCCGCCGCTCTGGCACTGGTTCACCCTGCTCGACCACCCGGCCCAGGCCGACATCGGCGAGGACGGCCACCCCACCCACGGGCCGTTCCTGCCGCCGGTCCCCGGCCGCAGGCGCATGTTCGCGGGCGGCCGGTTCACCCAGCGCGCCGCGATCCCGCTCGGCGCGGTGCTCGACTGCCGGTCGGCGGTCACCGACGTCCGCCTCAAGTCCGGCCGCACCGGCGAGATGGCCTTCGTCACCACCCGCCACGAGCTGTCCGTGGCGGGCGAGCCGGTGGCCGTCGAGGAGCAGGACATCGTGTACCGCGCCGAGCCCCCCGGCACCCCGCGGCGCACGATGCCCCGGCCCGCGGGGGGCGAACCTGCGCCCACCGGCGCCTGGCGGCGCACCCTTCCCACCGATCCCGTCCTGCTCGCCCGGTTCAGCGGCCTGACCTACAACGGCCACCGCATCCACTTCGACACCCCGTACGCGAGGGACGTCGAGGGCTACCCCGACCTGGTCATCCACGGGCCGCTGTTGGCGCTGCTCGCCCTGGAGCTGCCGCGCGTGCACGCCCCCGGCGCGACCGTCGCCGAGTTCGCCTACCGCCTGGTGCGGCCCGCGTTCCTGCCTACCCGCATCGTCGCGGCGGGCGACCTCGACGGCGACACGGCCACGGCGACCGTGTCCGCCGAGGGCGCCGCGCCGTCGCTCACCGCGACCGTGCGCCTCCGCTGACCCTTCATGATCACCAGTTCGGCGCGTAGACGGCCGGATATGGCCGCTTTTCGCGCCGAACTGGTGATCATGGGGCGTGAGCGGGTCAGCCACCGCCGCCGTAGGGGCGGGTGATCACCTCCAGGTTGTGGCCGTCGGGCGAGGAGAAGTAGAGGCCGCGGCCGCCGTCGTTGGTGTTGTGCCCGGGCGTGTTGTGACCCGGGTCGGCGAAGGTCGCGATCTCGCGGTCGCGCAGGCGGGCGGCCACGGCGTCGAAGTCGTCCTCGGTGATCAGGAACGCGTAGTGCTGCATGACGACCTCGGCTTCGTCCATGAAGTCGGCGAAGTCGAGGCTCACGCCGTTGTCCAGCTCGACGACCGCGAACGGCCCGAACGACACGGGCGTCGGGCGGCCGAGCACGTCGGCGACGAACTGGGCGGCGGCGCGTCGGTCACGGGCGGCGACGATGGTGTGGTTCAGCTCGATTGCCATGCCCCGACCATGCGACCTGCACCCGGGTTGAAGTCAAGCGCCGGTCAGGGCCTGCCCGCGTGCGGCACGTCCACGCGCTCGGTGAGCACGACGCCATCGGTCACCCGGCCCGCGTCGTAGCGGTTGGCGACGATGTGGAGCGTGCGGCCGTCGTCGCCGCCGAGCACGCAGGCGAAGCAGCCGCGGTCGGCGGCGACGGTCTGCAGCACCCGCCCACCCTCGGCGACCCGGACGCAGTGGGCGTTGGGGACGTCGGCGTACCAGGCGGCGCCCTCGGCGTCGAGGCAGATGCCGTCGGGCGCGGCGCCCTCGCCGAGGTCGGCCCAGACCCGCCGGTCGACGAGGTCGCCCGCATCGGTGATCGTGAACGCGGTGAGCCGGTGGGCGTGCGACTCGGCCACGATCAGCGTCGAACCGTCCGGCGTGATGGCCATCCCGTTGGGGAACCAGACGTCCCCCGCGACGATCCGGCTGTCCCCCGCCGGGTCCACGACGCCGACGACCCCGGGCTTCGGCTCCTCCCAGGGCATCGCCCCGGGCATGTCGACCCACGCCCGTCCGGCCGGGTCGACGACGATCTCGTTCCAGCTGCGCCCGCCCGCGCCGTAGAGCGCGAGGTCGGGGCCGACCCGCACGCCGTCCCGCGTGGTGACGAGCATCCTGCCGTCGGGCAGCCAGTCGATCGAGAACGGCAGGCCTTCGACCCGCGTCACCGTCTCCCGCGTGCCGTCCGGGGCGAACGCGAGGACCTCGCCCGCGAGCCAGTCGCACATCCAGAACCGGCCGTCGTGCCAGCGGGGCGACTCGCCCATCTGGATCCCGGTCGCGAACGTCTCCGTCATGCCGGTCGAGACTGCCGCAGCCGGGCGCACTCATCGGTGCGAGGGGTGTGCTCAGCCCGGGCGCACTCTTCGACCTGATCGACCTGTGCGGGCTCACCGAGGACGAGGCCGTCGACACCACGCTCGGCGTCGTCACAGCTCGGCGAACGGGCACTGGCCTAGCGTTCGACCAGCGCGAGCACGCGCGCCGGGCTGCCCGAGCCGCCGACGATCGGCAGCGGGCACACGATCAGCACCGCGCCGGTGGCCGGGAGCCGGTCCAGGTTGCGCAGGCTGGTGAGGCCCCACTTGTTCGCGCCCATCAGCGCGGAGTGGCAGGGGAACGCGGGCTCGAACGAGTGCGCGGCGCCCGCGTCGGTGCCGACGGTCTCCACACCGAACCCGGCGATCGGGGACTCCTCGGCCAGCCAGCGCGCGCACTCGGGGGACACGCCCGGGGTGTGCGGGCCGTTCTCGTCGGCGTTGGCGAACGCAGCGGCATCGTCACCGCGCGCCGCCCAGCCGGTGCGGTAGAGCAGCCAGCCGCCGTCGGGCAGGGCGCCGTGCTCCTCCTCCCAGGCCCGGATGTGCGCGTGCTCCAGCAGGAAGTCGGCGTCCTTCGCCACCTCGGCCGTCATGTCGATCACCACGGCCTCCGCGACGAGGGTGGACAGCGGCGCCTGCGAGACGTCCAGGCCGTCGCGGCCGGTGACCCAGTGCACCGGGGCGTCGAGGTGGGTGCCGGTGTGCTCGCCCGTGTGGATGTCGTTCCAGTACCAGGCCGGCCCCTTCTCGTCGTAGCGCGACAGCTCCTCCAGCTCGAAGCGGTGGGTGTTCGCGAACGGCGGCGGCAGCTCCAGGATCGGGGTGGACGCCTGCAGCGGGGTGGTCAGGTCGACGATCTCGACGGCGGCGAGCAGGCCGGACAGCACGGTCATGGGTGGAGCATGCCGGCGGGGAGCGGGCCGGACCACGCCGCCGCGCGCTGACTGCGCACCCCCGGCGTCTCGTCGCACCCCACCGACGGGGTGCGAAGTGGGCCGAAGGGGTGCGAAGTCGCGCGCGGGGAGGCGTCACAACGCGGGCCGCCCTATCGTCCACGGGACATGACCCCACGCATCGTCGTCGTCGGAGCGGGCTTCGCGGGCTTCAGCGCCGCGCGCGGACTGCTGCGACGGCTCGGCGACGCCGCCGAGATCGTCGTCGTCGACGCGCGCGACCACTTCCTGTACCTCCCGCTGCTGCCCGAGGTGACGACCGGTGTCGTGGAGCCGCGGCACGTCGCGGTGTCGCTCGCGCGGTCGTTGCCGGGGGCGCGGCTGGTGCTCGGCGCGGTAGATCGGGTCGACATCGCCGATCGGCGCATCAGCTGGACCGATCCCGACGACGGCCGCGGTGAGCTGACCTACGACCGGCTCGTGCTCACCGTGGGCAGCGTCAACCGGCTGCTGCCGATCCCCGGTGTCGCGACGTACGCACACGGCTACCGCAGCCTCGCCGAGGCGCTCTACCTGCGCGACCACGTCGTGCGCCAGGTCGAGCTGGCCGCGGAGGCGACCGAGCCCGCCGAGCGGGCGGCGCGCTGCACGTTCGTCGTGGTCGGGGCGGGCTACACCGGCACCGAGGTGGCGGCGCAGGGCGCACGGTTCACCGCGAGGCTCGTCAAGGCCCACCCGGAGTTGCGCGACCAACCGATGCGCTGGCTGCTGCTCGACACCGCGCCGCGGGTGCTGCCGGAGCTGGACCCGCGGCTGTCCCGCGCGGCCGATCGGGTGCTGCGGGCCCGTGGGGTCGAGGTGCGCACGGGCGAGTCCGTGGCCGAGGCCCACGCCGGCGGGGTACGGCTCACCGGCGGCGACGACGTGCCGATGCGCACCCTCGTCTGGTGCGTGGGGGTGCGGCCCGATCCGCTGGTCGACGACCTCAGCCTGCCGACCGACCACGGGCGGCTCGTCGTGAACCCGTACCTGGAGGTGCCGGGCCACCCGGAGGTCCTCGCGGCGGGCGACGCCGCCGCCGTCCCCGACCTCACCCGGCCCGGCTCCATCACCGCGATGACGGCCCAGCACGCGACCCGCCAAGGTGCCCTCGCGGCGCGCAACGTGGCGGCGGCGCTCGGGCAGGGACAGCGGCGCCGCTACCGCCACCACGACCTCGGGTTCGTGGTGGAGCTCGGCGGCCGCGACGCCGCGGCCAACCCGCTCGGCGTGCCCCTGTCCGGCCTGCCCGCCGCCGCGGTGACGAAGGGCTACCACCTGCTCGCAATGCCCGGCAACCGGGCGCGGGTGGCCATCGACTGGCTGCTCGACATCGTCCTCCCGACCCAGGCCGTGCAGTTCGGGCTGGTGCGGGGCAAGCAGGTGCCGCTCTGACGCTCAGCGAGCCTGCGCGGGCAGCGCGGCGTCGGGCACGCGGCCGCTGTCCGTGGTGACGGCGGCTGTCCGCACGCCGCGCAGGCCGTACGACACGAACGCGACGGCCAGCAGGCCGCTGATCAGGAACAGGTGCCAGAGCGGGTCGCCGACCGCGAGGTGGGAGACCGCGGCGCCGGTGAGGTCGAACATCACCCCCGCGTACGCCCACTCCTTCAGCCGGGCGAACCCGGGCGCGAGGAGGGCGGGCACGGCGAGCAGCTTCCAGACGCCGAGGATCGTCACGACGTAGGCCGGGTAGCCGAGGGCTACCACGCCGTCGACGGCGAACTCGGCGCGCAGCACGTAGGCGAGGCCGCCGGACAGCAGGACGAACACCGTCACGGCGGTGGCGGACCAGTAGGCGTAACGGCGTGCGGACATGACCACTCCGATCTCGTCGCGTGGGCGGGAACTCCGCCCATATCCGTGACGAGTGGCGCCGGTCGAGTGTGACCGCACCGGCGGCGCGGTGCCCACACCGGCGTCGCGACGCAGGTGCGAGCACGGCGGCGCCGGTGCCAGGCGGCGGGCGCGCCGACTCAACCCGACGAGGGTGCGGGGGCGAAGGCGCCGAGGCCGCGCTCCAGCAGCGCGAAGGCCTCGACGGCGCGGGCCCGCACGTCGGCCGCGAGCGCCGCGGGTCGGTCGTCGGCCGACAGCCGCGCCCGCGTGTACTCGACCAGCGCGATGTGCACGCCCATCAGCGCGTTCGCCACCGCGCGCGGCACCGGGTCCGCGGCGACGAGGCCGATCGCGTCCGCCAGCTCGGCCGCGATGCCGAACAGCACCTGCCGTTCCCGGGCCTGCAGTGCGGGGCTGGCCAGGATGACCCGCGCGGTGGTGCGGGCCCGGTCGAGCACCTGCGGGTCGCCCTCCGCGATCCGGTCGAGCTGCCCGCCGTCGGCGAGCAGTGCCGCGCGGAACGCATCCAGGACGGACTCCCCGGCGGCGCGGTCGCGCACCGCCTCGACCAGCCGGGCGCCGAAGGCCTCCAACCCCGAGTAGAAGAGGTCTTCCTTGGTCGGGAAGTAGTTGAAAAGCGTGGCCTCGGCGACCTCGGCCGCCCGCGCGACCTCGACCACCGTGACGGCATGGAAGCCGCGCTCCCCGAACAGCTTGTGGGCCGCCTCGGCGATCCGGCGCCGCGTCTCGGCCTTCTTCCGCTCCCGCAACCCCATGCCAACATCTTAGAGCCGCGCTATATTTGGGGTAACACCAAGTTTTGGGGGGAACGATGAAGCTGAGCATGAGCGTCACGAACTTCTCCTGGCGCGACGGACCCCTGGGCGCCCGGCTGTCCGAGATCGCGCGGATCGCCGACGACGGCGGCCTGTACGCGGTGTGGGTCGCTGACCACCTCCTGCAGGCCGACCCGTACGGCGCCCGCCCGGGCGAGACGGAGATGCTGGAGGCCTACACCACGCTGGGGTTCTTGGCAGCACGCACGGAGCGCGTGCGGCTGGGCACCCTGGTCACCGCGGTCACGTTCCGGCCGCCTGCGCTGCTGGTCAAGGCGGTCACGACGCTCGACGTCCTCTCCGGCGGCCGCGCACTGTTCGGCATCGGCGCAGGCTACGAGGCCGACGAGGCCGCGGCGATGGGCCTGCCGCTGCCGCCGGTCGGCGAGCGGTTCGCACGGCTGGAGGAGACACTGCGGATCGCCCTGCAGATGTGGACGGGCGACGCGTCCCCGTTCGTCGGCGAGCACTACCGGCTCGACGCGCCCGTGCACAGCCCCGCGCCGATCGCCCGGCCGCCGATCCTCATCGGCGGCACCGGGGAGCGTCGCACGCTGCCGCTGGTCGCCCGTTACGCCGACGCCTGCAACGTCTTCGACATCCCCGACGGCGGCGCCACCGTCCGCCACAAGCTGCGGGTGCTGCAGCGGCTGTGCGCCGAGATCGGCCGCCCCTACGACGCGATCGAGAAGACGATCTCGACGCGCCTGGGCCCCGGCGAGTCGGCCGCGTCGTTCGTCGAGCGCTGCCGGGCGTTCGGAGAACTGGGCATCGACCACGTCGCCGTCATCACCACCGGTCCCTGGACCGACGAGGCCGTCGCCACCCTCGCGGCCGCCGGTCACCTCTGCGGCTGACACCCCGCTGTCGCCGTGCGGGATGGACGTCGAGTGGGCCTACGGTGCCGTCATGCCCACCGCGCACCCGCCGTCGGACCCCCGCCCGGACCTGTCGGTCAACCCGATCTTCACCCGGCAACCGATGCGCATTCCGCGCTTCCGGCTGCCGGACGGCGAGCTCGACGCCGGGGTCGCCTACCAGATCGTCCACGACGAGCTGATGCTCGACGGCAACGCGCGGCTCAACCTCGCCACGTTCGTCACGACGTGGACCGAGCCGCAGGCGCGGGTGCTGATGGCCGAGTCGCTCGACAAGAACATGATCGACAAGGACGAGTACCCGCGCACGGCCGACCTGGAGAACCGGTGCGTGCACATGCTCGCCGACCTCTGGAACGCCCCCGACCCGGCCGACACGATCGGCTGCTCGACCACCGGCTCCAGCGAGGCGTGCATGCTCGGGGGCCTCGCGCTCAAGCGCCGCTGGCAGCACGCCCGCCGCGCGGCGGACAAGCCCACCGACCGGCCGAACATCGTCATGGGCATCAACGTCCAGATCTGCTGGGACAAGTTCGCCAACTACTTCGAGGTCGAGCCCCGCCTCGTCCCGATGGAGGGCGACCGGCTGCACCTGGGCGCCGCCGAGGCCGTTGCCGCGTGCGACGAGAACACCATCGGCGTCGTCGCGATCCTCGGGTCGACGTTCGACGGCAGCTACGAGCCCGTCGCCGACATCTGCGCCGCCCTCGACGACCTGAAGGTGCGCACCGGCCTCGACATCCCGGTGCACGTCGACGGGGCCTCCGGCGCCATGATCGCGCCCTTCTGCGACCCCGGGCTGGCGTGGGACTTCCGGCTCCCCCGGGTCGCCTCGATCAACACCTCCGGGCACAAGTACGGCCTCGTGGACCCCGGCGTCGGCTGGGCGGTCTGGCGCGACCGCGCCGCGCTGCCGTCCGACCTGGTCTTCACGGTCAACTACCTGGGCGGCCAGATGCCCACGTTCGCGCTCAACTTCTCCCGCCCCGGCGGGC
Source organism: uncultured Actinomycetota bacterium (assembly GCA_963837575.1). Lineage (GTDB taxonomy): Bacteria > Actinomycetota > Actinomycetes > Mycobacteriales > Pseudonocardiaceae > Pseudonocardia. The sequence continues at coordinate 47,713 of CAWIOI010000009.1, forward strand.
AGGTCATCGCGCAGTACTACAACTTCCTGCGCCTGGGCCGCGACGGCTACCGCCGCGTGCAGCTCTCGTGCCGGGACGTCGCGCAACGGCTCGCCGGGGAGATCGCCGACCTCGGCCCGTTCCACCTGCTCACCGACGGCTCGCAGCTGCCGGTGTTCGCCTTCGAGGTCGACGGCGAGCAGCCGTTCTCCGTCTTCGACGTCTCCGCAGGGCTGCGCGAGCAGGGCTGGCTCGTGCCCGCGTACACGTTCCCGAAGAACCGGGAGGACATCGCCGCGCTGCGCATCGTCGTCCGCAACGGGTTCACCCACGACCTCGCCGACCTGCTGCTCGACGACCTGCGCCGGGTCCTCGACCGATTGCGCGAACAGACCGCCCCGGTGCGCGGCGCCGAGGCGGCGTCCTTCTCGCACGGCACCCGGTGATCGCATGTCGGCGACGCCGTGCGCCGAACCGGTGATCATGGCGCCGGGGTCGTACTAGGCTCGGCCTCGTGCGCCCGGTCGTGCTGCCGCCCAACGTCATCGACCACTTCTACCTCGGCGGCGAGCGGCTGGCCGCCCTCCGCGGGGTGCCGCTGCCGTCGCCGCGCAGGCCCGAGGAATGGCTGGCGGCCACCGTGCACCGGGCGGAGGAGCCCGACGTCGGGCGCAGCCGCATGCCGGACGGGTCGCTCTTCGCCACGCTCGTCGAAGCGGATCCGGTCGGCTGGACGGGCACGGCGACGGCCCCGGCGGGCCCCGCGGACGTCGGGCTGCTGGTCAAGCTCCTCGACGCGGGCCAGCGGCTGCCGGTGCACGTCCACCCCACCCGGCCGTTCGCGCAACAGCATCTGCACTCCTGCTACGGCAAGACCGAGGCCTGGTACGTGCTGGAGACCCACGGCGACGACCCGGCCGTGTGGGTGGGGTTCCGCGAGGACGTCGACCCGGCCGTGCTCGCCGAGCGGGTCGACGCGCAGGACTCGGCCTGGATGCTGGAGCACCTCAACAAGATCAGCGTGCGGCCCGGCGACGGCGTGCTCGTGCCCGCGGGCCAGGCGCACGCCACCGGCGCCGGGGTGTTCCTGGTCGAGGTGCAGGAGCCGACGGACTTCTCCATCCTGCTGGAGTGGTCGGTCACCACGGCCACGCGCGACGAGTCGCACCTCGGGCTCGGCTTCGACGTCGTGCTGCCCGCCGTGAGCCACGAGGCGCTGCCCGCGCCGGTCCCTCGGCACGTCGGGCTCGACGCGCGTGGCTCCGGGCTGCTGCGCGCGCTGCCGGAGGCCGCGGACCCGTTCTTCCGGGTCGACGTCGCCGCCCCCGACGGGGATCCGGTGCCGGTGCCGCACGGGTTCGCCGTGGCGGTCGTGCTCGCCGACGGCGCGCTGGAGTGGGTCGACGGCGGGCAGCCGATCCGCCGCGGCGACGTGCTGGCCGTGCCCGACGGCCTCGGCGACTGGGCGGTGACCGGGGCCGCGCGGGTCGTCGTGTGCAGGCCCGGCGCGGTCTGGCCGGAGGTGGCCTAGCTTGGCGGCCACCGTCCGGGAGATCATGACGACGCGCGTGGTCTCGGTCCGGCCGGAGGACCCGGTCGAGCGCGCGGTCGACCTGCTGCGCCGACTACGGCTTCAGCGCCCTGCCCGTCGCCGACGACGCCTACCACCTCGTCGGCATGATCAGCCTGTTGGACGTGCTGCGGTGGCGGGAACAGCACCCGGACGTGCCGGACGCGGCCATCGGCGAGATCATGGCCCGCGACGTGCTGTGGATGCGGCCCACCGCGAAGGCCACGCTGGTCGCCCACCGCCTGCGCACCTACGGTGAGCTGCGGGTGATGCCGATCGTGGAGCGCGGCGTGCTCGTCGGCGTCGTCACCCGCTCGGACCTGCTGCGGCCGCGGGCGAGCATCGGCGACCGGATCCTGCGACGGTTCCGCCGCGCCGACGAGGACGAGCCACTGCTGGCTCTCGCCCGTCCGGGCCGGACCGGGCCGCCGCCCGCCGACGACGCCCCCGTGGTCGAGCGTGATGACGACCGACGTCATCGCCGTCCGGCACACCGCCGCCCTCTCCCGGGCCGCCGAGCTGATGCGCCAGCACCGCCACCACGTGCTGCCCGTGGTGGAGTCGGACGGGCGGCTGGTCGGGATGGTGAGCGAGGCCGACGTGCTGGGCGACCCGCTCTACCGGCAGGGCCCGCGCGGCACCGTCGGCGCGGTGATGACGCAGGCGCCGATCACCGTCGACATCGACGCCACCGTGGGCGCCGCCCGGGACCTGATCGCCGAGCGCGGGTTGCGGCTGCTGCCCGTGGTGAAGGACGGCATCCTGTTCGGCGTCGTCGCGCGCAGCGACGTCGTCTGAGGTGCGCTCCGCCCCCGGTGAGTCGCGCGTCTCACCACGGCGAGTGGGCCGTCTCGCCAACCCCCGCGGCGGCGAGTCGCGGCTTAGGGTCGCGGCGTGCCTGATCTCGCCGCGCTCGCCGGGCGGCTCGTCGCGGTCGAGGGCGTCGTCGGCGTGCTGTTCGGCGGAAGCCGGGCGCGCGGGGACCACCATCCCGACTCCGACGTCGACCTCGGCGTCTACTACCGGCCGCCGTTGACGTCGAGGGGCTCGGCGCGCTGGCCCGAGAGATCGCCGGGCCGTCCGCGACCGTGACCCGGCCCGGCGACTGGGGGCCGTGGGTCGACGGCGGCGCGTGGCTGCGGATCGACGGCGTGGCGGTCGACTGGATCTACCGCGACGTCGACCGCGTCCAGGCGGCGTGGCGGCACGCGCAGGAGGGGCGGGTCGCGTGGCAGGCGCAGACCGGGCATCCGCTGGGGGTGCTCGACGTCTGGTACGCGGGCGAGGTGGCGCTCGGCGTGGTGCTGGCCGACCCGACCGGCGAGCTGACCCGCCTGCACGCCGCGGCTGCTGTGTTCCCGGACGCGCTCGCGGCGGCGCTCGTCGCCCGGCTGCCGGAGGCGAGCGTTCACCCTCGACATCGCGCGCAAGACGATCCACCGCGGCGACGTCGCCTACGTCGCGGGCTGCTTGTTCCGGGCGCTCGGGGTGTGCGCGTACGCGCTGCACGCCCGCGCGCGGCGGTGGGTGGTCAACGAGAAGGGCCTCATCGCGGCCGCGGGCGCGCTGCCGGGGGCGCCTGCGGACTTCGCGGCCCGCGCGCACGGCCTGCTGGCCCGGGTCGGCGGCACGCCTGAGGAGCTCATCGCCACACTCGACGCGGCCGCCGCATTGGTGGCGGAGGTCGAGCGCGCGGTCACCGCCTGACCCCGGCCGCCCGGCTCCGTCAGCCGCGCGCCGCGGCCCGCGTCATCCGCCTTGCTGGTCTTGGGTCTGGTTCTGCGTCTTCTTCCGTGTCTGGTTCTGCGTCGGGCTCTGCGTCGGCGCCGCCGTCTGGGTCTGGTTCGCCGTCTGGGTCTGGTTGCCGTCTGGGTCTGGCTTTGGGTCTGGCTCTGCGTCTGGGTCTGGCTCTGCGTCTGGGTCTGGCTCTGCCGGACCGATTGCTGCGCGGGCGCCTGGACCGTGAGCTGGACCCGTGCGCCTGCCGAGACGCGCTCGCCCGCCGCCGGGTCCGAGCTCACGACGGTGCCCGCCCGCGCCGAACTGCCGTTGGCGTCGACCGCGACGGCCCTCAGCCCGGCCGCCTGCAGCCTCGCCGTCGCCTGCGCGACCGAGAGACCGGCCACGGACGGCACCGCCACGGTGGTGACCTGGGACCGCTCGACACCACCAAGCTCACCCGCGAACCCGACGCCACCTGCTCACCCCGCCCGGGCTGCTGCTGATCACCTGACCCGCCGGAACGGAAGCACTCGCCTGCTGCCGCACCGCGCCCACGACCAACTTCGCGCCCGCGATCGACGACCGCGCCGCCGCCAACGACTTCCCAGCCACCTCCGGCACCGCCACCGTCGTGACCTGCGGACCGCTCGACACCACCAAGCCCACCGACGAACCCGGCTTCACCGCCGACCCCGCCCCGGATCGCTGCTGATCACCACACCCTCGGCGAGTGGTGCTCGGCCGCTCCGTGACCGCCCCGACCGCAAGCCCCTGCCGACCCAACGACGCCCGGGCCGCCGCCAGCGACTGACCGACCACCGGCGGCACGGCCACCGTCGTGACCTGCGGACCGGTCGAGACCACCAGGTTGACCGCCGACCCGCGCGGCACTCCGACGCCCGACTGCGGGCTGGTGGCGACCACCCCGCCCGCCGCGATCTTCGGGTCCGGCCGCTGCTCGACCTGCCCCACACGCAATCCGAGCGCGTCGAGCTGGGCCGCGGCCTCCGCCTGCGACCGCCCGACGAGCACGGGTACCGCGATGGGCTGCGGTCCACTCGACACCACGAGATCCACGGCCCCGCCCCGAGGAAGGCTGGTGCCCGCCGTCGGGGTCTGGTCGATCACGACGCCCGCCGCGACGTTCGGGCTCGGCTTGGGCGTGACCGTGCCCCGCTGCAGCCCGATCGTCTCCACCGCACGCTGGGCTGCGGCCAGCGGCATCCCGATGACGACCGGGACCCGCGCGGTCACGACGGCCCCGGACCCGGTGAGGGCGGTGGCGGCGCGCCCGGGCACGCCCTGCACGGTCACCGAGAGAACACCCGAGTACGCGCCCGTGCGAGTCGGCGCGAAGCGCACGGCCACGCGGCAGGCGTCGCCAGGCGCCAGGGTGACGCCCGCGCAGCCGCCCGCGTCGACCTGGAAGGCGCGGTCGCCGTCGACCGTCATGCCCGCGAGACGCTCGGAGGCGCCGCCCCGGTTGGTGAGCGTGACGGTCGACGCCGCGCTCACGCTGGTGACCGCGTGCTCCCCGAACGCCACGACCGACGGCGCGAGCGCGGGCAACGTCGGCGGCGGCAGCTGCACGGGCGCAGGCGGGGCAGGCGGCGCCACCTCCACGACGGGTGCCTGCCGCTCCACCTCCGCGGCCGCGGCAGGCGCAGGAGCCGGAGGGGGAGCCGGAGCCGGAGGGGGAGCCGGAGCCGGCGGCACCGGGACCGGAGCCGGAGCCGGCACCGGCGGCACCGGCGGCGGGGGCGGGGGCCGCCGCGACGCCGTTGCCGACCAGCGGCGAGGCCATGTCGCCGGGGATCTCCCGGATGCGCCAGGACAGGCTCGCCTGCTGCGGGCCCGGGGTGGCGGGCGTGAACACGACCGTCGCGGTGCAGTTGCCGCTCGCCGGCACCTCGCCCACGCAGCTCGTGCCGACGAGCGTGAAGGCGCCGTGGCTCGGCCCGCTGATGACGACGCCGTCGACGTGCAGGCCTGCCAGGCCGCCGTTGTCGAGCCGGATCACCTGCGGGGCGCTGGCGTGGTCGACGATCTGGTCGGTGAAGGCGAGCCGCTGCGGGGCGAAGCTGGCCTTCGGCGTCGCCCGGGCCTGCGACACCCCGACGAACGCCAGCGATCCGAGCAGCGGGATCAGCACCGCGACGACCTTCACCGCCATCGGGATCCGCGCGAGCGGGCTCGCGAGCGCGGCGGACGGCGACTGGTCGGTGATCGTCGCCAGGTTCTCCCGCGTGACCTCGGCGGCCTCCGTCTGGCCCAACTCCACGCGGCGGTCGAGGGCGGCCCGCAGCAGGTGCCGCGCCGTCGGGAGGTCGCCCCGGCAGATCGCCTCGGTGCCGAGCTGGTGCAGTGCCATCGCCTCGGCGGCCCGGTCGCCGAGCGCGCGTGCGGCGTCCAGCATCGCCTGCAGGCAGGAGTGCCAGGCGTCCCAGTGGCCAGCGAGGGCGTACGCGGCGTCGAGCGGCGCGCCCAACGCGAGGACGGCCCGCCACGCCTGCTGCCGGAGGGCCAGCTCCTGCAGCGACCGGACGAGCTCAGCCGACCCGCCCACGGCGAGGACGGTGTCCGGTTCGCGACGCGCCCACGTCGCGAACGCCGCGACCAGCTCGGCGCGCCGCTCCGCCAGCTGCCACAGCACCGGGTCCAGCTCGCCTGCGGCGAAGCGGTAGAGGCCCGCGTCGGAGACGGTCGCCACGCCGCGCCCGACCCATCGACGCAGCCGCGGTTCCGCGTCGGGCACCTCCGCGATGGACGCCAGCTGCTCCGCGGTGAGCTCCACCCCGGGGACCGCGGCCAGCAGCCCGAGCAGGCGTCGGTCCTCCGGCGCGTCCACGGTGAACGGCGGCGGCCCGTCGTGCAGGGCCAGCTCCGTGAACGCCTCGACGCCGCCGGGATACGCCGACGCGCTCACGCCGAGCTGGATGAGCCGGGCGGGGACGCCCCGGCTGAGGCCCCAGAGGGCGAACACCGCGGTGCGGTCCACGGCTTGCCCCATGACGCGGGCCAGCAGCTCGCCCGCGGCGTCGACGGGCAGCCCGGACAGCCCCGACCGGGCCCCGTCCACCCGGGTGCCCGCCAGCACGAAGCCGCAGTTCGGGGCGAACTCCTGCAGCTCGGCGAGGGCGCCTGTGGGCAGGTCGACGTCGTCCAGCAGCACCGCGCCCTGCACCGGCCGCAGGAGGTGCCGCAGCTCGTCGTGGTTGGGCCGCACCGGCCCGTCGGAGGTGTAGAAGGCGGCGAAGAGGGCCTGGAGGAGGTCATCGCAGGACTGGTCCCGCGCGGACAGGCACACCACCGCGCCGTAGGCGGCGGCCAGCCCGGGATGGTGGGCGATGTGGCGCACCAGCGAGGTCTTGCCCACGCCGGGCGGGGCCTGCAACACCACGGACCGGTGCACCGTGAGCTCGGCGAGCATCTGCTGCGTCTCGTCAACGCGGTCGAAGAACGGCACCGTGCGGCGGGGCACCAGCCGGATGGGGTACCGGCGCGGGGTGGCCCTCGGCGCGGAGCCCGCGGGCAGGACGGTGACGGCGTTGCCCAGTGCACCGTCGACTCGCATCCCGACCAGGTTGGTGCCGACCGACAGCTGCCCACCGTCGTCACCGGAAACGATGACCTCGGTGCAGATCTCCCGGCGCATGGCTACCCCTCGCTGCAGCTCACCGGAATGAGCGACGAAGGTCAAGAAAAATACCTGATCCAGCGCGCGGTGGCGAGACAATCCCAGGATGACGGAGAGCGCGGAGCGGGCGCGGACCGGGGGGTTCGGCCGGCTGGAGCTGGGCCTGCGCCGGGCGAGCGAGTGGTACCTGTGGGGGCCGTACCTGTCGGAACGGCAGTGGGGCACGGTGCGGGAGGACTACAGCGCCGACGGCGAGGCGTGGTCCTACCTGCCCCACGACCACGCCCGCTCCCGCGCCTACCGGTGGAGCGAGGACGGGCTGGCGGGCTTCTGCGACGTCGAGCAGCGGCTCTGTCTGGGCCTCGCGCTGTGGAACGGCCGCGACCCGATCCTCAAGGAACGGATCTTCGGCCTGACCGGGGGCGAGGGCAACCACGGCGAGGACGCCAAGGAGTACTGGTGGTTCCTCGACGCGGTGCCCAGCCACGCATGGAACCGGTGGCGCTACCACTACCCGCGCGCCGCGTACCCCTACGAGCAGCTGATCCGGGAGAACGCCCGGCGCGGGCGACTCGACCCGGAGTTCGAGCTGCTGGACACCGGGGTGTTCGACGACGACCGGTACTGGGTCGTCGACGTCGACTACGCCAAGGCCTCGCCGTTCGACCTGCTCATGACGATCCGGGTGACCAACGCAGGCCCCGACGCCGACACCCTGCACGTGCTGCCGCAGCTCTGGTACCGCAACACCTGGTCCTGGGACGCCAAGCACGCCCCGGTGCTGACCGCGCACGACAACACGGTGCGCACCGAGCACCCGTTCCTCGGCTCGCTCACGCTGCAGGCCGCACCCGGCCCCGACGGCACGGCCCCCCAGTTGCTGTTCTGCGACAACGAGACCAACACGCGGCGGCTGTACGACGTGCCCGGGCCCGCGTACCCGAAGGACGGGATCAACGACCACGTCGTCGCGGGCGCGGCCACCGTCAACCCGCAGCGGCGCGGCAGCAAGTGCGCCGCCTGGTACCGGATCACGGTGGCGGGCGGGGAGACCGTCGAGCTTCGGCTGCGGCTGGCCCCGGACCTCGACGGCGAGCCGTTCGAGGAGGTCGTGGCCGCTCGCCGCGCCGAGGCCGACGTGTTCTACGCCGAGCTGACACCCGAGGCGGCCTCAGCGGACGAGGCGATGGTGATGCGCCAGGCGTTCGCCGGGATGCTGTGGAGCAAGCAGTTCTACCACTACGACGTCGCGCGCTGGCTCGACGGCGACCCGGCCCAGCCGCCGCCCCCGCCGCAGCGCCTGCGCGGCCGCAACGCCCGCTGGCGCAGCTTCGACGCCTATGACCTGCTCTCCATGCCCGACACCTGGGAGTACCCCTGGTTCGCGGCGTGGGACCTGGCGTTCCACTGCGTCACGCTCGCGCACATCGACCCCGCGTTCGCGAAGTACCAGCTCACGCTGCTGTGCCGAGAGTGGTTCCAGCACCCGGGCGGCGCGCTGCCCGCCTACGAGTGGAACTTCGGCGACGTCAACCCGCCCGTGCACGCCTGGGCCGCGCTGGAGGTCTTCGTCATCGACGGCGCCCGCGACCTGGACTTCCTCTCCCGGGTGTTCGACAAGCTGCTCGTCAACTTCACCTGGTGGGTCAACCGCGAGGACGCCGACGGCTCGAACCTGTTCGAGGGCGGGTTCATGGGGCTGGACAACATCGGCCCGATCGACCGCTCGCACCTGCCGGTCGTCGGCACGTTGGAGCAGTCCGACAGCACCGGTTGGATGGCGGGGTACGCCGCGACGATGGCCACGATCGCCGCGATCCTGCACCGCAGCGGGCACCGGCCTGCGGTGGACCTCGTGCAGACGTTCCTGGAGCACTTCGCGTTGATCCGGGACGCGCTCGACGGCACCGATCTCTGGGACGACGCGGACGGCATGTTCTACGACCGCCTGCGCACCCCCGACGGCGGTTCGGTGTCGATCAAGGCGCGGTCGATCGCGTCGATGATCCCGATGCTGGCGGGCGGCGTCGTCAGCGAGGAGAGCCTGGGCAGCACGCTCTCGGTGACCAAGCGGTTCGCCCGGTTCCTGCGCCGTCACGGCCTGAACGCGTCCACGCGGCTGGAGGACGCCGGGCTCCTGCGCGGGCCGGAAGGCAGCCGCCGTCTGCTGGTCAGCGTGGTCGGGATCGACCGGGTCGAGCGGATGCTCGCCGCGCTGCTCGACCCGGCCGAGTTCCTCGGCCCCCACGGACTGCGGTCGCTGTCGGCCCGCCACCGCGAGCATCCGGCCGTCCTGCAGATCGGCGGCATCCGCGCGAGCGTGGACTACGAGCCCGCCGAGTCGACGACCGCGATGTTCGGCGGCAACTCCAACTGGCGCGGGCCGGTGTGGTTCCCGGTCAACTACCTCGCCGTGGCCGCGCTCGACCGCTTCTACCGCTTCTTCGGCGACGACGTGCAGGTCGAGTACCCCACCGGCGCGGGGCAGCTCACCACCCTCGACCGCATCGCCGACGACCTGCGCGCCCGCCTCATCTCCACGTTCCTCGCCGGGCCGGACGGGCGCCGCCCGTGCTTCGGCGGCGTCGAGCGGATGCAGACCGACCCGCGCTGGCGCGACCAGATCCTGTTCTACGAGTACTTCCACGGCGACAACGGTGCCGGGCTCGGGGCGTCGCACCAGACCGGCTGGACGGGGCTCGTGGCCGACCTGATCCGCCGCCGCCACCGGGCCGTCCCCTCGACCTCCGAGGTGATCCAGCGGCTCGCGGGCGGTGGCCAGGCGTGAGGGTGCTGCCCGGTGCGCCCGATCCGCTCGGCGCCGTGCCCGACCCAGGCGGCACCAACGGGCCGCCGACGCGACGGTGGCCGTCGGCCCGCGGTCATTGGCCGTGCTCCGCGCGGGCTGACACCGCCCCCTCGGCCAGCGCGTCGAGGGTCGCGCGGAGGGCGTCGGCGAAGACGTGGAGGTCCGGGCACGCCGTGGGGTCGGCGACCGCCGCGACGGCGAAGCTCCCGGCGTAGGAGAGCGCGCCGACGCCGATGGTCATGTTCCCGATCAGCGGGACCAGGGGGAACACCTCGACCACCGGTGCGCCCACGACGTCGAGCCGCTCGCGCGGGCCCGGGAGGTCCGCGACCGTCAGGGTGGTCATCCGCTGGCTCGCCATGAAGCCGAGGAAGAAGCGCTGCAAGGCCCGGCTGCGCAGCACCGGCATGTGGCGCGGTCCGACCCGGGCCTTCTGCGTGGCGGTCGCGGCCGCGATCTGCCGCAGCACGTCGACGGGCGCGGTCTGCCCGACCGGCAGCGGAACGGCGATCTGGCCGAGGACGTTGCCCTCCGGCAGTCCCGGTTCGCGGTGCAGCGACACCGGGACGAGCGCCCGCAGGACGACGCCGTCGACGCGTTCGCCGCGGGCCAGCAACAGCGCCCGCAGGCCACCGGTGATGGCGGCGAGCAGGACGTCGTTGACGGTGGCCCCGTGCCGGTGGGCCACGGCTCGCACCGCGTCGAGGCGGTGGCGGACCAGCGCGACCGTCCGGTCGGGGCCGACGCGCCGGTTGAGGCTGGTCTGCGGGGCCGGGTGCCGCGCCATGTCCAGCACCGCCGCCGCCATCGACTGGCGGTGTCCGCGGTGGGGGCGCCTGCGGAGGCCCCGCCGGATGGCATCGGGGACGCGGCGCAGGTTGTCGGCGAGCAGCTGCGCGTTCGTGGGCTCCGGCGCCGCGGTCCACGGCCGGGTCGGAGCGGCTCCCGCCGGGGTGAGGAGCGCGGCCAGCGTCGCCACCCCGGCCACGCCGTCGACGAGCGCGTGGTGCATCCGCATGTAGAGCCCCATCCGGCCGTCGGGAAGGCCGGGGATCAGCCACATCTCCCACAGGGGCCGGGAACGGTTGAAGGGGCGGCGGCGAAGGGACTCGACGGCGGCCAGCAGCCCGGCTTCGTCCGAGGCGGACGGGCCCATCCGCACGTGGTCGGCGATCCGGAATCGGGGCGCGTCGACCCACAGCGGCCGCCCCAGCCCCCTCCTCGGCACGCGCAGCACCCGCCGCAGCCGGGGCACGCGATCGAGCTGCGCCGCCACCGCCGCGCGCACGTCGTCCACGTCGACCGGACGCTCGAGGAGGGCGAGCGCGGCGACGTCCTGCACCCAATCGGTGTCGTCCGTCCAGAGCGAATCGAGATCCAGCGGGTTGAGCCGGTCCGGAATCGTGCGGGACATGGCGCGCCCTCCCTGTGGTCTCCCCGATCGTCGCGCGGCCGGGCGGGCGCCGGCAGGGCCCAACGACCCGGTCGCGCTCGCCCCCACGATCGTGATCGCCGGATCCGCGCCATTTCGTGCGCTGATCCCCGGAATGGCGCGCCGTCGACGATCACCGCGCGCGCAGGCGAGTGGTGGCCCGGGCCGATTCGGGGTACACCACGTTTCGTGGCGAAATCCGGCGGCGAGAGCACGCTCACCGTACTGCTCGCGATGGGCGCGAACCTGGCCGTCGGCGCGGCGAAGCTCGTGGCGGGGCTGTTGACCGGCAGCGCGGCCATGCTGTCCGAGGCCGCCCACTCGGTCGGCGACACCATGACCGAGGTGCTGCTGCTCACCGCGCTCAAGCGGTCGACCAAGCCACCGGACCGGGCGCACCCGTTCGGCTACGGCAAGGAGCGCTACGTCTTCTCGCTCCTCGCCGCCGTGTCGATCTTCGTGGCGGGCGCCGTGTTCTCGATCTACCAGGGCATGCACACGCTGCTGGGCGGCCCCGAGGAGCACCAGGACGTGCTCGTCGCGCTGATCGTGCTGGTCGTCGCGGCCGCGATCGAGGGCGTGTCGCTCACGCAGGCCATCCGGCAGGTCAATGCGGAGCGCGACGAGGAGAAGCTCGACCTGCGCACGTTCCTGCGCCGCACCGACGACCCGACCGTCATCACCGTGCTGTTCGAGGACAGCGCGGCGATCACCGGTCTGATCATCGCGTTCGCGGGCGTCGGGCTGACCGCGCTCACCGGCTCCCGCGTCTGGGACGGGGTGGCGTCGCTCCTGATCGGGCTGCTGCTCGTGGTCGTCGCGTACGGCCTCGCGCGCACGAACATGGCGCTGCTCATCGGCCGCCAGGCCGACCCGCGGCTGGTGCGCGCCATCGGCAGGCGGCTCGCCGAGCAGCCCGAGGTGGACGAGGTCATCGACCTGCTCACCATGCTCACCGGCACCGACAAGGTGCTCGTGTGCGCGCGGCTGGACTTCGCCCAGTCGGCCTCGTCGGACGACATCGAGCAGGCCTGCATGCGGATCGACAGCACGCTGCGCGAGGAGTTCGGCGACGTCGACGAGGTGTTCCTGGAGCCGGTGCCGCGGGGCGACCAGGAGCTGCGCGCCCGGGTCCGCGCCCGCTACGGCGCCGACCTGGACGAGCTGGCCCCGGACGGCTCGCCGGGCACCGCGTAGCGCCCGGCGCACGCGGTGTCCGGCGAGCCGTCGATCGCGTCACGGGCGGCGTAGGCCGGATCTTCGACGAGAGAGCGTCACACGTCGACGGCGAATGCGAGTGGCTCGTCACGAACGACGTCCTTCCCGCCGACGTCATCACGAGGAACCACCGACGTGCCGAGGCTGCGCTGCGGCCGTGGACACCGGTGTTCACCCACGGGGAACACCTCGGCGACGTCCTCGTCGGCTACGGCACCGACGCGGACCTCGAGTGATGCTCGAGCACGGCTTCGATCCGTCGCCCGAGGTCGCCGTGCTGAGGTCCCGGCGGTGAGGCTGCACGAGCCTGACGGGCACCCTGAGAGTTCGCTAAGAAACTCTTCAAACGCCATGTTACGAACATAGGTTCGACTACGATGGAGGCATGTCCGAAGGTTCGCTCGCCGTCGCGCAGCGCCTCCTCACCGAGGCGGTCGATGCGCTGGCGGGCGCCGCGGAGCCCGGCGCGGGCGACGCCGAGCTGATCGGCGTGCTCACCCTCGCGGAGGGCGTCCGGCGCCGGATCGACGTGGTGACCGTCGGCGCCCTGGCCGATCTGCAGCGGCGTGGCGCGTTCGTCGAGCGCGGCTACCGCAACCCCGCCACCGCGCTGGGCGACCTGCTCGGCTGGGAGGCCGCCGAGGCGCGCCGCCACCTGGTCGCCGCCGAGCAGGCCACACCCCGCACCGGGCTCGACGGCGCCCCGCTGCCTCCACGGCTTCCGGCCACCGCCGAGGCCGTCGCGGCCTGCACGGCGTCGCTGCGCCACGTCGAGATCGTCGCCCGCGTGCTCGGCACCGACGCCGCCTGCAGGCTCACACCCGAGCAGTGGACGGCCGCCGAAGCCCAGCTCGCCGCTTGGATCCCCGACTGCAACCCGCGCGAGCTGCAGGTCCGCGGCATTCAGCTCGTCGAAGCCCTCGACGCCGACGGCGCTGAGCCCGACGACCGGCCCCGCCCGCCGACCAACGAGCTGTACCTCACCCGCCACCCTGACGGCGCAGGCGGCACCCTGAAGGGCCACTTCGACGACGCCATCTTCGACACCGTCGCCACCCTCATCGACGCGCACGCGCGCCCCCGCACCGGCGAAGACGACCGCGCACCTGCCCAGCGACAGGCCGAGGCCCTCGCCGAGATCTGCGGTTACGTCCTCGACCACGCCGAGGTGCCCGCATGCGGCGGCCGCCGCCCGCAGGTGAACGTGCTCGTCCGCCTGGAGGATCTGGAGGACCGCGCCCGCGCGGCCGCCCTCGACTTCGGCGGTACCCTCAGCCCCGCGAGCCTCCGGATGCTGTGCTGTGACGCCGCCGTCGTCCCGATCGTGCTCGGCGGCGCGGCCCAGCCGCTCGACGTCGGCCGCATGACCCGGGTCATCCCCGACGGGCTACGGCGCGCGGTCGCAGGCCGCGACGGCGGCTGCGCGCGCTGCGGCAAGCCGCCGAGCTGGTGCGAAGTCCATCACATCGTGCCCTGGGAACGTGGTGGCGAGACCTGCCTGGCGAACTGCGTGATGCTGTGCCGGGTCTGCCACCGGCAGGTCCACCACGCCGGATGGGAGGTGCGGCTCACCAACGGGCGTGCGGAGTTCACCCCGCCTGCCTGGATCGACCCGCTCCGCCGCCCGCGCCGTCGTCCACCCCCGCTCCCCCGAGCCGCGTAAGTGCAGCGGGTAGGAGCCGCCCGCATGAGTCCGGCCCGACGTCACCGACGCCGCACTGCCGTGTCCCGGTGTATCGACGAGCGCTCGATCGTCCCCCGCACCGACCGCGGCCGAGAGCGGTGGCCCGACCAGCGCCACGACGGCGGCGGGGCCGAGCCCTGCGCCGACGCCAACCCCCCGGCGACGCCAGGCCCTACGCCGACGCCGACCCCGGGCCAACGCCGATCGCGCGTGAAATCCGTGGGGTGCGCGGTGCCCCCTGGGCACCCCACCGCACGACCGCACACCCCACCGCACGACCGCGCACCCCACCGATGGGGTGTGCGGTACCTCCGTGGGGTGCGCGGTGCCCCCTGGGCGGTGCCCCGTGGCGTGCGCAGTGCCCCCCGTGGCGTGCGCAGCGGGACCCACCCCACGCCGACCCCACGCGACACGCCGCACCGCCCGACCCGACGCGGGCGCGGGACCCACCTCACGCACCCCACGCCGACGCCGGGCCGACCCCACGCCGACCCCGCGTGATGCCGGACCACGCAACGCCGAAGCCGGACCGAGGCCCCGCCAACGCCGATCGGCGGCCCCGGCGTTCAGGCGCCCGCGATCGGGACCGGCCGCGCACGCTGGTGGGTCAGCCGGTGGCGGCGCAGGAACCGCCACATCAGCGTGGCCGCGCGCGGGCCCGCCGGGTCGCTGTACGCGGCGGCGGGGCGGCCGCCCGACCAGGCGTGGCCCAGGTCGTACGGCGGGCTCCACTGGCTGGAAAGGCCGCGCCGCGGACGTCGGCGCGGTTCAGGCTCGACGGCAAGCCAACGGAAAGCGGGGCGGCCATGTCCGGGTCTGCGCACTCCACCGCGACCGCCGAGCACCCGTCCGAGACGACCGGGCAGCGCACGGCGTTGGCCACGGTCTGCATCTCCGGCACGCTGGAGGACAAGCTCGACGCGGCCGCCGGGGCGGGGTTCGACGGCGTCGAGATCTTCGAGCCGGACCTGGTGGCGTCGGCGCTCTCGCCCGCCGAGATCCGCGACCGCTGCGCGGGGCTGGGCCTTTCCATCGACCTCTACCAGCCCTTCCGCGACCTCGACTCCACCGACCCGGAGCGGTTCGCGCACAACCTGCGGCGCGCCGAGCGCAAGTTCGAGCTCATGGAAGAGCTGGGCACCGAGCTCATCCTGGTCTGCTCCGCGGTCGCGCCCGACGCCGTCGCCGACCTCGACCAACTGGCCGCCCAGCTGCACGCCGTCGCCGAACGGGCCGAAGCGCACGGCATGCGCGTCGCCTACGAGGCGCTCGCGTGGGGCACGAAGATCTCGACCTACGAGCAGTCGTGGGAGGCCGTGCAGCGGGCCGACCACCCCGCGCTCGGCCTGTGCGTGGACAGCTTCCACATCCTGTCCCGCGGGTCGGACCCCGCGGGCATCGCGAACATCCCCGGCGAGAAGCTGTTCTTCCTCCAGCTCGCCGACGCCCCCCACATGGACATGGACGTGCTGCAGTGGAGCCGCCACTACCGGCTCTTCCCCGGCCAGGGCGTGTGGGACCTCCCCGCCTTCCTCGGCTACGTGCTCTCCGCCGGGTACGCCGGGCCGCTGTCGCTCGAGGTGTTCAACGACGTCTTCCGCCAGTCCGACCCGCGCCGCGCCGCCGTGGACGCCCGCCGCTCCCTGCTCGCGCTGCGCGAGGCGACCGTGCCGCACCTCGCCGACGGCACCCCGCCGCCCACCCCGGAGCTGCACGGGTTCGCGTTCACCGAGGTGTCCGTCGACGCGTCGTCCGGCGTGGCCGTCGCCGGGCTGCTGAGCGCGCTCGGGTTCGCCCACGCCGGTCGGCACCGCAGCAAGCCCGTGCAGCTGTGGCAGCAGGGCGCGGCGCGGGTGCTGCTCAACGAGTCCAGCCCGGACGGGGCCTCCGTCGCCGCGCTCGGCATCGAGACGGCCGACCCCGCCGGGGCGGCAGGCCGGGCCGCCGCGCTGCTGGCCCCGCCGCTGCCGCAGCACCACGGCCCGGCGGAGGCCGACCTGCTCGGCGTCACCGCCCCCGACGGCACCGCCGTGTTCTTCTGCGACACCGCGACCGAGGGCGTGAGCTGGCTCGCCGACTTCACGCCGACCGGCGACCCCGCGCCCGCCGACGCCGTCACGCACATCGACCACGTCGCGCTCACCCAGCCGTTCGACAGCTTCGACGAAGCCGCCCTCTTCTACCGCGCGCTCTTGGGCCTCTCGACCCAGCACGCGTCCGAGGTGGCGGCCCCGTTCGGGCTGGTGCGCAACCGCGCCATCAGCGACCGCGGCCTGAGCGTGCGCGTCTGCCTCTCGGTCTCGGTGCTGCGCCGCGGCGACTGGGCGCCCGGCGTGTCCGACCCCCAGCACATCGCCTTCGCCTGCCCGGACGTGCTCGCACTCGCCCGCCGCGCCCGTGCCGCGGGCGCGCCACTGGTGGACATCCCGGACAACTACTACGACGACCTCGACGCCCGCCTCGCCCCCGCGCAGCTCGCCGAACTGCGGGAGCTGGGCGTGCTCTACGACCGCGACCAGTACGGGGAGTTCCTGCACTTCTACACCCACGTCCTGGGCGGGCGCGTCTTCTTCGAGGCCGTGCAGCGGGTCGGCGGCTACGCCGGGTACGGCGAGGTCAACGGCCCGATCCGGATGGCGGCCCACCGACGGGCGCGCCTTTCGCACTGATGTCGATGGCCGCCGCGGCTACGGGCGGGGTGTCGCGGCACTCCTCGGCCTGCTCGTGGGCCTGGGCGAAGGTGATGATCCGGTGCCCCCGGTTGCGCGAGAACGTGAGGGCGCGGGCCCAGGTGTAGATCGTGCCGAGCCGGTTGCCCCAGCCGATCAGGTAGAGCACGTGGATCAGGCCCCACATCGTGTAGCCGATGATGCCGGTGAACTGCATGCCGAACGCGTCGGCGATCGCGGACCGGTGCCCGATCGTGGCCATGCTGCCCTTGTCGAAGTACTCGAACGGCGCAGCCTTCTCGTCGCCCGCCAGCCGACCGGCGATCAGCTTCCCGACGTACTTGCCCTCTTGCAGCGCGGGCTGCGCCACCCCGGGCAGGTTGTTGAGCGAGACCATGTCGCCCACCGCGAACACCTCGGGATGCCCGGCGAGCGTGCAGTCGGGCTGCACCGGGATCCGACCCGCCCGGTCGACCTCCAGACCGGCCTTCTCGGCGAGCAGCTTCGCCAGCGGGGACGCCGCCACACCGGCCGCCCAGATCCGGGTGCGGGTGCGGATCGTCTCCTCCCCGTCGGGGCTCTTGACCGTGATGCTCTCCCCGTCCATGCCGACGGCCAGGGTGTTGAGGCGCACCTCGACGCCCATCGCCTCCAGCCTGCGCTTCGAGTACTCGCGCAGCTTCTCCGGGAACGGGCCGAGCACCGCCCCGGCGCCCTCCAACAGCAGGATGCGCGCTTCGGTCGTGTTGACCGTGCGGTAGTCCTGGGGCAGCACCTTGTGCGCGAGCTCGGCCACCTGCCCCACGAGCTCCACACCGGTCGGTCCCGCGCCGACCACGACGAACGTCAGCCACTCCGCGCGTTCGACCGGGTCGGTCGACAGTTCCGCCATCTCGAACGCCAGCAGGATCTGGTCCCGCAGGTGGCGCGCGTCCTCGATGGTCTTCATCCCGGGCGCGTAGCGGGCGTACTCGTCGCGTCCGAAGTAGGAGTGGGTGGCGCCCGCCGCGACGACGAGCGTGTCGTAGGGCAGCGCGAGCATCCGGCCGTCCGGTCCCTCGGCGGTGACCACCCGCCCCTGCAGGTCCAGGTCGGTGACCTCGGCCAGGAGCGCACGCGCGTTGGCCTGCTTCTTGATGACCGCCCGCAGCGCGGGCGCGATCAGGCCCGGCGGGAGGATGCCCGCCGCCACCTGGTAGAGCAACGGCTGGAACAGGTGGTGGTTGGTGCGGTCGACCACCGTGACGTCGACGTCGGCGTGCGCCAGCGCCCGTACGGCGCTGAGCCCGCCGAAGCCGCCGCCGACGATGACGACGCGGTGCGCGCCCGTCTCGCTCATGCCGGGAGCTGGGCGACCGCGCGCAGTTCCTCGGGCGTGGCCGCGCCGAAGCCGAAGAACTCCAGGTAGGCGGGGATCTGCTCGAAGAGCATGTCGCTGCCGACCTGGGTGCGGCAGCCGCGGGCCTGGGCCGCGGCCAGGAACGGCGTGATCGTCTGCTTCATCACGACCTCGCCGACGAACGTGCTCGGCGCGATCCGCTCGACGTCCATGGGCAGCGGGTCGCCGTCGTGCATGCCCAGCGGCGTCGCGTTGACGACGAGGTCGTAGCCCTCCGGGTCCTTCGAGCCGGTCGAGATCCGCATGTCCGGGTAGTGCTCGTGCAGCCGCTCGGCGAGCCCGTCCGAGGCGACCTGGTGCGGGTCGAAGAGCCCCATGGTCCCCACGCCCGCCGCCGCGAGCGACGCCGCGATCGGCGACCCGACCCCGCCGTTGCCGACGACGAGCGCGCTGGCGCCCGCGAGTGAGACCCCCTTGCGCTGCACCCCACGCACGAAGCCCGCCCCGTCGAACTGGTCGCCGACCAGGCTGCCGTCCTCACGCACCAGCACCGCGTTGGCGGCGCCCGCGATCGTGGCGGTGGGCGTGAGCTCGTCCACCAGCTCGCAGGTGACGATCTTGTGCGGCATCGTGACCAGCGCGCCCCGGATGTTCGACATCCGGAACAGCAGCGGGAAGAACGGCCGGTACTCCTCGGGCTTGACGCCCATCGGCACGACCACCGCGTCGATCCCGTTCTTGTCGAACCACGGGTTGTAGATCATCGGCGCCTTGAACGCGAAGGTCGGGTAGCCCAAGTGCGCCACCAGAGTGGTCCGGCCGCTGATCACCGCTTCATCTGCTCCCGCATCACGCCGAGGACGACCTCCGAGGTTTCCCGGACGAAGTTGGCGTGGGTGCTGGCGAGCGTCGCCGCCCACTCCAGACCGGAGCCCTTCGCGGCCTGTTCCTCGAGGTCCAGGAGGTTCTTGAGCATCCGCTCGTAGCCCTCCAGCCAGGCCAGGCCGTTCTCCCTGGCCTTGTCGACGACCTGCGCGGACAGCTCTTGCACCCGCTTGACGGTGGCTTCCATGTCGGTCGGATCGGTCATGGCGGTACCTCCCTCGATGCGCTTCCCCGCGAGACTTCCACCCCCGCGGGCCCGGCGACCTGCCCTTCCGACCAGTGAGAGCCGCCCGGATTTCCCACGGCGTACCACTCGTAGACGCCGTCCGGCCGGCTGCGCCGTTCGACCTCGCCCGACCACCGCAGATAGGCGATGTGCGAGAGCGTCTCGTTGATCGCGAGCTGGCGCTGGTGGGCGAGGATCGCCTTGGCGACGAGCCGGTCGGCCAGCTCCACCACCGACGACGGCTGCGCGGCGATGGCCTGGCGCACCTTCTCGAGCCTGCGCAGCTTGGTGCGGTAGATGGCCTCGATCCGCCCGGCGGGGTCGTCGAACGGGTGCCCGTGGCCGGGCAGCACGTGCGCCGGGCGCAGGTCGGCGACCCGGCGCAGCGACTCCAGGTAGCTGCGCAGCGGGTCGGCGTCGAAGCCGCGCTCGAACGTCACGGGCGGGGTGATGCCGGGCAGCAGGTGGTCGCCGGAGAGCAGCACGCGCCGGGCGGGGGAGTACAGGCAGACGTGCCCCAACGAGTGGCCGGGGGTGTGGATGACGTCCCAGCCGTCCCCGCCGATGTCGATGCGCTCGCCCCCGCGCAGCCGGGTGGAGGCCTCCACCACCGAATGCAGGTAGGGCAGCCACCGGGTGAGGTGGTCGGCGAGGTCCATGCGCTCGGTCTCGGACACCCCGTGGTCGGCGTAGGTGTCGCGGCGGCGCATCCGGGCGGTATCGGGGTGGCGGTACTTCTCGCAGTCCAGGTCGGTCATCGCGTGCATGACGAGCCGCGCGCCGGTCGCCTCCATGACCTTGCCCGCGAGGCCGTAGTGGTCGATGTGCGCGTGGGTGATCACGATGCGCGCGACGTCGGAGAGCGCGTACCCGGCGCCGTTCAGCCCGGCGGTGAGGGCGGCCAGCCCGCCGTCGGGGAGGTCGGGGCGCCACACCCCGCAGTCGACGACGGTCACGCGGTCGCCGTCGGCCAACACGTAGCAGTTGACGCTCTGGACGGCGTTGACCCCGATCGGCAGGACCACGCGGGTGATCCCGTTCATCCGTGCATGCGCTCCAGCAGCGTGAACCACACCCGCAGCTCGACGCGGTACTCCACGGCGGCCCCGTCGACGACGCCGGTGACGTCGGCCAGCTCGAAGGACGTGATGCCGTCGAGGGTGAGCCGGGCGCGGTCGAGCGCTTCGGTCACCGCGTCCTGGATGGTGGGCCCGGTGCCGATGAGCTCGACGGCCTTCTGCACGGTCACGGCGGTCATCCTGACCCGCGCGAGCCGTGCGGCGCGGGCGTTCCCGCTCGTTGGAAGAGCCGGTAGAGGTAAACGAGCGCGGGCACGAGCAGCATCGAGCCCACGACGAGCGCCACGAGCATCGCGACCAGCGTCGGCCGCCCTGCCGCGGCGTCCTCGATCGTGAGCCGCGGCGGCAGCAGGTAGGGGTACTGCGCGGCGGCCCAGCCGAGCAGGATCGCGGCGACGGCGAGCGCCGACGTCACGCGCGCCACCGCGTAGCGGCGGAGCACCAGCAGAACGATCGAGGCCAGGCCCGCGAGCACGGAGAGGGCCACCACCGGGAGCGCGCGGCCGAGGAGCCCGTCCGCGAGCTGCGGGGCGTCGCCGCGCAGCACGAACAGGCCGCCGAGCCCGACGGCGCCGGTGACCGCGGCGGTCCCCAACGCCCGCCGCCGGAACCCCTCCGCGAGCTCCGGGTGGCCTTCGTGCAGCGCGTCGAGGCAGAGGAAGACCGCGGCGAGGTAGACGCAGGTCAGCACGGCGAGCACGCCGCCGAGCGCCGAGGTGGGGTTGATCCAGCTCGTCACGACGTCGCCGGTCGCGATGCCCGGCGGCACCCGCCCGGACGCGACGCCGCCGACGACTGCGCCCAGGAAGTACGGCGTGACCAGCGACGACACCGCGAACGCCGCGCCGAGGAAGCGGCGCATGCCCAGCGTGGTGATGCTCTTGCGGAACGCGAAAGCCGACCCGCGGGCGATCATCCCGAACGCGGCGAGCGTCAGCGGTACGTACAACGTCGACGCCACCGGCGTGAACCCGGCCGGGAAGCCGGTCCACAGCACGACCAGCACGAAGATCAGCCAGACGTGGTTGGCCTCCCAGACCGGCCCGATCGCGTGCTCGATCACCGCCCGCTGGGCCGCGCCGCGGCGGGTGCCGCCCGCGAGGAGGTCCCAGACGCCCGCGCCGAAGTCGGCGCCGCCGAACAGGGCGTAGGCGATGAGCCCGACGAACATCACGCCCAGCACGACCTCGGCGAGCGTCACGGCACCGGCTCGAGTTCCTGGGGTGCCGCGACCTCGTGCGATCGGGCCAGGCGGCGCATGACGAACACGGTGAGCACGGTGAGCACCGCGTAGATCAGCGTGACGGCGAGGAAGCCCAGGGGGAGGCCCGGCGCGGGGCTCACGGCGTCGGCGGTGCGCATGATGCCGTAGACGATGAAGGGCTGGCGGCCGACCTCGGTGGTGATCCAGCCGGTCTCCATCGCGAGCACGGCCGCCGCCCCGGACACCGCGGTCGCCCGCAGGAACCACACCGAGCGCGGGATCCGGTGGTGCCGCCACCAGGTCCAGCCGTACCACAGCGCGAGCAGCAGCAGCGCCGAGCCGACGCCCACCATCGCGTTGTAGGCGAGGTGCACGACGTTCACCGGCGGCCGCAGGTCCGGCGGCACGCTCTGCAGGCCGACCACCTCGCCGTTGAGGTCGTGCGTGACCAGCAGCGACAGCCCCCACGGGATCTCCAGCGCCCACTGCAGCCGGTCGTTGAGGAAGATGCCGCCGATCGAGAGCGGCACCCCTCGTCCGGTGGCGAAGAGCCCCTCCATCGCGGCCAGCTTGACCGGCTGGTTCTCCGCGACGGCGCTCGCGATCCAGTCGCCGACGAGGAGCTGGATGGGCGTCGCGACGGCCGCGAACGTGAGCGGGATCGTGAGGCCGAAGCGGTGGTAGCGGTCGCGGCGCCCGCGCAGCATCCCCACGGCGTACACGGACGCCACCAGGTAGCCGGTCACCATGTAGGCCGCGACCAGCATGTGCACGAACTGCGGCCACGTGGACGGGCCGAACA
Organism: uncultured Actinomycetota bacterium; assembly: GCA_963837575.1. GTDB lineage: Bacteria > Actinomycetota > Actinomycetes > Mycobacteriales > Pseudonocardiaceae > Pseudonocardia. The sequence continues at coordinate 69,968 of CAWIOI010000009.1, forward strand.
TGGCCCCGACCGGGTCGGCGTCCACGACGCGCCCGTTCACCAGCCGGAAGCCGGTGGGGTTGTTCATCCACGCGTTCGCGGCGATCACGAAGAACGCGCCCGCGACCCCGGACACGGCGATCGGCAGCGCGCTCAGCATGTGGGCGCGGGGCGACATCCGTTCCCAGCCGAAGAGGTAGATCCCCACGAAGATCGCTTCGAGGAAGAACGCGAACCCCTCCAGCACGAACGGGAAGCCGTACACCTCGCCGAACGGGGCCATCAGGCCCGGCCAGAGGATGCCCATCTCGAACGACAGCAGCGTGCCCGACACCGCGCCCGCCGCGAACAGCACGCCCATGGCCTTGGCCCACGTGTGCGCGAGGTCGAGCAGGATCGGGTTGCCGCGCCGGTGCGCGCGCCACTCGGTGAACACGACGATCGTCGGGAACGCGATCCCGAAGCACGAGAACACGATGTGCCAGCCCAGCGAGAGCGCCATCTGCATTCGCGCCGGGAAGAGGTTCTCCGCCGCGCCCGCCAGCACGAGTGCGTGGTCCACGCCCACCTCCGTCGGCTCAGGGCGTCCAGGATGATCCGCCTCGGCCATCGGTGGCGCCCGCTTCCCGCCCGGCGGAACCCGGTCTGCTTGATATAGTTAACAGCGTCGGGTAGTTTAGTTATCAGACGGGGCCGTCCGGCCCTGCGACCGAAGGAGAAACCATGTACGCGCCCACCGAGGACTACACCCGCATCGCCAACAACAGCCGCGAGGCCGTCGCCGCCGCCGTGAACGCCTGGGCCGAGTCCGCGAAGCGCTACGCCACGGAGTTCGACGTGCAGAATCCGCTGCCCGGCGCCGCGGAGACCCAGGCCGCCGTCGACACCGCCTACGACCTGGCGAGCAAGCTGCTGGCCGAGCAGCACGCGCTGGCCACGACCTTCGTCGCCGCGACCAAGCAGGCCACCGACGCCACCGCCGAGCGCTTCCGCACGCTCAATGTCTTCCCGACGCACACCGCCTGATCGGCGCGCCATGGGCCGTTCGAGGGGCCCCACTCGCTACCGGGTGGGGCCCTTCGCCGTCGCCAGTCGCTCGCGCTGCGGCGTGACGACGTAGCGGGGATCGCGGGTGGACGCCACGCCCGCCTCGAAGACGCCGAAGCGCTGCAGCGCGCTGCCCGCGAGCAGCGCGAGCCCCGCCGCCACGGCGACGACCCGGTGTCGGCGCGCCGCCAGCGTGCCCACGAGCCCCCCCACGGTCAGGTACTCCGACCAGCGGCGCAACGTGTGCGCGCGACCCGTCGTGTACGCCTCGGCGACCATGCCGATGCGGTGCTCCATCACCCGCGACGCCACGAGCTCGGCCGCCGCGCCCACCGCGGCGAACGCGCGGGCCGGGCCCGTCTCGGCCTGCGGCGCGAGCACCATCGCGAGCCCACCGGAGCTGGCCGCGGCCGAGCCGGTGAAGACGAACGGCAGATAGGGGTGCGCGGTGTTCCACGCGGGCACGGCCGTCTGTGACAGGAGCACCGCCGTGTAGCTCGCCAGCGGCGGCGCCAGCACGGCCGACGTCAGCGACGCGGGCAGCGCCACCCGCCGCACCAGGCGCGTGATGCGCCACCGGGCGGGCAGCAGCTCCCCCACGGCGGCCAGCCCGATGCCGGGGCTGTAGCCCGCGATGATCCACGTGCCGACGCTCATCGGCGACGTCGGCTTGGCCACCCGGAGCATGTGGTGGAACCGCTCGGGCCTGCCCAGGTCGGACACCAGGAAGTAGGTGCTCGCGCCCAGCGCGGCCACCGCGGCGAGGCGCGCGCGGCGCCGCAGCCGGGGCCGACCGCTGAGGTCGGCCCCCACGGACACCAGCGTCGACCCGGCCGACGCGCCGCCCGCGAACAGGTACGCGGGGATCCGCCAGTCCCAGGCGGGCGGCTTGAGGATGGGGCGGCCGTAGTAGGACGCGTCGTCCGGCCGGGGCGGCGGCAGGGGCTCGGCCCGGCGGCTCACCGGCGCCCCACCCCCCACCCGCTCGTGAGTGGAAATAGTGGCCAGAACACCGTTGTCCACTCACGAGCGTTCATCGCCGCACCCACGAACGAGCCCACGGCGGCGGCGAGGAACGCGCCCGCCGCGGCCCCGACGAACCGCCACATCCGCACGGTGTCGCGCGTCGGCACCACCGGGTCCGGCGGCAGGCCGTAGACCTCCGGCTCGTCGAGGAGCAGGAAGAACGCGCCGTTGCCGCCGACGCCGTCGTCCTCGTCGGCGCCGTAGAGGCGGGCCCCGGCGACGCCCCGCTCGTGCAGGGTGTCCACCCGCGCCGCGGCCCGTTCCCGCAGCTCGGCGAGCTCGCCGAACTGGATCGAGTCGGTCGGGCACGCCTTGGCGCACGCCGGTTCGAGGCCGCCGGAAAGCCGGTCGTAGCACAGCGTGCACTTCTGGGCGCGCCCGTCGCCGGGCCGCCGCTCGATCACGCCGTACGGGCACGCCGACACGCAGTACCCGCAGCCGTTGCAGATGTCCTGCTGCACGACGACCGACCCGAACTCCGTGCGGAACAACGCACCCGTCGGGCACACGTCCAGGCAGCCCGCGTGCGTGCAGTGCTTGCAGACGTCCGAGGCCATGAGCCACCGCAAGCCGTCCCCCGCAACCTCCGGCATCCCCAGGTCCACCGGCTTGCTCTGCTCGATGAACGCCACGTGCCGCCACGCGTTGGCGCCCAGCGCGCCGGTGTTGTCGTGCGACATCCCCAAGAGGTCGAGGTGCTCGGCCGCGGGCACGCCGTTCCACTGCTTGCACGCCACCTCGCACGCCTTGCAGCCGATGCACACCGACGTGTCGGTGAAGAACCCGACCCGCGGCGGGTGGTCGACGTGCCCGGCGTCGCCCGCGACGTCGTCGAGCGGACCGAAGAGGCTGCTCACGCCATCCCTGCTCTCCGGCGGTAGTCCGCCACGTAGTCCAGCAGCGCCCGGCCGGTGGGGCGGGGACCCGGCCGGACGTCGCAGGTCGCCACCTTGCCCTCCTGGATCCCGACGTTGGGGTCGGCGACGATGCCGAGCAGGTCGTTCATGACGTCGCCGCGCACCAGCCCGCGGCTGCCGAAGTGGTAGGGCATCCACACCTGGTGCACCACGTTGCCCTGCACCCGCAGCGGCGGGATCCGCGCGGTGACGACCGTGCGCGCCTGCACCGCCGTGCGGCTCGTGACGATGTGGCACCACTGCCCGTGGCTCAGCCCGCGCTCGGCGGCCAGCTGCGGCGACACCTCGACGAACAGCGCGGGCTGCAGCTCGGCCAGTAACGGCAGCCAGCGCGTCATGCCGCCCGAGGTGTAGTGCTCGGTGAGCCGGGAGGAGGTGAGCACGAACGGGAACACTGTGCCGGGCGGGTTGGCCGGGTTGTCCTCGTGCTGGTAGCGCCGCCGGGTCGGGCTCGCCCGCGGCCCGCGCAGCGGGTTGCGCACCGGCGACTCGTCCGGCTCGTAGTGCGTGGGCATCGGCCCGTCGACAACGCCGTTGGGCGCGAACAGCCACGCCTTCCCGTCGGCCTGCAGCACGAACGGGTCGTCGCCGCGCAACGCGGCGGGCCCGACGGCGTCGTCCGGCGGCACGTGGTCGGGCGGCAGGTCGTCGGGGAAGTCGGCGATGTCGTCGCCGACCCAGCGCCGGACGGAGGCGTCCCACCAGACGAGCTTCTTGCGCTCGCTCCACGGCCTGCCCGCGGGGTCGGCGGAGGCCCGGTTGTAGAGCACGCGCCGATCCAGCGGCCACACCCAGCCCCACTTGCCGTCGGGGCCGTCGCCGCGCCGCGCGGACAGGTTCACCCCGTCCTTGAACACCCCCGTGTAGATCCAACAGCCCGATGACGTGCTGCCGTCGGCACGCAGGTCGCGGTAGTCGCCGACGAGCTCGCCCGTGTCCAGGTGGTAGCCGTTGATCCGGCGCAGCACCTCCTCGGCGTCCGGCTCACCCCAGACCGGGTCGCCGTGCACCGGGAGATCCCAGTTCAGCTCGACGATCGGCCGGTCGCGCTCGTCGGTGTTGTCGGGGGAGCCCGCGAGCCGCTCACGGATCAGCCTCCCCAGGTGGTAGGTGAACCACAGGTCCGAACGCTGGTCGCCGGACGGCTCGACGGCCCGCTCGCGCCACTGCAACATGCGCTCGGTCTGGGTGAACGTGCCCTCCTTCTCCACGTGTGACGCTGCGGGGAAGAAGAACACCTCGGTCCGACATTCCTCGGGGACGATCTCGCCGGTCGCGACCTCCGGGGCGTCCCGCCAGAACGTGGCCGTCTCGATCATCGCGAGGTCGCGGACGACCAGCCAGTCGAGCTGGGCGAACGCGCGCCGCATCAGCCGCCCGTTGGACACGGCGACGGCGGGGTTCTGGCCGAAGACGAAGTAGCCGGGGACCTTGCCGTCGTCCATGTCGAGGGCCGTGCGGAAGACCCCGTGGTCGCCGTCGATGCGGGGGAGGTAGTCGAAGCGGTAGTCGTTGTCGGCGGTGGCGCCCGCGCCCCAGTACTCCTTGAGCAGCGACACCAGGTACGTGTCGGCGTTGTACCAGAACCCCTTCTGCTTGCGGCTGCGGATCGACTCGACGTAGGCGGCGAGGTCCGGGGTGGCGGGCGAGGGCATCGGCAGGTAGCCGGGCAGCAGGTTGAACAGCGTGGGTATGTCGGTGCTGCCCTGGATGCTGGCGTGGCCGCGCAGGGCGAGGATGCCGCCGCCGGGGCGGCCGATGTTGCCCAGCAGCAGCTGCACGATCGACCCGGCGCGGATGTACTGCGCGCCCACGCTGTGCTGCGTCCAGCCCACGCTGTAGATCAGCGTGGTGGTGCGCTCGCGGCCGGAGTTGGCCGTCCACGCGTCGCACACCGCGCGGAACGCGTCCTGCGGCACCCCGCAGACCTCCTCGACGAACTCCGGGGTGTAGCGCGCGAAGTGCCGCTTCAGGATCTGGTAGACGCAGTCGGGGTGCTGCAGCGTCGGGTCGGTCGCGTCCGGCGGGGCGTCGATCGGCGGCCCGCCCGCCCCGGTCGCGTGAGACTGCGCCTCCTGGGGCAGCTCGTCGTCCCCGGGCGGGGGCTCGGCGGAGCGGTACTGCCAGCTCGCGGTGTCGTAACTGCCATTGACCGGGTCGAAGCCGCTGAACAGGCCGTCGAGGTCCTCGGTGTCGCGGTACTCCGGCGAGATGAGCGCCGCCGCGTTCGTGTACGCCGTGACGTACTCGCGGAAGTCGAGCCCGTTGTCCAGGATGTGCCGGATCACGCCGCCGAGGAAGGCGATGTCGCTGCCGACCCGGATCGGGACGAACGTGTCGGCGAGCGCGCTGGTGCGGGTGAAGTGCGGGTCGATGTGGATCACCTTGGCGCCGCGCGCCTTGGCCTCCACCACCCACTGGAACCCGACGGGATGGGCCTCGGCCATGTTCGAGCCCATGATCACGATGCAGTCGGCGTGGACGAGTCGGTGCGGACCGTCGGTGGCGCCGCCACGCCCGAGCGAGGTTCCCAGACCGGGAACGGTGGCGGAGTGTCAAATACGGGCCTGGTTCTCGATCTGGATGGCCCCGAGCGCGGTGAAGAGCTTCTTGATGAGGTAGTTCTCCTCGTTGTCCAACGCCGCGCCGCCCAGGCCCGCGAACCCGGTGGTGCGGCGCAGGATCCGGCCCTCGGCGTCGGTCTGCTGCCAGCCGCGGCGGCGGGCGTCGAGCACGCGGTCGGCCACCATCTCCATGGCGGTGTGCAGGTCGAGGTCGGTCCACTCGGTGGCGCCCGGCGCGCGGTAGCGCACCTTCTGCTCGCGCTGCGGGCCCGTCACGAGCTGGGTGGAGGCCGAGCCCTTCGGGCACAGCCTGCCGCGGGAGACCGGCGAGGCGGGGTTGCCCTCGATCTGGATGACCTGCTCGTCCTTGACGAACACCTGCTGCGCGCACCCGACCGCGCAGTAGGGGCACACGGACTTGGCGACGCGGTCGGCGGTCGCGGTGCGGGGGGTGGCCGCGCGCGAACGCGGCGACTGCGTGGCGGCGCCTCGGCCCAGCCGGTCGGGCCCCATGACCTGCCGGTAGACGGGCCAGGCGCCGAGCGACCCCAACCGCTCCCGTAGTCCCACGCCCGCCCCTCCCGCCGCGCCGACAGCGTGCCGACCCCGTGCGGTGATCGTGCCGCCGCCGGTCCGGCCCGTCGAGCCCGCCCGCCCACCGGAAGCCCGACCGGTCCGTACCCAGCCCCGGCGCGGCCACACCCGGCGACGCCGGTCGGGGTCAGAAGTTCCCGCGGCGGGCCTGCTCGCGCTCGATCGCCTCGAACAGCGCCTGGAAGTTGCCCTTGCCGAACCCCAGCGACCCGTGCCGCTCGATGAGCTCGAAGAACACCGTCGGACGGTCGCCGATGGGCTTGGTGAAGATCTGCAGGAGGTAGCCGTCCTCGTCGCGGTCGACGAGGATGCCGCGGGCCTCCAGCTCCTCGATCGGCACGCGCACCTGCCCGATCCGCTCCCGCAGTGCGGGATCGCGGTAGTAGGCCTGCGGGCGTGGCGAGGAACTGCACGCCCGCGGCCCGCAGCTCGTCGACCGTGCGCAGGATGTCGTTCGTGGCCAACGCCAGATGCTGCACGCCCGGGACCGCCGTAGAACTGCAGGTACTCGTCGATCTGCGAGCGCTTGCTTGCCCGACGGCGGGCTCGTTCAGCGGGAACTTCACCCGGTGGTTGCCGTTCGCGACGACCTTGCTCATCAGCGCCGAGTACTCCGTGGCGATGTCGTCACCGACGAACTCGGCCATGTTCGTGAAGCCCATGATCCGCTGGTAGAACCGCACCCACTCGTCCATCCGGCCCAGCTCCACGTTGCCGACGACGTGGTCGAGCGCCTGGAACAGCCGCCTTCCTGCACGCGGCGCGGCACCGCGACGTAGCCCGGCAGGTACGGGCCGGTGTAGCGGGAGCGGTCGACCAGCGTGTGCCGGGTGTCGCCATAGGCCGCGAGCGCGCCACCGCACAGTGCCGTGCTCGTCGGTGAGGTCGTGCGGCTCGACCAGCACGGACGGCGCCCTGGGCGCGCGCGTGCGCCACGCAGCGGTCGACGTCGGGCACCTCCAGCGCGACGTCCACGATCCCGTCCCCGTGGCTGCGGTGGTGGTCCAGCAGCGGGCTGGCCGGGTCGACGCCGCCGTGAGCACGAACCGGACGGCGCCGCTCTCCAGCACGTAGGCGCGGTGGTCGCGGTTGCCGGTCTCGGGCCCGCTGACGGCGACCAGCTCCATGCCGTAGACGGCCGGTGAACACCTGCCGTGGCCTGGGTGGCGTTGCCGACCGCCCACACCACGGCGTCCCATCCGATGACGGGGAACGGATCGGTGGCGGGGTCGTGTTCGACGAGCCCGACCGCGCGTGCGCTCGTCGAGGCTCGCTCAGCATCTGGCCGGTCATGGACTGGTCAGGGATGACAGCGGACTCGGGCAGCGGACGCTGAGCAAGCCGATCGCGCATGATGCGAAGATGGCCAAGAGCTGCGCAGATCTGGCCAAGGCAGTGGATCCCGCATGTACTGCACAATCGGGCACATGCCCACCAGCTCGACGCGCTCGACCTCACGCTCATCGAGACCCTCACCGCGCACCCGCGGTCGGGCCCGCTGGAGCTGTCCCGGCTGATCAGGGTCGCCCGCGCCACCGTGCAGGCGCGCCTGCAGCGGCTCACCGACGCCGGGGTGATCACCGGCTACGGGCCGGACGTCGATCTCGACGCGGCGGGCTTCCCGGTGGGCGCGTTCGTCACGCTGGAGATCGCCCAGGGCGGCCTGCGGCGACGTCGCCGACGAGCTCGCCGCGATTCCCCAACGTGCTCGAAGCGCACGCGGTGACCGGCACCGGCGACATCGTCTGCCGCGTCGCCGCCCGTTCGCACGCCGACCTGCAGGACGTGCTGGTCGCGCTGAACTCCTCGCCCGCCATCGTGCGCTCGACGAGCGTGATCGCGCTCAGCACGGTGGTGCCGCGCCGGGTGCTGCCGCTGCTGCGCACCGGGGTGCGCGCGGGCGGTGTGCGCGCTCCGCACTACCGGCGCGCGTAGACCGTCCGCGCCAGGATCCCGAGCGTCGCCTTCAGCGCCGACGCGGGCACGATCGGGAAGACGAGGCCGCGGTCGCGCCACACCGGGTCCATGCCCGACCAGTCGCAGTAGGAGGTCACCTGCGTGCCGTCGGCGACGGCCTCCAGCCGGTAGCCGTAGACGTGCCCGATCTGCGGCCGCAGCCGCCCCAGCACCGTCCAGGCGATCTCCCGGTCCGGCTCGTACACGGTGATCGTGTTCGTGACGTCGTACTCGCCCAACGGGAGGTCGCCGAGCGCCTCGCGGTCCATGTGCACGACGAACGCGTCGCCCACCGCGTTCACCGGCGCGCCGGTGGCGGCCATCAGCATCCCGGAGCTGTCGATCGCGACGTGCCCCTGCGGGTCGCGGAGCACCGCGAAGATCTCCGCGGGCTCGGCGCGGATCAGCCGCTGCTCTTCGACACGCTCGTCCACCATCGCACCTTGCCACACCCGAGCGGGTGCACAATCTCCGTTCGTGCGCGCCGTTCTCCTCCTGCTGGTGGCGCTCCTCGCCGGATGCTCGGCCGCGCCGCCCCCGCCGCCTGCCCCGCCGCAGGCTGCGCCGACCACGGCCCCCGCCTCGATCCCGGGCAACGCCGAGTGGGCGCTCACGACCCCCGGGCCCGAGCACGCGATCGAGGGCTTCGCCGACCACGTGAGCGTCACGCCCGGCCAGCCGGTAAGGCTGTTCGTCTCGACGACCGCGACCACCTGGACGGCCACCGCGTTCCGGCTCGGCGCCGACGCGCGGCGGATCTGGACGTCCGCGCCGCAGCCCGGTAAGGCGCAGCCGCCCGCGGTCGTCCAGAAGCCGACGAACACGGTGGTCGCGCCGTGGTCGCCGTCGCTCACCGTGGACACCACCGGCTGGTCGCCGGGCGACTACCTCTTCCGCCTCGACGCGCCGGGCGCCCAGCGTTACGTGCCGCTGACCGTGCGCACGACGTCGAACACGGGCCGCCTCGTGATCATCAACGCGGTGACGACCTGGCAGGCCTACAACCGCTGGGGCGGCTACTCCCTCTACAAGGGCCCCGACGGGCAGCGGCCCGACCGCGCGCGGGCGGTGTCGTTCGACCGGCCCTACGAGGCGGGGATGCTCGGCGCGGGCCAGTTCCTGCAGTTCGAACTGGGCGCCGTGCGGGTGGCGGAGCAGGCGGGGATCCCGCTGGGCTACGCCACCGACGTCGACCTGCACGCCGATCCCGGCCTGCTCGCGGGCGCCCGGGCGATGGTCACCCTCGGCCACGACGAGTACTGGTCGACGGCCATGCGCGCCGCCGCCACCACCGCGCGCGACCAGGGCGTGAACCTCGCGTTCCTCGGCGGCAACGAGGTGTACCGGCACATCCGCTTCGACGCCACGCCGCTGGGCCCCAACCGGCTGGAGATCAACTACAAGTCGTTCGACGAGGACCCGTACAGCAAGACCGACCCGCTCGAAGCCACCCAGGACTGGCGGCTGCCGCCCCACCCGCGGCCGGAGAGCGTGCTCGTGGGCAACACCTACAAGTGCTTCCCGGGCCGCGCGGCGCTGGTCGCGGTCGACCAGTCGAACTGGCTGCTCGCGGGCCTCGTCCACGACGGACAGGCGTTGCCCGGCGTGGTCGGCATCGAGTACTCGGGGGTGGACCTGGGCGCGCCCACGCCGCAGCCGCTCGAGGTGCTCTTCCACTCCCCCGTCGTCTGCGGCACCACCCACCAGCGCGACTTCGCCGACGCCATCTACTACACGACCGCAGGCGGGGCGGGCGTGTTCGCGAGCGGCACGCAGGACTGGGTGTGCGGCATGGACCCCTATTGCACCGGGCCCGCACAGGCCGGGCACGTCGCCCCGATCCTGGACGCCATCACCACCCGGCTGTTCACGGCGTTCGCGGCGGGCCCGGCGGGCAAGGTCCATCCCGCCCTGCCGAACCTGGCCAAGCTGGGCATCCACCCCGGCGCGCGCACGGCCGCGGCCCCGGACGTCGACTAACCCACCCGAATGGGTAGGGGCGCGCCGCCGTGGGACAGGCCACGATCGGATGACGTCGCCGTCGGCCAGAGGAGCCCTTATGTCGGACACCATGCGCGCGTTCGTGATCAAAGAGGTCGGTCGGACCGAGGTGATGGAGAAGCCCATCCCGACACCCGGCCCCGAGGAGGCGATCGTCAAGACGACCGCCGCGCTCATCTGCACCTCCGACGTCCACACCGTCAAGGGCGCGCTGCCGGTGCCGAACGACCGCACGCTGGGCCACGAGTCGGTCGGGGTGGTCCACGCGCTCGGCTCCGCCGTCACCGGGTTCAGCGAGGGCGACCGCGTGGCCGTCAACGCGGTGACGCCCTGCTACCGCTGCAGCTACTGCCAGCGCGGCTTCACCAGCCAGTGCGGCGGCCCGCTCGGCGGCTACAAGTACACCGTCCAAATGGACGGCAACATGGCCGAGTACTTCGTCGTACCGGCCGCGCAGGCCAACCTCACCCCCATTCCGGACAACCTTTCCGACGCGCAGGCCGTCTACACCTGCGACATGCTCTCCACCGGGTTCATGGGCGCCGAGCACGCCTACCTGAAGTTCGGCGAGACGGTGGCGGTGTTCGCGCAGGGCCCGGTCGGGCTGTGCGCCACGATGGGCGCCAACCTCATGGGCGCGGGCCGGATCATCGCCGTCGAGTCCCGCCCGGAGCGGCAGGCGCTGGCCAAGCGGTTCGGCGCGGACGACATCGTCGACTTCACCCAGGGCGACCCCGTCGAGCAGATCATGGACATGACCGGCGGCGAGGGCGTCGACGCCGCGATCGAGGCGTTCGGCTTCCCGCAGACCTTCGAGGCGTGCGTGCGGGTGACGAAGGCGGGCGGCCGCGTCTCCAACATCGGCTACCACGGCGAGAACCCGGCACCGCTGCAACTGCCGCTCGACGCGTTCGGGCTCGGCATGAACGACAAAGCCATCCACACCGGACTGTGCCCGGGCGGCAGCGAGCGGATGAACCGGATGTTCCGGCTCATGCTCACCGGTCGCATCGACCCGACCCCGATGACCACCCACACGTTCCCGTTCGACGACATCAGCCGCGCGTTCGAGATGATGGCCACCAAGGAGGACGCCATCATCAAGCCGCTCATCACGTTCGGCTGAAATCGGGTCGCCTGCTCGGTATGAATACACCGAGCCGGTGATTTCCGGCCGAATCGCCGCCGCGATTCACAGCGATTACCCATGTTGCGCACAGGGGATTGCCAATCGCGGCGGACAGGCTTCGCGTCTGTGGCCCGCAATCGTCCCCGCCGGATCGTTCGCGACGACCCGTGCGGGGGCGGCTGATGGCGCGCCCCGTCGTCGATCTGCGGGCGATCGCGAAGGTGTACGGGGGCGCGGACACGATCGTGCGGGCGGTCGACGGCGTCGACCTCGCCGTCGAGCGCGGCGACTACGTGGCCGTGATGGGCGCGTCGGGGTCCGGCAAGTCGACCCTGATGAACATCATCGGCTGCCTCGACGTCCCGTCCAGCGGGCGCTACCTGCTCGACGGCGTCGACACGCGGCGACTCGACGAGCGGCGACAGGCCCTCGTCCGCAACCGCAAGATCGGGTTCATCTTCCAGTCGTTCAACCTGATCCCGCGGACGACGGCCGTGAGCAACGTCGAGCTGCCGATGGCGTACGCGGGCCTGCGCCCGGGCGAGCGGCGGCGGCGGGCGATCCGCGCGCTGGAGCAGGTCGGGCTGGAGGGCCGGACGCACCACCTGCCGTCGCAGCTGTCCGTGGGCCAGCAGCAGCGCGTGGCGATCGCCCGCGCGATCGCGACGGACCCGGTGCTCCTGCTCGCCGACGAGCCGACCGGCGCCCTGGACAGCCGCAGCACCGACGACGTCCTGGCGCTGTTCGACGACCTCAACGCGGACGGCCGGACGATCATCGTGATCACGCACGAGGAGGAGGTGGCCCACCACGCCAAGCGCGTGGTGCGGATGCGGGACGGGCGCATCGTGGCCGACCGGCGCGTCGCCGCACCGACGGACCGTCCGCCCCGGTGGTCGTCCGACCGCACCGTCCCGAGCCGGGTGTCGGGATGAGCGCCCGGGAGAGCGTGCGGTTCGCGGCCCGCGGCGTGCTCTCCAACAAGCTGCGCTCGCTGCTGACGATGTCCGGCATCCTCATCGGGGTCGCCGCGGTGATCATCCTCATCGCTGCGGGCAACGGGGCGAGCACGGCGATCAAGAGCTCGATCAGCGCGTTGGGGAGCAACACGCTCACCGTGACCTCGAACTCGACGGCGGCAGGCCGCCGGGTGGGGGGCGGGGCGCTGGGACGTGGCGGCGGCGGCTTCGGAGGCGGTTTCGGGGGCGCCTTCGGCGGTGGTGGCGCCCGTCCCGGCGGCGCGGGAGCGGGCGGCGGTGGGGCGGGTGCGGGCGGCGGGGCCGGTGCGGGCGCAGGCGCGGGGGCCGGCGGCGGCGCTGGGGGCGGCGCTGGGGGCGGCGCACGGGCGGGCGGGGCCGGGACCGGCGGCGGTGGCGGGGGCGCCGGGGCCGCAGGCGGTGGGGCGGGGACGGTCGACAACGGCACCCAGATCCGCTCGCCCGCGCTGACCCTCGACGACGCGCAGGCGCTCCTCGACCCCGTCCAGGCCCCCGACGTCGTCTCGGTCGCGCCGGTGGTCAATGCGCCGGCGGTGACCGCGACGTACGCGGGCGCGTCACACGCGGTCGGCACGTTCAACGGTACGACGCCGAGCTACCTGGAGAACGACAACGACACGATCACGGTGGGCGTGCCGTTCACGCAGTCCGACTACGACCAGCGCCGCCGGGTCGCGGTGGTCGGGCTCACCGTCGCGACGAGCCTCGTCGGCGGCGACGGGACGGCGATCGTCGGCCAGACCGTGCAGTTCAACGGGTTCGCCTACGACGTGGTCGGCCTGCTCGCCGCGAAGGGCAGCACCGGCCCGCAGGACCAGGACGACCGCGTCATCGCCCCGCTGACCGCCGTGCAGGACACCCTCACCGGCTACGGCAACGTCTCCAGCATCTCGGTGAAGGCCGCGAGCGCGGACGCGGTCGTCGCCGCGACGTCGGAGGTCACGGAGATCCTCGCCGAGCGGCACGACGTCAGCCCGAACAACCCCGACTTCTCGATCTTCAACCCGAGTTCGATCCTGTCCGCGGTCACCGCGGCGACCGGCACGTTCACGGTGTTGCTCGGTGCGGTGGCCGCGATTTCGCTCCTCGTCGGCGGCATCGGCGTCATGAACATCATGTTGGTGACGGTCACCGAGCGCACCCGGGAGATCGGCATCCGCAAGGCCATCGGTGCGCAGAGGAGCGACATCGTCGGTCAGTTCCTGCTCGAGGCCGTGCTGCTGTCGATGTTCGGCGGCCTGCTCGGCGTCGCCATCGGCGTGGTCGTCGGGAGCCTGAAGTTCGGCACGTTCCAGCTGGTGGTGGCCCCGTACTCGGTCGTGCTGGCGTTTCTCGTCTCGGTCGCGATCGGGCTGTTCTTCGGCATCTACCCCGCCAACCGGGCCGCGTCGCTGCGGCCGATCGACGCGCTGCGCTATGAGTGAGCCGTACGAGGAGGACGACCCGCTGGCCTTGGAGTGGGATCGTCCACAGTGGACCAACCGGCTCACGTGGGTGCTCCTCGCCGCCGTGGTGGCGGCGCTGGCCTTCTCCAGTGGCTTGCTGATCGAGCGGCAGTACGACTCGACGCTCCTTGCAGGCGCCCGCGGCAGCGCTCGCACGGCAGGCGGCGGCCTCGCGGTGGCCGGGATCGGCGGCGCCCGCACCGGCGGCGGGACCCGCAACGCGGGGACGACCGGGTCGGGCGGAGGCGCGGCGGCCGGCGGCGCGGCGGCCGGCGGCGCGGCGGCCGGCGGCGCGGCGGCCGGCGGCGCGGCGGCCGGAGGCGCGGCGGCCGGAGGCGCGGCGGCCGGAGGCAGCGCGGCCAGCGGCGCAGGAGCGGCGGCGGGCGGCAGCGCGGCGGGCGGAGGCGCGGCGGGCGGAGGCGCGGCGGGCGGAGGCGCGGCGGGCGGAGGCGCGGCGGGCGGAGGCGCGGCGGGCGGAGGCAGAGCGGCTGGCGGCGGAGCGACCGGCGGCGCAGGAGCGGCGGCGGGCGGCACAGCGGCACGCGATGGCGCAGCGGCCGGCAGCGCAGGTTCGGCGGAGCCGGGCGCCTCGGGCGAAGGCCCGGGCGCCGCCGCCGTCGGCGGCGAGCCACCGGTCGCGGTCGGCACCGTCACGTCCGTCAGCGGCGACACCCTGACCCTCACCAACTTCGCCGGGAAGGCGATCACCGTGACCGTGCCGCCGACCGCGACGATCACGACCTCCGGACTCGGCGGGCTCAAGCCCGGCGCTCCGATCGCGGTGGCGGGCACCACGAACCCCGACGGCTCCGTCACCGCCACCTCGATCACCAGCCGAACAACCGGGGGCTGACGCCCGCCGGGAAAGGACCGACCCGATGAGGATCTCAGCGCGCGGCTCCCTCGTCACCGCAACAGCCGTGGTGACGCTCGCGCTCGCCGGTTGCAGCGGGGCAGCCGCGACGGCTCCCGCAGCACCAGGCGGTGGCGGCGGCGGTGCCCGCATGGACCCGGCCCAGCAGCAGAAGATCACCCAGTGCCTCCAGGCGGCGGGCCTCCCCGTGCCGTCGTTCGCCCCCCGACCGTCCCGTGCCCCCGGGGCACCCCCGCCCACGCGCACGCCGGGCCAGAACCGGGGCGGCGGCGCGTTCGCCGACCCGAAGGTCCGCGCGGCGCTTCAGGCCTGCGGCATCACCCTCCCCACCCGGCCTCCGGGCGCCGGCGGCGCATCTGGCGCGGGCGGTGCGGGTGGGGTCACACCGGCCGCCTGACCTTCGCCGTGCCGACTTGCGCGACTCGCCACGCCCGTTCGCCCGACACTCCGTGTTGAAGCGCGCGACTCACCACACCGACTTGCCCGCCTCGCCGTGCCGAAACGCGCGACTGACCGCACCGGTTTGGCCAACACACCGTGCCGGAACGCGCGACTCACCATGGCGTATCGCGCGACTCGCCGTGCCGGAACGCGCGACTCACCGTGGCGTATCACGCGACTCACCGTGCCGAAACGCGGCGACGTCGCCGTGGCGGTTTGCGCGACCCACCGGGCAGGCCCAGCCCGCTCAGGCGTCCCGCCAGCAGGTGGCCGAGGCGAGGAGGACGAGTCGCCCCGCGGCGTCGTACAGGCGCGCGTCGGCCGCGGCCAGCCGCCGTCCTTCGTGCCGGACCTCGACGTCGACGGCCATCGGGGCGCCGTCGGCCGCCACCGGCCGCACGAACCGGACGTCGTGATCGCACGCCACGGCGTCCGGAAGGGCCGCGGCGATGCGGTGCCCGACGACCGCGGCGAGCACCCCGCCCTGCACCCCGCCGACCGAGTTGGCGAGCACGGGCGCGGCGCGCAGGTCGGGGCCGAGCGCGGCGAAGGGATCCGGGTCGGGCGGGTCGTGGAAGAGGCCGCCCCGGTCGGTCGCGGGCAGCACCGCGGACCGGGCCGTCAGGTGCGCCACCGGCCGCCCGTCGGCCGCGCACACCTCCGCGCGGCTCACGGCCGTCGTACCGGCGGGCGCGACCAGGTCGGCGCGCGCCACGAGGGCCGAACCCGGCGGCGGCAGCGGGCCGAGCACCGCGGTGTGCAGGGCCAGCGTGCTGATCCGCAGCCCGGCGTCCAGCGACGACGTGACCGCCGCGCTGAGCACCAGATCGCCCAGCACCGGGACGACGCCCGGCCCGCGCAACCGGTGCGGCGGCAGATGCGGTACGCGCGCGACGGCGTGGCCGGGCTCGATGGCGTCCAGCACCGTGCCCAGCGCGGCGTGCACCGGGGCGAGCGATCCCGCCCCCGAGGCGATCGCGCGCAGCAGCATGAGCGGCGTCACGAGCGGGGCGGCCGCCCGATGCCCGCGACGTAAAGCACCAGGAGCACGACGCCCGCGGGCGCGAGCCAGATCGGCCAGGGATAGATCATCTCGTCGTTGGTGGCCGACACCAGGCCCCACACGACGACGTTCACCGCAACCGACGCCAGCCAGATGATCGACAGGATGCGCATCGTGACGCCGCCGCCGGTGTCGGAGAAGACCCGACGGGCGGGACGGCGGCCCGGCGACGGAGCGGCCGGCGGCGGGACGGGCAGATCGGCGGTGACCCGCTCCAGCTCACCGCGGGTGCGGGCCGCCCACACCGACTGGACGCGCTCGTCGAACTCGTGGATGTCGAGCTGGCCGACGCTCTGCGCCACCCGCAGGCGATCCGCGACGGCCTGCCGTTCGGCGTCGGAAACGCGCAGGTCCTCGGGGCGGACGGGCTCGTTCACGTCCCCGATGATGGCACGGCGGGATCAGCCGCGCGGCACGTACATGATCACGACCACGCCCGCGAGGCAGAGCGCGGCGCCGAGGTAGTCGAAGCGGTCGGGCCGGAAGCCGTCGAGCGCCACGCCCCACAGCAGCGACCCGACGACGAACACCCCGCCGTATGCGGCGAGGATGCGCCCGAAGTGCGGGTCGGGCTGCAGGGTGGCGACGAAGCCGTACACGCCGAGCGCCACCACCCCGGCCCCCATCCACACGAGGCCGCGCTGTTCGCGCACGCCCTGCCAGACCAGCCACGCGCCGCCGATCTCCGCGAGCGCGGCGAGCACGAACAGCAGCACCGACCGCCCGACCGTCATACGGAAATGATCACCCACCCCCACGGTCGCACCCCGACTGCGCACCCCTCCGGCCCACCGCGCACCCCATTGATGGGGTGCGCGGTGGCTCTGTGGGGTGCGCGGTCAGCCCGGTGGGGTGCGCGGTCGGCCCGTGGGTGCGCGGTCCGCCCGCGGTGCCGAATCGGCCGCCGGGGGCAAGCTGCCCACCGGGGTGCGCGGTCGGGCCCGGGCCGCCGCCGGGCGAGGTGCGGCAGGATCGTTCCGCGTGAGCGCACACCCCGTCGCCCCGGTGCCCGACCGCCTCTTCGACGACGAGCGCGAGCAGCGCTGGCGCGCCCGGTACACCGCGCCCCGCATGTCGCGGCCCGGCTGGGCGCGCGACGCCCCGGACCGCTGCCTCTACACGTCCAACGCGAGCGGCACCACCGAGGTCTACGTCTGGGACCGGGCGACCGACCTGCACCGCCAGGTCACCGACCGGCCCAGCGGCACCTACGCCGCCACGCTCAGCCCCGGACGGCGCGACGGTCTGGTGGTTCGCCGACACCGACGGCGACGAGTTCGGCCACTGGGTCACCGAGCCGTTCGCGGGCGGCGCGCGCCGAGCCCGCGCTCCCGGACGTCGAGGACGGCTACCCCGCGGGCCTGGACGTCGGACGCACGGTCGTCGCCGCGGGCACGTCGACCGACGCGGGCACCCGGATCTGGGTGCGCCGCGGCGACGCGCCCGCCGCGGTGATCTACGCGAACGCCGAGGACGCCGGCGTCGGCGGGCTGTCGGAGGACGAGACCCTGCTCGCGATCAGCCACTCCGAGCACGGCGACTCCCGCCACCCCGACGTCCGCGTGGTGCGGGTGGCCGACGGGAGCACGGTCGCGGAGAAGTCCGACGGGCCGGGCAAGGGCCTGACCCCGCTCGTGTTCGCGCCTGTCCGGGCGACCCGCGGCTGCTGCTCATGCACGAGCGCCGGGGCCGCGAGGAGCTGCTGATCTGGGACGTCGTCGCCGACACCGAGACCGAGATCGTCCTCGACCTGCCGGGCGAGGTGGCCGCCGACTTCGCACCCGACGCGACGTTCCTGCTGGTCTGGCACACGCACGCGGCCCGCACCCGGCTCTACCGCTACGACCTCGACTCCGGCGCGCTGACCGAGCTGCCGGTGGCGCCGGGCTGCGTCGGCTCGGCGCAGGTCCGCCCGGACGGCACGGTCGAGTACACCTGTTCGTCGGCCGCGGAGCCCGCGAGCGTGCGCGCGCTGCACCCCGACGGCACCGACCGCGTGCTCGTGGCGCTGCCCGGGCGAGCGGGCGCCGGGCTCGGTCCCGGTCGAGGACCTGTGGGCCGGGGAGGTGCACGCGCTGGTCGCCCGCGCCGGTGACAGGCCAGCGCCCCACCGTGTTCAGCCTGCACGGCGGCCCGCACGCCGCCGACGAGGACCGCTTCAGCCCGGCCCGCGCGACCTGGGTGGACGCGGGCTTCACCGTGGTCGAGGTCAACTACCGCGGCTCGACGGGCTACGGCTCGGCCTGGCGCGACGCGATCGAGGGGCGCCCAGGGCTCACCGAGCTGGAGGACGTCGCCGCGGTGTTCGACCGCTGCGTCGCCGAGGGCATCGCCGATCCGGCGCGCTGCGTCGTCGAGGGCTGGTCGTGGGGCGGCTACCTGGCGCTGCTGGCGGTGGGCACCCAGCCGGAGCGGTGGGCGGCGGGCATCGCGGGCGTGCCGGTGGCCGACTACCTCGCCGCCTACGCCGACGAGATGGAGCAGCTGCGGGCGTTCGACCGGGCGCTGTTCGGCGGCTCGCCGGAGGAGCGGCCCGACGCCTACCGGGCGGCGTCGCCGCTGACCTACGTCGACGCCGTCCGCGCGCCGGTGCTGGTGCTGGCGGGCGAGAACGACCCGCGCTGCCCGATCCGGCAGATCGACAACTACCTCGACGCGCTGGCCGCCCGCGGCGCGGACTACGCGGTGAGCCGGTTCGACGCGGGCCACGGCAGCCTGGTCGTCGAGCAGTCGATGGCGCACATGGCCACCGAGGTGGGCTTCGCTCGTGAGTGGATACGGTCGCTCTGACAACGTTTCCGACCCACGACTACCCTCGTCCGCGTGGTGTTGTGGCGCGTGCACGTCGAGCTCGAGGATCGACCGGGAAGGCTGGGCGAGCTCGCCACCGCCGTCGGCCGCGCCGGGTGCAACATCATCTCGCTGCACGTGGTCGGCGAGCCCGCCGACGACGGCTCGGTCACCGACGAGCTGCTCGTCCGCGTGCCGACCGCGGGCGACCCGGCCGCGCTCGTCGACGAGATCCAGCGCGCGGGCATCCCGTGCACGCTGCTGGTGCGCGCCGACGCGGGCGAGCTGGCCGATCCGGCGACGACGGCGCTCGCGCTGGCCCGCATGGTCGTCGCCGACCCGGGCAGCGCCCCGAGGGCGGTGGCCACGATGCTGCGCGCGCGGCTGGTCGACCCGGCGGCGGGCGGCACCCCGGGGCACGTCCACACGCTGCGGATCGGCGCCGCGCAGGTGCGGCTGGGGCGGGCGTGGCCGTTCACCGCGACGGAGCTGTCACGCGCCGCCGCGCTGCTGGAGCTGGCCGCCCAGCTGGCGATGCGGGTGCCCGCCGAGCCCGCGCCGACGAGCAGATCCTGCTGCTGCGCGACGGCTCGGAGGTGCGGCTGCGGCCCGCGACCGCAGTCGGACGCCCCGCTGGTGGCGGCGCTGCACGCGCGCTGCTCCCCGGCGGCGCGGCGCGCCCGGTTCCTGTCACCGACGCCGCGGCTCGGCCCCGGCGAGCTGGACGCCCTGCTCGGCGACCCGGGCCAGGCGGTGCTCGCCGTCACCACGGACGGCGGCAGCGCGGTGGCCGTGGCCAACCTCGACCCGGACGGGCCGGGCGCAGGCCGCTGCGCGGTGCTGGTCGACAACGCTTGGCAGGGCCGCGGGCTGGGCACCGCGCTGGTGCGCCGCATGGCCGACGCCGCGGCCGAGCAGGGCCTCGTCGAGCTGACGGGCCGCGCGCGGCCGGACGACCTCGGGGTGACCCGGTGCTCCGCCGCGCAGGCCTGCAGCCCGTCGGCGGAGATCACCGACGGCGTGGCTGCACCTGCGGGCGCAACCTACCCTGTGCGCGGTAACGAGTGCCCTGAGCACTCGTTACCGCGCACAGCCGCTCAGGCCGTCGAGGTGGATGCGCTCCCCGTTGTCGCCGCGGAACAGGTGCATGTGGCCCAGCTGCGGGGCGAGGTGCACCACCGAGCCCTTCTCCGGGGGCTTGCGCCCGTCGACGCGCGCGATGATCGGGCGGCGCTCGCCGCCGAAGTCGGCGCTGCCGTAGACGTAGGCGTCGGCGCCCAGCTCCTCGACGACGTCGACCTCGACGGGAAGACCCGATCCCTCCCCGACGACGTCGAGGTCCTCGGGCCGCACCCCGAGCGTGACCGACCGGTCGGAGCCCAGCGCGTCCACGCCCTCGCGCGGCACCTGCACGTTCGCGTCGCCGAAGTGCACGAGGTCGCCGTCCATGGTGGTCTGCACGAGGTTCATGGCGGGCGAGCCGATGAACCCGGCGACGAACACGTTGGCGGGCTTGTCGTACATGTGCCGCGGGGTGTCGCACTGCTGGAGGATGCCGTCCTTGAGGACGGCCACGCGGTCGCCCATCGTCATGGCCTCGATCTGGTCGTGCGTGACGTAGACGGTGGTGATGCCCAGGCGGCGCTGCAGCGAGGCGATCTGGGTGCGGGTGGAGACGCGCAGCTTGGCGTCCAGGTTGGACAGCGGCTCGTCCATGCAGAACACCTGCGGCGAGCGCACGATCGCGCGGCCCATGGCGACGCGCTGGCGCTGGCCACCGGAGAGCGCCTTGGGCTTGCGGTCCAGGTACTGCTCGAGGTCGAGGATCTTGGCCGCTTCCGCGACGCGCTTGCGGATCTCGTCCTTCGGCTGGCCCGCGATCTTGAGCGCGAAGCCCATGTTGTCGGCCACGGTCATGTGCGGGTAGAGCGCGTAGTTCTGGAACACCATCGCGATGTCGCGGTCCTTCGGGGGCACGCGGGTGACGTCCCGACCACCGATGAGGATCCGGCCGGTGTTGATGTCCTCCAGGCCCGCGAGCATCCGCAGCGCGGTGGACTTGCCGCAGCCGGAAGGCCCGACGAGGACGAGGAACTCGCCGTCGGCGATCTCGAGGTTGAGGTCGTTCACCGAGGGCTTCGGGTTGCCCGGATAGGTGCGACTGGCGTGGTCATAGGCAACAGCAGCCATGCTGGACACCTCTTTCTCACCGGCAGGAACGTGCCGGACGATCCGAGTGAGTGACGGCGATCACCGTCGTTCGCACTGTGCCATGCGGTTGCGCGCGTCAACAACCCCCGTCGACCGGCGCGGACCATCGGCGCGGCCGTGCTGCCCCGCACGATCAGCCGGGTCGGCACGACGACGTCCATGTCCCCGGTGAGCGTGCCGTCGAGCAGGTCCAGCAGCATGCGGGCGGCCCGCGCACCGAGTTCGCGCACCGGCTGGGCGACGGTCGTGAGGTCGACGACCGAGGCCATCTCATGATCGTCCATCCCGACCACCGAGATCCGGCCCGGCACCGCCACGCTGGCCTGCCGCAGCGTGCGCAGCGCGCCGATGGCCAGCTCGTCGTACTCGGCGACGACGGCGGTGGGCAGCGTGGGCCCCGCCATCAGCTCGGCCATCGCCCGCGCGCCGCCCTCGATCCCGAACGCGCCCGCGACCTGCAGCTCCGGCCCGCGGGTGCAGCCCCACCGAGCGCAGCGCCTCGCGGTAGCCCGCGCGCCGCGCCGTGGAGGAGATGAAGCCGAAGCGCCGGTCGTCCTCGACGCCCGCGATCATCGCGATCTGCTCGTGGCCCTGGTGCAGCAGGTGGTGGACGGCGGTGCGCATGGCCGCGGCGTCGTCGATCCGCACGCACGGCACGCCGGGGAGGCGGGCACCGAGCGTCACGAACGGCATGTCGAGCGCGCGCAATGCCAGCGTGTGCTCCTCGGTGAGCGGCATCGTCATCGTGAGCACGGCGTCGACGCGGCGGGCGAGCGGCATGCGCTCGAAGAACCGGTCGCGGGCCGCCACGTCGGCGAGGTGGTAGAGCAGCACGTCGTAGCCCGCCTCGGCGAGCGCGTCGGCGGCGCCCGCGACGGCGTTGGCGAAGTACCAGCGCCCGATGAACGGCGCGACGATGCCGACGGTGGTCGTGCGGCCCGAGGCCAGGCCGGAGGCGTGCGGCGAAGCGCTGTAGGACAGCTCGCGGGCGGCGTCGAGCACGCGCTGGCGCGTGGTGGGCGAGACGCTCCCCCGGCCCCGCAGCGAACGGGACACGGTGGCGGCCGACACCCCCGCGAGCGCGGCGACATCGAGGATGCTGGCGTGCCGGGACTCGTGGCCGTCCCGCCGCCCCATCCGGCATCGTCCCCACCCCGGCTTTGCACACGCTTGCACGGACGACAGCACGTTAGCAGGGCCGGCCCGGCCGACGTCAGGTCACGAATTGGAAACGAGAGGTTCACGTCTGTGCCCGGGAAGGTGATACATGACACGCTGCCTACCGCAAACGCTGTCCGCGCCCGGGCAGCGACGTATTTCGTCGACGGAAGGACTGAAGCTCATGCGCCGCAGGTCAGTCGCGGTCGGAGCCCTCACCGCCGCCACGGCACTCCTCTTGAGCGCCTGTGGCAGCAGCGGCAGCAGCAGCAGCGGCAGCAGTGGAGGAGGCGGCGGAGCGAGCACCGCGCTGGACGGCGTCGGGCCGATCACGTTCGTGTCCGGCAAGGACACCTCGAACTTCGTCCAGGGTCAGCTGGACAAGTGGAACCAGATGCACCCGGACCAGAAGGTCACGTTCATCGAGCTCCCCGAGGACGCCGACGCGCAGCGTCAGCAGATGATCCAGAACGCCAACGCGAAGTCCGACGCGTACAGCGTGCTCGCGGTGGACAACGTCTGGACCGCCGAGTTCGCCGCCAACCGCTACATCGTCCAGCTCCCCCAGGACCAGTTCCCCAACGTGGCGCAGTTCCTGCCGCCGGTGATCGACTCCGCCAAGTACAAGGGCAACCTCTACGGCGTCCCCTACGCCTCCGACGGCGGCTTGCTGTACTACCGCACCGACCTGCTGCAGGCGGCGGGCGTCGCGGCGCCGCCCAAGACGTGGCAGGAGCTGATCGGCGACTGCGAGAAGATCAAGGGCACCCCACAGGGCGCGGGCGTCAACTGCTACGCCGGGCAGTTCCAGAAGTACGAAGGCCTCACCGTCAACGCCGCCGAGGCCATCAACAGCGCGGGCGGCGTCATCACCGACGCCGACGGCAAGCCGAACGTCAACACGCCTGAGGCGAAGGCGGGCCTCGACTTCCTGGCCAACGGCTTCAAGCAGGGCTACATCGCCAAGGAGGCCCTGACCTACAAGGAAGAGGAGTCCCGCCGCGCGTTCCAGGAGGGCAAGCTGGTCTTCCTGCGCAACTGGCCCTACGTCTATCAGCTGGCCTCGAAGAACGACGGCTCTTCGCAGGTCGCGGGCAAGTTCGGGGTGGCCCCGCTGCCCGGCCTGAACGGCCCTGGCGTCTCCAGCCTCGGCGGCCACGCCCTGGCCATCTCCACCTACGCGAAGAACAAGAAGACCGCGGCTGACTTCATCAACTTCTACACCAGCAAGGAGACCAACACCACGCAGGTCACCCAGGCCTCGCTGGCTCCGGTGTGGACCGCGATCTACGACGACCCGACGCTGCAGAAGCAGCTGCCGTACCTGGCTACGCTCAAGGCGTCCATCCTCGGCGCACAGGCGCGGCCCAAGGTCGTCCGCTACGGCGACGCGACACTGGCGATCCAGGACGCGGCGTACGGCGCCCTGCAAGGCACGATGACCACGGACCAGGCCCTGCAGCAGCTGCAGGACAAGCTCACCCAGCTCACGTCGAGCTGATTCGGCACATCAACACGACGGATCGGAGGGGGCGGCGGGTCGAACCAGGCCCGCCGCCCCCTCCGCCGAGGAGGGTCTGACATGTCAGTGGTCGAGGCGCCTACCCGGACGCCTGCACCCAAGGTGGACAAGTCCACCGACTTCCGGCAGCAGGGGCGGCTCGCGGCCTACTTGCTGACCCCGACGATGGCCGTGCTGGCGGTCGTCATCGGCTACCCCATCCTGGCCGCGATCTACCAGTCGCATGTTCACCCAGGGGCAGGGCGTGGACGCCGACGGCTTCGTCATCCAGGGCGACACGTTCGTCGGGCTCGACAACTACGCCGCGATCTTCTCCGGCGACGCGGCGCACCCGGTTCTGGAACGCGTTCTACAACACCACGTTCTTCACGGTCGTCTGCGTCGTCATCGAGGTCATCATCGGCGTGGCGATGGCACTGATCATGAACAAGGCGTTCAAGGGGCAAGGGTCTGATCCGCGCCAGCATCCTCGTGCCGTGGGCCATCCCGACCGTGGTCTCGGCCAAGCTGTGGGCCTGGATCTTCGACGCCAACGGCATCGCCAACTCGATCCTCGGCCACAGATCCTGTGGTCGACCGACGGCTGGCAGGCCAAGCTCGCCGTCATCATCGCCGACACCTGGAAGACCGCGCCGTTCATCGGCCTGCTCGTGCTGGCGGGCCTGCAGGTGATCCCGGCCGAGGTCTACGAGGCCGCCAAGATCGACGGGGCCAACGCGTGGCGGGCGTTCTGGAGCATCACGCTCCCGCTGGTCAAGCCCGCGCTGCTGGTGGCCGTGCTGTTCCGCATCCTGGACAACCTGCGCATGTTCGACCTGCCCTCCGTGCTTGATCGGCGCTCCAGAAGCCGAGCGTGGAGACGCTCTCGATCCTCGTCCTTCCTGGAGAACAGCAACACCCGGTACGGGCCGGCGGCGGCGTACGCGTTCGTCCTGTTCGTCTACGTCGTGCTCGTGGCGTACCTGTTCGTCAAGATCCTCGGGGCCGACGTCATCGGCGACGCGCGCGCGAAGACTCCCAAGGCCCCGCGGCGGGCGACGCCGCGCTCGCGTCGCGAAGGGAGACGACGGCGTGAGCACCACGGTCGACACGACGAAGTCCGGCACCCCGGGCACCGCACTGACGACATCCCGGTGCTGCCCAAGCCGAAGCCCTACGGCATGATCGTGCGCCTACGCTGGCATCGCGTTCATCATCATCTACTGCCTCGCACCGTTCTACTGGATGGTCGTCAGCGCGCTGCGCCGTCCGGCCGACCAGTTCTCGATCTCGCTGATCCCGTCAGCCGATCTCGTTCCAGAACTTCATCGACGCGTTCAACCCGAACAACAACTTCGCGCGTCGCCCTGCTCAACAGCATCATCGTGGCGAGCGCACGGTCACCGTGCTGACGCTGATCATCGGCACCTTCGCGGCGTACGCGCTGGCCCGGCTGGACTTCCCGTTCAAGAACATCTCGCTGGGGATCATCATCGCGCTGCTCGATGTTCCCGGGCATCGCGATGGTCGATCCCGCTGTTCCAGCTGTTCACCAACATCGGCTGGATCAACACCTACCAGGCGCTGATCATCCCGGCGATGTCGTTCGCGCTGCCGCTCGCGGTGTGGAACCTGACGGCGTTCTTCCGGCAGATGCCCGCCGAGCTGGAGGAGGCCGCCATGATCGACGGCTGCACCCAGGGGCAGGCGTTCCGCAAGGTGATCATCCCGATCGCCGCGCCCGGCGTGTTCACCACTGCGATCATCGTGTTCGTCGCGGCGTGGAACGAGTACATCATCGCCCTGACGATGACGAACAAGGCCGACGTACCGCACGGCCACGGTGGCGGTCACGTTCTTCACCGGCACCACCGGTCGGGACATCCCGTTCGGCTCGATCATGGCGGCGGGCGTGGTGCTCACCGTGCCGCTGCTGATCATGGTGCTGATCTTCCAGCGGCGCATCGTCGCGGGTCTGACCGCGGGTGGCGTGAAGAGCTAGCCACGTCCTCCGACCGAAGGGCCGCCACGCCTCCCGCGCGTGAGTCCCGCACCTCGCCACGGCGAGTCGCGCAATTCGACACGGCGAGTCGGCCGGCGCGGCACGGTGAGTCGGCGCATTTCGGCACGGCGAGTGCGGGCGGGACGCGCGCGGTCGGGGGGCGACGCGGCGGCTCAAGCCGTCGACAGCACCGCCAGGCTCTCCCACGCCGCCAGCTCGGACGGCGGCGCGGCGCGGCCGTGCGTCGAGAGCACCACCTCACCGGCGACGCGGGGAACGGCAGCGGGCGAGCCCGGAGAGGTTGGCCAGCACGGTGAGCGTCGTGCCGTCGAGCGTGCGGACGTAGGCGAACACCTGCTCGTCGTCGGGCAGCAGGAGCCGGTAGTCCCCGTGCACGACGACGGGCAGGGGTGCCGCAACTCGATCAGCCGCCGGTAGTGGTGGAACACCGAGTCCGGGTCCTTGCGCGCGGCTTCGGCGTTGATCTCGGTGTGGTTGGCGTTGACCGGCAGCCACGGCGTGCCGGTGGTGAAGCCCGCGTGCGTCGGTCGCGTCCCACTGCACGGGGGTGCGGGCGTTGTCGCGGGACTTCACCGCGAGCGCGTGCAGCACCTCCGGCATCGTCAGGCCCGCGGCGATGGCGCCCTTCGCCCAGTTCAGCGACTCGATGTCGCGGTAGGAGTCCAGGCGGGTGAAGTGGGCGTTGGTCATGCCCAGCTCCTCGCCCTGGTAGACGTAGGGCGTGCCGCGCAGCAGGTGCAGCACCGTGGCCAGCGTCTTCGCGCTCGCCACCCGGTGCTCGCCGTCGTCGCCCCAGCGGGAGACGATCCGGGGCTGGTCGTGGTTGTCCCAGTACAGCGAGTTCCACCCGACCTCGGCGAGGCCGTCCTGCCACGCCGAGAGGTTGGCCTTGAGCTCGGTGAGCCGCAGC
This sequence comes from uncultured Actinomycetota bacterium, assembly GCA_963837575.1. Lineage (GTDB taxonomy): Bacteria > Actinomycetota > Actinomycetes > Mycobacteriales > Pseudonocardiaceae > Pseudonocardia. The sequence continues at coordinate 96,595 of CAWIOI010000009.1, forward strand.
GGCCGCAGGTCCCACTTGGACGTGCCCGCGTCCAGGCTGACGTGCTCGAAGGTGAACACCATGTCGATCTCGGCGCGGGCCGGGTCGGAGTAGCGGCGGGCGTCGTCGATGCCCGCGCCGGGCGTCTCACCGACCGCGAGCAGCTCCCGTCCGGCCAGCACCTCGCGGTGCATCTCGGCGAGGAACTCGTGCACGCGCGGCCCGTTGGCGCACAGCGCCCACAGCGTCGCCGTCGGGCAGGCCCGGCGGCTTCGAGATCAGGTTGATGACGTCCATGCGGAAGCCGTCGACGCCGCGCTCGACCCACCACCGCATCATCGCGTAGACGGCCTGCCGGACCTCCGGGTTCTCCCAGTTGAGGTCGGGCTGCTTGCGGGAGAACAGGTGCAGGTAGTACTCGCCGGTGATCGGGTCGAGCTCCCAGGCCGAGCCGGAGAAGATCGACTCCCAGTTGTTGGGGGTCGGGCGCCAGATGTACCAGTCGCGCTTCGGGTTGTCGGTGGACGAGCGGGACTCGACGAACCACGGGTGCTCGTCGCTCGTGTGGTTCACGACGAGGTCCATCACGATCTTGATACCGCGCGCGTGGGCGGCGGCGATCAGCGCGTCGAGGTCGGCGAGCGTGCCGAACATCGGGTCGACGTCCTGGTAGTCGGCGATGTCGTAGCCGTTGTCGTCCTGTGGGGAGCGGTAGATCGGCGAGAGCCACACGTGCGTCCACGCCGAGCTCGGCGAGGTGGTCCAGGCGGGCCGTGACGCCGGGGAGGTCGCCGATGCCGTCACCGTTCGAGTCGGCGAAGCTGCGCGGGTAGACCTGGTACACCACCGCCGACTTCCACCAGCTCATGGCGCACATCCTGCCCGCTGACCACGAGGTCGGCACGCTCCCACGGCCGGTCGGCGGCGAGGAAGGGGCGCTCGCGGGCCTCCCATTCGTCCCAGAACGCGACGTCGCCGCCGTGCCGCTCCCGCCGTGATCACCGTTTTGGTGCAGAACCGGCCATTTCTGGCCTGTCTTCGCACCGAACCGGTGATCATGGCCGGGTGGGCCGCACGCGGCCAGCCGGGCCGGCAAGGTGGCGCGATGGGCGTTGCGGTGGTCACCGGTGTGTCGCGGCGGGTCGGGATCGGTGCGGCCGTGGCCCGGCGACTGGCCGAGTCCGGGTTCGACCTCTTCCTGCACTCGTGGAGCCCGCACGACGCCCAGCAGCCGTGGGGCGCGGACGCCGAGGGCCCGGCCGCCATCGTCGCCGACCTCCGCGCCCGGGTGCGGGTCGAGCACCTGGCCGCCGACCTCGCCGACCCCGACGCGCCCGCTCGAGTCCTCGCCGCCGCCGAGCGCGCGTTCGGCCGGGTGGACGTGCTGGTCGCCAACCACGCCCGCAGCAGCACGTCGACCCTGGAGGGGCTCACGGCCGCGGAGCTGGACCTGTCCTACGCCGTCAACACGCGGGCGACGTTGCTGCTGGTCAAGGAGTTCGCCGCCCGCTGCCCGGGGCCCGGGCGGGTGGTCCTCATGACCTCGGGCCAGCACCGGGGTCCGATGCCCGACGAGCTCGCCTACGTCGCGTCGAAGGGGGCGTTGCACCAGGTGACGGCGAGCCTCGCCGCGCACCTGGCGCCGCGCGGCATCACGGTGAACGCCGTCGATCCGGGCGCGACCGACACGGGCTACGCCGACGCCGCGACGCACGCGGCCGTGCTCGCGCGGGAGCCGATGGGCCGGTGGGGCGAGCCGGACGACGCCGCCCGCCTGATCGCCTGGCTGGCGGGCGACGCGGGCCGCTGGGTGACCGGCCAGGTGCTCGTGAGCAACGGCGGCGGCCCGTGACCCTCCAGACTTGTCGGTGGACCCTCAGCGCGCTCTCAAGCCGCCTGCGGCAGACTCGGCCGCGATGAACGCGACCCGGCCGTGCGCCCTGCGTGAAGACGCCCAGCGGATGACCGTCCTACGACCGGAAGCGCTGCGGTCGCCGGTGCGGTCGAACGTGGCCGGGCGGTGAGCGCTCCGCCGGACCGCGTCGATACCGCCGACGCCGGAGACGACCAGCGGCCGCCTCCGCCACGGCGCTCGCCCGCCCGGTTCGTGCTGGCCGCGCTGTTCACCGCCGCGGCCGCGATCGGCGTGTTGCCCGACCTGCTGTTCGGGCTCGACCGGCGCAGCCCGTTCGTGCAGCTCGTCTCGTTCCGCTGGCAGTTCATGCTGGCCGGGGCGGTGCTGCTGGTCGCTGCTCGGCATCGTCACGCTCCGGGCGCGGCGGGCGTGGCCGTTCGCGGCGGGCCTCGCGGCCGTGCTGCTCATCGGCGCGGCGATGGTGGCACCCCGCGCGATCGCCGACCCGGAGCCGACCGCCGGCACCCCGTTCACGGTGCTGTCGTTCAACGTCTACGAGGGCCGCGCCAACGTGCGGGCACTGGCCGACGCCATCCGCACCGAGCGGCCCGACGTCGTCGCGTTGCCCGAGGCGGGCCAGCGCTTCGCCGACAAGCTCGCCCCGCTCATCGAGCCGATGGGCTATCGGCTGCGCTCGTCGGTCGACGAGGACGAGGACGACGTCAACGGCGTCACCGCCGCGGTCGCCGCACGGCTCGGCGACGTGTCGTTCAAGGTCGGCCACAACACCTCGACGTTCCCGGACGTCCAGATCACCGGCGGCACGCTCGGCGCGCTGCGGGTGGTCGCGTTCCACTCGGTGGCGCCCGTGCCCGGAAGCGTGCCGGAGTGGCGCGAGGACATGTCGCTGCTGCCCACGTGGTGCGCGGGCCCGACCCCGGCGATCGTGGCGGGCGACTTCAACGCCACCCTCGACCACTCGATGCTCCGCGCGGGCATGGTGGGCTGCGGCGACGCGGCCGCCCAGCGCGGCGACGGCCTGACCCCGACCTGGGGCCCCACCCCGCGCACGCGGGCCATCGGGCCGCAGATCGACCACGTGCTGGCCACCCACGGCATCGAGGCCGCGAGCTTCCGGGTGCTCGACCTGCCCGGCAGCGACCACCACCCGATCCTCGCCACGCTCCGCCTGCCCTGACGGCGCCGCGCGGGCCCACATCGGCGTTGCGGTGCCCGCACCAGCGCCCCGACGCCCGTGCGGAGACCGCGATGCCGGTGCGACCACCGGCGCGACGGGCTCAGCGGAAGTCCGCGACGTGGTCGCGGGCCCATTCGGCGAACGTCCGGGCCGGGCGGCCGGTGAGCTCCTCGACCTCGCGGGTCATCGACTCCGGCGCCTCGACGAACGCGGCCTGCCCGGCGACGATCGACTCGGCCAGTCCGGGCGGGAACTGCGTCGCGGAGCTCCCGGACCGCCTCGTCCGGCGGGAGCGCCTCGAACCGGAGCGGCCGGCCGAGCGCGGCGGCGACGGCCGCGAGCTGCTCGCGCTGGCTCAGCTGCTCCGGCCCGGTCAGGTGGTGCGTGCCGCCGCCGGGCAGCTCGCCGAGCAGGAAGCGCACCGCGACGGCGGCGAGGTCGGCCTCGTGCACGAGCGCGCGGCGGGCGTCGGGATGGAACCAGCGCAGGACGTCGCCTGCGCGGATCTGCGGCGCCCACCCCAGCGTGTTGGCGGCGAACCCGCTCGCCCGCAGGAACGTGGCCGTGCTCGGCGACGCCGCCAGCAACCCCTCGACGTGCGCGTGCGAGCCCAGGATCGTGCCGTCGGCGGCCGCACGCGGGTCTGGCACGTCCGGCACGCCGTACGCCGAGAGGTAGACGACGTGCGGCACCGCGGCCGTCAACGCCTCGACCAACGCCGCCGCGGCCGCGTCACCGGCGACGGACGGGAAGACCAGGAACGCCGCGTCCACTCCGGACAGCGCCGGGCCGAGCGTGTCGGGGCGGGTGAGGTCGCCGCGACATCGCCGTCCGGCCCCGACGGGTTGCGGGCCAACGCCCGCACCCGCGCGCCGGTGCCCGCCAGCTGCGCCACCACCTGCCCGCCGACCCGTCCGGTCGCGCCGGTCACCAAGATCGTCGAATCCATGGGCCCGACGCTAGGACCTCGACCCGACTTCAGGTCAAGGCGCGACCTCGTCCAGGAAGATCTCCTCGAGGTCGAACGACTCGATGTCGAGGACGAAGCCGCGCACCCGGGTGTCGGGCAGCAGGAACGGGTCGTGGCGCAGCTGGGCCATGTCGCGCCGGACGCTGACGGCCGGGTCGCGGAAGGCGTGGGTGCGCCACGAAGGGCGCATGCCGACCTCGCGCGCCAGCTCCTCGCTGAACTCGTCGTCGGTGAACGTGCCGAGCCCGCAGCCCGCGTGCTGGATGATGAGCACGTCGCGGGTGCCGAGCTTGCGCTGGCTGATCGTCAGCGAGCGGATGATGTCGTCGGTGACCACGCCGCCCGCGTTGCGCAGCACGTGCACCTCGCCGAGCTTGAGCCCGAACAAGGTGTACACGTTGATGCGCGAATCCATGCAGGTGAGCACGCGCCGTCTTGCAGGGCGGGCGGCACCGCGAGGCCCTCGGCGCGGGCCTTGGCGAGATGGCCGCCGCCCGCCTCGTAGCGCTCGATCAGCTCCTCGTAGGCCATCAGCGCTCCGCGGCGACGGTCTCGGCGATCTCGTAGGTGTTGAGCGCGGCGCCCTTGCGCAGGTTGTCGCCGCACACGAACAGCTCCAGGGTGTTGGGGAAGTCCAGCGCCTGGCGGACGCGGCCCACCCAGGTGGGGTCGTCCCCGACGACGTCGGCGGGCGTGGGCCACTCCCCCGCCGCCGGGTCGTCGCGCAGCACGATCGTCGGCTGGGCGGCCAGCACCTTGCGCGCGGCCTCCACCGACACCTCGCGGGCGAACGTGGCGTGCACGGCGAGCGCGTGCGTGGTGATCACCGGCACCCGCACGCAGGTGGCCGACACCGCGAGATCCGGGATCCCGAGGATCTTGCGCGACTCGTTGCGGACCTTCAGCTCCTCCGACGACCACCCGTCGTCCTTCAGCGACCCCGCCCACGGCACGACGTTGAGCGCCAGCGGCGCGGGGAACGGCGACTCGGCGGGCAGCCCGGCGAGGGCCTCGGCGACGTCACCACCCCGCACGCCGACGCTCGCTTGCCCGCGACGGCGGCCAGCTCGGCCCGCAGCCGGTCGATGCCCACCTGCCCCGCCCCCGACGCGGCCTGGTACGACGCCACGACCAGCGCGGTGAGCCCGAACTCGCGGTGCAGCGCGCCCATCGCGGCCATCATCGACAGCGTGGTGCAGTTGGGGTTGGCGATGATCCCCTTCGGCCGGACGGCCGCGGCGTCGGCGTTCACCTCGGGCACGACCAGCGGCACGTCGGGGTCCATGCGGAACGCCCCGGAGTTGTCGACGGCCACCGCGCCCCGCTCGGCGGCGATCGGCGCCCAGCGCGCGCTCACCTCGTCGGGCACGTCGAACAGCGCGATGTCCACCCCGTCGAACACCTCGGGCGCGAGCGCCTCGACGGTGATGTCGACGCCGCGCACCCGCAGCACCTTGCCCGCCGACCGCGGCGAGGCCACGAGCTTGATCCGCGACCACGGCACGGACTCCCGCGCGTTGATGATGTCGATCATCGTGCCGCCGACGGCCCCGGTGGCCCCGACGATGGCGAGGGTCGTGCGCGGAAAAGGTCGCTCTGGCGACGTTATCCGCGCACGCGAGCCGCTCATCGCCCGGTCCCCGCGTGCACCACGGCCTGCTCCCCGCCGCCCAGCTCGAACGCGTCGTGCAGGGCCTTGACCGCGCCGTCGAGCTGGTCGACCCGGCAGATCACCGAGATCCGGATCTCCGACGTGTTCATCGTCTCGATGTTGATGCCCGCCCGCGAGAGCGCCTCGCAGAACGTCGCCGTGACGCCGGGGTGGTTGCGCATGCCCGCGCCGATGAGCGAGACCTTGCCGACCTCGCCGTCGTGGACGATCTCGGCGAACCCGATCTCGCGCTGCACGCCGGTGAGCGCCGTGACCGCCGTCGGCCCGTCGACCCTGGGGAGCGTGAACGTGATGTCGGTGAACGTCTCGCCGGTGCGGGAGATGTTCTGCAGCACCATGTCGATGTTGATGTCGGCGTCGGCGACCGTCCGGAAGATCCGCGCCGCCATGCCCGGCGTGTCCGGCACCCCGACCACGGTGATCTTGGCTTCGGACCGGTCGTGCGCGACCCCGGTGATGATCGCGTTCTCCAAGGGGATCTCCTCGATCGAGCCGGTGACGAGCGATCCCGGCTTGTCGTTGTACGAGCTGCGCACCCGCAGCGGGCACGCCGTAGCGGCGGGCGTACTCGACCGCGCGCAGGTGCAGCACCTTCGCGCCGCACGCGGCCATCTCCAGCATCTCCTCGTAGGTGATCGCGGCGAGGCGCTGGGCGTCGGGGACGATGCGCGGATCGGCGCTGAAGATGCCGTCGACGTCGGTGTAGATCTCGCAGACGTCGGCCTCCAGCGCGGCCGCGAGCGCGACGGCCGTGGTGTCGGAGCCGCCGCGGCCGAGCGTGGTGACGTCCTTGGAGTCCTGGCTGACGCCCTGGAAGCCCGCCACCAGCACGATCGAGCCCTCGGCCAGCGCGTCGCGCATGCGGTGCGGGTTGACCTGGACGATGCGGGCGTCGCCGTGCTTGGACGTGGTGACCATCCCGGCCTGCGACCCGGTGAACGAGCGCGCCTGCACCCCGAGCGCGTGGACGGCCATCGCGACCAGCGCGTTGGAGATGCGTTCGCCCGCGGTGAGCAGCATGTCCATCTCGCGCGGCGGCGGGGCGGGCGACACCTGCTCGGCGAGGTCCAGCAGCTCGTCGGTCGTGTCGCCCATCGCGGACACGACGACGACGACGTCGTTGCCCTCCTTGTGCGTCCGCACGATGCGCTCGGCGACCTTCTTGATCCGGTCCGCGTCCTGCACCGACGAGCCGCCGTACTTCTGCACGACGAGGGCCACCCTCCGACCTCCTGCCTCGGGCCCCCGCGGCCCGCCGCCACACTACCGGCGGGCGGCCCGCGTGCCGACCGAAATGACCGACGCCACTGATCAGAGGTTGACCTGGTCGTGGCGGGCGAAGAGGTCGGCCCACTCCGCTCGGGGGCAGCTCGGCGCCGGTGCGGCGGATCTCCGCGAGCTCCTCGAAGTAGCGCTCCCGCGCGATCCCCGGCGCGAAGAGGATGAGCATGCGACGCGGGCGCGTCGCCGTCGTTGCGGAAGCCGTGCACACCGCCCGGCGGCACGTAGCAGAAGCCGCCCGCGGGCAGCGGGATCCAGTGCCTCGCCGTTGTAGAGCGTGACCGTGCCGGACACGACGTAGAACGACTCGGAGAACCCGCGGTGGAAGTGCGCGCCCGCGCCGCCGGTGTGGCCGGCATGTCCCAGCGGAAGAGGCCGAACTCGCCGTTCGTGACCGAGCCGGGCGCGACGAACGTGGCGGCGGTGGTGCCGAGCATCAGCGGGTCGAGGTCGCGGCGGAAGACCGCGCTGCGTCTCGCCGTCCGTGCCCGTGTAGCTCACGCCTGGTCCCCCGAACGCGCGGCGGGCGAGCCTGGCGCCCGCGACCATGTCGTCCCACCACGCGTACTCGCCGTCGAGCAGCCCCCGGGCCGCCTTCTCCAGCGCGCCGAGGCAGGCGAACGCGAACGCGCCGCCGACGGAGATGCGGGCGACGCCGAGGTCGGCCAGCTCGGCCACCGACGGGCCGCCCGGGCGCAGCAGCACGTTGACCGGCGCGTCGACCTCGCGCCACCACCGTGGCGATGTCCGCGGGCCGGGCGAGGCCGGGGGCGTAGACGACGTCGGCGCCGGCCTCGGCGAAGCGCTGCAGCCGCTCGACGACGTCGGCCAGGTCGGGATCGGGCAGCAGGAACGCCTCGGCGCGGGCGGTGAGCACGAGCCGTCCCGACGCCGCCTTCGACCGCGGCCGCGACCCGCTCGACGGCCAGGTCCGCGGGGTAGATGCCGTCCGGTCCGCGGTCCTCGATCGAGCAGCCCTGCGAGCGGGGTGGCGGCCGCGGCCTCGACGGTGACGGCCACGCCCGCCGGGTCGTCGGCGAACCCGTTCTCGAGGTCCGCCGACACCGGCACGGGCACCGCCGCCGCCAGCTCGGCCCCGTGTCGCGACGGCGGCGTCCCGGCCGACCTCGCCGTCGAGCTTCCCGAGCGTGGCCGCGAAGCCGCTGCTCGTGGTGGCGAGGGCGGCGAACCCGAGCGTGGCGAGCACGCGCGCGCTGCCGACGTCCCACGGGTTGGGCATCACCAGCGGGTGTGCCCGGCCGGTGCAGTTCCCGGAAGGTGCTCACGCCGCGGATCCTTGCACCTCGGGCGTCCAGGAGCGGGACGCGACCGAGAGCGCGTTCCAGGCGTTGATCGCGACGATCAGGCTGAGCAGCGCGCCCACCTCCGCGGGCGCGAACTCGGCGGCGACGGCGGCGTAGTCCGCGTCGGGAACGTGGGTGCGTCGCCAGGCGCGTGACGGACTCGGTGAACGCCAGCGCCGCGCGTTCGCGGTCGGTGAAGAACGGCGCCTCCTCCCACACGGCGACGGCGTGCAGGCGCTGCTCGGTCTCGCCCGCGGCCCGGGCGTCGCGGGTGTGCATGTCGACGCAGTACGCGCAGCCGTTGAGCTGCGAGGCGCGGATCTTGACGAGCTCGCGCAGCAGCGGGTCGATGTTCGCGGCGTCCAGCTCCTTGGTCGCGGCCTTGTCGAGGTGGGCCATGGCCCGGCCGAAGCCGGTGGCGTAGCGGTCGAGGTCGAGCCGGACGGGGATCTCGTGCGTGGTCATGTGATCCACGGTAGGCACGAAAGAACCAGGTCTACAGTCCAATTCCGTGCCAGATGATTGGGCCATTTCCGGCCGGGACCTGCACCTCGACCTGGGCCGCAGCGGACGGCGGGCGGCGTTGGAGCGGGCGTTGCGGGAGGCCGTGCAGTCGGGTCGGCTCGCGCCGGGCACCCTGCTGCCGCCGTCGCGGGCGTTGGCGGGCGACCTCGGGATCGCCCGCAACACGGTGGCGGAGGCCTACACCCAGCTCGTCGCGGAGGGATGGCTGACCGCGCGGCAGGGCTCCGGCACGCGGGTGGCCGGGCCGCCCGCCCCGGGCACGGTGAGTCTGCGCATCTCGACACGGTGAGTCCCCCGTCTTGGCACGGCCGAGTGCGGCATTCCGACGGCGCTCACACCGCGCGACGCCGCCTACGACCTGCGGGCGGGCTTCCCGGACGTCGCGGCGTTCCCGCACGCCGAGTGGCTCGCCGCGGCCCGAACGGCGCTGGGCCGGGCGCCGTCGTCGGCCTACCGCTACCCCGACCCGCAGGGCCTGCCGGAGCTGCGCACCGCCCTCGCGGGCTACCTCGCGCGCACCCGCGGGGTGCGCGCCACGCCGGAGCGGGTGGTGGTGTGCGCGGGCTTCGGCCAGGGCCTGTGGGCGTTGGCGGCGGCGCTGCACCGGCTCGGGGCCCGGCGGGCGGGCGTCGAGTCGCACGGCCTGCCGCTGCACCGGCGGATCCTCGCCGACGCGGGGCTGGCGCTGGTCGGCCTGCCGGTGGGTGCGGCGGGCGCCGAGCTGCCGACCGGTGCCCGTCCGGCCGAGCCGCGGCCGCCGCGGGTCCGGCGCCGCGACCGGGCGGCGACCTGGACCTCGTCCTGCTCACCCCCGCCCACCAGTTCCCGCTGGGCACCGCGCTCGACGCCGAGCACCGCGCGGCGTTCGTGCGGTGGGCCGGCGCCCGCGGCGCCGTGCTGGTCGAGGACGACTACGACGGCGAGTTCCGCTACGACCGCCGCCCGCTCGGCGCGATGCAGGCGCTGGCCCCCGACGACGTCGTCTACGGCGGCACGGCGAGCAAGGCGCTGGCCCCCGCGGTCGGGCTGGCCTGGCTCGTGCTCCCCGAGCGCCTCGTCGACCCGGTGGTGGCCGAGCTGACCCGGGTCGGGGCCCGGCCCGCCGCGCTCAACCAGCTCGTGCTCGCCGAGTTCCTCACCTCCGGCCGCTACGACCGCCACGTGCGGCGCTCCCGACTGGCCTACCGCAGGCGCCGGGACCGGCTGGTGACCGCCGCCCTCACCGGCCTGCGCGTGCACGGCCTGCCTGCCGGGCTGCACGCCGTCGTCGACCTGCCGCAGGGCCGGACCGAGGAGGAGGCGGTGGCCGAGGCACGACGGCGCGGCCTGGCCATCGAGGGCCTGGCCGCTTTCGCGCTGGCGCCGGACGGCCGCCCGCCCGCCTCGTGGTCGGCTACGCGACCCCGCCCGCCCACGCGTTCACGACGGCGGTGGCCCGCCTCGTCGCGACCCTGCGCTGAGCGGCCGATCACGGGAAGAGCCACGAGATGGCGTACTCGGCGGCTGCGCGGTGGGCCTGTTGTCCGGTTGCCCGTCCATGGACGAGGTCCTCGAGGGCGGCGCAGCGGGCGAAGAACGTGATGCGCTCGCGCAGGTGGTCGCCGTCCCGGCCGTAGCTGATCATGACGTCGTCGAGGAAGCCGGGTCCGAAGTCCCGAAAGATCAGCGCGAGGTCCAGCGCGGGATCGGTGACCGCGGCGTCGGACCAGTCGATGATCCCGGAGATCGCGCCGCCGGACTCGAGGACGTGCTCGGCCCCGAGGTCGGCGTGGGCGGGCACGAGATCCACAGCGGGCCGCGGCTTCGTGGCCGCCACGACGCGCAGCAACGCCGCGGGCCCGGTCAGCTCGTCCAACCAGTCTTGCGGGTCGGCCGGATCGACCGGCATTAGCCCCTCGACCGCGGCGGCCGGGATCGCGTGGAGCGCGCGCAGAACACGCCCCAGGAGTTGCGCCGCGCCGTCCGGCGGCCGTCGCCCGAGCAGCGAGCGGACCCGGCAGCAGGCGGTACGTGATGACGCCCGACTCCGGATCGACGAGGCGCGGCTCCGGCACCGCGACGGGCAGCCGCCCGGCCAGCAGCCGCAACAGCCCGGCTTCCCGGACCACGTCGCTCTCGAGCCCCGTCGCCACCCGGACGACCAGGTCACCGGCCACGAACGCCGCGTGGTCGAGGCCTGCGCCGAGCGTGCGCAGCGGGACGTCCTGGTACGCGGGATCGTGCGCCGCGAGGACGCGGACGGCGCGCTCCCACGGGCTGTCACCGTGCCGGAATCGCGAACTCATCGTGCCGAAACGCCGGACTCACTGTGCGCGAAACGCCGGACTCACCCGGGCGCAAGGGCCGGACTCACCGTGCCGAAACGCCGGACTCACCGTGGGCAAACGCCGGACTCACCGCAGCGGCTCCGCAGCTCAGCCGATCCGGCGCACCAGCCGCACGACCACCGCCGTGATCACCCACCAGATCAACGCGGCGGTGCCGTAGCTCATGGCCACGCCGATCTTGTGGTTGGCGGGCTGGAACAGGTTGGCCAGGCCGAGGTCGAAGTAGTTCGCGGCCTCGCGGACGGCGGCGGCCCACACGTTGCCGAAGTTCGCGTCGAGCGCGGTGAGCGCGATGAACACGACGAGCACGAGCACGATGAGCATGCCGACGATCCGCAGCACGCTCGCCACGACCCCTGCACCCCGCCGGGTGGCTGCACCCACGGCCATGACCTTCCTCCCCCGCGTCCCCGACCACCATGGTGACACGGCCCCAGTGCCCGGAATAGCTCGTTCGGGCGAGACTTCCCCGCTTGCGCCGCGCCCGGGGTGAAGGGGCTAACCTCGAACGCGTGGTGCGCCTGCTCCTTCGCCGCCGCGGCGGGGTCTGACCGACCGGCCCCTCGTCGCGGGAAGGCGCGTGCGCCGGTCATGCCACCGGCCACGATCACAAGGAGCACTTCGATGACCACCTCTCCCGACGCTTTCACGTCCAATTCACGCAGCCGTCTGCGCACCCCGTCGCGACCGGCGCCCGACGACCAGCCCGTCTGGAACCGCCAGCGCGGCTCGCACATGCCGGTCCACCGCTACCGCCCGTTCCACGAGCTGGTGGAGCCGGTATCCCTGCCCGACCGCACCTGGCCCGACAAGCGCATCACGAAGGCGCCGCTGTGGTGCGCGGTCGACCTGCGCGACGGCAACCAGGCGCTGATCGACCCCATGAGCCCGGCCCGCAAGCGGCGCATGTTCGAGCTGCTCGTCCGCATGGGCTACAAGGAGATCGAGGTCGGGTTCCCGGCCGCGAGCCAGACCGACTTCGACTTCATCCGCGAGATCATCGAGCAGGACGCCATCCCGGACGACGTCACGATCCAGGTGCTCACCCAGGCCCGCACCGAGCTGATCGAGCGCACCTACGAGGCCTGTGAGGGCGCGCCGCGCGCGGTCGTCCACCTCTACAACTCGACGTCGATCCTGCAGCGCCGCGTCGTCTTCCGGTCCGACCGCGCGGGCATCGCCAAGATCGCCACGGACGGCGCCGAGGACGTGCTGCGCTTCAGCGAGAAGTACCCGCACACCGACTGGCGCTTCGAGTACTCGCCCGAGTCCTACACCGGCACGGAGCTGGAGTACGCGGTCGACGTCTGCAACGCGGTGAGCGCGCTGTGGCAGCCGACGCCGGACTCGCCGATGATCGTCAACCTGCCCGCGACCGTCGAGATGGCCACGCCCAACGTCTACGCCGACTCGATCGAGTGGATGCACCGCCACCTGGAGCGCCGCGACGGCATCGTGCTCTCGCTGCACCCGCACAACGACCGCGGCACCGGCGTCGCGGCCGCCGAGCTGGGCTACCAGGCGGGCGCCGACCGCATCGAGGGATGCCTGTTCGGCAACGGCGAGCGCACCGGCAACGTCGACCTCGTCACCCTGGGCATGAACCTGTTCACCCAGGGCATCGACCCGCAGATCGACTTCTCCGACATCGACGAGGTCCGCCGCACCGTCGAGTACTGCAACCAGCTGCCGGTGGCCGAGCGCCACCCGTGGGGCGGCGACCTGGTCTACACGGCGTTCTCCGGCAGCCACCAGGACGCGATCAACAAGGGCTTCGACGCGATGCGCGCCGACGCGGCCGAGGCGGGCGTCGAGGTGGACGACTACCGCTGGGAGGTGCCCTACCTGCCCGTCGACCCGAAGGACATCGGCCGCACCTACGAGGCCGTGATCCGGGTGAACTCGCAGTCCGGCAAGGGCGGCGTCGCCTACATCATGAAGGCCGAGCACCAGCTCGACCTGCCGCGACGGCTGCAGATGGAGTTCTCGAAGGTCATCCAGCAGGTCACCGACTCCGAGGGCGGCGAGGTGTCGCCCAAGGAGATGCGCGACGTCTTCGACACCGAGTACCTGGCCCGGGTCACCCCGCTCAAGCTGATCCGCCACCGGCTCACCAGCGACGGCGAGGGCACCGACGAGATCGTCGCCACCGTGCGCGTCGAGACCGAGATCCACGAGATCACCGGCAGCGGCAACGGGCCGATCGCGGCGTTCGTCGACGCGCTCGCGGGCATCGGGTTCGACGTGCGGGTGCTCGACTACCACGAGCACGCCCTGTCCGCCGGGCGACGACGCCCGGGCCGCCGCCTACGTCGAGTGCGCGGTGGAGGACACCGTGCTGTGGGGCGTTGGCATCGACAGCTCGATCGTGTCGGCGTCGCTCAAGGCGGTCGTCTCGGCGATCAACCGGGCGATGCGCTGACCCACCTGTGCGCGGTAACGAGTGCTGGAGCACTCGTTACCGCGCACAGGCCGTAGGCGAACGCGGCGAGACTGCCGCCGTCACAAAGGAGCCGTCCGGCCTGGCTTCCATGCTGGATCCGCCGCCACGACCAACCGCTCGATGCGTCAGGAGACGTCGAACTCCCCCGCCTTGACGCCCTGGACGAACGCATCCCACTCGTCGCGGGTGAAGGTCAGCGCGGCGCGGCGCTCCGGGTCCTTGGTGTCACGGACGGTGATCGAACCGCCGGGCATCTGCCCGACCTCGACGCAGTCGCCGAGCGAGCAGAAGCTGCTGATCTTGTAGTCGATCACGTGTCCGGGGCCTTTCTCAGTGGGGATGCTGGCGGGCACGGTAGCGGGTGATCAGTTCGGCGCTCGCATCGGGGGACAGCGCGCCGGCCAGCGCATCGGCGAAGACCTCTTCGTACAGTTGGAGGTCGTAGGCGTCGTCGAGGTACGAGTCGCCCGCATGGCCCTCGACGAACACGACGTCCGAACCAAGCTCCGCGGGGATGTCGAGCAACACGAATTGTCCGGCGTGGGCGCGCAGGATTCCCGCCTCGTGGGGCACCACCCGTACCGTCACGTTGGGTAACTGCCCGACCTCCACCAGCCGGTCCAACTGCTCCGCCATCACCACCGGACCGCCCACCGGCCTGCGCAGGACGACCTCGTCCATCACCGCGACGACCTGCAACGGTCGCGGCACGCGCCGCTCGATGGCCTGCTGCCTGCGCCTGCGCAGCGCGATCAGCCGCTCGAGCTCGTCGGCGCGTGTGGTGCACCAGCAGCCGGGCGCAACACCGCGCGCATGTAGTCCTCGGTCTGCAGCAGCCCGTGGACCGAGGTGAAGTCGAAGCAGCGCACCCGCCGGGCGTCGTTCTCCAGCGACGCGTAGCGGCCCGGACGGTCGAGGAAGTGCCGCTCGGGCTGCACGCCCTCGGTGTAGGTCTCCCACCAGCCGTGCTCGCGTCCGTCGTGCACGAGCCGCAGGAGCAGGTCCCGCTCCGCGTCGGACACGACCCCGTAGATCCGCATCAGCTCGCTGACGTCGGGCACCTTCGGCACGCCCTTGCCCGTCTCCAGCCGGGAGATCTTGGACGTGGAGCAGGTCATCCGCTCGGCGACGTCGTCGAGCGTCAGTCCGGCCTCGGTGCGGAGCCTGCGCAGCTCCGCACCCGAGCCTGCGGCGGGCGCCGATCGGGCTCTGGGCCGACGCTGCTGCGGGTGGGTGATTCGTCACGCAGTGCGCCCGCTTGCAATTGCATGAGGCACTGGCATCGGGCAATCTAAGCATTGCCCCCGCTGTGGTGGAAGTCACCACGCCGGGGCGGTCATTCCGAGAGGAGGCCGTGATGCACCGATCCACCACGACTCTCCATCCCCTCCCGACCCACGCCCGGTCCGGGCCCTGCGCCACCGCGACGACCGTCGCCGGTGTCCATCCACGGGAAAGGAACTCGATGATGATGTCCCCCGCCACCAACAGCCGTCCGCACCGCATCGGCAGGTGGTCACCGTGATCACGATGATCATCGGCGGCCTCGGCTTCCTGCTGGTCGCCGCCATCGTCGTCGGCATCGTCGACGCACTTCAGGCCGCGAGCTGGCGCCGGATCGCCGCCGAGCGGCGCGAGCAGTGGGAGTCGCGGCGCCTGCAGCCGCACGGTCGGGTCCCGCGCGACACCGACGAATGAGCACGCCGCCGCCGCGCCCTGCGGACAGGGCGCGGCGGCCAGGCTCGCTGCTACAGGGTGCGGCGGCCGGACAGCGCGCGGCCGAGGGTGAGCTCGTCGGCGAACTCCAGATCGCCGCCCATCGGCAGGCCGGAGGCGAGCCGGGTGACCGTCAGCCCGGGGAAGTCGCGCAGGAGCCGCACCAGGTAGGTCGCGGTGGCCTCGCCCTCGGTGTTGGGGTCGGTCGCGATGATCACCTCGGCGATCTCCGTCTCGTCCGACGCCGGGCCGGTGCCGCCGAGGCGGGCCAACAGCTCACGGATGCGCAGGGAGTCCGGGCCGACGCCCGCGAGCGGGTCGAGCGCCCCGCCGAGCACGTGGTAGCGGCCCTTGAACTCGCGGGTGCGCTCCACGGCGAGCACGTCCTTGGGCTCCTCGACGACGCACACGACGGTGGGGTCGCGGCGGGCGTCCGCGCAGTAGCGGCAGCGCTCGCGCTCGGACACGTTGCCGCAGACCTCGCAGAACCGGACGCCGTCCTTGACCTTCTGCAGCACCTCCTGCAGCCGCGTCACGTCGACGGGATCGGCGGCGAGCAGGTGGAACGCGATGCGCTGCGCGCTCTTCGGCCCGACGCCCGGCAGCCTGCCCAGCTCGTCGATCAGGTCCTGGACCGGGCCTTCGAACACGTCGCTAACCCAGGCCGGGCAGGCCCAGGCCGCCCGCCAGCGGGCCCATCTTCTGCTGCTGGAGCGCGGCCGCCTTCGCTACGGCGTCCTCGAGCGCGCCCGCGATGAGGTCCTGCAGGGTGTCGACGTCGTCCGGGTCGACGACCTTGGGGTCGATGCGCACCCGGCGGATCTCCAGCCCGGACGTCTGCAGCGGGGCCGTCGTCGTGATCTCCACCAGCCCGTTGCCCGCCTGGCCCGTGACCTCGGCGGCCGACATCTCCTCCTGCATCTGCTGCACCTGCTGCAGAAGCATCGACATGTCTGGCATACCCGGTTGCACCAGCGAACTCCTCGCGTCACCCGGCGGCGGTCCGCACGCCGGCTCCGCTCGCCAGCGTAGCCGTGCGAAGGTGGGCCCGTGCGCACCCGTGGCCCCGGCCGACCCGCCGGCGCACCCGCCCCGGCCGTCCCCACCCTGCATGCCGTCCCCACCGTCCCCGCCCCGCAAGCCGTCCCCGACCCGCATGATCGCCGTGTTCGGCGCGGGAGGTGCGCCTACACACCTCACGCACCGATCCCGGCGATCATCGCGCTGGCCGCGGCCGGGTCGCTCGCCCTCGCCGGGTGCACGGGCACGCCGGGCGCCCCGGGCGCGGGCCCGTCGGGCACGCAGACGGCCCCGACGCCCACCCCAGGCCCGGCGAGCGCCACCCCGACCGCCACACCGTCGCCCGATGGTCGGGTCGCGGGCGGCCCGGTGGTCGTGCTGGACCCCGGCCACAACGGGGGCAACGCGGCACATCCCGCCGAGATCCGCCGCCCCGTGCCCGACGGGCGTGGCGGCACCAAGCCCTGCAACACGACCGGCACTTCCACCGACGCGGGCTATCCCGAGCACGCGTTCACGTTCGACGTGGCGCGGCGCACGGAACGGGCGCTGGAGGCGGCGGGCGTGCGCGTGGTGCTGACCCGGTCGGACGACACCGGCGTAGGACCATGTGTCGACGTGCGCGGCGCAGCGGGCCAGCGGGCCGACGCCGCCGCAGTGGTGTCCATCCACGCCGACGGCGCCGCCGCGTCGGGCAGCGGCTTCCACGTGGCGCTGTCGGACCCACCCGTCAATCCCGTCCAGGCGGGCCAGGCTCACGTGCTCGGCGTCGCTGTGCGCGATGCCCTGCGGGCCGGGGGCTTCCACGACTCGACCTACCTCGGCGACCAGGGCCTCTCGCTGCGCCCCGACCTCGCCGGGCTCAACCTGGCGACCCGCCCGGCCGTGCTCGTCGAGTGCGCGAACATGCGCAACCCCGCCGAGGCGGTCGTCGTGTCGTCGGCCGACGGGCGCGAGCGCTACGCCACGGCCCTCGCCGCGGGGATCCTCGCCTACCTCCACACGCCCTGACGGGCGCGGCTCAGGCCGCGGGCTCGGATCCCGACTCGGGCGTGGCGGGGATCTCGCCGTCGCCCTGCTCCTCGGCGAAGCGTTCGACCATCCGCTCGGTCTTGCGCTTGACGAGGAAGCCCACCGTCAGACCCGCCGCCGCGGCCACGATCAGCCCGATCCAGGAGAAGCGGCTCAGCCACGTCTCGGCGATCACGCCGAGGTAGTAGACCGCCATCGTGGTGCCACCCGCCCAGACGATGCCGCCGAGCGCGTTGGCCGCCAGGAACCGCGGGTAGTTCATGTTCAACGCCCCCGCGAGCGGGCCCGCGAAGATCCGCAACAGCGCGATGAACCGGCCGAAGAAGACCGCCAGCACACCCCATCGTCGGAACACGCTCTCGGCGAATGCGACGTTCGTCGGGCCGAAGTGCCGGGGGAACCGGCGTCCCAGGCGGGCGAACAGGGTGGTGCCGTACCGCCTGCCGATGGCGTAGCCGATGGAATCGCCGACGATCGCGCCGGTGCTGCCCGCGACCGCGATCCACAGCGGCGACACGTCGAGCTCGTGCCGTGACGACAGCAGCGCGGCGCTCACCAACACGATCTCGCCCGGGAGGGGGACGCCGAGGCTCTCCAGCCCGATCACGACGCCGACCGTGAGGTACACCAACAGCGGCGGGATCGCCTCCAGCATCGAGTCGACCGTCATGGGCTCCCCCAGTGGTGGCTGGTCAGAACGCGCAGTTTAGTTCGATCAGCGGCGGTCGATCGCCCGTGCGCCCAACTGGCTGGTGAGCAACGCGATCGCGACCTCCTGCGGATCGGGCCCGGCCGCGGCCTGCACGCTCGGGCCCGCGTCGAGCTCGGCGAGCATCGCCTCCTCCTCGTCGGGCGGTGTTTCGTCATCGGGCGGCTCCGGCGGCAGCGGGACACCGTCGTCGCGACCGTTCGGCCGACCCGTGGGCCGCGCACCCACCGCGGCTCCCCGGGACGCGCCGGGCCGCCGCCCCGTCTCGCCCGAGCGACCTGCACCCGACGGGGCGGCCGCGCCACCGGCACCCGACGGGGTGGACCAGCCACCGGTGCCCGACGAGGCGGACGCGCCACCAGCACCCGACGGCACGGACCAGCCACCTGGCGCCCGACGAGGCGGACGCGCCACCAGCACCCGACGGCGCGGACCGACCGCCGGCGCCCGACGAGGCGGACGCGCCACCAGCCGCGTCGATCGGCGGCCGGACACCCGCCGGCCGGGCATCCGACGACCCGGCCATGGCCTGGCCACCCGCCGCAGGCGGGCCGCCACCGGGCGACCGCCCATCCGCCGCGGGACCATCCGTCGAGCCGCCACGCGGGGCAGGTCCGGCTGCCGTCACCTGGGGTGCGCGGCCGGATGGCCCTGCGCCACCCGGCCGCGTACCCTGCCGTTGCTCCTGGGGCCGGGGCGCGGAGCCGTCGCCGTGCTCGCACCGCACCCGCCACCGGACCCCGAGCACCGCGTACAGCGCGTCGGCGATGACGTCGGTGTTGCTCTGCTCCGACAACAACCGGGCGAGCGGCGCGGTGCCGATGGACAAGACCAGCGTGTCGTTCTCCACGGCCCGCACCGTGGCGCTGACCAGCAACGCCGCGGTGCGCTTCTTGCGCTGCTTGACCGCCTCCTGGATCTCCTGCCAGACGCGCCGGACGTCTGCGGCGCCGACCGCCGAGGCCGCTGGCTGAGGGGCACTTTCCACGACCCCCTGGGGCGGCGCCGCGCCCGATTCGGCGACGGCCCGAGGCTCGGCCGCAGGTGCCTCGGACTGCGACGACGTGGCGGGCAGGCCGCTGGGCCGGTCGAACGTGCGTCCGGGGGGCGCACCCTCGCCGGACGGGACGGCAGTGGGCGCGGCGGCGGTAGGCGCGGGGGCGCCTGTAGGCACGGCGGCGGTGGGCGGGGCGGGCTTGGCGGGCCCCGACGTGCCGGACTCGGGCCCCGGCCGGGCCTGGGCGCTGCCGGACTCCGACCCTGACCGGGCCGCAGCGCTGCCGGACTGCCCCGCGACCGGATCCGCACCCGCCGGGGTCGGCGCGTAGGTCACGCCCCCCGATCCCACAGGCACGGCGCCACCCGCCTCCCCCGGCGCGGGCGGGGAGGCGGCGATGGCCGAACGGCGCTCCAGCCGCTCCAGCCGCTCCAGGAGCCCGGGCTCCTCGGTGGTGGCGGCGGGCAGCAGCATCCGGGCGCAGAGCAGCTCCAGGAGCAGCCGCGGCGCGGTGGCGCCCCGCATCTCCGTGAGGCCGGTGTGCAGGATCTCCCCGTAGCGGGTGAGCGTGGCCGCGCCGAGCTTGCCCGACTGCTCGACCATGCGGGCCACCTCGTCGTCAGCCGCCTCCACGAGCCCACGCCCGACGGCCTCGGGCACGGCCTGCAGGAGCGTGAGGTCGCGCAGGCGCTGGAGCAGGTCGGTGGCGAAGCGGCGGGGATCGTGCCCCGCCTCGACGAGCCGGTCGACCGCCTCGAACACCGCGGCCCGATCGCCCGCGGCCAGCGCGTCCACCACATCGTCGATCAACGAGACGTCGGTGACGCCCAGCAGCGCGACCGCCCGCTCGTACGTGACGCCCTCCCGCCCGGCGCCCGCGACCAGCTGGTCGAGCACCGACAGCGAATCCCGCGCCGACCCGCCGCCCGCCCGGATCACCAGCGGGTAGACGGCGGGCGCGACCGTGACCCCCTCCTCGGCGCAGATGCGCTCCAGCAGCTTGCGCAGCGTGCTCGGCGGGATGAGGCGGAACGGGTAGTGGTGGGTGCGCGACCGGATGGTGGGCAGCACCTTCTCCGGCTCGGTGGTGGCGAACACGAAGACGAGGTGCTCCGGCGGCTCCTCGACGATCTTGAGCAGGGCGTTGAAGCCCTGCGTGGTGATCATGTGCGCCTCGTCGACGATGAACACCCGGTACCGCGACTCTGCAGGCGCGAAGAACGCGCGATCGCGCAGCTCCCGCGTGTCGTCCACGCCGCCGTGGGACGCCGCGTCGAGCTCGGTGACGTCGATGTTGCCCGGCCCTCCCGGCGCCAGCGACACGCACGACGGACAGACGCCGCACGGCTCCGGTGTGGGGCCCAGCTCGCAGTTGAGCGAGCGGGCCAGGATGCGGGCGCTGGAGGTCTTGCCACAACCCCGCGGGCCGGAGAACAGGTACGCGTGGTTGATGCGCCCGGCCTCGATCGCGCGACTCAGCGGCTCGGTGACGTGCTCCTGCCCGACCACCTCGGCGAACTTCGCCGGGCGGTACTTGCGGTACAGAGCCAGCGCCACGTCCGCGAGGCTACCGGCCTGCACCGACAGAACCCGCCTGCGGGCTACCCGGCGACGGCGCTGTGGACGTCGAACAGCGCCAGGTCCGCGGCGGCACGGCCCGCGCCCCAGCCCGCGGCGTTGGAGACCGCGACCGCCCGCTCGACGACCTGCGGGAAGAGCTTCGTCGTCAGGTCGTCGGCCGCGCGGCTGCGAGCCGCCAGCACCGGCAGCAGCCGCGCCTCGCCCTCCGCGGTGGCGGCGGCCGTGTCGGCCGCGGCCAGACGCTCGCCGATACGGGTGGCGTAGGCGACGAGGAAGGACTGCCGGAACGACCGCGTCCGCGAGACGCCGCCGCGACCGACCTGCCGCCCGGCCACGAGCATCGCCCGGTTCGCCTGTACCAGCAACGAGGTGGTGAGCAGCTCCACGACCTCGAGATCGGTCTCCGCGCCGAGCAGCGTGACGACGCCCAGCCCCTGTCGCCAGACGGCGCGACAGCGGTTCGTCGCGGCGACCCTCTGCACGAGGTGCGCCTTCGCGCCCGCGTAGGGCGCGTCCATCCAGAGCCTCCGCGCGGTGGCCTGCGGACGATGGCCGCGATCGTGGTCGAGCACCGCCTGGTGCAGCGCGTAACGGCTCATCAGCTCCTGCGCCTTGGCCGAGAGCGCCTCGGCCTCGTCGGAGAACTGCGTGGACTCCGCCTTCGCCAACAGTGCCCGGACCCTGGCGAGCATCTTCTCGTCGACGTCGCCCGTCCCGGAGGCGCCGGCGGCGTGCACGCGCTCCCCCGGCGCGGGAACGATCCGCTCCAACGGCGGGAGCTCGGCCAACTCGCCCACCAGCCGGAGGACAACACGCAGCGCCGCCCGACGGCTGCCGCCCGTGCGCTCGGCCCACGTACGCGCCTGCGGGCCTGCCGCCGTGGCTTCGACTCCTGCGGCGACCATCGCCAGCCCGGCCCGCCACCGCGGGTGGAGCGCGGCCTCGGCGTAGCGACCCGCCTGCCGGACGCAGGCCTCATCCAGATAGCCCGCGGCTTCGGGAGTGAGCCGCCGCCGCCCCACCTCGTGCACGTCGACCGCCGTCCACCCATCCGCCCAGAGCGCCTCCAGCAGGTGGTGGACGACGAGGTCGGCGGCGACATCGAGATCGGCGCAGACCGATCCGGACATCGCCAGCAGCTCGTCGACATGGGCGTCGACCTCGCCGCATCGGCAGAGCGCGGCCGCGCGGACCTCCGCGGCCAGTAGCTGCTGCCTGAGCACGCGATCGGAGCCCGACCAGGTCGTGGACGAGCGCTCGCGCGCGGCCCGACGGCGGCCGTTCTGCTTGGCGGCGCGCTTCTCGCGGTTGCGTCGGCTCATGCGGGCATCGTGCCCGAGAGGTACGACATTCTCGGGTAAGCCACACCGACGAAAGCGGACTCCGCGCACCCGCCAGAGCCCGTTGACCCTTGCTGCCTTCCGGCCCTGGGGGAGTTCACAGGATGGACGCCGCGCGGAGTCCGCCGCCGAGTGTAGGCCGTCGTCGGCGGCCGGGGTGACCCGGCTATGCTTGGACGCCTTGGAGGATTCGCCTAGTGGCCTATGGCGCACGCTTGGAAAGCGTGTTGGGTGCAAGCCCTCGGGGGTTCGAATCCCCCATCCTCCGCCACGCTGAGCAGCGATTACGCCCGGCGCACGCGGTAGCGCAGGTGCATCACGCGCTGCGCGGGCGCCACGTCGTCCCCCGTGGTCAAGCGCCGAACCAGGTCGAGCTCGACGGGTTCGGCGGGCAGGTTGTCGAACAGCCGCCGCCCTTGGCCGAGCAGCACCGGGACGACGTGCAGCTCCAGCTCGTCGAGCTCGCCCGCCCGCAGCAGCGCCTGCGCCGCTCCGGCCCCGTGCACCATGACGTCGGCGTCCCCGGCCGCGGCGCGCGCCTGCGCGGCGGCGTCGCGGGCGTCGGTGACGTAGTGGACGCTGCCCGGCGGCGGATCGGCCGGGACGTCGTGGGTGAGGATGAAGATCGGCACGCCGTCGTGGTGGTCGCCCTGCCAGCGGCCCGCGTGCTCGTAGGTGCGCCGACCGGCGATCACCGCGCGGGTGGCCATCGCCTCCGCGTAGACCTGGCCGCTCGGCCCGGGGTCGTCGCGGCGGTCGAGCCAGTTGAACAGCCGGAACCCGTTGACGCCCATGGGCGCGTCCACGCTGTCGTCCGGGCCGACGACGTAGCCGTCCAGGGACGTGGTCATGTCCAGTCGGATCGCCATTTCAACGCACCACCCGGTAGCACAGGTGTTGCACCCGCGGCCCGTCGAGGGCGCGGACGAGGTCGAGCTCGACGTGGTCGGGCGGCAGGTCCTCGAACAGCCGACGCCCCTGTCCCAGCAGCACCGGAACGAGGGTGAGCTGCAGCTCGTCCAGCAGCCCTTCCCGCAGGCACGCCTGGGCGGCCGCGGCGCCGTGCAGCAGGATGTCGCGCTCACCCGCGGCGGCCTTGGCCTGCGTGACGCAGGACGCGACGTCGGTGACGTAGCGCGCCGATCCCGGCGGCGGCTCGGCGGGCGCGGCGCGGGTCAGCACGAAGATCGGGACGCCGTCGTGGTGGTCGCCCGCCCAACCGCCCGCGAACTCGAACGTCCGCCGTCCGGTGATCACTGCTCCGGTGGCCATCATCTCGTCGAACACGGTCGCGCCTGCGTCGTCGGCAGGCCGGTACGACGCCGGGTCGACGCCGCCCTCGGCCAGCCAGGCGTGCAGCCGCTCGCCGCCGACGCCCAACCCGTATTCCTTGCTGTCGTCCGGGCCCGTGATGAACCCGTCCACCGACATCGACATGTACAGCACGACCTTGCTCATGCGCTCCACCTTGGAAGATCGTGGCCGGGGGCGGAATCCCAGAATGACGGGATGGCGCCGAGTGATCGGCGTATGGTCGCCGGATGGTCAGCGCGACCTACGAGCACGTCCGCGACGACATCGTGCGGCTCGTCCACCGCGGCCTGCCGGTGCCGGATTTCGCGCGGGCGGTCGGCAGCGCGCTGGTCCGGGTCGTGCCCGCCGAAGGCACCTGCCTGATGACGCTCGATCCGGCGACCATGCTGCCCACCGCCGAGTTCGTCGAGAACGGCCTCCCCGCCGCCGAGATGCTCCGGCTCGTCGAGATCGAGGTGCGCGAGCCGGACTTCAACAAGTGGACGCAGCTGGCCCGCGCGGGACACCCGGCGGCCAGCCTCAGCGGCGTCACGGCGGGCGATCTCGACCGCAGCCTGCGCCAGCGGGAGATCCGGCGCCCCGGTGGCTTCGCCGACGAGCTGCGCGCCGTACTCGCGGGCAGCACGGGCGCGTGGGGTGCCCTCACCGTGTTCCGCGAGACGAGCCGTCCGCACTTCTCGTCGGCCGAGGTGCGGTTCGTGGCGTCGACTGCGGCACTCATCGCCGACGGGCTGCGCCGCGCGTTGCTGCTCGACGCCGCGCAGACCGGTGCCGACGACGTCGGCCTGCTGACCCTCGACGCCGACGACGGCCTGCTCCTGTCCAACCCGGCCGCCGACCGCTGGCTGGACGAACTGGGCGCAGGCGGTCGGGCGGGCGCCCGGCTCCCGCTGGTGATCCCGGCGGTCGCCCGGCAGGCGCGCGCCGTCAGCGATCCGACAACGCCCACTCCGGCGAGGGCCCGGGCGCGCACCCGATCCGGCCGCTGGCTGATCGTCCGTGGCTCGCTCATGGGCGACGGATCGGTCGCGGTCCTGCTCGAGGCAGCACGCCCGGCCGAGATGGCCCCCCTGATGGCCGACGCCTACGGCTTCACCGACACCGAGCGCCGCGTCACGGAGCTGGTGGCGCAAGGCCTGTCCACCAAGCAGGTCGCAGGCAGGCTGCACGTGTCGGCGTTCACCGTGCAGGACCACCTGAAGTCGATATTCACGAAGTCCGGCACCGGATCACGGGGCGAACTGGTCGCCCGGCTGTTCTTCGATCACCACGCCGCCACCCTCACGTCGTGAGGGCGAACGGGCTCGGTCGGATGCAGTCCAGGAACGCCCGCACCGTGTCGCGCGCCCCGTCGATCTCCAGGTGGCCGCCGCGCTCGGCCTGCGCGAACGTCGTCTGCCGGAGGTGGCAGCGGGCGAGCACCTCGCTGCGCGTGCGCACCACGAGGTCCTCCGCGCGGCCCGGGTAGGACGTGCACACCTCGGCGCGCGGCGGTCGGACCAGCAACCAGTAGCGGCGGCCTTCCAGCTCGAACCGCACCACCAGGCCGTGCGCCGGGGCGCGTTCGACGTCGACGAGGCGGCTCGTGGCGAACAGGACGTACGCCGGGTCGCTGTGATGCGGCTCCAGCTCCAGCCAGCGCGCGCCCCACTCCCCCATCACCTGCACGACCGCGCGCAGCTCCCGGCCCCGCTCGGTCAGCGCGTAGCGGCACCGGACCCGGCCGCGCGGATCGGTCTCCCGCACGATCACCTCGTACTGCTCCAGGAGGGCGAGCCGCTGGGCGAGCAGCGCGCGGCTGATGCCCGGCGCCCCGTCCAGCAGCTCCCCGAACGTGCGGCAGCCCGCGAGGAGGTTGCGCACGATGATCAACGTCCACCGCTCCGCGAGCAGCTCCGAAGCGCGGGCGAGCGGGCAGTACTGGCCGTAGGTACGCATCCCGGGCAGTGTCCGCCCCGGCCGGAGCCGTGACCAGTTCAGTTTTTGGGATTGTTCCGGTGTCCGGTTCCTTCCACGCTGTCGGTATGACCAAGCCCGAGATCGTGACCCACACGCAGCTCACCGACCCCGACGCCGAGCAGAGCTCGGGGATGCAGCGCGGGCAGGCCTTCGCCCACGACGGCGTGTGGTGCGGCTACGCGAAGTTCCCCGGCGGGGCCAACACCGGCTGGCACCATCACGGCGACTACGCGACCTACTCCCACATCACCGACGGCGAGATCCTCATCGAGTTCGGGCCCGGCGGCACCGAGTCGGTCGTGGCGCGGGCGGGCGACGCCGTCTACATCCCCGGCAACCTCGTGCACCGCGAGACCGTGGCACCCGCGGGCAGTGCCGGATTCGTCGTGCGGACGGGCGGCGTCGGGCCGACCGTGCAGAACGTGGACGGGCCCGACCCGGTCGCGTAGCCGTCACCCGTACGGCGGAGGTGCTGGCCGCACCCCAAACCGGCCAGGAAGCACGGTCGTTCCGCGGCCGCCGCGACGCGAGGCTTGTCGCCGTCACCTTCGGCCCAGGACACCACGGAGACGGCCATGAGCCAGCCCCTCACCTACCCCGCCCCGCCCGCCCCGGCCCCGCCGCCGCGCCGGTCGTCCGCAGGCAAGATCATCGGGATTGTCGTCGCCGCTGGCGTCGTCCTCGGCGGGCTGGCCGCGGGCGCCCTGTTCCTGTTCGGCAAGCCGCTCATCGACGAGGCCAAGGTGCAGGCCGAGATCGTCCGCATCACGCGCGACGCCTCGGGCCTCGCGCCCACCGACGTACGCTGCCCCACCGACGTGCCGCTGCAGGCGGGCAACGTCTTCACGTGCACCGCGCAGCTCGACGGCCAGCGGGTGACCTACACCGTTCGGCAGAACGACGACCAGGGCAACGTCCACATCCAGAGCAGCGGCCTCGTCATCGTCGACAAGATCGAGAAGACGCTGTCCGAGCGGGTGACCCAGAACACCGGCGTCACGACGGTCAAGGCCGAGTGCGCGGGCGGAAAACAGGTCGTGGTCGGCGGCAAGGGCACCACGTTCGGTTGCGTCGTGACGAACACCGACGACCCGAGCGACACGCTCGACGTCACCGCCACCGTGACGAGCGACGACGGCACCGTCGACTTCAGCTGACCCACCCCACCCGAGGCCCGACTACCCCAGCCGGGCCTCGACCCGTGTCGGCTGGAAGAGCTCGACGGGATTGCCGGACGGGTCGTCGACCAGCACCTGGCGGCCGCCGACCCCGGTGATCGGCTCGTTGCGGAAGCGCACGCCCGCCCCGCGGAGCCGATCCACGGCGGCGTCGAGGTCATCGACCTCGATCGCGAACCGGTTCCACCCGCCGGGCGTGGGGAGCGTCCCGTCCGGCATGGCCTGGCCGCCGCCCGGGCCGCCACCCGGCGCGCTGAGCACGAGCCGCAGGTCGCCGCGGCGGAGCATGGCGAAGGCGGGGGCCGGATGCATCAGCTCCTCGAACCCCAGGTGACCGCAGTAGAAGGCGATCGCGGCGTCGACGTCGTCGACGATGTAGCGCACGCTGACGGAGGCCATGCGTCAGCTTAGGAAGGTGCGCCGGTGTCGGACACACCACTGACCGACGAGGCGCTGACCGACGAGCGGAGCCGGGCCACCGGCGACAGCGAGCCGGACGTGCCGGTCAACCTGCACTGCCACCCGCCCGACGATCCGGAGGTGCGCGAATGGCGGGACATGAACTACTACGCCGAGTCCAAATATCCTGTAATCGCTGAGATCCTCCAACGGGCGGGCTGGCGCGAATAGGTCCGTATCGATACGCCGAATGGTCGACAGTGGGTTACGTTTCGATGACGGGCGGGTGCGCAGCCGACGAAGCGGGCACTCCGTCCTCAGCGGGTCGCCGTCAGCGGCCCCCCGGGGCAGTACTGGAGGACACCGTGACCGTCACGGGCATCATTACCGCGATCATCGTCGGTGCCATCATCGGCGCGCTCGGTCGGCTGGTCGTGCCGGGCAGGCAGCCCATTCCGATCTGGCTGACGATCGTTATCGGCATCGTCGCGGCATTCATCGGAACGTTCATCGCACGGGCCCTCGGGATCCCGACCCAGACCAGCGGTATCGACTGGCTGGAACTCCTGGTGCAGGTGATCGTGGCAGCGATCGGCGTCGCGATCGTGGCCGGGGCGTACTCGCGCCGCGGCATTCGAAGGTAAGCATTCGACACCCGAACGCCGGGCCCGCCACAAGCGGGCCCGGCGTTCGGGTGTGGTCGTCGGGGGCGAGCTACGCGGCGCGGCGGTCCTGAGGTTGGCGGTGCAGCCCCACCCCGGCGACGACGAGCCCCACCCCGACGACCTCGACGACCGTCGGGATCTGCAACAGCACGACCACCCCGATGACGGTCGCCGTCGCGGGGAGCAGCGCCACCATCAGGGCGTAGGCGCCGCGGGTGAGCCGGGCCATGGCGAGCTGGTCGCAGACGTAGGGGATGACCGACGACGACACGCCCACCCCGACGCCCGCGGCCAACAGGATCGGGTCGCCGAACGCGGGTGCGGCCGCGTCGACGCCCAGCGGCAGGGCGATGGCGGCGGCGACCAGCATCGACAGGGCGAGGCCGTCGATCCCCCGTACGGCGGGGCTCTGCGCCACCCGGTGCCCGAGCACGATGTAGAGGGCGAAGAGCACGGCGTTGGCGGCGGCGAAGGCGAAGCCGAGGGGCGCACCGACGAGCCGCACGTCCGACAGCACCGCCACACCGGCCACGGCCAGGACGAGCGCGACGACGTTGCGGCCGGTGCGCGTGCCGAGCGCCGCGATCGCGATCACGGGCAGGAACTCGATCGCGGCGACGGTGCCGAGCGGGAGCCGGTCGATGGCCAGGTAGAAGCAGCAGTTCATCACCGCGAGCACGGCCGCCCACGCCACGAGCAGCAGGCGTGTGGCGCGGTCGAGCCCGCGCCACACGCGCCAGGGACGGCGCCAGACGGCGAAGACCAGTGCGGCGGAGGCGATCCGCAGCCACGCCACACCCAGGGGCTCGACGCGGGCGAACAGCAGCACGGCGAACGCGGGCCCGAGGTAGTGGAACACCGCGGAGCCGACGAAGTAGACGTGCGGCGGGACCCGCCGAAGTGTCGCCGTCCCGGCTCGACCCATGCGCATATTCTCGAAGGCACTGATGCTGTGGTCCATGGGTGATGCAAGGCAGGAGGGCCCAAGTGCCTTCATTTCCAACGGCGGATGGCCTCCTCGATGGTACAAACCGTCGGATCCTGGCTCTGCTCGTCGAGGACGCGCGCATGAGCATGTCGGAGCTGGCGCGCCGGGTGGGCATGTCGGCGCCGTCGGTGCGCGAGCGGGTGGCGCGCCTGGAGCGGGCGGGGGTGATCCGCGGGTACCGGCTCGACGTCGACCCGGCCGCGGTCGGCCTGCCCGTCGCGGCGTGGGTGCGGGTGCGCCCGGGTCCCGGGCAGCTGCCCAAGGTCGCCGACCTGGCCCGCCGCGCCCCCCAGGTCAGCGAGTGCCACCGGATCACCGGTGAAGACTGCTTCCTGCTGAAGGTGCACGGCCCGAGCATCGAGGAGCTGGAGTCGGTGCTCGACGGCTTCCTGATGTTCGGCCAGACCACCACGTCCGTGGTCGTGTCGACGCCGGTGCCGCCCCGTACACCCGCTCTCGCGGACAGCCCGGAGTGAGGCCGATGGCGGACCACGGGCCCTACTACGTCATCCTCGATGTGACGATCCACGACGTCGAGACGTACCTGACCTATATGGACCGGGTCACGCCCGCGCTCGAGGCGGCCGGCGGGCGCTACCTGGCGCGCGGTGGTGCGCTCACCGTGTACGAGGGCGACTGGCAGCCGCCGCGGATCGTGCTGATGGAGTTCCCGTCGCAGCAGGCGTGGGAGAGCTTCTACTACAGCGCGGAGTACGAAGGGATCAAGCCGATCCGCGACGAGGTCAGCACGGGGCGGATGATCGGCGTCGAAGGGCTCGCGCCGGGGGTGCCCGCCGCGCAGGCCCCGCGGCCGCGCGCGGTTCCCGGCTGATCACCCCGTCTTTACGAGGCCGGTTTCGTCCTCAGGCGATGGAACGGGCGGTGGGCGGCATAGGCCATCCTCGTGGCATGCCACCCGCGTCCGAGCCGCAATCCACGACGCCAGCCGTCCCGACCCCGACCGATGTCCGCATCGCCTACCGCGAAGGGCTCGGGCCACGAGAGCGGGCGGTCCTCTGGTCCTGGACGGGCTTCACCGTGACCTTCGCCGCGGTGCGCGCCATCACCTACGCCATCCGGCGCGGGGACGGCCCCTTCCGGAACATGTCGGTCGGGGGTGCGCACCTACACAACTACCTCTGGGGCATCGGCATGCTGGCCGGTGTGGGTGCGGTCGCCGTGCGCGGCACCGACAAGGCCCGCCGCCATCCCCTCGTCGGACTGGCCTACGGCAGCGGCACGGCGCTGATCGTCGACGAGTTCGCCCTGCTGCTCGACCTCAGAGACGTCTACTGGGCGCGCGAGGGGCGAATCTCGGTCGACCTGGGCGTCGGGCTCGTGGCGGCAGGCGGAACCACGTTCAGCGCCATACCCCTCCTGCGACGGCTACACGCCAACCGCAGGCGTTAGACCACTAGGAGCGGCGTCGTCGGCGAAGTACGGCACCACCATCTCGATCAGGGCGACGACGTCGTCATCGACCATCGGCTCGCCGGTCATGCCCATCCGGTGGAGCAAGGTGCCGACGACGACGTCGATGAAGAACAGCACCCGGTTCTCCGGCTCGCCGAGTGCGTCCTGGAGCGCGAGGCGGTACGGGTCCTGCAACCGTGTGGACAGGACCTCGCGCAGTACGGGGTCGCTGACGGCGTCACTGAACACGCCCGCGAAGGCGTCGCCCACCCCGGGTTCGCCGATCTTCCGCGCGATCCACGAGATGGCCGACGACATCAGCTCGACTCGACCGGCGCCCTCCAGCGGCACCGGGCCGAACGCGTCAAGCAGGCAATCCACGATCAGCTCGCCCTTCGACGGCCAGCGACGGTAGATCGTCGTCTTGGCGATGCCCGCCGCAGCGGCGATGCGCTCGACGGTGGCCCGCGCGTAGCCGAGTTCGTGGACCGTGCTCAGCGCCGCGGCGAAGACCACGGCGTTGACGCCGGTGCGCGGGCGACCGGGCGGTCT
Organism: uncultured Actinomycetota bacterium; assembly: GCA_963837575.1. Classification (GTDB taxonomy): domain Bacteria; phylum Actinomycetota; class Actinomycetes; order Mycobacteriales; family Pseudonocardiaceae; genus Pseudonocardia. Next base: position 127,012 of record CAWIOI010000009.1, read on the forward strand.
GCCGACTGTGCTCGGTGTCATACCCACCACCCTACCCAATTTCGCTACTCTTGGTTTCGATACCATAGGTAGCGAAACCCGGGGAGATGACATGAGCAAGATCAACGGCGCCGAGCTGACCGCGGCCATGGACGACGTCCACCGCGCCGGAATGCCGGGGGTGTTCGCCGAGGTGCGCGACGACGACGAGGTGTGGCGGGGTGCGGCCGGGGTCGCCGACGTCGGCACCGGCCGTCCCATCACCGCCGACATGCGACATCGCGTCGGCAGCATCACGAAGACCTTCACCGCGGCCGCGGTCCTGCAGCAAGTGGAGAGTGGCCGGATCGCGCTCGACACGCCGATCGGCCACTACCTCCCGCGACTGGTGCGCGGAGAACGCGGGGCCGCGATCACGGTGCGGATGCTGATCAACCACACCAGCGGCCTCGCCGACTACCTCCCGTACGCCTACCCGTCGCTCCGGGCATTCCCTTCGCTGGCGGACACGACACCGGAGAGCCTGGACGACAACCGGTTCACGCGATTCCACCCGACCGAGCTGATCGAGATGGGGGTTGCCGCGCCTGCCGTCGGCACTCCGGGTGGCACTCCCGGGGTCTACTCCAACACCAACTACCTGCTCCTCTGCCAGCTCCTGGAGCACGTCACCGGCACCGCCGCCGAGAAGCACATCACCCAGCACGTCATCGAGCGCGCCGGGCTGCGGGACACCGAGCTTCCGGCCGGGCCGTACGTCAACGGGCCGCACTCCCGGATCTACGAGGCGTGGTTCGGCATGATCGAGCCGCCGCGCGACTACAGCGTCTACGACATGTCCTGGGTGGGGCCTGCGGCGTCGCTGATCTCGACGGTCGCGGATCTCAACCGCTTCTTCGCGGCGCTGTTGGACGGCGAGATCGTCAACCGATCGTCGCTGGCGCAGATGCAGCGCACCGTCCCGGTCATCTCCTTCGAGGGAAAGAAGATCGACTACGGTCTGGGCCTGCACAAGGTCGAGGTTCCCGGCCACGGCACCTTCTGGGGCCACGACGGCACGGTCTGGGGCGCCGGAGCGATCTCCATGATCCGCGCCGACGGCGGGCGGCAGATGTCCGTCGCGGTGAACCTCATGCGGTGGAACACGCTGGACGCCGCGGGGAGGCCGCAGCACCATCCCCTCGATGACGCGCTGCCTGCCCTCTACCGGCTGGCGATGTGCCCGCGGCCACGGCGGTGACATCATCGTCCACCGCGCCTTGAGGAGGGACACCGCGCATGACCACCACTCGGGACTACCAGGCCGCGGAGCAGCTCCTCCGCCGACCCGCCCGCCCCGGCGAGCTCGTCATCGGCGACAAGGTCCGGCCGCAGTGGATCGACGGAGGCGCCCGTTTCTGGTACGCGGTGAGCAACGGAGTCGGCAGGCGGTTCGTGCTGGTCGACCCGGCGGCGGGCACCCGCGAGCCCGCCTTCGACCACGCCCGGCTCGCCGCCGCGCTGGCCGCCGCCTCCGGGCAGTCGGTCGACCCCGAGGCCTTGCCGTTCATGGCCATCGAGCCCGCCGGGAACGCCGTGGAGTTCGACGCGTTCGGCGAGCATTGGCGCTGCCGCCTGGACAGCTACGCCTGCGAGCGGGCCGAGTTCACGCCGCCGGGCAACCCGCTGGACGTGCCGTCACCCGACGGGAAGGTCGCGGTGTCCCGGCGGGGGCACGACCTGTGGGCGCGCTCGCTGTCCGACGGCCGCGAGTGGGCGCTGACCACCGACGGCGAGCCCGACTACCAGTACGGCTCCGGCCCGGACTCCACGAGCAACGCCACCCTGCTGCGCAAGTTCGGTCTGCCGCACCTGCCGCCCGCGGTGGCCTGGTCGCCCGACTCGACGAAGGTGCTGGCGCATCGGGCCGATGAGCGCGGCGTCCGGCAGACCCACCTCGTGGAGGCCCGGCCCGCCGACGGCGGCGCGCCCCTCCTGCGCACCCAGCGGTACGCCTACGCCGGGGACGAGAACGTGCCGCGGGCCGAGCTGGTCGTGCTGGACGTCGCCGAGGGCACGGTGGTCCGCGCGCAGGCCGAGCCGCTGCTCATGCCGCAGATGTCGCCGATCATGAGCAGGTGGGCGTGGTGGGCTCCGGACGGCTCGGCGGTGTACTACCTCAGCCAGCCCCGCGACCTGCGCACGCTCACCCTGCACCGGCTGGACCCGGCCACCGGCGAGGTCACCACGGTGCTCAGCGAGACCGGGGACACCCGTGTGGAGCCCAACCAGTGGATGTACGAGCCGCCGATCGTGCGGGTGCTGGCCGACGAGGTGCTGTGGTACTCGCAGCGCGACGGCTGGGGCCACCTGTACCGGTACGACCTGCGCACCGGCGCGCTGCTCGGGCAGGTCACCTCCGGGCAGCTGGGCGGTGCGGCAGATCCTGCGCGTCGACGAGGCCGAGCGGGTGGTGTACTTCACCGCCTCCGGGCTGGTCGAAGCGGATCCGTACCGGCGCACGGTGTGCCGGGTCGGTCTGGACGGCTCCGGCTTCGCCAAGGTCACCGACGACGAGCTGGACCACGTCGTCACCCTGCCGGACAACCTGGAGTACTTCATCGACTCCGCGTCCACTGTCGACACCCCGCCGGTGGCCCGCGTCCGTGACTGGGCCGGGCGGGTGCTGGTCGAGCTGGAGCGCGCCGACATCAGCAAGCTCACCGCCACCGGCTGGACACCGCCGGAACGGTTCCGCGTCAAGGCGGCCGACGGCGTGACCGACATCTACGGGGTGCTGTACCGGCCGCGGGGGTTCGACCCCGGGCAGCGCTACCCGGTGGTGGACAGCGTCTACCCCGGCCCGCAGGTCAACCGGGTCGCCCCGTGCTTCGACCCCGGCGGGATGGGCCTCGACGCGGAACCCGTTGCGGCGCTGGGCTTCGTCGTGGTGGCGGTGGACGGGCGCGGCACCCCGGGGCGGAGCAAGTCCTTCCACGACGCCTCCTACGGCCACCTGGCCGACGCGGGCTGCCTGGCCGACCACGTCGCGGCGCTGCAGCAGCTGGCCCAGACCCGGCCGTGGATGGACCTGGACCGGGTGGGCGCGTTCGGCCACTCCGGCGGCGGGTTCGCCGCCGCGCGGGCGATGCTGGACTTCCCCGAGGTGTACAAGGCCGGAGTCGCCCTCTCCGGCTCGCACGACGCCCGCTACTTCAACCCGGGCTTCGTGGAGGCCTACGACGGCGCGGACAACCCCGAGGCCTGGGCCCGCGCCTCCAACGTGGACATCGCCGACCGGTTGACGGGCAAGCTGCTGCTCATCCACGGCGAAATGGACGACCAAGTCCACCCGGACCACACGCTGCGGCTGGCCGACCGGCTCATCGCCGCCGACAAGGACTTCGAGCTGCTCATCGTGCCGGGGGCCGAGCACACGTTCATCGACTGCCTGGCCTACGTCCGCAAGCGCTGCTGGGACTTCCTGGTACGCGAGCTGATGGGCACGCAGCCACCCGCCTACCGCCCCGCCCCCATCGCCATCGGCCCCGAGTTGCTCGGCGAGCTGTTCGCCTAGGACGGCGCTTTCCCAAGATCGAGGTATCAGAATCCGGCGTGGACGACTCGTTGTTGTGGGTCCCTCGCGCGGACCGTCTGGGTGTGCTCCTTCGGATGAGATGAGCGGAGGCGACAGCATGATCAATCCGCGGGAGGCCGACGAGTTCGTCGCGACGGCCCATCGGCACTACGACGCACTGCGGGAGCGCGTCGACGAGTTGACCGACCGCGGCCCGGGGGCTCTTTGGAGCAGCGCTTCGATCGATCTCGACTTCAAGTTCGACGATCAGGCCAAGGCCTCGGTCATAGCCGAGGGCGACATCAGCGACAGCTCGACCCACCACCTGGAGGTTGTGCTCAAGAAGCCGTAGCCCGCGAGCCCGTCCGGGCATCCACACCGACGTGTGACACGCGCGTCCAGGTCGTTCGTCCTCGTCGCTGCGCGCCTCCGGGCGCCCGATGTCGGACGCCCGACGGGATCGACCTGCATACGAGTCATGTTCCCCCTGATGCCACTCGCTCGCGCGTCCAGATGGCGGAGTCGCTCGTCCCGACTCACCTGCAAGGATCGGCCCGTAGTTCAGGCATGCCGTGGGCAAACCGGTGGTGGAGGACGCCTCGCTCGGCTCCGGACCGGCCGCGATCGGCACGTGCCGTGGAGACGGACCGGGCGGTGGGAGGTAGGTAGTGGTCATCTCGGACCTGCAGTCGCGTGAACCTCCGCATCGGCGACGGGCAGGCGGTGGGTCGCAGCCGAGCCCGTTGCCGTCTGGACGGCTGTCTCCCTCGTCGCGGCGGACGCACGGGGTGGGTCGGTCTTGGCGCCGCTCATGACCAACGACCCTGGTTGTGCCGGACCCGCGGCTGTTCAATGAGACCCCTGATGGCCGGACATTAGGAGGTCCCCGCACCATGGATTTTGACCTGACTGACGAACAAGAGCTGATCAGAGGCATGGTCAGGGAGTTCGCCGCCGCCGACGTGGCGCCGATCGCGGCTGAGATCGACCGTGACCATCGCTTCCCCGTAGAGCTGCTTCCGAAGATGGCGGACCTGAACCTCATGGGCATGCCGTTCCCCGAGGAGTTCAGTGGTGCGGGAGCGGACAACGTGAGCTACGTCATCGCGGTGGAGGAGCTGGCGAGGGTGTGTGCGAGCACCTCCCTCATCATGTCGGTGCACAACTCCCTCGGCAGTTGGCCGATCTACGAGTTCGGAACCCAGGCCCAGAAGGAACGGTTCCTTCCCGATCTGTTGTCCGGCCGTCGCTTGGCATGCTTCGCGCTCACCGAACCCGGCGCGGGAACGGATGTGGCCGCGGGCACCTCCACGGCGGTGCTGAAAGGCGACGAGTACGTCCTCAACGGATCGAAGGTCTTCATCACCAACGGCGGGCACGCCGACATCTTCATCGTCATGGCGAAGACCGATCCGACGCAGGGGGCCAGGGGGATCAGCGCCTTCGTCGTCGAAAGGGATACTCCTGGGTTCTCCATCGGCGAAGGGGAGCGGAAGATGGGGATTCGTGCGTCCAGCACGCCACCCCTGTACTTCTCCGACTGTCGCGTTCCCAAGGACAATCTGCTTGGCGGGGAGGGCAAGGGGTTCAAAGTCGCCATGCAGACGCTCGATGGCGGGCGAATCGGAATCAGTGCACAGGCGTTGGGTATTGCGCAGGGAGCGCTTGATACGTCGATCGCGTACGCGAAGGAGCGAGTGCAGTTCGGCAAGCCGATCGCGAGCTTCGAGGCTATTCAGTGGATGATCGCGGACATGGCTACGGAGATCGACGCGGCTCGCTTCCTCGTTTATCGTGCCGCGGCCTGCAAAGACAAGGGCCAGCCCTACTCGACGGCGGCGGCGATGGCAAAGCTGTTCGCCTCGGAGACGGCCACCCGGGTGGCGGGCAAGGCGATCCAGATCCTCGGGGGAGTGGGCTACACGGATAGCTATTCGGTCGAGCGGAACTATCGCGACGCGAAGATCACCGAGATTTACGAGGGAACCTCCGAGGTGCAACGCCTGGTTATCGCGACAAGCTACCTGCGGTGAGCGGGCCTCAGCAGGGGATCAGCATTGTCGGCGAGCGGTCGCGAGGGCGAAGTGGGCCCGGGACCCGCGGCGCTGCTTCGCCGGGTTCGCGGCTCTGTCAACGGTGACTGTGACCGCGATGACAAGAAGATAACAGCGCTCAAGGCTACGGTGTCGGATCAATGTGACGAGGTAGTAAATCGGTGAGCAAGGAAGAGGGTCTGTAGCCGATGTGCGAGAAGGTACGTTCCGTAGTGTCGAGTAGACGTAACTTCCGTCTCTCGACGTGGCCGCGGTCAGGAGGATCGTGATGAAGATCGTGGTTGCCTACAAGTGGGCGGCGGACCCGCAGGAAGCCGCAGTGGGTGGTGACGGCAGTGTCGACTGGAGCCGGGCGAAACCCGGCATCGGCGAGTACGACCTCGTAGCGATCGAGCTGGCCCGCGGCCTCGCCGAGGCCACGGGTGGCGAGTTGATCGGCATTTCGGCGGGCCCGAAGGGCGTCGGTGCGGCCATCGCTTGCAAGGCCGCCCTGTCGCGTGGCCTGGATCGAACGGTGGTCGTCGAGGACGACTCCCTCAAGAGCGCCGGGATGACCGAGCTGGCGGCGGTGCTCGCGGGCGCGGTCCGTCATATCGGCGACGTGGACCTCGTCATCACGGGTGACTCGTCGGTGGACGTGGGCGCGAAGATGGTGCCAACGATCCTGGCAGGCCAGCTCGGCTGGGCCGCTGTCGCCGAGACCACCGCCGTGACGGGTCAGGCAGGCAAGCTTCGGGTCGACCGCGCGGTCCCCGGCGGCGTGCAGGTCCTCGAGATCTCGGGTCCCGCGGTCCTCGCCGCGTCCGCGGATGCCGCGGTGGCGCGCGTGCCCGGGATGAAGGACGTCCTCGCAGCGGGCAAGAAGCCGGTGGAGCACCTCGAACTCGCCGCACTGGACGTGCCCACCGCGGGCGCGGGCGTGACGGTCAAGGGCACCGCGCGCCCGGATCTCAAGGCCCGCAAGGCGCAGATCCTCGACACCACCGACCCCGCTGTCGCGGCCAACGAGCTGGTCGCCGTTCTGCGTGGCTCGGGCGCGCTATGACAAGGCCAAGGACGAAAGAGAGGGCTCGACAGTGAGCGTGAACGCCTGGATCGTCGTCGGAGATCAGCCTGCGATCGGCAACCTGATCGCGGTCGCGCGCTCGTTGGGTGGGCGAGTCTCAGCGGCCGTAGCCGGACCGCGGTCCGTGGCCGAGACGGTGGCGGCTGGCGGCGTGGACAAGGTCCTCTGGTTCGGTGAGCCGGGCGATGCGCCCGTGGAGGACTACGCCACGGCAGTTGCCGAGGCCATCGCGGCCGACCCCGGCGTCGTGCTCGGTGGCCGTCACCCGAGTGAGCGGGTGCTGCTCGGTGCCGCTGCGGCCCGACTGCAGGCGCCGGTACTGACCGGGGCCAACTCGGTCTCATCCGAGGGTGACGATGTCGTCGTGGCCCATTCGGTCTTCGGCGGCATCGCCGAAGAGACCGTCGCCGTCTCCGGTGTGGTGGCCCTCGTGCTCGACGGCGGGCCGGTCCCGCCCGCAAGCGGCACGGCGCCCATCGAGGAGGTCGCTGCCGCCCCGCTGGGCATGCGGGTGATCGAGACCAAGACGTCCGCATTCGAGCAGGTCAACCTCGGTGCAACGCCCCGCGTGGTCGGCATCGGTCGTGGCCTCAAAGCCCAGGACGACCTCGCCTTGATCGAGAGCCTCGCCCAGGCCGCAGGGGCCGAGGTCGCGTGCTCGCGGCCACTGGCCGAGGGCCTGAACTGGCTGGGGAAGGAGCGCTACGTGGGGGTCTCCGGTCAACACATCGCCCCACAGCTCTACTTCGCCATCGGGATCTCCGGCCAGCTGCAGCACATGGCGGGCGTGCGTGGGGCGGAGACGATCGTGGCGATCAACTCCGATCCGGAGGCCCCGGTGTTCAAGGACGCCGATTACGGCCTCGTCGGTGACCTCTATGAGATCGTGCCCGCGATCACCGGCGCTTTGAAATGACGGTGCGATATGCCAGAAACGGCTGAGCCGGACTTCGACGTCATCGTTATCGGTGCCGGTATCGCAGGCTGCGTCACGGCCTACCAGCTCGCCCAGCAGGGACGCTCGGTGGTCCTGATCGAGCGGGGCGAGTCTCCCGGCTCGAAGAACCTTTCCGGTGGCGTGCTGTACTCGCGTGGCATCCAGAAGGTCTTTCCCGAGTTCCTCGAGGAAGCTCCGATCGAGCGTCGCATCACGCGCAACTACGTCAACTTCCTCAACGCCGAGAGTTCGGTCGGAATCGACTACCGGGACAATCGGCTGGCCGACCCGGTCAACGCCGTCACGGTGTTGCGCGCCAAGCTCGACGCGTGGCTGGCCCAGAAGTGCGAGGAGGCCGGGGTCCTCATCCTGCCCTCGGTGCGCGTGGACCGTGTGCTCACCGAGGGGGGTCCCACCGGCAAGCGGGTCGTCGGGGTACAGGCCGACACCGACGAGCTGCGTGCCCACGTGGTCGTGGCCGCGGACGGCGTGAACTCCTTCATCGCCCAAGAGGTCGGACTACGCCAGAAGCAGCCGCTGAAGAACCTCGCTACGGGCGTGAAGTGCGTGGTCTCCCTCCCGAGAGAAACCATCGAGGCGCGTTTCAACCTGACCGGCGACGAGGGTGCCGCGTTCGCCGTCGTCGGTGACTGCACCGAGGGAGTGGGTGGTGGTGGTTTCGTCTACACCAACATCGACTCCATCTCCCTCGGCGTGGTACTGCGCCTCGACGACCTCACCGCCAAGAAGAAGATCGTCACCGATGTCTTCGACCACTTCCTCGCACACCGGTTCATCGCCCCCTACATCGAGGGCGGTGAGGTGGCCGAGTACGGCTGCCACCTGGTGGCCGAAGGTGGGCTGGACATGATCGGCGAGATCGCCATGGACGGCATGGTCGTCGTCGGTGACGCCGCCGGGCTCACCCTCAACACCGGTCTGACGGTGCGCGGCATGGACCTGGCCGTCGCCTCGGCGGTCGCCGCCGCCGAGGGCATCCGCTCCGCTCTGGAGCAGAACGACACGTCCAAGTCCGGTCTGGCCGGGTATCGGGAGCGGCTCTTTGCCTCCTACGCGGGCAAGGACATGCAGACCTACGCCAAGGCACCCGCCTTCCTCGAGCTCGAGCGCCTCTACAAGAACTACGGCGAGCTCTTCGCCGATGTTCTGTACGGCGCCTTCAACCTCGACACCGAGCCCCGCAGGCACCTCCTGAGCGTTGCACGTCAGGCGTTCACACAGTCACCCGTGACGATGAGGCAGCTGGTCAGGGACGGCATTGCAGGAGCGCGCGCATTATGAAACCACTGTCCATTCCTGAACGCCTTGCGAAGAACCGCTACAGCACCGACGAGCAGGAAAGCCACATCGAGGTCAACCAGGAGATCGCCAAGGCCACCGGAACCGGCAAGGACCTGGTCGCCTGCTGCGCGGCCCACGTCTACACCGAGGAACCCGACGGCACGATCTCCGTGGAGTACGCCGCCTGCCTCGAGTGCGGAACCTGCCTCGCTATCGCCGCCCCCGGCGCCTTGAAATGGCACTACCCCCGCAGCGGGTTCGGCATCCAGTACCGCGAAGGGTAGCGAGCCGCGCTGACCCTCCCGGCCGGGCTGGTGGACCTGCCGCAGGCAGACGACCCGCGGTGGGCGGACGGTCGGTTTTCGGGACAGCACGGCGAACGCCGGGCTCCCTGATACGGGAAGCCCGGCGCTTTGCCTGGTGAGGCTGGCGGTAGCGGTGGGATTTGAACCCACGGACGCTTGCACGTCACACGCTTTCGAGGCGTGCTCCTTCGGCCGCTCGGACACGCTACCGCCGATCAGCCTACAAGACGGCGAAGGTGGGGTTGCGGGCGGCGGGGCGTCCAACTCGTGATCGACGCGCGCGCCCGCAGCCGTCAGACTGCCCCCGTGGCCGTCACGTTCCGCTCTGCCTGCCTCGTCGCCGTCACCCTCCTGCTCACCGTGGCGTGCGCGCCCGCGCCGCAGGCGCCCGCCCCGCAGGCGGGGTCGGCCTGCCCGCCGGGCGGCCTGGCCACCCTGAAGCCCGGCACGTTGACGTTCGGCACCGACCAGCCCGTCTACCCGCCGTGGTTCGTCGACGACAAGCCCGAGTCCGGGCAGGGCTTCGAGGGCGCGGTCGCGGCCGCGATCGCCGACGGGCTCGGCTACCCCAAGGACAAGGTCGCGTGGGTGCGGGTGCCGTTCAACGCGGCCATCCAGCCCGGCCCGAAAACCTACGACCTGGACCTCAACGAGTTCTCGATCACGCAGGAGCGCAAGCAGGCGGTCGACTTCTCCGCGCCGTACTACGACGTCAAACAGGCCGTGATCGCGCTGAAGACCGCACCAGCGTCCGGGGCGACGTCGATCGGTGCGCTCAAGTCGGCCCGGCTCGGCGCGCAGGTCGGCACGACCAGCCTCGACGCCATCACCAGCCAGATCGCGCCCACGGCCAAGCCCTCGGTGTTCAACTCCAACGACGACGCCAAGGTCGCGCTGACCAACGGCCAGGTCGACGCCCTGGTGGTGGACCTGCCGACCGCGTTCTACATCACGTCCGCCGAGCTGCCCGATGCCAAGATCGTCGGTCAGCTGCCCGCCGGGAGCGGCACGCCCGAGCAGTTCGGCGCCGTGCTCGACAAGGGCAGCGCGCTCACCACCTGCGTCTCGCAGGCCGTGGAGAAGCTCCGCTCGGCGGGCACGCTCGCGGCGTTGGAGAAGCAGTGGCTGTCGACGGCCGGGTCGGCGCCCGAGCTGACGTGACATCGGCGCTCGCGCGTCAGCGGCTGACCTATCGGAAGTCCCGGGCGCGCCGCTCGACCGCGGTGGCGGCACTGTCGACGCTGGTCTTCGCGGGAGCGGTCGGATACGGCATCACCCACACGCCGGGCTGGCCCCGGGTGCAGGAGACCTTCTTCTCCCCCGCCGTGGCCTGGTCGTCGCTGCCGTCGGTGGCCGAAGGGTTGTGGCTCAACCTGCGGGTGCTGGTGGTGGCGGAGATCGGGATCCTGGTCCTCGGCCTCGCGATCGCCACCCTCCGCACCCTGCGCGGCCCGGTGTTCTTCCCGCTGCGCGCGCTGGCCACCGTGTACGTCGACCTGTTCCGCGGCCTGCCGTTGCTGATCGCGCTCTACCTGATCGGCTTCGGCGTGCCCGCGCTCCGCCTTTCGGGCGTGCCGACCGACGTCGCCGTGCTGGGGACCGCGACGCTGATCCTCATCTACGCCGCCTACGTGGCCGAGGTGTTCCGGGCAGGCATCGAGTCGGTGCACCCGTCGCAGCGGGCGGCAGCGCGCTCGCTCGGGCTCACCCACGGTCAGGCGATGCGCCTGGTGATCCTCCCCCAGGCCGTGCGACGGGTGCTGCCGCCGCTGCTCAACGACTTCGTCGCACTCCAGAAGGACGTGGGGCTGATCTCGGTGCTGGGGGCGGTCGACGCGATCCGGGCCGCGCAGATCGAGGCCGCGCGCACGTTCAACTTCACCCCTTACGTCGTGGCCGGGCTGCTGTTCGTGCTGTTGGCGATCCCGACGGGGCGGATCGCGGACGCGGCGGCCCGTCGGGCGGCCCGCCGCCAGGAGGCGGCGTGAGGAAGAAGAAGCCAGAGCTGTTTCGGCGCTCCGACCGGGTGCTGGAGCTGCGCAACGTCGTGAAGCGGTACGGCGAGGCGACCGTGCTCGGCGGGATCGACCTGCGGGTGGAGGAGGGCCAGGTCGTGACGCTGATCGGGGCGTCGGGCTCGGGGAAGTCGACGTTGCTGCGCTGCGTGAACCTCCTGGAGGCCGTCGACGACGGACAGATCCTCCTGGAGGGCACCGACATCGCCGACCCGCGGCTGAAGCCCGCTCCCGCGCAGCGGCGGATGGCGATCGTGTTCCAGGCGTTCAACCTGTTCCCGCACATGACGGCGGTGGAGAACGTCGCGCTGGCGCCCCGCGTGGTGCACGGCCTGCGCCCGAAGGAGGCGAGCGAGCGCGCGCACGACCTGCTGCGCCGGGTCGGGCTCGACACGTTCGCGGGCGCCTACCCCGACCGGCTGTCCGGCGGCCAGCAGCAGCGGGTGGCGATCGCCCGCGCGCTGGCCGTGCAACCGCGGCTGCTCCTGCTCGACGAGATCACCTCGGCGCTGGACCCCGAGTTGGTCGGCGAGGTGTTGGCGATCGTGCGCGAGCTGGCCCGGGGCTCGTCGACGATCCTCATGGCCACCCACGAGATGGGGTTCGCGCGGCAGGTGTCCGACCACGTCGTCTTCCTCGACGGCGGCCGCGTGCGCGAGGCGGGGCCGCCCGAGCAGGTGCTGCGCGACCCGGTTGACGGCCGCACCCAGCAGTTCCTGGCCCGGGTGATCGCGGCGGGTCGGCTCGGCTGAGCTGTGCGCGGCGGTGAACGAGTGCTCCAGCACTCGTTACCGCGCACAGGCGGAGCCGGGTCCTCGCCGTGGTCGAGGCCGCCACCCGGCAGCGTCCACTCCGGACCGCGGCGGGCCGGACCGCGGGGGCCGGTCCAGCGCGCGAGCAGCACCTCGTCGGCGCGCGTGCACACGGCGTAGGCGGCCACCCGCTGCCGGCGCCTCACCGGCGGTCGGCGAAGAACGACTCCAGGAGCGCCGCGCACTCCTGCTCCAGCACCCCGGACACGACCTCCGGGCGGTGGTTCTGCCGTCGGTCGCGCAGCACGTCCCACAGCGAACCTGCGGCCCCCGTCCGCGGCTCCCACGCCCCGAACACGACGCGGGCGACCCTGGCCAGCCCGATCGCGCCCGCGCACATCGTGCACGGCTCGACCGTGACGGCCAGCGTGCAGCCCTCCAGCCGCCACTCCCCGCGCACCGCGGCGGCCGCGCGCAGGGCGAGGATCTCGGCGTGCGCGGTGGGGTCGCCCAGTGCCTCGCGGGCGTTGCAGGCGGCGGCCAGCTCGCGGCCCGACGCGTCGACGACGACGGCGCCGATCGGCACGTCACCGGTGCGCGGCGCGGTAGCCGCGACCGTCAGCGCGCGCCGGATCAACGCGTCGTCGGCCGGGAGGCAAGGGCCCGCACGACCGCCGGGGCCGTTCCACCCGAGCGCGGCGCTGTCGCTCGCCGGGGTCACTGCCCGTCGACGACCTCGGCCAGCGCATCGGCGAATCCGCAGCGCCGCCCGATGGCCGCGAGCTGCTCGTCCGGGTAGAGCTCCGACTCGGCCGCCAACACCTCCAGCTCGTCGGCGGGCAGCCCGAGGTCGGCGAGGATGGCGAGATCGCCCTCGGGCCAGGGCGGGGCGTCGGCGACGTCGTCGTCATCGGGCAGCTCGACGCGCAGGAGATCGAGGACGTCGGCGGCGACGTCGTAGTCGAGGGCGGCGACCGCATCCGACACCATCAGCGCCACCCCACCCGGGGTGGGCCGCAGGAGCACGAAGAACTCGTCGTCGACGTCGAGCAGGCCGAGCACCGCACCCGTGGAGCGCAGCGACCGCAGCTCGGTGATGGCGGCGTCGAGATCGATCAGGGCTTCGGCCGCCATGCGGGCACAACGCCAGCGGCCCTCCTCCCGGATCGCCGCGACGGCGTACCCGGGCAGGGCCGTGTCCCGCACGTCCGCGGGCGCCTCGACGCTCTGCACCGCCATAGCCTCTACGGTAGGCCTCCTTCTGACTGTGGTCCAAACCACAAGTGCAAGTTGACCCTGACGCCACACCGCAGAGGTGCCACGATCGGGCGATGCCCCACGACGACGCACTCCTGACCGGATTGCGCGCGCAGGCGCGCACCGTGCAGCCGCGCACGGTGGCGCTGCGCCGCGCGTTGCACCGACGTCCCGAGCTGGGCCTCGACCTCCCCGTGACCCGCGACGCGGTCCTCGGCGCCCTCGCCGACCTCCCGCTGCAGGTGCACCTCGGGCAGGCGGTGACCTCGGTCGTCGCGGTGCTGGAGGGGGCGCGGTCGGGCCCGACCGTCCTGCTGCGCGGCGACATGGACGCCCTCCCCCTGCACGAGGACACCGGCCTGGAGTTCGCGTCCGAGATCCCCGGCGCGATGCACGCCTGCGGGCACGACACGCACGTCGCGATGCTCGCCTCGGCCGCCCGCGTGCTCGCCGACCACCGCGACGAGCTCGCGGGCCGCGTGCTGATGATGTTCCAGCCGGGCGAGGAGGGCTTCCACGGCGCGCGGTACATGATCGAGGAAGGGCTGCTGGACGTGCACGGGCGCCCGGACGCGGCGTACGCGTTGCACATCTCCTCGACCGTGCCCACCGGCGAGCTGCAGACCCGCGCCGGACCGGTGATGGCCGCGGCCGACGTCGTCCGCGTCACGGTGACGGGCCGCGGCGGCCACGCGTCCGCCCCGCACGACGCGCTCGACCCGGTGCCCGCGGCGGCGGCGATGGTCGGCGCGCTGCAGGTGGTGCTCACCCGGCGGATCGACGCGCACCACCCCGCCGTGCTGACGATCGCGCACATCCGGGCGGGCACGACGAACAACGTCATCCCGGAGACCGCGTTCCTGGAAGGCACGCTGCGCACGCTGGCCCCGCCCGTCCGGGCCCGGCTGCTCGAGGAGATCGAGCGGGTGTGCGTGCACACCGCGCTGGCGCACGGGTGCACGGCGGAGGTCGAGATCGAGCCGGGCTACCCGGTCACCGTCAACGACGCCGAAGCAGTGGCCGAGGTGCGGGCGCTGGCGGTCGACCTGTTGGGGCGCAGGCAGGTCGTCGACATGGTGGCGCCGATCATGGGCGCGGAAGACTTCTCGTACGTGCTCGCCGAGGTGCCGGGCGCGCTCGCGTTCCTGGGCGGCTGCCCGCCCGGCGCGGACCCGACGATCGCGGCGCCCAACCACTCCAACCGCGTCGTGTTCGACGAGGCCGCGATGGTCGAAGGGGTGGCGTTGTACGCGGGGTTGGCCCTGCGGGCTCTACGCTCCTGACCCGTGCTCTCCTCCTTGCGCGATCTCGGGATGGCGCTCCGCGCGCGTGAGCTGTCGGTCGTCGAGCACGTCACCGACGCGCTCGAGCGCCTCGCCGCCGACCCGTTCAACACGGTCATCACGCTCGACGCCGACCGCGCGCTCGCCCGGGCTGCCACGCTCGACGCCGAGCTCGCCGCGGGACAGTGGCGAGGCCCGCTGCACGGCATCGCGGTCGGGGTGAAGGACCTCATCGACGTGGCCGGGCTGCCGACCCGCTGCGGCTCGCTCGTGCGCGCTTCCGTGCCACCTGCGGAGGTCGACGCGCCCGTCGTCGCCCGGCTGGTCGAGGCCGGGGCGGTGGTCGTCGCCAAGCTGCACACGCACGAGTTCGCCTACGGCCCCACCGGCGACGTCGCCGCGACCGGGCCTGCCCGCAACCCGCACGACCCGTCCCGGATCACCGGCGGGTCGTCGTCGGGCTCGGCGGCGGCGATCGCGGCCGGACACCTGCCGCTCGCGCTGGGCACCGACACGGGGGCGAGCGTGCGGACGCCCGCCGCGCTGTGCGGGGTGGTCGGGCTCAAGCCCAGCTACGGGCACCTGCCCGCCGAGGGCGCGTTCCCGCTGGCCGAGAGCCTCGACACGGTCGGGCTGCTCACCGCCGATGTGCACTCCGCGTCGGTGGCGTGGGACGTGCTCGACCGGCCCGACGGCACCGGTGGCGGCATCCAGCTGCCGGGGGTCAAAGGGGTGCGGGTGGGGGTGGCGGTGGACGCCTACTGGCGGCCCGCGGACCCGTCGATCTCCGCGGTCGTCGAAGCGGCGGTGGAGCGGCTGCGGTCGGCGGGCGCGGACGTCGTCGAGGTGGCCACACCGATGATCGACGAGCTGGCCGCGACGTATCCCGTGATCGTCGGCGCGGAGGCGTGGGCGACGCACGCCGACGCGTTCACCCGGTCGCCGGAGCTGTTCCAACCGATCACGCGGGAACGGCTGGCGCCGAACGCCGACCTGCCCGCCCGCGCGTACGTCGACGCCCTGCGCGCCCGGCGGCGGCTGGTGGCGGCGTTCCGGGCCGCGGCCGACGTCGACGTGCTCGTGCTGCCCACGACCCGGCTGCGGGCCACGCCGATCGGCGCGGAGACCGTCGCCGTCGGGGGCGCGGACGTGCCGGTGCGGCCGTCGATGCTGGCGCTGACGCTGCCGTTCAACCTGACGGGCTGGCCCGCGGTGTCCGTGCCGGGGCGGGTCGACGCGGCCGAGCTGCCGGTCGGGGTGCAGGTCGTCGGCGTGCGGCTGGAGGAGCGCGGCGTGCTGCGGGTGGCGGCGGCGCTGCACCCGTAGCCCGGCCCGGTCGGAGTCCGACCTCGCACCCCTCCGACGCACTTCGCACCCTGTCGATGGGGTGCGAGGTGCGTCAAAGGGGTGCGAAGTGGGCCGAGCGGGCCGCGTCGTGGCGTGCGGGTCGCCGCGATCACCGGGCGGCGGGCGCGTAGCTTTCCGTCCGTGACGGAGCGGGCGGTGTGCGTGATCGGGGCCGGGCTGATCGGCGGGTCGCTGCTGCGGGCCGCGGAGAAGGCGGGCCGCGCGGTGTGGGGCACGGCTGCGTCGGAGGCCACGGCCGCGGCGGCGCGCGCCGACGGGTTCGACGTCAGCATCGACACCGACGCCGCGCTGCGCCGGGCCGCCGCGGCCGACGCGCTGGTCGTGCTCGCGGTGCCGCTGCCGGCGCTGGTCGCCGTGCTGGACCGGGTCGACGCGGTGGCGCCGACCGTGCGGCTGACCGACGCCGTGAGCGTCAAGGTGGCGGTGGCCGACGCCGTCGCGCAGCACGCCCCGCGGGCGCGGTTCGTCGGCGGGCATCCGATGGCGGGCACGTCGGAGTCGGGGTGGGCGGCCGGATCGGCGGGCTTGTTCGAGGGCGCCGCGTGGGTCGTCGCCGCCGACGACGGGCTCGACCTGGACGTCTGGCGGGACGTCGCCGAGCTGGCCTGGGCGTGTGGGGCGCGGGTGGTGCCCGCGGCGTCCGACGAGCACGACCTGGCCGTGGCGCGGATCTCGCACTTGCCGCACCTGTTCGCGGCGGTGCTGGCGGCGGTGGGCGCGGCAGGCGGCGACGCGCTCGCGCTGTCGCTCGCGGCGGGCTCGTTCGCCGACGGCACCCGGGTGGCGGGCACCCGGCCCGAGCTGGTGCTCGCGATGTGCGAGGGCAACCGCGACGCCCTGCTCGCGGCGGTCGACGACGCCCTCGGGCGGCTCGGCGCCATGCGGGGCGCGCTCGCGTCCACCGGCGGACTCGCGGCGACCGTGCGCGCGGGCTACGAGGGCCGCGCGCGCTGGGCGGCCGCGCGGCAGCCCGATGGCGTGCGGGTCCGGTTGGGCGGGCGGGCCCCGCTGGCGCGGCTGCGCGACGTGGGGCGGGCGGGCCAGGTCGTCACGGGCTGGGCCCCCGGCGCCCGGGCATGATCGCCGGTTCGGTGCACAAACCGGCCACATATGGCCGCATCTGCACCAAACCGGTGATCATGGCGGGGACGGGCGCGGCGGGGTGGCCTTCCCGCCCTCAGCCCGCCGCGGCCTCGGGAACGTAGCGGCCCGCCAGCCCCGGGTAGTCGACGACGAAGCCGTCAGCGTCCAGGCGCAGGTCGGAGGTGTAGTCGTCCGACTTGAACTCGACGACCGGGTCGTCGCCCGTCGACACGACGCGATAGGTCTGCTCGACGACGGACACCTCGAGCTCGGGCAGGGTGACGTACACCACGGGCAGGGTGTGCTCGCCCACCTCGCGGTGCAGGTCGAGCCGCCGGATGGGCAGCGCGTTGAACGTGACGCTGCCCGCCAGGTCGAGGTCGACCGCGCCCGCGAAGTCGGTGCGCGTGCCCCCGGATCCGGTGTCGAGCAGCCAGTAGCCGTCCTCGGTCCGGTTGATCGTGAGGTGCCGCTCGCGCGCCGCGGTGGCGCTGGTGAACGACGCCCGCTCGATGTCGCCGTCCTCACGTACGACGAGTCGGTAGGACGCCGTCCAGCCACCACCGGGATCGGCGCGCACGATCCGGCCGAGCGCCCGGAACGCCTTGCCCGACCCGAAGTGCACGCGCACGCCCTCGAACCCGTGACCGTCGTGGGCCTGCCACGTCAGCATGGTCGTCACGGGCGCAACCGTAGTCCAGCGATGTGGATCGTGGGAGGGTCAGGCCTGCGGCTCGGCGGGCGGGGGTGCCTCGCCGCCCTCGCCGCCGGGAACCCAGTCCTTGAACTTGTCGACGCCCTGGTCGATCTGCTCGTCGTGGCCGAAGCGCTCCTTGCCGAACTCGCCCGCCTTCTCCCCGGCGCCTTCGACCTGGTCCGGGTGCTCCTTCGCGAACTCCTGCGCCTTGCCTGCCATCTCGTTGAAGTCCATCGTTGACCCCTTCTCCAGAGTTGATCGGACGTCCTCATCGTGGCACGGCGCGGGTCAGGTCTCGCGTCGAACGTCGTCGGGTCGCAGGTCGTCGCGGACGCCGCGGTAGACCGGCGCCCGCAGCCTTCCGGCCTCTGTCCAGCCCATATGCGACACCTCGACGACGGTCTCGGGCGCGCACCAGCGCGCTCCCTTTTCATCCGCACGGGGGAGCCGCTCGGTGAACGGCGAGCGGTCGGCGTCGACGAGCCGCCCGCGCAGGGCCCGCTGCGCGACCTCGGACGCCAGACCCGACCCGACCCGGCCCGCGAACCGCAGTCCCGCCGTGGACGGCACGCCGAGCAGCAGCGCGCCGACCCGTGCAGCGCTCACCCGGGCCGTCCCCACGTTCTCCGGCCGCCAGCCGCCGACCACGCAGGCCTGCACGGTGCGGTGGGTGGCCTTGACCCAGTCGTGGCTGCGGGTGCCCGAGCCGGTAGACGCCGTGCGCGACGCTTGGCTATCACGCCCTCCATCCCGCGCTGGGCGGTGGCCGCGTAGAGCGCGGGACCGTCGGTGTAGATCGGGGAGAGCGCGAGGTTCGCGACGGCCGCGGTGTCGAGGCGTTCCAGGGTGGCGCGCCGCTCGGCGAACGATCGGGACAGCAGCGGCACGCCGTAGAGCCGCAGCACGTCGAACGCCATGTAGGTGACGGGCCGGGCAGGGCGCCGCGTGCGGGGTCTGCATGCGGTCGGCGAGCGCGTGGAAGCTGGGCACGCCGTGCTCCAGCAGCACGACCTCGCCGTCGAGCAGGACGTCGGGCGCGAGCGCCGTGAGGCCCGCGAGCTCCGGGAAGTTGGCGGTGACGTCGCGGCCGCTGCGGGAGCGCAGCTCGACCCGTCCGTCGCTGACGTCGGCGAGCAGCCGCATGCCGTCCCACTTGACCTCGTAGACCCAACCGGGACCCGTCGGAAGGTCGCCAGGGGTGGCGAGCATGGGCTGCACCCGGCCATGCTGGCACCCATGCGTGCGATGTGGAGTGGGGCGGTCTCGTTCGGGCTGGTCAGCGTGCCGGTGAAGCTGTATTCGGCCACGACCAACCACGACGTCCGCTTCCACCAGGTGCATGCGGTCGACGGTGGGCGGATCAAGTACCGGCGCGTGTGCACGGTCGACGGCGAAGAGGTGGAGTACGCCGACATCGTCAAGGGCTACGAGACCGACGACGGCGAGCTGATCACCCTCGACCGACGAGGACCTCGACTCGCTGCCCATGGCCGCGGGCCACGAGATCGACGTGATCGAGTTCGTGCCCGTCCGACCAGATCGACCCGATGCTGTTCGAGAAGAGCTACTACCTCGAGCCCGAGGCGAAGGCGGCCAAGCCCTACGCGCTGCTGCGCGAGGCGCTGGTGCAGACCGACCGGATGGCCGTGGTGCGGTTCGCGCTGCGGCAGCGGGAGAGCATCGCGGTGCTGCGGGTGCGCGACAAGGTGATCGTGCTGCAGACGATGCTGTGGCCCGACGAGATCCGCGAGCCCGACTTCGACATCCTCGACGCCGACGTGCGAGCTGCGCCCGCAGGAGCAGACGATGGCCGCGTCGCTGGTGGAGAGCCTCGGCGCGGACTTCGACCCGTCGCAGTTCCACGACGAGTACCGCGACGCCGTCGAGGAGATGATCGAGCGGAAGCGCACCACCGGCGAGACGCGGCCCGCGCCGGTGGCGGCGGCCCCGGCCGACGAGAGCGACAGCATGACCGACCTGCTGTCCGCCCTGCAGGCCAGCGTCGACGCGGCGCGGGCGAAGGCGGGCGGTGGCGAGCAGGCCGTGACGAGCAAGGCCGAGGAGAAGCCCGCCGCGAAGCCGCGGTCGCGGTCGTCGTCGTCGAAGACGCGCAAGAAGGACGACGACAAGGCGGACGACAAGCCGACCCGGAAGCGCAAGCCCGCCTGACCTGGGTCGTGAGTGGAAACAGTGGCTATGGCGACGTTATCCACTCACGAGGGCGGTCAGGGGGCGGGGGCGGCCGAGCAGGTAGCCCTGCCCGTCGTCGACGCCGAGCGCGCGCAGGTGCGCCACCATCGCGCGCCGGTCGACGTGCTCGGCCACCGTGCGCATCCCCAGCTGCCGCGCCACCCCGACGACGGCGGTGATCAACGCCCGGTCGACGGGGTCGGCGTCGGCCTGCCGCACGAACTCCCCCGCGATCTTGACCGCCGTGAACGGCAGGTTCTTGAGGTGGGAGAACGAGGCGAAGCCCGCGCCGAAGTCGTCGAGGGTGAAGCCGCAGCCCGCGCCGGACAGCTGCCGGGCGAGGTAGCGCGCCGCGTCCAGGCTGCTGATCGCGGCGGTCTCGGTGATCTCCAGGCCGAGCCGCTCCGGCTCGACCTCGGCCACCTTGAGCTGCTCGAGGATCCAGCCGCCGAGCTCGGGGTCGTCCAGCGAGCGCGCGGAGACGTTCACCTCGAAGCAGAGGCCCTCGTCGCGGGCCCGCGGCGTGGCCAGCGCCGCGACCGCCCGCTCCACCACCCACCGGTCGAGCCGCAGCACCAGGTCGGTGCGCTCGGCGGCGGGCAGGAACTCGGCGGGCCCCAGGTCGGGCTGGACCCGTCGCGCAGGCGGATGAGCAGCTCGTGACGGCCGATGCGGCCCGACGCCAGGTCGACGATCGGCTGCGCGTCCAGGCCCATCGTGCCCTCGTCCAGCGCGGTCGCGACCCGCTGCAGCACCGACACCCGCCGCGCGGCCTCCTCGGTACTGGCCGGGCGTGAACAGCCGCGCGCGGTTGCGGCCCACCCGTTTCGCCTCGTAGAGCGCGAGGTCGGCGTGGGCGAGCGCGGTCTCGACGTCCGCGTGCGCCGCCCGACGATCGCGACGCCCACGCTGATCGTCACCCGGATCGCGTCGACGCGGTCGCCGACCGGGGTGTCGCCCACGACGCGCACAGGGTCTCGGCCAGCTCCATCGCGACCCCGGCAGGGGCGTTCGGGACGATCACGGCGAACTCGTCGCCGCCGAGCCTGCCCAGCAGGACGTCCGGGCCGAGCTGGGCCGCGATGGTGCGGGAGATCTCCCGGATCACCCGGTCGCCGACGGCGTGGCCGCGGAGGTCGTTGATGTCCTTGAAGTTGTCGATGTCGACGAGCAGCAGCGCGGCGCCGCCGGGCCGCGCGGCGCACTCGGCGAGCCACCCGGTGATCCGGCGCCGGTTGGCGATGCCGGTGAGCGGGTCGTGGTCGGCGAGGAACGCCAGCTCCTGGCGGGCGCGGTGGGCCTCGGTGACGTCGCGCGCGGTGCCGAGCACCCGGGACGGCACCCCGGCGGCGTCGGCGAACACCTCGCCGAAGCACTCGAAGACCCGCTCGGTGACCCGGTCGCCCAGCATCATCCGGTGGGTGTAGGTGAACGGCTCCAGCGTGCGCAGCGCCGTCGCCAGCGTCTCCTCGATCATCCCGACGTCGTCCGGATGCAGCAGCGCCCGGTACTGCGCGTAGTCGAGCTGGGTGCCGCGGGGGATCCCGAACAGGTCGAGCAGGCTCTCCGACCACAGGACCTCGCCGTCGCGCACGCTCCACAGCCACGTGCCGCTGGCGGTCATCGTCTCCAGCTTGGCGAGCCGCCAGTCGGCGGTGAGCGGCCCGAGCGACGGGGCGTCCTCGCCGTAGCGGGCGGTCTCGTCGACGATCATGTAGAGCAGTCCGGCCGTGGCGAGCGGGAAGCAGGTGACGTCCCACCATCGGGTGCCGCCGGTCGGCGACGGCCACCGCACGGTGGTGGTGCGCGCGCCGGGCAACACGGCGGTGACCTGGTCGACGCACGTTGTCCGAGCGTGGCGCCGTATGGCTCGACGAGCCGTGCGGCGGCGGGGTTGCTGCGCCGCACCGCGCCGTCGCGACGGCGAGCAGCGCGACGCCCGCCTGCGCCGCGATCTCGTCCCAGGTCATGGTCGGCCTATCGTCGCACCAGGCACGGACGTTGCCTGCGCGGCCGACACCGGATCGGGCTACGGGCCGAGGGCGTTCTGGGGCGGCGCCTGGTCGTTGGCGAGCGCCTGGAACAGCGCGCTCGCCCGCTTCTTGTCCCAGTGCACCTCGCCGTCGGCGACCGGAACGGTGGTGGAGATCCCGCTCCCGATCCCCCGCATGGCCAGCCCGAGCTGGGCGAGGTTCCAGATGTGGTCGCCGCGGTCGACGGTGATCGCCGAAGACAGCTGGGTGGCCAGCGGCACCAGCCGGAACGGGTTGAGCAGCACCGACGGCCCGGTGATCTTCTGGAGCAGCGCGGAGAGGAACGCGCGCTGCCGCTCGACCCGTCCGAAGTCCGACGACGCGGTGGCGCGGGTGCGGACGTAGCCCAGCGCGGTGGCCTTGTCGAGGGTCTGGCAGCCCGCCTTGATGTTCAGCGCGGCCTTCGGGTCCTTGATCGACTCAGGGACGCACAGGTACACGCCGCCGACGGCGTCGACGACGTTGACGATGCCCAGGAAGCCGATCTCGGCGTAGTGGTCGATGTGCAGCCCGGTGGCCTGCTCGACGGTCTTCACCAGCAGCTCCGGGCCGCCCCCGTCCGGGCCGCCGCCCTTCCCGTAGGCCGAGTTGATCTTCGAGACGCCGAATCCGGGGATGTTGACCAGCGAGTCGCGCGGGACGCTGACCAGCGTGGTGGGCCCGCTCCCGGTGTGCAGGATCATGATCGTGTCGGTGAGCTGGCTGGTCTCGTCGCCGGTGGCGTACTGCTTGCGCTCCTCCTCGCTGAGCTGCTGACGGCTGTCCGAGCCGACGATCAGCCAGTTGGTGCCCTTCGACGTCGCCGTGCTCGAAGCGGGCAGCGCGTCCGTGCGACCGAGGGTGAAGTCGACGTAGACGGCGAAACCCACGACGAGCACGAGCAGCACGAGCAGGACCGCGCCGATGCGCCGCCGCCAGTTCGGCCTGCGCCGGGAGGGCCGCCGGCCGATCGGCGGGCGGGCCCCCGGTGGCGAGTACGACGCCGCGGGCGGGGCGCTCTGGCGGGGCGGCGGCGCGGACTGCGCAGCGCCGGGCGGTGCGGACTGGGCGGGTGGCGGCCAGCTCTGCGGGAGCTCGCCCGGCAGCACGGCGGTCTTCGGCAGTGCCCCCGGAGGCGCCCGGAGGCGCCCCCGGAGGCCGAACCGGCGGCCTGCCCGGGGGTCGCCCAGGAGCGGGGCCGCCACGTCGGCCGCGGTCGTCACCGTTCATGTGCACCATCCCGTCACACTTTCGGGGCGCGCCAGAGGATACGACGGCCCCGCGTGGACTAGGACGAACCGGTGGCGCTCGGGGTTCCGAGCAGCTCGTGACCTTCGAAAACGCCCAGCTCCTGTACGTAGAACTCGATGTTCACGCCGTTGGGGTCGTGCAGGTAGATGCTGTTGTCGATGCCGCGGTCCGGGCCGATGTACTCGATGCCCGCCGCGTCGAGCTTGGCCTTGGCCGCGTCGAACTCCTCCTGGGTCGTGGACAGCGCCAGGTGCTGGACGGCGCCGATCGTCTCGTGGAAGTCGGGGTGGTCGTGGCCGGGGAAGTCGAAGAAGCCCAGGAGGTTGCGGTTGCCGATGTCGAAGAAGAAGTGGCTCGATCCGCGGTAGTCGCGGTTCTCGACCAGCTCGACCAGCGGGAATCCGAGGAGGTCCTGGTAGAAGCGGATGGTCTCCTCGACGTCCTTCGCGATCAGCGCGAGGTGGTGGACGCCGCGGACGGTGCTCGTCGGACGCTCGGCGGGCGCGTGCAGGTAGGTGTTCTTGAGCTCCTCGCGACGGGCGCGGATGGCGTCGAGCTCGGCTCCCTCAGGCTGCGGCATGGGCTCATCCTGCCCGCCGCGGGGGCCCGCGTCACCCGGCCGCCGAGCTGGGCCGAGCGCGGGCCGACGTGCGCGCCTCCACCAGCGCCAACGCCGCCCGCAGCGCGCTCGCGGCGTCCAGTGTGGCGTCCCGGGCCGCCGCGCTCACGGCCGTGAAGCTCGCGTAGCCGTGCACCAGCCCGGCGAACCGGCGCGCGACCACCGGCACCCCGTCGGCGCGCAGCCGGGCCGCGAGCTCCTCGCCCTCGTCGCGCAGCGGGTCGAAGCCCGCGGTGGAGAGGTAGACCGGCGGCATTCCGGACAGGTCTTCGGCGCGCACGATCGCGCCGCGGGTGTCGTCGGGCGGGACGCCGTCGGGCAGGTACAACCGCTCCAGCTCGACGATGGTCTGCGCGGTGAGCCCGAAGCCGGTGCCGAACAGCTCCCGGGAGCCGCCGGTGCGCTCGGCGTCGGTCACCGGGTAGAGCGCGAGCACGAACGCGGGCGGCGCGGCCGTCTCCTGGTGGGCGACGACGAGCGCGAGGTTCGCGCCCGCGCTGTCGCCGCCGACCGCGATGAGGTTCGGGTCCGCGCCCAGATCGGCCGCCCGCTCCCGGACGCCGCGGTAGCCCGCGATCGCGTCTTCCAGCCCGGCCGGATAGGGGTGCTCGGGGGCGAGGCGGTACTCGACCGACACCAGCCGCAGCCCCGACTGCGCGGCCAGCAGCCTGCACAGCGGGTCGGTGGACGCGAGGCTGCCCAGCACGAAGCCGCCGCCGTGGTAGTAGACGAGCAGGCCCGACGAGGCGGGCGCCGAGGGCGGCACGTACAGCCGGGCGGCCAGGGTCCCGGCCGGGCCGGGCAGCGTGAGGTCCTCGGTGACGATGTCGTCGAGGCCGGGCGGGGCGGCGACCTCGGCGGCGAAGTCGGCCTGCCTGCGCTGCTCGGCCAGCACCGACTGGTCGAGCGTGCCGCCGTCGGCCGAGTCCAGCAGTGCGCTCACGCGGCCGAGGAGCTGCAGGTCGAGGTCGAGGACCTGGCCGTCGCGCCGCACGAGCGGGCCCGCCAACAGCCGTCGCACGGGCCGGGGTAGCCCGAACAGCAGCCGGAACGCCCATCGCAGACCCAGGACACGCGCCGCGTGCAAGAAGGAATCGTGCACGCTCAGCACGTTACGCGTGCGCCCCCGGCGCGCGCCGGGGTCACCCTCTAGACTGAGCCGCCTTGGCCGGGCGCTCAGAGGACGAGGCGGGGTATGGGACTGCTGCCGACCCGCGAGGCGCCGCCCGGGTTCCAGGCCCTCGCCGACGCCACCCCCGCGCTGATCTGGGTCGACGCCGCCGCCGAGGGCCGCACCCTGGTCAACCGGGCCTGGCGGGAGTTCACCGGCGCGGGTCCCGAGGACGACCTCGGCGACGGCTGGCGGGCGCGCGTGCACCCCGACGACGCGAAGCGCTGCGGCGCGATCCGCGCGGCCGCGATCGCCGCGGGTGAGCCGTTCGAACTGGAGTACCGCCTGCGTCGGGCGGACGGGCGCTTCCGCTGGGTGCTCGACCGCGGCGCCCCGTTCGGCGAGGGCACCTACGTCGGGGGCTGTCTGGACATCGACGACCGCCACCGCGAGCGGGAGCGCAGGCGCCTGGTGGACCTCATCGGCTCGGCGATGGACAACGAGACCACCGTGGCCGCGCGCCGCGACGTGCTCCTGGGCGCGCTGGTGCGTGAGGGGGTCGTCGACCTGGCCCGGCTCGTCGACATGGCCACCGGCGTGCCGCGGACGGTGGCGGTGGCCACGGCCCGGCCCGCGGACGAGCGGGTCCTGTGGGAGCTGGACCCGCCGGGCGGGCTCGACCAGGCCCTGGTCACGGCGGGTGTCGCCCAGCTGATCGCGGTGGACGACACCTACCTCGCAGGCGTCTCCGGTGATGCGGCCCAGCATGCGGCGCGGCGTGCGCTCGGCGCGCACACGGTGGTCGTGGTGCCACTGCGGGCACGCGGGCGGGTGGTGGGCCTGCTGATCACCGGGCGGGTGAACGCCTCGTCGCCGCTGGAGGAGGACGACGCGGCCCTGCTCGGCGAGATCGGCCAGCGCGCCGCGATCGCGCTGGACAACGCCGCGCTGCTCGCCGCGGAACAGGCCACCACACGTCGACTGGAGCTGCTGCAGCGCGCGACGGCGGCGCTCTCGGCCGCGCCCAGCCCGCGCGCGGTGGCCCGCACGGCGCTGCACCAGCTCGGCGAGTTGCTCGGCACCGGCGCGGTGGCGGTGTGGCAACGCCGCGACGACACCCTCACGCTGCTCGACAGCGCGGGCTTCCCCACAGCACGGGCGTGGTCGCGGTTTCCGCTCGGTGCGCGCACCCCGTTCACCGACACCGCCCGCGACGGCGAGCCGCGCTACATCGCGGGCCCCGACGAGGGGCGTCGCGGCTACCCGGAGACCTGGACCGACGTCCCCGGCTACCCGCGCCTGCTGACGTTGCCGCTGCGGGTCGGCCGGGACCGGCTCGGCACCGTCGCCGTCGGCCTCGCGCCGGGCGACCTGCCCGCCGACGACCGCGCGGTGGCGCTCGCGCTCGCCGACCAGTGCGCGCACGCGCTCCAACGGGCGGGCCTGCTCGCCGCAGAATCGCTCGCCCGGCGTACCGCGGAGGGGCTGTCGGACGTCGTGTCGGCGCTGTCGGGGGCGACCACCCCCGCGCAGGTCGCCGCCGTGATCACCCGGCACGCGCTGGCGCTCGGCGCGGCCGAGGCCGTCGTCGTGCAGCGCGTCGGCGAGCAGCTGGAAGTGCTCGCGGGGGCGCCCGGCCGCGTGCGGATGGCGGCGGACCACCCGCTGGCCAAGGCCGTGCGCACCGGGCAGCCGGTGTGGCCGGGCAAGCCCGTCGAAAACGCCGGGCTGCCCGCCGATGCCGCCGTCCCGCTGCTGTTGGAGGGCAACGCGATCGGCGCGATCGGGCTCGCGTTCGCCCGCTCCGCGCCCCGCATGGGTCCCAGCCAGCGCGCGACCATCCTTACGGTGGCGGGCCAGTGCGCGCAGGCGCTCGACCGGGCCCGACTGCACGCCGTCGAGCACGAGGTGGCCGAGATCCTGCAGCGCAGCCTGCTGCCCCGCGAGCTGCCCCAGCTGGCCCGGCTGCCTGCGGCGTCGCGCTACCTCGCGGGCAGCGCCGACACCCAGGCGGGCGGCGACTGGTACGACCTCATCCCGATCGACGACCACCGCGTCGCGGTCGCGGTCGGCGACGTCGTCGGGCACGGGCCCGCCGCGGCGGCCGTGATGGGCCAGCTGCGCAGCGCGCTGGCGTCCTACCTCCTCGACGGGCACGGCCCGGCCGCCGCGCTGGAGCGCCTCGACCGCTTCGCCGCCCGCATCCCGGGCGCGCAGGGCAGCACCTGCCTGTGCCTCACGCTGGACTGGCTGTCCGGCGAGGTGCGCCACGCGCGCGCGGGCCACCTCCCGGTGTTGTTCGTCGGGCCCGACGGCGCCCGCTACGCCGAGGACGGGGCGGGCACGGTGCTCGCCGTCGTCGGCCGCCCGGCGTTCGTCGAGGGCAGCGCGACGATCACGGCGGGCACGTCGGTGCTGCTCTACACGGACGGGCTCGTCGAGCGCCGGGACGAGGTCATCGACGAAGGGCTCGACCGCCTGGCCGCCGCGGCGGAGCGGCACCGCGACGCCGACCCCGAGCAGCTCGCCGACGGGGTGGTCATCGACGTGCTCGGCGGCGTCGGGCAGCCCGACGACGTCGCGCTCGTCGTCGTGCGGCTCGCGCCCACCCCGCTGAGCATCACGCTGCCTGCCGAGCCCGCGTCGCTGCGCACGCTGCGCCGGTCCATCATCACTTGGGCGAAGGCCACGGGGCTCTCCGATGCCGCCGTCGACGACCTGCAGCTCGCGGCGGGCGAGGCCGCCGCCAACGCCGCCGAGCACGCCTACCCGGACACGGCGGGCACCTTCGACTGCACGCTGCGGCGCATGGCGTCCGGTGAGATCGCGGTGCGGGTGCGCGACCGCGGCCGCTGGCGGCCCGCCCCCGCCGACCCGGGCTTCCGGGGGCGGGGCCTGCAGGTGATCCGGGCGGTCGGGCACGACGTCCGCGTCACGACCGACTCCGGCGGCACCGAGGTCACGTTCCGCCTGCCGGTCACCAACCGGCCGGTGGCCGTCGCGGCGGCGCCGGTGCCCGCGCTCGACCCCGGCGGCCCGCTCGTGGTCGTCACCGGGGATCTCGACCTCACCACGGTCGACGACCTCCGCCCCCGGCTGCTGTCCGCGATCGAACGGGGCGGGCCCGTGGTCGTCGACCTGCGGCAGGTGCGCCACCTGTCCAGCGCGGGCGTGCGGCTGCTGGCGGAGATGGCCGATCGGGCACCGCAGCTGTCGGTGATCGCGCTCGGGCTGAGCGCCGTCGCCCGGGTGCTGCGCCTCACCGGCGTCGACGACCTGCTGGCCGTGCACCTGGAGCCGTGAGCGGAAACGAGTGCTCTGACACTCGTTTCCGCGCACATGCTCTTACCATCGGTCGGGGTCGGCGGCCTTCCAGTCGGCGGCCCAGCCCCGCGGCGGTGCGGCGAGCAGCTCGCCGGGCTCCAGCCACTCGTACAGCTCGGCGTAGGAGTGGGTGTCGGTGTACCCGATGCGGCGCATCAGCTGGTGCGGCGCGAGCTCCGCCGGTGACGCGCAGCCCATCGACGCCATGAGCTGCACGGCCTGCGCGACCGTCGCCTCCTGGTAGCGCTGCACGCGGCGGCTCTTGTCGGCGACGTCGAGCGCCCGGGCCCGCCGCGGGTCCTGCGTCGCCACGCCGACCGGGCAGCGGTTGGTGTGACAGCGCTGGCTCTGGATGCAGCCGGTGGCCATCATCATCGCCCGGGCGGCGTTGGTGTAGTCCGCGCCCTGGATGAGCCGCTTGACGATGTCGGAGCCGATCGCCACCTTGCCCGCCGCGCCGATCTTCACCTGGTTCCGCAAACCCATCCCGACCAGCGCGTTGTGCACGAGCCATCAGGCCTTCCGTCAACGGGGTGCCGACGTGGTCGGAGTACTCCAGCGGGGCCGCGCCGGTGCCGCCCTCCTTGCCGTCGACGACGATGAAGTCCGGCCCGTGCCCTCGTCGAGCATGGCCTTGCCGAGCGCCAGCACGTCCACCCGCGAGCCGACGCACAGCTTGATCCCCACCGGCTTGCCGCCCGCCAGCTCGCGGAGCTGCGCCACGAACGCCACCAGTTCGCGCGGGGTGTGGAACGTCGAATGCGCGGCCGGGCTGACGCAGTCGCGGCCGCGGGGCACCCCGCGGACGGCGGCGATCTCCGCGGTGACCTTCGCCGCGGGCAGCACGCCGCCGATCCCGGGCTTCGCGCCCTGGGAAAGCTTGACCGACACGCACTTGACGGCCGCGTGGGCGGCCTTGTCGGCGAACCGGGTCGGGTCGAACTCGCCGCCCGAGGTGCGGGCGCCGAAGTAGCCGCTGCCCAGCTCCCACACCAGGTCGCCGCCGTAGAGGTGGTGGGCGGACAGGCCGCCTTCGCCGGTGTCGTGGGCGAACCCGCCCGCCGCCGCGCCGATGTTGAGCGCGCGCAGGGCGTTGGCGGAGAGCGCGCCGAAGCTCATCGCCGAGACGTTGAGCAGCGCCATGTCGTAGGGCTGGCTGCAGTGCGGGCCGCCGATGCGGGCGCGCGGCGGCTCGGGGGCGGGCACGCACGGCGTGGTCGCGTGCACGAGGTACTCGTAGCCGACCTCGTTGACGTCGCGCTCGGTGCCGAACGCCTTGACGCCCTCGATGCCCTTGGCCCGCTGGTAGATGATCGTGCGGGTGTCGCGGTCGTAGGGGCGGCCGTCGAAGTTGCGCTCCACGAAGTACTGCTGCATCTCCGGGCGGACGAGCTCCAGCAGGTAGCGCAGGTGGCCGACCAGCGGATAGTTGCGCAGCACCGCGTGGCGGCGCTGCAGCACGTCGTACGCCGCGACGGCGAGCAGGACCACCGCCACCCCGACGAGCAGCCACCAGCCCAGCACGGCACCGACCACCGCGCAGAGCGCGGGCAGCCCGACCACGAGCGTTCGCACGGGCAAAGTAGCCGTGAGCGGAAACGTAGTTCTGGCGACGTTATCCGCTCACGAGCCGGAGCCGCCGCTCCAGGTTGGCCCGCTCCGACGCGTTGGCGGCGAGGCCGATCGCGGCCCGGTAGGCGTCCGCCGCCTCGGCGGTGCGCCCGAGTCGGGCCAGCAGGTCGGCGCGGGTGGCGGGCAGCAGGTGGTAGCCGCGCAGCTCCGGCGCGTCGGCCAGCCCGTCCAGCAGCGCGAGGCCCGCCGCGGCCCCGTCGGCCATCGCGACGGCCACCGCCCGGTTCAGCGCCACCAGCGGCGACGGCGTGAGCGCCAGCAGCACGTCGTACAGCGCGACGATCTGCGGCCAGTCGGTGGACGCGACGTCGGGCGCCTCGTCGTGCAGCGCCGCGATCGCCGCCTGCACGGCGTAAGGGCCGACGCCGGGGCCGGTCAGCGCGGGCACGACCAGACGGCGCCCCTCGGCGATGGCGTCCGCGTCCCAGAGCCCGCGGTCCTGGTCCTCCAGCAGCACCTGCCTGCCGCCGACGTCGACGCGGGCGGCGCGTCGGGCGTCGATCAGCAGGAGCAGCGCGAGCAAGCCCGCCACCTCGCGTTCGCGCGGCAGCAGGCGGTGCAGGATGCGGGCGAGGCGGATCGCCTCGTCGGCGAGGTCGGGGCGCATGAGCTCGGCACCGGAGCTGGCCGCGTAACCCTCGGTGAAGATCAGGTAGACGACGCGGAGCACGCCCGGCAGGCGGCCGGGCAGCTCGTCGGCGTCGGGCACGCGGAACGGGATGCGCGCGTCACGGATCTTGCGCTTGGCCCGCACGAGGCGCTGGGCCATCGTCGCGGTGGGCACGAGGAACGCGCGGGCCACCTCGGGCGTGGTCAGCCCGGCGAGGAAGCGCAGGGTGAGCGCCGTGTGCACCTCGGCGGACAGCGCCGGGTGGCAGCAGGTGAAGAACAGCTGCAGGCGCTCGTCGGGGATGTCGTCCTGTGTGGACGGGAGCGGCGCGGCGCGGTCGGCCTCGACCTGGAGGCGGGCGAGGCGGTCGGCGTAGGTGCGGTCGCGGCGGATGCGGTCGACGGCCTTGCGCCGCGCCGTCGTCAACAGCCAGGCGAGGGGCTTGTCGGGCACGCCGTCGACCGGCCAGCGCTGCAGGGCGGCCTCGACCGCCTCGGAGGCGACCTCCTCGGCCAGGTCGAGATCGCCGAACCGGGCGGCGAGGAGGGCCAGCAGCCGGGCCCGGTCCTCGCGGAAGACCTCCTCGACCGCCCGGTCGGCCCGGGTCACGAGAAGTCCGGCTCCCAGATCGTGCGGACCTCCATCCGGCCGTGCGCGGCGCCGGGGCAGCGGGCCGCCCATTCGATCGCGACGTCCAGGTCCGGCACGTCGATCAGGTAGTAGCCGCCCACCAGCTCGCGGGTCTCGGCGAACGGCCCGTCGGTGACGACACGCTCGCCGCCCGGGCGGACCTCGACGCTCGTGGCGTGCTCGACGTCCAACGCGTTGCTCTCGAGCACCACGCCCGCGCCGGTGATCGTCTTGTGGAAGGCCATCCACTCCTCGACGGTCGGGCCATCGGTCCGGTTCCGCGCCGACGACGTCGGGTCCGGCGTGTGGATCAGCAGCAGGTACTTCATCGGTGGCTCCTTCGCTCGGGGTTGTCCTACGGCGCCATGACGAACGGCGGGGCCGGGAATCGACAGCGATCGCCGAGCGGTCAGTGCGCGAGGAGCGCCTCGGCGAACACCTGCGGGGCTTCCAGCGGCACGAAGTGGCCGATGCCGTCGACGAAGCGGAGGTCGGCGGCGGCGAACCAGTCGTCGACCTTGTCCGACCAGGCGCGCGGGAAGAGCGGGTCGTGCTCGGGCCACAGCAGCGTGGTCGGCGGGGCGATCCGGTCGGCCGGGTCGGGTGTCTTCTCGGCGAGCGCCCTGGC
Organism: uncultured Actinomycetota bacterium; assembly: GCA_963837575.1. Taxonomy (GTDB): domain Bacteria; phylum Actinomycetota; class Actinomycetes; order Mycobacteriales; family Pseudonocardiaceae; genus Pseudonocardia. Next base: position 158,673 of record CAWIOI010000009.1, read on the forward strand.
CACGGCGGCCGAGCCCGACCGGTACCAGTTGATCGACCGGACGAACGCACCCGGGCGGGCGTAGGCGTCGGCGAGGCGGTCGAGCTCGTCGGACTCGGGGGTGTAGTCGGGGCCGGACCAGTGCGTCCAGAAGTGCTCGAGGTAGGAGCGGACGGCGGCCCGGTTGCCGTCGAGGAGCCGTGCGGACAGGTCGAGCCGGTGGAAGGACTGGTACCAGAACTCGCGTTGTGGGTCCGGGCCGAGGATGCGGGTGCCCACGCCGGGCACCGGCGGCGAGATCACCATGCCGCGCACGAGGTCGGGGCGGCCCTTGGCGACGCCCTGCGCCGTGCGCGAGCCGACGTCGTAACCGCCGAGGACGACGGGGCCGCCCACCACGGCCTCGATGAGCGCGATCACCTCGGCGGCCTGGCCGTCGGCGCCGTACGCGGTGGCCTCGGCGTTGTCGGGGGCGGTGGTGTCGCCGAAGCCGCGCAGGTCGGGCACGAGCACGCGGCGGCCGCTGAGGAGGGGCACGACGGCGCGGTAGTCGTGGCGGTCGCCCGGCCAGCCGTGGAGGAGGACGACGACATCACCGCTGGGCCGTTCGTCGGCGGGATGGTCGTCGGCGGCGGGGTGGTCGTCGGCGGCGGGATGGTCGTCGGCGGCGGGATGGTCGTCGTAGGTGAGCCGGAACCCGTCCATGAGCCGCCAACCTAAGGTGAGTCCCGCGTCTCAGCACGGCGAGTCCCGCATTTCAGCACGGCGAGTCCCGCATCCCGACACGGTGAGTCCCGCATCCCGACACGGCGAGTCCCGCATCCCGACACGGCGAGTCCCGCATCCCGACACGGCGAGGCCGGCGTTCTGACACGGCGAGGCCCCGGGCTCCGACAGGTGAGTCGCGCATCTCGACACGGCGAGACCGCCATCTCGACACGGCGAGACCCGAGTTTCGACACGGTCCGGCGCGCGGCCCGCTCGGGGCGCGGGTGCGGTGCCAGACTGGCGTGATGCCCGAGCCGTACACCGCCGTCGGCCTGATCCCCAGCGTCCGCGGCATCCGGACCCGCGCCGACATCCAGCGCAACCTCGACCACATCGCCGAGCTGTTCAAGGCGGCGTCCTGGCTGTCCAGCCTCGATCTCCCGGTGCGCCTGGTCGCCATACCGGAAGGCGGGCTGCAGGCGTTCAACGACGAGGTGCTCGACCTCGACCACGTCACGTTCGCGCGCGAGTGCGCGATCGACATCCCCGGGCCCGAGACCGATTTCCTCGCCGCGCTCGCCCGCCGCTACGACACGTTCGTCATGGCGCAGGCCAAGGCGCGCCACGAGGCGTTCCCCGACCGGTTCTTCAACGTCGGCTTCGCGATCGACCCGAGCGGCGAGATCGTGCTCAAGCACCACAAGCTGACCACGCTCTACCCGGTCGAGCACTCCATGACCCCGCACGACGTGTTCGACCAATGGGTCGACATGTACGGCCTCACGCTCGACGCGTTCTTCCCCGTGGCCGACACCGAGATCGGCCGCCTCGCCGTGCTGATGGCCAACGAGGGCTCCTACCCGGAGAACGCGCGCGGCCTCGCGATGAACGGGGCCGAGGTCGTCTACCGGGCGTCCTACCCGCACCCGCACACCGGCAACGAGTTCTTCGAGATCCAGAGCCGGGCCCGCGCGTTGGACAACAACTTCTACGTCGTGGCCCCCAACCTCGCCACCTACTACCTGCACACCGAGTCGGTCGACGCGATCGACACGTTCGGCGGGCGCTCGATGGTCATCGACTACAAGGGCCGTATCGTCGGCCAGCACCTTTACGGGGCCGGATCGTCCTATGTGGCCGGAACGATCGACATCAATGCGTTGCGGCACTTCCGCACCCACGCGCAGTGGGACAACTGGGCCAAGGACCTCCGCACGGAGCTGTACCAGCTCGTCTACGCCGACCCGATCTACCCGAAGAACCTCTACGCGGATCGGGCGCCGTTCACCCACGCCGAGTTCCGGGAGCAGGTGATCGCGCGGCAGATCCGGGCGATGGTCGAGCGTGGCGTCTGGGTCGATCCGCGCTGACGACGTGCCGAGATCACGCACTCACCGTGCCGAAACGCGCGACTCACCGTGCTGATTCGCGCGACTCACCCCCGGGGCGGTGGGGCGGTCGTGGCGCGCACCACCAAGCGCGGGGTGAGCACGGTCTCGGTCGGCGGCGCGCCACCAGCGAGCTTCAGGGCCTGGTCGACGGCAGCGGACGCGAGCGCCGTGGCGTCCTGCGAGACGGTGGTCATCTGCACGTGCGGAGCCTCGGCCAGCCGGGAGTCGTCGTAACCGACCACCGAGACGTCGCCGGGCACGTGACGGCCACGGTGCACGAGCGTGTCGACGATACCCGTGGCGCACCGGTCGTTGAACGCGATCACCGCGGTCGGCGGGGTGGGGCGGGCGAGCAGCGCGGTCATGGCGCGGGCGCCCGCGGACTCGGTGAGGCCGCCGGTGAGCACGTCGGCCTGGCGGCCCAACCCGTGGCGGGTCATCGCGGCGTGGAAGCCGCAGCGGCGGTCGGCGCTGCCCGCCGCGTCCGCGCCGTCGACGTGCGCGATGCGCCGGTGCCCCAGCTTCACGAGATGGTCGACGGCCAGGCCGATGCCCACCTCGTCGTCGCTGCGCACCACCCCGACACCCGGCGCCGCCGTGCGCCGGGCCACCAGGAGCGTCGAGACGCGCGTGGCGAGGGCCGCCAGGGCGTCGTCGGGGAACCGGCTGCCGAGCAGCACGACCGCCTCGCACCGCTCGCGCAGCAGGGCTTCCACCGCGGTCGGCTCGTCGCGGCTCGGCGCGACCGCGGACAGCGCGATGTCATAGCCGCGCGCCGCCGCGGCGGCGTACAGCCGCTCGACGAGGTCGCCGTGGAACGGCTGTTGCAGCTCGAACGCCACGCCGAGGACCCGCGACCGCGATTGCCGCAGCTTGCGGGCCCGCTCGTCGGGGACGTACCCGAGCTCGTCGGCGATCCGCGTGACCCGCGCCCGGGTGGCATCGCTCGCGCCGGGAACGCCCCGCATGACGATCGACACAAGCGCCGTGGAGATCCCAGCAGCCCTCGCGACGTCGGCCATTGTCGGTCGAGTCACACTTCCCTCCCCTGCTAGTACGTTCTAGTCTAGCTCTACTAGAACGTACTAGTTCAGTGAGGAACCCCATGACGCACCGTCCTCTCGGCCTCGCCCTCATCGGCGCGGGTCGCATCGGCACGAACCACGCCGGGATCGTCGCGCACCAGGTGCCGGGCGCCCGGCTCGTCGCAGTCGCCGACCCGGTCGAGATCGCCGCCAAGCGGTTGGCCACCGAGCTCGACGCGGACGCGGTCGACGTCGACACGCTGCTCGCCCGGTCCGACGTCGACGGCGTGCTGATCACGGCGCCCGCCCGCAGCCACACCGACCTCGTGGTCGCGGCCGCGGCGGCGGGCAAGCATGTGTTCTGCGAGAAGCCGATGGCGGTGACACTCGCCGACGCCGATCGCGCCGTCGCCGCGGCCGAGCAGGCGCGCGTGGTGCTGCAGGTCGGGTTCAACCGCCGCTTCGCCCCCGCCTTCGCCGCCGCGCGTGCCGCGATCGACGCCTGCCGCATCGGCACGCCACAGCTGCTGCGCTCGCTCACCCGCGACCCCGGCCCGTTCACCGCCGACCCGGCACGAATCCCCCAGTGGACGATCTTCTTCGAGACGCTCATCCACGACTTCGACACGCTCTGCTGGCTCAACCCGGGCGCGCGGCCGGTCGCCGTGCACGCGTTCGCCGACGCCCTCGTCGCCCCGGCTGCGCGCGAGAGTGGTCACCTCGACACCGCCGTCGTCACCATCCGCTTCGACAACGGGGCGATCGCAACAGCTGAAGCCAACTTCAGCGCCCTGTACGGCTACGACGTACGCGGCGAGGCGTTCGGCTCGGCGGGCATGGTCACCGCAGGCACGGCGCGCACCACCGACATGACGCTCTACGACGCGAGCGGCATCCACGTCGACACCGCCCGCAGCGACACCGACCTCCTGCACGCGGCCTATGCGGGCGAGCTCACGGCGTTCGTCGACGCCGTGCGGACCGGTGGGCCGTCCCCGGTGCCGGGCGCCGCCGCCCGCACCGCGCTGTCGATCGCGTTGGCCGCGGTCGAGAGCGTCGAGACCGGCGCGGCGGTGACGTTGTGACGTTCACCCTCGCCGCCAGCGCGGAGATGCTGTACCTCGACCTGCCTTTCCTCGACCGCGTCAAGCGCATCACCGAACGCGGCCTGCAGGTGGAGATCTGGGACTGGTCGGCCAAGGACGTCGACGCGCTGGCCGCGAGCGGCGCGGCGTTCTCGTCCATGACCGGCTACCTGCGCGGCGACCTCACTAGCGCGGACGGGATCGCGGCACTGCTGTCCACTGCGGCCGAGTCGCTGGCCGTCGCCGAGCGGCTCGACTGCCCCCGGCTCAACCTGCACGGCACCGGGCTCGACCCGAAGGGCCTGCCAGTGCGCCCCGTCGAGGTCGTCACGCCGACGATGTGGCTCACCGCGGCCGACACCTTGCGCCGAGTCGCCGAGCTGGGTGCCCGCGCCGGTCGGGTGTTCACGCTGGAGAACCTCAACCTGGCCGTCGACCACCCCGGCACGCCGTTCGCGCGCGCCGCCGACACCCTCGCGCTGGCCCGCGCCGTCGACAGCCCGCACCTGCGACTCAACCTGGACCTCTACCACGCCCAGATCGGCGAGGGGAACCTCATCGAGCTCGTCCGGGAGGCGCTGCCCTACATCGGCGAGATCCAGGTGGCCGACGTGCCGGGCCGCTGCGAGCCCGGCACCGGTGAGATCAACTACCGGGCGGTGGCCACGGCGCTGGACGCGGCGGGTTACACCGGCGTCGTCGGGCTGGAGGCGTGGGCGGTGGGCGATCCGGACACCGCGCTGGACGCGTTCGAGGCGGCCTTCACCGTGGGTTGACCCGACGCGCGGGCGCCCCGCGCGCCGGGGTCCGGACTGGTAGACCGCGCCCGAAACCCCAAATCGCCGTGTTCAAACGCGCGACTCACCGCGGCGGAACGCGCGACTCACCGCGGCGAAACGCGCGACTCACCGCGGCGAAACGCGGGACTCACCGGGGCGGGTCTTACGGTGATCAGGTGGCGCCCTCCCTCATCGACCTGTTCGCGGGGTGTGGCGGCCTCACCGCGGGGTTCGTGCGGCACGGCTACCGCCCGGTGCTCGCCGTCGAGCACAACCTGCACGCCGCAGCCACCTACGCGCTGAACTTCGGCGAGGGGCACACCCGTTGGGGCGACATCGCCGAGCTCGACACCGTGCCGCCCGCCGACGTCGTGATCGGCGGCCCGCCCTGCCAGGGCTTCTCCAACCTGGGCAGCAAGCACCTCGCCGACCCCCGCAACCGGCTGTGGCGCCAGTTCCTGCGCGTGGTGCAGGCCGCCCGGCCGCAGGTGTTCGTGATCGAGAACGTGGACCGGTTCCGCCGCAGCGCCGAGTTCGCCCTCCTCCTGGAGCAGGCCGACCACGGCGTGATCGCCGACTACACGCTCACCCACGGCGTGCTCCAGGCCGCCGACTACGGAACGCCGCAACGCCGCGCCCGCACGATCGTCATCGGCTCCCGGGTCGGGACGATCCCGCTGCCGCCGCCCACCCGCCGCCGTGGCGCGTGGCGCACCGTGCGCGACGCCATCGCCGACCTCCCGGAACACCCCGGCACCACCGAGCTCCCGTCGACGACGGTCGAGGTGTTCGGCCGCCGCGTACCCGGCCCGTTCAAGGGCCTCGACCTGCACTTCACCCGTCGGCCGCGGGAGCTGTCGATGCGCCGCTACGACTGCGTGCCCCCCGGCGGCGGGCGCTTCGACCTGCCCGACGACCTGCTCCCCCGGTGCTGGCGCGAGAAGCCGACCGGCACCACCGACGTGATGGGCCGCATGCGCTGGGACCAGCCGTCGTTGACGATCCGCACCGAGTTCTTCAAGCCCGAGAAGGGGCGCTACCTGCACCCCCAGTGGGCGCCGGGGCACAAGGTGAACCGGGTGATCACCCACCTGGAGGCGGCGCTCCTGCAGGAGTTCCCCGAGACGTTCCTCTGGTGCGGATCGAAGATCGAGATCGCGAAGCAGATCGGCAACGCCGTGCCGGTGGGCCTGGCCGCGACGCTCGCCGCCCACCTGCGACCCTTCCTGAAGGCATGATCACCGGTTCGGCGCGGAAAGCGGCCATATCCGGCCGGAAACGCGCCGAACCGGTGATCATGGGCCGTCAGAACGTCACAGAGGTGGCCAGCAGGCCGGTGCCCGGCGCGCGGCCGGACAGGATGCGGCAGAACTCGACCGCGTCGAGCCGCAGCTGCTCCCCACCCGGCCCGACGACGAACGTGCCGCCCGCGGGCCCGGTGAGCTCCAGCGTGAACGGCGCGCCGTGCCGCGGCGCCCAGTCGGCCACGACGTTCGCGACGATCCGGCCGTCGTGCTCGGCAGTCAGCGCAGGCTCCCGGCCGGTGGCGCGGCAGATGTCGACGCGGTGCAGCCACGGGTCGCGCGTGTGGATGACGTCGACCAGGTAGCCGAGGGTCCACACGCCCTCGCCGGGCAGCTCGGAGTCGAACGGCGCACAGCGCACGGTGGTGCCCGAGCACGTCCCGCACCGTCCGGCCGGTGCAGTCGGTGGGGCGCGTCCAATCGTCGGCGTCCAGATCGTCGACGAGCGCCAGCAAGCGGCCGAGCTCGGCCTCGGCCAGCCCCATGGCCTCGTCGTGCTCGATCGGCGGGATCGCGGTCACCGCGGTCATGGTCGTCCTCCTGCCGCCGATGCGGTCACGGTAGACATACGGGGTGGGCCGGGATCTGCAGGTAGTGGTGGACGAGGTCGTCGACATCGCCGAGCGCGCGGGGCGCCTCCAGGTGCAGCGGCGGCCGTCACTGGTCGTGCAGGGGACGAAAGCGCACGTCAACGACCTCGTCTCGGACGTCGACCTGGCCAGCGAGCGGCTCATCGTCGACGCGCTGACCGCCGCGTGGCCGGGCGACGGGATCCTCGGCGAGGAGGGCCACGACACGGCCGGGACGAGCGGCTGGCGCTGGGTGGTCGACCCGCTCGACGGCACCCGCAACTACATCACGGCGAGCGGGCCGTGGTCGGTCTCGATCGCGCTCTTCGACGGCGACCGGCCCGCTGCCGCCATCGTGCACGATCCCGCCGCGGGCGAGACGTTCACCGCCGTCGCGGGCGCCGGCGCCTTCCGTGACGGCGAACGGATCGCCGTCGCAGGGCCGGACAGCCTCGCCGAGGCCGTCGTCGGGCTGAGCTTCAACCCGTCGCCGACGACGAAGCAGCAGGTCGCGGGGCTGCTCGGGCGAATGTTGCCGCTGATCGGGGACCTGCGCCGCCTGCCCGCCGCACTCGACCTCACCTACTTGGCCGCCGGACGGCTCGACGCCGCCGTGCTCGTCGACACGAAGCCGTGGGACGTCGCGGCAGGCCTGCTGATCGCCGTCGAGGCGGGCGCGCACCACGGCAGCCGCGCTCCCGAGCAGCTTCTGCTGGCCGCCACGCCGGACCTCGCCGCCGCACTCGTCACGACGCTGTGACCTCGGGCACCCGCACCGCCGCCCAGAAGGCCTCGATCTTGTCGTGGTCCATGTCCGTGGTGCGCAGCGTCGCCCACTTCCCGTCGACGATCCCGACGAGGTAGATCGCGCGGTTGTCGAACGTCTGGCCCTGCGCGGTGCCGGTCTCGTGGACGACGATCACGATGCGGTCGTCGTAGCCGAGGACGTCCATGACGTCCTGCCGGAACGTCCCGTCGAACAGCTCCATCCACCGGCCCCAGAACTCCAGCACGGCCTGCTTGCCGTAGAGCTCGCGCCAGGGTCCCGCGCCGACGTCGTTGATCAAGACCAGGTCGTCGGAGAGGACGTCGAAAGCCGTGGCGACGTCGCCCGCGGCGAGGGCGGCGTAGATGTTGCGGGCGAGGGCGGCGTTGGGGTGCTCCATGGCGGCGACGGTAGGCAGCGCGGCCGCGCGGAACATCTGCCGTGTGGCAGAGGGGATCAGCCGTACTCGGCGTCCGTGACGTGCGCGCCCCACTCCGTCTCGGGCCGCTCGTCGCCGGGGGCCTCGGTGATCGACAGGTGGGTCATGAAGTGGTCGGGCGCGGCGCCGTGCCAGTGCCACTCGTCGGCGGAGGTGCGCACGACGTCGCCCGGCCGGATCTCGCTGACCTCGCCGCCGCGCGCCTGCACACGCCCGCGGCCTTCGGTGACGTACAGGGTCTGGCCCATCGCGTGGGAGTGCCAGGCGGTGCGGGCGGCCGGGGTGAAGTGGACCGCGTTGACCCGCACCCGCGACGGCTCTTCGCCGCGGACGACGCCGTCGAGGTAGACGTCGCCGGTGAACCATTCGGCCGGGCCTTTGGCCGTCGGCGGTTGGGGTTGGATCTCCATGGTCTCTTCTTACAGCCCCCGGCGGGCGGCCCGGGCGGCGAGTTCCGCGCGGCTCGTCACGCCCAGCTTGCCGAAGACGCTGCGCAGGTGCGTGCGCACGGTGCCCGGGCTGACCAGCAGCTGCGCGCCGATCGCGGCGTTGGACAGGCCCTGCGCCGCGAGCGCCACGACCTCGCCCTCGGTGGGCGTGAGGCTGTCCCATCCCGACCGCGGCCGCGCCCGCCGACCCCGGGACCGGGCGGCGTAGGCCACCGCGCGCTCCCACCCGAGCCGGGCGCCCTCCTCGTCCGGCGCGACCGGTTCCACCAGCCCGGACGCGACGGTGCCCAGCTCGGCCCGCAGTGCCGCGGCCGCCCCCGCCAACCGGCCCGCGACCACCATGCGGTCGGCGTCCGCGGCGAGCGCCGCGACCAGGTCGAGCCCGTCCGCCACCACCGGCCGCAGTCCCAGCCCGGCTGCCTCGGCGAGCGCGGCGTGCGCGGCGTCGGCCGGATCACCCTCGCCGAGAACGCGCTCCGCGGCCGCCCGGGTCAGCCGGAGTCGGCAGGCGAGCCCACGCAGGCCGATCCCGACCGCGGCGGCCAGCGCGTCCGTCGTCACGGCTGCCGCGCCCACCGCGTCCCCGGCGGCCAACAGGTGCCGGGCCAGCACGTCGGCCGCCTCGGCCGCGATCCACCACACGCCGGTCGCGGCGGTGGCGGCGGCCGCGTCCGCGGGTGAACCCTCCCCCGTCGACGCCTCGGCGAGCAGCAACGCCTCGGCCACGCCGAGCCCCGGGTGCGTGGTGAAGAACTCCCGGTGCCCGGCGACGACCGCGCGCGCCGCGGCCCGTTGCCCGGTGGCGACGAGCGCGCCGACCAGCGGGTGCAGGGCGCCCATCGCGCTCACCGGCTCCCCGACGGCGACGGCGAGCCGCAACCCCTCCGCGCCCCGCGTCACGGCCTCGGCGAACCGCCCGTCCGCGAGCGCGATCTCGGCCCGGACGCCCGCGTCCCACGCCCGCAGCTGCGCGTGCCCCAGCCGGGCCAGCGCGGGCAGGGCGGCGTCCACCGCCTCCGTCGCGGCCGCCAGGTCGGCGCGCGTGACCCGGCAATAGGCGAGCACCTGCAGCGCTTCGACGCGACACCAGTCGTCGCCCGCGCGCTCGGCGAGCGCCGCCGCCTCGCTGAGGCCCGGCTCCGCGCCGGCCGGGTCGACGAACTCCAGCACCATCCCGACGAGCGTGAGCGCGCGGGCCCGGGTGCGGTCGTCGTCAGCGGCCTCGGCGGCCCGTGCGGCGATCGCCACCGCGGGCTCCAGCTCGCCCGCGTACGCCATGAGGAACGCCTCGGCCCAGGCCAGCGCGGGCGGCACCGGATCGAACATCGCGGCGAGCCGTCGGACCTGCGCCAGCCCCGCGGCGCAGCGCCCGCGCAGCGACCAGGCGAACGCGAGGTCGACGGCCACCGCCGCCGCCTGGTCGAGCCCCTGCCCGGCGACGACCGGCCAGGCCAGCGCCGACGTGATCGCGGCGTCGGCGGCGTCGACCCGGCGCAGGACGTCCGGCGCGGCCCGCTCCAGCCCGTCGCGGACCTCGCGGGCGAACCGGACCGCCCAGTCCAGCAGCCGCCGGTGTGCCGCCTCCCCCGCCCCGGACGCGGCCAGCAGCCGTCCCGCGTACTCCCGCACGGTGTCCAACAGCAGGTAGCGGCCCTCGGCGGCGGCGAACTGGACCAGCGAGTGGTCGACGAGCGTCTCCAGCGCGGCCCGGTCGTCGATCAGCGCAAACGCGACCTCAGGCGGGAACCGGCCGTCCACCACCGACAGCGCGGCCAGCGCCGTCCGGGCGGGCTCCCCCACCAGCTCGGCGCTCCAGTCCAGCGACGACGCCACCGAGCGGTGCCGCGGCAGCCCGGCCGGGTCGCGGGCGGCGAGGAAGCGCATCCGGTCGGCCATGCCGTCGCGGATGTCGACGAGCGGCAGCGCCCGCGCGTGCGCGGCGGCCAGCTCGACGGCGAGCGGCAGACCGTCGGCGAGCGCGCAGATCTCCCGGGCCACGGCGTCGGCCGCGACCAGCTGCGGCTGCACCCGGCGCGCCCGGTCGATGAAGAGCGCGACGGCGTCGGCCGGGTCGAGCCCGACCAGCGGGAGCACCGACTCGCCCGCCACCCCCAGCGACACACGGCTCGTCGCGAGGATCCGCAGGCCCGGGCAGCGGCGCAGCAGGGCGTCGGCCAGCGCCGCGACCTCCCGGCGGAGGTGCTCGCAGTTGTCCAGGACGAGCAGGCCGTCGCCGAGCTGGTCGTACAGCTGGTCGGCGGCGGCACGGCCGGGCTCCTCGGGCAGCGCGCACGCGTCCAGCGCCGCGCGGGCGAGGTCGGTGGCCGGGCTCGCGGCGGCAAGCTCGACGAACCCGCGCAGCGGCCGTCCGCGCACCGCCTCGATCGTCAGCCGGGTCTTGCCGCAGCCGCCCGGCCCGACGACCGTCACCAGCCGCTCGCGCTCCGAGAGCGTCGTGAGCTCGGCCAGCTCGCCTGCCCGCCCCACGAAGGACGACGCGGGCGCGGGCGCATGCATCCGATCAGCGTAATCCGGTGATCATGCGGATGGAGCGCGTGCCGACCCCCCGGCGGCACCCCTCCGATCGATCGGTCAGCTCCACGTCGTGCCCGCGGGCTCGCGGACCGTGACGTTGATGCGGTTGAAGAAGTTCGTCAGCGCGATCATGAGGATGATCGCCGAGAGGCCCTGCTCGTCGAAGTGCTCGGCGGCCTCGTCCCAGATCGCGTCGGTGACCGACTCAGGACGGTCGGCCATCCGGGTCGCGGCCTCGGTGAGGGCCAGGGCCGCGCGCTCGGCGTCGGTGTAGTACGGCGCCTCCCGCCAGGCCGCGAGGCTCCACAGCCGCTCGGGTGTCTCGCCCGCCTTCATCGCCTGCCGGGCGCCGGCGTCCACGCACGCGCCGCAGCCGTTGATCTGGCTCGCGCGCAGGTGTACGAGCTCGAGGGTCTCGGGCGCGACGCCGCCGGAGTGCGTCGCCTTGTAGATGTTGTTGATCCCCTTCATCGCGTCCGGCAGCACCATGGCGGGGTTCTTCATCCGTGCGGTCATGACTCCTCCGTTACGTCGGCCCCGGGTGGGCCGTCAGAGGTAAGACGGATGGTGAGGAGAGAAGGTAACAAGGTGAACGATCCGCTGGTCGAACGATTCGAGGCCGACCGCGCCCACCTGCGCGCGGTCGCCTACCGCATGCTCGGCTCGCTGTCGGACGCCGAGGACGCGGTGCAGGAGGCGTGGATCCGGCTGCAGCGCACGGACGTCGACGGCGTGGCGAACCTGACCGGCTGGCTGACGACCGTCGTCAGCCGCGTCTGCCTGGACATGCTGCGCAGCCGCACGTCGCGGCGCGAAGACCAGATGCCCGATCCCGTGGTCGTCGCGGACGACGGGGCCGATCCCGAGCAGGAGGCCGTGCTGGCCGATTCCGTCGGGCTCGCGATGCTGGTGGTGCTGGACACGCTCGCGCCCGCCGAGCGGGTGTCGTTCGTGCTGCACGACCTGTTCGGCGTGCCGTTCGACGAGGTGGGACGGCTCGTGGGCCGCTCGACCGACGCCGCGAAGATGCTGGCCAGCCGGGCTCGGCGCCGGGTGCGCGGGGAGACGGTCACGCCGGATCCCGGACGGCACCGGGAGATCGTCGACGCCTTCCTGGCCGCGTCCCGCGGCGGCGACTTCGACGCGCTGGTCGCGTTGCTCGACCCGGACGTCGTGCTGCGGGCCGACGCGGGCCGCGGCGGTGTGCTCGTCCGCGGGGCGGCGGAGGTGGCCGGGCGGGCGCTCATGTTCGCCAAGTTCACGACGGCGGACGTCGAGCGCGTGCTGGTCAACGGCGTGGCGGGGCTGCTCGCGCGCAGGAACGGGCGACCGGCGAGCCTGCTCGCCGTGACCGTCGTCGACGGCCGGATCGTCGAGATCGACGTGCTCGCCGACCGGGAACGGCTGGCCCGGCTGGTCGACTAGGCCTAACGGCGCGCGCGCACCGCGAGCCAGGACGTGATCGCGAGGACGACGACGCCGATCGCCTCGACCACCAGCGTGGTGGGCACGAGCTCGGTGGTGATCGACTCGTGGATGCCGAGCAGGCCCGCGGGGGTGAGCGCGATGAGCAGCCCGAGCAGCGTGCCGCCGAGGAACAGCAGGCTCGCCACGCTCACGAGCGCCAGCAGCCCGCGGCGGGCGACGAGGATGGCGACCGCCAGCACGAGCCCGCCGATGCCGTTGAGCACGAACAGGGTGCCGAGCAGGCCGCCGAAGCCCGCGAACACGACGAGGTACACGTGGATGCCGCCCATCACGAGCAGCAGGAGCGCGCTCGCCGCCTGCCAGGGCATCAGGCCGCTGACCCGCGTGTTCACCGTCATGCTTCCGGGATACGCCGAGATAGGTGTGTGTGCAACAAGTCGACCGCTCAGTTTCGCGCGCCGGGCCGGTCTGCCCCGCTATGACCGCATTGCGCGCCCTCCTCGACCCGTACATCAAGGACGCGACCGTGCCGGGCGCGGTGGCGCTGCTCGCCCACGGGGACGACGTCACCGTCGAGGCCGTCGGCACCCGGGACGTCGAGTCCGGCGCACCGATGACCCGCGACGCGATCTTCCGCATCGCCTCGCTCACGAAGCCGATCACCGCGGCGGCCGTGCTGCTGCTCGTCGAGGAGGGCAGGCTGGGGCTTTCCGACCCGGTCGGGCGGTGGCTGCCGGAGCTGGCCGCGCCCATGGTGGTGCGCACGCCCCAGAGCCCGCTCACCGATGTGGTGCCCGCCCGCCGTCCGATCACCGTGCTGGACCTGCTCACCAACCGCGCGGGCTACGGCTGGCCGTCGGACTTCTCGTACCCGCAGGTGCAGGCCCTGTTCGACGTGCAGACCGACGGTCGTGAGGTGCAGCGCCGCCCGGCGCCCGACGAGTGGCTGGCCCGGCTCGCCCGGCTGCCGCTGCTGTACCAGCCGGGCGAGGCTTGGTTGTACGACACGTGCTCGGACCTGCAGGGCATCCTGGTCGCGAGGTCGAGCGGGAAGCCGCTGCCGGAGTTCCTTGCCGAGCGCATCTTCGCGCCGCTGGGCATGTGCGACACCGGCTTCGTCGTCACCGATCGCGACCGGCTCACCAGCTACTACCGCCGCGAGGAGGTCGGGCTCGTCCTCGCCGACGGGCCCGACGGCGACTGGAGCCACCCGCCCGCGTTCCCGGAGGGCTCAGGTGGCCTCGCGGGCACGGCCGACGACTGGCTGCGCTTCGCCCGGATGCTGCTCGCCGACGGCGGCGGGCTGCTCTCCCCGGCGTCCGTGCGGCAGATGACGACCGATCACCTGACCGACGCCCAGCGCGACGTCGGCGCGCTGTTCCTGGGGGGACAGGGTTGGGGTTTCGGCGGCTCGGTCGACATCAACGGGAGCGGACCTGGCACGATCCCGGGCCGCTACGGCTGGGTCGGCGGCACCGGCACGTCGGCGCACATCGTGCCGGACCGGGGGTCGGTAGCGATCCTGCTCACGCAGGTCGGCGCGGACAGCCCGGTGCCCAGCACCCTGTTCCGGGACTTCTGGCAATTCGCTCAACGAGCCTGAAGCCCACGCGACGGCCGGGCCGGGGAGGGAATGCGTGGCCCGGCCGCCGGCAGGCGCAGCCGGACTTACGGGAGCGGCCGCGCGAGACGACGGTAGCCCGGCCCCGCCGAACACGCAGTGTGAAGATTCTCGGCGGATCTTGTTGCGTTCTGGGGGCCATGACGCCGGACACGCAACAAGATCGTCTATCGGGTTCGGGCGGCGGTCAGCGGCCCGCGACCGTGTCGTCGATCACCTGCTGCTGGTTGTAGCGGCCCGTCGGGTCGAGGGCCACGTAGGTGGGGTTCGGCAGCGGAAGCAGCGCCATGAGGCGATCCGGGTCGAGCGGGTCGACGAGCCGAATGCCCTCGCGGACGGTGACCGCGAGGACGTGGCCGGTGCGATCGAACGCCGTCCCCCACGTCGCTTACCCGGTGGCGGGCCCTTCGCACTCGGTCAGCAGACGGCCGGTGTGGCTGTCAGCGACCAGCCTGTTGCCGTCCGGGCTGACCGTCAGGGAGGTCAGCGCGTTGTTGCCGCGCAGCTCGGCGGCCGAAAACGTCACCGGCAGGAGTTGCGCCTTCCCATCGGTCGCCGACCACAGCCTGCGGCGCCGACCGCTCGTACCGCCCGAGCACGTACACCCGGTGGGCATTGGTCGGGTCGAACCGGACGGAGGCCAAGGCGGTGCCGTCGCCGAACCGCGCCACATGCCGCGTTGGGTCGGCCGAATCGAGGACGAAGCCGTAGCCGTCCGCGCTTGCCGTGGCGATTTCCGCCCCTCTCCGTGTGCGCCGAACGGGTTATTCGCTATCCGGCGCGGTGGGCCGTGACCAGCAGGTACTCCCACTCCATCGCCCCGCCGCCGAGGTCGTGACGACGGGCGAGCGCGGCCAGGTCGGCGTCGAGCGCGGCGACCCGGTCGGGCTCGTCGGCGATCCCCCGGTAGGCGGCGACCGTGGGGCCGTAGTAGGTCTTGAAGAAGTCGCGGAACTCCTCGGCGGTGGCGAACGCGGTGATCGCCGTCGTGGCCGCGCGCGTCTCGACGGCGGTGACGCGGTCGCCGAGCAGTAACCGCACGTGCTCCGCGCTCCCCCACAGCGGCGGCGGCGCCACGCCGGGCGGCGGCAGTGGGACGTAGGGCTTCATCGTGGCGAACATCTGCCCGATGAACCCACCCGGCGTCCAGGAGAGCAGCCCGATCGTGCCGCCGGGCCGACAGACGCGCACGAGCTCGTCGGCGCCCGCCTGGTGGTGCGGCGCGAACATCACGCCGAGGCAGGACAGCACGACGTCGAACGCCCCGTCGGGGTACGGCAGCGCTTCGGCGTCGGCCTCCTCCCAGCGGATCGCGAGGTCGCCCGCACGCACCTTCCCCGCTTCCAGCAGGACCGGGGTGAGGTCGCTCGCGACGACCTGCGCGCCCGCTCGGGCGGCCGGGATGGCGGCGTTGCCCGCGCCCGCGGCGACGTCGAGCACCCGGTCACCGGGCTTGACGCCGCAGGCCCGGACGAGCACCTCGCCCAGCTCGGCGACGACTGTGTCGGCCACGAGCGGGTAGTCGCCAAGGCTCCACATGGTGCGGTGGCGTGCTTTCAGGGGATCGCTGATGGTGGAGGTCATGGGCCGACGGTAGGAAGCGCAAACGGGTCGCCCTAGTACAGGATCTGTACCATGCCCGCCTATCACCAGTTCTGCCCGGTCGCGAAGGCCATGGAGCTGCTCGACGAGCGGTGGACGCTCCTGGTCGTGCGAGAGCTGGTGACGGGCAGCGAGCACTTCAACGAGCTGCGGCGGGGGCTGCCGCGGATGTCGCCGTCGCTGCTGTCGAAACGGCTCGTCCAGCTCACCCGGGCCGGGGTGGTGGAGCGCAAGGACGACGGGCGGTACGTCCTCACCGCCGCGGGCGAGGAGTTGCGCCCGGTCGTCGAGGCGCTCGGCGGGTGGGGTGTGCGCTGGATCGGCGAGCTCGGCGACGCCGACCTCGACCCCAAGCTGCTGCTGTGGGACATGCACCGCAACGTCGACCACAGCGCAGTCCACACCGCCGTCCCCGCCGGGCAGACGATCGTGCACTTCCACTTCCCGGACGCACCACCCCGCACGCGCGACTGGTGGCTCGTGATCCGACCCGACGACGTCGACGTCTGCGACGAGGACCCCGAGCAGCCCGTGACGGTGGCCGTCACCGCGGACCTGCGGACGATGGTGCAGATCTGGCGCGGCGACCTGGCCTGGTCGACCGCGCTCGGCACGGGCCGGATCCGCATCGAGGGCCCCGAACAGCTGCGCCGGGCCGTGCCGAGCTGGTTCGCGCTGTCGCCGTTCGCCGCGGTGCCCCGCCCCCAGACATCTCAACCTGCGGGTTGACAAGTGCGGTAGTCTCCTCGTCAACCGATAAGTTGAGGTTTGACGTGACCGACTCCCTTTCCCGCGTCTTCGCCGCGCTGGCCGACCCCACCCGCCGCGACCTCGTAGCCCGGCTCTCCTCGGGCGACGCGACGGTCGGGCAGCTCGCGGCGCCGTACAACGTGACGGTGCAGGCGGTGTCCAAGCACCTGAAGGTGCTGCAGGACGCGGGGCTGGTCAGTCGCGCCGGAGACAGCCATCGGCGCCCAGTCCACCTCGAGGCCGACGTCCTCGACCTCATGACCGCGTGGATCGAGCGATACCGCCGCCGAGCGGAGGAGCGCTACCAGAGGCTCGACGCCGTGCTGGCCAGCATGAACGACACCGACGACGAGAACGAAAGGCCACAACCATGACCGCGTTCACCTCGGCCGCCATCGAGGCCGACCCGAAGCTCCCGCTCATCCGCATCACCCGGGACTTCACCGCGACCGCGCAGCAGCTCTACCGGGCCCACACCGACCCCGACCTGTTCGCCCGCTGGTGCGGGCCCAACTCGGGCTCCATCCGCATCGAGCACTGGGACGCCCGCACCGGCGGCAGCTGGCGCTACGTCCACGCCGCCGACGACGGCAACGAGTACGGCTTCCGCGGCACCTTCCACGAGGTCCGCCCGGACCGGATCGTGCAGACGTTCACGTTCGAAGGCCAGCCGGATGGCGTCGCGCTGGAGACGATGACCTTCGAGGACCTCGGCGACGGCCGCACCCGGCTGCACGCGCAGTCGCTCGTGGACAGCTTCGAGGAGCGGGACATGTGGCTGCGCAGCGGGATGGAGACGGGCGTCAACGAGGGGTACGCCAAGCTCGACGCCCTGCTGGCCGACGACGCCGCGGTTCGATGACCGTGCCTGACGCGCCCGCGGACCGGCACCGCGCCGTCGCCGCCGCATTCGGCGAGCGGGTGCGCGGCACCCGCGACTGGGACGCCCCGGCGCCGGTCGAGGGCTGGACGGCGCGCGCCGTCGTCGAGCACCTCACCAGCTGGTTGCCCGCGTTCCTCGCCTCGGGCGCGGGGATCGAGCTGCCCGCGGCCGACCCCGACCCGGTCGTCGCGTGGCAGGCCCAGTCCGACGCCGTGCAGGCCCTGCTCGCGGATCCGGCGGGCCGGGTGGTCACCAACCCGCACACCGGCGAGGTGCCGCTGGCCGAGGCGATCGACCGCTTCTACACGGCCGACGTCTTCATGCACACGTGGGACCTCGCCCGCGCCACCGGCCAGGACGAGCGGCTCGACCCCGAGTTCTGCGCCCAACTCCTCGCCGGGATGGAACCGCTCGCCGAACTGCTCCAGTCGTCGGGCCAGTTCGGCGCACCCGTGCCGGTGCCCGCCGACGCCGACGCGCAGACAAGGCTGATCGGCTTCATCGGCCGGGACCCGGCGTGGCGTCCGCCGCCACGGTGACCAGCAGGTCGGCACGGTCTCGGGCCGCCGCGATGAGCTTGGCGTTGGCCTCGTCGGAGCCGCTGGTCCAGGCCTCGGCCTCAGCGTGGGTCTTGCCGTGCCGCTCGTGGCGGAGCACGAGCCGTTCGTGGCGGGTGGCGGGATCCAGCTCCAGGTACCAGGTCTCGTCCAGCAGATCGGCCACCGGCGACCACCCGCCCTCCCGGGAGAGCAGGTAGTTGCCCTCGGTGACGACGAGCGGCACGTCGCGGTGCACGGGCCGGGCGGAGCCGATGGATTCCTCGACGTCGCGGTCGAAGTCGGGGGCGTGCACGTACTCCTCGGCCTGGTGCCGCAGACGGCGCAGGAGGTGGACGTAGCCGTCCGCGTCGAACGTGTCCCATGCGCCCTTGCGGTCGCGGCGGCCCCAGGCGATGAGCGTGGCGTTGGCCAGGTGGAACCCGTCCATCGGCACCAATGCGCTCCGCGACGGCCCGAGCGCGTCGACGATGGCCAGCGCGACCGTCGACTTGCCGGTGCCCGGCGCCCCGGTGATGCCCAGCAGTCGCCGTTCGCCGGATTCGGCGAGGCCGCGGGCGCGCTCGACGAGCTCGGCGATGCTCAGCGTGACCGGGATGGGTGACACGGGATCCTCCTCGGTAGACCGGCTTGATCGTGCCTTCTGATCCCGACGCGACGACGCAGGGGTCTCCCGAGCACGAATGACGCGTCGGGGCACCAGATCGCGCGGGTGTACGGCGAGGGGTTCGGGCCGACCGTGCGCTGGGCGGCGAACGCAGGGGGAGCCGCCCCGCGGGAGCACCGCGCTCGGATGGCATCGCTCTACGTACTCGTGCAGGCGGGTCTGCTCCCGCTACAGGCACCCACGGCGAACGGAACGGAACGCACGTCGTTCTTCTTCATCGGGCTGGCGTTCCTCGCAGGATTCAGTGAGCGATGGGCGCAAGACACCATCGTCAACAGTGCGCCGAAGTTCCCCGCAACTCGCTCTCCCGAACCGTTGTCCGACTTGGACCAGATCAACGACCGGGATACCCGGCCCGGTATCAGCTAGCCAGCGGAGTGCGGCAACGGAAGATGCTGAACAGCGAGCGAGATCCCGGCCGTCGATAACGCACAGAAGCACCCCTTAAGGTGCGCAACGCGCTGGCAACGGCGTGTATCTTCGCTGCGGGCACGGCAGTGATATGGCGCGCGAGCCACGAGCCGGGCCACGCGGCCGGCAAGAGGGTGTCGGCAAGCGGTGTCACGGTTGCTTCGGCCAGCTTGATCGCGATAAGGCGTCCGGTCGACCCGCCACGCACAAAGCGTCTCTGACCGAACGCATACGGTCATACCGCCAGAGGCGTGCCGAGGCTGACGCTCCGACGGCGATCAGCCGGTCAGTACGACCGCCCTGTCTTGCTCCCGCAGTCCGCCGCCGTCTTGGGATCACATCGATGAGCGTGTTGGTACCCCGAACCAGCCCCGTGGCCGACGTGCTCGCGGACATCTGCGCGCCGCACGACGGCGCCGGGTGCGATGGTCCGGATTCAGCCTCGTTGCCCGAAGCGTTAGCGAAGACCGGATCGGGTACGCCACGATGTCGGGACCGAACGTAAAGGGGGTGGGATCAATGGGCCTGATCATTGCTCTGCTGGTGCTGTGGGTCGTGCTGGCCGTCATCGGGTTCGTGGTGAAGTCCCTGTTCTGGCTGGCGATCATCGCGATCATCCTGTTCGTCGCCACCGGCGTGTTCGGCTCCATGCGCCGCCGCTCACCGCGGTAGCGCGGTTCATCCCGCGGACGGGCACACTGTCCGGCCGTGAGCACCTGGACCAGCGCCGAGTGCGCGGCCGCGTGGGGCGTGCAGCCCGGCACCTGGCTCGGCTACGTCAGCCGCGGCCAGGCCCCGCCGCCGCTGCCCGGAACCGACGAGCGCGGCCGCCGTTGCTGGGACCCCGAGGCCGTGCGCGCGTTCCCGCGGCCGGGCGCAGGCCGATCACGGGCGGCGGCCACCCCGGAGAACACGGCCCTGCTCGCGGCGATGACGCAGGTCGCCGACGAGTTGGACACGCTCCGCCATCGGCAGCGCGACCTCGCCCGCGAGGCGCGGGCGGGCGGCGTCGAGGTACGGGCGATCGCCCGCGCGCTGCGCGTCTCCCCGCAGACCGTCTACGGCTGGCTCGAGGGCTGAGCCGACGCGGGCACCCATCGCGTGAGGTCCCGCCAGGTGAGCCTGCGGCGGCCGCTCGCCATCGGCGCGGGGCCTGCGGGCGCGGGATAGCCCAGGCAGATGATCATGTCGGCCTGCCACCCGCTCGGGAGCTGCAGGACGACGGCCGCCGCAGCCCGGCTGAACGACGTGACGGGACCGGCGCCGATCCCGACGGCGTGGGCGGCGAGCATGATCGTGGCGGCGGCCGTGCCGACGTCGACAAGCAGGCCGGGCGCGCCTGCGGGGAAGCCGTAGCCCGCGGCGCGCTCGCGATCGGTGCAGATGACGATCGCGGCCGCGGGATGCTGGAGCATCCCCGGCGACACCATGCGCAGCACGCGCAGCACGGTGGCGTCATCGGTGACGGCGAACTGTTGCAGGTGGCGGTTGCCCGCGCTCGGGGCCCAGCGGGCGGCGTCGAGGAGCGTCTCCAGGAGCGGGCGGGGAATCGGGTCCGGCGCCATCGCCCGCACGACGCGCCTGCTGCGGATCGCCGCGAGCACGGGCTCCGCGTACCCGGTCACGCGGACTCCTCGGACGACGCCGCGAAGTGCGCGGTGAGGTGCGTGGCGAGGGCGCGGCAGAGCTCGTCGAGACGGGCGACGTAGGCGGCCCGCTCGGCGCGGGGCACCGCGAGCTCGGGGGCGGCGACCAGTGGACCGGTCACGAACCGGGCCGTCTCCGGTGACGCCCGTTCGGCGATCGCGGCGCCGAGTCGGCGGGCCGCGGTCAGCAGCCGCATCGGGCCGTACTCGGCGGCCTCGTCCACCTGGGTGCGGGCCGCCGTGACCAGGTAGGCGAGCAGTTCGAGGGCCGTGTCCTCGTCCAGGACGAGTTCGCTCATGAGACGACATCCTCCACGCGCCGAAGACGGTAGGTCGCGCGGGCGGGCTGGAGCAGAATCACACCCGTGATGGTGGCGACGCTGGTTTCGGTGAACGTCGGCATGCCCCGCGACGTCGAATGGGAGGGCCGGACCGTCCACACCGGCATCTGGAAGTCGCCGGTGCCCGGCCCGCAGACCGTCCGCCGGATCAACATCGACGGCGACGGCCAGGGCGACCTGAACGGGCACGGCGGGGAGAACCGCGCCGTCTACGTGTACCAGCTCGACTCGTACCGGCACTGGAGCCGTCACCTCGGCCGCGACGACCTCGTCCACGGCAACTTCGGCGAGAACCTCACCGTCGAGGGCCTGCCCGACGCCGAGGTCTGCATCGGCGACCGCTACCGGATCGGCACCGCCGAGTTCGAGGTCACCCAGCCGCGGGTCACCTGCTTCCGGGTCGGGATGCGGCTCGGCCAACCCGACATGCCCGCTCTGCTGGTCAGCCACCACCGACCCGGCTTCTACATGCGCGTCATCGCCGAGGGCGTGATCGAGGCGGGCGACGAGATCGTCAAGACGGCCACCGGACGTCACCAGATCAGCGTGGCCGACATCGACGCGCTGCTCTACCTCCCCGGCCGCGACGTCGCGCTCATGCGCAAGGCGCTCGACATCCCCGCGCTCAGCCAGGGCTGGCAGGGGTCGTTCCGCGAGCTGATCGGCGCCACGGACGGTGCCGAGGGACCGGCGTGGCCGGGCTTCCAGCCCCTGCGGGTGGTCGGCGTGACCCGCGAAAGCGCGACCGTCACCTCGCTCAGCCTCGCGAGCCCGACCGGTGCTCCCCTGCCCGGCGCGCGGGCAGGCCAGTACCTCACCCTGCAGGTGCCGCTGTCCGCCGCGCAGCGGGCCGTGCGCAGCTACTCGCTGTCCTCGGCGCCGGGCAGCGCGACCTACCGCATCAGCGTCAAGCGCGAGGAGCACGGGGAGGTCAGCCGCTGGCTGCACGCGAACATCCACGTCGGCGACACGGTGAACACGGCCGCGCCCCGCGGGGACTTCGTCCTCACCGACACCGCGACACCCGTCGTGCTCGTGTCCGCGGGCGTCGGCGCCACGCCGGTGCTCGCGATGCTGCACGCCCTCGCGGCCGACCACAGCGCCCGACCGGTCTGGTGGTTCCACGCCGCCCGACGACCGGCCGACCACGCCTTCGCCGCCGAGGTCCGGCAGCTGGTCGACGCGCTCCCGGCCGCGCACCTGCAGGTCCGCTACAGCGCCGCCACCGCCGCCGAGCTCGCGGCGACGGGCGCGTCGCCCGGGCACCTCGACGCCGCGGCGTTCGCCGGACTGCCCGCCGACGCCGACGCGTTCCTGTGCGGACCGGACGCCTTCATGGACGCCATGACCGCCGCGCTCACCGCCGCCGGGCTCGATCCCACGCACATCCACACCGAACGGTTCGGCGCCCGCAGCGCGATCAACCCCGGCGTCGTCGGCGCCGTCCGCGTACCACCGCACCTGCCCGCGGGCGCGCCGGGCACCGGTCCGCTCGTCACGTTCGCCCGCAGCGCGCTCAGCCTGCCCTTCGACGCCGCCTACCGCAGCATCCTCGAGCTCGCCGACGCCTGTGCCGTCCCCACCCGCTGGTCCTGCCGCACCGGCGTCTGCCACACCTGCGTCACGCCGCTGCTCGCGGGCGCGGTCACCTACGCGCCCGACCCGCTCGAGCCGCCCGCCACCGGATCCACCCTCATCTGCTGCGCCACGCCGACCACGGACGTCGTCGTCGACATCTGACGTAGCGCCCGACCCCGGAAACGCCCACCGGACGTCCGGCGAAACACTGCTCGCCGACCACCGTCGGCAATTCGAGGACGAACCATGGCGAGCTATCCGTTCCATCCCGCGCTCGAATGTGACGTGATCATGAAAGGCGGGATCACCAGCGGGGTGATCTACCCGGGCGCCGTGTGCGAACTGGCGACGACCTATCGGCTCCGATCGATCGGCGGCGCGTCCGCGGGCGCCATCGCCGCAGCGGCCGCCGCAGCGGCGGAATGCGGTCGGGCCACCGGCGGCTTCGCGATCCTGGAACGGCTGCCCCACGACATCACCGCACCCACGGCCATGGGCGGTTCGACGCTCTTCCGGCTGTTCCAGCCCACCAGGTCGACCGCGGGGCTGTTCGCCGTGACGACCAGCGCGATGGGTCGCTCCGGGGCGGCGCGCGTCCTCGCTCCCCTTGCCGCGATCGTGCGGCACTTCCTCCCGCAGGCGCTCGCAGGCGGCCTGCCGGGCGCCGTCGTCGTCGCGCTCGGGCTGACGGGCTCCGGGCTCGCGAGCGGGGCCGCGATCCTCGCCGGGGCGCTGCTGTTCGTCGTCGGAGCGCTGCTGGGCGGGCTGGCCGGTGTCGCGTGGCGCGCCCGGGCCCTTTCGACGCAGGGCTTCGGGCTGTGCACCGGGATGCCGGGCGCACGGGCGTTCCGCCGGGCGGCAGCGCTCACCCCGTGGCTGCACGAGCTGCTGCAGAAGCTGGCAGGCCGCAGCCCCCGCGACGCTCCCCTCACCTTCGGCGACCTCGAGGCAGCGGGCTGCGACCTGCGGATGATGACCACGAACCTCAACCGGAGGCAGCCGGTCGCCCTGCCGTGGACCGAGCGGACCTGGTTCTTCGACCCGGAGGCCTTCCGCAAGCTGTTCCCGGCCGCGGTCGTCGACTGGATGATCGAGCACCCACCGCCGCTGCCCGAGGCCGAGGCGCGCCGACGGCGGTCGTCGACGCTCCGGGAGCAGGCGCTGCCGCTGCGGCCGCTCCCCGCCGCGGCGCAGCTGCCCGTCGTCGTCGCGACCCGGATGAGCCTCAGCTTCCCGTTCCTCATCAGCGCCGTTCCGCTGCACGCCGTCGACTACGCGGGCAACGGCGCCGGGACGCCGCCCGCGTTCCGCGTCTACTGGTTCTCCGACGGCGGCATCTGCAGCAACCTGCCCGTGCATTTCTTCGACGTGCCGCTTCCCCGGCGCCCGACGTTCGCGATCGATCTCTCGGCGTTTCCGGCCGATCGCGAGAAAAGCGATGACGAGTCGGAGAACTCGACCCTGCCGCAGATCAACCTGGCGGGCTTGTGGCGACGGTCGACCGTCTGGCGAACGAGCGGATTCGGCGCGATCGGGGATTTCGCGAGCGCCATCTTCGCCTCGGCCAGGTCGTGGGTCGACGAATCGCTCATCGTCATGCCCGGCTATCGGGACCGGGTGGCGACGGTGTGGCACGACGACGCGGAAGGCGGGCTCAACCTGAACATGTCGCGGGACACCGTCGACGGGCTCGCCGCCCGTGGTCGCGGAGCCGCGGCGAAGCTCGTCGCCCGGTTCGCGGGCGACAAGCCGGGCGTCACCGTCGCCGACGGCTGGCGCAACCAGCAGTGGATCCGCCTCCGCTGCGCCACGCGGGCCCTGGACGGCTGGATCGGGGAGTTCGCCGAGGCCTTCGCCGACCCGGAGGCCTATCCGACGCTGGCGGGCGGCGACGCCGACGGCGCACTGCCCTCCTACGAGCTGACCGTCGGTCGACGTCGTGCGTTCAACGCCCGGATCGACACGTTGCTGGGCCTCGCCGCCGAGTGGTCGACGCCGGACGACGTCGTCACCTACAACGCCCCGTCGCCTGCGCCCGTACTCGGCCTGATCCCGTCGGACCGCTTCGCTCCGCCCGGCGCAGCATGCGGCAGGTCGACCGCCGAGCCGTCGGCGTGAGGTAGTCGGGCCCGGCGACCCTCCAGGAACGCGCGCTCGGTGTCGTTGCCCGCCAGCGTGATCGCCTCGGCGTAGGCGGCGCGGGCTTCGTCGACGCGGCCGAGCCGGGCCAGCAGGTCGGCGCGGGTGGCGGGGAGCAGGTGGTAGCCCGGCAGGTCCAGACCGTCGATGGCGGCGAGGGCCTGCGCGGGGCCGTGCACCTCGGCGACGGCGACCGCCCGGTTGAGCGCGACGATCGGCGTCGGCGTCTGCGCGAGGAGCTGGTCGTAGAGCGCCAGCACCTGGGTCCAGTCGGTGGCCGCGCCGTCGGTGTGCACGGCGTTGATGGCGGCCTGGAGCTGGTAGGGGCCCGGCCGGTTGCGGCGCAGGCAGCGGCGGACGAGCTCGTGGCCTTCGGCGATCAGCTCCCGGTTCCACAGCGACCGGTCCTGCTCGGCGAGGGTCACCAGCTCGCCGTCCGGACCCACCCGGGCGGGCCTGCGGGCTTCGGTGAGCAGCAGCAGCGCGAGCAGCCCGAGCGCCTCCGGCTCGTCGGGCATCAGCTCGGCGAGCGCCCGGGCCAGGCGGAGGGCCTCCAGGCAGAGGTCGGTGCGCAGCAGCGGCCCGGACGTCGCGGCGTAGCCCTCGTTGAAGATCAGGTAGAGCACGGTGAGCACCGGGCGGGAGCCGGTCGGGTAGCTCCGCGGCCTCGGGCACCCGGTACGGGATGGCGGCGTCGCGGATCTTCTTCTTGGCGCGCACGATCCGCTGGGCGATGGTGGCCTCGGGCACGAGGTAGGCCCGGGCGACCTCGGCCACCTCCAGGCCGCCGAGCAGGCGCAGGGTGAGCGCGGTCTGCGCGAGGGGCGAGAGCGCCGGGTGGCAGCAGGTGAAGATCAGGCGGAGCTGGTCGTCGCGCACCGGTCCCACCTCCGTCGGCTCGTCGGGTTGCTGCAGCAGCAGCGCCTGGGCGTGGCGGGCCTCGCGGGTCGACTCCCGGCGCAGCCGGTCGATCGCCCGGTTGCGGGCGGTGGTCACGATCCAGGCGCCCGGGTTGGGCGGCGGCGACTCCCACTTCTCCAGGGCCACCGCGAACGCGTCCTGCACCGCCTCCTCGGCGAGTCCGATGTCGCCGAGGAGGCGGGTCAGCGTGGCGACGCAGCGGCCGTACTCCGCCCGGTAGAGGCTCGCCACGTCCACGGGCTCACTCGCCCGCGTTGTCGAACGGCCGCACCTCGACCGGGTTCATGCACGCCTGCGCGCACTTCGCGGCCCAGGCCAGCGCCTCGTCGAGGTCGGCGGCGCGGATGACCCAGAAACCACCGAGCTGTTCCTTCGTCTCGGCGAACGGGCCGTCGGTCATGCCGCCGTCGACCCGGACGACGGTGGCGGTCTCCGGCGGGCGCAGGCCGCCTGCGAACACCCAGGCCCCGGCGGCGCTGCAGCTCGGCGTTGACCCGGTCGACCTGGTCGAACATGGCCTGCATCTCCTCGGGCGACGGCGCGGGCGCGCCCTCGACGGAATGCACGGCGAGGAAGTACTCCATGACGGTTTCCCTTTCCGGTTCAGGCGGGCAGCTTGCGGGCGACGGCGGGGATGACGATCACAGCGGCGACCAGGTGCGTCAGCATCAGGAGCGCCTTGGTGGACGGGGCGGCGGGTGCGATCACGTCCGGCACGAAGGACAGCGCGGTGAGCACCACGGTAGTGCGGACGAAGGCGGTGCGGGGGTGGCGGGCCACGCGGGCGAGCACGACGGCCAGTACCACCCCGAGCAGCGAGAAGAACGCGGTCAGCGTGCCGAAGCCGAGGACCGGGATCGGCGCGCCGCCGACGTCGAGGCTGATCCCGATCGCCTGTCCGGCCGCGGCGACGATCGGCGTGGCGGCGGTGGCGACCACCGTGGCGAGGGCGCCGCGGCCCAGGATCGGGCCGACGGCCGCGCGGACGGCGGGGCGGGTGGCGGCGTAGGTGGCGGACATGGTGGGCCTCCGGTGCGGTGTCGACCGGCCCGTTGCCGGTCTCTCACCTGGGCTACGAACGGGAGGGACCCCATTCGACACGTCCGGGAAGATTCTTTCTGCGCAGCCGATCGGCCGACACCCGCATGACGGCGTGGTATACCCCTGAAAGGTATGTGAGGAGAGGGTGATGGGAGCAGCGATCGGTCACGCCCTGGCCTTGGCCGGGTCGATGACCTGGGCGATCCTGTGGGCGCTGATCCTCGGGTTCGCGCTGTCCGCGGTGGTGCAGGCGGTGGTGCGGCGCAGCACGATCGTGCGGTTGCTGGGCGATGACCGGCCCCGCACGCTCGCCATCGCGGCCGGGCTCGGCGCGGCGTCCTCGTCGTGCTCCTACGCCGCGGTCGCGCTGGCGCGCTCGCTGTTCCGCAAGGGAGCGCACTTCACGGCAGCGATGGCGTTCGAGATCGCCTCGACCAACCTGGTGGTGGAGCTGGGCATCATCCTGGCGTTGCTGATGGGCTGGCAGTTCACGCTGGCCGAGTTCGTCGGCGGCCCCGTCATGATCGTGGCGCTGGCGGTGCTGTTCCGGCTGGTGCTCACCTCCCGCGCTCGCGGGCGAGGGCTTGTGGAGCAGGCCCTTGCCCAAGCCGAGCGCGGCCTCGCAGGTTCGATGGAGGGCCACGCCGCGATGGACATGTCGGTGCGGCGCGAGGGGTCGTTGGCGCGCAGGCTCTTCTCGCAGGAGGCGCTGACGTCGGTCTCCCACGTGTTCGTCATGGAATGGGCCGCGATCTGGCGGGACCTGGTGATCGGCCTGCTGGTGGCGGGCGCGATCGGCGCGTGGGTGCCCGACGCGTTCTGGCAGGACGTCTTCCTGGCGGGCGATCCCACGACGGCGGCGCTGTGGGGTCCGCTGATCGGCCCGCTCGTCGCCGTGATCAGCTTCGTGTGCTCGATCGGCAACGTGCCGCTGGCGGTCGTGCTGTGGACCGGCGGGATCAGCTTCGGCGGCGTGATCGCCTTCATCTTCGCCGACCTGATCATCCTGCCGATCCTCAACATCTACCGCCGCTACTACGGCCTGCGGATGGCGCTCCTGCTCGGGGGTGCGTTCTGGCTGACCGCCACCTTCGCGGGCTACCTCGTCGAGCTGCTGTTCGGCCTCGCGGGGCTGATCCCCGACCGAGGCCGGGCGCGTCTACCCGACGAGGGCGTGTCGTGGAACTACACGACCTGGCTCAACATCGCCTTCCTGGTCGTGGCGGCCGTGCTGGTGTGGCGGTTCACCCGCACCGGCGGCCTGCCGATGCTGCGCATGATGGGCGGGAGCCCCGACGACGGCACGGACGGCGGCGGCCATCACCAGGGCCACGTCTCGACGCCCGGCTAGGCCACCGCCGCCTCGACCCACCGCAGCAGCGCATCGGCGGGCAGCGCGCCCACCTGGCGCGCGATCACCTCGCCGCGGCGCATCACCAGCAGGGTGGGGATGCTGCGCGCGTCGAACCGGGCGGCCACCCCCGGCGACTCGTCGACGTTCACCTGGACCGCCTTCACCCGGCCCGCCAGCTCACCGGCGACCCGCTCCACACCGGGAGCGACCATCCGGCACGGCGCGCACCAGGGCGCCCACAGGTCCAGCAGAACGGGTACCGGCGAGCGCTCGACCACCTCGGCGAACTCCGCATCGGTCGCGGCCACCAGCCAGGGCAGGGGTTTCTTGCACGAGCCGCAGCGCGGCGTCCCCCCGGCTGCGGCGGGCACGCGGTTGCGCGTGCCGCAGGATCCGCAGGCCGTGATCACGGACGCCCCCATCCCGGTCTCCTCACGTGAAGATGATCTGCCCGCCCGCTGCCAGCTCGTAGAACTCGCCGACGGTGATGATGTCCTTGACCTGCTCGATGAAGTCGTCCTTGGCGAGCCCGAACAGATCGACCGAGGCCTGGCAGGCGTAGAGGCCCGCGCCGGTGTCGGCGATCATCTCGAGGAACTCGGGGATCGGCGGGATGTCGAGCTTGTCCATCTTGCGCGAGAGGTAGCTCGTCATCACCGACGACATCCCCGGCAGGCCGCCCGCCCAGGTGGCCAGGTGCAGGCCCGGGTTGCCGACGGTGGCCAGCTTGATGTGCTCGATGCGGGTCTTGTGGATCGCGTCCAGGCCGAAGAACGTGAAGAACAGGTTCGCCTCGATGCCCTCCGCGCGGGCCCCGTTCGCCATGATCAGCGCCGGGTACACGCCCTCCAACGAACCCTTGGACACGATGATCGACACCTTCTCGATGGCGCCGACGGTCGGATCGGACATGTCACACCCCCACTCTCAGATGCAGCCGCGGGGCTTCGGGATCCCCGCGATCTTGGCCGCCAGCTTCGCGGGCCCCTTCGGGAACAGCTGGTAGAGCTCCTTGACACTCACGCCGGAGGACTTGCCCAGCAACCGCACCGTCGCACCGGTGCCCTTCGCCGCGAACTCCTGGCGCATGAAGTCGATCACCTGCCAATGCCGGTCGGTCAGTTCGGCGATGCCTGCCTGCCGGGCGATCTCGGCGGCCATGTCGGGTGTCCAGCGGTCGGGCTCGGTGAAGAAGCCCTCACCGTTGACGGGGACCTCGGTGCCCGCGTAGGTCGCCGTGGTGGTCGGTGCGGTCATCTGCTCCTCCTCGGAGGGTCACGTGCCGATGGCGGTGGGAACGGCTTTGCCCGCGCGCGGCATGGCCGTGGGCACGCCCGGGATGTCGCGGCCGGGCAGGAGGCTGTGCCAGTACAGCCAGGAGAACATCAGCTTGCCCAGGTGGTTCATGCGTGACTCCTTCAGCAACGGCAGCCCCACCGGTCCGGGGAAATGCCCCGGCAGCGGCTCGGTGTCGTAGTTGAAGTCGATCAGCAGCGCCTTGCCGGAGCCGCTTTCGATGAAGCAGTTGGTGTGCCCGTCGAAGTACCCGTCCAGCGGGAGGTCGTCGAGGAACCGCAGGACGTTCCGGACGAGCACGTCGCCCTCGAAGTGGGCCACCGAACCGGCCTTCGACGTCGGGACGCCTGCGGCGTCGCCGATGGCGAAGACGTTCGGGCGCGCCTGCGACTGCAGCGTGTGCGGGTCGACGGGCACGAAGTTCAGCTCGTCGCCGAGGCCCGGTGACCGACCCACGTAGTCGGCACCGCCGTGCAGCGGCACCACCACGGCGAGGTCGAAGTCGATGGCGCGCTCGTCGTAGGAGATCAACCGGCCCGCGGCGCCGTCCACCTCGCCGGTGTTGAACTCGGTGACCAGCTCGATGCCCTTCTCGTCCAGCAGGCCGGACAGGGCGCGCGCGGCGACGGGCGTGGTGAACGCGGCGTCCAGCGGGGTCGCGTGGGTCAGGTGGACGCGGTCGCGGATGCCGCGCTTGCGGAAGTACGCGTCGGCGAGGAAGCAGAACTCCAGCGGCGCGACCGGGCACTTGATCGGCATGTCCACCACGTTGACCACCACGCGGCCGCCGTCGAAGGCCTCCAGCGCGGAGCGCAGGGCGCGCGCGCCGGGCAGGTCGTAGAACGTGAACACCCGCTCGCCCCAGCCCGGACCGGTCAACCCCTCCGTCTCCTCGGCCAGCAGCACCGCGCCGGAGGCGATGACGAGGACGTCGTAGCCCAGCTCGCCGCCGTCGACCAGCAGCACCCGGTCGCGGTCGGGCTCCACCCGCTCGACCGCGCCCCGACGGAAGGTGATCCCCTCGCGGAGCTGCGCGGGCCGGGACCGGACGAGATCGCCGGCCGTCCCGAACGGGAGGAACAACAGGTCGGGCTGGTAGACGTGGTCGTCGTCCTGGTCGATCACGGTGATCTCCAGGTCCGCGCGGGCCCGCCGCAGCCGGTTCGCCGTCAGGGTGCCACCCGTGCCGCCGCCGACGATCACGATTCGCGCCGCCATGCGCCCATTGTTCGTCTCGACGGGAGCCGCGGGCAGGGGCGTTGGTCATCCCCCGGCGGGACTTTGAGGTCCTTCGACCCTGGTCGAGATACCCCCGGGGGTTTATAAAGGAATCGTCACCAGAAGTCGACGTTTCGGAGGACGGCATGCGTTTCGCCCAGTACTACCTCGACTGCCTGTCGCAGGCGTCCTACATGATCGGTGACGAGACGACCGGTCAGGCCGTCGTCGTCGATCCCCGCCGCGACGTGGGCGAGTACGTCGCCGATGCGGCGGCGCACGGGCTGACCATCGTCGGGGTGGTGAACACGCACTTCCACGCGGACTTCCTCGCCGGGCACCTCGAGCTCGCCGCCGCCACGGGGGCGTGGATCGGTTACGGGAGCCGGGCCGAGGCCGACTACCCGGTCCGCCACTTCGCCGACGGCGAGCGGATCTCGCTCGGCGACGTGGCGCTGGAGATCTGGGAGACCCCCGGCCACACCCCGGAGTCGATCAGCGTGCTGGTGTACGAGCACGCCGCCGACCCCGTCCCGTACGGCGTGCTCACCGGGGACGCGCTGTTCATCGGCGACGTGGGCAGGCCCGACCTGCTCGCCTCGCTGGGCGTGACCGCCGATGACCTCGGGCGGATGCTGTACGGCTCGATCGGCAGACTCATGACGCTGCCCGACGCCGTCCGCGTCTTCCCCGCCCACGGCGCCGGGTCCGCGTGCGGCAAGAACCTGTCCACCGAGCGACAGTCCACCATCGGCGATCAACGGCTCACCAACTACGCCTGCAGGCCGATGAGCGAGGAGGACTTCGTCGCGCTCGTCACCGCGGGCCAGCCGTCGGCGCCGGGGTACTTCGTCTACGACGCGGTGCTCAACCGCCGCCAGCACCCCGTGCTGCACACGGCGGCAAACCCGCTGAGCCTCGACGAGGTCCTCGCGCGGCAGATGGTGGGTGCGGTGGTGCTGGATGCGCGTGAACCCTACGAGTTCGCCGTCGGGCACCTGCACGGGTCGCTCAACGTCCCCGCCGACGGGCGGTTCGCCGAGACCGCGGGCATGGTCGTGACACCCGAGCAGGAGATCGTGCTGGTCGCGCCCCAGGACCGGGAAGAGGAGCTGGCCGTGCGGCTCGGCCGCATCGGCTTCGACCGGGTCGTGGGCTACCTGCGCGAACCCGAGGCGGCGTTCCTCACCGCGCCCGAGCGCATCGACCGCGCCAGCCGTCTCACCCACCGCGAGCTGGCCATCGCGCTGCGGAGTGCGGCGCCGCCGGTCCTTGTCGACGTGCGCAACCCGGGTGAGCTGGCCGACGGCGCGATCTTCCACGCCCATCACATCCCGCTCGCGGAGCTGCCGCGGCGGCTCGCGGAGATCCCGGCGGAGCGGCCCGTCGTCGCGTACTGCGCGGCAGGCTACCGCTCCAGCGTCGCCGCGAGCCTGCTGCGGCGGGCCGGTTGGCCCGACGTCTCCGACCTCTTGGGCGGCTACGCCGCGTGGGCCGCGGCGCTGGGCGTCGAACCGCACGACCTCGCGGTCGCCAACGACTTCCACCCCGCAGGCAACTGAGCCGCGCGATGCAGATCGACGAGGACGTCACCGGTGCGGTGATCAACCGGCTCCGCCGGGCCGAGGGCCAGATCGGCGGCGTGATCCGCATGCTCCAGGAGGGCCGCGACTGCAAGGACGTGGTCACCCAGCTCGCTGCGGCGTCGCGCGCCCTCGACCGGGCGGGCTTCGCCATCGTCGCGGCCGGGCTGGAGCGGTGCATCAGCTCCGGCGAGGCGGGCAAGCCGGACCGCGCCGAGCTGGAGAAGCTGTTCCTGTCGCTGGCGTGAGGCGCTCGGGTTCAGAGGAGGTTCTCGGCGCCGACGAAGAGGCCGACGGCAACGGCCTCCGGGTGTGACGTCGTCCGCCGCTGGTGCGGTGTCCACGAACGTTGCCGGGCCGATCGCGTGATCCAGGCGGCGACTCGCAAGGCGCCGCCCGAAGCTCATACCGGGCGTATTCGCGAGGGCGGCAACGCCGCGAGTCGTCGACTGGGCGCGCGAGCGGCCCGGTGGACGTTTGCGGACACCGCACTAGCTCCCGCTCATCGTGAACGTGCCGAGCCCACGCTGGTCGTAGAACCCCAGCGTCACCGCGCCTGCGTGGCCGTTCGCGCCGGGCTTGAAGATGGCGCTGGAGGTTCCCGTCGCGTTTTCGCCGATGCTCTGGAACGTGAAGGTGTCGCCGTCGTAGGCGGTCAGCGGGAACGTGGTCGGCTTCGCCTGCGGGCCCATGGCCATCTGCAGCTTGCCGTCGGCCACCGAGACGGTGAGCGGCCCGTAGTAGGCGTTGTCGTAGGTGCCCGCGTAGGCGGTGAGCGCTTGCGGCGGCTTCGGCTGGGCGGGCGGGGTGTCGTACGGGTTCGGCGGCTGGGCCTCGGATGCCGCGAGGACCTTCTCGTAGAAGCCCAGCCAGTCCACGGTGGGCTTGCCGTGCTGCGCGGCGTCGAAGAAGGCGTTGTTGACCGACTCCGGCAGGCCGATGGGTGCGCCGTTGGTGAGGGTGACGATGCCCAGCTGTTCCACCGGCAGCATGGCGACGTTGGTCGCCGCGCCGAGCGCGAACGCGCCGGAGTGGTCGAGCTTGAGCCGGGCCTGGTCGTCGTAGGAGACGTTCCAGCCGAGACCGTAGAACTGCGTGCGCGCGTTCGGGTCCGTCGGCGCGTGCAGGTCCTGGTGCGGCACGTGCGTCTGCTGCAGCGCGGCGGAGTCGATCACCGGCTTGCCGTCGAGTTTGCCGCCGCCGAGCTGCAGCCGGACGAACTGCGCAAGATCACGCACGGACGAGCTCAGCCCCCCGGCCGGGGCCTCGGCGTCGGCCTCGCGCACGTATTTCGCCTGCCAGGTCTTGCTGCTCGCTCCGCCGACCCGGACGTGGATCAGAGCCTTGTCCGGCCGTGATTCGTAGACGCTGTGCTGGTAGCTCGATTCGGTCATGCCGAGCGGTCCGAACAGGACGTCCTGGGCGAGGGAATCCCAGGACTGCTTGGCGGCGTCGGCGGCCGCGACGCCGCCTTCGGTGTAGCCGAAGTTGCTGTAGTTGTAGCTGGCCCGGAAGGCGTCGAGGGGCTGCTGGTTCAGCTTCGACAGGATGTAGCTCTGGTCGAAGCCGAGGTCCTCGAGCAGGTCACCGGCCCCCGTGTACAGCCCGCTGCGGTGCGACATGAGATCGGCGAACGTGGCGTTCGTCGTCACGTACGGGTCGTGCAGCGCGAAGGACGGGTTGTACTTGATCACCGGGTCGTCCCAGCCGATCGTCTTGCGGCCGACGACGCCCGCGACGATCGTCGAGGCCACCGGCTTCGACACCGACGCCACCTGGAAGACCGTGTCCGGGTCGACCGCGTCCTGCTTGCCGACCTCGCGGACGCCGAACCCCTTCGAGTACACGACCTTGTCCTGGTAGACCACCGCGACCGCGACGCCGGGAACCCCGGTCTGCGCCATCGCCGACTGCACGATCCCGTCGAGCTGACCGACCGCGGCGTCCACTTGCGACGGGTTGAGCGAGGAGGTCGGCCCGGGCGGCTGCGGCAGCAGCGGGGCCGGGGCACCACTGGTCGTGGCGGCGGATTCGCGCGGACCGCCGACGGTGCACCCGGCGGCGGCGAGCGCCACCAGCGCCACGGCGATCGCCGCGGCCGGGCGGCTGGTGATCGTCCGCATTCGACTCATCAGGTCCCCGCCCGTCGCGCGCCGGAGCTCGGGTTCCCGAACCCCGAGTGATCACTGTCGGCCCGATCTTGCCACAGCGAAGGCCCACTTCCCGCCCTTCGCCCGTGCGGCACGGTCGTCGGATCGGGGGATTGACGCACTCATGACCGGCGGTCTTCGCAGCTCAGAGCCTTGCGGCCGCGCTCGAAACCCCACTGCGGTCGTACCGGCTTCGGGAGTGTCCTCTGTGGCGTGTCCG
>CAWIOI010000010.1:0-104383 GCA_963837575.1 uncultured Actinomycetota bacterium
TTCGGGCACCGTAGTAACAACCTGAGCGGTTGAGGTGCGCGACATCCCCCTGGTGGGGTTCGCGGGCTTGGTGTCCCAACCGCACCAGGAGGATGTCGTGTCCAACGGTAGTAGCTCGGCCGGTTGTCCGTGGAGACCGTCGCCGTAACGAGAAGCTGGCCCGGCTGCGCGGTGATCACCCTGAGTCCGCGGTGCTGGCCTTCGA
Source organism: uncultured Actinomycetota bacterium (assembly GCA_963837575.1). Classification (GTDB taxonomy): domain Bacteria; phylum Actinomycetota; class Actinomycetes; order Mycobacteriales; family Pseudonocardiaceae; genus Pseudonocardia. The sequence goes on from CAWIOI010000010.1 coordinate 206, forward strand.
TCTGGCTGCGGACAAGCAGGTCTGCGCGTTGACCGACCGGACTCGCGGGTGTTGGCCCGGCGGACGGTGCGGGCAAGGCGTGGGAGTTGTCCGAGGCGGTCGGAGTGGGGGCTGGCGCGGGCGGCCGAGGCCGGGTTCTCGCGGTGGTGGTGGCGTGCGAGCCGACCGGGCACCGGTGGCGGGTGCTGGACCAGATCGCCGCCGAGCACGGGGTGCGCTGGTGTGCGTGCAGCCGCTGCTGGTGGCCGGGCCCGGGAGGCCGAGGACTTCACCCGGAACAAGAACGACGACGCCGACGCGGTGATCATCGCCCGGTTGGTCACCGAGCTGCGCTGCTACCTGCCCGAGCGGGCGGAGCCGACTGGGCCCGGCTGCGGCACTGGGTGCCCGCCGGGCGGGTCTGATCACTGCCGGTCGGGGCGGCGCGGCAGCAGGTACGTGACCTGCTCGAATGCGCCTGGCCCGCGGTGCTGGGCGCGGCGCGGCAGCCGTTGGACTCGGCGAGCTGGCTGGCGGCGATGACCGTGGTGCTCGACCGCATCGGCGCACGGCGGGTGACCTGGCGTGATCGCGCCGATGGGGATGGGATGGGTTCGCCGCCGCGGTGCGCCGCCGAACTGGGACGGCACGCCGCTGGTACTCCGCGATCGTCCGGGCGGTGTTCGCCGCCGCCACCGACCCCGGCCGGGCCGAGGTCGGGGTACTCGATCAACGGGCCGGCGCGCTGGAACGGGTCCGGTTCGCCCTGACCGACCTGGCCCGCGCCGCGCGCGAGATCGCCACCGTCGAGGCGCCGCATGCTCGGCGTGCTCGACGAGCTCGGCTGACCGAGCTGGTCGCCTCCATCCCCGGGGTGTCTGCCATCGGGGCCGCGACGATCCTGGCCGAGACCGGTGACCTCGACCCGGTTCACCAACGCCCGCGCGCTGGTCAAACACGCCGGACTGTGCCCGCGCGACAACTCCTCGGGCACCTACAAGGGCACGACCACGATCAGCGGCCGCGGCCGCCCGGAACTACGCCTGGCCGCCTGGCGGGCCGTCTTCGCCGCCCTGCAACACAACCCGGTCCTGGCCGCCCGACACGCCCACCTGACCAGCCGCGCCGACCGCCCACTGACCGACACCCAGGCCCGGGTCGCGGTCGCGGCCAGCCTGCTGCGCCAACTCCACGCCGTCGATCGTCACCGCCACCGCCTGGAACCCCGCCATCGCCGCCGGACAGCGACCGCGACCGCAGGAGCCGCCACGCCGCCTGAACCCCGGCCCCGCTGACCGCGAGCGGGCGGGGCGAGCTCGCGTGCCCGTCGGGACCCCGATCCCGCAACTGACCATGAGCAGCCCCGCCCGTCTCCCACCAAGCCCGGATGAAGGCTGTCGGGAACAACCCGCTTGAACGCTACGTAGGGCCGGAGACGGGCGCGAGGCACCACCCGAACCAACGGCACCACACCCACAAGAAGATCACCTCGGCGACGCCAGGCCACCGAGCCGACCCAACACGCCCAAGATCACCCAGAACCAGGACTTGACTTCGCCCTCATAGGTTGGTCACAACCCGCCGCCGCCGCCATGGGCACGCGGCCGAGCCGGTCGACGAGCGCGCCGGTCACCAGCAACCGGCAGGTACATCGCCCCGACGTGGATGCCGATCACCAGGCCGATCACCTCGAGCCCGTGCCCGTGGGCGAGCATGTGCACCGGCGTCATCGTCATGATCGCGACCATCGTGATCTGCGTCAGCACCATCACCGCGGCCCCTGCGACCACACCGGGACGGGGGCGGTGCGCGCGCACCCCGGCGGTCGGTGACGGCGCGGGGGCGGGGGAGCTCGCGGGCCATGAGGAACGGGTCGGGCCGCAGCAGCAGGGAACAGCACCGCCGCCGCGGCGGAGGTAGGCGACGGCGGCGAGCGGGACGGGCCCGCGAGTGCGGGCACCCCGATCGCGATGGCGAGGCGGCCGAGCGGCCCGACGAGGTTCGGCCCGGCCACGGCCCCGAGCGTGGTCGCCACCAGAGCGACGCTGATGGCGGTGCCCCGTTCCGCGGGCCCGGCGAGGTCCGTCCCCGGCGTAGCGGGCCTGGAGGTTCGTCGCCGTTCCCGACCCCGTAGACGAACAGCGCCACGAACAGCAGTTCCGACGGCGCCGGTCACGAGCGCACACGACGACCCCCGCCGCGCCCGCGCCACCCGCGAGGAACCCGAGCCCAAGGCCCGGGCGCCGCCCGCGGCGCTGGGTAAGCCGTCCGATGAGCAGCGCCGCCTGTCGCGGACCCCGCGGTGAACAGCGCGATGGGCAGCCCGGACAGGTCGTCGGAGCCGAGCATCTGGCGGGCCAGCAGCGCCCCGACCGTGACGCCCGCGGCCAGCCCGGCGCCGCCCAGGACCTGTGCGCAGGCGACGACGATCAGCACCACCTTGCAGAGGAGCGCCGGGCTGCGTCGTCGGCGGCCGCGGGGGAGGCCGGTCGGGGTCGAGCGTCGCGCCGTCGTTCCCATCGGCCGCCGGACTCCCCATCGGCCACGCCCTCTCTTGTTCTCGGTGCGACGGTCGGCCACCCTGGACGTCATGTACGAGATCGCCGCGCTCCTGCGCGAGTACGACCGCGCCCGCGCCTACACCGACGCGCTGTGGCGTGATCTCAGCCCGGACGAGTTGACCTGGCGCCCGCACGAGAATTCCAGCGCCATCGGCTGGCACCTGGGTCACCAGGCGCACGTCGCCCACTTCATGATCCGCAACCTCACCGCGGCCGAGCCCAGCCCGGACCCGGAGCTCGACGCGCTCATGGACTCGGCCCCGCCCGGAGCGGTTCCGTGGCGCCTTGCCGACCGTGGCGCGGCTGAGCACGTTCCGCGACGTCGTCGCCGAGCGGGTGCACGCCCGCATCGGGGACATCGGCGCGGGCCGGGTCGGTGCGCCTGCGCAGCTCACGATCGTCTGCCACGCACCTCCTGACGGCGGTGATCAATCACGAGTACCAGCACGACCAGTGGATCGGCGAGGTCCGCGCGCAGGACCTCGGGCACGCCCTGCCGTCGGACCCCGACACCGGCACCAGTTCGCCGGGTGGACGGGTATCTCGTCCTGGCGGTCGGACGAGGAACCTCGGTAGCGGTTACCGATCCGCACGCGGCCGCTGGGCCGCATCGTCGGAGCATGGACGGTTCCGAGACGGCACCGAGGGGCGCGGGCCAGGTGCACGAGATGACGCCGGAGCAGCGGCGCGCGATGACCGAGGCGTTCAACGCCGCCGTGGTCACCGAGTTCCGGGCGAACGACGGCCGCGTCGGCGGCGCGTACCCGTTCTCCGGGCGGCCGATCCTGCTCCTGCACCACCGCTGCGCCCGCTCCGGGGACGTGCGGGTGACGCCCGCAGGCCACGAGGCGGAGCCCGGCGGCGGCCTGCTGGTTATCGGGCCGGGCTCACCAGCGCCTGATCGGCGTCGGGCAGCTCGATGGGCGCGGGCGGGCGTGGAAGAGGCTGCCGACCCAGCCCACCACCAGGGTGATGATCACCCCGATGGGCACCAGCCACTGGGCGGCGATCGCGCTCGGCACGGTCATGCCCGCCGTGGTGACGTCGATCTTGACGAAGCGCACGATGTACGTCATCACGGCCACGGTGACCACGAAGGCGATGACCGAGTCGACCTCGTTGGCCCGCTTGACCAGGCGGCCCAGCAGGAACGCGCCGAGCAGCGCGCCGTAGGTGTAGCCGGCGATGGCGAGGCCGGTGAGGTAGACGTTGCCGGTGCTGGTGCTGAACGCGCAGGCGAAGACGGCCATCAGCACCGCCCAGACCAGCGTCATCACCCGGGCGAGCCGGAGCATGGAGCCGTCCGAGGGCGCGCGGCGGAAGAAGCTGTGGATGATGTCGGCGACCGTGGAGTTGGACATCGAGTTGAGCGCGGAGGACAGCGAGCCCATCGCGGCGCCGAGGATGCCGGCCACCAGCAGCCCGGAGACGACCACCGGCAGGCCGTGCAGGATGAACTCCGGGTAGAGGTCGTCGGAGGTGGCCAGGCCCAGGTCCTTGAAGCTCCGGCCCTGGTTGTAGGACCACAGCAGCGCGCCGACCAGGGAGAACGCGGCGAACTGCACGGTGACGAAGATCCCGGAGCCGATCATCGCCTTCTGGCGCGTCGCGCAGGGTACGGGTGGCCAGGATGCGCTGGACGATCAGCTGGTCGGAGCCGTGGCTCGCCATCGCGAAGATCGCACCGCCGATGATCGCGGTGGGCAGCGCGAAGGAGCTGGTCAGGATGTGCGGCGGGGCGAAGTCGGTGTCGAACAGCTTGAACTAGCCCGCGTGCAGCGGCGGCGGAGACGCCGTCGGCCGCCGACGTGGCCGAGCAGCACGCGATCGCCAGCGCCGCGCCGCCGAGGTAGAGGGCCATCTGGATCGCGTCCGTCCAGATGACCGCCTTGATGCCGCCGAGGTAGGTGTAGATCACGGGAGCGCGCACGCCGACGTGGCGATAGAGGTGGAGACGGGGCCCGAGGTGCTCACCGGCTCGACCCGGCTGAAGGCGGGCACGGCCCAGAAACTGGTGTGCAACATGCTCTCGACCGCGGCGATGGTGCGGATCGGCAAGGTCTACCGCAACCTGATGATCGACATGCGGCCGACGAACGCGAAGCTCGCCGACCGGGCCGAACGCATCGTCGCCGCGGCGGCCGAGGTCGACCGGGAGACCGCGGCGAAGGCCCTCGCCGCCGCGGGCGGCCGGGCCAAGGTCGCGACCGTGATGCTGCTGGCGGGCACCGACGCGCCTGGGGCGGAGGCGCTGCTCGCCGACGCCGGCGGAGCGGTGCGGGCCGCCACCGCGCGCTGACCGGCGCGCGCTACCCCTCTCCGCGACCTCGCACCCCTTGGCACGACTGCGCACCCCGTCGACGGGGTGCGCAGTGACCCGATGGGGTGCGCGGTGACCTGCAGGGGTGCGCAGTCGGGTCGAGCGAGGGTCAAGTGGCACCGTCGCGCCCGAGGTACTCCCGCGCCAGGGTGGTGGGCGCGCACGCCAGCCAGGCGTCCGTCACGGCCTCGCGCAACGCCTTGTCGTCGACGGCGTCGAGCCGGATCAGGACGGCGGCGTAGCCGTCGAAGTGCGGGATCGTGAAGAACGCCTGGCCGCCCGCCGCGAGGACGGCCTCCTTGTCGGCCAGGTCGGCCACCCGCACGGCGAGGATCGGGCCCTCGGGCGGCGGCTCGTCGCCGAACCGGCGCAGATCGGCCTTGCTGAACGGCCGGTCCCACGCGAACGCCTTGCGCCGCACGGACCAGGTGAGGTTGCCGAACCGCTCGCCCTCGGTGACCTCCGGCAGCGCGGCGACGATCCGGCCCACAGTCCTCCACGGTTGCCACGGCCGGGACGGTAGCCGCACCGTTTGACATCCGCGCCGCGCCGCCGCATGCTGGGGAGATCCCGCACGAACCCACGGAGAGCGGTGTTGTCTTCGACCACCAGCTTGATGAAGTCGTGACCCGCTCGAACCGGTCGGCGGTGCCGACCCGCCTCACGGTCACCGGCACCGAGACCCTCACCGCCCGGCTGCGGCGGGTGTGGTTCCGCAGCGACGACCTCTCGGCGTTCGCCGCCAGCGCGCACACCGACCGCTACGTGAAGCTCGTCTTCCCGAAGCCGGGCGTCGACTACCCCGAGCCGCTGGACATGCGGGTGCTGCGCCAGACCCTGCCGCCGGAGGACATGCCGGTCGTGCGCACCTACACGGCGCTCTTCCCCGACGTCGACGCGGGCACGCTGGCCATCGACTTCGTGGTGCACGGCGACGAGGGCGTCGCCGGGCCGTGGGCGCGGCGCGCCGCCCCGGGCGACGTCCTGCTGGCCAACGGCCCCGGTGGGGCCTACCGGCCGGACCCGGACGCCGACTGGCACCTGCTCGTCGGCGACGAGTCCGCGGTGCCCGCGATCACCGCGGCGCTCGCGGTGCTGCCCGAGGACGCGGTCGTCGCGGGTGGTCGTGCTGGTCGACTCGCCCGCCGACGAGCCCGACCTGCCGGTGCCCGCCAAGGGGGAGCTGGTGTTCGTCCACCGGAGCGCGGGCGGCGGCGACGACCGGCTGGTGGCGGCCGTGCAGGCCCTGGACTGGCCGTCGGGTCGCGTGGACGTGTTCGCCCACGGCGAGGCGCAGGAGATCATGCACCACGTGCGGCCGTACCTGTTCGGCGAGCGCGGACTGGCCCGTGAGCCAGGTGTCGGTCTCGGGCTACTGGCGCCGGGGCCGCACCGAGGAGGGCTTCCGGGAGTGGAAGTCCGACCTCGCGCGGCCGGGAGGCCGACAGCGCCGACGTGAGCGCCCTCGTAGAGTGCGCGGCGTGCAGACGGGCGTGCCGCGGTCGATCGACGACGGGCTCGCCCGCCGTCTCAAGGCGCTGGCCTGCACCGCGCCGCTGCACGACCTCGACGCGCGCAAGAGCCGGCTGGACTGGGCCGACGCCGAGCGCTACCAGATGGCCGAGATCGGGCTGCAGGCGATCGACCAGGTCACGCTCGCGATGGACTTCGACCACGGCGCGGCCCAGCCCGAGGTCGTGCGCCGGCTGGTGCCGTTCATCGCCGCGCAGGCCCCGGACGCGCCGCCGGCCGAGCACGAGCGGGTCGGGCACTGGGTGATCGAGAACCTGATCAACGTCGGCACGCCTCGACCGCGGGTTCGCCGTCGACTACGGCTCGGTCGACGCCGACGGCCGCTACGTGCGGCGCCGCTTCGACTTCAAGCTGCTCGTCGAGCTCGGCGGCGCCCGGACGGCGAGGTGTACCTGCGCGCGTCCGACGAGGCGATCAACGTGCTGGTCGGCGCGCTCGACACCGACGTCGAGTCGGCCCAGGTCGCGGCCGAGGTGAAGCTGGAGAACCTGATCAGCCGGGGCCGGCTCGGCGACGCCCGGCTGGCCGCCGAGCAGGCCCGCTACCGCACCGTCCAGTACGCGGAGGCGCTGCGCCAGAAGCTCGACGCCACCCGCCGCGACGTCCGCTCGGTCGACTGGCTCGCCGCCGTCCCGGCGCTGCTCGACGAGGCGCTCACCCACATCGAGGGCCGCTACCGCGCGGAGACGGCGATCCTGGCCAACATCGCCGACCGCCCGCGACGAGGCGACCGAGCCGGCGCGGCGCCGGCAGGCCGCCGAGCTGGTCGACGTCGTGCGCGACTGCATCCAGCGCCACACCCAGCTGCAGGCCCGGCTGCAGGAGGCGGGCGCGGTGTTCCGGGCCGAGCAGGACCGCCAGCAGTTCGCCGACCGGCCGCGGCGCGCCGCGATCGACGTGTTCGGCCAGCTGCTGCGGCCGTGCCTCGGCCTGCACGTCGCGACCGCGCTGGAGCCCGACCGCGGCGTTCTTCCGGGCCGGCGCCGGGCTGCGGGTGCCGAGCGTGCCCAGCCTCGGCGGCCTGGTCGAGACGCTGCTGGCGCCGCCGTCGGACCGCGACCCGCTGGGCGAGCCGGTGCCCGAGCCCGAGCTGGTCGCCCGCCGAGCCGGACCGCGTTCGGCGACGCAGCAGTGGCGCCAGGTCGCCGACGCGCGCTGCCCGCGTGCCGGGGACGCCGTGCGGCTGTCCGCGCTGCTCGCCGACGGCGCGCGCCGTCGACCCCGAGCTGCCGCAGCTGGTCGCGCTGCGCGTCGCTGCACGCGGTCGGGACGGCCATCGCCACCGCCCGCAGCCAGGGCGACGACGCGGTGCTGCTGGCCGTCGACGACGGCACGGTGCTGCGGGACGCCGAGTTCGGCGGGGCCGACCTGCTCGTCGGGACGGCGGCGCGTCGTGCGGCGCGACGGCCGGCGAGGAGACGCGTGAGCCGAGAGCCGCCGGCGACGTCGAGTCCGCGGCCCGGCTCGTCGCGCTACGGCATGCGCCCCAAGGCGGTGCCCGCCCGGGACCCCGCCTACGCCGACCTGGTGCGCCGCTACCGCGAGGACGACGCGGTTCGCCGACACCGTGCAGCGGGTCGCGTCCGGGCTCGGGCTGGTGGTGCTCGCGGTCGGCGACGCGTCGGGGCTGGTGCTGGCCGCCGTCGAGGACTCGGTGTTCGAGATCCGGATGGACGAGTACGCGCGGCGCACCGTGCTGGCGAACCGGCAGGCCGACAAGGTGATGCACGGCCTCGCGCACCTGGCCGCGGCCGCGCTGGCCTTCCCGCGCCCCGACGACCTCGGCGACGACACCTACGTCGGGCGGGTCTCGGTCGACCAGGTCGACGGCGCCGTGCGCGAGGCGTGCCGGGTGCTGGACGAGCGGGTCGCGGGCACCGCCGAGGCCGACCCGCTGTCGCGACGCGCCGCAGCTGGAGGAGGTGTGGCGGGCGTGGCTGCGCCGCCCGGAGGCGACCGCGACCAAGGACGGCCGCGCGGGCGAGGCCACCACGCGCGGCATCGTCGGGAAGGCGCTGCGGTTCCTGGCCGACCAGGGCTTCCTGGTCGCCGGTCGGGCAGGACGGCGTCTACCGCACGACGCCCCGCTACCAGGTGCAGGTCCGCGAGCTGGCCGCCCAGCGGGCGTTCGACGAGCTGCTCGACGCTCGGGTGTGCCGTCCCGGTGGCCGGGCGCCGACAGCCGATGCGGGGGGTCGCCGGATGTTTGAGCTCTGCCGGGTCCGGCTGTTCTCGGTCGGCCCGCCCGGCGCCCGCTACCAGGACGTCGTGCCTCGACCTGCGCGGCGTCGGCGCGCCCGTGCCCGCGGCCGCCCGGCAGGCGACCTGTTCGCCGCCGACGACGTCGAGCGGCGTGCCGCGCCGGCCCGTCGCCCGCGTCGGTGCTGTTCCTGGAGAACGGCGGCGGCAAGTCCGTGCTGCTCAAGCTGGTGTTCTCGGTGCTGCTGCCGGGCCGCCGCCAGGTCGTCGGGCACGACCAGCACCGACGTGCTGGAGAAGTTCGTGCTCGGCGAGGACGTCGCGCACGTCGCGCTGCGAGTGGATGCACACGCGGCACCGGGGCGCTGCTGGTCACCGGCAAGGTGTCCGAGTGGCGCGGCCACGTCGTCTCGGCCGACCCGGACCGGCTCGCCGACGCCTGGTACTCGTTCCGGCCCGCGACCGGGCTTCGGCCTCGACGACCTGCCGTTCACCGCCGACGGCGCGCCGCGTCACGATGGCCGGCGTTCAAGGACCGGCTGCACCGAGCGGCACCGGCGCCGACCCGGCGCGCGAGCTGGTGCTGGGAGACCGGCGCACCGCGACTGGACGCGCCACCTCGTCGACGTCGGGCTGGACCCGGAGCTGTTCCGCTACCAGCGGGCGATGAACGCCGGCGAGGGCGAGGCGGCCGAGGCGTTCTCGTTCCCCACGCGACGAGGCGTTCGTCGACTTCCTGCTGCGCGCCGTGCTCGACCCCGAGGAGCCGCAGAACCTGGCCGACCTCGTGGCCGGCTACGCGCACAAGCTCGCCCAGCGCGCGGACCTGGAGCCGAGCGCGACTTCGTCGACGGCACGCTCGAACGGCTGGAGCCGCTGCAGCGAGGCCGAGCGGCGCGGCCGGGGCCGCCCGGGCCGCCGAGGCGCGCCGCGCAGCGCGCGCGCGCCGGGCTGGCCGCCGCGATCGTCGCGCGCAAGGCCGAGGAGGAGCGAGCCGGCTGGCCGCGGTCGACGGTGCTGGCCGACGCGCGCGAGACGCGGAGGCCGCCGCGGCGCAGGAGGAGCGGCGGCTGCGGGAGATCACGACCGAGCTGCGCCGGCTCGTCGCCGCGCTGGACGCTCGCCGAGGCCGAGCGGGCCGAGGCCGGCCGCGGCCGGCGCGCGGACGCCGCCCAGGCGCAGCTCGACGGCCTGGCAGGCCGTCGAGCCCGTGCTGCGCCACCGAGCTCGCCGACGGCGGAGGCCCGGCGGTTGCGCGCGCGTCGTCGACGCCGAGCAGGAACGCGCCCGGCCCGCGCTGCGGGCCCGGCAGGCGGCGGCCGCGGCCCTGGCCGCTGGGCTGCGCGCGACCATCGCCGAGCGCCGAGGCCGCCGCGGACGCGGCGCCGGAGGCGGCCGCCGCCGCAGCGGGCCGCGCCGACGCGGCCCGCGAGCGGCGAGCTGGAACGGGCGAAGGAGGCCGCCGGTCACGCGGCGGCCGTCGACGCCGCGCGCACCGCGCTCGGCGAGATCCGGACGCATGGCGCAGCGGCGGCGGCGGGCCTGCGCTCCGGGGACGCGGCGGCCACGGTCCGGGAGGGCCGCGGTCGGCGCCCGGCCAGTGCATGTGCGCCGGAGGGCGACGGCGCCGACGTCGGCGGCGCGGCGTGACGTCGCGGCGGCTGCCGCGAGGCCGCCGCCGACGCGGCGGGCGGCCGCGGCGCTCGACGGCGGCGCGCCGACGAGCTGAGCGCGCTGCGCCGGAGCGCGGCAGCGCCGCCGACGCGCGAGCGGGCCGCGGCCGCACCGCGCCGCCGACGCCGCGCGGACGGCGCGCGGAGCGCGGCCGACGCCGCGTACGGCGACGCGGCCGCCGTCCGCGACGCGCTGGCCGCCGAGCCGCGCCTGGCCGAGCTGCTCGGCGTCGACGGAGATCGTGCCCGGACACCGACGCGTCGGCGCTGGTCGAGCGGCTGACGGCGGCGCGTCGACGCCGCGGAGCGCGAGCGCACCGGCCTGCTCGCCGAGCAGGCGCGCGACCAGCGGGCGCTGCGCGCGCTCGGCGAGGGCGGCCTGCTGCCCGAGCCCGCGGAGATCGAGGACGTGCTCGCGGGTGCTGGAGGCGGCGGGCATCACCGCCTACTCCGGCTGGCGCTACCTGGCGATGCTGCCCGCCGCGCAGCGCGCCGCGGTGGTCGAGCGGCTGCCGCACCTGGTCGGCGGCGTGCTGCTCAACAACGCCGCCGACGCCGGCCGGGCCCGCGCCGAGCTGGAGCGCGGCCCGGCTGCTGCCGTGCGCGGTCGTGGCCGTCGGCACCACCGCCGCGGTCGTGCCCGACGCGGTCGCGCCGGGCGTGGAGCTCGTGGTGCCGCCGAACCCCGCGATGGTCGACGAGGACGCCGCCGCGCGGCGTCCGGGCCGAGCTGGCCGCCGCGACCCAGGCGCGGTCGGCGGAGCTCGAACGGCTGCACGGCCGGCGCTGGAGCGCGACCGCGACGCTGCTCGGCGCGGGTGCGGGCGTGGCGGGACCGCCGCCCGACGCTCGGCGAGCTGGCCGACGCCGCCGAGGCCGCGCGGCGCCCGACGCGCGGACGACGGCCGCGGCGGCCGAGGCCGCCGACGACCGAGGTGGCCGACGCTGGACGCGCGGGCCGAAGCGCTGGAGGCCGAGCGGCCGCCGCCGGCTCGCCGCGGCCGCCGACGACGCGACCGAGCGCGGCGACCGCGCTGGCCGGGCTGCTGGTCGAGACCGGGCGTGCGCCCGCGCTGCGCGAGCGCGTCCGCACCGCCGAGGCCGAGGCCGCCCGCGCCGACGCGCAGGCCGCCGCCGCCCGCGAGGAGGGCGCGACGGCGCGCGAGGACGCCGACGCGCGCCCGCCGCCGCCAGGACCGCCACACCGGCGTCGCCGAGCGCGCGCGGGCCGAGCTCGCCGAGCTGCCGCTCGACGACGACGCGACCGCGTCGTGCGCCGAAGCGGCCTGGCACCGTGCCACGCACATGCCGCTCGAGCGTGCTGCGCGGCGCCTACGCGCAGGCCTGCGCCGCCTACGCCGCCGCCGAGGTCGGCGCCGACCTGTCCGCGCAGCTCGGGATGGCCGAGCGGGACGCCGCGACCGCGCCAGGGCCTCCGTCGACGCGCTGCGCGCCCGCGGCCCGCGCGGGCGCCGAGGCGCTGCTGCGCTCGCCCGACGCCGCCGACCCCGCCGCCCGGCGCGCCGCCGCCGACCAGGCCCGGCGCGAGCTCGCGCGCGCGCGGCCGAGCGTCGTCAGCAGGCCGCGACCGCGCGCCGCGCTGGCCCGCAGCGGAGCTCGCGGGCTTCACCGCGGCCCCGCGCGTCGGTGGCGCCGTACGGATCGCCGACGAGCGCCGGCCGACGGCCAGGAGCGGGTCGAGCGCGCCGAGCAGGACCGCCGGGCCGCCGAGGACGCCGTCGCCCGCGCCGCCCGGCGGTCCCGCGACGCCGAACGCGCACGGGCCGCCGTCGCCGCGTCCGCGGAGGGTTTCGGCCACGTCGTGCGCGGCCTCGACGATGCCTGCCGACCCCGCTGACCGTCGCCGAAGCCGCGCCGTTCGGCGGCGACGTCGGCGCCGCCGTCGAAGCAACGCACGGCCGCCCGCGCCGCGCTCGCGGACGCGGCCGGGGCACGCGGCGCGCGCCGAGCGGGAGGTCCGGGCGGCCGTCGACGCCGTGGCCCAGTTCGCGCAGGAGCCCCGGTTCGGCACGCTGACCAGCCCGGTCCGCCGGCACATCAGTGGGGTCGCGCGCACCGACGATGCCCGCGCTGGCCGACGAATGGGCCGCGGCCCTGCGCCCGCGCCTGCGCTCGCTGGAGGACGACCTCGCGAGCATCGGCCGCCACCACGCAGGCATCGTGACCCGGCTGGGCGGCATGGTCGGCGAGGCGCTGCGCACGCTGCGGCTCGCCCAACGGCTCTCCGAGCTGCCCGACGGCCTCGCGGACTGGTCGGGCCAGCAGTTCCTGCGGATCCGGTTCGACGACATCGACGAGGCGGCGCTGCGGCACGCGCTGGGCGAGGTCGTGGACCGCACCGCCGAGCAGCAGGTCGCCGGGCAAGAGCAGCGGGCGCCGCGACGGCATGGCGCTGCTGCTGCGAGGCGTGCGGGCCGCGATGCCCAAGGGCGTGCGGGTCGAGATGCTCAAGCCCGACGCCGTGCTGCGCACCGAGCGGCTGCGGGTGGCGCAGATCCGCGACGTGTTCTCCGGCGGCCAGCGGCTCACCGCGGCGATCGTCCTGTACTGCACGATGGCGGCGCTGCGGGCCCACCAGCGCGGGCACGGCAGGCGGCCGCACGCGGGCGTGCTGTTCCTGGACAACCCCATCGGCCGGGCCTCGGCGGGCTACCTGCTGGAGCTGCAGTTCGGGGTGGCCCGCGCGCTCGGCGTCCAGCTGATCTACACGACCGGCCTGTTCGACGCGGGCGCGCTCAACGCGTTCCCGCTGATCATCCGGCTGCGCAACGACGCCGACCTGCGGGCGGGGCGCAAGTACCTGTCCGTCGACGCCCGGGTCGCGCGGGCGCTGGACGCACTCGACGAGCCCGACGGGTCCGGCCGGGTCGCGGCGACCCGGGTGTTCCGCCGCCCGGCGCCCGCTGCGCCCTGAGCTCAGCGGGTGTTGACCGACTCCAGGTCGCGCCCGGTGCTGCGCGGCCCGAGCAGGCCGATGTCGAGCGCCACGACCACCATCGCCGCCGACACCACCCCGAACATCGCCACCGGCCCGAACGCCACGAGCACCGGCAGCAGGATGAACGGCAGCAGCGCGTTCGACAGGCGGGACAGGGCGTAGGTGCTGCCCGAGGCCGTGGCCCGCAGCCGGGTCGGGAAGATCTCGGCCTGGTAGATGTGGAACGAGTTGGAGAACACGTTGCTGATCACGGTGTAGAGGAAGCCGAAGATCACGATCGCCACGGGCGCGTCGGAGAGGCCGAACAGCAGCCCGAAGACGGCCATCGCGAGCCCGGACGCGACGAGCAGGAACTTGCGTTCCACGCGTTCGACCAGCGGCAGCGACAAGAGCGAACCGACCGGGTAGCCGAGGAACGTCAGCGCCACGAACCCCAGGGATTGCACGATCGGGAAGCCTTTGGCCACGAGGACGAGCGGCACCAGCGTGCCGAAGCCGTAGTAGCCGAAGCTCTGCAGCAGGTGGAACAGGGCCATCATCCCGGTGCGCCTGCGGAACGGCGGGACCAGCAGCTCGCGGAACGACCCGCGGTCGGGCAGCGGCGCGGCGTGCACGGGGTCGGGCTCGGGCAGGTCGGTCGTCGGGACGTCGGTCTCGAACCGGCGGACGACGGCGTCGGCCTCGTCGAACCGGCCGTGCGCGGCCAGCCAGCGCGGCGACTCCGGCAGCGACCGGCGCAGCAGGGCGACCACGATGGAGCCGAGCGCGCCGATCACGAACATCCAGCGCCAGCCCTCGATGCCCAAAGGTGCGTTCGGCGCCAGGCCACGGGCGAGGAACCCGGACGCGGGCACCCCCAGGAAGCCGATCGTGTACGCCCACGCGATGTAGCGGCCGCGGTTGCGGGGCGGCAGCAGGTCGCTCAGATAGGAGTCGGCGATCGGCGGCTCGGCGCCGATGCCGATGCCCGCGAAGAAGCGCGTGACGACGAGCATCGCCGGACCCGGGCTGAATGCCGACAGCAGTGAGAACAGCGAATAGATCCCGAGGCTGAGCAGGAATGCACGCCGCCTGCCCAGCCGGTCGGCGATCCGGCCCAGCGCGATGGCGCCGACGAACATCCCGATGAACGCCGACGCGAGCAGGAGCGCGACCACGCCCTTGTCCAACTTGAACTGGCTGGCCAGCACGCTGCTGAGCACACCGGCCAGGAAGATCTCGTAGAGGTCGAAGAACTGGCCGAGGCCGATGACGACGACGGCCCGGCGATGCAGCGGGGTCACCGGCAGCCGGTCCATGCGCGCGGCGATGGTCGCCTCGGAATGCCGTGGCGACGTCGAGGATTCCACGCTTTCCGCCATGTCGACGACGCTAGATTCGGTCGTCGTCACGGGTCAAACGGAAGGTCGGGCAATTCCGAAACAGTCAACCATTTCGGACCTCGCGCACGGCGAGCGACCAGTCCGCGCCGGACTTGGCGGCGGTCCCGGTCACCTGGACGTCGTCGCCGACGCGGTCGGGGAGCTCTCCGTAGGCGGCGCGTTCGGCGGTGCTCGCGGCCCGGGGCTGCCGGGTGGTGAGGTCCCAGGCGAGCTCCCGGCCGGGTTCCAGCGGCCGCAGGTGGATCGGCGGCCGGTGCGCGCCCACGAGCACGAGCTCGTCACCCCGACGCTCCACGGTGCCCTCGACGGTGATCTCCACGCCGCGGAAGGCGTAGCTGCCGTTGGCGGAGCGGGCGAGCTCGTCGGGCCAGGCGTCGAGGTCGGGCAGCCCGGCGTCGCCGAGGAAGACCTCGGCCGTCGAGTCGGCGGCGTTGGCGTACGGCGTCACCGCGGCCACCCCGGTGAGCGTCGTGAGCGCCTCGTAGGCCCCGCCCCAACAGGCGGCGAGCCCGTACGGGCACTGCGCGGTGAGGCCCACCGTCACCCGCGTCCCCGGGGCCGGTTCGTCCACGGCGAGCAGGCGGGCGGGGGCGCCTGCCCGCGGTGCGTCGGCGAGGGCGTGCGGGACGGCGGAGGCCGAGACGGCGATGCGGACGATCGTCGCGACCGACGGCACCCCGGCCGCGCTCAGCACGAACAGCATGTAGTGCCCCGGCAGGCACACGCCCGGCTCCGCGGGGAGCGTGGCCGTGAGGGTCGTCCCGTCGGCCGTGAACGGCACGGGGATGCGCCGCTGGTTCATGTCGAACGCGTGGGTGACCGACGCCAGCCGCAGGAGCGCGATCGCGGCGACGTCCGGGTCTGCCACCTCGACCGTGAACGTGCCGCCCGCGGTGAGCTCCGACGAGTGCCGTCGTGATCACCGGCCGCGGGCCGCGGAAGAGGTAGGGCGGGTGGAAGATCTGCGCGTCGCGGTGGGTGTCGGCCGGGGCGTTGGGTGTCGGGCCCACCATGAACTCGCCGCCGCCCGCGCTGAGCACCGTGGCGTCGGGGAGCAGCACCGCGGTGGCGTGGTAGCAGCGGTCGACGTCCTCCGCGTTCAGCGTCGTCCACCGGTCGGTGTCGGGGTCCCAGAGCTCGGCGGTGTGCACCGGCTGGCCCGGCGACACGTCGTTGAACCCGGGACCTGCGGTGCCGCCGGTCACGAGCACGGTGCCGTCGGGCAGCACGGTCGCGTTGTGCTGGCGCCTGCGGAAGCGCATCGACGCGGCGGGCCGCCACGTCGGCGTCGGCTCCGTCGAGGTCGATGACCTCGGTCGCGGCGCTCGGCAGGTCGGTGCCCGCGTCGTTGCCGCCGCCGACGTAGATCACCTTGCCGGGCGCGTACATCGCCGACGACCCGTACTCGCGCGAGCCGCTCGCCCGGGCCGCGAGCGGCGTCCACGTGCCGCCCCCGTGGGTGTCGAGCAGGTAGGTCATGGCGTTGGAGCCCGCCATGAGGACCCGGCCGTCGGGGGCGACGTGCATGCGCGGGTAGAGCGGGAGCCCGATGAAGTCGACGGTCGTGCTGCCACGGGTTGTCGTCCCCGCCGTCGCTGATCTGGGAGACCGCGTTCACCGCGATCGTGCCGTGCGCCGCCGCGCTGCCCGAGATCACCAGCACCCGGCCGTCGACGAGCGTGGTCGCGGTCGGGTACCAGCGGCCGCCGTTCATGTCGGGCAGCGGTGTCCAGGTGTTCGTCGCAGTGGTCGTAGGTGCCCGCGTAGTCGATGCCGTCGCCGTCGGCGAGGTGGCCGCCCGCCACGAGCAGCCGCCCGTCGGGGAGGTAGGCGTGGCCCGCGCAGAACAGGTTGACGGTGGTGCCGTCGGCGCGCTGCGGCTGCGGGGTCGGGGTGGTGGAGCCGGTGGCCGGGTCCCAGACGTGCGGGGTGCAGAAGTGCTCGTTCATCGAGCCGCCCGGCTCCTCGCGGCGGCCCCAGAACAGCACCTTCCCGTCGGGCAGCAGGCTGGCGTGGATCGCGACGTTCGGCAGCTCGAACACCGGGTCCCAGCGACCGCCCTGGGCGGGTGGCAGAGGCGTCTGCGCGCTCGCGCTGATCAGCCTGGTCCGGCGCAGGAGCGCGGTGATGGTGCGGCCGACGGCGCTGACGATGGCGGCGATCCACGACCGCAGGGCATTCATGGGGCTCATCTTGGCCCACCGTCCATTGCCGACCGGCTAGGGTGCTGCGCCGTGAAGGTGCGCGAGGAGGACGTGCGGGTGCCCGCGCCGGACGGCGACATCCGCGCGGTCGTGATCGCTCCGCCGGACGGCGGCCTGCGGCAGGGCGTGCTGCTCTACACCGACATCTTCCAGCTGACGGAGTCCACACTGCGCACCGCCCGGCGGCTCGCGTCGAGCGGGTTCGTCGTGTGCGTGCCGGAGATCTACCCGCACGGCGAGCTGGCAGGCGTCGCGCTCGAGTTCGACGACGCGGGCAAGGCGGCGGGCCACGCGGGCGCGGCCGCGACGACCACCGCGCAGTTCGACGCGGACCGGGTCGCGGTGCTGGACCACCTCGACGCCCGGCCCGACGTCGAGGGGCTCTGCGCGGTCGGCTTCTGCATCGGCGGTCACCTGGCGTTCCGGGCGGCGTTCGACCCGCGGGTCGCGGCCACGGTGTGCTTCTACCCGACCGGGCTGCACGACGGCGCGCTGGGCGCCGACGCCGACGCGGGCTCGTTGGCGGCCGCGGCCGCCATCCGCGGCCGCCTCATGATCGTCTTCGGCTCGCGGGACCCGCACGTGCCCGCCGACGCCCGCCTGCAGGTCGTCGGCGCCCTGTACGCCGCGGGCCTCACCGACCTGGAGCTGCACGTCTTCGCGGGCGGCGAGCACGCGTTCATGCGCGACGTCGGCGCCCGCTACGACCCGGAGCTGACCGACCTCGCGTTGCGCACGGCCGTCACCTTCCTGGCCGGGCGGTGAAGCCCGCGGCCGTCCACCGCTAGTGTGGACACCGCACTAGCGTGGCCGGATGGCCGACCTGCGCTTCTACTTCGACCCGGTCTGCCCGTTCTGCTGGATGACCAGCAAGTGGGTGCGGATGGTCGCCTACAGGCGGCAGTACCGCGTGGACTGGCGGTTCATCGCGCTGCGCCTGGTGAACGCGCGCGTCGACTACGCCGCCCAGTTCCCGCCCGAGTACGAGGAGGGGCACACCGCGGGGCTGCGGCTGCTGCGGGTGGCGGCGCGCACCCGGGCCGAGCACGGGCCTTCCGCCGTGGGGCGCCTCTACGCGGAGCTGGGCGCGCAGATCTTCGACGCCGACTTCGTCCCGGACACCCCCGAGGCCCACGGCAGGCGGGGCACGCGGGCGTTCGTGGCGCCGGCGCTGGCCGCCGCGGGGCTGTCCGAGGAGCTCGCCGACGCGCTCGACGACCCGGCGTGGGACGCCGTCGTCCAGGCCGAGACCGACGAGGCGCTCGCGCTGGCGGGCAAGGACGTCGGCACCCCGATCCTGCAGTTCGTGCCGCCGGACGGCCCCGCGTTCTTCGGCCCGGTGATCAGCAGGCTGCCCGACCCCGAGGAGGCCGAGGAGCTGTGGGACCACGTGGTCGCGCTCGCCCGGTTCCCGGGGTTCGCCGAGCTCAAGCGCAGCCTGCGGGAGCTGCCGCAGCTGCGCGCCCTTGGCGTGGCCGAGGACGAGGTGGGGGTCGTGCAGGACTGGCACGGAGGCAGCCGTCGGGTGAAGCGCTGATGCCGGGGGCCGGTTCGCCACGACGCCGACGACCGGGCCGCGGGCAGGCGCATCGCGGCGCCCACGCTCGTCGTCGCCGGGGCCGAGGAGACCCAGCTCGCCGACGCGGGCGACGTGTGGGGGCGCTGGGCGGCCATGCCGTTCCTCGGCTGATCGGTCAGCAGCCCAGCACGAGCGGCCGGTGCACCGGGGCGACCGCGAGGGTGACCGCCTCCACCCCCGAGCGGTAGCGGCAGGTCCCGACACCGACCTCGACCGTGGCCGGGTCGACGAACCGCGCGGTCGGGGCGGGCGCGCCCGCCGGACCCTGGTAGACCAGCGACTCCTGCTCGAACGGGCCGCCGCCCGACCGCAGCACCACCGCGTACGCGGGGGCGCCGTCGTCTGCGAGCGTGACCAGCCGCCGTCCGGCGTCGTCGGCCTCGGCGACCTGCCTGCCGCCACCGGCGAGCGTGCTCGCCCCGTACACGAGCGCGGCCCAGCCGAGCACCACCGCCAGCCCGACGACGAGCGTCACCCACCGCAGCGGCCCGCGCGGCACGGCCGTGGCGAGCAGCGCCGTCAGCAACACCACGCCGACCGCGATGAGCCCGGCGGTGAACCACCGGGCCTGTCGCAGGTGGAACGGGTCGGCCAGCGACACCCCGGCCAGCACGGCGACGACGACCACGCACAACAGGAGCACGACGACACGGCGGAGTCGGGACACGCCGCGCATCCTGGCCTGCGCCCCCCGACCCCGCAGCAGCGGGAGTGGCCTCAGGCGCCCGCCGCCGGGCTGGGCTGGGCCGTCTCCGCCGGGTCGAGGTCGAGCGCCTCGGCCTCCCGCCGGTAACGCGGGTAGGAGAGCTTCCCGCGGGTGGTGACGAGCAGGATCACCAGCAGCACGACGATGCCGATCGTCATGCCGATGCCGATGGACAGCTCGGCGGCGGCGGGCGAGATCAGGCCCTTGTCGGCGAGCACCTGCATGTAGGTCGACGTGCCGTCGACGGATCCGTGCATCAGGATCGCCAGCAGCAGGCTGGCCCGGGTGTTGTTGAACAGCCAGGTGAAGAGGAACGTCATGCCGGTCGTCGTCACCACGAAGACGGCCAGCGAGATCAGCCCGTCGGCGGCGTCGCCCGACGCGAACCACACCGGCACGTAGAGGAAGAAGTGCCAGCCGCTCCACAACAGACCGAGAAGCAGCGAGCCGCGGACGGGCCCGAAGCGGTGCTGCATCCGCGGTAGGGCGAACCCGCGCCAGCCGGACTCCTCGAACAGCGGGCCGAAGATGAAGTGCACCGCGTACGCGGCCGGGTACAGCGCCAAGGCGCCGGGGGCGAACGCGCCCAGCGCGTCCGGGACGCCGAACGCGACGGCCACCAGGATCCCGGCGACGGGGATCAGCAGCACGGCGACGGCGAACCACTGCGGTCCGACCCGCCAGAGCACGAGCCGCTGGAGGAGGCGGCGCACGCCCGGCTTGCCCTGGGTGATCGCGGTGAGCGCGAAGGCCGTCGCGGTGACCGACATGATGCCCGGCAAGATGTAGAGGGCCGGTGCGTGGCGGCCCGCGTCGAACGGCGGGAGGCCGCTCACCGGGATCCACAGGAGCCACGAGGTCGCGTAGGCGATGACGAAGAAGGAGACCAGCGGGTGGCGGCGGATCATTCCGCCCAGACCGCCCGCCCGAGCAGCGGATTCAGCGGACATGTCCGGAAATTCTGGCCGTCCGGCCGCGGCGCGGGAAGGGTGCTGACCGTCCAATCGGGACGGTTTCCGGCCCGTCCAGAAGGCGGGCACTCCTCGACGGACCGCGACGCCGCTCGCTATCGTCACCGGCCTGCTACGGGTGGTGTTGGCCGTCTACCTCGTCGCGCTGCTCGGGGGCGGCACCCCGCGCGGCCGCCGCCGGTCACCCTCGCGGCGGCGGGGATCTCGGCTTTCGGGGCCGTCGGCCGCGTGCGACGATCGAGGACGGCCCGGGTGTCGATCGCGGCCGGGCGGAGGAGGTCCCGGTGCCGGAGTACGCGCGCCCGGCCGCTTGGCCGGACGTCCCGCTCGTCGACACCGACGTGCACATCACGCCCCGCTCGATCGCGGCGCTGTGCCCTTACCTGCCCGCGCGCTGGCGCGACTACATCCGCGAGAGCGGGGTCCGCAGCCTGGAGTCCGACCTCTACCCGCCGCGGTCTCCGCTGTCCGCCATTCCCGGTGCCCGTCCGGCCGACGGGCCGCCCGCCTCCGACCCCGGGCTCCTGCGCGCGCAGCTGCTCGACCCGTGGCGGGTGCAGATCGCGATCACGCACTGCATCTACGGGATCGACGGCATCCACAACCCCGACTGGGCCGTCGCGATGGCGGCCGCGGTCAACGACTGGCAGCTCGCCGAGTGGCTCGCGGGCGACCCACGGCTGCGCGGCTCGGTCGTCGTCGCCGCGCAGGACCCGGCCGGTGCGGCGGCCGAGATCGACCGGGTCGGCGACCGTCCGGAGTTCGTGCAGGTGCTCATGCCCGTGCGCATGCGCGCGCCGCTGGGCACCCGGGCGTTCTGGCCGATCTACGAGGCCGCGGAACGGCACGGGCTGGCGCTCGCCGTCTACGCGGGCGGGGCGGGCGGCGAACCCGATCACGCCGGTCGGGTCGCCGAGCTACTACCTCGAGGAGTACGTCGGCCTGGCCCAAGCGTTCCAGGCCCAGGTGGTCAGCCTGGTCTGCGAGGGCGTGCCGGTGCGGTTCCCGCGGCTGCCGATCGTGCTGGTCGAGTCGGGGTTCACGTGGCTGCCGCCGCTGATGTGGCGGCTGGACAAGAACTGGAAGGGCCTGCGCCGCGAGGTGCCCTGGGTGGACCGGCTCCCGTCGGAGATGATCCGGGAGTCGGTGCGGCTCACCGCCCAGCCGCTCGACGCGCCCGACGACGAGCCCGCCCGGCTGCTCGAAGTCCTCGACCGCCTCGGCAGCGACCGCATGCTCATGTTCGCCACCGACTACCCGCACCACCAGTTCGACGACCCGGCGCGCGCCGCGCCCGCGGGCCTGTCCGC
Organism: uncultured Actinomycetota bacterium; assembly: GCA_963837575.1. Classification (GTDB taxonomy): domain Bacteria; phylum Actinomycetota; class Actinomycetes; order Mycobacteriales; family Pseudonocardiaceae; genus Pseudonocardia. The sequence goes on from CAWIOI010000010.1 coordinate 21,582, forward strand.
GGAGGCCATGGGCCGCTTCCTCGGCGGCAACGCGTTCGACACCTATCGGCCTGGAGTGATGTCCCGATGCTGGTCGACTGCGACATCCACAACGAGCTCGTGCCCGGCGCACTGCGCCCGTACCTATCGCAGCGTTGGCGCGACCACGACGAGACCTACGGCGACCGCGGCGACGGCGGCTCCTCCTACCCCAAGGGCGCGCCGCGGGCGGCCCGCGCCGACGCCTGGCCGCCGTCGGGCCTGCCGCCGGGCGCCGACCTGGAGTTCCTGCGCGCTCAGCACCTGGACGCCTACGACGTGCGCTACGGCGTCCTCAACTGCCTGACCGCGGCGTCCCGCCAGCAGAACCCCGGCTACGCGGCGGCGCTGTGCCGTGCGGTCAACGAGTGGCAGGTCGCGGAGTGGCTGGAGAAGGAGCCGCGGCTGCGGGCGGGCATCGTCGTCCCCTACGAGGACGCCGCGTCGGCCGCGGCGGAGATCGACCGGGCCGCCGCCCACCCGGGGTTCGTGCAGGTGCTGCTGCTCGTCCGCACCGACGAGCCGTTGGGCCGCAGGCGGTATCGGCCGATCTTCGAGGCGGCGGTGCGCAACGGGCTGCCGGTGGGGATCCACTTCGGCGGCGGGCGTGGCCGCAACCCGCTGACGGCGTCGGGCTGGCCGTCGTTCTACATCGAGGACCACACGGCGATGGCGCAGGCCTTCCAGACGCAGGTGGTCAGCATGGTCGTCGAGGGCCTGTTCGAGGAGCTCCCGACGCTGCGGGTGGTGCTCATCGAAGGCGGGTTCGGCTGGCTGCCGTCGCTGATGTGGCGGATGGACAAGCACTGGGCGCGGCTGGCCGACGAGGTCCCGCACCTCACGCGGGCCGCCGTCGGCGTACGTCCGGGAGCACATCTGGGTCACCACCCAGCCGATCGAGGAGCCGCCCGACCCGCGGCACCTGCTCGCCGTGTTCGACAACATGGGCGGCACCGACCGGATCATGTTCTCGACCGACTACCCGCACTGGGACTTCGACGACCCGCGCCGGGCGCTGCGCGTCAAGCTGCCGCCCGAAGCGCGAGCGCAGATCTTCGGCGGCAACGCCATGGCGCTCTACGGCCTGGACGTGAGCATGGCCGGGCACGTCGTGGCCACGACCGACGAGATCCGGCCGGGCCAGCGCAAGATCGTCGAGATCGACGGGCGGTCGATCGGGGTGTTCAACGTCGACGGGCGCTTCTACGCGCTGCGCAACACCTGCCCGCACGCGGGCGGCCCGGCTCTGCGAGGGCACGCTGTCCGGGCTGGTCACGTCGGGCGCGCCGGGGGAGTACAGCTACGAGCGGGAGGGCGAGATCCTGCGGTGCCCGTGGCACGGCTGGGAGTTCGACGTGACCACCGGCCGCTCCTGGTTCGACCCGGCGCGCACGCGGGTGCGGGCCTACGAGACCACCGTCGAGCCGGGTTACCGCCCGGGCCCGTACGTGGCCGAGACCTACGTCGTCGAGGTGCAGCGGGCCTACGTCGTCGTGCACGTCTAGAAGTCGCGCCGTCCGGTCAGGCTCGCCCCGCGCTCGGCCCGGGTGCGCTCGTAGACCGCGATGCGCTGCGGCGTCGGGCTGGACAGGAGCAGCCCGTCGCCGAACGGGAACTCGAACGGCTCGGCGGCGGGGAGCCGTTCCCGAGCCGCGGCGAGGTCGTCGACGCGGTACACGAGCACCGGGGCGTCGCCGTCGAGGTGCTCGGCCAGCAGCAGGTGCGGTCCGTCGTCGCTCACGCGCAGCATCGCGACGCGGGTCTCGAACCGCTCGACGGTGAACACCACCTCGGCGCCCAGCGCGTCGACGTAGTACGTCAGGTCCGCTTCGACGTCGCGGCTGGGCTGGTAGACGAAGTCGAGCCGGTCGAACACGCGCAGGAGCGTACGCGTCGCGGAAATACGTGGCGGATCGGCGGCGTTGGCCGCGATGTAGTTGCATATTCAACAATCAGGACGGAGGGACCACCCGTGCAGTTCGGAGTCTTCTCGGTCAGCGACCTGACGACCGATCCCACGAACGGCCGCACGCCGACCGAGCCCGAGCGGATCAAGGCGGTCGTCACGATCGCGCGGAAGGCCGAGGAGGTGGGCCTGGACGTCTTCGCCCTCGGCGAGCACCACAACCCGCCGTTCTTCTCGTCGTCGCCCACGACCACGCTCGGCTACATCGCAGGCCGGACCGAGCGCCTGCAGCTGTCGACGGCCACCACGCTGATCACCACCAACGACCCGGTGAAGATCGCCGAGGACTACGCGATGCTCCAGCACCTCGCCGACGGCCGCGTCGACCTGATGCTCGGGCGCGGCAACACCGGACCGGTCTACCCGTGGTTCGGCAAGGACATCCGCGACGGCATCCCGCTCGCGATCGAGAACTACGCGCTGCTGCGACGGCTGTGGGACGAGGAGGTCGTCGACTGGGAGGGCCGCTTCCGCACCCCGCTGCAAGGCTTCACCGCGACGCCGCGCCCGCTCGACGGCGTCGCGCCGTTCGTCTGGCACGGGTCCATCCGCAGCCCGGAGATCGCCGAGCAGGCCGCCTACTACGGCGACGGCTTCTTCCACAACCACATCTTCTGGCCTGCCGAGCACACGCGGCGGATGGTCGAGTTCTACCGGCGCCGCTTCGCGCACTACGGCCACGGTGCCGCCGACCAGGCCATCGTCGGCCTCGGCGGACAGGTCTTCATGCGGAAGCGCAGCCAGGACGCGGTGCGGGAGTTCCGGCCCTACTTCGACAACGCCCCCGTCTACGGCCACGGCCCCTCGCTGGAGGACTTCAGCCGGGAGACCCCGCTGACCGTGGGGAGCCCGCAGCAGGTGATCGAGCGCACCCTCGGGTTCCGCGACTACGTCGGGGACTACCAGCGCCAGCTGTTCCTCGTCGACCACGCGGGCCTGCCGCTCAAGACCGTGCTGGAGCAGCTCGACATCCTCGGCGAGGAGGTCGTGCCGGTGCTGCGCCGGGAATTCGCCGCGCTGAAGCCCGCGCACGTGCCCGACGCCCCGACGCACGCGTCGCTCGTCGCCGCCCGCGCCCGCCACGAGGAGGCCGCCTGATGCGCACCGCCACCCTGGCCGTGGTCAGCGCGGGGCTGTCGGTCCCGTCGTCGACCCGGCTGCTGGCCGACCGCCTCGCCGCCGCCACCACGGCGGCGCTGCGCGGCCATGGGATCGAGCCCGAGGTACGGGTTGTCGAGCTGCGCGAGCACGCCCGCGACCTGGCCGACAACCTGGTCACCGGCTTCCCGAACGCCGACCTGCGGCCCACGCTCGACGCCGTCGTCGGGGCCGACGGGCTGATCGCCGTCACGCCGATCTTCGCCGCGTCCTACAGCGGCTTGTTCAAGACGTTCTTCGACGTCGTCGACGAGGGAGCGCTCGCGGGCAAGCCGGTGCTCCTCGGCGCCACCGCCGGTACGGCGCGCCACTCGCTGGCGCTCGACCACGCGCTGCGGCCGCTGTTCGCCCACCTGCGAGCGATCGCGGTGCCGACCGGGGTGCTCGCGGCGGCGGAGGACTGGGGCGCGGCCGACGGGGTGAGCCACGGTCTGGCGGCGCGCATCGACCGGGCGGGCGGCGAGCTCGCCGACCTCGTCGCGGGCCGCCCGCACGCCCGGCCGGGCGACCCGTTCGCCGACGTCGTCCCGTTCGAGGCGCTGCTCCACCGCGTCTGAGCGGCTCGGCCCGAAACGCTCCGCCGAGTTGCGCTCGAACGGGACCTGAACGGGGTTTTCGCGGCGGCCGAACGCCGCTCAGGTCCCGTTCGAGCGTCGGGCGGCCGGGCCGTCGACCGGCTCGCCGCTCCACGCCGCCTGGACCAGCCGCCGGAGGGCGGCCTCGGTCACCGGCACCGGGTTGTCGGCAGGCACGGCGCGCGCGGTGCGGGCGGCGGCCTCGGCGACGGCGGCCTCCGGCATGCCCAGCTCCCGCAGCCCGCGCGGGATGCCCTGCGCGTCGGCGAGGGCGCGCAGGCCCGCGACCGCGTCGTCGGTGCCGAGCGCCCGCGCGACCCGTGCGGCCACCTCGGGCGCGCCCGGCGCGTGCTGACCCGTGGGTTCCGCAGGCCGCCGCCCGAGTTGGACACCCTGGCCGCCGAGCAGGACGTCGACGAGCGGGCGCAGGCCTGACACGCAAGATCATCGGTTCGGTGCGAACCCGGCCGGATCTGGCCGGGTTCTGCACCGAACTGGTGATCATGGTCGTGCTAGTTGGGCGCGAGTGCGCGCAGGTCCGGCAGCAGCGCGGCCACCCGTTCGGCCTGGGCAACGGGGTCGGCCGCCACGATGAGGATGATCTCGGTGACGCCGACCGCGAGGAATTCGCCGACCTGCTCGGCGAGCCCGGCCGCGTCGGCGGGGACCCGGATCTGCACGGACCGACGGATCTCGGCGGGGTCGCGGCCGATGGCGGCGCAGTGCCCGTCGAGCACCGCGGAGAGCTCGGCCACCTGCTCGGGGCGGCCGCCGGGCGCGTTCCACACGGCAGCGTGCTCTGCCGCCATCCGCAGGGTGCGTCGCCTGCCGATGCCGCCGATCCAGATCGGCGGGTGCGGGGTCTGCACCGGCTTCGGCTCCGCCACGGCGTCGGCCAGCTGGTAGTGCTTGCCCGCGAACGTGGTGCGCGGCGACGTCCACAGTGACCGGATGATCGGCAACGCCTCCTCCAACCGGGTCGCCCGATCGCCGACGGTGCCGAACGGGAGGCCGAGCATCGTGTGCTCGTTCTCCGCCCATCCCGCGCCGATGCCGAACTCCAGCCGCCCGCCGGAGAGGTGGTCCACGGTGACGGCGGCCTTCGCGAGCACGGCGGGATGCCGGTAGGTGTTGCCGGTGACCGAGCAGCCGATCCGGGTGCGCGAGGTGCGCGCGGCCATGCCCGCCAGGAGGGTCCAGGCCTCGAAGATGTCGAGGGTGTCGTCGTCGCCAAGGCTGGCGAAGTGGTCCATGTTCCAGCAGTGGTCGAAGCCGGAGTCGTCGGCGATGCGCCAGATCGCCGTGAGGGTGTCGATCGTGGCGGCTTGGCTCAGTTTGAGCCCGAATCGGAGCGGATGCATGTCTCCGTCCTACCCGACTCGGCTCGGCGCGGCGTGGGATGATCCCCGGAGACGGGGACGGGATGGTCGAGGTGACGACGGCGGGCCCGGAGCGCGAGCTGCTGCTCGCGACGAAGATGGCCGTCCCGCGCCTGCGGCCGGGGCGGGTCGACCGGCCCCGGCTCCTGGCACAGTTGCACACCGCCACCGCGCGCGAGCTCGTTCTGGTCTGCGCACCCGCGGGTTTCGGGAAGTCGACGCTGCTGGCCGAGTGGGTGCGCCGCGACCGGCGCGCGGTGGCGTGGCTCTCGCTCGACGAGGGCGACAACGACCCGGTGCGGTTCTGGCGGCACGTCGCCGCCGCCCTCGACGGGGCGCGGCCGGGGGTGGTGGGCGACCTCGTCGGGCCCGGCACGTCGGTGCAGGCGGTCGTGACGATGCTGGTCAACGACCTCGCGGAGGCCACGGAGGACCTCCTGCTGGTCGTGGACGACTACCACGTGATCCGCAGCGAGGACGTGCACCGGTCGGTGGAGTTCCTCGTCGAGCACCTGCCCCCGACGCTGCGGCTCGTGGTGGCGGGCCGCAGCGACCCGCCGCTGCCGCTCGCCCGGCTGCGCGCCCGCGGTCAACTGGCCGAGCTCCGCGCCGCCGACCTGCGCTTCACGTTCGGCGAGACCGCCGAGCTGCTCGCTGTGGCCACGGGGAAGGAGCTGGCGCCGCAGGTCGTCGCGGCGTTGGGGGAGCGCACCGAGGGCTGGGCCGCCGGGCTGCAGCTGGCGGCGCTGTCGTTGCGCGGGCGGGCCGACGTCTCCGGGTTCGTCGCAGAGTTCTCCGGGAGCCACCGCTACGTGCTGGACTACCTGACCGAGGAGGTGCTGGACCGACAGACCGCGGAGGTCCGGACGTTCCTGCTGGAGACGTCGGCGCTGGAGCGGCTCTCCGGCCCGCTGTGCGACGCCGTGCTCGATCGCCGCGACAGCCAGCGACTCCTGGAGGCCATCGAGCGGGACAACCTGTTCCTGCTCCCGCTCGACGGTGAGCGCCGCTGGTGGCGCTACCACCACCTGTTCGCGGACCTGCTGCGCGCCCGGCTGTCCCACGAACAGCCCGACCGGGTCGCCGTGCTGCACCGCGCCGCCGCCCTCTGGTACGAGCGGCGCGGGCTGCCCGACGACGCGGTCCGGCACGCGCTCGCCGCGGGCGACCCCGACGACGCCGCCGGGATCGTCGAGGTGCACCTGGAGGAGCAGCTCTTCGGTCCGCAACGAGGGCGCCACCCTGACGCGGTGGCTCACCGCCCTGCCGCGCGCGGCGTTGCTCCGCCGTCCGCGCCTGGTCCTCGGCGAGGCGATCGTCGGGGTGCTGGGCGGCGCGTTGGACGAGGTCGAGGCGCTGCTGGCCGCCGCGTCGGGCGCGGATGCGGGTCCGCCGTACCGGCCCTCGGTCGAGCGGCGGGTCAGCATCCTGTCCAACGCGGCGGCGTGCGTGGCGCTCTGCCGCGCCGACCTGGCCCGGGCCCGCGGTGACGCCGCGCGCGAGGTGGAGCACGCGCGCGCCGCGCTGGCCCGAGCGGACGAGGTCGACGAGCTGCTCCGCGCGATGGCCCGCTACCACCTCGCGGAGACCGACTGGCTCGCCGGGCGCCTGGTCGCCGCCGAGCGGGAGATGACCGCGCTGCTCGCCGAGTGGTCGGCGTCGGACCAGTGGCTGCTGCTGCAGCGGGTCGGGTTCGACCTCGGCCTCGTCCAGCACGCCCGGGGGCGGCTGGAAGCGGCGCTGCGCACCTACCGCGTGCTCGGCGCACGGACGGATTCGGCGGCGTCCGCGCTCACGGGCATGTCGCTCGTCGGTGTCGCGAGGGTGATCTTCGAACGCGACGAGCTGGTCGAGGCGGCCGCGCTGGCGGCCGCGGGCGTGGAGCGGTGCCGCAGGCTGGCCTACGCCCCGCCGCTGGTCAACGGCCTGACCGTGCTGGCGAGGATCCGGATGGCGGTTGGCGACTCGGCCGGGGCGCTCGCCGCGCTCGACGAGGCCGAGTCCGTGATGCCCGGGAGCGGCGACCGGCGCCTCCTGCTGGGGACGCGCCGGGCCGAGCTGGCCATCGCCCGTGGTGACCTGGCCACGGCCGCCGCGTGGGTGCGGGCCCGCGGGTTGGCCGCCGACGATCCGCCGTCCTACGCGCGGCACGGCGAGTACCGCGTGCTCGCCCGGGTGCTGATCGCCGAGGGTGCCGCCGACGCGGCCGTGGACCTGCTGGAGCGCTGGCGGACGCTGGCCACAGCGCAGGACGCGGGCGCGCTCGTCATCGCCGTACAGGCGCTCGCGGCGCTGGCCCACGCCGCCCGCGGCGACGAGCCCGCCGCGCTGGCCGCACTGGCGGAGGCGCTCGCGCTCGCCGCGCCGGAGGGCTGGGTGCGGGTCTTCGTGGGCGAGGGCGACCCGATGGCGGCGCTGCTGCGCACGTTGATGGCGGGGCGACGGCTGGACGACGTGCCGCGCACCTACCTGGCCGGGCTCGCCGCGGCGTTCGCCCGGCAGGGCACGCCCGTGCTCCCGGAGACCCGGGCGGGTGCGGTGGCGGTGGCGGGACTGGTCGAGCCGCTGAGCCCGCGGGAGCGGGAGGTGCTCGCCCTCGTGGCGCTCGGCAGGCAGAACCGGGCGATCGGGGCGGAGCTCTACATCGGCATCGACACCGTGAAACGCCACGTCAGCCACTTGTTCGCGAAGCTGGGCGTGACCAACCGCACCGAGGCCGTTGCCCGGGCCCGCGCGCTCGGGCTGCTCGACTGACTCCGATCCCACCCCCGGTTGCACTTCGGTGGGACGCCGCCCGCCCGCCGTTCTCCTAGCGTCGCCGTGGACGGTCGACGGAAACGGGGGAGACGATGGAACAGGTCGACGTGATCGTGGTCGGGGCCGGGCCGACGGGCCTGATGCTGGCGGGCGACCTCGCCGAGGCGGGCGTGCGCGTGACGGTGCTGGAGCGGCGGTCGGCGAACGAGGCGAACCTGTCGCGCGCGTTCGCCGTCCACGCCCGCACGCTGGAGGAGCTGCGGATCCGCGGCGTGGCCGACGAACTGATCGCGACCGGGACGACGATCCGGGGGCTGCGCCTCTACGGACGGGCGACGATCGACCTCGAGCGGCTGCCGAGCGCGTTCGCGTCGCTGCTGATCACGCCGCAGTTCCACACCGAGGCCGTGCTCACCCGGCGCCTCCAGCGGCTGGGCGTGAGCGTCACGGCGGGCGCCGAGGTGGTCGGGCTGACGCAGGACGCGGCCGGGGTGGAGGTGCGGCTGGACGGCGGGAACACCCTTCGGGCGTCCTACGTGGTCGGTGCCGACGGCGTGCACAGCGTGGTGCGCCGCGCCCTCGGATTGCCCTACCCGGGACGCGCGGTCGTGCGGTCGCTGATGCTGGCCGACGTGCGGCTGACCGATCCGCCGGAGGACGTCCTGACCGTCAACGGCGTCGGCGACGCCTTCGCGTTCGTCGCTCCGTTCGGCGACGGCTGGTACCGCGTCTTCGGTTGGAACCGGAACCACCAGGTGGCCGACGACGCGCCGGTGGACCTGGATGAGGTCCGCGAGGTCGCGCGGCGGGCGCTGGGCAGCGACTTCGGGATGCACGACCCGCGCTTCCTGTCGCGGTTCCACAGCGACGAGCGGCAGGTCCCCGGTTACCGCGTCGGGCGGGTGTTCCTGGCGGGTGACGCGGCGCACTGCCACTCGCCCGCGGGCGGCCAGGGCATGAACACCGGCATCCAGGACGCGGCCAACCTGGGCTGGAAGCTGGCCGCCGCCGTGGCCGGGTGGGGCGACGAGGCGCTGCTCGACAGCTACCAGGCGGAGCGGCACCCGGTCGGCCGCAGCGTGTTGCGCAGCAGCGGTCTGCTCGTCCGGCTGGCCCTGATCCGCTCGCGGTGGGGCCGCGCCGTGCGCAACGGCGCCACCGGTGTGGTGCTCGGGCTTCCGCCCGCGCAGCGTCGGATCGCGGGGACGATCTCCGGGGTCGGCGTGCGCTACCCGGCGCCGCAGGGCGCCGACCGCCGGGTCGGCACGCGCGCGCCGGACGTCCCGCTGCGCGACGGGCGCACGCTCTACGAGGCGCTGCACGGCGGTCGGTTCGTGCTGCTCGGCTCCCGGGCCGCGGAACTCGACCTGCCGTCCCAGGTGGACGCGGCCGCGCAGCCGGGCCACGACGGCGACCGGCTGATCCTCGTACGCCCGGACGGCTACGTCGGCTGGGTGGGCACCGCCGCCGCGTTCCCGTCGTGGGCGGGCGGCTACTTCGGAGTCGCGCGGCCCGCGCCGGTAGCGGACATCCGCGATCGGACGACCTCGACTCCGTAACTCCGCAACTGCGACGTGGTGTAACCAAAGCGACACCGTGAGCGACCTCAGGGTCGTGAAGCGCCGCCGAGTTCTCCTCGTAGCAGCCACGTTCGCTGTGCTGGCCGTCGTCGCGGCGATCGTCGTCATCGTTCTCAGCCACTGGCCGGACGCCAACCACCGGTCCGCGGTCGACGTCGCGCACAACGCCGGGATACCGGCCGGTGTCACGCCGGGGCCGCCGCCCTGACGGTCGGGTCACGGCGACGTGCGGGCGGTCTCGATACCGTTCGACATGGCCCTGCGCAGCTACCTCGCCACCGAAGTCGCCCTCGACCACGTCGATGGCCTGCTGACCCGGCGGGAGGCGTTGCACCGCCTGGGCCTGCTGGGGCTGTCCACGGTCGCCGCGTCCGGTCTGCTGTCGGCCTGCGCGGGCGAGGCGGCGCAGGCACCCGCCGCCGCCCGCCGTCGCCTGCCGCTCCGGCGGCCCCGTCCGCGCCCGCCAAACCCGACTACGACGTCGCCGCGGCCACGGCCCGCACCCAGCCCGTCACGTTCCCCGGCGGCACCGGCACGATGTCCGGGGCCGTCGCCGTCGCGCAGAACCCGCGCGGCGCCGTGCTGGTCGTCCACGAGAACCGGGGCCTCACCGACCACATCCGGGCCGTCACCGGGCGGCTCGCGGGCGACGGCTACAGCGCACTCGCTCCGGACCTGCTCTCCCGCGCGGGCGGCACCGCGGGCGTCCCCGACGCCACCGCCGCGCTCGCGTCCATCAGCGAGGCCGACCTCGTCGCGGACCTGCGCAGCGGCCTGGCCGAGCTGGGCCGCCGTGCCAACGGCGCCACCCTGGGGGTTGTCGGGTTCTGCTTCGGCGGCGGCATGGTGTGGCAGCTGCTGAACTCCGGCCCCACCCCGCTCGCCGCCGCGGTGCCGTTCTACGGCCCGGCCCCCGACGATCCCCGGTTCACCGGCACGAAGGCGGCCGTGCTCGGCATCTTCGCCGCGCAGGACGACCGCGTGAACGCGGGCCGCGACACGCTCGACCGGGCGCTGACCGCGGCCGGGGTGACCCACGAGTTCGTCACCGAGCCCGGCGCGGGCCACGCGTTCTTCAACGACACCGGCGCGCGCTACAACCCCGCCGCCGCGACCGACGCCTACCGCAGGCTGCTCGCCTGGTTCGGCACCCACCTCGGCTGAGCCGTGGACGGCCGGCAGTGTGCGCATCCGTGACCACGCCGATGAACGACACGGAGCTGCGCGCCCGCGTCGAGGCCGTCCTCGCCATCCCGCTCCAGGTCGCGCTGCACGCCCGGCCGATCGAGGAGGACCGGCCCGCCGACGGCCTGGAGTTCCCGGTCACCGGGCTGGCGATCAACCCCGGCGGCACCCTGCACGCGGGCGCCCTCGGCGCGATCTTGGAGCTGACGGGTCTGCTGGCGCTGCTCCCGGCGCTCGCGGCGAACGAGCACGCCGTCACCCACCACATCGCGACCCAGATCCTCAGCGCCGGACGCGAAGGCGACCGCGTCCGCGTGACGGCCGCGCTGGAGCGGCGCACCCGGCGGCTGGGCTTCGTCTCGGCCACCGCCATGGTCGACGACCGGCTCCTGGCCCGCTCGCAGATCACCAAGTCGGTGATCGAGATCCGCTGAGCGCTACCGGGCGACCGGCGCCGCCGGGTGAGCACGACGTTTCCGGGTTTCGATCACCGCGAACGCCCGTCTCGCGGCGATCACGGCGATCCCGACCGCGGTCACCGACAGGAGGTACGCCGCGAGCCACGTGTGCTTGGCGATCTCGAAGTAGCCGTCGCCGAGCACGGCCGCCGCGACCAACCCGACGGCCGACACCGCGCCGAGCGCGGCCACCCGCCCCGCCGCGCGCACGACCGGGCCGCTGCGGCGCACGGTCAGCAGCCCGGCGAGCACTCCTGCCGCCGCGACGACGGCGGGCAGCCACGGCACGGGGAGCCCGTCCAGCCACGCCAGGAGCTGCGCGCGGTCGGCGCCCTGCGGGCCGACCGTCGTGCCCAGCGCGGGCGGCACCGAATCCGCGGTCACCGGCGCAGAGGGCAGGTAGGACAGGCCCGCGCCGAGCGTCGCGGTGAGCCCCCGCCCGAGCGCGCCCCCGGCGGCGCCCGGGTGCGTGAGCAGCACCCTGTAGGCGCCCGCGCGGGCATCCGCCGGATCCGCCGCGACGACCTCGGCCCCGGGCACCCCGCGAACGCCTGCCGGGTAGTAGGCGCGGCCCGCGGCGGCGAGCGCCCCGGGCGGCAGCCCGAGCGGGCCCAGCGCGGCCGCGCCGACGTCGGGCAGCACCGCCGTGTAGACGAGGTTGTGGGCGTTGACCGCGGCGAAGTGGCGCTCCTGCCACCGCACGCCCGCCACCACCGGCCCGACGGCCACCAGCACCACGGCCCCTGCCGTCGCCAGGCCGACCAGCCGCCGCCGCGGCCCGTTCCCCACCGTCGTGGCCGCGGCGACGACGAGCGCCACACCGAGCAGCGGGATGAACGAGGCCTTGGCCGTGGCCGCGACGAGGCCACCCACCGCCACGAGGACCAGCCCGGCGGTCCGCGCCCCGCGCTCCGTCGGCCCGGTGACCGCGACGACCGCCGTCCCGAGGCACAGGGCGTACGCGCCGAGCAAGCCCGCGGGCTCGCTGTAGGTCGAGACGAAGAACCGGGTGAACGTCGGGCCGACCAGCGGCACCAGCGCAGGCACGAGCACGACCAGCCGGGCGCCCGGCCCGACCGCCCACGCCGCCAGGCCGGTGAGCAGGCCGACGGCCAGCGCGTACAGCACGCCGAGGCGGGTGAGCGACCACGTCGCACCGGAGCCCAGCGTCGCGAGCCGCAGCATCGGCAGCGCGGCCGAGGCGGCGGGGTCGGGGCAGGCGGGGGCGCCGGTGGCGAAGTCGAGGACGACGCCGCCCTTCCAGTTCGAACGGCCGTCCGGGGTGAGCGGCACCAGCCCCGCCCCGCAGTAGAGCCGCGGGCCGTCGCCGTTGTCGCCCGCGCCCACCGGGGTGCCGCCCAGCCCGAGCGACACCGCCACGACGGCCGCGGCGACCACGGCCGCGGCGACGGCGGCGAGCACCCCCACCGGCGCCCGCCGCCGCTCCGGGTTCACAGCCCGACGATCCGCGGCGCCAGGTCGGGCCCGACGTCCCGGCGGACCGCCGCGACGTCCTCGCCGCGCACGACGACGACGGCGTCCGGACGGCGGAGGAGGATGCGCTCGGCGACCAGCGGGACCTGCTCGGGCCCGCTCAGCGTGGTGCTCGAGGCCACCGCGTTGGCCTCGAGGGTCCAGGTGTCGGTGAGCGCCAGGAACCACTGACCGGCGAGGATCGGGCTCACCCGGTGGTCGCCAGGGAAGTCGACCCAGAAGGCGGGAAGCGGTGCGTCCAGGCGCGTGATCCGAGCGGCCAGCTCGGCGGCCCCGGGCGGCGCGGCGATCGCCTGCTCCTGCTTGACGCGGTTCGTGATCCCCGGTGCCTCGGCGGCGATCCCGATGGGTCCGAGGCCCGTCACCGTGAGGCCGAACACCTGCGTGAGCGCCAGCGCCACGATCCCGGACGCGAGTGCGCCGCGCAGACCCGCACGGGGCCGGGCGCGGTCGAGCAGGTGGACCACCGGCACCGGCAGCACGGCGAAGAGCACGATCTCCGTGCCGAGCAGGAACTTCAGCCCGTAGTAGGTGATCTCGCCGTTCACCGCGACCTGGAGCGCGACGAGCCCGGCCGCGGTGGCCGCCGCTGCGACGGGCATCGCCAGGAGGCCCGCGACCCGCGGGTGCCTGCGCGCGAGCGCCACGCCCATGCCGACGATGGCCAACGCCGCCGCCGCCACGAGCCCGAAGTCGACGTGCACGCGCCCACCGTCGATCGTGAGCGGGTCCGGCGCCTGCACGCGGGAGAGCACGGCGGCGGTGTGGGCGAGGCCCGCCAGGACGGCCACGACCAGCCCGGCCGACACCGCGACACGCGCCCGGGACGCCGCCCACCGACGTCGGCGCAGCGGCAGGACCAGCACCAGAAGCGCGGGCCCGGCGAGGGCGAGCAGCAGCACCCACGTGCTCGCTACGCCGACCACGGCGCCGCCGATCGCGGCGAGCGTGAGCGGCGTGAGCACCCGGGCCGAGGGCACCGCCAGCAGCACGACGGCGACGGCCAGGCCGCAGGCGACGGCGAAGTTCGCGATTCCGCCGCCGATCGCCAACGAGCCCGGCCCGAGGAGGAACACGGCCGACACGAACGCCGCGACGGGCGCGGCGAGGGCGGGTCGCCGCCGGACCGCGGGCAGTGCGCAGAACCCGGCCACCACCGTCGTCGTGACCGCGATGACCACCAGCGCCATCGCCTGCGTGTAGGCGACGAGCTCCGGGCCCATCCCGCCGTCGTCGCCCGGCCCGATGAGCAGCTCGACGACCCCGGCGGCGACCGCGTGGAACCCCTGCGGGTAGGCGGCGAACTGCCAGGTGGCGCCGGGCGTCGGCGGCGGCAGCGCGTCCACGGTGGCGCCGAACCGCCGGATCATGTGCACCATGGTGAAGTGGGCGACGTTGTCCCAGCCGCCCATGAGCATGCCCAGCGTCTGTACGGGCGTCTTCGGCGCGAGCCACGGCCCGGTGCAGGCGATGCCGATCCCGACGGGCAGCGCGAGCGCGAGGTCGGCCGGGCGCAGCCGGGGCCGCAGGCGGCGCGCGCGGGTGCCGGGACGCTCGGCGAATCCGACCCACGCGGCCACCGCGCCCGCGAGCACGGCCAGCCCGAGCGTCACCCGGCCGGGCTCGCCCACCGGCAGCGGCCACCACCAGAGCATCTGGCTCCAGCCGAGCAGCAGGCAGCCCGCGACCAGGATGCGCCGCGGCAGCTCCCGCGACGTCGGCACGAGCAGCACGAGCACGACGGCGACGACCACGCCCGCGGCGCCGTCGAGCAGCCCGGTCAGCCGCCCGAGCAGCACCAGATCGGCGGCGATCGTCGCGCACACGAGACCGCGGACGACGCGGCGGTTGATCCGCGGCGCGGCGGGCCCGGGCGGCGAGGCCTGCGGCTGCGGCGGCGTTCGTGGGCTCGACTCGACCTCGACGGACGCTGACACGCAGGGCTCTCGCTCTCTGACCGGGACGCCGCGCGGCCCGCATGACGCTGCGCAGTTGTCGCGCCACACCTTATCCAGGGCGACCCACCTGCGCCGGTGACGCGGCCGCACCGATGCCCCGACCGTGCGAACGGCGCCGGGCCCGGGCAGGTCGGGCAGCGGTCTCGCGCGGAGCGGAGAATGCTGATCCACGTGACCGGCACCCTCACCAACCTTGCGCTCATCGTGGTGTTCGTGACGATCGGCGGGTTCTTCTCCGGCTCCGAGCTGGCCGTGCTCACGCTCCGCGAGAGCCAGGTCGAGCGGCTGCCCGGCCGTCGCGGAGAGCGGGTGCGGCGCCTGCGGCTCGACCCCAGCCGGTTCCTGGCCTCGGTGCAGGTCGGCGTCACCTTCGCGGGCTTCTTCGCGTCGGCCTACGGCGGGGCGACGCTGTCGGAGCCGTTGGGGGCGGTGCTGACCGACCTGGGGTTGCCGCCGAGCGTCGCGGGCTCGGTGGCGTTCGTCGCGGTGACGGCGTTCGTGTCGTACCTGTCGCTGGTGCTGGGCGAGCTCGTGCCCAAGCGCATCGCCTTACAGCGCGCGGAGGGCATCGCGCTGTCGGTGTCGCCGGTGCTCGACGTCGTGGCGCGGATCAGCCGTCCGGTGGTGTGGCTGCTGTCGCGGACGACGAACCTGCTCGTGCGGGTGCTCGGGTTCAACCCGCACCAAGGGGCGGAGGAGGTCACCGAGGAGGAGCTGCGCGACCTCGTCAGCAGCCATCGCGACCTCGACGTCGAGGAGCGCCGGGTGCTCTCCGACGTGTTCGGCGCGGCGGACCGGCAGCTCGCGGGGGTGATGGTGCCGCGAACCGAGGTGGAGTTCCTGCCCGCCGCCACGCCGCTGCGCGAGGCCGCCCGCGTGGTGCTGTCCATGCCGCATTCCCGCTACCCCGTGATCGGCGAGACCGTGGACGAGGTCGTCGGGGTGGTGCACGTGCGCGACCTGCTGACCGACCTGCTCACCGACCTGCTCACCACGGTCACCGGCGACCGCGACGCGGCCGAGCCCGACGGGCGCACGGTCGGCGACATCGCCCGGCCCGCGCCGCTCCTGCCGGGCAGCAAGCCGGTGCTGGCGGCGCTGGCCGAGATGCGCGCGAGCCGCACCCACCTCGCCGTGGTCGTCGACGAGTACGGCGGCACCGATGGCATCGTGACGATGGAGGACATCATCGAGGAGCTCGTCGGCGAGATCGAGGACGAGTTCGACCCCGCCGCGGTGCCGCCCGACAGCAGCGTGCTCGACGGGCTCCTGCACCGCGAGGAGCTGGCGGGCCGGGCGGGCATCGCGCTGCCGCAGGGCCCCTACGAGACGCTCGGCGGCTTCGTCGTGCACCGGCTCGGCCGGATCCCGGCCGTCGGGGACGCGGTGACCGCGATGGACCACGTGTTCACGGTGATCGCGATGGACGGCCGCCGGGTGGCCCGGCTCCGCGTGGCGCCCGCCGCGGAGCCGCGGACACCGTGATCGGCGCGCGTCCTACCGGATGCACGCTGCGGCCCGACGCGATCACCCCGCCGCCTCCCGGGCAGGCGCGGGCTCGGGGTCGGTGTCGGGCGCGGCGTTCTGCGGGGCGCCGAGCGTCGCGTCGACCTTCGGCATGCAGATGCCTGCCACCACGGTGAGGAGGGCCGCGACGAGCACGGCGACGAACACGGCGGCACCCGCGTCGGTGGCGGCGACGGGATCGGTCTCGGGCCTGCCGGACGCCGCGATCACCCCGTTGGCGACGGCGCCGAGCACGGCCGCGCCCACCGCGCTGCCCAGCGAGCGGGCGAACATGTTCGTGCCGGTCGCGACCCCGCGCTCGGCCCAGCCCACGCTGGCTTGCGCGGCGATCAGCGAGGGCGTCGCGACGAGGCCCATCCCCATGCCGGTGACGAAGCAGGTGACCGCGACGGCGAGCACCGACGGCGTGTGCGCGAGGAGGGCCAGCGCGGCCGCCCCCAACACGATGAGGCCGAGCCCGATGAGGATCGTCGGGCGAAAGCCCAGCCGCAGGTAGAACAGCCTGCCCGACAGGCTCGCCGCCAGCGGCCAGCCCAGGGTGAGCGCGGCCAGCGCCAGGCCCGCGACCACCGGCGACACCCCGAGCGCGTTCGCGAGGTAGGTCGGCACGAACGACGTGAGCCCGATGAGCATCACGCCGACGCCGAGCGCGAGCAGCGTCGTCGTCGCGAGCAGGCGCCTGCGCAGCGCCCACAGTGGCAGCACCGGCTCGGCCGCGCGCCGCTCGACGAGTGCGAACGCGCCGAGCAGCGCGACGCCGCCCGCGAACACGCCGATGCTCGTCGGCGAGCTCCACGCCCACGCCTGGCCGCCCTCCAGCACCCCGAGCAGCACCAGCGTCATGCCGCTCGTCAGCAGGAGGGCGCCGAGGTAGTCGATGCGGTGCTCGCGCCGCTCCACCGATTCGCGCAGGTTCCGGGCGATGAGCACACCGGCGAGCAGGCACAGCGGCACGTTGACGAAGAAGATCCACCGCCACAGGCCCAGCTGGGCGAAGATCCCGCCGAGCGTCGGGCCGACCACCGAGGACAGCGCCCACACGCTCGCGATGTAGCCCTGGGCGGTCGCGCGTTCGGCGACCGTGTAGATGTCGCCCGCGACCGTGACCGCCATCGGCTGGACGGCGCCCGCGCCCAGGCCCTGCAGCGCGCGGAACGCGATGAGCGCGGGCATGCTCCACGCCACCCCGCACAGCACGCTCCCCACCAGGAACAGCCCGATGCCGAACAGCAGGAGGGGCTTGCGGCCGAACGTGTCCGCGAGCTTCGCGTACGCCGACACCGACACCGCCTGGGCCAGCAGGTACACCGAGAACAGCCACGGGAACTGGGCGTAGCCGCCGATGTCGCGGACGATCGACGGCACCGCCGTCGCGAGGATCGTCGCATCGATCGCGATCAGGCCGGTGGACACCATGAGGGCGAGCAGGATCGGGCCGCGCTCCGAGCGCAGGCCGACCCCGCCGCGGGAGGACGGGCTCACAGAGAGGTCCAAGGCGGCCGTCCCCTTGCACATTCCCGCGGACGCGTCGGCGACGTCCGGTCCGGGCGGCCGGACCGGCCCTTGCTACAGTGCCCGGCGCTGGATCACGACTGGATCACGACATCGGACGGATGCCCCCGCATGGCCCATCTCTGGCCGGTTCTCATCTACGTGCCCGCCGTGGTGCTCCTGCTCGCCACGCTGTCGTTCATCACCGGCGTCGTGGACCGCCGGGAGAAGCGCAAGGCAGGCCGCTGACCCCTCAGCCGCAGCAGCCGCAGCCCGAGCCGTCGGCGAGGGGATGGGCGTCGGCGTGCTCGGCGGGATCGTCGGCGGTGAGCGGCCGTGCACGACGGTGGCCGCACACCGAGCACGACCAGACCGGGGGGACGCGCGCGCCCGCCATCACGAGCGACCGGTACTCGTGCCCGCAGTCGGGGCAGCGGATGTGCAAGACCGGCATGGCGCCTCCCGTCCGGTCGCTCCTGCGGGCAGCGTAACCGCCTTCGACCGGCGCGCGGGCCGGTTCGTCCCCTCGGGACATGCCCTACGCGGGGCCCCACGCCGGATCCTTGCCGGGTGACCTCGTTCGACGTCGTCGTCGTGGGGAGCGGCCCGGGTGGCGCGGCGGCCGCCCGCGAGCTGGCCCGCGCGGGCGCCCGGGTGCTCGTGCTCGAACGTGGACGGGCCGAGCCGCCCACCGGCCGCGCCCGGCAGGCCTTGCGGGAGCTCTTCCTGCCCGGCCGGAGCCTCTTCCGTTCCGGTTCGGTCGTCGTGCTGCGGGCGGTCACGGTCGGCGGGAGCTCGCTCTACTTCTTCGGCACCGCGTGGGAACCCCCGCACGACGCCCTGCGCGCGCACGGTCTCGACCTGCGCGCCGACGCGGCCGCACTGCGCGCGGAGCTACGCCCGGCGCCGCTGCCGCCGGAGCTGATGGGCCCGCGGGCGCGGCTCGTCATGGACAGCGCGCGCGACCTCGGCTTCGACTGGCAGCCGCTGCCCAAGCTCGTCGACCAGGGCGTGCTGCGCCGCGACGGGCTCGGCGCGTGGGGCGCGGCCCGGTGGAACGCGCGCAGATTCGTCGACGACGCCGTCGCCGCGGGCGCGCGCCTGGTCACGGGCGCCACCGTGACCCGGGTCGGCACGCGGGCAGGCGCCGTGGTCGGCGTCGAGGCACGGGTGGGTCGCCGGAACGTGCAGGTGGCGACGGACACTGTGGTGCTGGCCGCAGGGGGCCTCGGTACACCGATGGTGCTGCGCGCCAGCGGCATCGGCCGGGCAGGCGAGCAGTTCTTCTACGACCCGGTGCTCGTCGTCAACGGCTCGGTGGACGGCCTCGACGCGGGCTTCGAGCCGCCCATGCTCGCCGCCGCCGACCGGCTCGCCGACGGATTCCTGCTCACGGACCTGTGCCGCCCGCGCTGGCTGCACAACGCCGCCACCGCGCTGGCGGGACGGCCCGACCGGCTGGGCGCGTACCGCTCGTCGATATCCGTGATGGTCAAGGCCCGCGACGCCCTCTCCGGCTCGTTGACCCGGCGGGGCGGGGTGGCGAAACCGCTGACGCAGGCCGACCGCGCCGTCCTGGCCCGCGGCGCCGCCGAGGCGCGGTCGATCGTGCGGCACGCGGGCGGGCGGTCGATCGTCGTGGCCGGGCACGTCGCGGTGCACCCCGGCGGCACGGCGAAGGTGGGCGACGTCGTCGACACCGACCTGCAGACCGAGATCCGCGGCCTGTACGTCGGCGACGCCTCGGTCATCCCGTTCGCGTGGGGCCTGCCGCCGACGTTCACGGTCATGGCGCTGGGCCGCCTGCTCGGGCGGCGGCTCGCCGGGGTTGCCGCCGGGGCCTCGGCAGAGGGCTGATCGATCGGCCAGGATGGTCCGATGACCGACGCAGCGACAGCTCCCGACCCGGTCCGGATCGAGCGCGACGGCGATGTCGCCGTCGTCGTCCTCGACCGGCCGCCGCTGAACCTGTTCGACGAGGAGATGTTCGCGGGCTGGGCGCACGCCGTCGGCGAGCTCGTCGCGCTCACCGATCCCGGCCACCCCGACCGGGCCCGCGCGGTGCTGGTCGAGGCGCGCGGCAAGGTCGTGTCCGGCGGCGTCGACGTCCCGCTGTTCCAGGCGATCACCGAGGACCCGGCCGCGGTGCAGCGGGCGAGCACCCTCTGGGCCCGTCTGCTGCGCATCGTGCAGACGCTGGAGGACCTGCCGGTGCCGACCGTCTTCGCCGCGCACGGCCTCACCCTCACCGCGGCGTTCGAGATCTCGCTGGCGTGCGACATCCTGCTCGCCGCCGAAAGCGCGTCGTTCGGGCTGGTGGAGATCGTCGTCGGGCTCACCCCGTCGATGGGCGGCCCGCAGCGGCTCGCCGAACGGGCAGGCCCGGCCCGCGCCCGGGAGCTGGTCTTCACCGGCGAGCTGTACCCGGCCGCGGTGCTCGAACGCTGGAACGTGGTGAACCGGGTGCTGCCCGACGAGGGCTTCGCCGAGGCCGCCCGCGACTACGCGCGCCGGGTGGCGGCGGGCCCGACCGTCGCGCACGCGGCCACGAAGCGGCTGGTCACCACGGCGGTCCGGGACGGTGTGCGCGCGGCCGACGACGCCGTGCCCGCCGTCTCGGGCGCTTTGTTCGCCACGGCCGACCTCCCCGCGGCGGTAGCGTCCTTCCTGCGCGACGGCCCGGGCAAAGCCCTGCACGAGGGGCGCTGAGGGGAGGCACCATGGCGACATCGCTGTTGCTCTCGCGCCGCGACGTGGACTTCCTGCTCTACGACTGGCTGGACGTCGAGGCGCTCACCAAGCGTGAGCGCTACGCCGAGCACTCGCGGGAGACCTTCGACGCCGTGCTCGACCTGTGCGCGGAGATCGCCGCCGAGCGATTCGCGCCGCACAACAAGCTTTCCGACGCGGCCGAGCCGGAGTTCGTCGACGGCCGGGTCCGGATGCCCGCCGAGGTCAAGGCCGCGCTCGACGCGGTGGCCGAGGCCTGCTTGATCGGCGGGGGCATGGACGCGCGGGTGGGCGGCCTGCAGCTGCCACAGGTCGTCCAGACGGCCTGCTTCGCGTGGTTCCAGGCCGCGAACATCGGGACGTGGTCGTACGCGATGCTGACCATCGGCAACGCCAACCTGCTGCTCGCCCACGGCTCGGACGAGCAGATCGACACGTTCGTCCGCCCGATGGTCGAGGGCCGGTTCTACGGCACGATGTGCCTCTCGGAGCCGCAGGCGGGCTCGTCGCTCGCCGACATCACGTGCCGCGCCGAACCCGCCGACGACGGCACCCACCGGCTGTTCGGCACCAAGATGTGGATCTCCGGGGGCGAGCACGAGCTGGGCGAGAACATCGTCCACCTGGTGCTCGCGAAGATCCCGGGCAGCCCGCCGGGGGTGCACGGCATCTCGCTCTTCCTGGTGCCAAAGCACCTGCCGGGCGGGGAGCGCAACGACGTCGTGCTCGCCGGGCTGAACCACAAGATGGGCTACCGCGGCACCGCGAACACGCTGCTCAACTTCGGGGAGGGCCGCCACCTGCCCGGAGGCGCGGCGGGTGCCGTCGGCTACCTCGTCGGCGGACCGAACCAGGGCCTGGCCGCCATGTTCCACATGATGAACGAGGCCCGGGTCGCGGTCGGCGCGGGTGCGGTGGCGCTCGGCTACACCGGCTACCTCAAGTCCCTGGACTACGCGCGCACCCGCACCCAGGGCAGGCCGCCCGGGGCGAAGGACCCTGCCGCGCCGCCGGTGCCGCTGGTGGAGCACGCCGACGTGCGCCGGATGCTGCTCGCGCAGAAGGCGTTCGTCGAGGGCGGGCTGGGGCTCGTCCTGTACTGCGGCAAGCTGCTGGACGAGGAGCGCACCGCGGCCACGCCCGAGGGGCGGGCGCACGCGCACCTGATGCTCGAGGTGCTCACCCCGATCGCGAAGAGCTGGCCCTCGCAGTTCTGCCTGCAGGCCAACGACCTCGCGATCCAGATCCACGGCGGCTACGGCTACACCCGCGAGTACGACGTCGAGCAGCACTACCGGGACAACCGGCTCAACCCGATCCACGAGGGCACGCACGGGATCCAGGCCATCGACCTGCTCGGACGCAAGGTCGTCATGGGCGGCGGCGCCGGGCTCGCCGCGCTGGCGGAGGCCGTGCGGGAGACGGTGGCCGCGGCCCGGACGGCAGGCGGGGAGGCCGCCGAGCTGGGCGTCGCCCTGGACGCCGCGCTGACCCGGCTCGTCGACGTCACGGCCGCGATCCACGGCGCGGATCTCGACCCCGCCGCCCGCCTGGCCAACGCGTCGGTCTACCTGGAGGCGGCCGGGCACGTGGTGCTCGCCTGGGTGTGGCTCGGGCAGTTCCTCGCCACCGGCGACCGTGACGACGCCTTCCACCAGGGTAAACGCCAGGCCGCGCGCTACTTCTACCGCTTCGAGCTGCCGCAGACGGGGCCGAAGTTCGACCTGCTCGCCCGCCTCGACGCGACCACGGTCGAGACCGACCCGGGGTGGTTCTGACATGCCTGTTCAGGTCGTCGTGTTCGACGTGAACGAGACCCTGTCCGACATGGCGCCGCTCGCGAGCCGGTTCGCCGACGTCGGGGCGCCGCCCGCGCTCGCCCGGCTGTGGTTCGCGGCCCTGCTGCGGGACGGGTTCGCGCGGACGGCCGCGGGGGAGTCGGAGCGGTTCGCCGTGCTCGCCGAGAGCGGGCTGCACGTCGGTGCTGCACGGGATCGAGCTGGACCGGCCGGTGAACGCCGCCGTCGCGCACGTCCTCGACGGGTTCGCCGCGCTTTCCTGCCACCCCGACGTGCCGGACGGCGTGCGCGCGCTGCGGGCGCGCGGCCTGCGGCTGGTGACGATGAGCAACGGGGCGGCGGCGGTCGCGGAGAAGCTGCTCGGCGACGCCGGTCTGCGCGGGGAGTTCGAGCACGTGCTGTCGGTGGAGGACGCGGGCGTCTGGAAGCCCGCCCCCGGCGCGTACGGCTACGTGGCGGAGGTGTGCGGGGTGGCGCCGGGCGACCTGCTGATGGTCGCCGTCCACCCCTGGGACCTCGACGGGGCCGCGCGGGCCGGGCTGCGCACGGCGTGGATCGACCGCGCCGGCGCGCCCTATCCCGGCTGGTGCAGGCCGCCCGACCACGTCGTGCCGAGCCTGGACGGGGCTCGCCGCCGCTCTCGGCCCACCATGATCACTGAAACGGCGCCATTTCGTGCGCAGGCGCACGTTTTCGCGCGATTTCGGCGATCATGGGCCGATCAACGGTGGTGGGCGTGCACGACGGCGTGCCCGCGGCCGCGGCTGATCATCCAGCGGTTCACCGGCGTCGTCACCACGAACGCGACGACGAGCGAGAACGCCAGCGAGCCCCAGAACAGCGCGTCGGTCAGTCCGGCGTCCATCGCGCCCGGCACGGCCAGCACGACACCGTTGTCCACGATCTCCATCACCGCGATCGACACCGTGTCGGCGGCCAACGCGATCCGCAGCGCCTGCCGGAGGCCGACGCCGGAAGCCAGCACGCCGCGCATCGTGAGCGCGTAGCCGAACGCGAACGCCAGCACGATCGACAGCACCACCGTGGCGGCGTTGCTCATCCCCGTGGCCGTGCCGATCACCATGCCCAGCACCTCGCCGATCGCGCAGCCGGTGAGGCAGTGCAGCGTCGCGGTCGCGGCCATCCCCCAGGTCACCTTCATGCCGCGGACTATACCCCCATGGGGTATCTACCGCACGCGAACGGGACGTGAGCGGGGTCTCGGCAAGGTCGAAGCCCGCTGGTGTCCCGTTGACTGGCGGAGCGCGAAGGCCGCTACGGTCGGCTGGCGGGACCGAGGCGGAAGGAGCGGCACCGTGCGGACCAGTGCGAAGGCGGCCCGGTTCACCGAGTCGGTGATCCGGGAGACGTTCCGGCTCGCCGCACAGCACGGCGCGATCAACCTCGGCCAGGGCTTCCCGGACTTCCCGTGCCCGCCGGAGCTGAAGGCGGCCGCCTGTGCCGCGATCGCGGCCGACGACAACCAGTACCCGATGACCTTCGGCACCCCGGCGCTGCGGGCCGCGATCGCCGCGAAGACCGCCCGGACGTACCCCGGTTGGACCGTCGATCCCGACACCGAGCTGTGCGTCACCTGCGGGGCCACCGAGGCGCTGGTCGCGGTGACGTTCGCGCTGCTGGATCCCGGTGACGAGGTCGTGCTGTTCGAGCCCTGGTACGAGAACTACCGGCCGAACGCGATCCTGTCGGACGCGGTGGTGCGCCCGGTGCTCCTGCGGGAACCGGACTGGTCGTT
This sequence comes from uncultured Actinomycetota bacterium, assembly GCA_963837575.1. GTDB lineage: Bacteria > Actinomycetota > Actinomycetes > Mycobacteriales > Pseudonocardiaceae > Pseudonocardia. Next base: position 45,413 of record CAWIOI010000010.1, read on the forward strand.
CGACGAGGCCGAACTGCGGGCGGCGTTCGGCCCCCGCACCAAGGCGGTGTTCCTCTGCCACCCGAACAACCCCACCGGCAAGGTCTACCGCGCCGACGAGCTCGCCCTACTGGCCGAGCTCTGCGCGCGCTGGGACGCCGTGCTGGTGGTGGACTCGATCTACGAGCACATCCACCAGCTCGGGCCCGGCGGCTACCTGCCGCCCGCGCTGGTGCCCGGGCTGGAGGACCGCACGGTCACGGTCAACGCGCTCTCCAAGACCTACGCCGTCACCGGGTGGCGGGTGGGGTGGACCGTCGCCTCGGCGGAGATCACCTCGGCGATCCGCAAGGTGCACGACTTCCTCACGATCGCCGCCCCCGCGCCGCTGCAGGCCGCGGGGGTCGTCGCGCTCGGCCTGCCCGCCGCGTACTACACGGAGTTGGCCGCGCTCTACCGGGAGCGCCGCGACCTGCTCTGCGCCGCGCTGGAGGACATCGGGTTCGACCTGCGCAGGCCCGACGGCTCGTACTACGTGCTGTGCGACGTCGGCAGGCTCACCCCCGACGGCGACGGCGTCGCGTTCGCCCGGCGGCTGATCACCGAGATCGGCGTGTCCGGTGTGCCCGCCGTGTCGTTCTGGCGCCCGGAGAACGCCGCGTTCGGCCGCGGCAAGGTGCGCTTCGCGTTCCCCAAGCGGCTGGAGACCCTCCGCGCGGCCATCGAGCGGCTGGAGAAGCTCCGCGCCTGACCCGACCACGGTGAGTCCCCCGTTTCGACACGGCGTGTCCCACATTTCGACACGGTAAGCCTGGCTTTCGGCACGGCGAGCCGCTTGTAGTCGCTTTCCTCACGGCCGGGGCCACCTTCCGGCACGACGAACCGGTCAGCGCGCCGGGGCACTCGGCGATCGCTTGCGTCGGCCGACCGGTGGGCGCCTGGTGCCCGTGTAGCAGACGCCCGCGGGCGTCCTGGGGGCGCCGTCCGGGCAGGGCGGAGGCGTAGTCGGACGGTCGGCCACGCAGTTGTCGCGCGCGTCCTGCCGGTAGCCGTCCGGACAGTCCTGGATGCACTTGTTGGTGTAGCTAACGTGGGAGCCGTCCGGGCAGGTGGGAACGTCGTCGCTCACGCAGAGCGTGCTCTTCGGGTGGGTGCCCGGCGGACAGTCACCGTGCGAGCGGTCGGGAACGCAGGTGTCGTCGTCGCGGTGGGTCCCGTCGGGGCAGTCGGGCGGGTCGGGGTCGCAGGACGTGCCGCCATCCGCGGGGTGGCTCCCGTCGGGACAGGAGATCGCCGTGGGGACGCACCGGCCTCCGTTGCGGACCTGTCCGGCCGGGCAGCGGGGTGGTGCGTCGGCGACGCAGGTCGTGCCGCTCAGATGAGTGCCCGACGGACAGGCGACGACGGTCGGCGACGGCACCGGCATTGTCGTCGTCGCGGGTGGGGTGGTGGGTTGGTCCTGGTCGCCGTCGGTGCCGCGGGGGCGGTAGAAGGTCTCGCCGGTGCGCAGGTCGTAGACGACGAACCGGTCGACCTGGATCTTCGCGGGCGTGACGGCGGAGATGTTGGTCGGGCTGAAGTCGGGCCAGGTGTCGCCGGTGTAGACGGGGGTGATGGGGGTGGCGACCGGGTCGAGCAGCGGGTTTCCGCAGCCGCACTTGACCCGGGGTCGCCCGTGGTCGTCGACGAGTACCGCCGTGCCCGCCTGCAGGACCGACTGCAGCGAGGTGGCGTGCCCGTCGGCGAAGCCGTGGTTGGTGACGCGGGTGTCCGCACGCAGTTGCATCGGGGTGAGCGTGGCGACGTAGGTGGGGATGTCGGCCGTGGCGACGCCCAACACGGTTGCCCAGGCGGCCGCCTTGTCGGGGTTCTGTTGGAGGAAGGTGACCAGCTTCTGGCGGTCGCAGACGTGCTCGTTGCGCGACCCGCCGTAGAGGGCGGGGACGTCGCCCGCGATCGTGTTGACGGCACCGCCGCCGCTCGCTCCGGCCGGGGTTTGCGACTTGGCGCCGGGCGGGTTGCCGAGGACGAGCGTGTCGCTGAAGGGGTCGCGGCCCGGGGTGGTGGTCGACTCGCGGTACACCTCGCCGCCGGTCGAGGAGGCCGCAGGCCGGAACAGCAGCGGCCACGCCAGCACACTCACGCCCGCCAACAGCACCACCACGACGGTGGCGGCGAGCGTCGTGCGGCCCGCGGTCCGGGGCGGTCGACGCCGGGGGATCGTGGACACGACCGCGGTCGCGTCGTCGTCCGACTGCACGCTGTGGCCTCCGCTGCAGCGGTTGCGTCCCCGAACCGCGAGCGAGACTAGCGTCGTCGGGCAACGCTCGGACATGCGACCCACGGCCTGCCTCTGGTCGACACGGTGTGGCCGACCTACTGAACCGGGATACACGTCCCGGTCGAGCGGTTGATCACGCCTTGGCGGCCGTCGGGAAGCAGGCAGGGCGTGCGGTACTTCGACCCGGAGGCGGCGTTCCCGGCCGCGGGCACCGCCGACGACGGCGCGACGGTCCGTCGCGTCGTCGGGGGCTTGCTCTGGCAGACGCCGCTGCTGTCGCGCACGGTGCCGGAGGGGCACGCGCGCGCGGCCGGTGGGTTGGTGATGCAGGTGGTGCCGTTGGTGGCGGGGTGGGTGCCGGGGGGGCAGGTGTGTGGGGCGGGTGGGTTGGTGATGCAGGTGGTGCCGTTGGTGGCGGGGTGGGTGCCGGGGGGGCAGGTGTGTGGGGCGGGTGGGTTGGTGATGCAGGTGGTGCCGTTGGTGGCGGGGTGGGTGCCGGGGGGGCAGGTGTGTGGGGCGGGTGGGTTGGTGATGCAGGTGGTGCCGTTGGTGGCGGGGTGGGTGCCGGAGGGGCACGAGTGTGGCGCCGGTGGGTTGGGGGCGCAGGTGGTCTCGCCGCGGATCGAGTGGGCGTTGGTGGGACAGGCGGGTGGGGGCGGTGGGTCGGAGACGCAGGCGGAGCCGTTGGCGACATGATGCGTGTTGGTCGGACAGGGGCCGGGGCGCGGATGGGATAACAGGTGGCTGCGCTGGAGTGGCGGTCGCAGGTGGTCTCGCCGCTGACTACGAGGTGGGTGCGGTCGGGCAGGCCGCGGTCTGGGGTGGGGACGCAGGTGGTCTCGCCGCTGTCCGGACGGGTTCCGGTCGGGCAGGGCGGGTCCGGGGCGCAGCTCGTTCCGTCACTGACCGGGTGGGTCTGGGTTGGGCAGGGATCCGGGACGCAGGTGCGCTCGCCGCCGTCGGGGTGGGTGCCGGTCGGGCAGGGGTGCTTGGAGACGCACGTGTCGCCGTCGAGGTAGGTGCCGGACGCGCAGGGCGGGCGGTCGTCGACGCACCTGCCGTGCTCGAGATGGGTCCCGTCCGGGCAGCGGATCTCGTCCTTGACGCAGGATGCGCCGTCGTCGGACGCATGGCTCCCGTCGGGACACGAGATCCGGGTCGGGACGCACCTGCCGCCTTCGCGAACCTGTCCATCGGGACATGGGGGCGGCGCGTCGGCGACGCAGATCGACCCGCTCCGGTGGGTGCCCCCCGGGCACGCCACGACCGTCGGCGTCGGCGTCGGTCGGTGTCGGTGTCGCCTCGGTCGTCGTCACGGCGGGCGGGGTGGTGAGCTGGTCCTCGTCGCCGTCGGTACCGCGCGGGCGGTAGAACGTCTCGCCGGTCCGGAGGTCGTAAACCACGAAACGGGCGACCCGAACGCTGGCGGACGTGACGGCGGAGAGGTTGCCCGGATCGAAGCCGGGCCAGTCGTCGCCCGAATAGACCGGAGTGACCGGCGTCGCGATCGGGTCGAGCAGCGGGTTCCCGCACCCGCACTTGACCCGCGGGCGCCCCTGGTCGTCGGCGAGCACGGCCGTGCCCGCCTGCAGCACCGACTGCAGCGAGGTGGCGTGCCCGTTGACGAAGCCGTGGTTGGTGACGCGGGTGTCCGCGCGCAGCTGCAAGGGGGTGAGCGTGCCGATGTAGGTGGCGATGTCCGCCGTGTCGATGCCCAGCACGCCTGCCCAGGCGGCCGCCTTGTCGGGGTTCTGCTGGAGGAAGGTGATCAGCTTCTGGCGGTCGCAGACGTGTTCGTTGCGGGATCCGCCGTAGAGGGCGGGAACATCGCCGGGGATGGTGGACACGCCACCGCCGGATGCGCCGATCGGGGTCTGGGACTTCGTGCCGGGTGGGTTGCCGACCACGACGGTGCCGCTGAACGGGTCGCGGCCCGGATTGTCCGTCGACTCCCGGTACACCTCGCCGCCGCTGGCCGCGGTGGGAGCAGCCCGGAAGACCAACGGCCATGCCAGCTACGCTCACACCGCCGAGGAGCAGCACGACAACGGTGGCGACGAGCGCTGATCGGCCGGGAGACCACCGGGTTCGGATGTCGGGGACGATAGGGATCGGTACAGTCGGTTCATCGTCCGAGCGCACGCCGAGACCCCTCGCTGCAGCGCCTACGGTCCCCGAACCACAGCGAGGGTAACTCGGCGGGATGAGATCGAGATAGGCCGTGTCTGATTTGTCGGCCTGTCCGTGGGCTACGACGTGCATTAGCCTGCGCCCGGCAGGTCGCGATCGCCAAGGGATACACATGGTCGACGAGGTGTTTGGGCCCTACCGCCTCCGCGAATTGCTGGGCCGCGGCGGGATGGGCGAGGTGTATCGCGCCTTCCACACCGAGCAGGAACGCATCGTCGCGCTGAAGCTGCTGCTTCCCACGCTGTCCGACGACGAGATGTACCGCATTCGGTTTCTGCGCGAGTCCCGGCTCGCGGCCCGGCTGACGGATCCGCACGTCATCCCCGTGCACAATTGGGGCGAGGTCGACGGCAGGCTCTACATCGACATGCGCTTCATCGCGGGCGAGGACATGGGGGCCCGTCTCGCCCACGCAGGCGCGATGCTCCCGGACCGCGCCGTGGATGTCGTCGCGCAGGTGGCGGGCGCGCTGGACGCCGCCCACGCCGTAGCGCTCGTGCACCGCGACGTCAAGCCCTCCAACGTCCTGCTCGCCGGATCCGGTGATTCCGGCGCTGACTTCGCGTACCTCGCGGATTTCGGCATCGCCCGGCTCGCCTATCCCACGGATGACGACGCCGGGACGACCGGAGGCGCGCCGGTCGGAACACTCGCCTACATGGCGCCGGAACGATTTCTCGACGCGCCGATCGACCGGAGCGTCGATGTCTATGCGCTCGCCTGCGTGCTGTACGAGTGCCTGACCGGACGCCGCCCGTTCGAGTCGGGTGAGCCTTTCGCCGTCATTTCCGCGCATCTGCAGGCCGACCCGCCGCGCCCGTCGGATCGCGACCCGCGTATTCCGGCCGCGCTGGATGGTGTCGTCGCGGTGGGGATGGCGAAGGATCCGGCGGCGCGTTATCCGACGGCGGGCGCGCTGGCCGCCGCGGCGCGCGCGGCCCTGTCCGGCCCGCGAAACGCCGCGCCTCGACGGGCGCCGCGGCCGGGCGGGCCGACGGTGACAGAGTCGGGCCCCATCCCGCCGCCCGGGTCGCCTATACCGCCCGCCGCCCGGCCGCCCGCACCACCTGCCTCCCCGCCGCCCGGGCCGCCCGGGTCGGCTGCCTCCCCGCCGCCCGGGTCGCCCGGGGCAGCTGCCTCCCGACCGCCCGGGTCGCCCGCGCCACTGGCCGCCCGGCCGCACGCACCACCCGCCTCCCCGGGGCAGGCGCCAGAGGCCACGCCGCGCCGCGCGCGCCTGCTCGGCGCGACGGTCGCCCTGCTGGCGGTCGGGGTCACCGCTGGTGCGTTGCTGATGGCCCGCGCCGAGCCGAACCCGCCGTCGGCCCGGCCATCGGCTACACCCGAAGCCGCCCCCACCACGGACCCGGCGCTGTCGGCCGCCGACCGCGCACTGCTCACCGCGCTGCCCCCTGGCTTCACCGCGGCGATCTGTGGCCCGGACCCCACGCCTCCTGCGGCCGCGGCGGCGGCGTTGCGGTGTGGCGCGGGTCCCACGGGCGGACCCGACACGGCCGAGTTCGTGCGATTCCGCGACGTCGCCACCCTCGACCGGTTCGTGGCCGACGACGCCCACAAGCGGCAGTTGCCGCTGGACACCGGCAGCTGTCGCGACGGCGACGCCCTCCAGACGACCTGGTCGAAGAACGGGCAGATCGCGGGCCTGCTCGCGTGCTACCCGGACCCGACGGCCGGGCGCACCCTGCGCTGGACCGACCGCTCCGCCCTCGCCATGGGAGTGATCACCCGGGCCGACGGCAACAGCACGGCCCTCTACGACTGGTGGACCCGCTACGACTTCGCCCCGTGACGGGCGCCACCCAGGCGGATACTGGGCGCCGTGCGACGAGCGCTGTTGCTGGTCTTGGCGGTCTGGGTGGCGGCCGCGTGCGCGGCACCGACGGCGCCCGCGCCACCCGACGTGCGGTTCACGCAGATCGCTCTGCCGACCGGTGCCGTGCCGGAGGTGCTCGCGGCCGACGGCGACCAACTCCTGGTCGGGATACGCCGCGAGGAGGCGCCGCAGCAGCCGGGACTGGTCCGACGGGGACCCGACGGCAGGATCACCGAGGTCCCGGCCCAGGCTGCCACCGGGTACGGGCGGACGGCGTACTGGTACTCGCTCGCAGCGGACGGCAACCGGATCCTGGCCGTGGGCGGCGACCGGGGCGGCGCGCACGGCAATGTCCGCTGGAGCGTGTGGACCGGGTCGAGCGCGGGGGTGGCGGAGCACGCGCAGGCGTTCAGCACGTTCGGCGGCTGGGGCGCGGGTGACCTGATCGACGCGGTGCTCACCCCGGGCGGCTCGGCCGTCGTCGGTTCCTGGCAGAGCGACGACGCCGGGCTCGACGTGGCCGTCTGGACACCGCAGGGCGACGCCTGGGTCCGCCGCTCCTCCACCGGCACCCCGCTGCAGAGCACCCGGTCCAGCGTGGCGTTCGCGACCGCGGCGACCGCGTACGGGCCGGGGGTCATGGTCGCGGGCTGGCAGATCGCGACCGGTGCGGGCGCAGGCCAGGCGCCGGTGGTGTGGCAGTCCGGGCCGGATGCGGCAAGCTGGAACAAGACCGTGCTGCCGGACGCGGGCAAGGCGGGCACATCGACCGCCATCCGGTGCGCGGCGGCCACTTGCGCGGTGGCCGGACGGGTGGACGGGATGCTGGCGCTGTGGCGGCTCGCGGACGGCCGGTGGAGCCGCGTACCCGGCGTCCCGCCGATCGCGGTCGGCGACTCCGACCGGCTCGCCGCTCCCGTCGACACCGACGGGACGCTGACCGAGCTCGTAGCCGACCAGGGTCGCGTGAAGATCGTCGAGGCGGGGGGAACGACGTCGACCCGGACGGCGGCGGGTCCGACCGGGCCGGTCACGGCGGCGGTACGGGTGGGCCCGTCGGTGTTCGTCGTGGCGGGCGACCAGCTGTGGCAGGCCGACGTCGGCGCCTTCCGGTGACCGACCCGGTGCACCGCGCCTAGGGTGGCCCCATGCTGCTCGACGGGGTCAACCACATCGCCTGGATCTCCAAGGACGTCGCCCGGCTCGGGCGCTTCTACGCCGAGGTGTTCGGCGCCGAGGTCGGACCGACCCGCCCGCACGGCGAGGCGCCGGGGGAGACCATGACGATCATCCGCATCGGACCGCACACCGAGCTCAACATCTTCACGATCGAGGGCAACACCGAGCCCGACCGGCAGACCCCGATGTGGGGGCGCGGGCGCATCGACCACTTCGGCCTGCAGGCCGCCGACGCGGACGCGTTCGACACGATCCGCGAGCGGCTCATCGCGGCCGGGGCGGGTGACGGGCACGTCAACGACTTCGGCGGGGCCTTCAGCACGTTCTTCCGCGACCCCGACGGGCTGGAGGGCGAGGTCCTCCTCACGAAGTGACCGGCGCCTGGGATACTGCGGCGCTGCACGCCGCCATGCCGTTCACCGCGCTGCTCGGCGCCACCGTGGCCGAGGTGACGCCGGCGCAGGTGCGGCTGCGACTGGAGTGGGACGCGGGCCGCTGCACCGCGGGCGGGTTGCTGCACGGCGGCGCGCTGATGGCGCTCGCCGACGCGGCGGGCGGCCTGTGCGCGTTCCTCAACCTCCCCGAGGGCGCGTCCGGCACGGCCACGATCAGCTCGGCGACGAACTTCCTGCGCGGTGTGCGCGCGGGGCACGTCGAAGCGGCGGCGCGGCCCTTGCAGGCCGGGCGCGCGGTGGTCGTGATCGAGACGGAGGTGTGCGACGCCGAGGGCCGCGCCGTCGCCAAGGTCACCCAGACGCAGGCCGTGCTTCGGTCCTGAGGTCGGGCGCGGCCGGGTGGTCGGCGTGGTCGGCGGCCATGATCTGCTCGTGTGGCCCGAGGTAGCCGTGGCAGACGCCGGAGCCGCCGCCGGTGACGTGCAGGGCGCGCGGCAGACCGGCCACCCGCACCTCGTCGCCTGCGGCGACCATCGGGTCGTCGGGCAGCGGGTTCCACCCGATGCCCAGCGCTGCGGTCGTATCCGCGTGCAGCCGCATCGAGTAGCGACGCCAGGCCGTTGCCGCGACGGCCGCGAGCTCGGCCCGCGAGACCGGGAGCCGCTCACCGGTGCCCGGGTCGATCGCCGCGCGCGCCACGTAGGCGTGCACGTGGAGGTGCATCGCGGGCTGTCCGGGGACGGAATGGTGGGCGATCGCCGTGACGTGCAGCCGCCGGTCCGGCGCGAGCAGGGGAAGGTCGGCGGTGATCGCGTCGACCTGACCGTCGTGCAGGTCGAGGAGCCGCCCGAGCTCACGTTGCATCCCGTTGTGCGCGAACGTGTTGGCCACGAGCGAGAGGCTCAGCGGGGCCGGGAAGTAGACGTCCCAGGCGTCGGCCTCCACAGCCACCACCCCCTCCCCAGAGACGGCTCGCCGAGCGCGTCGAACTGTACTGCGCCACCAGTGACGATGACATCTCCGCAATTGGGCGACTCCCTAGTGTGTTCGTCACACCCGATCGCGGGCAGGTGACCCGAACGGCGGCGGCGCGGCGCCGTCCGCGCGAACCCTGCGTGCTGCGGTTGGCCGCCGCGGTGGCCGGGTACTCCTGGCCATGACCCCGGCCGTAACCACGATCGTCCGCGTTGGCACGTGGACGCTCATCGGCATCCTCGCCGCGCTCGGACTGATCACCACGGGCGTCGCGGTCGTTCTGCCCGCCGCGATCGCGGCGGGCGTCGGCGCCGTCGTGGGATGGGCGCTGGCGCAGGAGCGTTCGGCGTGGGTCGCACTCGGTCTCGGCTCGGCCTGCGGGGCGGGGGTGCTCGCCATCGCGGGTCTGGCCATCCTCACCGGCCCCGCCACGATCGTCGCCGCGCCCGCCGTCGTCGCCCCCTTGCTCTGGACGCGCCGGAAGCGCCGCCGTCCGGACACGGAGCCCGCGACGGCGAAAGAGGGGTCCTCGCTCGCCACGCTGTCCAACGCCCAGCTCGCGCGCGAATGGCACGCCAGCTACCTGGCGCTCGGGATGGCGCGCGACCCCGGCTCCCTGGAGCTCATCTGCACCCTGCGCAGGCGCCAGCTCGACGAGATCGAGCGGCGCGCGCCCGGCGGCTTCAACCGCTGGATCTCCAGCGGCAGTTGGGTGCGCGGCGACTCGGCCCCGTTCCTGGGCGGTTGAGCGACCCACCCGTCACACGGAGTGGTCGTCGCCGGGGCGCAGGCGTGGTCCGCGGCCGGTAGGACGGTCCGGCCCGTGCAGATCGCCTCGGCACCGGTTGTGACGAAGCGATCGCGCCGACCCAGGCGGCCCCGGTGATCACCGGTTCGGTGCGTGTGCGGCCACTGCGGGGCGGTGATCACCGGTTCGGTGCGGATCCGGCCAAATCTGGCACGGTTCTGCACCGAACCGGTGATCATGGCTGGGCTGAGCGGGCGTTGGCCGAGCGCGAGCACGGGTCGGCGGGTGACGGCCTAGGCTGAGCGCGTCCGCGTCAAGGAGGAGGCTGAGCATGCAGAACCCGGTCCGCGTCGTCGCCCGGATCCTCACCGGTTCGACGTACGTCATGCTCGGCACCGACGCCGTCCTCGCACCGGGCAAGCGCCCCGAGATCGCCGCGGAGACCTTGGCCGCGATCCGCAAGGTCGTGCCGCTGCCCGCCGACGACACGCGCCTCGTGCAGGCCAACGCCGCCGTCCAGGTGGCGGGTGGCGCCATGCTCGCGCTCGGCCGGATGCCGCGGCTGTCCGCGCTCGCGCTCGCCGCGTCCCTGGTCCCGACCACGGCCGCCGCGCACCTCTACTGGACGATCGAGGATCCGGCCGCCCGCCAACAGCAGAAGATCCAGTTCTGGAAGAACTCGGCCATGTTGGGTGGCCTGCTGATGGTCGCGCTCGACCGTTCTTAGGCCTGGTTCCAGGCCACCGCCAGGCCGAGGTTCAGCACCACCAGCACGCCGAGCACAACGGCGAGGCGGGGGTGCCCGGCGGCCGCGAGCGCGGCCGCCGCCAGCCCGAAGACGACCAGCTTGACGACGATCAGCCACGGCAGCGGCAGGCGGTGGTCGGCCTGCGGCGCGAGCAGCAGCCCCCACACGACGATCAGGAGGATCGGGGCGCCGAGGCCCAGCGTCACCCGCAGCGGCCACACCGCATCGATGGTGAAGCCCCAGACCGCGAGGGCCGCCAGCGCGGCGAGCTCGAGGACGAAAGCGAGGCCGTCGTTGGCGGCCCGCAGCACCGTCACGCCCACACCCCGGCCGTGACTCGCATGGTGGCCAACGTACGGGTCTCGGCAGGCCACGTCACGCCTTCGTATCTGCCGTCGCCGGTTGCCATCCCAGTGCCGGGCCGAGAGCGCCCGCGATATCGGTGAGGATCTGCTCGTAGTCCTCGCCCGCGAAGCTGAACGGCAGCGCGAACACGGCCTCTCGCACCTGCCGGAAGCCCGGGTGCGCGTACAGCTGCTCGGCGATCTGCGCGGCGGACCCGACCAGGTCCCTGGCGAACATCAGCCGGGCCTGCCCCTGCGGCGACGCCGTGCGCGGCGCGCGGGCCTCGGCGTACGCCAGGTACTTTGCCCGCTGCGCGGCCGTGGCGGTGTCGGTGGGGATGACGACCAGCCCCTGCGAGATCCGCGCGGCCGGGGCCCGGCGACTGCGGCTGCACCCGGTCGGAGAACTCCTCGATCCCGACGACGCCGCGGAACGGACCGGCCTGCCCGCCGTCGACGAGCTTCGCGCGCTCGACGCGCTCGTAGGTGAAGTCCTCGATGTCGCCGGTGTCGGGGTAGAGGGCCCAACCGTTCGCCCAGCTCGATGACCTGCAGGGTGGTCTCATGCCCCGGCGCCGGATCGGCTCCGTCGAACGAGCCGATGGTGAGGAGGCCGAGCCGTTCCAGCGGCTACGACGGCATGGGCATGCGGCGGTTCGGTCCTCTCCGTTCGATCTCCGTGCTGACGATCACGTCCGGCGGCGAGGATACGGCCGACGATCTCAGGACGGCAGCTCCGCGTCGAGCCACACCCGGTCACGCAGCGGGATGCCCTCGACCATGATCCCCGACGGGTAGCCGGTGGCGGCGGTGAACGCGTCGCGCTCGATCGCGCGCATGCGGAAGCCCTGCCGCTGGTAGAAGTGCAGGTTGGCGGACGAGGCCGCCGCCGTCGCGACGAGCAGCATCCGCACCCCGGCATCGGTGAGCAACGCGCGGGCGGCTTGCACGAGGGCAGCGCCGATGCCGTGGCCCTGCAGGTCGGCGCGGACGGCCATGCTCTTCAGCTCCGCCTCGCCGGGCGTCGCGGTGTCGACGAGCAGCAGGTGCCCGGCGACCTGCCCGTCCACGCGCGCGACGAGCACCCGTCCGCGGTACAGATAGCTCCGCAGCTCGTCCTCGGAGTCCTCCGCGAGCGCGAACAGCCACCGCAGGGCGTCCCGATCCCCGGTGTACTCCTCGACCGCGAGCTGAGCAGGTGTGGTCATGACGTCCCCCCGGACCCCAGCGTGCCGCCCGCTCCGGCCGCAGGCGAGCGGATTACCGGCCGAAACCCGGTGGACGGCCCCGGCCCCCGGACCGACCATGAACCGTCCCGGCGTCGGAGAAGAGAGGTGCTGCGGTGACTGTCACCACCGCCATCCGGCCGACGCCCGCCGTCACCGCGCCCGTCGTGTCCGGGCGACGGCGGGCGGCGCTGCTGCTTGCCCTGCGGCTGTACCTGCGTGAGCTCCGCTCGCACCCGCTGCTGGCCGTGGGCGCGCTGCTGTGCCCGGCGCTGGGCAACGTCGGCATCGGCTACCTGCCGCCGTTGGTCATCGCCGCTCTGGTCGGAGAGCTCGCGGCGGGTAACCCACTCACGGTGTCGCTGGTGACGCCGCACCTGTTCGCGTTCGCAGGCGCCATCCTCGCCGGAGAGGCGCTCTGGCGGCTGGGCGTGCACTGCCTCAACCGCACCGATGCGTACGGCATCGAGCGCCTCTCGGTCGACGGCATGGACGCGCTGCTGGCCAAGGACGCGGCGTTCTTCCACGAGAACTTCGCCGGGTCGCTGACCAAGCGGGTGCTGTCCTACGCCTCGGAGTACGAGGACTTCGTCGACACGCTGTCGTTCCAGATCGTCGCGAACCTCGTGCCGCTGGCGTTCGCGTCGGTGGTGCTCTGGCAGTACGACCCGCTGCTCGTCGTCGTGCTGCTCGGGACCATCGGGCTCGCCGGTGTTGCCGTCGCGCCCCTCATCCGGCGCAGGCAGGCGCTGGTGGACGCGCGCGAGGCGTCGTGGGTGCGGCTGTCGGGCCACGTGGCCGACACGCTCACGAACATGGACGCCGTGCGCGCCTACGCGTCCGAGCGCCGTGAGGCCGCCGAGCACCGGCGACGGGTGGGCGACCACCGCAGGCTCACGCTGCTGTCGTGGGACTACCACAACCTGCGCATCGACACGGTCGTCGCGCCGCTGTCGGTCGCGGTGAACGTGGCCGGGCTGGTGCTGGCCCTCGTGCTCGCGAGCCGGATGGGCACGGCGGGCGTCGCGGCCGTGGTCGTCACGTTCGCGTACTTCATCCAGGCCACGAAGATCCTGTTCGACTTCAACCAGATCTACCGTCAGCTGGAGCGAACGCTCACCGAGGCGGCGCAGTTCGCCGAGCTGCTGCTCGACCCGCCGACGGTGCTGGACCCGGAGTCGCCCGAACCGGTCGCGCAGACCGGGGCGAGCGTGGTCCTGGAGCGGGTGCGGTTCACCCACGCGGGCGACCGCGCGCCGCTGTTCGACGGGCTCGACCTGCGCATCGCCGATGGCGAGCGCGTCGGCCTCGTCGGGCGCTCGGGTGGCGGCAAGACGTCGATCGCACGGCTGCTCCTGCGGCTGATGGACGTCGACGGCGGCCGCATCCTGGTCGGCGGCCAGGACATCACCCGGCTGTCGCAGGCCGACCTGCGGGGCCTCATCGCCTACGTCCCGCAGGACCCGGTCATGTTCCACCGCTCGATCGCCGAGAACATCGGGTTCGGCAGGCCGAGCGCGACCGCCGCGGAGATCCGGGCGGCGGCCGAGGCGGCGCACGTCACCGAGTTCGTCGAGGCGCTGCCCCAGGGCTTCGACACGCTCGTCGGCGAGCGTGGGGTGAAGCTGTCCGGCGGGCAGCGGCAGCGGGTGGCGATCGCGCGGGCGATCCTGCGCGACGCGCCGATCCTGCTGCTCGACGAGGCGACGAGCGCGCTCGACTCCGAGAGCGAGGCGCTCATCCAGGGTGCGCTGTGGACCATGATGGAGGGCCGCACGGCCATCGCCGTGGCACACCGGCTGAGCACGGTCGCGGGCATGGACCGGCTGGTCGTACTGGATCGTGGTCGCATCGTCGAGCAGGGTGCCCATGTCGAGCTGCTGACCCGCGGCGGCGGTTACGCCCAGCTGTGGCAGCGCCAGTCCGGCGGGTTCCTGGGGGAGTAGCCGCGGGCTGTCGGCCATCACGGTGGCCGACAGCCCGCGGGCGGCGCGCCCGATGTCCGTAACGTCCAGGAAGAGAGCTAGATGCCGACATATCCGGTACCGCACCGATATTTGTCATACCTGACGACCTCCCCACCCGTGGCGGTCCGCGCGGCGGCCCTATGCGTGCCACACTCGGGTGGTGTCCGTTGACGACCTGCCGGTGACAACGGCCCCGACCCGGGTGGCGCCCGCGCCATCCCGGTCACCGGCGCCCCCCGCAGCCCCGCCCGAGCGCGCGCCCGCCCCGGCGCGGGCGCCCGCGGATTCGGGCGGCTGGGGCCTGCCGCTGGTCGTGCTCATCGTCGGCATGTTCATGTCGATCCTGGACACCAGCATCGTCAACGTCGCGATCCCGACGATCCAGAACGCGTTCGGCACCACCACGGACGAAGTCCAGTGGATCGCCACCTCCTACACGCTCGCGCTGGGCGTCGTGGTGCCGTTGAGCTCGTGGCTCTCGGACCGCTTCGGCTCGGGGCGCACCTACAACGTGGCGCTGCTGGCGTTCGCGGCGGGCTCGGCGCTCTGCGGCCTCGCCTGGAACCTCGAGAGCATGGTCGTCTTCCGGATCATCCAGGCGATCCCGGGCGGCATCCTGCCGGTGGTGACCCTGGCGATGGTCTACCGGATCGTGCCGCGGGAGAAGATCGGCGCGGCGATGGGCATGTACGGGCTCGGCATCATCGTCGCGCCCGCAATCGGGCCCACGCTCGGCGGCTACCTGGTCGAATACGTCGACTGGCGGCTCATCTTCTTCATCAACGTGCCGGTCGGCATCCTCGGCGCGATCGCGGCCGTGATCGTGCTGCCCAAGTTCCCCGCCGTCAAGTCGCAACGGTTCGACGTGCTCGGCTTCCTCACGATCGCGGGCGGCCTGTTCGCCCTGCTGCTGGCGCTCTCGGAGGGCCAGAGCTGGGGCTGGACCGGCTACCGCGTCATCAGCCTGCTGGCCGGGGCGGCGATCCTGTTCGCGCTCTTCGTGATCATCGAACTCGAGGTCGAGCACCCGCTCCTGGACGTGCGGGTGTTCAAGTACTGGCCGTACACGAACTCGCTCCTGCTGATCTCGGTGCTGATGGTCGGCCTGTTCGCGACGCTGTTCTACATCCCGCTGTTCCTCCAGCAGGCCCAGGGCCTCGGCGCGTTCGACGCGGGCCTGTTGCTGTTGCCGCAGGCGCTGGTCATGGCGGTGCTGATGCCGATCGCCGGGCGGCTCTACGACAAGATCGGCCCACGCTGGCCCGCGGTGATCGGGCTGACGATCGTGGCCATCGGGACGTACTCGCTGCACAACATGACGCTCGACATCTCGCGCGGAGAGATCGCGGCGCTGCTGGCGTTGCGCGCAGGCGGGATGGGGATGGCGATGATGCCCGTCATGACCGGCGGGGTGGCGGCGGTGCCCTTGTCCAAGGTCGGGGCGGCGAGCGCGTTCAACAACGTCGTGCAGCGCAGCGCCGCCGCGCTGGGGCTGGCCGTGCTCACGGCGTTGATGACGTCACAACGGGCCCAGATGCTGACCGATCGCACGTCGCTGATCGGCTCCGACACCCCGATGCCCGCACTGCTGCCCGGGCCGTCCGGGCAGATGGTCGGGATGTACGCCATCTACCAGCAAACCCAGACGCAGGTGTTCGTCGCCGCGCTCGACCAGCTGATGACGATCACCGCCGGGCTCACGCTGGTCGGCGTGGCCTTGGCATTCCTGCTCCGGTCCGGCCCGGCCAAGACGGGCCCCGATGCCGGGTCGGCGGCCAGCGCCGCGCACTAGGCGGGTCAGCTGTTCTTGTGGATCTTGACGTAGACGTTCATGCCGGGCACGAGCGAGACGCCGCCCGGGTTCGAGATCGCGATCTTGACCGGGATGACCTGGGTGACCTTCTGGAAGTTGCCCGACGTGTTGGCCTGCGGGAACAGTGAGAAAACCCCTGCGGCGCCGCCCTGGATCTCCGAGACCGTGCCGGTGACCTTGGCGTCGGGGAAGGCGTCGACGGAGATGTCGACCTGCTGGCCGGGACGCACGGCGTCGATGTCGGTCTCGTCGACCCGGGCGGTGACGAAGATCCTGGAGAAGTCGTAGGCGAGCGCCAGCTGGGTGCCCGCGGTGACGAAGGCCCCCTCGACGCCGTTGTCGACCACCACGGTGGCATCGCCGGGCGCGCGGATGTACTGCTGCGGCTGGACGAACGCACCCTGGAGGCGGATGCGGCCGACGATCTCGTCGGTGTGCACCTCGGTGCCCTGGGTGGCGCGCCAGTCGATGAGCGTGCCCGAGCTCGGCGCGTTGATCGAGATCTTGTCGCCGTCGATCTGCGCGTTGTCGGTGGTGACGAAGTTGCGCGAGTTGATGAAGTAGGTGGCCGTGATCGCCCCGGCGATGATGACGGCGACGACGAGCACCACCAGCAGCGCGATACGGGTGCTGCGCTTCATCCCGCGGCGGGCGGGCTTCTCCTGGGGCGGCGGGCCTCCGGCGGGCGGCGCGGCCGTGGTGCTGCCCGCGGCCGGGGTGCCCGACGGCTCCGTGTTCGGCTCGCTCATGGCGTGGCAGGCAGCACGACCTGCTGCCCCTCCGTGACGCCCGAGAGGATCTGGGTCTTGCCGTCGCCGGTCGCGCCGATCTGCACCGTGACCGTTCGCTGGGTGCCGTTCGGATCCAACACCGTCACAACGCTCGTTCCGTTCTGCGTGTGCACGGCCGCGCTGGGGACGGCCAGTACGCCTGGGATCTCCTTGGTGAGGACCTCGGCCTGCGCGGTCATCCCGCCCTTGAGACGCGGATCGCCCTTCGGCAGGACGACAGTCACATAGTAGCTGATCACGCCCGAGATCGCGGTCGCCGTCGGGGACACCGATAGCACCGATCCGGTCAGGTCGAGGTCGGGCACGGCGTCGAACGTGAGGCGAACCTTCTGCCCGGGCGAGATCAGGGCGGCGTCGGTCTCGGTGTAGGCCAGGACGGCCTGGAACTCGTCGATGTTGTCGAGCACGAGGAACTGCGTGCCACCCGGCCGGGTCGGGCTGGCCACCCCCTGCGCGGCCGCGGCAGACGAACCGGTGCCGTTGCCCGTGCCGGGGATGGAGGCGTCGGAGCCCGGCGCGAGGGCGGAGGTCCCGGAGCTGGCCCCGACGAACTCGCCGACCGACCCGTTCAACGCCGAGACGGTGCCGTCGACCGGCGCCCGCAGCGTGGTGTTATCGAGGTCGCGCTGCGCCTGGTCCACCGCCGCCTGGGCCGCCGACACCTGTCCGGACTGCGCGGTGATGTCGGAGGGCCGGTCCGACGACACCTGGTTCAGCGCGTTCTGCGCGGTGACCACACCCTGCTGGGCGTTGGCCACCGCGAGCCTGCCGCTCTGCTCGTCGACGTCCTGCTGCTTCTTCGCCGAGTCCACGGCGTTCTGCGCGGTGACGACAGCGCTCTTGGCCGAGCTGACGGCGGCCTGGTCACTGGGGATCTTGGCGCAGGCCGCCGACGCCGTGGCCGACGTCGTGGATGACGAGGCCATCGAGGCCATCGTGGCCACCGCGGCGACGGCGCCCGACGTGGTGCCCAGGGTCTTGCCCGACGCCCCCGACCAGGAGCCGGACGACGAGCCCGTCGACGAGCCGTCGACGAGCCGGCCGACGAGCCCGCCGACGAGCCCGACCCGCACGCCGCCTGGTCGGCCTTCAGCTGGTCCTGTGCCTTGTCGAGCGTCTTCTTGGCCTGGCTGAGCTGGCGACGGGCGTTGTCGACGGCCGTCTCGTCGGCCGCCTGCACCGCGTCGGCCTGGTCCTTGGTCCTCTGGAGGATCTTCTCGGCTTGGTCGAGGGTGTCCTGCGCGTTCGAGACGGCGGGCGAGTTCTGGGCCTTGTCCAGGGTGGCCTGCTGCGTGGTCAGCTGACCGCGCGCCTGGTCGAGCGCCTGTTGGGCCGCGAACGGATCGACGGTGGCGAGCACCTGGCCCACCGTGACCCGGTCACCGACCTTGACGTTGACCGCCGTCAGCTGACCACCCTTGGTGAACCCGAGGTTCTGCTCGGTGAGGGCCGTGAGCGACCCGGCCGACGACACCCCGCTGGTGATCGTGGTGCGCTGCACCGGGGCGGTGTTGGGCCGGGGCGGCGCGTTGCTCGTCGTGCATGCGACGACGCCGCTCGCCACGAGCGCGAGCGCGACGCTCCCGCGTGCTGCCCGAAGCATTGCCGGACTCTGCCACCTGCCCGCGAACCGACTCTGCGCTCGATGGCCCTGCGCCCGATGCCTCGACATCCGCACGCTCCTCCCCCCGGCCGACCATGAGTGTGGGGAGCTGGCCGACCGCAGTCCCGTGATGATGCGGGGAGGCGGGCCGCCACCGCCGCACGACGCGGAAGGTAGCCGATAACGGAACGGAAACGATCAGGAGGTCCCGTTGAGCGGGGTCGCGACACGGCCGCGGACGGGCCCTCCGTGCCAGTCGATGCACACGATCGTGGCGTCGTCGCGCAGGTCACCGCCGGTGGCGCGCAGCACTTCGTCCCCGAGGGTGTAAACGACCTCCCGGGGGTGCCGGTCGGCGGTGTCGGCGAGCAGGGCCGCGATCTCGAGGGTGGCCGCGTTGCGCTCCAGGATGCCGTCTGTGACGAGCGCGATCCGGTCGCCGGGCCGCAGTTCGATCTCCTGGAACGTGAACGCCCGCCCGGGGTGCAGGCCGAACGGCATGTCGATCGCCAGGTCGATCCGGTCGACGACGCCCTCGTGCACCCGGTAGGGGAACGGGTGGCCCGCGTTGACGATCGACATGCGGGAGGTGTGACGATTGACACGTACGAGCTGCCCCGTGACGAAGTCGCCCGGGCCGGAGTGCGCGGCCAGCGCGTCGTTGGCCGCGGCGGCCTGCTCCAGCAATCCGCGCTGGCGGCGGCGGCCGTTGCGCAGGCTGCCGACGAGGAGGGTGGCGAGCATGGCGGCGTGCACGTCGTGTCCGACCGCGTCGGTGATGGAGACGTGCAGGGTGTCGCGGTCGAGCGAGTAGTCGAACGTGTCGCCGCCGACGGCGTTGGCGGGCTCCAGCCAGCCCGACACCGTGAGCTGGCCCGCTTCGCAGGTGAACGCCGCGGGCAGCAGCCGCCGCTGGATCTCCGCGGCGAGCGAGAACGGCAGCGACCGCTGTGCCCACTCGAACAGGTCCGTGTGCCGCCTGCACCCGACGACGACGTACGCGAGCGCGCGGGCGCATTCCTGCACGTCGGCGACGTCGCGCTCGGTCGGCGTCCACGGCACGGTCATCTCGATCACGCCCATCGCGTCGCCGCGGTCGGTGACCGGCACGACGAGCGTGTGCTTCCCCCCGCCGTCGGCGCGCACGTGGGGCCGCTGGCTGCGCAGCACCCGCTCGTACACCGTGCCCGGCAGGGGGACGACCGGCGCGTGGACGGCCCCGTCCTGCTGCTTGCGGGCGGCGTTTTCGTCGAGGCCGCCGAACCGCGCCACGGCACGCCCGCTGAGGTCCAAGATCAGGAAGCAGAGTTCGTCGGCGGCCAGCATCTCGGCCAGCTCGTCGGCCATGACGTCGATGGCCTCGACGGGCGACGCGGCCTCGGCGCGGTTGAGCAGCGTCCGCAGGTCGGTGCGGACGCCGCCGGGCCGGCCGGAGGCCGACCCTCCCGCCGACTCCGCCATGGGGTGGACCCTACGATCTCGGCGCCCGGCCCGCAGGGCCGTGGCCGCGTTTCAGGGTGCAGCCGGTTCGTCCCGCGCCCGCTGTTCGGCGAGGAGGGCGTCGATCCCGGTGGCCGACGGCAGGCTCTCGCCGCCCGCGATCGCGGCCCGCCACGCGGTCTCTCGCTCGTCGACGGCCCGGGCCAGCGCGACGACCTCCGCGAGCCGCTGCCGCGGAACGACGACCACCCCGCTCCCGTCGGCGCGCACCACGTCGCCGGGCCGCACCGGCACGCCGCCGCACTGCACCGGCACGTTGATCGCACCGGGACCGGTGTTCGACGCCGTGGCCGGGTGCGCGCCGCGGGCGAACGTCGGCAGCCCCACCTCGTCGAGGCCGTCGACGTCGCGGACCGCCCCGTCGACGACCAGCCCGACGCAGCCGAGGTCGGCGAGCGTCTTGCCGACGATGTCGCCGATGACCGCGGCGTCCTCGCGGGCACCGCCGTCGATGACCAGGACGTCGCCGGGCGTGACGAAGTCGACCGCCTTCAGCACGAACAGGATGTCGCCGGGCTTGGTCCACACGGTGACGGCGGGTCCGCACATGCCTGCGCCGCCCGCGAGCCTGCGGATGCCCGGTCCCACCACGCCGACCGGGCCGCCGCAGTCCGCGATCTGCGTGGTCGCGAGGCCCGCGAGCGCCGCGACCGCCGCCGGGTCCGGACGCTCGACGTCGGTGCCGATGACCCACTGATGGGGATGCGACTTGCTCATGGTTCGACGATGCTAGTGCGCCATGACGTCACCGGTGATCGTCGAGCTGGCGCTGAACGGGGCCACGCCCCGCGTGCGCAACCGCCACGTTCCCCGCACGCCCGAGGAGATCGCCGAGGTCGCCCTGGAGGGCATCGACCTGGGTGCGTCGATCGTGCACAACCACAACGACGAGCCGATGTTCACCCTCGACGCCGTGCACGCGACGGAGCCCTACGTCGCGGCGTGGGAGCCGGTGCTCGCCCGCCACCCCGACGTGCTGCTCTACCCGACGATGGGCGCGGGGGCCCGCGGGATCCCGGTGCAGCGCCGGTGGGCGCACGTCGAGGAGCTGGCCCGGCGCGGGCTCGGCGGCATGACGCTGGTGGACCCCGGCTCGGTCAACGTGGGCCTCACCAGCGCGGGCGAGGTGCCCGAGCCCGCCGCGTCCGGCCCGTACCTGAACTCCTACCTCGACCTGGAGTACATGTTCGCCCGCACCGCCGAGCTGGGCGCCGCGCCCAGCATCTCGATCTTCGAGCCGGGCTTCCTGCGCACCACGCTCACCTGGCACCGGCTCGGCAAGCTGCCACCGGGTGCGATCGTGAAGCTGTACTTCGGCGGCGAGCTGGAGTTCGGGCTGCCGCCGACCCCGGCCGCGCTGGAGGCCTACCTGGAGATGCTGGAGCCCTCGGGGCTGCCCTGGTCGGTGGCCGTGCTCGGCGGCGACGTCGTGGCCTGCGGGCTGGCCGAGCACGCGATCCGCCGCGGCGGCCACGTCCGGGTCGGGCTCGAGGACTACGCCGGGCCGGACGAGCCGTCCAACGCCGAGCTGCTGCGCGGCGTCGTGGGGCTTCTCGAACGCCTTGGTCACCGCCCCGCCTCCATCGGTGAGGCGCGCGAACTCCTCGGTGTCCCGGCCAACTGATCCGCTGCCGGGCCCGGCTGTCCCGTCTAGGGTCCGGCACATGTTGCGTCCTGGAAGCTGGACGAAGCCAGCGGGTGTGAGTCCCGTCCGGGTAGGTGCCGGAGCGCCCGGTAGCAGGCCCCGGTTCGTCATCGAGAGGTGGCGGGCTGAGCGGGGTGTCGAGAGCCTCTTTGGAGGGGGCAAGCACGCGGGCCGTAGTGCCATCAGGCGCGAGTCCTGCAGCCTCGTCAGACTCACAGTGGAGGAGCCGAGCCGCTCATGTCACGGTGAAGGCCAGGTCCGGTGGGAGGGCGTTCCGGAGATGCGCCCGCCGGGTTCTCCCGGGGTACGGGGAGCGGCACGTGTGCAGGGTTTCGTCACGGAACAGGAGAGGCCCGTCTGCGCAGCTTCGTCAGCAAAGACCGGTCGTATAAGCCGATGGTGAAGTCGATCGGAGCGCAGCGGGAGTCCGACGGGGTCGTAGTACCGCGGATCGCCGGGAGGAACCCGGTGGGAGGGAAGGGCCCCGACTTTGATCATGCTGGTGGTGGGGGTAAGCGTCAGGGCATGACCGGGACCGCCCGGTCCAACGACCCCGGCGGGCAACCTAGGCCCGGCGATGGCGGGGTGCGTGCGGAGCTGGTGCTGCGGGCGCGTCCGGTCAGGGTGCGAGAACTTCAGCGCAAGCTATGGGCTGCGGCCAAGCAGTCTTCGGGTCGGCGTTTCCACGCCCTGTATGACCGGATCTACCGGGGTGACGTCCTGGTGGAGGCGTGGGAGCGGGTGAAGGCGAATCGCGGGGTGGCCGGGGTGGATCGGATCACCCTGGCCGCGGTGCAGGACTACGGCGTCGAGCGGATGCTCGGCGAGTTGCAGGCCGATCTTCGGTCGGGTGGGTATCGGCCGGCGCCGGCTCGGCGTGTGGAGATCCCGAAACCGGATGGTGGCAGGCGGCCGCTGGGCATCCCGACGAGGGTCGCATACTGCGCGGCCGCGCAAGCCTGCTGAGGTTTCGGAATCCTTTGTCACGATCACGCATCCGTTCCATCCGCTGTCGGGTCGGCGGTTGCGGGTGTTGTTCGAGCGGAAGCTGGCCGGTGGGGTGGGCCTGAGCTGTGAGGGCGGTCCGCTGGGGTCGTTGATGGTGCCGCTGAACTGGACCGATCGGTGTCCCGCGGGGGCGAGCATGCCGTTGACCTACGAGGTCGTCGTGGAACTGGCCGAGGTGGTCGCCGCGCTGAAGACGCGACACGGGCGGTGATGTCGTTGACCGGCCGAACGGTTCACCGGACCATCTTGTGTGATGGTCACGCACAAGAATCCGGGATGGGATCGGTGGAGCACGGCCGAGCTGCGCTCGCGCCGCGCCGAGTTGTTGGTCGGGTTGCCCTCGGCGCAGGGGTTGTTGCCGGGCGCGCTGGTCGAGCAGCACCGCAATTGTGGGAGGCAGGGATGTCGATGCACGCGCGGCGAACCGCACGGACCGTATGTGTATCTGCAGGTCGCGGGGCGTTTGCTGTATGTGCCCGCGGGGCTGGCCGAGACCGTCCGCTCGCATGTGCAGCTCTCGGGTCGGCTACGCGCCTCGCTGGAGGAGATCTCGCGGATCAATCTCGAGTTGTTGTCCCGGCGGGAGCTGGATTAGCCGATGAGCACCGCCTGCGCGTCGACCCCGCCCACCGTGGCGGCCGACGCGTGGGCGGAAATGGTCGCCTCGCTGGCCAACATGGTCGAGTCCGCCCTGACCGGCGATGGCCTGACCGGCGACGGGCCCGGCGGCGATGGCCTGAGCGGTGTCGAGACGGCTGCCGGCCCTGCGGGGCGGGGCGTGGTGCGCGCCGATGCGGTGGGGGTGGCCGCCGATGATCCGGGGCGAGTCGAAGGTGAGCGGGGCGCATCGGGAACGGGCGGCGATCGTCTACGTCCGCCAGTCGACGCTGATGCAGGTCCGCGAGCACACCGAATCGACCATGCGCCAGTACGACCTGGCCGCGCAGGCGGCCCGGCTGGGCTGGGCGGGCAGCGACATCGAGGTGATCGACTCCGATCTGGGCCTGTCGGGGCGGTCGGCCACGCACCGCGACGGGTTCAAGGCGCTGGTCGCCCGGGTGTGTCTGGGCGAGGTGGGTGCGGTGTTCGGGCTGGAGGTCTCCCGGCTGGCCCGCTCCAACGCCGATCTGGCCCGGCTGCTGGAACTGGCCCGCCTGACCGACACCCTGGTCATCGACAACGACGGCGTCTATGACCTGTCCGACATCAACGACCGGCTGCTGCTGGGCATGAAGAGCCAGATGTCGGAGGCCGAGCTGCACTGGCTGACCAGCCGGTTGCAGGAGTCCAAACGGGCTGCCGCTGCCCGCGGCGAACTGCGGGTGCCGCTGCCGGTCGGGTTCGTCTACGACCTGGACGGCCAGGTCGTCATCGACCCCGACGCCGAGGTCGCCGCCGCGATCGGCGACGTGTTTGCCGCGTTTGCCCAGACCGGCTCGGCCTACGGGGTGGCCGGCGCGTTCGCCGGGCGGCGTTTCCCGCGCCGAGCCTACGGCGGGGCGTGGGCCGGGCAGCTGCGCTGGGGCCGGCTCACCCATGCCCGCGCGGCCGGGATTCTGCGCAACCCGGTCTATGCCGGCGCCTACGTGTTCGGTCGCCGCCACACCCGCCAGGTCGTGCACGCCGACGGCTCGGTGCACACCTCGACCCGAGAACGGCCGCGGGACCAGTGGGAAGTGCTGATCAAAGACCATCATCGCGGCTACATCACCTTCGCCGACTTCGAGGCCAACGAGGCCAAACTGGCCGCCAACCGCACCAACGCCGGGGCCCGCCCACCACGGGAAGGCACCGCGCTGTGTCAGGGCATCGTGTTCTGCGGCGCCTGCGGGCGCAGCATGCAGGTCCGCTACCAAGACCGGTTCCCGCGCTATGAGTGCAGCCACTCCCGCGCCGACCACGTCGCCACACCCCGGTGCGGGTCGGTGCGCGCGGACAGCATCGACGTCGAGGTCACCCACGCGTTGCTGACCGCGGTGGAACCTGCCCAACTGGCCTTGGCGCTGGCCGCGGCCGACGAGGTCAGCGCGCGCCGCCGCCGTTCGGTACGTGCCGCCGAGCTCGCGGTCGAACGCGCCCACTACACCGCCCAACGCGCCGAACGAGCCTTCCTGGCCTGCGAACCGGAGAACCGGCTGGTCGCGCGCAGCCTGGAGACCCGGTGGGAAACCGCGCTGGCCGAGCTGGCCGAAGCCAACGCCGCCCTGGCCGCGCAGTCCCACACCCAGCCCGAGCTGCCCAGCCCCGAACAGCTGGCCGCGACCGTGACCAACCTGCCCCAACTGTGGGCCGCGGAGACCACCAGCGACAAGGATCGCAAACGCCTGCTGCGCACCCTGCTCGCCGACGTCACCATCACCCCGTCGCAGACCGACCCCACCCAGCTGACGCTGGGGCTGCGCTGGAAATCCGGCGCCGCCAGCCAGGTCGCGGTCACCCGCCGGCGCAACGCCATCCAGCTGCGCACCACCGACCCCGCTGCAATCGCACTCGCCCAGCGCATCGGCCCCAGCCTGGACAACCCCGCCCTGGCCGCCGCGCTCAACCAGGCCGGGCACCGCACCGGCACCGGGCAGTGAGATGCCCGAAGTTCTCGGACTGGAGATCCACTAGGATCATTCAGCGAGAAAGTGAGGGCATGTGCCTCGAAATCGACGGAAGTTCTCCCCCGAGTTCAAGGATGAAGCGGTGAAATCGGTCATCCTGAACTCGCGTCGATCGCCCAGGTCGCCCGAGAATTGAGCATCAACGAAGGAACTCTCGGGAACTGGGTCGCAGCATACCGGCGAGACCACGCCGACGAGGAGCCGGCGCTCGACGTCAGCGAACGAGCCCGACTGCGCGAGGCCGAACGGCTCGTCCGAGAACTCAAAATGGAAAATGAATTCCTGAAAAAAGCCGCCGCGTACTTCGCCCGGGATCCCCGGTAACCGAGAAGTATCAGTTCATCGAGTCCTGCAAGATTGATTCGGTGAAGTACGCCTACCCGGTGAAGAAAATGTGCCTGTGGCTTGCCGTGTCCGCGTCCGGATTCTTCGACTGGAAACGTCGAGAAATGTCGGCGACTGCGCGCCGGAGGGAGGAGCTGACGGCACTGGTGGTGGAGATCTTCACCGACTCCGACGAGACCTACGGCTACCGCCGCGTGCATGCCGAGCTGGGCCGCCGACGCGTCCCGGCCGGCTCGAGCTGGTCCGCTCCATCATGCGTGACCAGGGACTGGTGCCATGCCAGCCCGGCCGTGGCGGGCCAGCCTGACCGAGAACGACGGCAGCGCCGGGTCGATCCCCGATCTGGTCAACCGCGACTTCACCGCCGACGCTCCGGGCGAGAAAATGGTCGGGGACATCACGTATATCCCGACGTGGGAAGGGTGGCTGTACCTGGCCACCGTCATCGATTGCCATACCAAGAAAGTCGTCGGCTACGCGATGGACGACAACTACAAGACACCGCTCATCATCGAGGCCGTCCGCATGGCCGCACGCAACGTGACATTCGCCCACGACGCGATCTTCCACTCGGACCGCGGCAGCAACTACACCTCGGCCAGCTTCGCCACGGCACTTCTCGAACAGGGGGTAAGGCAGTCAGTCGGTCGAACCGGGATATGCTACGATAACGCCATGGCCGAATCGTTCTTCGCCACGCTGAAGAACGAGCGCGTGCACCGCACAGTCTACCCGACACGGCAGCGCGCGCGTGCCGACATCGCCCAGTACATCGAGCTCCGCTACAATACCAGGAGAATTCACTCAGGACTCGGATATCGCACGCCGCAGGAAGTTCACGACGCCTGGCTGGAAAGCCAACAAGCAGCGTAAAGGTCGGTAGAAACCCGGTCCGAAAAACGCGGGGCTGCCACAGCCCTTCGACGGGGTCGCCGCCGGAAACCTGCGCCACTACCACCACATCCCCTACCCCGGCCTGCTCAGCCAGGGCGAGCTGACCCCTCGCCAGGTTGCCGAGCGGATCGGCGTGTCGGTCGGCACCATCCACTACTGGATCAACGCCGGTGTCCTGCCCGCCCGCCGCGGACCCGCCAACCGCTGGTGCATCCCCTTCCCACCCGAGGTCGAAGCCGCCTGCCGCGACCGCGCCCTCGGCTCGGCCCACCAGCACCGAGACATCGACTCCCAACCCCGTCGCGACACCGAGCTCAGCGTCACCGACGTCGCCGGACGCCTCGGCGTCAAACCCGACGTCATCTACAGCTGGGCGCAGTGGCGCCACATCCCCAGCCGCCGCAGCGAGGCCGGACGCCTCTGGATCGACTACACACCCACCGTCGAGCAGAACTGCCTGCGGCGGATCGCCAGCTCATACAAACTCCCCGACGATCTCAAAGCCCAAGCCACACAACGCCTGGAAAGGACAGCACTATGAAGCCACCGTCCCGACGGTCCGCGATCGGGTGGCGCAGGCCGCCGTGAAGCTGGTGTTGGAACCGATTTTCGAGGCCGACTTCGTGTCGGTGTCCTACGGTTTCCGTCCCAAGCGATCGGCGACCCAGGCGATGGAACGACTGCGGGTCGGGTTCATCGAGGGCATCACTCATGTCGTGGAGTTCGACATTCGCAACTTCTTCGGCGAGATCGAGCACGACCGGTTGCTCGGTCTGGTCGGGGCGCGGGTGTCGGATCGGCGGGTGCTCAAGCTGGTTCGGTTGTGGCTGCAGGCGGGTGTGATGGTCGACGGTTCGGTCGAGCGGACGGTGGCGGGGACCCCGCAGGGTGGGGTGATTACGCCCCCAACGCACTGGGCAATGTCGAGGATGATCACCCTCCGTGTCGGTGTTGGCGGCGGGTTGGGCGTCTTTGGTTGTGCGTTCGCGCAGCGGGATTCGGTGTCGGACGGTGATCTTCTCGGGTCCGATGAGGACGTCCTTGACGAGTAGCTTGAGTACCCGGCGGCGTTCGGCGACGGTGGAGCTCTCGGCCCTGGTGTGCAGTTGGGTGAGGAAGCCTTCCAAGTCGGTGGCCAGGGCGAGGTAGGCCTCGCGGTCGGCGAGCTGGGCGTCGAGGGCTTCGATCTGGTTGCGCAGGTTGGTTTCCCGGGCGCGTAGGTCGGGCATGCGGGCGCGCAGCTCATCGATGGTGATCAGTTGCTCGCCGAACGCTTCGATCATGCGGGCGATGGCGTTGCCGGCGTTGGCCAGCGCGACCTGCAGCCGCTGCCGTTCGCGGGCGGCGGGGTCGCTGCTGCGAGCGGTGTCGAGGCGCTTGTCGATCTCGGCGCGGATCAGCTGGGGGTCGGCCAGCAGCGCGGTGAGGTGGTCCCAGACCACGGTGTCGAGGTAGTCGGCGCGCACCGGCTTGTTCGTGCAGACCCGGCCGCCTTCGTAGCGGTAGTCGTCGCTGCCCAGGCACCGGTAGTAGTGGATCTTCTTGTTGGTGGTGCGGGTCGAGGTGCGGTAGTAGCCATAGCCGCAGGCCGCGCAGGCGGCCAGGCCTTGCAGCAGCGAGGGGTTGTGGCTGTTGCGGGACGCGAAGCGCTTGTTGTCGGTCAGCCGCTGGGCGACCCGGGCGAAGGTGTCCTCGCTGACGATCGCCGGCACCGGGATCTCGGTCCATTCGGCGACCGGCCGGTCGACGGTCTTGGTCGCCCGTGGGGTGGCACGTCCCTGCAGGCGGGCGACGCGGTTCAAGGCAGGCGACTCATGGACGATCATGGTCTTGCCGAACACGGCGCGTCCGGCGTAGGCGGGGTTGCGCAGCATGCCCCAGACCACCGAGCGGTCCCAGCGGTGCTTGCCGGTGCGGGTGGGCACGCCCTGCTCGGACAGCCAGCGTGCCAGCTCGGCGATCGAGGCGCCGTCGTCGGCGTAGCGGCGGAACAGCTCGGCGACCAGCGCGGCTTCGTGCTCGACGATCTCGTAGGCGGCGCCGGTGTGGGCGTTCTTGCGGATGTAGCGGTAGCCGAACGGGGCGCCGGACAGCACGTTGATCGACCCGGTCTGGGCCCGGTGGGTCTTGCCGCGCCGGTAGCGTTCCAGAATCTGCGCCTTCTCGTACTCCGCGAACATGCCCTGGAACTGCACCAGCAGCTGATCCTCGGGGCTGTCGCCGCGCGGGCCCTTGACGAACTCCACCCGGGTGCCCGCGCGGGTGAACTCCTCGAGCAACAGAGCCTGGTAGGCGAACTTACGGGCCAGCCGGTCCGGCGAGTAGCACAGCAGCACCTCGATCCCGACCCCGGCGATCAGGTCGCGCAGCCGCTCCAGCGCGGGCCGCACCAGGGTGGCGCCGGAGTGGCCCTCGTCCTCGAACACCCACTCCTCGGGCACGTCAAGCCCCAGCCGCTCGGCGTGCGCACGCAGTGCCGCGGTCTGCGACGCGATCGTCTCGTCCTTCTTCTGCCGGGCCGAGGACACCCGGGCGTAGATCGCCGCACCCGTCCTGTTGCTGGTCATGCTCGGGTTCTCCTTCCTGGCCGCCCCACCCCAGGCGGGCCCGCCGTGGTGGCACGAGAATGGCGTAGGCCACCGACAAATCCGTGGCCGCGTGGCGGTCGAACACGAACTGTGTCTCGACCACCCGGTCGTTCACCGCCGGCGGGGACCTCGCTGACCCCGCGCCAAGAACTCGGTCAAGGCCTGCACGACCAGGGCGGAGATCGTGCTCCCCGACTCCCGAGCCCGCTGCCGCACCCGCGCCGCCAAGGTCGCCGGCAACCGCACCGTGAACACCGTCGTGGCCTCCGGAACGACGCCCGACCCGCCACCCGCAGCCCGCTCGACATACCGCCGTGCCTGCCGCGCCGAGCAGCCGAACCGACCAGCCAGCACCCGCGCGGCCTCGGCCACCGCCACCCCAGCGCCCAGCAGCTCCGCGGCCGCGTTGACCCGCCGGGCGTACTCCCCGGCGTTGGCGCGACCACCACCAGCAACCATGCCATAAAACTACTACAACTCATGTCACGCACCGTCCGTGACGCGCCGAGGCCGTTCCAGCCTTCGATAACTCAGCGTGACATCGAACTCGAAGTTGCCCAGTGCGTTGGGGGCGTAATCTCCCCGTTGCTGGCCAACATCTACCTGCACGTGCTGGACACCGAGCTGTCCGCCCGCGGGGTGGGGGAGCTGGTGCGCTACGCCGATGACGGTGTGGTGCTGTGTCGCAGCGCGGCGCAGGCCGGCGCGGCCCTGGTCGCGGTCGGGGAAATCCTGGCCGGGTTGGGGTTGCGGCTGCACCCGGACAAGACCCGGGTGGTGGACCTGCGGGAGGGTCGGGAGGGGTTCGACTTCCTCGGCTGTCACTTTCGCGCCCGGATGTCGGGTCGGCTGTGGGAGCAGCGCCGGATGGTGCGCTACTACCTGCATCGTTGGCCCAGTCAGCGGGCGATGAAGCGGCTGCGGGCGAAGGTGAAGGCCCGTACCGGGCGCAACCGGGTAGGGCGGGATGTCCGCGAGGTGATCGCGGAGCTCAACCCGATCCTGCGGGGGTGGGGCAACTACTTCCGCTCCGGGAACGCCGCCACCAAGTTCCACCAGGTCGACCGGTACGTAGTGGACCGGCTCCGTGGCCTGATGGTCAAGAAACGGGGTCGAAACCTGCGTGCCGGGCAGGCCCGCCAGTGGGACGAGGACTGGTTCAACCATCATGGGCTCTACCGGCTCCGCGGCACGATTCGCTATCCGAAGGCGGCGTAACCATGTCTAGAAGATCATCGGTAAGCCGTATGCGGGAAAACCGCACGTACGGATTGAAAGGGGGATGGGGAAACCGGACCGCGCAGCGGCACCGGCGCCCCTGACTACCAATGGACTACGCCGCCGCCGTCGAGATCTTCTTCGCGCCCGCTCCGGATGACGTCGCCACGCCCGCCGTGGTTGCCGCGGCCACCCCCGCGCGGCGGCTGCGCGACGCGCTGGAGCCGATCGCGATGCACGACGTGTGGTCGGCGTCGGTGAACGCCGCGATGGCCGAGCACGGCCTCGACTTCTTCCCCGCCTACGTCGTCGGGCGGGGAGCGCCGCTCGGCGAGGTGCCCGGCGCCGTCGTGGCGGCCACGTTCGGCGTGTTCGACCCCTCCGTGATCGCAGGCATGTGGGACGAGGGCTGCGCCAAGCTGAAGCCCGGGGACATGGTCGCGCTGCGCGACCGGGTCACCGGGGAGAGCCTCCGCGCGACCATCGGGTCCGCCGCGTCGGAGGAGGCCGTCGTCGCGGTGGCGGAGGTGCTGGAGCGGGCGGTAGCCGCGGTCGACGGCGCGGGCCGGGTGCTGTTCTCGGCGCTGCGCGCGCGGCCGCCCGCGTCCGATCCCTACACCCGGCTCTGGCGGGCCGCCGACGCCGTGCGCGAGCACCGCGGCGACTCGCACCTCGCGGCGTCGGTCGTGGCCGGGCTGGACCCGGTGCGGATGGGCATCCTGTCGGAGGTCTGGGTCGGCTATCCGGTGGGCGAGTACAGCGGCACCAGGGCATGGCCGGAGGACGTGCACGCGCGGGCGGCCGCGCGCCTGGAGGCCGACGGACTCATCGCCGACGGGAAGATCACACCGGCGGGCACGGCGTTCCGCGACGCGATCGAGGCGGCGACCGACACCGCGCAGGACGACCTCATGGCCGCGGTCGGGGACGACCTGGCGTCGGTGGTGGAGCAGGCGGACGCCTGGTCGCAGCTGTGCGTCGAGGGCGGCGCGTTCCCGCCCGACATCCGCAAGCGGGCGGCGGGCTAGCCGTCAGTCGCCCACCCAGCAGTTCAGCACCGCCTTCATGATCAGGCGGGCGGCGTCGGCGCGGGGGCTGGGCGGGCTGCCGAACGTGGCGGGGAGCTGCGTCACGTCCACCAGCATCACCTTGGTGTCGCGGCGCAGCACAACCGAGCCGTCGTTGGTGCTGAACGCCTGTGCGTCGGGGAGGTCGATGCTGTCGACCTTCCCGAGCTTGCTCGCGAGCGCGTCGTACGTCCTGGTGGTGACGAGCTCGTTGGGCAGGTCCTGGACGACCAGCGTGAACGAACCGTTCGCGTAGACGTAGCGGCACGTCGAGGTGTGGTTGGCGTACTGGATCGGGCCGACCGTGGTCGGGACGATGCCGATGAAGTCCTGGATGTCCTGCTGGGCCTCGGGCTGGCACACCATCTCGGCCTGCGGCGACGGCACATCCGCCAGGGTGGGCACCGGTGCCTGGCTGGGCAGCGGGCCGACGGGCGCCGACGGCTGGCCGCAGCCCGCGAGGACGGCGGCGAGGACGACGGCGAGGACGACGGCGAGGATCGCGGCGGCGGTCGCCGGGAGGCCCTTCTTCTGCGCTTTCACTGTCACCGAGCGTTCCATCGCGTCCGCCGCTCGGCAATGGGCATCGCGCGGATGCGCCTGTGAGTGGCGCCTGGAATGCGCCCGGCGTGTCGTCGGCACCGCGGATCTTGAGCGGATGTGACAGCCTCGGCACCGTGCCCTCCGCCGCCGCCCTCCGCACCGTCGGAACGCCCATCGTCGCCCTGCTCGTGCTGGCGCTGGTGTGGAGCCGCGAGCTGGGGCCCGTGCTCGTCACGCTCGTCGGGATCGTCCTGACCGGCGCGGTGCTCGTGGCCGTGCACCACGCCGAGGTCGTCGCGCACCGGGTCGGCGAACCGTACGGCTCGCTGATCCTCGCCGTCGCTGTGACGATCATCGAGGTGGGGTTGATCCTCAGCATCACCGCCTCCGGAGGGCCGCAGACCGCCTCGCTCGCCCGCGACACCGTCTTCGCCGCCGTGATGATCACCTGTAACGGCATCGTGGGGCTGTCGTTGCTGGTGGGGGCGATGCGCCACCACGTCGTCGAGTTCCAGGCGGCGGGCAGCGGCGGCGCGTTCGCCGCGGTGATCACGCTCGCGACGCTCTGCCTGGCCTTTCCCGCGTTCACCACAAGCTCGCCGGGGCCCACGTTCGCGGGCCCGCAGCTGGCGTTCGCCGCGGTCGTCTCCGTGGTGCTCTACGGCGTGTACGTCTTCGTGCAGACCGTCCGGCACCGCGACTACTTCCTCCCGGTCGCCCGCGACGGAGCCGAGGAGAACGGCGACGATCACCTCGAGCCGCCGAGCACCCGCACCGCGCTGACCAGCCTCGGGCTGCTGCTCGTCTCGTTGGTGGCGGTCGTCGGGCTGGCCAAGAGCGAGTCGCCCGCGATCGAGGCCGGGGTCACCGCGGCGGGGGCGCCGCTGTCGGTGGTCGGGGTGGCGATCGCGCTGCTCGTGCTGCTCCCCGAGACCCTCGCCGCGGTCAACGCCGCCGCCCGCGACCGGATGCAGACGAGCTTCAACCTCGCGTACGGCTCCGCGCTGGCCAGTATCGGGCTGACCATCCCCGCCATCGCGCTGGCGTCGATCTGGATGGACGGTCCGCTGCTGCTCGGGCTGTCCGGCACCGAGCTGGTGCTGCTCGCGGTCACGGCGGTCGTCGGCTCGTTGACCGTCGGGCTCGGCAGCGCGATGGTGCTCGGCGGCGTGGTGCATTTGGTGATCTTCGCGGCCTTCTTGTTCGTCGCGGTCGTTCCGTAGACGGCGGTCGCGGGCTGCGAGCGGGTCGGTGAGCGGACCACCGGTGAAGCTGAGAATTCGCGCCCACCGTTCGGCGGTCTTCAGTGGTCCGAACGGCCCCCCTGCTGAGGGCGGGTTGCCGTTCGTCCCCCGGTGATCTCCCGCTGGGCAACCCTCTTCCTCAGGTACGGCAACCGGGGTCGGGCTCCTGCTTACGGTCTGGACGACCCGCTCCCCCCGCTCGAAGCATGGTGTGTGATGTCCCTAGATCTGCTCCCCGTCGCCGTGCGCACCACGCCCGTTCAGGAGCCCGCCGTCCGGCGGACGATGCTGGACGTCACCGTCGCCCGGCTCGACGTCGACCGCGTCCTGCGCATGGGGGAGCAGGCCGCAGGCGCCGAGGAGCGCGCCGCCGCCCGTCTCGCCGTGATCGGCCGGATCTCGCACCTGGAGCCCGAGGGTTGGCTCGGCGCCCGGTGGTACCGCTGGGCCCGCATGTTCGGTCTTCCGCGCCTGCCCGCGTCACCGAACCCGGCCGCGCGGCTGCTGCTCGCGCCCTTCGACGCGATCGAGCACGTCCACCGCAGGCTCGTGCCGTACCTCTCGGGCGTGCTCGCCGTGTTCGACGCCGGGCTCGCGCTCTCGCCGGGCGTCCCGGACCAGCCCGAGGCGAACGACGTGCTGCTGCGCGGTTGGACGGGCGCGTGCCTGCCGACGTCGCTGACGCCGGGCACCGCGTACGGGCCGCGCACACCGGAGGTCGAGGACGTGCTGCGGCACGCCTGGGCGGCGTCGCCTGCCGCGCGGCTGCGCGCCCACGAGGCTCGGGCCGCCATCCCGGCGTACGCCTGGAACGCCGCGTGCGGCGTCGTGGACGACACGTCGAGCGTCTGCGGGGTGCCGTTCCTCGCCCGCTACCTGTTCGGCGAGGCGCTGTCCGTGAGCGCCGACCGCAGCCTGGCCGACGCCGTCTGGGGCGCGGCCGTCGCGACCGCCTTCCGCGACGACCTCCCCGACGCGACCCACGACCTGCTGTCCGGCCCCTTCCGCGCCGCCGCCTGAGAACCGGCGGGCCGCGCAGGCCTACCTCTTCTCCCGCCAGGCCCGCTCGAACGGCAGGCGCCACGCGTTCGGCGCGATGAGCTGGTGGATCGCGTTGGGGCCCCAGGTGCCCGGCGGGTACACCTTGACCGGTGGGGGGTCCTCCAGCAGCGGCGCCGAGCGCTCCCACAGCGACTCGATGCCCTCGGCGGTGGTGAAGAGCGTGTGGTCGCCGCGCATCGCGTCGAGGATCAGCCGCTCGTAGGCCTCCATGACGTCGCCCGCGCGCTCGGTCTCCCCGGTGGCGAACTGCATGGACAGCTTCTCCAGCCGCATCCCGGGCCCCGGCCGCTTGCCGTAGAACGACAGCGACACCCGCGAGTTGTCGGCGAGGTCGAACGTCAGGTGGTCCGGGCCCGCCTGGCCGACGCCGGAGCCGGGCGGGAACATCGTGCGCGGGGCCTCCTTGAACGCGATGGAGATGATCCGCATGCCGTCGGGCATCTTCTTGCCGGTGCGCAGGTAGAACGGGGTGCCCGCCCAGCGCCAGTTGTCCAGGCCCACGCGTAGCGCGATGAAGGTCTCGGTGTCCGAGTCGGGCGCGACGCCCTTCTCGTTGCGGTAGCCCGTGTACTGGCCGCGCACGACGTCGGACGGGTGGATCGGCAGCATCGAGCGGAAGACCTTGTTCTTCTCCTCGCTGATCGCCCGCGGCTCCAGCGCCGTGGGCGGCTCCATCGCGACGAACGCCATCACCTGCATGAGGTGGGTGACCACCATGTCCTTGTAGGCGCCGGTGGCCTCGTAGAAGTTCGCCCGCTGGTCGAGGCCCAGCGTCTCCGGGATGTCGATCTGGATGTGGTCGATGAAGTTGCGGTTCCAGATCGGCTCGAAGAGGCCGTTCGCGAAGCGGAAGGCGAGGATGTTCTGCGCCGCTTCCTTGCCGAGGAAGTGGTCGATGCGGAAGACCTGCGACTCGGCGAACGTCTGGTGCACGAAGTCGTTGAGCCGGATCGCGGTCTCCAGGTCGTCCCCGAAGGGCTTCTCCATGATCACGCGCGAGTTCTCGACGAGGTCGGCGTCGCGGAGCATCGCGATCACGGCCTGGGCGGCGCGCGGCGGCACGGAAAGGTAGTGCAGCCGGCGAACGCCTTCGCCGAGCAGCGCCTCGGCCGCCTTGACGGCCGACGTCAGGCCCTCCGGCCCGGCGCCCTGCGGGACGTAGGTGAGCTTCTCGGCGAACTCCTGCCACTCCTCCGGGGAGAGCTTGTGGGTGCCGAAGCTGTCGATGGCCGACTTGGCCAGCGCGCGGAACTCGTCGGTGCTGAGGTTCTCCATGGCCGTGCCGACGATCCGGACGTCCGGGGTGAACCGGGACTGCTGGAGGAAACCGAGGCCGGGGATCAGCTTGCGCTTGGCGAGGTCGCCGGTCGCGCCGAACAGCACGATCACGTGCGGGGGCAGGGCCTCGACGACCCCGCGCTGCCGGGCACGGGCCCGCGCGGGCCAGGCGATCGTCTGTGGATCACGGGGGCTCTGTGCGCCCGTGACGGTGGTCTCGGACAGGTCGGTCACGCTCGTCCTCCTCAGCGCGGGTGTTCGCTGCGCAAGCTTGCTCAGGGGCGACGCCGTGGCGGGTGGCACCGCCGGGGACTATACCCACGTGACGGGCCGTGGCTGATGATCGTCTGCACGCCGTTGTCCGGGCGGTGCGGGGCGGCCTGCTGCGCGGCGTCCGACCCGTGCCCCGCGCCCGCCTGCTGCCCGAGGCGCTGGCCGGGGCGACGCTCGCGGCGTTGGCCGTGCCGGAAGTGCTCGGGTACGCGCGGATCGCCGGGATGCCCGTGGTCACGGGGCTCTACACGATGCTCGTGCCGATGGCGGTGTTCGCGCTGCTGTGCTCGTCGCGCCATCTCGTCGTCGCGGCGGATTCGGCCACGGCGGCACTGCTGGCCGCAGACCTGACCGGGCTCGCGACGGCGGGATCGCCGCGCTGGGTCGCGTTGGCGGGCACGGTGGCGTTGGTCGTGGCGGGGCTGCTCGTGCTGGCGCGGGTCGTCGGGGTGGGGTTCCTCGCGAACTTCCTGTCCCGCACCGTGTTGGTCGGGTTCCTGACCGGCGTCGGTGTACAGGTGGCCATCGGCCAGCTCGGGGACCTGCTCGGCATCGACGTGGGCGGCGGCACCGCCCCGGAGCGGCTGCTGCGCGCGCTCTCCGAACTGCCGCACGCGCACCTGCCGACGGTGCTGGTGGGCGGCGCGGTCGTCGCGGCCGTGCTGGTCGGCCGGGCGCTCGATCGGCGCGTCCCGGTGGCGCTGCTCGCCGTGGTCGCGGCGATCGTCGCCAACGCCCTGCTCGGGCTGTCCGGGCTCGGCGTGGCGGTGCTCGGCCCGGTGCCCGCAGGCCTTCCCGGTGTGGCGCTGCCCGCGTTCGCCCCGGCTGACGTGGCCGCCGTGCTCCCGGTCGCCGCCTCGATGGTCGTGGTGATCCTCGCCCAGAGCGCGGCGACCTCGCGGGCCTTCGCGGCGCGGTTCGACGAGCAGGTCGACACCGATGCCGACCTGCTGGCGCTCGGCGGCGCCAACCTCGCCGCGGCCGTGACGGGTGCGTTCGTCGTCAACGGCAGCCCGACGAAGACGCAGATGGTGGTGGGCGCGGGCGGGCGGAGCCAGGTCGCGCAGCTGGCGTCGGTGGCCGTGGTCGTCGTGGTGTGCGCGGTGGCCACCGGGCCGCTGGGTGGGCTGCCGCTGGCTGCCCTCGCCGCCGTCGTGTTCCTCATCGGTGTCGAGCTGGTCGACGTCGCCGGGATGCGCCGGATCCTGGCCGTGCGGCAGGCCGAGTTCGTCGTCGCCGTCTTGACCGCGCTGGCCGTGATCGTGCTCGGCGTCGAGGACGGGATCATCGTCGCCATCGTCGTGTCGATCATCGACCACCTGCGGCACAGCTACGCCCCGCGCAGCAGCGTGCTGACGAAGTCGGCGGCCGGGCACTGGCGGTCGATGCCGGTGGCGCCGGGCGCCCGCACGCTCGACGGCCTGCTCGTCTACCGGTTCGGCAGCGGGCTTTACTTCGCCAACGTCGTCCGGCTCGCCGCCGACCTCACCACGCTCATCGGCGACGGACCGCAGGTGCGGTGGCTGTGCCTGGACGCCGCGGCGATCGGCGACATCGACTACACCGCGGCCAGCGTCCTCACGCAGATCGTGGAGCGCGAGCGTGCGGCGGGCGTGCGGGTGGTGCTGTCCAACGTCGTCGACGCCGTCCGGGCCGAGCTGGACCGCTACGGCGTCACGGCGCTCATCGGCGCGGACGGCATCTTCGACACGTCCGGCGAGGTGCTGTCGGCCTACGAGGCAGGCGAGTAGCCGTCAGAGCCCGCACGAGCCCCGGTCGAGGTGCAGGAAGCGGCCGTTGGCCCAGCGGCACAGCCGGACGCCGACGACGACGCCCGCGATCGTGAAGAGAGCGGGCAGGTAGCCGGTCGCCACCTGCACGAGCGGGATCGCCGGGCAGCCGCCCGTGATCGCCCACCCGGCGCCGAACAGCACCGCGCCCGGCACGACGCCCGGGTGGATCCGACCGGGGCGGCGGCGGATGCGCAGGACGAGGAACGCGAGCGCGATGAGCGCGACCCCGCCCGCGAACGACAGCAGCATCCGCAGGTCCTGGAACGTGAACATGCGGTTGAGCTCGCCGAAGTCGGCGAAGCCGATCTCCGCGATGGTGAAGCCGAAGGCCAGACCCGCCACCACGGTGGCGGCGAGGACCCCGCCGCGGGTGCGCAGCATCAGATCACCTTCCACAGCAGGAACGACACGACGACGGCCGTGCCGAAGAACACGGCGGTGGCGACGAGGCTGACCGGACGCAGGCCGCCGCAGCCGGAGAGGCCGTGGCCCGAGCTGCAGCCGCCCGCGAGGCGGGTGCCGAAGCCCACCATGACGCCGCCGACGAACAGCACCACGAGCATCGTGATCGGGTTCTCGGTGACCAGGCTGCGGAACGCGTCGCCCATGTCGAAGCGCAGCGTGAAGCGGCCGCTGACGAGCGCGGCGATCAGCCCGCCGACGAAGACCGAGGCGAGCAGCGCCGCGTGGGTGGCCAGCGGCGCGGGCTTGCGAGGTGCCTCGGGAAGAGCGGGGGCGGCCGGCGCGACAGTGGTGGGCGCCGATGGGGTGCCGAACTCCGCCGCGGTGGCGTGGGCCAGCGCCTCGGCGAACGCCTCGTCGTCGGTGAACGCCGCGTCCAGCCGTTCGAGCTCGCGTTCCTCCCGCCAGTGCAGCACCCGGTCCCAGGCGGCGGACAGGCCGAGCGACCGGCTGGTCGCGACGGTGTAGAAGATCGTGACGGCGGCGAGCCCGATGGCCCCCGCCCACCACGGCCAGTAGGCGCTCATGCGGGTCCTCGCATCCAATCGACGATTCGGGTCCACCAGCTCCCGACGCTGCGGGGCGGCGACGGTGGCGGTGGCGGGGCGGCCGGGGTCGGCGCGGGCGTCTGGGGTCGGACGAGCACCGGCGCGGCCCGCGGCGGAGCCTGCTCGAACGGCGAACCGGGCTCGGCGGCGGTCGGGCGGGGCAGCGACGCGAAGCGGGAAGGCCGCGCGGGGGTCGGCGCGGCACCCTCGGCCCGGGTCATCGTGTGGGCGTACTTGCCGTTGGGCAGCAGTGTGATCGGCACGGAGCGGCCGGTCAGCGACTGCGTGTAGCGGGCGCAGTTGCGCCAGCCCGCGTCGCTGTCGCAGTAGGCGTCCCGCCATCCGCTGAGGCTGGCGTTCAGCTTCGGGAAGAGCGGGCAGCCCGCGGAGTGGGAACAGGCCATTGGGGAGCCCCTGTTGCGTCGCGTTGGTCCATCCGAGCGCCGCAGTCTAAGCGCAGGCCGCATTCCGTTCACGTGGGGTAACAACTTTGGCCGAGCGATCGCGGACGCTGCCGCGCGTGCACCCTGAACGGCGGATACGCCGAGGTGCTGCGCTAACGTTCCGCGACCGCCTGGCCGGCTCGCTCCCTCCCGAGAACACCGGCTCGGACCGTGCGAGGTTGTGAAGGAGCCTCATATGAGCATGCCTCCGGCCGTGGCCCGGTCCGGCCTTTTCGCCTCCGTGCGATCCCGGGTGGTGGCGATCGCCGTCATCCCTTCGCTGATCTTCATCTGCACCGTGCTCGGGTTGGGCTGGTACCAGTCGGAGAACGCGCTGCAGGTGCGTGACTCCGCGACGTTGGTCGGCGACGCCGTGGACGCCATGACGGCGTTCGACAAGGCCGTGGTCGAGGAGCGCCGGACCAGTGCCGCGGGTGGCGGCGACCCGGCGGCGGCGCGGGCCGCCACGGACGCGGCCGCCGGTGAGGTTCGGGCCGTCACCGGCCGGGTGCCCGCGGGCGCGCCCGCCGGGGTGCGGGCGGCCCTCACCCGCCTCGACGACGCGGTCGACGCGGTCGGCGGAGCCCGGCGCGACGTCGACGGGGGTGCCCGCAACGCGGACGCGTACCGGGCCTACGAGCCCGTGCTCGACCCGCTCTCCGGGGTGCTCGGCGCGGGTTTTGCGCCGGGCGGTGACCTCGACGTCATCACCGACATCGCCGCGGCGCGGGAGCTGCTGACGGTGGCGGAGGCCGTCCACGACGCCGATATCGTCGCGGTGACCGCCGGGCCACGCGGCCTGGACGTGCCCGCCTACCGGGCTCTCGAAACGTCGGCAGGCCCGATCGAAGCGGCCTTGCGGTCCGCGGTCGCGGCGCTTCCGGAGGCCCGCCGCGACGCGGGCACGAGCCTGCTGGATTCGCCGCAGTGGCGCACGTTCAGCACGAACACGGACCGGCTCCTCGACGCGGGCCCGGGTGCGCCCGCTCCGGTGGGTGACGCCCCGCGCGGCGCCGACCGGTCAGCCCCCGACCGCGCCACCGCCGATCGCACCGCCGCCGATCGCACCGCCCTGGTCGACGATCTCGTGGCCGCGGGCGACGGGATGGCCGCCAAGACTTCGGAGCTGGCGTTCGGCATGGCGCGCGACGCCGCCGCGCTCGCCGCCGAGCGGGCGAACACGACGCTCAACATCATCGTCGGTGTGGTGCTCGGCGTGGTGGCGCTCGCGGTCGCGTCGATGCTCGCCGCCATGCGGACGGGCAGTCGGCTCGGCGGCCGGATGGCCGCGCTGCAGGCCGGAACGCAGCGCACCGCCGCCCTGCTGCCCACCATGCTGGACCGGATCCGGCGCGGTGAGGCGATCGACGTCGACGCCGAGTTCCCGCTCATCGACCACGGCTCGGACGAGATCGGCGAGGTCGGTTCGGCGGTCGATGCGGCGCAGCGCTCGGCCGTCGCCGCCGCGGCCGAGGAGGCGCGTACCCGCGCGGGGGCCAACGCCGTGTTCCTCAACATCGCCCACCGCAGCCAGGCGATCGTGCACCGCCAGCTGCAGGTGCTCGACGAGGCCGAGCGGGCCGAGAACGACTCCGACCAGATGGCCCGGCTCTTCCAACTCGACCACCTGTCGACCCGGGAGCGCCGCAACGCCGAGAACCTGATCATCATGGGTGGCGAGGAGCCGCGGCGACGGTGGCGCAGGCCCGTCCCGCTCGCGGAGATCGTCCGTTCCGCGGTGTCGGAGAGCGAGCACTACACGCGCATCACGCTCGGCGACACGCCGGACCGGTACGTCGACGGCGCCGCGGTCGGCGACCTGATCCACCTGCTGGCCGAGCTGGTCGACAACGCCACCTCGTTCTCCCCGCCGCAATGCCCGATCGACATCAGCGCGAGCGTTGTCGGCCGGGGGGTCGCGGTCGAGATCGAGGACCGCGGGCTGGGCATCGAGCCCGAGCCGCGGGCCCGGCTCAACGCGATGCTGGCGGAGCCGCCGGACTTCGGGCTGCTCACCCTGTCCGAGGACGCCCGGCTCGGGATGTTCGTGGTGGCCCGGCTGGCCGACCGGCACGGCGTGCGGGTGACCCTGCTCGAATCGACGTACGGGGGCGTGCAGGCGCTCATCTTGGTGCCGAACGCGCTGCTCGTGGCGGAGCCCGACGAGGATCGGTCCGCCGAGGACGAGGTCGGACGCGACGCACCGAGCGCGAACGGCACTGCGCCTCGGCGGGGCGGCGACGGTGGCGGGGCACCCCGGCCACCCGTTCGCCCGTCCGCGAACGGCCGCACCGGCGACGCCGCCCCGGCCGCCGGGGCGCCGACGTCTGCGGCGTGGACCCGGGCGGCGGCGGACTCCGGGCCGCTGCGGACCACGGCCCCGGTCGAGCAGGCCACCGCCGCAGCCACCCCGGCCGCCGCCGCTCGGGCCGCCACCGCTCGGGCCGACGACAGCGCGGCCGCCGCTCGGGCCGCCGGAACGTCGCCCGCTGCCGCTCGGGCCGACGACAGCGCGGCCGCCGCTCGGGCCGCCGGAACGTCGCCCGCTGCCGCTCGGGCCGCCGCCTCGACGGCCGCGCCGGCCGACGCATCGCCCGCCGACCCGGCCGACCCGGCTGATCCGGCCACAGGCTCGGCGCCGGACGCCGTCGAGACGGCGACGTTGCCCAAGGTCACGGCCGTGCCGCCGCTGCCGGAGCGGCGGCCGCAAGGCCACCTGGCGGACGGCCTGCGCGGCCGACCGGCGGGGCCGCCGGCCGCGACCACCGAGTTCGCCGAGTTCGCCGAGCCCGCCGCGGGCCGCTCCTCCACCGCGATGTCCGCGCTGCAGAGCGGAGTGCGCAGGAGCCGCAAGAACCCGGCCGTCGCCAAGGCCGCGCAGCCCACCCCGAAGAGCTCCGACGGCGGCGGCGAATGACGGCGGCGATGTCGGGCCACCGGGACGGGCTGGACCTGCGCTGGCTGCTCGACCAGCTCATCGAGCGCGTCGTCGGCATCGACATGGCCGTGCTGCTCTCCGCCGACGGGCTGCTGCTGTCCCGGTCCTCGGGCATGCGGCTCGAACCCGCCGAGCACCTCGCGGCCACGGCATCGGCGCTGACCGGGCTCGCCCGCAGCGCGGGCCGCCAGTTCGCCCGCGGGCGGGTGCACCAGACCGCGATCGAGATGGATGGCGGCTACCTGCTGGTCGCCACGGCGGGCCAGGGCACGGCGCTCGCGCTGCTGACCGACCCCGAACCGGACCTCGGCATGATCGTCTACGAGATGCAGCTCCTCGTGTGCCGCGTCGGCGACCACCTCGGCGTCGCCCCGCGCTCGCGGGGACCCTCACCGCTTCCGGGCGCGTTCCATGATTGACGACCTCGGCGACGGCGTCGGAGCGCCCTGGTTCGACGACGACGCGGGCCCGCTGGTGCGCGCCTACGCCGTGACCCGCGGCCGGACCCGCCCCTCGCGCTACCTCGACATGGTCACGCTCGTGATGACCGTGCGCCCTACGGTCCCGGCGCCGAGCCCCGAACACCGGGCGATCCTGCGGCTGTGCGTCACCCCGCGCCCCGTCGTCGAGGTCGCCTCGACCCTCAACCTCCCCCTGGTCGCCGCCAAGGTCCTCATCAGCGACCTGGTCGAGCTCGGCGGCGTGGTCTTCAAGACCCCACGCCGGAGCGACGAACCCGGCGTCGACCGCGAGCTCATCCGGACGGTGATCGATGGCGTACGCAGGCTCTGAGATCGATCGGGGCGCCGAGCTGGAACGGCCGTACTCGGCGGTGAAGCTGCTCGTCGCGGGTGGCTTCGGAGTGGGGAAGACGACGTTGGTCGGCGCGGTCAGCGAGATCGCCCCGCTGCGGACCGAGGAGCTGCTCAGCGAGCTCTCCGCCGGTGTCGACGACCTCTCGCTGGTCGAGGGCAAGGAGACGACCACGGTCGCGATGGACTTCGGCCGGATCACCATCAACCCCGAAGTGATCCTCTACCTGTTCGGGACGCCCGGGCAGGAGCGGTTCTGGTTCATCTGGGACGAG
The DNA here is from genome assembly GCA_963837575.1 of uncultured Actinomycetota bacterium. Lineage (GTDB taxonomy): Bacteria > Actinomycetota > Actinomycetes > Mycobacteriales > Pseudonocardiaceae > Pseudonocardia. The sequence continues at coordinate 88,028 of CAWIOI010000010.1, forward strand.
CTCGCCACCGGTGCGTTGGGCGCGGTCGTCCTCGCCGACACCCGCAGGCTCGCGCACTGCTTCGCCTCCATCGACTTCTTCGAGCGCCGGGGCATCCCGTTCGTCGTCGGCGTCAACTGCTTCGACGGCGTGCAGGCCTACGACGTGGCCGACATCCGGCGCGCACTGCACGTTCCCGACGCCACGCCGGTGCTGCTCTGCGACGTCCGCATGCGGGAGTCCTGCAAGGAGGTGCTGCTGGTGCTGCTGGGGCACGTGCTGGCGCTGCTGGGTGAGCCGGTCGGCGGAACCCGCTAGACGGCGCTCCCCTTCACCCACTGCGCCCACGACAGCTCCCAGTCGCCGTAGGTGTCGGAGAGCGGCAGCTGGGCGCCGCCCGAGTTGGCGATCTCGACCACGTCGCCGATGCCGAAGTGGTCGAAGAACCACTGCGCGTTGGCCGGGCTGAGGTTCACACATCCGTGGGAGACGTTCGCACCGCCCTGCGAGCCCACCGACCACGGGGCCGAATGCACGAACTCGCCGTCATCGGAGATGCGCTCGTCGAGATCGACCTTCTCCTTGTAATACCCCGGCTGGCCCTCGCAGACCCCGTACGTGCAGGAGTCCATAACGATGGTGGGCTGCTTGTCGGAGATCACATGCGGGCCGATGTGCGACGGGAAGCCGGGGGAGCCGAGGCTGATCGGCATCGTGTTGACCAGCTTGCCGTTGTCAAAGATCTGCATCTGCTTCGTCGCGCCGTCGGCCTTGGCCACCCAGGCGTCGTGGACGTGGATGGTCTCGGTGCGGTCGGTCTCGCCGTAGACGCCGCTGCCGAGGTCGACGCCGTACATGGCGGCCTTGAGCGTGATCGTCGAACCCGCGGCCCAGTACGTCTGCGGCCGGTAGTGGGCTTCGCTGTCCGACAGCCAGTACCAACTGCCCGCCTGCGGCGGGTTCGCGGTGACCGTCAGCGCCCGCTGGGCCGCGGCCCGGTCGTGCACGGGATGGTTGAACTTGACGACGAGCGGCTGCCCGACGCCGACCGTGCTCTGCGAAGGGGGCGGGATGAACGACGGGAACGCCTGGACCGCGGGCGAGAGCGTGGAGACAGCGAGGTCTTGGTGGTTGGCCGTGCCGTCCGCGGCCTTGGCGTCGACGGCGACCGCGTAGCCCGCGGCGTAGCTCAGCGGCTCGGTGGAGGTCCACGTGCTGCCGTCGGCGGCAAGCTTGCCCGCGACGGGGGCACCGCTCGCCTTGTTGGTGACGGTCACCTTGGTCGCGCTGCCCTGCGCGACGTGCACGACGATCGGTGTGGTCGGATTCACACCCTGCGTGCCGGGAGTGATCGACACCACCGGTCGGGGCGGTGGCGTGGGGGTCGGCGAGGCCGCCGGGCCCCCGATGCCGCCCAGACCGGCCGGGCCGGATCCGGACGTGGTGGCGACGGCCAGGCCGCCGCCGAGGACGAGGAGCACCAGCACACCGAGCGCGGCGGGCAGCCTGCGCAGGCTGCGAAGCGGTGCCATCGGGGCGGTCACACTCCATCCGATCGGGTGAGCACGGCAGGGCGGATTTCGACCGTGCCCGACCCCGATTCTCACCCATGCGACCGGCCGGGCGCGCACGAGCCCCGCTCCTGAGCGGTATGTCCTGATCACCCCCGGGCGCGCTCCGGACGGCGGCGCGTGGTCGGATGAAGGGGTGCCCGACACGCCGTGGAACCGCCCGGCGGGCCGGTCCGTTGACCGCCGCGTGGACCTCGATCGGCCGCGACGGCACCCGCTTGCCGGATCCTCCGTCGCCGGTGCGGCGGTCGGCGCCGCCGCGGCCGCTGCCGCGCTGCTGCCCGACCGGTTCGGTGGTTCCCGTTTCCCGTACGCCGCGCTGGCCGCCCTGCGCCCGCACGTCGCGGCCACGGCCCTCGGCGCGGCGGCGCTGCTGGCGGTCCGGCCGGGCACCCGGCCGCTGGCGCTCGGCGTCGGGTCCGCCGCGCTCGCCGGGATGGCGTCGCTGGGTGCCCGCTCCGGCCGTCGACAGGCCGGCCCGCACGTCGCGAACGCCACCGAGCTCAGCGTGCTCGCCGCGAACGTCCTCGTCGGCCGGGCCGACACGGGAGCGCTCGCGACGCTCCTCGAACGGGAGCGGCCCGACCTCGTCTCCCTGCCGGAGGCCGGGCCGGACTACCGCGACAAGCTGCTCCCGTTGGTTGCCGCGCTGGGCTACCGGGCGTGGGCGTCGACCGCGCCCGGCACGTCCGACGGCGAAGGCGTCGTGCTGCTGGCCGCCGCGCGGATGGGCGCGCTGACGGTCCACTCGGGCCGCGAGATGCGCCACCGCTACCTGCGGGCCACCGGCGGCGCGCTGGGGGAGCGGAGCTTCTACGCCGTCCACCCCGAGGCCCCGATGGGCCCGGTGCGCACCGCGTGGTGGCGCTCTGACCTCGCGCACGTCGCGCGCTGGTACGCCGAGTCGCCCGGGTCGATCGTGGCGGGCGACTTCAACGCCACCGCGGACAACGCCGCGTTCCGCGCGGTGCTGCGCCGGTGTCGCAGCGCCGCCGACGGCACCGGCCGCGGCCTGGTCGGCACGTTCCCCGCGACCGCGCCGTGGTGGTGCGGCATCCAGATCGACCACGTCCTCGTGCCCACGGCGGCGACGACGACCCGCTTCGCGGTCTTCCCGATCCCGGGCAGCGACCACCGCGCGGTCCTGGCCGAGATCAGGCTGCCGACGGGCTGAGGAACGCCGCGTTGCATGATGACCCGGTGATCCCCGCAGAGGCCCGCGACGCGGCCGCACCCCCGGCGTCCGGCGGGCCGTCCGCCGCGGCGCGGCTCAAGGCGTTGGCCACGGGCTGGCGGGATCCGCAGAACCGCGACGGCATGGCGCTGGTCCTCAGCTCGGGGATCTCCTCGGCCGTCGGCCTGCTGTACTGGGTGGTCGCGGCGCGGATGTTCGACCCGACGACGGTCGGGATCAACACCACCGTCGTGTCCACGCTGGGCCTGCTCGGCATCGTCGCCCAGCTCAACCTGGGCAGCGCGATGCTCCGCTTCGTGCCGGTGGTCGGGCGCGGCGCCCGGAGGCTCGCGGCCGCCTGCTACGCCACCGGCATCGGCGCGGCCGTGCTGATCGGCACCGGGTTCGCGCTCGGCGCGGGCTGGTGGGCGCCGGATCTGCAGGCCGCGGTCGGCGCGGGTGCGCTGGTCGCCTACTTCGCCCTCGCGACGCCGTTCTGGACCGTGTTCAACATGCAGGACTACCTGCTGACCGGGATCAAGCGCGCCACCGTCGTGCCGTTCGAGAACCTTGGCTTCGCCCTGCTCAAGATCGTCCTGTTGGTCGTGGGCGGCCTCATGGGCTTCAGCGGGGCGATCGCGGGCTCGTGGGCGCTGGGCACCGCCGTCACCGTCGTGGCGATCACGATCTACTTGTTCCGCGTGCTGCCGCCGCGCCTGCCCAAGGCGGAGCGGGCGCCGTCGCCGGTCACCCTCCGCACGATGAGCGGGTTCGTCGCGGCCGACTGGGTCGGCAGCATGTGCCTCACGCTCGTGAACTTCGGCCTCCCGCTGCTGGTGTTCGCACAGCTCGGCGCGGATTCCGCGGCCACGTTCGGCGTCTCGTGGCAGCTGGCCTACGCCCTCTACCTCGTGCCGACCGGGATGGGCCAGTCGCTCGTCGCGCACTCCGCGGCCGACCCGTCGGAGATCGACGCGGCCTACCGGCAGATGCTCACGAAGTCGCTGACGCTCGTGGTGCCCGCCGTGCTCGTCCTCTCCGCGGGGTCCTACCTGATCCTGATGGTGTTCGGCAGGCACTACGCCGAGACCGGCGGTCTCCTGCTCGCGCTCTCGTCGTTCTCGGCGATCCCGGCGTGCGTGAACCTCGCCGAGGTCGCCGCGGCCCGGGTGCGCCAGCACCGGATCGGCCAGTACGGCGTCACGCTGGCGTCGGCGCTGATCGTCGTGCCCGCGGTGTGGGTGCTCATGCCGCTGTGGGGCCTGCCCGGGGTGGGCGTGGCGCTCGTGGGCGGCCAGGGTGTGGTGGCCGCCGTCGTGCTGCTGCGTCGGTTCGCCCGCCGCGCGGCCTGACACCCGGGCCACCCCGGCGGGGGTAGCGTCGTGCCCGGGACAGGGGGCACAAGGGGGAACGGATGGTGCGGGGTCGACAGAGCCTGCGCGCGGTCGCACGGCTGGCCGCGGCATGTGTCGTCGCAGGTGTGCTGGTGGCGGCGATGCTCGCCCCGGTCGGCGTCGGGATCGGCGTGCTGTCGAACCAGGTCAACGACTCGGTCGGGGCGATCGCGGCGAACGCGGACGACGGTCAGCTGACCGCGGTCCAGGTGCCGCTGGTGACGACGGTGCTCGACCGCACGGGCGCGCCGATCGCGATGCTGTACGACCAGTACCGGCTGCCGGTCACCTACGACGGCATCGCCAAGACGATGGACGCCGCGGTCATCGCGATCGAGGACCGGCGGTTCTTCGCCGAGTCCGGTGTCGATCCCCGCGCGGTGCTGCGGGCGGCGGTGAACAACACCTCCGGCGGCACCACCCAGGGCGCGTCGACCATCACCCAGCAGTACGTCAAGAACTACCTGATCAACGTGATCGATCGGACGGACCCCGCGGGGCAGCGGGCCGACCGGGCCGACACGATCTCCCGGAAGGTCCGGGAGGCCGAGCTGGCGCTGCAGTTGGGGCACAGCGTGCCCAAGGAGCAGATCCTCGCCGGGTACCTCAACGTCGTCGAGTTCTCCGGCAGCGTCTACGGCGTCGCCGCCGCCGCGCACGCCTACTTCGGCACGACGGCCGACAAGCTCACCGTGCCCCAGGCCGCTTTGCTGGCCGGGATGGTGAACAACCCGAACCTCTACAACCCCTACACCCATCCCCAGCAGGCGGCCGCGCGCCGCGACACCGTGCTCGACGCGATGGCCGCCACGGGGTCCATCACGGCCGCCGACGCGGCCGAGGCGAAGGCCGCGCCGCTCGGCGTGGTGCCCGACGGCCCGGCCGCTCCCGGCAGCACCTGCATGGCAGCCGCACCCGACGCGGGCTTCTTCTGCGACTACGCGGTGCGCTACCTCGAGCAGGACGGGTTCACCGAAGACCAGCTCGCCACGGGCGGCTACACGATCAAGACGACGATGGACCCGACCGTCAGCCAGGTCGTCAAGGACGCCGTCGACCGGAACGTGCCGACCACCCAGGACGGTGTCGCCAACCCGTTCGCCGTGGTCACGCCGGGCACATCGGGGCACGAGGTGGTCGCGATGGTGGCCAACCGCAACTTCGGCACGGACGCGGGCAAGGGCGAGCGGTCGACCAACATCGTCGCCGACCCGAGCAACGTCTTCGGCGCGGGCTCCTCGTTCAAGATCTTCACGACGGCGGCGGCGCTGGAGCAGGGCACCGTCGGGTTCAACTCCGACCTGCCCAACCCCGGATCGGACTGCTTCACCCCGCCGCACGCGAATCGGTACACCCACTGCTACCCGGTCGCCAACGACGGCGACTACGCCGACCCGATCTCCCTCCCGGACGCGCTCGCGACCTCGCCCAACGTCGCGTTCGTCGGCCTGGAGACCCGCACCGGCATGCCCGCGGTGGTGCAGATGGCGCAGCGGCTCGGCCTGCGGCACACGCTGGCGTCCAACGCGGCGGGCAGCACGCCGGTCACCGACCCGGCCGACCCGCTCTCCCGCAACCCGCTCTACAACCAGCCGCAGTCGCAGTACTTCCAGGGCCTGCTCTCGTTCACGCTGGGCGTGAGCCCGGTGAGCCCCCTGGAGATGGCCAACGTCACCGCCACGATCCTCTCCGACGGCGTGTGGTGCCCACCCAACCCGATCCAGTCCGTGACCGACCGCAACGGGAAGCCGGTCGCGGTGGCCCAGCAGCCGTGTGAGCAGGTCGTCAACCCCGGCCTGGCGCACACGCTGGCCGCGGGCCTGGCGAAGGACACCACCGACGGCACGTCCGCCGCGGCCGCCGGGGCGGCGGGCTGGCACCGGCCCGACATCGGCAAGACCGGCACCACGAACGAGAGCGAGTCCGTGGCGTTCATCGGCGGCGTGGACGGCTACGCCGCGGCCTCGATGGTGTACGCCGACAGCGCCCACCCCCAGGAGATCTGCCCCGGCCGCCCGGTGCACCTCGGCAACTGCGGGCACGGGGCGTTCGGCGGCACGGTCGCCGCTCCGCCGTACTTCGCCGCGTTCAACCAGCTGCTCGCGAACCGGCCCGACCTGCCGGTCCCCGGCCCGGACGACCGTTACCAGGACGAGGGCGACCGGCAGCCGATCGTGCCCTACGTCGTCGGGCAGCCGGGCGCGGCGGCCGCCCAGGCCGTGACGGCCGCGGGCTACCCGACCCTGGTGCGGCCCCTCCCGTCCCCGCTGCCGCAGGGCCAGGTGATCGGCGAGAGCCCGCAGGGCAACCTCGCGCCCGGCACCCCGGTCACGATCTGGACCAGCGCGGGCCGGTGACCCGCGGGGGACGACTGCCTGCGGAGCAGGCGGGATGGGTGAGCGCGAGCGTCGAGGACGTCCGGGCCGCCGCCGCCCGGATCGCGGGCCACGCCCACCGCACGCCGGTGCTGCGCTCGTCGCGCGTCGACGCCGAGATCGGGGCCGAGGTCGTGTTCAAGTGCGAGAACCTGCAGCGGGTCGGGGCGTTCAAGTTCCGCGGCGCGCTCAACGCCCTCTCCCGGTTCACGCCCGGTCAGCGGCGGGCGGGCGTGGTGGCGTACTCGTCGGGCAACCACGCGCAGGCGGTCGCGCTGGCCGCCCGCATCCTCGACATCCCTGCGACGATCGTCATGCCCCACGACGCGCCCGCCACGAAGGTCGCGGCCACGCTCGGGTACGGGGCCGAGGTGGTCCGCTACGACCGGTTCACCGAGGACCGGGAGGCCATCGGCGCGGCGCTCGCGGCGGAGCGCGGGCTCACCCTCGTGCCGCCCTACGACCACCCCGATGTGCTCGCGGGCCAGGGCACGGCGGCGCTGGAGCTCTTCACCGACGTCGGCCCGCTCGATGCGCTGTTCGTGCCACTCGGCGGCGGCGGCCTGCTCGCGGGCACCCTGCTGGTCGCCGAAGCGCTCGCCCCGTCGTGCCGGGTGTACGGGGTCGAGCCCGAGGCGGGCGACGACGGGCGCCGGTCCCTCGCCGCGGGCGAGATCGTGCACATCGACGTGCCCGCGACCATCGCCGACGGCGCCCAGACCACCCACCTCGGCGCGCGCACGTTCCCGATCATCCGGCGGGCGGTCACCGAGATCCGCACGGCGTCGGACACCGAGCTCGTCGCCGCCATGCGGGTGTTCGCCGCGACGATGAAGCTGGTGGTGGAGCCGACGGGCTGCCTCGGCCTGGCCGCCGCCCGTGCCGCGGGCGACCTCGCGGGCCTGCGCGTCGGCGTGCTCGTGAGCGGCGGCAACGTCGACCTGGACCGCTATGCCGCGCTGCTGACGGGGACGGCGTAGAACTATGTCGTGAGCACTGCTACCGACTGGCATGGAAGCCGGGACGATCACGATCACCGGCCAGGGCGGCGACGAGATCGAGGCCTATCTCGCCCGCCCGACGGGCAAGGCGCACCACGGGGGCATGGTGGTGATCCACCACCTGCCCGGCTACGACGCGGGCACCAAGGAGATCGTGCGCCGCTTCGCCGCGAACGGCTACGCGGCGCTGTGCCCGAACCTGTACTCCCGCCAGGCGCCCGGCGCGAGCCCCGACGACGCGGCGGCGTTCGTCCGCGCGCAGGGCGGCATCCCCGACGAGCAGCTCGTCGGCGACGTCGACGGCGCCGCCCGGCACCTGCGGGGGCTGCCCGGCGCCACCGGCAAGGTCGGCGTCATCGGGTTCTGCTCCGGCGGTCGACAGACGTTCCTCGCCGCCTGCTCCCTGCCGCTCGACGCGGCGGTCGACTGCTACGGCGCGTTCGTCGTCAACGAGCCGCCCACCGGGTTCCCGCTCGCCGTCAAGCCGCTGCTCGGGCTCGCCCCGCAGCTGTCGTGCCCGCTGCTGGGCCTCTTCGGCGCCGACGACACGTTCCCGGCGCCCGAGGAGACCGGGAAGCTCTCGGCCGAGCTCGACCGGCTGGGCAAGCCGCACGAGTTCCACACCTACGAGGGCGCCGGGCACGCGTTCTTCTCCGTCGACCGGCCCGCCTACCGCCCCGAGGCGGCCGTCGACGGCTGGGCCAAGATCTTCGCCTTCCTCGGCACCCACCTGGCGGCCTGAGCATGTGCACCTACGTCACGGAGAAGGTCGACGTCGAGGGCAGCGGCAAGGGCGCGACAGGGGTGGTTCCCGCTGACCCACGCCACCGCCTACGTCGACCACCCGGTGCACGCCCCGTACGGGCACACCGTGAACATCGACTTCCTGGCGCCGGAGCGCGGGCCGTCGGCGCGGGTCGCCGTCGAGCTCACCGAGGAAGCGGCGCTCGCGCTGGTCGGGGCGATCACGCGGGCGCTGGCTTCGGCGCCACCGGGACTCGCGTCGGCGAACCAGGGGAGTGGCGCGCCGACAGGAAGCCCCACATCAGCCCGGTGACGGCCTGCAGGCCATGTGTGGTCGGCGCCGGGGTAGACCGCGAGGTCGACCTCGGTGCCCGCCGCGCAGGCGGACCAGCGGGAGAGCACGACGTCGCCGGGCGTCGACGTGACCGGGGCCGCGGCGCAGCGGTCGCGCGCGGCGAGCCGGGCCGCCGCCACGCGGGCCGCCGGGAGCGGGGGGCGGGCCGTCGGGTCGCCGCCGATCGGCAGCACGTGGTCGTGCACGCCGACGGCCATCAGCGACGGCAGCGGCCTGCCCGCCGGGCACGGGGCGAGCGGCACCGCGCCGTACGTGGCGACGGCGGCGAACAGCGCGGGGTGCGCGCAGGCCAGTGACCAGGCGAGCTTGCCGCCGTTGCTGTACCCCGCGAGGTACACGCGTGCGGGGTCCACGGGGAGGTCGCGCAGCGCGGCGGCGACGACGGCCGCGACGAACGCGGTGTCCGGCGTGCCGTGGCGGCCTGCGACGCCGCAGCAGCCGGAGCCCGCGTTCCACGACCGGGACAGGCCGTCGGGGTAGACGAGCACGGCCTGGTCGCGGCGGGCGAACGGCAGGAAGCCGGTGGCGCGCACCGCCGTCCACGGCGGCTGCCCCCGCCCGTGCAGCACGACCAGGAGCGGCAGGGCGTGCTCGGTCGACAGCGCGGCGGCTGGCGCGATCGTGCGGTAGGTCCGCGGCACGCCGCCGACCTCGATGGATCGCTCGGCGACGACCGTGCCTGCCAGGTCCGGTGGCGTGCTCGGTACCGTTCCCTTCCCCGGGACGGCCGTCGCCCCTGCCGGGTCGGACACCGCCACCAAGACCGCGACGAACGCCGTGAACAGAGCGAATACCCCGCAAGCGAGGGTTCCCGTCCGACGCCCGCGCAGCACAGGGGCGAGTATGCGCCCCGCGGACGGCATCGCGGTACACACTGAGGAGCCGCACATTTCCCGCACAGCAGACCCACAGGATCGATCGACACCGTGGGTCGACATGGGCCTCGGCTTGCGTCGGCTGATCTGCGAGCGGGCGGCCGCGACGACGTTCGTTTCCGACGCCCGCGGCCCGCGCGTCGTCGAGCACCGTGCCTTGGCCGCCGCAACGGAACGGTGGGAGGGCGAGCTCGCGGCCCGTGGCGTGGCGCCCGGCGCGCGCGTGCTGCTGTCGATCGCCGATCCGCTGGCGTTCGCCGTTGCGCACCTGGCGGTGGTCGCGGCCGGGCGCTGCTCGGCACCCGTGGACCCCGGCGCGCCGCCCGCGGAGGCGGCGCGGGCCCGCGCGCTCGTCGCGCCCGCGCTGGTGCTCACCGATCGCGCCGACCGGGGCGCTGCCGAGCGCGGCGCTGCTGCCGACCCGGCCCCGAAGACCGCCGCCGAGACCGCCGCCACGCCGGATGCCGACGTCGTGCTCGTCACACCCGACGGTCTCCCGGCGGCCCCGGTCGGCGGGTCGACCGCGCCCGACGCCGGACCGGGGTCGGTGCTGCTGCTCACCTCCGGGTCGACCGGCACACCGAAGGCGGTGGCGCTGAGCGAGGCGCAGTGCCTGCACGTCGCCCGCGCGGTGGCCGCCCACCACCGACTCACCCGCGCCGACCGCGGCCTCTGCCCGCTGCCGCTCTTCCACGTGAACGCGCAGGTCGTGGGCCTGCTGGCGACGCTCGTCGCGGGGGGCGAGCTGGTGCTCGACCGGCGGTTCCGCCGCACCGGCTTCTGGGAGCTCCTGGCGGAGCGGGACGTGACGTGGGTGAACGCGGCGCCCGCGATCATCACCATCCTCGCCCGCGCCGCCGAGGAGCCGGTCGTGCCCGCCGGGCTGCGGTTCGTGCGCTCGGCGTCGGCGGCGCTGCCGCCCGCGGTGCGTGACCTCTTCGTCGCCCGCACCGGGCTGCCGGTCGTGGAGAGCTACGGGATGACCGAGGCCGCGAGCCAGATCACCGCCACCGCGTTGGCGGCGCCACATCGGCCCGGCTCGGTCGGACGGCCGGTGGGCGCCGAGGTGCGGGTCGTGGACGAGGCAGGACGGGCGTGCCCGCCCGGTGGCGTCGGCCGAGTGCGGATCCGCGGGGCGGGCGTGATCCGCGGCTACGTCGACGGCGTGGCGGCCGACCGGTTCGACACCGCCGGGTGGCTCGACACCGCCGACCTCGGCGCGCTCGACGCCGACGGCTACCTCTACCTGCACGGCCGTGCGGACGACGTCGTCAACCGCGGCGGCGAGCTGGTGCACCCGATCGAGGTCGAAGAGGTGCTGCTCGCCGACCCCGCGGTCATCGAGGCGGTGGTGGCGGCCCGTCCGCACGACGTCCTCGGCGCGGTACCGGTCGCGTTGGTGCGCGTCGAAGGAGGCGCCGCCACGAACGTGCCCCGCCGGCTCGGGGAGCGGTGCGCCCGGGAGCTGGCGCCGTTCAAGCGGCCGGTCGAGATCCGGGTGGTCGAGCGGTTCCCGGTCGGGCCCACCGGCAAGGTGCGGCGAGCCGCGGTGCGCTCGGAACTGGCAGCCGAGTCGTGACGGTTCCGCAGATCAGCGAGCGTGAGACCGACGTTTCCGGTGATCGAACCCCGACAACGTCGGTCTCGCGGAGGCCGGGCGCCCACGTGCCCGCGGCCGACGTGGTGCGAGTGCTGACGTTCGCCTGCGTCATCGCCGTGCACACGCTCTCGACCACCCATCCGCTGGACGACCCACGGGCCGACGGGCTCGTGATGTTGTTGCACTTCACGCGCGAGGCGTTCTTCGTGCTCACCGCGTTCGTCCTCATGCACCGGTACGGCACCACCGCGCCGCGGACCGGCCCGTTCTGGCGGCGGCGGTTCCTGCTGGTCGGCGTGCCCTACGTGGTGTGGACGGTGCTCTACACCGGGCTGGAGACGGTCGGCGACACCGGCGCGGGGCTGGTGCTCGCCCCGCCCGCCCCCGACGCGGCGCTGCGGACCCTCGCGCTGAACCTGGCCACCGGCACCGCCTGGTACCACCTGTACTTCCTGCTCGTGTCGATGCAGTTCTACCTGCTGTTCCCGCTGTTCCAGCGGCTGCTCGTGGCGACGCGGGGCAGGCACCGGTGGCTCCTGGCCGCCGCCGCGGTGCTGCAGGTGCTCGTCGACCGGTGGGTCCACGATCCCGCACCGACCGGCATCAAGGCGGAGCTGCTGCCGTACGCGGGCTCGTTCGTCGGGTCGTACGTGTTCTTCCTGGTGCTCGGCGGCGTCGTCGCACTGCACCACGAGCGGGTGCTCGCCGCGCTGCGCCGCCACCGGGTGCTGGTCGTCGCCGCGGTCGTCGTGACCGGGGCCGCGGCCGAGGGCTGGTACCGCTGGTCGGTCACGTCCGGCGTCGACCCGCGGTTCGCCAGCGACGTGTTCCAGCCGGTGATGCTGCCGTGGGTGGTCGCGGTGGTGGCCGGGTTCGCGCTGCTCGGGCTGGGGTGGGCGGGCAGCCGCGACGGTCGGTCGCCGCGGTGGGTGACCTGGGCGTCCGAGCGCTCGTTCGGCGTCTTCCTCGTGCACCCGGTGCTGCTCTTCGCGCTGACGGTCGCGGGGTCGTCCGCGCCTACCGCGAACCTCCCGCCTCCGCTGCCGACGGTCGTCGTCTACCTCGCTGCGGTCGTCGGTTCGCTGGCTCTCGTGGCGCTGTTCCGCGCCACCCCGCTGCGCATGCCCCTCACCGGTAAACCGAGCGACAGGAGACGACGATGATCGACACGAGGCTCGAGCTGCCCGCCCGGGAATCGGCGCCCCGGCGGACCGGGCTGACGATGGTGATCGACACGGGGTTGTACACCGGCCAGTTCGTCGACGTGGTCGACAGCGTCGGCGAGTACATCGACATGGTGAAGTTCGGCTGGTGCACCGCGCTCGTCACCCGGGACATCAAGCGCAAGATCGACGTGCTGCGCGAGGCGGGCATCACCTTCTACTTCGGCGGCACCCTGTTCGAGCGGTTCGCGCTGGACGGGATGGTCGACGACTTCCGCCAGCTGTGCACGGCGTTCGGCGCCACGCACGTCGAGGTCTCGAACGGCACGGTCGCGATGAGCAACGCCGAGAAGGCCCGCTGGGTCGCGGCCCTCGCCGCGGACTTCACGGTGTTCAGCGAGGTCGGGCTCAAGGACCCCGGGCGCGCGGACGCGATGACGGCGCGGCAGTGGATCGACGCGATCGACCGGGACCTGGCGGCGGGCGCCACGCTGGTCACCGCCGAGGCGCGGGAGAGCGGCCGCAGCGGGCTGTGCCACCCCGACGGTCGTCCGCGTGGCGACGTCGTCGAGGACGTGCTCGCCTCGGGCGTCGACGTCGAGCGGCTGCTCTTCGAGGCGCCCACCAAGGAGCTCCAGACGTTCTTCGTCAAGCGGCTCGGACCCGGGGTGAACCTGGGCAACGTGCACGCGCCGGACGTGCTGTCCCTGGAGACACTGCGCCTGGGGCTGCGCTCGGACACCATGTCCACGTCGATGCGAGCGGATCGCTAGGAGGATGCGCACGAGCGACGACGCGTTCCACCTGGCCATCCCGGCGGCGGACCTGGACGCGGCGCAGGAGTTCTACGTGGCCGGGCTGGGCTGCAAGCTGGCCCGTCGGTACGCCGACCGGATCACGCTGGACTTCTTCGGCGACCAGGTGGTGTGCCACCTCTCCGACGAGATCGCCGCCGAGCCGCGGCTCTACCCCCGGCACTTCGGCGTGACGTTCCGCCACCGCGCGGACTGGGAGCGCCTGCTCCGCCTGGCCCGCACCCGCGGCCTGCCGTTCTTCGAGGAGCCGTTCCACCGCTTCGCGGACCGGGCGGAGGAGCACGAGTCGTTCGTGCTGCGGGATCCGTCGCACAACCTGCTGGAGTTCAAGCACTACACCGATCCCCGGATGATGTACTGACGGGTCTAGACTCGTGAGCAATGCTCAACAACTACCGATGGATCGCCCTGTCGAACACGACGATCGGCGTCCTGATCGTCACCATCAACATGTCGATCCTGCTCATCGCGCTCCCGGACATCTTCCGCGGCATCGGCATCGACCCGCTGGCGCCCGGCAACGTCGGCCTCCTGCTCTGGCTGATCATGGGCTACCTGGTGGTGACGGCCGTGCTCGTGGTCAGCTTCGGTCGGCTGGGTGACCTGTTCGGCCGCACCCGGATGTACAACTTGGGCTTCGCCGTGTTCACGGTGTTCTCGGTGCTGCTCGCGGTGACGTGGATGCAGGGGACGGCCGCGGCGCTCTGGCTGATCGTCATGCGGGTGCTGCAGGGTGTCGGCGGCGCGCTGCTGCTCGCCAACTCGACGGCGATCCTCACCGACGCCTTCCCGGCCGAGCAGCGGGGCCTCGCGCTGGGCGTCAACCAGGTCGCGGGCATCGCGGGATCGTTCATCGGGCTGGTCGTCGGCGGTGTGCTCGCGCCGCTGAACTGGCGGCTGATCTTCCTCGTGTCGGTGCCGGTCGGGCTCTTCGGCACGGCCTGGGCGTACGCCAAGCTGCGCGAGACCCGTCCGCGCGGGCGCGTCCGCCTGGACTGGTGGGGCAACGTGACGTTCGCCGTCGGCCTCGTCGCCGTGCTCGTCGGGATCACCTACGGAATCCAGCCCTACGCCGGACACACCATGGGCTGGACGAGTCCGCTGGTGCTCGGCCTCATCGGGGGCGGCATCGCGGTGCTCGCCGCGTTCGCCGTGATCGAGACCAGGGTGACCGCGCCGATGTTCGACCTCTCGCTGTTCCGGATCAGGGCGTTCACCGCGGGCAACATCGCCAGCCTCCTGGCCGCGCTCGGCCGCGGTGGCCTGCAGTTCATCCTCATCATCTGGCTGCAGGGGATCTGGCTGCCCGAGCACGGGTACGACTTCGCCGCGACGCCGCTGTGGGCCGGGATCTACATGCTGCCGCTCACCGTCGGGTTCCTCGTGGCGGGGCCCGTGTCGGGGCTGTTGTCGGACCGGTTCGGCGCCCGGCCCTTCGCGACCGGCGGCATGGTGCTGGCGGCGGCGAGCTTCCTGCTGCTCGGCCTGCTGCCCGTCGACTTCGCCTACCCGGCGTTCGCCGCCGTGCTCGCGCTCAACGGTTTGGCCATGGGCCTGTTCTCCTCGCCGAACCGGGCCGCGATCATGAACAGCCTGCCGTCGGGGGAGCGGGGGGTGGGCGCAGGCATGACCTCGACGTTCCAGAACTCCGCGACGGTGCTCTCGATCGGCGTCTTCTTCTCGATGCTGATCCTCGGGCTGGCCGCCACCCTGCCCGCCACGCTCGACGCAGGCCTCGTCGCGCACGGTGTGCCCGCGAGCGTGGCGGCGCGGGTCGCGGCGTTGCCCCCGGTGAGCACGCTCTTCGCGGCACTACTAGGCGACAACCCGGTCCAGAGCCTGCTCGGCCCCGGCGTGCTGGCCGGGCTGTCGCCGCAGGACGCCGCCGACCTGACGGGCCGGACGTTCTTCCCGCAGCTCATCGCGGATCCGTTCGCCGCCGGGCTGACGTTGGCGCTGGGCTTCGCCGCAGCGGCGTGCCTGGTCGCGGCGGTGGCCTCCGCGTTGCGCGGCCGTCGTTACGTCCACCGGGAACACCCGGTGGAGGTCGACGATCCGGGCACGCCGGAGACCACCGCCGCAGCGTGAGCCCTACTTGCCGAACACCGACTTCGTGGCGTCCTTGACCTTCTCGCCCGCCTGCTTGACCGAACCGGATGCCTGGTCGGCACGGCCCTCGGCCTCGAGGTCGGGGTCGTCGGTGGCCTTGCCCGCGCCTTCCTTGACCTTGCCCTTCATCTCTTCGGACTTGTTGTCGATCTTGTCGTCGAGACCCATGGCTCGCTCCTTTCGTACGGACGACCACGGGGTGCCCCGATTCGGCAGTGGCCAACCATCGACCGATTGCCGATCGATTACCGACGATCGCCGATCGACCACCGGTCGACCGGCGGCGGCGTTGGGCCGGACGGGGCAGCCCGACCGGCCGCCCGTCGCAGCCACCCGCGTGCTGGGCGCCGGCGCGATGGTGGATCCCGGGTCGGTCCGGGTAGCGTGCAGCTAAGGACCGGCAGTTGCGACCCCGTCTGCGCCTCCCCAGCGGCGTGGCGGGGGCCCGCGCGGCCGAACCCCACTCGAGAGGACCGATGGTGGGCGACGACATGTTCGCGACCGAGGGTGACTCGGCGAACGTCGGGCGCCAGAGCACGGCCACTCGCGAGAACGGTCGCAGCGGCGGCCCGGCGCCCGTGGCCGTCGATGGCGGCATGGACAATGGCCGGGACAGCGGCCGGGACAGCGGCCGAGACGGCGGCCGAGACAGCGGCAGGGACGATGGCCTGAGCGGCGGCGACGTGTCCGCCGACGTGCTGCGGCGCCTGCGCGAGCGCGTCGACCGCAACGTGCGCCTGGTGGACCGGATGCGGGCCGACCCGCTGGCCCCCGAGCCGCCGGGCCTCCCGGAGCTGATCGACACCGCCCGGCGCATGCGCCACGACGCGGAAACCCTCCTGCTACTGGCGGGCATCGACGCAGGCGCCCGGCCGGGCGCCCCGGCCCGCCTGGCGGCCCTGCTCGACGAGGCCGTGGACGCCACCGACGAGCCGATGCGGGTGGACGTGCGCAGCGGACCCAACGCCACCGTCGAGCCCGGCGCCGCGATCGAGCTGCTGCACGTCGTGTCGGAGGTCGTCGACCACGTCACGGCCATCCATCCCGGCGCACGCGTCGAGGTGGCCAGCCGCACCGAGGCCCCCGGCGGGATCGTGGTGGAGATACGCACCGCGAGCACCACCCGCTACGACCCCTCCGGCAGGCGCGGCATGGCCGCCGCCACGCGCATCGCCCAGCGCTCCCGTGCGGGCATCGTGCT
>CAWIOI010000011.1:0-52722 GCA_963837575.1 uncultured Actinomycetota bacterium
CGACGGCGCGTCCGCCGGACGCGGCGGACGGGTGCATCGTACGGCGTGCGCTCGCGCGGCTCGGCACCCTGTGCCGCTGCCTCGGACTGCCCAACGCTGCTTGCGCTCAGCGGTCAGACGACGCCGAATGGGTGAGAAGTTTCGGGATCTTCGACCGTTTGCCGTCTTGTCGGCACCGGCTGGCTCACCATGCGTGAGTCAGTGAACGTTCTGCGCGTCCCAGCGTTCATAAGGTACGGACAGCGCCGACCGCAAAAGGAGCACACATGCCCACCCGCACCGCCCGCACGGCCTGGAACGGCACCCTCGAGCAGGGCTCTGGCCAGGTGGAACTGACGAGCAGCGGGGTCGGCACGTACGAGGTGAGCTTCCCGAAGCGCGCTGCCGAGGAGGCCGGGGGCACCACCAGCCCCAAGGAGCTGATCGCTGCGGCGCACTCGTCGTGCTACGCGATGCAGCTCTCGGCTCTGATCGCGCAGGATGGCGGCACGCCGCAGTCGCTGGACGTGCAGGCCGACGTCACGCTGGGTCCCGACCCGGCGGGCGGTTTCGCCATCACCGGAATCAAGATCGCCGTCCGCGGTGAGGTCGAGGGGATGGACGAGGCCAAGTTCAAGGAGGTCGCCGAGGCGGCCAAGGCCAGCTGCCCGGTGAGCAAGGCGCTGACGGGCACGACGATCACGCTGGACGCCGGCCTCGAGTGAGGGCGGCGCGGAGGAATCGAGGGGGGAAGATGAGGTGCACGGGTAATGGGCGTCCGCCCGAGCCTCCGCAGCCGCGGCCGAACGGTCGCTGAGCGGGGCTTGCGCAGCGAACAGGCACGCTGAGCGGGGGACACCGACACCACGGGGCGGGACCGGCACGGGGTCCCGCCCCGTCGTCGTCTCCGGCCCCCCGGCCGCGCACTTCGCACCCCGTAGGGGCACCTCGCACCCCATGGGGCACACCTCGCACCCCGTCGACGGGGTGCGAGGTGGCCAGACGGGGTGCGAGGTGAGCGGGGACCAGGATGGCGCGCCCTACTGCTGAGGCCCTGGAACGCCCCACGGTTGCTGGGCGAAGGGCGGGAGGGGTCCGGTCGGCGCCCCGGCAGGGGGCACGGTTTGCGCCACGACCCGCGGTGCCGCGACGCCGACCGACGTCAGCAACAGCACACCGACAATCAGCGCGGGCACCTGAAGGCTGAGCAACACGTCAAGGCCGCCGCCGATGCCCGGCCCAGGCCGAGCTGAGAGTGCGAGGCGGGCGCGAGCGCGCCTGCCAGGGTGAGTAGCAGCGCGACCGCGGCCCCCGTCAGCGGCGCGGCAATCGACAGCCGCCGGAAGATCGCGACCGCGCCGATCGCGGCGCCACCGACGAGCATCAGCACCGTGCCGAGGAGCAGCGGGCCCTGCGTGAACTGCTCGACGGCGCGCTGGGTCAGCCCGAGGGCCGCGGCGATCACGACCAGCCCGACGACCACGCCGAAGAACCCGACCACGATCCCACCGAGGTGCCGCATGATCGCTCACTGTGGCGGGTCGACTCCACGGCGGCAAGACCCGCGAACGAGGTCGTCCGAACCGCAGGACCGGGCTCGACGGCTGGGCTCGCGAGGACACAGCCCTGGCCGACGCGGAAGGACCGACCCAGTCGACCACGGCGCCGCATCGGCTTCCCGGATCAGCCCAGGCGAAACGATCGGTGCCTGGACCGGCGGGGCTACTGCACGGTGAATTCGGCGGCTTCCCCGAGCGTGGCATGCGGGGGACCGGTGCCGTCCTGCGTGGGGGTCGAGCCTTTCGGCTTGAGACACGCGACGCCGTAGCGGCCCGGCGCGAGTTTGACGATCTCCGCATCGGTGCTGCCCGGGCTCGCGCTCATGATAGGTGTGATCGAGTTGAGCACTTGATCCCGCTGCGCCTGGGGCAGTCCGATGAGCACCGTGAATGGCCGCGGCTCGTTGTCTTGGATCCGGAACAGTCGCATCTCGTGGGGTTCGGCCCCCAAATTTATGAATATGACGCTGAGAGCGCCTGCTCCAACATTCGGCGGTATTCCTTCGTAGGTGTAATCCGTGGAGGTCACACGGATTTCCTTGATCTCGCACTGCTTGATCGCAGTGATCCGCAGACGCGTCAGGGCGGCATCGAACTCAGGCGTGTTCATGGGGGCAGCCGTCTTTGTGGCCACAGCGAACCTGGCCTGGCGGGCCAACGTCCCGACGTCCTCCCGGACGATGTCCGGCATGGCTTTTTCTACCGTGGTCAGGGGTGGCTCGAATCGCGCCTGGAACTTCTGCAACGCCGCCGCCGCATCCTCCGGTGTCGCATTCGAACTGACATCGGGACCGACTTCGAAAACCTGCAGCAGATCAATGACTGCGCCGCAGTACTCCGACTGCGGGCCAGGAGTTGCACTGGTGCCTGCGGACGGAGCGCCGGGTGGTGAACCCGTGCTGGAGCACGCTCCGGCGGACCCCAGCAAAGAGACCAGCGCCAAGACCATCACCACCTGGCGTCGACACCGTGCCCGAGTTCCTCGCCCGCCGAGCAATGAATACCCCCTACAGCGACGCGCGACCCTGGCCGCATCGCGAGACCAAGCGTCTCACCAGGGTGCGAGCTCGCGACAGCCGTTACTCCCGCTGCCACACCGTACGCCCCGTGGCGGCGGCGACGCCCACTCGATGGCCGCCATGTGTACGGCCGTGTGCATCTCGACACCCAGCGTGACCTGACCTGCCGCTCCGCCGCCAGGATTCGAACCTGGACCATCAGAACCAAAATCTGAGGTGCTGCCTTTACACCACGGCGGACAGGCCTCCATCCTGACACGCCCGGCCCGGCCGCCGCGCCGCGCGTCGGTCCGTGACCGCCGCCACGCCCCGCCCCGCACCACCGGGCCCTGCGGAAACGCCGGGCCGCGCGTGAAACACTGGCCCGCGTGCTCGGAGTGGATCTCACGTTGAAACCGATTCGACCCGACCGGGGGAACCGCGGCATGACGACCGACAGCGCGACCCGCCCGGTGGCGGACACCGACACCGCGCCCGTCATCACCTGCAGGCTCTGCGGATCGACCGACCTGCGCAGCTTCCTCGACCTCGGCGCCACGCCGCCGTGCGAGCTGTTCCTCACCGCCGCGGCGGTCGAGGCGCCGGAGCCCACCTACCCGCTGCACGTGCGCGTCTGCGAACGGTGCCTGCTCGCCCAGATCCCGCCGCTGATCACGCCCGAGGAGACGTTCACCGAGTACGCCTACTTCTCCTCGTTCTCCACGTCCTGGGTGGAGCACGCCCGCCGGTTCGTCGACGGCGCCGTCGACCGCGCTGGGCCTCGACCGAGGACTCCTTCGTGGTCGAGGTGGCCAGCAACGACGGCTACCTGCTGCAGCACGTCGTCGAGCGCGGCATCCGCTGCCTGGGCATCGAGCCGTCGGTCAACGTGGGCGAGGCCGCGCGGGAGAAGGGCGTGCCCACGCTCACCGCGTTCCTCACCCCGGAGACCGGCAGCGCAGGTGCGCGAGCAGCACGGCCCGGCCGACCTGGTCTGCCTCAACAACGTCTACGCCCACATCCCCGACGTCGTCGGCTTCACCGAAGGCCTGCGGGCGATGGTCGCCGACGACGGCTGGGTGTCGATCGAGGTGCAGCACCTGCTCACGCTCGTGGAGCACACCCAGTTCGACACCGTCTACCACGAGCACTTCCAGTACTACACGGTGCTCACCGGGCAGCGCGCGCTCGCCTCGGGCGGGCTCACGCTGGTCGACGTCGAACTCGCTGCCCACCCACGGCGGCTCGATCCGGCATGTGGGCGCGGCCCGGCCGAGATCGCGGGCGAGCCCAGCCAGGCCGTGCGCGACGTGCTCGCCGCCGAGAAGGGCGCGGGCCTGCACACCGCCGAGGGCCACGACGGGTTCGCCGAGGCCGTCTCCCGGGTGCGCGACGACCTGGTGGCGTTCCTCATCGAGGCGCGCCGGGCGGGCAAGAAGGTGGTCGGCTACGGCGCCCCCGGCAAGGGCAACACGCTGCTCAACTACTGCGGCATCCGGCCCGACCTGCTCGCCTACACCGTCGACCGCAACCCCTACAAGCACGGCCGCTTCACCCCCGGCACCCGCATCCCGATCCTGGCGCCGGAGCGGATCGCCGAGGACAAGCCCGACTACGTGCTGATCCTGCCGTGGAACCTGCGCGACGAGCTCATCGCCCAGCTGTCCTACGTCCGCGAGTGGGGCGGGAGTTTGGTGTTCCCGATCCCGCACCTCGAGGTCGTCTCATGAAGGTCGTCCTGTTCTGCGGCGGCTACGGCATGCGGATGCGCGACGGCGCAGTCCGATCTCCCCAAGCCGATGACGACGGTCGGCCCGCGCCCGCTGATCTGGCACGTCATGCGCTACTACGCGCACTTCGGGCACACCGACTTCGTGCTCTGCCTCGGCTACGGCGCCCACCACATCAAGGACTACTTCCTGCACTACGACGAGACGGCGTCGAACGACTTCGTGCTCAGGGGCGGCGACGTCGAGCTGCTGGGCTCCGACATCCGCGACTGGACGATCACGTTCGTGCACACCGGCCTCACCTCGCCGATCGGGGAGCGGCTCCGCCGGGTGCGCCAGTACGTCGAGGACGAGGACATGTTCCTCGCCAACTACGCCGACGTCCTCACCGACATGCCGCTCGACGACATGCTCGACCGGTTCCGGGCGCAGCCGGACAAGGTCGGGGCGCTGCTCGCGGTGCCGCCGCAGTCGGCGTTCCACTGCCTCGACGTCGGCGACGACGACACGGTCCACTCGATCACCACCCTGCAGCAGATGCCGATCTGGGAGAACGGCGGCTACTTCGTCCTGCGGCCGGAGATCTTCGACTACATCCCGGAGAACGGCGACCTCGTCGCGGACGGGGCGATGGTGCTGGCCAAGGAAGGCCGCATGATGGCCTACCCCTACCGCGGGTTCTGGCAGCCCGCCGACACGGTCAAGGAGCGCACCGCGCTGGAGGCCGCCTACCAGAGCGGCACCCGGCCGTGGATGCTCTGGGACCCCGAGCGCGCGGCCGAGCGGACCCCCCTGCAGGCCACGATCGCGGCCCTGCGTGACCATCATCACGAACGCTGATGCTCAGCCTGCTGCCCGAGCGTCTCGACCGGCTGGTGCTGCTCGGCGCGCACTGCGACGACATCGCGATCGGCGCGGGCGGGTCGCTGCTGGAGCTGTGCCGGGCGCACCCCGGGCTGTCGGTCGCGGCGCTCGTGCTGACCGGCGGCGGGTCGCTGCGCGAGGAGGAGGAGCGGGCCGCGCTCGCCGCGTTCTGCCCCGGCGCACGGCTCGAGATCGTCGGTGCTCGACCTGCCCGACGGCCGCGTGCCCACCCGCTGGGAGCGGGCGAAGGGCGCGCTGGAGGAGCTGCGCGGGGCGGGCGAGCCGGACCTGATCCTCGGCCCCGACCGCGCACGACGCCCACCAGGACCACCGCACGCTCGCCAAGCTCACGCCCACGGTCTTCCGCGACCACCTCACGCTGGGCTACGAGATCCTCAAGTGGGAGTCCGACCTCGCCCAGCCCACCGTCTTCCTCCCGCTCGCCGAGCCGGTGCTGCGGGAGAAGGTCGCCAAGCTGCACGAGCACTACGGCAGCCAGCGCGACCGCACCTGGTTCGACGCCGAAACGTTTTCCGGTCTGGCGCGAGTACGAGGTGTGCAGTGTCACGCGCGGTACGCCGAGGCGTTCCACGCGGTCAAGATGGTGCTCGGGGTGGCGCCGCTGCCGGGCCTCGACCCCACCGACTAGCTGAAACAGGAGAAGAGATTCGTGCGTGTTCTGCTGACCGGCCACCAGGGCTACCTGGGCACCGTGATGGCCCCGATCCTCACGGCCGCGGGCCACGACGTCACCGGCCTGGACAGCGGGCTGTTCGCCGACTGCATCCTCGGCGGCCTCGACGCCCCGGACGTGCCGGGCATCGCCGTCGACCTCCGCGACGTCACCGTCGACCAGCTCGCCGGGTTCGACGCCGTCGTGCACATGGCGGCGCTGTCCAACGACCCGCTGGGCTCGCTCGCCCCCGAGATCACCTACGACGTCAACCACCACGCGTCCACCCGCCTCGCCCGCCTGGCCAAGGAGGCGGGCGTCGGGCGCTTCGTCTACGCGTCCACCTGCTCGGTGTACGGGGCGCAGTCCGGCGACGAGCTCGTCGACGAGGACGCGCCGCTCAAGCCGGTCACGCCGTACGCGGTCTCGAAGGTCCGCGTCGAGGACGACCTGATCGCGCTGGCCGACGCCGACTTCGTGCCGGTCTCGATGCGCAACGCCACCGCGTTCGGGTTCTCGCCGCGGCTGCGCGCCGACATCGTGCTCAACAACCTCGTCGGGCACGCCGTGCTCACCGACGTGGTCAAGGTGCTCTCCGACGGCACGCCGTGGCGTCCGCTCGTGCACGCCGAGGACATCGCGGGCGGCGTGCTCGCCGCGCTCGCCGCGCCCGCCGACGTGGTGCGGGGCCGGGCCTACAACGTGGGCACCGAGCGCAACAACCGCACGGTCGCCGAGATCGCCCAGGCCGTGGTGGACGCCGTGCCCACCGCGAAGCTCGCGATCACCGGCGAGACGGGCAACGACCCGCGCTCCTACCGCGTCGACTTCTCCCGCGCCCGCAAGGAGCTGGGCTTCGAGGCGGTCTGGACGATCCCGGACGGCGCCGTGCAGCTGGCGAAGGAGTACCGCGAGCGCGACCTCACCCGCGAGCAGTTCGACCAGCGCTTCACCCGGCTCGCCGTGCTCGCCGCGCGGCAGAAGGCGGGCGAGCTCGACGACACGATGCGGGTACGCCGCCCCCTGTGGCAGCGGTAACGAGTGCTGGAGCACTCGTTACCGCTCACGGGTTGAGCACCGCCCCGCCCGTCTGCGGGGTCGGGCTGGTGGCCGAGTAGGCGAGCGCGAGATCGTGCAGGAACCGCAGCACGGTCTCGCGCTCGTCCGCCGAGAGCAGGCTCGTGCACCGGGCCGTGCTCACCGCGACGCGTCCGAACATCTCGCCGACCTGCTCGCGCGCCGCGTCGGTGAGCGACACGCACGACCTTGCGCCGATCGTGGGGGTGCGGCGCGCGCCGCGCGAGCCCGGCCCGGCCGAGCCGCTCGACCAGCTCGGTGACCGACGCCGTGGTGATCTGCAGCCGGTTGGCCAGCTCGGTCGGCGTGCTCGTGCCCTCCGTGAACAGGAAGAACAGCGCGCTCATCTCGGTGGAGCCCACGCCGAGGACCGTGCGTGCCGCGCGGAGCCGGAAGTTCTCGGCGGCGATCACGACCGCGCGGACGGCGCGCGCCATCTCCTCGTCGGGGATCACTCGATGAGATTATCGGGCAACTCCGGCACTTGGCGTAACCCGACTGCGGCGTGTTCAGGCCGCGCACCGCGAGCGCCTCGGCGAGGCGCGCCGCCATCGCGGCGTAGCCGAGCCGCGCCGCCCGCTCGACCCGCGCCCGGTCGGTGGTGAGGCCGCGCACCCCGGCGTCCGCGGCGGGCGCGACGGCCAGGACGTGCCGGCCTGCCCGGGCCGGGTGCGCGGGGTCGCCGAGCACCTGCAGCACCGGGGCCAGCCGGTGGCTCTGCTGGGCGATCGCGCCGAGCCCGGGCGTGACGCGGTCGAACGCCCGCGTCCACCGCGCCGGGCCCGCGGCCGGGTCGTGCCGCCGCAGGCGCGGCACCGTGCGGTTGAGCAGGGCGAGCACGTGCGTTGCGCCGTCGGCGAGCGCGCGCGGCACCGGCAGCGGCTCGGTGACCGACCCGTCGATCCACCGCCGCCCGTGCAGCTCGACCGCGGGGCCGGCCAGGTAGGGGATCGTCGCGGTGGCCCGCAGCGCGGCGCGCCACTCCGCCACCGTGCGCGGGTCGAGCACGTGCGGCGTCAGGTCGTCGACGGCGGTCGCGACCACCCGCAGCGGCACCGCGGCGTCGCGCAGCCGCTCCCACGGCAGGGCTTGCGCGGTGACCATGATCTCGTCGATGAGGTGGTCCAGCGACACGACCGGCCGCCGGGTGCCCAGCCTGCGCGGGTCGGCGAACGCGCGGCAGGCCATGTCCTCGTGGAAGACCAGCCCGGCGTTGCGCCCGTCGCCGAGGACGAGCGCCGCCCCGACGTACGCGCCCGCGGAGCTGCCGTACACGACGTCGAAGAACGGTTCGAGGCCCGCGTCGTGCAGCGCGTGCGCCATGCCGCCGGTGTAGGCGCCGCGCATGCCCCCGCCGCCGACGACGGCCGCGATGCGGTGCCCGTCGTCCCAGGCCGGCGTCGCGGCGGCCGTCGTCGCGGCGGCGCACGAGCGCCCGCAGGACCTCGACGTCGCCTGCCAGCCCGTCGCGGTCCACCTAGCGATGATCGCACGCGGGCGCAGGTAGGGTCGGTGACATGCTCAAGGTGGACGCCGACCCCGGGGAGGTCGGTCTCGACGCCGGCCGGCTGCGGCGGCTCGACGACGTGTTCCGGTCCTATGTCGACGACGGGCGGCTGCCCGGCTGGACGCTCGCGGTGACGCGGCGCGGCAAGGTCGCGCACCTCACCCACCACGGCCTCGCCGACATCGACAGCGGCCGCCCGGTCGGCGACGACACGCTCTGGCGCATCTACTCGATGACCAAGCCGATCACGTCGGTCGCCGCGATGATGCTCTACGAGCAGGGCTTGCTGGAGCTCACCGACCCGGTGTCGAAGTTCATCCCCGAGTTCGCCGAGCCGCGGGTCTACGTCGCGGGCTCGGCGGCGGCGCCGGGCACCCGCCCGGCCGTCGAGCCGATCCGGGTGTGGCACCTGCTCACCCACACCGCGGGCCTCACCTACGGCTTCCACCACGCGCACGCCGTCGACGAGATGTACCGCGCCGCGGGCTACGAGTTCGGGGCGCCGGAGGGCCAGGACCTGGCGGCGGCCTGCGCCGGCGTGGGCGCGGTTCCCGCTGCTGTTCGACCCGGGCACGGAGTGGAACTACTCGGTGGCCACCGACGTGCTGGGCCGGGTCGTCGAGGTCGTGTCGGGGCTGCCGCTCGACCGGTTCTTCGCCGAGCGCATCCTCGGCCCGCTCGGCATGACCGACACCGCGTTCTCGGTGCCCGCCGACGACGTCGAGCGGCTGGCCACCCTCTACATCGCCCGCGGCGGCAGGCTCGCCCCGCAGCGTGCGCATGGGCGGCGCCGTCACCAAGCCGGTCACGTTCTTCTCCGGCGGCGGCGGCCTGGTCTCGACGGCCGCGGACTACCACCGGTTCACCCAGATGCTCGCGCGCGGCGGCGAGCTGGACGGGGTGCGGCTGCTGTCGCCGCGCACGCTCGCCTTCATGACGCGCAACCACCTGCCCGGCGGCGTCGACCTCGACGCGATCGGGCGGCCGCTCTACGCCGAGTCGCAGTTCCGGGGCATCGGGTTCGGCCTCGGGTTCTCCGTCGTGCTGGACCCGGTGGCGGGCAAGGCGCTGTCCAGCGCGGGCGAGTTCGCCTGGGGCGGGCTCGCGCGCACCGCGTTCTACGTCGACCCCGCCGAGGAGATCACCGCGATGTTCTTCACCCAGCTGCTGCCCGGGCCGGTGTACCCGCTGCGCACGCAGCTGCGCGCGCTCATCACGCAGGCGGTGGTGGACTGATGGTCGCCTTCGTCGCCCGCGTGGTGGTGATCGCCGTCGCGCTGTGGGTCGCGACGCTGATCGTGCCGGGCATCGACGTCGCCGCGGGCACCACCGCCACCGGCATCGGCACGCTGATCGGCGTCGCACTGATCTTCGGGTTGGTCAACGCCATGCTGAAGCCATTGATCAAGATCGTGGGCGGGTGCTTCTACATCATCACGCTCGGGCTGATCGGGCTGGTCGTCAACGCGCTGCTGTTCATGCTGGTCGGCTGGCTCGCGCGCGGGCTCGGGCTGCCGTTCGTGGTCAGCGGGTTCTGGGCGGCGTTCTGGGGCGCGATCGTGGTGGCGATCGTCGGGGCCCTGCTGCACTTCGTGATCCCCGACACCGTGGACCGCGCGCTAGATCGGCCACTCCTCGCGGCGCCATCCCGCGTCCCAGAACATCCACTCGTAGCGCGACGTCATCGTGAAGTGCTCCCGCATCCGGTCCAGCTCGGCCGGGGCGAGCGTGGCGCCGACGCGGTCGGTCTCGGCCAGCACCGCGTCGACGACGGCCTGGAACGCCTCGCCGCCGTACATGGCGATCCAGCGCGCGTAGAGCGGGTCGGGCGAGCCCGCCGCGACCAGCGCCTCGCCCACCCGCGCGTAGATCCAGTAGCAGGGCAGCACCGCGCCGACGGCCTCGGCGTAGGAGCCGCTCAGGACCGTCGCCATGAGGTAGCTGACGTACGCCCGCGTCGTCGGCGCGACCGGCTCGGTCGCCGCGTCCGCCGCCGTGATGCCCAGGTCGGCGAGCAGCGCTGCGTGCAGGTCGCGTTCGGCGGCGATGGCTCCGGCCGCGTGCTCGGCGAACATCACCGTGGCGTCCTCGTCCGGCGCCTTGGCCGCGCACGCGGCGAGCGCACGGGCGTAGCCCCGCAGGTAGTGCGCGTCCTGCACGATGTAGTGCCGGAAGGCCTGCCGCGGCAGCGAGCCGTCGGTCAGCCCGGTGACGAACGGGTGCGCCAAGATCGCTGCGTAGATCGGCTCGACGTCGGCCCAGAGCACGTCACGGGTTCGGCCCATGTCCGCACCGTAGGCGTTGGGTGATGGATCCACCACGCAACGTGCGCAGAACGTGAGATGTCGGTCACGCTTCGGGTACACTGGGGTAGGTCCACCCTCCATCGGGTTCACGATGGGCGGTGACCCCGGGTTGGCGACTCAGCGCCGAGCGCGCGCCGGAGAGCACCTGACCGCGGAGGTGAGTCGAATGACTCCTGTGCCCATGGACCACCACGAGAAGATGCGGCTGCGTGCGGCTGCCTTCCGCGTCACCCGCCTCTACCCGGGGCCGGTCGGCGAGGTGCTCTCGCGTGAGCTGCTCACGTGGGAGGAGTTCGGCTACCGCCTCGGCGGCGGCCAGCTCGTGATGCGACTGGTCGACCACGTGCTCAAGACACCGCTCGCCCAGGGCGAAGCCGCCGCCTGAGAGCGTTCAGCGCAGCGCCACCGGCAGCTCCTTGATGCCGTTGATGAACATCGACTGCAGGCGTCGGGGCGCCGCGGTGGCGTGCACGTCGGGCGCGCGCGTGAGCAGCTCGCGGAACATCACCGTCATCTCGCGCCGGGCGAGGTGAGCGCCGAGGCAGAAGTGCGGCCCGGGCCCGCCGAACCCGACGTGGTGGTTGGGCGCGCGGCGCACGTCGAACACGTCCGGGTCGGCGAAGTGCGCCGGGTCGCGGTTGGCGGCCCAGTAGAACAGCGCGACCTTGTCGCCTGCCTGCATCGCCTGGCCGCCGAGCACCGCGTCGACGGCCAGCGTGCGCCGCATGAAGATCACCGGTGATGCCCACCGGACGATCTCCTCGACGGCCGTCGGGGTGACGCCGTCGAGGTCGGCGAGCCAGATCCGGCGCTGCTCTGGGTGCTCGGTGAGCAGGTGCAAGCCCCACGTGATGGCGTTGCGGGTGGTCTCGTTGCCCGCCACGACCAGCAGGATGAAGAAGCTCGCCAGCTCGTCGGGGGTGAGTCGCTCGCCGTCGATCTGCGCGTTGACCAGCGCGGACGTGACGTCGTCTTTCGGCTGCTGCTCCCGTGCGCGGCCCAGCTCGCGCATCAGCTCGGCCAGCTCGTGGCCCGCCTGCAGCACCGCCACCACGAAGTTCTCCGCGTCCGGAACGTACTCCGGATCGCTCGCGCCGAGGATGACGTTGGTCTTGGCGTACACGAAGCCGTACTGGCTCTCGGGCACCCCCATCATGTCGCACACGATCTTGAGCGGGAGCCGGGCGGAGATGGCCGCGACGGCGTCGCACTCGCCCTGCGCGAGGGCGTCGTCGACGATCTCGGTGGCGGTGCGGTGCACCTCCTCGGTGAGCGCGGCGAGGCGTTTCGGGGTGAAGCCGCGCGAGACGATGCGCCGCAGCCGGGCGTGCCGCGGGTCGTCCAGGTTGATCATCGAGCCGAAGAACTCCAGGAACTCCGGCGGCAGGTCGGCGATGTTGGTGGCGCCCGCCGCCGAGGTGAAGACGGTGGGAGCGCGGCTGGCCTCCACGACGTCGTCGAGCCTGGTGAGCGCCCAATAACCCGGCCCGGTGGGCAGCAGCCCGAACTCCGGCTCGGCGAAGAACGGCACCGGCTCCCGCTCGCGCAGGGCGGCGAACGCGGCGGCGCGCTCGGCGATCGGCGCCGTCCAGAAGTGCTCGAGATCCGACAGGTCGGGGCGGTCGGTCCAGGCCATCCACCCACCTTAGTTACCGATCGGTAGACCTCAAGGTGTCGCCCGGGTGGCGAGCCGGGCCGGGGGATCGAGCAGGCCGCGCGCGTACGCGATGGTGACGGCCTCGGTACGGCTCGCCGCGCCCAGCTTGGCCATCACCCGGGACAGGTGCACGCTCACCGTCTTCTCGCTGATGTAGAGCTCCGCGCCGACCTGGCGGTTGGTGCGCCCGTCGGCGACCAGCGCCAGCACCGACCGCTCCCGCGGGGTGAGCACATCGGGCGACGGCGCGACCGGGGCCGCCTCCTCGTCGAGCCGCACGCCCGCGCGCACCGCCATCGCCGCCACGGCCGCCGCCAGCGGCGTGGCGCCCAGACGATCAGCCACCGCCTGCGCGGCCCGCAGATCGGCGACGACGTCGCCGTGCGCCGCTCCGCCCGCGAGTGTGGCCTCGGCGCGGCGCAGGCGGCCGTAGGCCTGGCGGTAGCCGCCCGGATCGCCCTTCGGCGCCTCGTACGCGAACGCCTCGATCACCGCGCGCCACGCCTCCGGATCCTGCCCGGTGAACCGGGTGAGCTCGGCGCGCGCCCGCTGCAGCCAGGCGACGCCCTCCGGCCCGAGCGTGCACGCCCGCGGCGCGCCCTTCTCCGCCGTCTCCTCGGCCCGCGCCACCAGCGCCTGCGCGGCGGCCAGCTCCTGCGCCCGCACAGCGGGCTCCTTCGTGGCGATCTCGGCGTGCGCGGCCACCCCGAGCGCGGACAGCATGATGCCGCCCAATTGGTGGGGGAAGAGCTCGTCGAGCTGGGCCAGCGCATCATCGACGCGCTGCACGGCCGTGGCACCGTCGCCGCGCCACAGCGCCGCCTCCGCCCCCGCCTGCCCGAGCAACAGGACGACCTGGTCGTCGGCGGGGTGCGAATCGCGCAGCTCCGTGGCGCGCCTGCCCGCGAACTCCAGCTTGCCGCGGCCCACCGCGGTGAGCAGCCCGGCCGCGGCCAGCCTGCTGGCGACCGTGGCGGACACGGACTCGCCCGCGATCTCCGCGGCCGTCTCCGCGGCGTCCCAATCGCCGCGCATGAACTGGGTGATCACGTGCGCCACCCGCAGGTCGAGCCCGTAGCCGCTCCACGTGATGCCGGTTTCGTCGCCGCGCCGCTCGCCCTCGGCGAACGCCGCGCTCGCCTCGGCGAGCCTGCCCTCGTCGAGCAGTGACATGCCGATGTTCAGCTGCGCGCGCAGCTCGACACCCAGGTTCCTGGCCCGCCGGGCGAGCGGCTGCGCCTCGGCCCACTTCTGCCGCGCGTGCCGCGGATCGCCCGCCCGCTCGTCGCACATGGCGAGGCTGATGAGCGCGTCGGCCCGGGCGCCGACGACGTCGGCGTCGTCGGGATCGAGCCCGTCGATGATCGCCAGCGCGGTGTCGGCGCTCGTGCGGGCCTCGGACCACAGGTCGAGCCTGCACAGCACCCGGGCGTGGACGGCCTGCGCCCACGCCGTCTCGGCCGTGGTGGGCAGCTCGAGGTGCAGCTCGAGCGCCCGGCAGGTGATGTCGAGCGCCTCCTGGTCGCGGCCGCTGAGCTCCAGCAGGCGCATGGCGTAGCGGCGGCTGAGGGTGGCCGTGAGCTCCGGATCGTCGCCGTGCTCGGCGAGATCGAGCGCGCGACGGCCGAGCGCGATGCCGCGGTCGGGGTCGCCGCTGGCGCTGGCCATCCACGCCGCCCAGGTGGTGAGCCGGATCTCGGTCATGCCGGAGACCTGCTCGGCGTCGGGCACGGCGTCCCACAGGTCCAGGGCGCGTTCGGTGTGCAGGAGCACCTCGGCGGGGGCGGCGCGCCGATCGGCCTCGCGGGCCGCGCGCACCGAAGCGGCGAGCGCGAGCGGCAGGTTGTGGGCGGCGTCGGCGTGGTGGGCGAGCTCGGCGGCCGCGCCCGCCTCCGCGCCCTGCTCGGCGAGCAGTTTGGCGTAGCGGGCGTGCAGCCTGCTGCGCTCGCCGGGCAGCAGCTCGGTGTAGATCGCCTCGCGCAGCAGCGCGTGCCGGAACACGTAGGCATCGCCGCAACCCGTGTCGGCGACCAGCACGTGATGGGTGACGGCATCGCGCAGCGCCTGCTCCAGCTCGTCGTCGGTGAGCTCGGACACCGCCGCGAGCAGGCCGTGCTCCACGCGGCGCCCGGCCACCGCGGCGAGCCGCAGCACCTGCTGGGTGGCGGGCGGCAGACCCTCGATGCGGGCCATGAGCACCTCGGCGAGCCCGTGGGGCAGCCCGTCGGACGAGGCCGACACCAGCTCCTCGGCGAAGAACGCGTTGCCCTCGCTGCGCTCCGCGGCGCGGCGCACGAGCGGTTCGGACAGGCTGCCGTCGGCGAGGCGCCGGACGAGGTCGAGCGTGTCGCGCGCGTCGAGCGGGGCGAGCTCGAGCCGCTCGACGGCGGGCAGGCGCACCAGCTCGGAGAGCACCGGCCGCAGGGGATGGCGCCGGTGCAGGTCGTCGGTGCGGTAGGTGGCCAGCACGACGAGCCGCTGCGCGGTGAGCCGCGACAGGAGGAACACGAGGAGATCCCGGCTCGACCGATCGGCCCAGTGCAGGTCTTCGAGGACCAAGAGCGCGGGGGATTCCGCGGTGAGCGAATCGAGGGCCGAGAGCATCGCGTCGAACACCCGCAGCTGCCCCAGCTCGCGGTCGACCGCCTCGCCGGACAGGTGGCCCGGCAGCAGGCGCGACAGCTCGGGGTGCGCCGCGAGCTGCTCGGGCCTGCTCGCCACGAGCTGCCCGACGACCTCGGTGAACGGCAGGTACGGCAGCGAGGCCGACGAGTCGAGGCAGCGGCCGGAGAGCACGGCGTACCCCGCAGCCGCCGCGCGCTCGACCGTTTCGATGACGAGCCGGGACTTGCCCACCCCCGCGTCGCCCGCCAGGAGGACACCGGTGGGTTTGCCGTCGGCGGCCCGCTCGAGAGCCGCGCCGAGCGCCGTCATCTCCGCTCGGCGCCCGACGAGTGCGATCCCGACCCCCAGCCG
Organism: uncultured Actinomycetota bacterium; assembly: GCA_963837575.1. Taxonomy (GTDB): domain Bacteria; phylum Actinomycetota; class Actinomycetes; order Mycobacteriales; family Pseudonocardiaceae; genus Pseudonocardia. The sequence goes on from CAWIOI010000011.1 coordinate 15,327, forward strand.
CGCCACGCCGCTCATCGTGACACGGCGTACCGACATTCTTCTTCCTGCTTTTCCGCCTCCCGCGGCGGCGGCGGGTCCGGCGTGCGGACGACGCGGCGCAGCGCGGCCCGGACGGCCTTGGCGGTGCGGTAGCGCTCGGCGTCGACGAGCAGGTCGTGCCGGTGGGCCTCGGCGGAGGCGGCGAGAAGCGAACTGTGGAGAACCATGCGACCAGGTTCGGTCTGAGTCCGCCGCGCCCACATCCGACGATCACGTCGTGCACGCATCCGCCGCGGTCGCCGTCCGTAAGGGCGGTACCGGTTTCCGGCCCCGGGCTGCGGGTGTGTACTCTTGACCAGGCCGCTTCGGCGGCCGTGCCGCCCCCTTAGCTCAGTCGGCAGAGCGTCTCCATGGTAAGGAGAAGGTCTACGGTTCGATTCCGTAAGGGGGCTCGTTGGGGGATCTCCCCCGCAGCGGCGTAGCTCAGTCGGTAGAGCAAGCGGCTCATAATCGCTGTGTCGCCGGTTCAAGTCCGGCCGCCGCTACCGAAGAGAAGACCAGAGACAGACCCAGGAGGCACCCGCGATGGCCAAGGCCACGGACATCCGGCCGAAGATCACGCTGGCGTGCGAGGTGTGCAAGCACCGCAACTACATCACGAAGAAGAACCGGCGCAACGATCCCGACCGGCTCACGCTGAAGAAGTTCTGCCCGAACTGCCGCGTGCACCGCGACCACCGCGAGACGCGCTGAGCGAAGCTTGCGGAGCGAACAGACGGCACAGCGTGCCTGACGCATCCTTCGTCGGCAAGGCGCTGCCGCCGTCGGCGCCCTACCGCGTCAACCGGGAGAAGATCCGGGAGTTCGCCCTCGCCATCGGCGAGGGCGCTTCCGTGTGCCTGGACGTGGCGGCCGCGCGCGCCGCGGGCCACCCCGACCTCGTCGCCCCGCCCACGTTCTGCGTCACGTTCACGATGCCGCTGATCGAGGAGTTCCTGCGCGACCCGGCGTTCGGCTGGGACTACGCGCGGATGGTGCACGGCGACCAGTCGATCACGCTGCACCGGCCCGTGTACGGCGGCGACGAGCTCGTCACGACGATCCACGTCGACGACCTCGCGACGCGGGCGGGCTCGCATTTGCTCACGCTGCGTTGCACGATCGCCGACGCCGCGGGGGAGCCGGTGGCCACCACGAAGGCGTTGTTGGTGACCCAGGCGTGACCGTCGAGAAGGGCACCGAGCTCCCGCCGCTGTCGCTGCGCGTCACGCGGGCCGATCTCGTGCGCTACGCGGGCGCGTCCGGCGACTTCAACCCGATCCACTGGAGCGACCGCGTGGCCACCGCCGTCGGACTGCCCGGCGTCATCGCGCACGGCATGCTGACGATGGCGCTCGCGGGCAGGCTCGTCACCCGGTGGGCGGGCGACCCGGCCGCGGTCCGCAGCTACGGCGTGCGCTTCACCCGCCCGGTCGTGGTGCCCGACGACGACGAGGGCGCCTTGGTGGAGATCACCGGCACGGTCCGCGCGGTGTCCGACGGCGTCGCCACCGTGGCGATCACCGCCGTGTTCGACGGCAAGACCGTGCTGGGCCGGGCCCAGGCCGAGGTCGCCCTCCCCGGCTGACCCTCCCCGGCTGACCCTCCGGCTGACGCTGTCCGGTTGATGCCCGGATCGGCGCATCCCGCCGACGCCCTTGGGCGTCCTTCCGCCCGTCGGCTTGCCCCCATCCGCCGCACGGGTCGATGCTGCGCGCGTCGTATCGGACAACGGAAGGGGTCAGCAATGAAGTTCGCCAAGCTCGTCGACAAGGCGTGGGAGGACAAGACGGCCGCCGAGATCCTGGCCGCGCCGCCGTCCGCGCTGGAGGGCCTCACCGAGAAGCACGACGAGGTCCTCGCGGGGCTGGGCATCAAGAGCGTGGCCGATCTGGGGAAGTGGAAGTACGCCTCCCGCGCGGCCGCGCTGGTGGCGCTCGCCGACTTGGACAAGTAGCGATGGTCTGACCCGGCCGGGTCGGGTGTCCGGCGCTCTGTGGGGGTGCCGTACACTCGATCTGCTGGGCACGGCGTCAATGCGGTGTGCCCCTTCGGCCTCTGAGCCGGAGTCGGTCTAGGGGTGTAGCTCAATTGGCAGAGCAGCGGTCTCCAAAACCGCAGGTTGCAGGTTCAAGTCCTGTCGCCCCTGCAACCCAGGCAGTACGTAGGAGAGAGGGTGGCGGCCCGCCGGGCCGTCGGCGAGCTGGAGGGTGCTTGTCGTGACGGAGGAGCGCGAGGAGAGCGGTACCGGGCGTGAGCGCCCGAGCACCGCTGCCGACCGTCGTGGTCGGCGCCCCGCGCCGGGCGGAAGTGCGGCGGTGGGCAAGGGCCGGGCCACCGCGGTGCGCGACGCCCGCCCGGCCCGGGTCTCGCTGCCCAAGCGGCTCGTCCGCTTCCTGCGGGAGGTCGTCGCCGAGCTGCGCAAGGTCATCTGGCCGTCGCGGAAGCAGCTGGTCACCTACACGATCGTCGTGCTGGTCTTCGTGTCGTTCATGGTTGCGCTCGTGGCGCTGCTGGACTTCCTCGTCGGCCAGGGCGTCAACGCCCTGTTCGGCGCGTGACCGCGCACCCCCACGGAAACAAGGAAGCGAGACGCAAGGTGAGCACCCAGCACGACGGCGCCGGGCTGCACGACGGCGAGGTCGACGAGGTCAGCGACGTTACCGAGGTCGCCGCCGCCGAGAACGTCGACGCGCCCGCCGAGACCGACGCCCAGGACGAAGACGTCGCCCAGGACGAAGACGTTGCCGAGGACGCCGCCGACGAGCCGGTCGTCGCGGACGAGGCCACAGACGAGCCGACCGACGAGCCGACCGACGAGCCGGAGGAAGAGGCCGACCCGGTCGAGGAGATGCGCGCCGCGCTGCGCCGCGCCCCCGGCGAGTGGTACGTGGTGCACTCCTACGCGGGCTATGAGAACAAGGTGAAGGCCAACCTCGAGACCCGGGTGCAGACCCTGGACGTCGAGGACTACATCTTCCAGGTCGAGGTGCCCACCGAAGAGGTCACCGAGATCAAGAACGGCCAGCGCAAGCAGGTGCAGCGCAAGGTGCTGCCCGGCTACATCCTCGTGCGGATGGACCTCAACGACCAGTCGTGGGGCGCCGTGCGCAACACCCCGGGCGTCACCGGGTTCGTCGGCGCCACGTCGAAGCCGTCGCCGCTCACCCACGATGACGTCATCAAGTTCCTCCTGCCGCGAGTGGAGCCCAAGCAGGCCGCCGCGAGCGGGAAGAGCTCCGACGTGTCCGCGGGTCCGGGCAAGGCGGCGGTCGAGGTCGACTTCGAGGTGGGCGAGTCGGTCACCGTCATGGACGGCCCGTTCGCCACGCTCCCGGCCACGATCAGCGAGGTCAACGTGGACGCGCAGAAGCTCAAGGTTCTGGTGTCCATCTTCGGCCGCGAGACCCCTGTCGAGCTGGCGTTCAGCCAGGTGTCCAAGATCTAGAAGGAACGACGATGCCCCCCAGGAAGCGGAAGCTCTCCGCGATCATCAAGCTGCAGATCAAGGCCGGTGCGGCCACGCCCGCGCCGCCCGTCGGCCCGGCGCTCGGCCAGCACGGCGTCAACATCATGGAGTTCTGCAAGGCCTACAACGCGGCCACGCAGGCGCAGGCGGGCGATGTCGTGCCCGTCGAGATCTCCGTGTTCGAAGACCGCTCGTTCACGTTCGAGCTCAAGACCCCGCCCGCGGCGCGGCTGCTGCTCAAAGCGGCAGGCGTGGAGAAGGGCAGCGGCGAGCCGCACAAGACCAAGGTCGCGTCGATCACGATGGACCAGGTGCGGCAGATCGCGCAGACCAAGATGCGCGACCTCAACGCCCAGGACATCGACGCCGCCGCGAAGATCATCGCAGGCACCGCCCGTTCGATGGGTATCACCATCAAGGGCTGACGCCCTGCCAGTACGCGTGGGAGAGCGGATCCGCTCGTACCACTGACCCGAGAGAGAAGAGCAATGGCACAGCGCAGCAAGGCCTACCAGGACGCGGCCGCCCAGATCGAACGCGATCGGCTCTACAGCCCGCTCGAGGCGGCCAACCTGGCGAAGACCACCTCCAGCAAGAAGATGGACGCCACCGTCGAGGTCGCCCTCCGGCTCGGCGTCGACCCGCGCAAGGCCGACCAGATGGTCCGCGGCACCGTCAACCTGCCGCACGGCACGGGCAAGACCGCCCGCGTGATCGTGTTCGCCACGGGTGACAAGGCCGCCGAGGCGGAGGCCGCGGGCGCCGACGTCGTGGGCGCCGAGGACCTCATCGAGCGCATCCAGGGCGGCTGGCTGGACTTCGACGCCGCCATCGCCACCCCGGACCAGATGGCCAAGGTCGGGCGCATCGCCCGCATCCTGGGCCCGCGCGGCCTGATGCCCAACCCGAAGACGGGCACGGTCACGCCGGACGTCACGAAGGCCGTCGCCGACATCAAGGGCGGCAAGATCAACTTCAAGGTCGACAAGCAGGCCAACCTGCACATCGTGATCGGCAAGGCCTCGTTCGACACCACGAAGCTCGTGGAGAACTACGGCGCCGCGCTCGACGAGATCCTGCGGGCCAAGCCCGCCGCGGCCAAGGGCCGGTACGTCAAGAAGATCACGATGGCCACCACCATGGGCCCGGGTATCCCGGTCGACCCGAACCGCACCCGCAACCTCCTGGTCGACGAGGCCTGACCCGCTCCGGCACGCCCACTTCGCACCCCACGGTGCACCTCGCACCCCATCGACGGGGTGCGAAGTGACCCCGTGGGGTGCGAGGTGCCCCGATGGGGCTAGCGCACCAGTCGGCGAGCACCGCGTCCACCGGCTCCGGCGCGCGGGCGGCGCCCGGCGTCTCGACGGTGGTGCGGCTGAACCGGGGAGCCGGGGCGGCCTGCGCGATGCCGTCCCGCTCGACGATCGTGCCCCGCGCCGCGAGGTGCGGGTGCGCGGCCACCTCGCCGAAGGCCAGCACCGGCGTGACGCAGGCGTCGGAGCCGTCGAACGCCGCGGCCCACTCGTCACGCGTGCGGGTGGCGAACACGGCGGCGAACCGCTCCTTCACCTCCGGCCAGCGCTCGCGGTCGTGCTGGCCGGGGAGGTCGGCGTCGGCGAGGCCCAGCCCGGCGAGGAGCGCGGCGTAGAACTGCGGCTCGATCGCCCCGACCGCGACGTGCCGCCCGTCGGCGCAGGTGTAGGTGTCGTAGAACGGGGCGGCCCCGTCGAGCAGGTTGACGCCGCGCTCGTCGACCCAGACCTTATGGGCGAGGAAGCCCCAGAACATCTGCGACAGCAGGCTCGCCCCGTCGACCATCGCCGCGTCGACGACCTGGCCCTGCCCGGAGCGCTGCGCCTCCCACAGCGCGGCGAGCACGCCGACGACCAGCAACATCGAGCCGCCGCCGAAGTCGCCCACCAGGTTCAGCGGCGGCACCGGCCGCTCGCCCGGCCTGCCGATGGCGTGCAGCGTGCCGGTGAGCGAGATGTAGTTGATGTCGTGGCCCGCGTGCCGGGCGAGCGGGCCGTCCTGGCCCCAACCGGTCATCCGGCCGAAGACGAGCCGCGGGTTGCGGGCGTGGCAGTCGGCCGGTCCGACGCCCAGCCGCTCGGCGACCCCCGGCCGGTAGCCCTCCAGGAGGACGTCCGCCCGCTCGACCAGCCGCAGCACGGTCTCGCGGCCCACCGGGTCCTTCAGGTCGGCAGCCACCCGGCGCCGACCGCGCAGCGTGGGGTCGGGCAGGGTGGCGTCGCCGAGCCGCAGCCCGCCGGGCCGGTCGATGCGCACGACGTCGGCGCCCAGATCGGCCAGGATCATCGCCGCGTGCGGCCCCGGACCGATTCCCGCCAGCTCGACGACCTTCAGCCCGTGCAGCGGCCCCACCCGACACCTCCGTGCGCTCGACCCCGGCTAGTGCGGTGTCCGCAAACGTCCACGGGGCCGCTCGCGCGCCCAGACGACGACTCGCGGCGTTGCCGCCCTCGCGAATACGCCCGGTATGAGCTTCGAGCGGCGCCTTGCGAGTCGCCGCCTGGATCACGTGATCGACCCGGCAACGTTCGTGGACACCGCACCAGCCTACGGTCAGCATTTCCGCTACTGGGCGCCTCGGGATCGCAGCAGGATGGCATGGCTGCGATGGGGGCGCCTACGCCACGGCGGCCGGGTCGCCCTCCGCGATCGGGCCCGTGCGGTCCAGGTCGCGCCAGGCGAGGGCGAGCCGGTCGAGCGCCGTCTCGGCCTGGTCGCGGCGCACGGTGTACGGCAGGCGCAGGTGCCGCTCGAACGCCCCGTCCACGCCGAACCGCGGGCCCGCGGCCAGCAGCACCTCGTGTCGCCGTGCGGCCATCGCGAGCCTGCTGGAGACGGGCGCGCCCAGCTCGATCCACAGCGACAGCCCGCCCGTCGGCCGCGAGGCCCGCCAGGCCGGGAAGGTCTTGGCGAGCCGATCGAGCAGGTGTTCGCGCGCCGCGACGAGCTCGGCCTTCCGGTCCGCGACCACCGCGTCGACGTCGGCCAACAGCCTGCTCACGACGAGCTGCTCCAAGGTCGGGCCGCCGAGGTCCAGCGCGGCCCGGGCGGCGCCCAGCCGTCGCACGAGCGGCGGCGACGCCCGGATCCACCCCACGCGCAGGCCGCCCCAGAAGACCTTGCTGGCGGAGCCGATCGTCAGCACGTGGGTCGAGTCCGCGCCGCCGAACGCCGCCGCGGGGCGCGGCGCGGGGCCGTCGAGCGCCAGCTCCGTCATCGTCTCGTCGATCACGATCGGGGTGCCCGTGCGGCGGGCGAGGGCGACCAGCCGCTCGCGCCCCGCGTCGTCGAGCAGGCCGCCGGTCGGGTTGTGGAAGTCGGGCACGACGTACATCAGGCGCGGGGCGGCGTCCCGGACCGACGCGGTGAGCAGGTCGAGGTCCCACGATCCGGTGCCGCGCGGGCCGGGACCCATCGGCACCGGCACCGGCCGGGCCCCGCGGGCGCGCACCGCGTCGAGCGCGTTGGGGTAGGTCGGGTGCTCGACGAGCACGCGGTCGCCCGCCCCCGCCAAGGTCGCGAGGACCAGCGCGAACGCGTGCTGCGCCCCGGACGTGACGAGCACCTGGTCCGGCCGGGTCGGCAGTCCGCGCGCGGTGAACCGGTCGGCCACCGCGGCGCGCAGCTCCGGGCGGCCCAGCAGCTCGTAACCGTGCCCGGAGAGCAGGGCGTCCAGGTCGACGGCGGCCGCTGCCGTGGCCGTTCGCACGGCCGGGATCGGAGCGGCGAGCGCGGCGTGGGCGAGGTCGATGCCCGGCGTGGTGCCGCTCGGGGAGAACGGGGTGCCGGGCGCGACCGGCGTGCGCGGGTCGAGCTGGGTCCAGCTGCCCGCGCCGCGCCTGCTGTGCAGCATGCCCGCGCTCCGCAGCGCCTCGTAGGCGGCGGCGACGGTCGTGCGGCTCACCCCGAGCGCCGCGGCCAGCTCGCGCTCGGCGGGCATCCGGGTGTGCAGCGGCAGCCTGCCGTCCAGCACCAGCAGCCGCACCCGGTCGGCGAGCGCGTCGGTGAGCCCGCGCCCGTCGGGGGGCCGCCACTCGCCGAGCAGCCGCGCGACGCTGCGAGCGCCGATCCGCCGGTCCATCTCCTCCATGCGGTCCACTCTGCCAGAATTGGACTTTCCTGAGCAGGCCAATCGGGACGACACTGGCCTCATGGAGATGTCACCGTGGATCCTGCTCGCCGTCCTCGTCCTCATCGCGCTCGCGGCGCCGCGCTACGGCGTCGACAGCCGGTGGCCACCGCCCCGGGAGGAACCGCCGCCACCGCGGCCCGTCCCGACGCCCTGGGGTGACGCCCGGGCCCTCGCCCGCGCCGTGATCCGCAGGACCCGCCACACCGACCGCACCCGGCAGGCGTGATCACCAATTCGGCGCGGAGGCGGTCGGATCCGGCCGCCTTCCGCACCGAACCGGTGATCAGGTCCGCTGCAGAACGCGATCGACCAGCCCGTACTCGACGGCCTGCCGCGGGGTGAACCAGCGGTCGCGCTCGGCGTCGGCCTCCACCCGCTCGAACGGCTGCCCGGTGTGCTCGGCGGTGATCTCCAGGATCTGCCGCTTGAGCCTGCTGAGCATGTTCGCGCGGATGCGGATGTCGCTCTGCACGCCGCCGACCCCGCCGTGCGGCTGGTGCATCATGATCTCGGCGTGCGCGAGCGCCGCCCGCTTGCCCGGCGCGCCCCCGGTGAGCAGGAACTGGCCCATCGACGCGGCCAGCCCGGTCGCGATCGTGGCCACGTCCGGCGCGACCGCCTGCATCGTGTCGTAGATCGCGAGCCCCGCCGACACCGAGCCGCCGGGCGAGTTGATGTATACGGTGATGTCCGCGGACGAGTCCTCGGCGGCCAGGAGGAGCAGCTGCGCGATGATCCGGTTGGCGATCGCGTCGTCCACCTCCTGGCCGAGCACGATGATCCGCTCCCGCAGCAGCCGCTCGAAGACGGTGTCGTCCAGCGTGGTGACGGTAGTGTTCGACATGAGCCCGACCGTAGGAGCGAATCCGCAGGTCCGGGGCCCGTTTCGCGGTCGGGCGAATGTCCGCCGCCAGCGAACGGGTCCCGTCGGACCGCCGCCGTCTGATCGAGCAAGTCCCTCCGTTCGGAGCAACTTGACGACTCGCCAGTAACCCCGCGCGGCCCGCGCCGTTGGGGCGTTGTGGGTCGTCGGCTGCCCGCTCCCCGCATCCGCGCCGACGAGCCTTCGCATCCGACGAGGGAGGGCCGGTGACGGGCGTCGAGGTCCGGGTCGAGGGGCTGTCGAAGTCCTTCGGGCGCGCCAACGTCTGGTCCGACGTCACCCTGACGCTCCCGCCCGGCGAGGTCAGCGTGCTGCTCGGCCCGTCGGGCACCGGCAAGTCCGTGTTCCTCAAGACCCTGATCGGGCTGATCAAGCCCGAGAAGGGCGCGATCATCATCGACGACGTCGACCTCGTGCGCTGCAGCGAGCGCAAGCTGTACGAGCTGCGCAAGCTCTTCGGGGTGCTGTTCCAGGACGGCGCGCTGTTCGGCTCGATGAACCTCTACGACAACATCGCCTTCCCGCTGCGCGAGCACACCCGCCGCTCCGAGGCGCAGATCCGCGACATCGTCATGGAGAAGATGGCGATGGTCGGGCTCTCCGGCAGCGAGGGCAAGCTGCCCGGCGAGATCTCCGGCGGCATGCGCAAGCGAGCGGGCCTGGCCAGGGCCCTCGTGCTCGACCCGGCGATCATCTTGTTCGACGAGCCCGACTCCGGCCTCGACCCGGTCCGCACGGCCTACCTCAACCAGCTGATCATCGACCTGAACGCGCAGACCGACGCGACGTTCCTCATCGTCACCCACGACATCAACACCGCGCAGACCGTCCCGGACAACATCGGGATGCTCTACCGCAAGCACCTGGCGATGTTCGGGCCGCGCGAGGTGCTGCTGACCTCCGAGGAGCCGGTGGTCGCCCAGTTCCTCAACGGCCGCCGCCAAGGCCCCATCGGCATGTCCGAGGAGAAGGACGCCGCGCAGGCCGCCCGCGAGCTGGCCGAGACCGAGGGCGAGCTGCCCGGCCTACCCCCGCTGAAGCCGCAGCTGGGCACGAGCCCCGGTGTGGGGGAGCGCGCCGCCGTCGCGCGCCGTCGCGAGCGCGTCCGCGAGCTGCTGCCCCGCCTGTCGCCCGCCGCCCGGCAGGCGATCCTCACCGCCGACGAGCCCCCCACCCAGCGCCTCGGGGTGCAGCGATGATCATCACCCGCGCGTTGACGCCGGTCGGCCGCCTCTTCGGCCTCGGCGTCGAGGTGGTGCGCACCGCGTTCGTGCCGCCGTTCCAGCTGCGCGAGTACGTCGAGCAGACGTGGTTCGTCACGAAGGTCTCGGCGCTGCCGACGGCGCTGTTCACGATCCCGTTCGGCGCCACGATCGCGCTGCTCCTGGGCAACCTCACCAGTCAGTTCGGCGCGCAGAGCCAGACCGGCGCGGGCAGCGTGCTCGCGATCGTGCAGCAGGCGGCGCCGATCGTCACCGCGCTGCTGATCTCCGGCGCGGGTGGCTCCGCGGTGTGCGCCGACCTCGGCGCCCGCACCATCCGCGAGGAGATCGCCGCGATGGAGGTGCTGGGGATCTCGCCCGTCCAGCGACTCGTCGTCCCGCGGGTGTTGGCCATGGCGACCACCGCCGTCGTGCTCAACGGCCTGGCCACCGTCGTCGGGGTCGCGGGCGGCTACTTCTTCAACGTCATCGTGCAGGGCGGCACGCCGGGCGCCTACGTCGCGAGCTTCTCCGCCATCGCGCAGATCTCCGACATCGCGGTGAGCGAGCTGAAGGCCGTGTTGTTCGGCACGGTTGCGGGCATCGTCGCCGCCTACCGCGGGCTCAACCCGCCGCCCGGGCCCAAGGGCGTCGGCGACGCGGTGAACCAGTCGGTGGTCATCTCGTTCGTGCTGGTGTTCCTCATCAACCTGGTCGTGACCGCCCTCTACCTCGAGCTGGTCCCGCCCAAAGGATCCTGATGCGGACGACACTGGAACACCTTGGCGACCAGCTCTCCTTCTACGCGCGCGCGATCGCCTGGACCCCGCGCACGGTGCGGCGCTACCGCAAGGAGATCGCACGCCTCCTGGCCGAGGTGGCTTTCGGCTCGGGCGCGCTCGTCGTGATCCTCGGGACGGCGGGCGTGATGCTGTCGCTGTCGCTCTTCGTCGGCTCGCTGGTCGGGCTGCAGGGCTTCCGCGCGCTGGACGCGCTGGGCGTCGAGGCGCTGACCGGCTTCATCACCGCCTACTTCAACACCCGTGACATCGCCCCGCTCGTCGCCTCCGCCGCACTCACCGCGACGCTCGGCGCGGGCTTCACCGCACAGCTCGGCGCGATGCGGATCTCCGAGGAGGTCGACGCGCTGGAGGTGATGGCGGTGCCGTCGGTGCCGTTCCTCGTGACGACGCGGGTGATCGCGGGCGTCATCGCGATCATCCCGATGTACACGATCGGCCTGCTGGCCAGCTTCGCCGCCGCGCGGCTGAACGTCACCCTCCTCAACGGCCTGCCCGGCGGCACGTACGACCATTACTTCGACCTGTTCCTGCCGGTCAGCGACATCCTCTTCTCGTACCTGAAGGTCATCGCGTTCGCGGTGGTGATCATCCTGATCCACTGCCACTACGGCTACTACGCCAAGGGCGGCCCCGCGGGCGTCGGCATCGCGGTGGGACGGGCGGTGCGGCTGTCGATCGTCGCCGCGGCCGTCATGGATTTCTTCCTCACACTCGTGATCTACGGGACGGACACGTCGGTGCGGGTGGCGGGATGAAGGCGGTACGCGGCCTCGCGTTCCTGGGCGTGCTCCTGCTGCTGGGCGGGCTCGCCGTCGCGCAGTACGCGGGCGCCTTCCGCTCGGGGGTCCCGGTGACGCTCAAGGTCGACCGGGTCGGCACCCAGCTCGACCCGAAGGCCGACGTCAAGGTGCGCGGCCTGATCGTCGGCAGCGTGACCGCCATCCACACCGACGGCGACGGCGCCACCGTCTCGCTGTCGCTCGACCCGAAGCTGGTCGACCAGATCCCGGCCGACGTCACCGCCCGCCTGCTGCCCAAGACCCTCTTCGGGCAGAAGTTCGTGTCGCTCGTGCCGCCCGCCGCCCCGGACCCGCGCCGGATCGCCGCGGGCGCGGTCATCGGGGAGGACCGCAGCCGGTCGGCGCAGGAGGTGGAGCAGGTGCTCGACGACCTCCTGCCCCTGCTGCAGGCCGTCCGCCCGCAGGACCTCGCGACCACCCTCGGCTCGCTCTCCCAGGCCCTGCAGGGCCGCGGCACCGAGCTGGGGCAGACCCTGGTGCGGCTGGACACGCTGGTCGAGGGCGTGAACCCGGCGCTGCCGGACGTCAAGGCGGACATCACGCAGGTCGCCGACTTCTCCGAGCACCTCTCGGACTCCGCCCCTGCCCTCCTCGACGCCCTGAACGACCTCACCGTGACGAGCCGGACGATCGTGGACGAGCGCGACGGGTTCCACGCCCTCTTCGCCTCGGTGACCGGCGCGTCCGACGACCTGCGCGGCTTCCTCGACGCCAATGGCTCGAACCTCATCGCGCTCGCGGCGTCGAGCCGTCCGACGCTCGCCACGCTGGCCCGGTACGCGCCGGAGTTCCCGTGCCTGCTCGGCCAGCTGGTCGACGTCATCCCGCGGGTCGACGCGGCGTTCGGCAAGGGAACGGCCGAGCCGGGCCTGCACGTCACGCTGGAGATCGTCACCAACCGCGGCAAGTACGTGCCCGGCGAGGAGCCGAAGTACGAGGACAACCGCGGGCCGCGCTGCTACCCGATCCTGCCGATCGGCCGGCAGTACCCGCCCGATGGCCCGTTCCAGGACGGCAGCAACCCCACGCCCGCCCCGGTCGGCAGGCCCGGGCCCGGGTTCGTCAAGTCCGCTTACGACATGGGCGTGCCCAACTCCCCGGGCGAGCGCGAGGTCGTGTCCGAGCTGGTGGCCCTGCACGACGGCAGCACCCCGAACGCCGTACCGGCCTGGAGCTCGATGCTGGTCGGGCCCCTCTACCGCGGCACGGAGGTGGCGTTCGCATGAGCCGCGTCCCGGTCGGTCCGCTGGTCAAGTTCCTGACGTTCGCCCTGGTCGTGGCGTTGGCGACGACCGTGCTGGCGCTGACGATCGCCAACGCGCAGGGCGGAGCGCGCGCCGGCTACCGCGCATCGTTCACCGACGCGTCCGGCCTGCTGCCCGGCGACGACGTGCGGATCGCAGGCGTCGTCGTCGGCAGCGTCGACAAGGTCGCGATCGTGGACCGGCGCATGGCGGAGGTCGACTTCAGCGTCGACGCCGCCCAGCCGCTCCCGGCGTCGGTGACAGCGGCGATCCGCTACAAGAACCTCATCGGCCAGCGCTTCCTGGCCCTCGGCCAGGGCGCGGGCGCCCCCGGCGCGCTGCTGCGGCCCGGCGACGTGATCCCGGCCTGGCGCACCACGCCCCCGCTCAACCTCACCACGCTGTTCAACGGCTTCCAGCCGCTCTTCGCCGCGCTCGACCCCGAGCAGGTCAACCGGCTGTCGATGGAGATCGTGCAGGTGCTGCAGGGCGAGGGCGGCACGGTCGAGTCGCTGCTCGCCAGCACGGCGTCGCTCACCAGCCACGATCGCCGACCGCGACCAGGTGATCGGCCAGGTGATCGACAACCTCGACCAGGTGCTCCAGACGATCAACTCCCGCGACGACCAGCTCACCGCACTGATCACCACGCTGCGGCAGCTCGTCGCGGGCCTCGCCGCCGACCGCGAGCCGATCGGCCACGCGGTCTCCTCGATCGGCGACCTCACGCAGGTGACGGCGGGCTTCCTGGACGACGCACGGCCCAGCCTGAAGGCCGACATCGCCGCGCTCGGCGACCTGTCCACCCAGCTCGACGCGGGCGGGCCGACCATCGAGAAGTTCCTGCAGACGGCACCGGACAAGCTCAACACGATCGCGCGCGCCGCGAGCTACGGCAGCTGGTTCCAGTTCTACCTCTGCAGCGCGAGCGGCACGATCGGCGTCGGGGACATCGTCGCGGCCAAGACCATCCCGGTGTTTCGCTCCGACTCCCCGCGCTGCGGACCGGACCCGGCAGGCACGGGCGGCCAGGCCCCGCCGCTCCTGCCCGTCATCGGGAGCGCGTCGTGACCCGCCGCCCCGTGCCGATGGCGATCGCCGGCATCGTCGTCATCGCCGCGATCGTGCTGTTCGCGTTCAACGCGCCGAACCTCCTCTCGACCGCGACGACCTACCGCGCCGACTTCACCGAGGCCGCGGGCCTGCACGCGGGCGACCTCGTGACGATCGCGGGCGTCGAGGCGGGTCGCGTCGGATCGGTCGCGCTCGACGGCGACCACGTCCGGGTGACCTTCGCCGTCGAGGACGCGTGGGTCGGCGACCAGACCAGCGCCTCCATCCAGATCCGCACCCTGCTGGGCGCCAAGTACCTCGCGCTCGACCCGCAGGGCACCGCGGCGCTCGACCCCGCGACCCCGATCCCGCTGGCCCGCACCGCCTCGCCGCTGGACGTCGTCGCCGCGTTCGACGGCCTCTCCGCCACCATCGACAAGCTCGACACCGGGCAGCTCGCCACCAGCCTGGAGACGCTCGCCGCGACGTTCCGCGACACCCCCGGCGACGTCCGCGGCGCGCTCGACGGGCTGTCGCGGCTGTCCACCACGATCGCGAGCCGCGACGACCAGATCCGGGAGTTGTTGGCGGGCACCCACCAGCTGTCCGGGGTGCTCGCCCAGCGCACCGACGACGTCACCACGCTGCTGTCGGACGGCAACCGGCTGCTGGGCGCGCTGCAGCAGCGCGAGGACGCGATCGCCCGCCTCCTCGACGGCACCCGGCGGCTCGCGCAGCAGCTGTCCGGCCTCGTCGCGGACAACCAGGCCCAGCTGCGCCCGACCTTGGAAACGCTCGGCCGCGTCGTCGACGTGCTGCAGCGCAACCAGGACGACCTCGCCGCGACGATCAAGAACGAGGCCGTTTTCATCCGCCTCTTCACCAACACCGTCGGCACCGGCCACTGGTTCGACAACTACATCTGCGGGCTCCTGCCCACGCCCACCATCGGGCCGCTCAACCCGGGGGGTTGCTGATGCGGACGCTGCTGGCCTGCGTGCTCGCCGTGTTGCTCGCCGCGAGCATCTCCGTCGTCGCGACGCACCCCGCGGGCAGGCACGTCAGCGCCTACTTCGCCGACGCGTCCGCGCTGTTCCCGGACAACCAGGTGATGGTGCTGGGCGTGCCCGTCGGCACGATCGACGCGATCACCCCGGACGGCGACCAGGTGCGCGTCGACATGACGATCACCGATCCGGACGTGCACCTGCCCGCCGACGCGAAGGCGGCCGTCGTGTCGCCCAGCCTCGTCACCGGCCGCTACGTCCAGCTGCTGCCGCCCTGGCGCGGCGGCCCCGAGCTGGCCGACGGCGCGGTGATCCCGCTCGCCCGCACGGCCGTGCCGCTGGGCGTCGACGACCTCGCCCGCACCGCCACCCAGCTCGCCGACGCGCTCGGCCCGAACGGGGCGAACCGCACCGGCGCGCTGTCCGACGCGCTCACCGTCGGCGCCCGCAACCTCGACGGCAACGGCCAGGCCGTGAACGACGCGATCCGCAACCTCGGCGGGCTGTCCGGCACGCTGTCCGGGTCGAGCGAGGACCTGTTCGGCACCGTCACCGAGCTGGAGACGTTCACCTCGGGCCTGGCCAGGAGCGACGACCAGGTCCGCGAGTTCAACGGCCGCCTCGCCGACGTCACCGGGTTCTTGGCGGCGCAGCGCGGCGAGCTCGGCGGCGCGCTCGCAGACCTCTCCCGGGCCCTCGGTGACGTCGCGGGATTCGTGCGGGACAACCGGGCCGCGCTGCACCACGACGTGGACGGGCTCGCCGACGTCACCGCGACCCTGGTCGACCAGCAGCGGGCGCTCACCGAGGTGCTCGACGTGGCCCCCGCCGCGACGAGCAACCTCGTCAACACCTACAACGGCTCCTCGGGCACGCTCGACACCCGCGCCGACATCAACGAGCTGGCCAACCCGCCGCTGGTCACGCTGTGCAAGCTGCTCGGCACCCCCGGCGGGAAGGCGCCAGCGGGCGTGCCCGCGGCCGTCACCGACGCGTGCGGGTCGCTGTCCTCGGTGGTGTCGGGCGCCGTGCCGCTGCCGAGCACGGCCGACGTCCTCACCGCGCTGTACGCGAACCAGCCGCTGCCGGTGGCCGGGCTGGCGCTGCCGACGGTGCCCACGCCCGCACCGGGGGTCGGCTCGACGCCGCCGTCGGTGCCGCAGCCGCCGTCGAAGAAGACGACCGGGGGCGGCGCGCCACCGCCCGCGCTTTCCCCGATCCTGTCGCTGCTGGGCGGCGCGAAGTGAGGCGGCTCGTGGCCGTCGTCGCGGTCGTGGGCCTCACCAGCGGTTGCGGCGTGCTCTCCGGCGGGCTGCGCGGCGCCGTGCTGCCCGGCGGCGCCGACCTCGGCGACCACCCGTACTCCGTCACGATCGAGCTGGCCGACGTCGTCGACCTGGTGCCGCAGTCGCTGGTGAAGGTCGACGACGTGCCCGTCGGCGCGGTCTCGGCCATCGCCGTCGACCCGGCGACCTGGAACGCGCGCGTCACCGTGGAGGTCAACGGCGACGTCACGCTGCCCGCCAACGCGACCGCGCGGGTGCGCACCACCAGCCTGCTGGGGGAGAAGTTCGTCGAGCTCGCCCCGCCCGCGCAGGGCGCGACCGGCACCCTCGCACCGGGCGCGGTCATCCCGCTCGCCCGCTCCGGCCGGGCCGCGGAGGTCGAGGAGGTGCTCGGGTCACTGTCGATGCTGCTGAACGGCGGCGGCGTCGCGCAGATCCGGACGATCTCGACCGAGCTGAACCACGCGCTGGCGGGCAACGAGCCGCAGGTGCGGGCGTTGCTGGCGAACCTGAACACGCTGGTCGGCGCGCTGGACAGCCGCAAGAGCGAGATCACCCGTGCGCTCGACGGGATCAACCGGCTCTCCGCCACCCTCGTCGCGCGCCGCGGCGAGATCACCACCGCGCTCGACGACCTGCAGCCCGGCCTCGCCGAGCTGGACCGCCAGCGCGACCAGCTCGTGGACATGCTGCGCTCGCTCGACCGGCTCTCCGGCGTGGCGACGCACGTCGTCACCGCGAGCCGCGACGACCTCCTCGCCGACCTGCGCTCCCTGCAGCCCACCTTGACGAAGCTCGCCGACTCCGGCCAGAACCTGCCCGACTCGCTGCAGATCCTCGGCAGCTTCCCGTTCACCGACGCCGCGCAGAAGGCCGTGGCGGGCGACTACGCGAACCTCTACCTCACCGTCGATCTCGACCTCAAGGACCTGCTGGACAACCTCGCCCGGGCGGGCCAGCCCTTCCCCGGCCCGGACACGCCGCTGTTCGACATGCTGCCGCCCACCGCGCAGGTGCTCAGCCCGCTGATCGGTGCGAGCATGCCCACCGAGGCGCCGACGTTCCCGGTGCTCGGCGCGGTGCCGGTGCCGCTCGCGGGCCTCGACCCGACGAAGCCGCCGCCGACCCACGTGCCCGCCACCTCGTCATCGTCATCGTCGTCATCGTCGGAGCCGACGCGCGCCCCGAACGTCGTCGACAAGATCCTCGGGGGGCTGTAGATGCTCACGCGGACGGTGCGCGTCCAGCTGGTCGGCGCTGCTGCTCGTCACGGTGCTCGGGGTGGGCTACGTCGGGTTCCGCTACGCCGGGTTCGGCGCCGCGACCTACCCGGTGCACGTCCAGCTGGCCGACTCCGGCGGCATCTTCACCGGAGCGGACGTGACCTATCGGGGTGTGAGCGTCGGCCGGGTGGGGCCGCTGACGCTCACGGCGTCCGGCGTCGACGTCCGGCTGGACATCGACACCGCGGCGCCCGCGATCCCCGCCGACGTCGACGCGGCCGTGCGGAACCTCTCGCCGATCGGCGAGCAGTACGTCGACCTGCGGCCCCGGGCGAGCGGCGGCGGCGATGTTGACCGGTGGCGCGACGATCCCGTTGGCGCACACGAGCACACCGGTCGGGGTGGAGGACCTCGTCACGCACCTCGACGAGGCTGGTCCGCTCGGTGCCGCTCGACTCGCTGCGGACCGTGGTGGGGCAGCTGGGCATCGCGTTCGCCGACTCCGCGCAGCCGCTGCGGCAGCTGCTCGACACGACGTCGGAGTTCACGCAGGCCGCGCAGGACGCGCTGCCGCAGACCGTGGCCCTGCTGCACGACGGCCGCACGGTGCTCACCACGCAGAACCAGACGGCAGGCCAGTTCGCCGACTTCAGCCGCAGCCTCGCGCAGCTCGCCGACCAGCTGAAGACCTCCGACCCGGACCTCCGGCGGCTGGTCGACAACGGCCCGCGAGCCGCCGACCAGGTCAGCGGCCTGCTCGACGAAAGCGGCTCGGGTCTCGGCGACGTGGTGGCGAACCTGCTGACGGTCGCGCGGATCGCGGAGCCGCGACAGTCCAACCTGGACCAGATTCTGGTGGTGTACCCGGGGGTGTCGTCGGTGGCGCCGACGGTCGTGCCCGGCGACGGCACCGCGCACCTGGGGCTCGTGCTCAACGTGTTCGACCCCCTGCCGTGCACGAAGGGCTACGAGGCCACGCCCGCGGCGGGCGGGCAACGAGGTCGCGGACACGCCGGTGAACGCGCAGGCGCACTGCGCGGAGCCCTACGGCAGCCCGATCGACGTGCCGGGGGCGCAGAACGTCCCGCAGCCCGGGGGCGGACACGGCGACCCCGCGGCGGGCGTCGGCGCCGACCCGACCTCCGGCGGGGCGCACCACAAGCCGCCCGCAGGCTCGCCGGGATCCACCCCGCCCGGCGGCCCCGCCCCGCTGCCCGCACTGCCGCTGACCGCGCCGCCCCCGCTGAGCTCCCTCGCCCAGATCCTGCTGCCCTGACCGGAGGCGCCGATGACCACCACGAGCGACAACACCGCCGCGCCGTCGCAGGCCCCGGACCCCCCAGCCGCTCCGGCCCCGCGCCCCGAGGCCGTCGACCCCGCGCAGACGCCGGCGCCTCCGTCTGGTGCGGGCGCGGTCAGCGCGGAGACGGCCGAGGACGGTGCCGAGGCCGCCGGTGCCGCCGGCCCCACCGAGGGCGGGGCTGCCGGTGCTGTGGGCGTCGCCGAGGGAGGTGCCGCCGGTGCCGCCGGTGCCACCGGTGCCGCCGAGGGCTGCGCGCCCGGGTCTGCCGAACGCGGGGCAGCCGGGACTGCCGGTGCTGCAGGCGCCGAGGGCGCTGCGGCCGACCCTGCGGCGCGGTGGGGCGGCGCATCCGTACTGCGCCGGGTGCTGGTGACCGCCATGGTGCTCGCGGCGGTCGCGGCCGCCGTGTTCGGCGCGCTGTGGGCGCTCGCGGCGACCAGCGGATCGCTGGAGCTGGCGCGCGACCGCGACGCCGTCCTCGCCGATGCCCGGCAGGCCGCGATCAACCTCAACACGCTGGACTACCGGAACGTGCAGGCCGGGCTCGACCTCTGGCAGCAGTCCTCGACGGGCCAGGTGCTGACCGAGTTCCAGCAGAACCGCGACCAGTACGCGAAGCTCGTGCAGGAGTCGCGGCGCACGACGGTCGCGACGGTCCCGGACGCGGCCGTCACGGAGCTGGACGAGCAGGCCGGAGTCGCGCGGGTGCTGGTCGCGGTCGACGTCACCGTCACCCCGGAGGGCCAGGCGCCGGTCATCACCCGCCAGCGGCTGCAGATGGAGATGACCCGCACCCCGTCCGGCTGGAAGGCCAGCAAGCTCAGCCCCGTCCGCGCGCCCACCACCGGCGCCGGCAACTGACGCGGCAGGAGGCCACCATGACCACCCCTTCGCACCCCGCCCCGCCCCGTCGCCGCGCGACCGGCATCCGCCGCCCCCGCGTCGCGGGCCACACCCCGGGCCGCCCCACCCCCTCCGCGCCGACCGCCGCCGTCGCCATCACCGCCGCACCCCCGGCCGTCATCGATGGAGCGAACACGCAGGCCGGCGAAGGGGCGGGGGAGGCCCGGGTCCGCCGTCGGCCGTCCGGCAAGCGGGCCCTGCGCAGGCCCGCGACCGCGGCGGAGGCCGCCGTCATCGCGACCGCCCGTCGTGCGGCCACCCGCCACCGGCTCCGCCGTCCTGTTCCGGTTCCGGCGCTCGTCGGGGCGCTCGTGCTGCTCGTCGGGCTGGCGGTGTTCTGCGCCGTCGAGAACGCCGAGGTCCGCGGCACGCCCTCGGCGCAGAACACCGCGCTCGTCGACATCGGGACGACCGCGCAGGTGAGCCAGCAGGTCACGGCCGCGCTCAAGACGATCTACTCGTTCGACTACACCCGCCTCGACCAGAACGAGGCCGCCGCCCGCGCCGTGATCACCCCGGCCTTCGCGGGCCAGTTCGACCAGCTGTTCCGGCAGGTGCGCGAGCTCGCGCCCCAGCAGCAGGCCGTCGTGAGCGCCACCGTGAACCTCGTCGGCGTGCGGTCGATCAACGGCGACACCGCGACGCTGCTGGTCTTCCTCGACCAACAGGCCACCCGTGCGCAGGCGGGCGGTGGCCCGCAGCAGTTGGCCGCCGCGGGTCGCCTGACGGTGACGGCCCAGCTCGTCGACGGGACATGGAAGATCGCCGCGGTCGACCCCCGCTGATCGGCGGCCCGAGCAGCGGGTATCCTGGACGACGGTTCCACCGAAGACCGCAGGTCTGCGCCCCCTGAGCGATCAGGGGCGCACGAAGGTTCCGCACCGCGGACGGCCCGCGCAGGAGGACGAGGTCCAACCGGGCGCTTCAAGCGCGCCCGTCCACGCCCCGTGCGCTCCTGCGCCGGGGCGTTCGTCGTGTTCGGGGTCGTTCGGACGGTGGCGACCACCAACCGACACCCCGAGAGGAGGCACACCGATGGCACGACCCGACAAGGTCACGGCGGTCGCCGAGATCGCCGAGAAGTTCCGGGGCGCGTCCGCCTCGGTGGTCACCGAGTACCGCGGGCTTTCGATGGCGCAGCTGACGACCCTGCGTCGTTCGCTCGGCGACGGCACGACCTACCGCGTCGCCAAGAACACGCTGGTCCAGCGGGCCGCGGCGGATGCGGGCGTCGAGGGACTCGAGCAGATGCTCGTCGGTCCCACGGCGATCGCGTTCATCACCGGCGAGCCGGTCGACGCGGCCAAGGCGATCCGCGACTTCGCCAGGACCAACCAGGGCCTGGTGATCAAGGGCGGCTTCATGGACGGTCGCGCGCTGACCGTCACCGAGGTCAACCAGCTCGCCGACCTCGAGTCGCGCGAGGTCCTGCTGGCCAAGCTGGCAGGCGCGATGAAGGCGAACCTCAGCAAGGCCGCAGGCCTGTTCGCGGCCCCGGCCTCGCAGGTCGCCCGGCTCGCGCAGGCGCTCGCCGACAAGCGGGCCGAGGAGGAGGGCGGCACCGCCGCTCCCGCCGAGGACACCGTTTCCGCCGAGGACACCGCCGCCGAGGACACCGCCGCCGAGGACACGGCCGCCGATGCGCCCGCGTCCGACTCCTGACCACCACCCCACCTGTTAGAGAGGAACCGCCACCATGGCGAAGCTCACCACCGACGAGCTGCTCGAGGCCTTCAAGGACCTCACCCTGATCGAGCTCTCCGAGTTCGTGAAGAAGTTCGAGGAGACGTTCGACGTCACCGCCGCCGCGCCGGTCGCCGTCGCAGCCGCCCCGGTCGCGGGTGCGGCTGCCGCCCCCGCCGAGGAGGAGAAGGACGAGTTCAACGTCGTTCTCGAGGCCGCGGGCGAGAAGAAGATCCAGGTCATCAAGGTCGTGCGCGAGCTCGTGTCCGGCCTGGGCCTGAAGGAGGCCAAGGACCTCGTGGAGTCGGCCCCCAAGCCGATCCTCGAGGGCGTCGCCAAGGACGCCGCCGAGGCCGCCCAGAAGAAGCTCGAGGACGCGGGCGCCAAGGTCAGCCTGACCTGATCCCGCCTGCACACGCAGGACAGCCCTTCCCGGCGGGGAGGGCTGTCCTGCGTGTTTCAGCGGTCGCGCAGCTCCCGGCGCAGGAACTTGCCCGTGACGGTCTTGGGCATCTCGTCGAGGAACTCGATCATGGCGCGGGTACTTGTAGGCCGCCATCCGCTCCTTGCAGAACGCGATCAGCTCCTCCTCGGTGACGGTCTTGCCCGGCCTTGAGGCTGACGAACGCCTTGACGGTCTCGCCCCGGTACTCGTCGGGCACGCCGATCACCGCGGCCTCCCGCACCGCCTCGTGCTCGTAGAGCACGTCCTCGACCTCACGCGGCCAGACCTTGTAGCCGCCCGCGTTGATCTGGTCCTTCTTGCGGTCGACGATGTAGAACCAGCCCTCGGCGTCCATGTACCCGACGTCGCCGGTGTGCAGCGCGCCGCCGGGGATCGCGTTCTGGGTCTCCTCCGGCTTGTTCCAGTAGCCCGCCACCACCTGCGGCCCGGTCGTCACGATCTCGCCGACCTCGCCGGCGCGGCAGCTCCTCGCCGTCGTCGCCGAGGATCTGCACGACCGTGTTGTAGATCGGCACGCCCACCGAGAGCGCGCCGGACGCCTCGTCCACCGGCGACTCGACGCCCGTAGGGCACGCCGTGGCTCGGCGAGGTGGTCTCGGTGAGCCCGTAGATGTTGTGGATGTACTGGCCGAACGTCGACGAGAACTGCTTCACGGTGGACGGCGGGATCGGCGCGCCGCCGGACCAGATCTTGCCGAGCGACTTCAGCGCGTCCGGCTCGGCGTTCGGCGCGTTCATCAGCGCGATGAACACCGTGATCGAGCCGACCGTGAACGTCGGCCGGTGCTCCTTGATGACGTCGATGCCCAGCGTGGGCTCGAACCGGTGGAACAGCACCAGCGGCGCGCCCGAGGCACAGCGCCGTGGTGATGTGCGCGATCAGCCCGGTGATGTGGAAGAGCGGCGCCACGCCGAGGACCACGTCGTGCCGCGACAGTCCGCACCACGTCGCGGTAGGCCTGGCTGTTGAACACGACGTTGCCGTGGGTGTTCATCGCGCCCTTGGGCGGCCCGGTGGTGCCGGAGGTGTAGGTGAGGAACGCGACGTCGCTCCGGCCCGTAGCTGACCGACGGCGGCGTCTGCCCGCGGAAGCGCTCGATGAGCTCGAGCAGGTCCACGGTGCCCTCGGGGGTGGCGCGCTCCGACCCGGGGAACGCTCGCGGGTCGTTGCGCGTCTGGAAGTCCAGCTCGGACGTGGTGATCACGGTGCGCACGTCCGTGCCGCCGCACGACCGACGCCGCGACGTCGCGGTACAGGCCCTGCAGGCACACCAGCACGGTGGTGCCGGAGTCCTTCAGCAGCAGCGTCCAGCTCCCGCTCGCGGTTCATCGGGTTGATCGACACCCCGACGCCGCCCGCCTTCCACGTGCCGACCAGCCCGATGACGAACTGCGGCACGTTCTGCAGGTACATCGCCACCCGGTCACCGCGGCTGCAGCCCGCCGTCGAGCAGCGCGGCGGCGAACGCGTCGGTGAGCTCGTCGAGCTCGCGGTAGGTGATGCGCCCGTCGAAGTAGCGGATGGCGTCCCCGTCGGGGTTGCGCGCCACGCTCGCCTTGAACATGGCCAGCGCGTCGGTGAACTCCGGCGTGATGTCGTGCGGCTGTCCTTCGCCGTAGAGGTGCAGCCACGGCCGTTCCTCGTAGACGACCCATCAGCGGATCGCAATCGGGTTGACCGGTGCTCCGCGTTCCGCCGACGACCTTCAGCGGCGCAGCGACGTAGAGGAAGCTCCACCGCCCGTCCTCCGCGCAGGCATCGGCGAGGTCGTCGAGCCAGACGATCTCGGTGAGCGCGACGCCGAGGTTGCGCATCAGCGCGCAGTGCAGCGGCAGCGCGACGCCGGACTGCGGGTCGGAGGTGACCTCGTTGGCGATCGTGTCGGTGACGAGGTTCGGGATCTCGCGCTGCTGGAACCACTCGACGAGCTCGCGCGAGTAGGTCAGGCCCGGCTCGATGAAGCCGTCGTAGAACGACTGCTTGTCGTTGAGCTCGTACCAGTACTTCATGAAGCCCGTGCGGATGCAGAGGATGTCGTGCGGCTCGATCGTGACGCCCTGCGCCGCGGCCGCGGCCTCGAGGTCGGTGTGGTCGAACGTCTCGCCCTTGTCCAGCCAGTCCTTGCCGCGGTGGCGGGCCATGTCGATCAGTACGCCGCGCCCGACGACGCCCTTCTCCGCGATCGGCAGCACCGATGCCTTGTCCATCGCCGCCGACGGTGGTGCGGGCGTCGTAGCCGTTCCAGAGCTTGCCCGTCGTACCAGACGTGGCCCAGCGCGTCGTACTGCGTGGAGCCCTGCAGGAAGATCTCCGCGGTGTCGTCGGCGTAGTGCAGGCCGCCGGGGAACTGGGGCGCGCCCTCGCCGTCCCAGGACGACTCGTCGAGGACCATCGTCTTCGCCATCGGCGACGCGCCCGGGCCACACCGGGTCGCCGGGGCCTCGGTGCGGCCCATCTGGATCTGCAGGGTGAACACGTCGCCCGTGCGGATGTGCTGCGCGCCCCGCAGCACCTCCTTCGCGTCGAGGTAGTTCAGGGAGCCCAGCTCGTCGTCGGGACCCCACTTGCCCCAGTTCTTCGGCGTGTCGGCACCCAGAAGCTCGTTCATGGCAGGGGGCGTCGGGCATGAGGACTCCTCGTCGTCGTCGACGGAACGCGTGGCCGTTCCGATCGTTCGACGGCCCTTCAGGCCTGTCAACCGCTGGCGAGAGCGCCCGATCGGGCGACTACGCTGCGTGGGATGCCTGGCTTGGTGATCGGGATGCCGACCGCCTGCCGAACCGGTTCGCGACGGGTGCTGATCACCGGTTCTCGGGCATTGCACAGTCCGGCGGTCGGCGGTGCGGGGTGAAGGCGCGGTGAAGCGGGCGAGCGGTGCATCGTCACGCCCCGTGCTCGCCGGTCGTCCCGCAAAGAGGACCACTTACCGACGCGTAGGGCCTTGACTCGGTGCGCCGGTCAGGTCACTCTTAGGTCTCGATGGTGTGCTTGGTGACCCATCTCGACAGCCGCTGCGTTTGCAGCTAGACTGACTCTTTGCGCTGCCCTCATCCAGCTTCGCGCGCGCTTGTAGCGGTCTCACTGTCGAGATCCTTCGAAACGCGTTCGGTAGCGGGCTGATGGCCGTGCCCTGACAACAGACGGCGTGCACCGGCAAGGCCTCGTGCGTCGGCCCGCCCGCTCCGGACCTCCCGCCCGGGGCGCGTGGGAAGACGGTATCGCGAGTCCCCCGACGCTCGCCAGATGAGAGCGCAGTTCCGGAAGGACGCATCTTGGCATCGCCGCACGCCACCAAGACCCTCGCGACCACCTCCGACCACCTGAACCTCCCCGGGGCGCCAACGCGCGTCTCGTTCGCGAAGATCCGCGAACCGCTCCGGGTGCCCGATCTGCTCGACCTGCAGACCCAGTCCTTTGAGTGGCTGGTGGGCGACGAGGCGTGGTTCCAGCGGCGGATCGACGCCGGAGACGAGAACCCGATGGGCGGCCTGGAGGACATCCTCGCCGAGATCTCCCCGATCGAGGACTTCTCCGGATCCATGTCCCTGTCCTTCTCCGACCCTCGCTTCGACGAGGTGAAGGCCTCCGAGGAGGAGTGCAAGGACAAGGACATGACCTACGCGGCCCCGCTGTTCGTCACGGCGGAGTTCACGAACAACACCACCGGTGAGATCAAGAGCCAGACGGTCTTCATGGGCGATTTCCCCGTGATGACCCGCAAGGGCACCTTCATCATCAACGGCACCGAGCGCGTCGTCGTCTCGCAGCTGGTCCGGTCGCCGGGCGTCTACTTCGACACCGCTATCGACAAGTCCACCGACAAGGACGTCTTCTCCGTCAAGATCATCCCCTCCCGCGGGGCGTGGCTGGAGTTCGACGTCGACAAGCGCGACACCGTCGGCGTGCGCATCGACCGCAAGCGCCGCCAGCCGGTCACCGTGCTGCTCAAGGCGCTCGGCTGGGACGCCGAGCGCATCCAGCAGCGCTTCGGCTTCTCCGAGACGATGCTCGCCACGCTGGAGAAGGACCACACCGCGGGCCAGGACGAGGCCCTGCTCGACATCTACCGCAAGCTGCGCCCGGGCGAGCCGCCCACCAAGGAGAGCGCGCAGGCCCTGCTGGAGAACCTGTTCTTCAAGGACAAGCGCTACGACCTGGCCAAGGTCGGCCGCTACAAGGCCAACAAGAAGCTGGGCCTCTCCATCGACGCCTCGATCGGCACGCTGACCGAGGAGGACATCGCCACCACCATCGAGTACCTCGTCCGGCTCCACGCCGGTGACACCTCGATGACGGTCGGCGAGGGCGACCAGGCGGTCACGATCCCGGTCGAGACCGACGACATCGACCACTTCGGCAACCGGCGCCTGCGCACGGTCGGCGAGCTGATCCAGAACCAGATCCGCGTCGGCCTGTCGCGCATGGAGCGCGTCGTCCGCGAGCGCATGACCACGCAGGACGTCGAGGCGATCACGCCGCAGACCCTGATCAACATCCGCCCCGTCGTGGCGGCGATCAAGGAGTTCTTCGGCACCTCGCAGCTGTCGCAGTTCATGGACCAGACCAACCCGCTCGCGGGCCTCACCCACAAGCGCCGCCTGTCGGCGCTGGGCCCCGGCGGCCTCTCGCGTGAGCGCGCGGGCATGGAGGTCCGCGACGT
Organism: uncultured Actinomycetota bacterium; assembly: GCA_963837575.1. Classification (GTDB taxonomy): domain Bacteria; phylum Actinomycetota; class Actinomycetes; order Mycobacteriales; family Pseudonocardiaceae; genus Pseudonocardia. The sequence goes on from CAWIOI010000011.1 coordinate 41,500, forward strand.
CCACCACAGCCACTACGGCCGCATGTGCCCGATCGAGACGCCGGAAGGCCCGAACATCGGCCTGATCGGCTCGCTGTCGAGCTTCGCGCGGGTCAACCCGTTCGGCTTCATCGAGACGCCCTACCGCCGGGTCGTCGACGGCGTCGTCACCGAGGACATCGACTACCTCACCGCCGACGAGGAGGACCGCTTCGTCGTCGCGCAGGCCAACGCGCCGCTCAACGACGACGGCTCCTTCCAGGAGGACCGCGTCCTGGTGCGCCGCAAGGGCGGCGAGGTCGACTACATCCCGCCCACGGGCGTCGACTACATCGACGTCTCGCCGCGCCAGATGGTGTCGGTCGCCACCGCGATGATCCCGTTCCTCGAGCACGACGACGCCAACCGCGCCCTGATGGGCGCCAACATGCAGCGCCAGTCGGTGCCGCTGCTGCGCTCGGACTCGCCGCTGGTCGGCACCGGGATGGAGCTGCGCGCCGCGGTCGACGCGGGCGACGTCGTCGTGGCCGAGAAGGCGGGCGTCGTCGAGGAGCTGTGCGCCGACTTCATCACGGTCATGGCCGACGACGGCAGCCGCCAGACCTACCGGCTGCACAAGTTCCGCCGCAGCAACCAGGGCACCTGCACCAACCAGAAGCCGATCGTGGACGAGGGCGCGCGCGTCGAGGTGGGCCAGGTGCTCGCCGACGGGCCGTGCACCGAGAACGGCGAGATGGCGCTGGGCAAGAACCTGCTCGTGGCGATCATGCCGTGGGAGGGCCACAACTACGAGGACGCGATCATCCTCTCGCAGCGCCTCGTGCAGGACGACGTGCTCACGTCGATCCACATCGAGGAGCACGAGATCGACGCCCGCGACACCAAGCTGGGCGCCGAGGAGATCACCCGGGACATCCCGAACGTCTCCGAGGAGGTGCTCGCCGACCTCGACGAGCGCGGCATCATCCGCATCGGCGCCGAGGTGCAGCCGGGCGACATCCTCGTCGGCAAGGTCACGCCCAAGGGCGAGACCGAGCTGACCCCCGAGGAGCGCCTGCTGCGCGCGATCTTCGGCGAGAAGGCGCGCGAGGTGCGCGACACCTCGCTGAAGGTGCCGCACGGCGAGAACGGCAAGGTCATCGGCATCCGGGTGTTCTCCCGCGACGACGAGGACGAGCTGGCGCCGGGCGTCAACGAGCTGGTGCGGGTGTACGTCGCCCAGAAGCGCAAGATCCAGGACGGCGACAAGCTCGCGGGCCGCCACGGCAACAAGGGCGTCATCGGCAAGATCCTCCCGGCGGAGGACATGCCGTTCCTTCCCGACGGCACCCCGATCGACATCATCCTCAACACCCACGGCGTGCCGCGCCGTATGAACATCGGCCAGGTCCTGGAGACCCACCTCGGGTGGATCGCCAAGTCCGGCTGGGAGATCGAGGGCAAGCCCGACTGGGCCAGCAAGCTGCCCGAGGAGCTCTACTCCGTCCCGCCGGGCACGAAGACGGCCACGCCGGTCTTCGACGGCGCCAAGGAGAACGAGATCATGGGGCTGCTGGGCTCGCACGCTGCCCAACCGCGACGGCGAGCGGATGGTCGGGCCCGACGGCAAGGCCCAGCTGTTCGACGGCCGCTCCGGCGAGCCGTACCCGTTCCCGGTGGCCGTCGGCTACATGTACATCCTGAAGCTGCTCCACCTGGTGGACGACAAGATCCACGCGCGGTCCACCGGCCCCTACTCGATGATCACGCAGCAGCCGCTGGGCGGTAAGGCCCAGTTCGGTGGCCAGCGGTTCGGCGAGATGGAGTGCTGGGCCATGCAGGCCTACGGCGCGGCCTACACGCTGCAGGAGCTGCTGACGATCAAGTCGGACGACGTCGTGGGCCGGGTCAAGGTCTACGAGGCGATCGTCAAGGGCGAGAACATCCCCGAGCCGGGCATCCCGGAGTCCTTCAAGGTGTTGTTGAAGGAGCTCCAGTCGCTCTGCCTGAACGTCGAGGTGCTCTCCAGCGACGGCGCGGCGATCGAGATGCGCGACACCGACGACGAGGACCTCGAACGAGCCGCGGCGAACCTGGGCATCAACCTGTCCAGCCGCCCCGGATCCGACTCGATGACCGTCGACGACCTCGTCAACTGATCCCCGCCCGAGCCGAGCTACGAAGGAACTGAGGACACATAGTGCTCGACGTCAACTTCTTCGACGAACTGCGCATCGGCCTGGCCACGGCGGAGGACATCCGGCAGTGGTCGCACGGCGAGGTGAAGAAGCCGGAGACCATCAACTACCGCACCCTCAAGCCGGAGAAGGACGGGCTCTTCTGCGAGAAGATCTTCGGCCCCACCCGCGACTGGGAGTGCTACTGCGGCAAGTACAAGCGCGTCCGCTTCAAGGGCATCATCTGTGAGCGCTGTGGCGTCGAGGTCACGCGCGCCAAGGTGCGCCGCGAGCGGATGGGCCACATCGAGCTGGCCGCACCCGTCACCCACATCTGGTACTTCAAGGGCGTCCCGAGCCGGTTGGGCTACTTGCTCGACCTGGCTCCCAAGGACCTCGAGAAGATCATCTACTTCGCGGCGTACGTGATCACGTCGGTCAACAAGGACCAGCGCCACGAGGACCTCACCACGCTCGAGAACGAGATGGGCGTGGAGCGCAAGCGCGTCGAGCAGCGGCGCGACACCGACGTCGAGGCGCGCGCGCAGAAGCTCGAGGCCGACCTGGCCGAGCTGGAGGCCGAGGGCGCCAAGAGCGACGTCCGCCGCAAGGTCAAGGAGGGCGGCGAGCGCGAGATGCGCCAGCTCCGCGACCGGGCCCAGCGCGAGCTGGACCGGCTCGACGAGATCTGGAGCACCTTCACCAAGCTCGACGTCCAGCAGCTGATCGCCGACGAGTCGATCTACCGGGAGCTCTACGACCGGTACGGCGACTACTTCACCGGCGCCATGGGCGCCGAGGCGATCCAGACCCTGCTGCAGAACTTCGACATCCCGGCCGAGGCGGAGAACCTCCGCGAGATCATCCGCACCGGCAAGGGCCAGAAGAAGCTGCGCGCGCTCAAGCGGCTCAAGGTCGTCGCGGCGTTCCAGACCACCGGCAACTCGCCGATGGGCATGGTGCTCGACTGCGTGCCGGTCATCCCGCCGGACCTGCGCCCGATGGTGCAGCTCGACGGTGGCCGGTTCGCCACGTCCGACCTGAACGACCTGTACCGCCGCGTGATCAACCGCAACAACCGCCTCAAGCGACTGATCGACCTCGGCGCGCCCGAGATCATCGTCAACAACGAGAAGCGGATGCTGCAGGAGGCCGTCGACGCGCTGTTCGACAACGGCCGCCGCGGCCGTCCGGTCACCGGGCCGGGCAACCGCCCGCTCAAGTCGCTGTCGGACCTGCTCAAGGGCAAGCAGGGCCGGTTCCGCCAGAACCTGCTCGGCAAGCGCGTCGACTACTCCGGCCGTTCGGTCATCGTGGTCGGCCCGCAGCTCAAGCTGCACCAGTGCGGCCTGCCCAAGCAGATGGCGCTGGAGCTGTTCAAGCCGTTCGTCATGAAGCGGCTGGTCGACCTCAACCACGCGCAGAACATCAAGTCCGCCAAGCGCATGGTCGAGCGCGGCCGCTCGCAGGTGTGGGACGTGCTCGAAGAGGTCATCTCCGAGCACCCGGTGCTGCTCAACCGCGCACCGACCCTGCACCGCCTCGGCATCCAGGCCTTCGAGCCGCAGCTGGTGGAAGGCAAGGCCATCCAGCTGCACCCGCTGGTCTGCGAGGCGTTCAACGCCGACTTCGACGGCGACCAGATGGCGGTGCACCTGCCGCTGTCGGCCGAGGCGCAGTCCGAGGCGCGCGTGCTGATGCTGTCGTCGAACAACATCCTCTCGCCCGCGTCCGGCCGTCCGCTGGCCATGCCGCGCCTCGACATGGTCACCGGCCTGTTCCACCTGTCGCGGCTGCGCGAGGGGGCCACACGGCGACGGCGGCGTGTACTCCTCGGTCGCCGAGGCGATCATGGCGTACGACCGGAAGGTCCTGCACCTGCAGGCGCCGATCAAGATCCGGCTCACGGGCGTCGTGCCGCCCGCGGCGCTCTACCCCACGCTGGCCGCCGACGGCTGGTCGGCGGGGGAGCCGTGGCTCGCCGAGACCACGCTGGGGCGGGTGCTGTTCAACGAGCTGCTCCCGGCGGACTACCCGTTCGTCAACGAGCTGCTGCCCAAGAAGCGCCAGGCCGCGATCATCAACGACCTGGCCGAGCGGTACTCGATGACCGAGGTCGCGCAGGTGCTCGACCGGCTCAAGGACGCGGGCTTCTACTGGGCCACGCGCTCCGGGGTCACCCTGGCCGTGTCCGACGTGGTCGTCCCGCCGAACAAGCAGGAGATCCTCGACGGGTACGAGGTCAGGGCCGAGCAGATCAACAAGCGCTACCTGCGCGGTGCGCTGTCGCACCAGGAGCGCAACGACGAGCTCGTCAAGATCTGGACGCAGGCCTCGGAAGAGGTCGCGAAGGCCATGGAGGCCAACTTCCCGCCGGACAACCCGATCCCCACGATCGTGCAGTCCGGCGCGGCGGGCAACATGGCCCAGGTCCGGCAGCTGGCGGGCATGAAGGGCCTGGTGGCCAACCCGAAGGGCGAGTACATCCCGCGGCCGATCAAGTCCAACTTCCGCGAGGGCCTGTCGGTGCTGGAGTACTTCATCTCCACGCACGGCACCCGCAAGGGCCTGGCGGACACCGCGCTGCGCACCGCCGACTCGGGTTACCTGACCCGGCGTCTGGTGGACGTGTCGCAGGACGTCATCGTCCGCGAGGTCGACTGCGGCACCGAGCGCGCGATCGTCATGCCGGTCACCGAGGAGGGCCCGGGCGGCACCCGCATCCCGCACCGCTACATCCGCACGAGCGTCTACGCGCGCACGTCGGCGGAAGAGGTCGTCGGGCGCGGACGGCGACGTGATCGTCCAGCGCGGCGAGGACCTCGGCGACCCGGCGCTGGACGCGCTGGTCGAGGCGGGCGTCAAGACGATCAAGGTGCGCAGCGCGCTCACCTGCACGTCGGCCACCGGCATCTGCGGCTATGTGCTACGGCCGCTCGATGGCCACCGGCAAGCTGGTGGACGTCGGCGAGGCGGTCGGCATCGTCGCGGCGCAGTCGATCGGCGAGCCGGGCACCCAGCTGACGATGCGCACGTTCCACGTCGGTGGTGTGGCCGGTGACGACATCACCACCGGTCTGCCGCGTGTGCAGGAGCTGTTCGAGGCCCGCGTCCCCAAGGGCAAGGCGCCGATCGCGGACGTCGACGGGCGCATCGCGATCGAGGACGGCGAGCGCTTCTGGAAGATCACCCTCACCCCGGACGACGGCGGCGAGGAGATCGTCTACGACAAGCTGTCGAAGCGGCAGTGGCTCGCCACGCACGTCGTCGACGGCAGCGAGCGCGCGCTGCAGGACGGCGACCACGTGCACGTCGGCCAGCTGCTCCTGGAGGGCACGGCCGACCCGCACGAGGTGCTGCGCGTCATGGGCCCGCGCGAGGTGCAGCTGCACCTGGTGCGTGAGGTGCAGAAGGTGTACCGCACGCAGAGCGTGGACATCCACGACAAGCACATCGAGGTGATCATCCGGCAGATGCTGCGCCGGGTCACGATCATCGACTCGGGCTCCACGGAGTTCCTGCCCGGCGCACTCGCCGAGCGGGCCGACTTCGAGACCCAGAACCGTCGGGTGGTGGCCGAGGGCGGCGAGCCCGCCTCCGGGCGCCCGGTGCTCATGGGGATCACGAAGGCCTCGCTGGCCACGGAGTCGTGGCTGTCCGCGGCCTCGTTCCAGGAGACCACCCGGATCCTCACCGATGCCGCGATCAACGGAAAGCGCGACAAGCTCGTCGGGCTGAAGGAGAACGTGATCATCGGCAAGCTGATCCCGGCGGGCACCGGCATCAGCCGCTACCGCAACATCCAGGTCCAGCCCACCGAGGAGGCCCGCGCGGCCGCCTACGCCCTGCCGAGCTACGACGACGGCTACTACAGCCCCGACGTGTTCGGCACGGGCACCGGCGCCGCCGTGCCGCTGGACGACTACGACTTCGGCCGCGACTACCGCTAGTCGGTCAGGGCCCCGCGACGGCGGGGCCGGCCGAAGGCGGTCCCGAACGGGGCCGGTCACCGCTCTCCCGTGGCGGTGACCGGCCCCGTTCGTCGTTGCGGGCTTGACCCTGACGCAGGGTCGGGGTTCGACGATGGCGGCATGACACTGTTCGAGTACGTCAGGGCCACGGCCACCGACTTCGGCATCCCCGGTGCGTCGGCCGGGGTGTGGGTGGACGGCCGGGAGCTCTATGCGTGCCACGGGGTGACGAGCGTGGACAACCCGCTGCCCGTCGACCGAGCACACGCTGTACCTGCTGGGCTCGGTCACGAAGACCGTACACCGCGACCGCGCTGATGCGCCTGGTCGCGGACGGGCGGGTCGAGCTCGACGCGCCGGTCGCGCCGGTACGTCCCCGAGCTCGGCTGCGACGAGCGCCACCGGCGGTCACCGTGCTGAACCTGCTCAACCACACATCGGGGCTGGACTGGGGTGTCATCGCCGACACCGGCGAGGGCGACGACGCACTGGCGCGCATACGTCGCGCGGACTGGCCGGGCTGGAGCGGATCGCCGCCGCCCGGCGCCCGGGCCTCCTACAGCCAGGCCGGGTACAACCTGGCCGGGCGGATCATGGAGAAGGTCACCGGGCCGGCGTACGAGCAGGCCGTTCGCTCGCTGGTCCTGGAGCCGGTCGGGCTGGCCGACAGCTTCTTCGCCCGCGACGACGTCATGACCCGGCGGTTCGCCGTGGGCCACAACCGCGATGCGGACGGAACGCTGTCCGTCGCCCGGCTGTGGCGGCGAGTCGCGCGGCGACAACCCGGGCGGCGGCCTCGTCTCCTCGGTCGCCGACCAGCTGCGCTGGGCCCGGTTCCACCTCGGCGACGGCCGCGCGGAGGACGGCGTGCGAGTCCTGCCCGCCGAGCTGCTCCAGCGGATGCACGAGCCGACCGTCGCGCTGCGGGCCAGCAACGCTCGGCGACGCCATCGGCATCGGCTGGTTCCTGCGCGACGTGGACGGCGTGCGCACCGCCGGGCACGGCGGGTCGGCGAACGGCCAGTTCGCCGACATCCTCACGGTGCCCGAGCGGGACTTCGCCGTCGTCGCGCTGTCGAACGCCGGCCCGGACGGCATCCCGTTCAACAAGGCCGTCCTGCGCTGGGCGCTGGAGACCTACCAGGGCGTGGTCGACCGGGACCCGGAGCCGCTGCCCGTACGACGAGGCCCGGGTCAGGGAGATCGTCGGGAGCTACGAGAACGACGTCATGACGCTCACGATCTCGTCCGGCCTGGTGCTGGAGGTCCTGCTGAAGGCGGAGATCCGGGCGGCGGCGGACACGGAACTGCCCCCGGACCACGCGCCGTTCGCGTTCGGGCTGCTGCCCCGTGACGAGTACGTCATCACCGGCGGCGCGTTCGCGGGGCAGAGGGGCTTCTTCACCCGGGACGCGACCGGCGCGGTCACCGGCGTCGATCTCGCCGGGCGGTTGTTCGGCCGGCAGGTGGAGGGACACTGACCGCATGGTCACCATCGGGCAGCTCGCGGCCTACGCGGGGGTGACGGTGCGGGCCGTGCGGCACTACCACCGGCGCGGGCTGCTCGCCGAGCCTGCGCGTGACGCGTCGGGGTACCGGCGCTACGGCGCCGAGCACGCGATCGACCTGGTCAAGATCAAGACCCTGGCCGACGCCGGGGTGCCGCTGCGCCGCATCGGGGAGCTGATGTCCGCCTCCCCGGAAGGGTTCGCGCTGGCGATCGCGGAGATCGACCGCGGCCTGCAGGAACGCGCCGATGAGCCCCTCCGGATCTACCTGCAGTACGACGCGGCGTTCGACCGGTCGCCCGACGACCCGAGCCTCGTCGCGCTGGCCGACCGGGCTGAGCGGTGGATGGCTGACCGGAGCCGCGGCCGGCGGCCGGTCACGAACCCGGCGGTCGCCCGCCTGGTCGCGATCTCGGCCGGCGTGTCGTCACCCGCGTGGGACCGGCTCGCCGAGATCGCCGCCGGGCCGCCGCCCGACGTTGTATGCTGATCTGCATGCAGAGCACCAGCGTGCGGATCGACGTCGCCACTCATCGGGAGCTCAAGCGGCTCGCCGCCGACCTGGGTGCGAGCGTCGGCGACACCGTGGCGCTGGCCGTGCGGCGGCTCAGACAGGACCGGATCGGGGCGCAGTTGGCCGCTGAGCCGTCCTCGGACGAGGTCGACTGGCTCGATGCTGACCTCCGGTGACGTCGTCGACCTGGATCTCGGCCTGCCCTCCGGCCGGGAGGCCGGTTTCCGGCATCCGGCCGTCATCGTGACTGCGCAGCGCATCCTCGACGCCGGCCCGAACGTGGTCCACGTCGTCCCCCTCACCTCGACCCTGCGCGCATTCGCGTCCGAGGTCCGGATCGAGTCGGACCGGGCCAACGGCCTGGACCGCGACTCGTCCGTGCAGTGCCAACATCTGCGGGCGCTGTCGACCAGTCGCGTGGAGAAGGTGCGCGGCAATGTGGGGACCGTGGCCCTGGCGCAGATCCGCGAGGTCATCGGGGTGATCCTGGACCTCCCGTGACGAACGAGGAGGATGAGCGCATGCAGCGCTTCTTCGTCCGGCAGAAGATCACGTTGATGGTGAACCGGTACGAGGTGCTCGCCGCCAACCCCGACGGGTCCGAGGGTGCTCTTCTGGCCTTCGCCCAGCAGAAGAGGATGGCGTTCAAGGAGCAGGTGACGTTCTACGCCGACGAGTCGCGGTCGCGGCCGGTGTTCTCGTTCAAGGCGCGGCAGGGCCTCGACGTCCGCGCCGAGGCACGACGTGTTCGACGAGCACGGGCAGCCGCTCGGCTACTTCCGCAAGGACTTCGCCGCCAGCCTGGTGCGCTCCACCTGGCACCTGTCCGCGCCCGGCATCGACGCCGTCGGGCAGGAGCGCAGGCTGGGCATCGCGATCCTGCGCCGGGTGTGGGACTTCATCCCGTTCATCGGCGACCTCTGGGTGCCGTTCGTCTTCCACTTCGACTTCGCCGACAAGACCTCCGGCGCCCCCGTGCTGACCAGCGAGCGGCAGAAGACCGTGCGCGACCGCTACACCATCACGGTGCACGACCCCCGCCTCGACTTCCGGGTCGCGGCGTCGATGGCGGTCGCGCTGGACGCATTGCAGAGCCGCTAGGCCGGACCCTGACGGCGTCCTCGCACACCTTCTGCCGTCCTCGCAGGAGTTGGAACTTGTGCGAGGACCGCACAACCTCTGCGAGGACCCTCGTCAGCCGGAGCAGTCCTGGCTCAGGGCGGCGCCGAGTTCGGCCACGGCCTCGTCCGCCTCGGCCAGCAGGCCCGTGAAGATCGGGTAGGCGTGCCACATGCCGGGCTCGCGGCGGTAGGTCACCGGTGCGCCGGCCTGCTCCGCCCGCTCCACCAGTGCGTCGCTGTCGCCCACCAGCACCTCGTCGGCGCCGGCGATCACGTGCAGCGGCGGCAGGCCGGTCAGGTCGGCCTCCAGCGGGCGGAGTTCGGGGCCGTCGGAGCCGGCGCGGTAGTCGTCGGCGGCGCCGGCGAGCCAGGACGGGTCGAGTCACCGTTTGCCAGTGCGGCAGTGGGCGTATGGTGCCGGCGTGCTCACCCGACGAGACGGAGGACCTCCTCGAACAGCTCCGTGGTCGACGGGTTGATGAGCGCCCCGACGGCTTCACCGTCGGCGTACTCACGCATGTCCGCCGCCTGCTCGTGCTCGAGACTCGACGCCTGCGCGGCCACGTAGTTCAGGTAGCCGGCGAGGTTCGCGCTGAACGACTCCATGCCCGTCACCTGCTGCGCCACCGGCCAGCCGGTAGGCGTGAATGATCCGCACCCGGTCGGGACGGACAACTCCGTCCTCGGTGCACCAGGTCGTCAGCACGCCTGCCAGCACACGGTCCGGCATGCTCGGTCCGGCGTCCTCCCAGTCCAGCAACACGCGACAGCCGGTGGAGTCGACGAGGACGTTCTGCGGCTGGAAGTCCAGATGGCTGTAGATCAGCGCGGACCGGTCGACCGGAACCACCTGTGCGCACAGGGCCTTCAGCAACGGAATGCGCTGCTCGAGCGACGGCGCCCATGGCCGGCCGTCGGCCCTTCCCCGGCAAGCTAGGTCCGCCCACTGTTCTGCGGCGTCCGGCACCTGGTCGTGCCACGGGTCGGGTGCCACGTTCGGGGTAGAAGTGCCGCAGACCATGCAGTGGACACCGAGCGTGTGCCCGACCCATCGGGCGATGCCCGGCTCGCCGGCCTCGACCGGGCGGCCTTCCACCCAGGTGAACACCCGCACGTCCGCGCCGCCGAGCTCCGGCGGAAGCGTGCACACGTACCGGCCGTCGACCGTACGCAGGTTGGCGGGCGAGGCGACCCCGGCGTCCGCGGCGGCGTCGCGCAGCGCGGCCTCCCGGACCACCGCGGCCTCGTCGTGGCCCCAGAACAGCTCCTTGACGGCGTAGTCGCGCTTGCTGGGAAGCGACAGTCGCCAGATCCGGCCCATAGCACCTCGGGCGATCGGGCTGAGCCGTCCCTCCCCCGAATGCCCGCCGCCGTCGAGCGCGAACCGCTCACACACGTGACGGATGGCGGCCCGCGTCGGCTCCAACCTTCGCTGCTCGGTCATTGACGTTCGTCCGGGAGCCCGAAGAGTCGCCAGCGCCTGGTCGAGCACGTCGTCCGCCGGTGCCGTCGCGTCGAGATCGAAGACGGGCCATCCGGTGGCCTGGAGAACGTCAAGGTCGGCCTTCTTCAGCACCTGCACGCTCTCCTGGTAGTGGACTATCCGTTCGACCGCCGACCCGTCCGGCACGCCGTGCTCGTCGGCGATACGAGCCCAGTAGTCGACCCCAGTCTCACCACGTTCCGCCACGGCCCGGCGGGTTGCCTGCCGAACGTCACCCTTCAGGGACAGGACGAGCGCATCTTGTTCCTCGGCGAGCAGGTGTACGTCCCGCACCAGCCTTCGGAGTCTGCCCGGTTCCGACGCCGCCCACGGCAGGTCGCTCGCCATGCCCGCGCAGTTCCAGTCGAGGATGCCCCAAGCGTTCCTGGCTCGCTGCGCTTCGAACGTCGCGTCGTACGCGAGCAGGAACTGTTCCGGTGTTCGGAAGTTCTTGTTCCGGAAGCCTTGGGCGACCTGAGCGAACTCCCGGC
>CAWIOI010000012.1:0-19369 GCA_963837575.1 uncultured Actinomycetota bacterium
TGGCCGCGCGCGATCCACTCCTCCAGGTGCGGGGCTTCCGCGCCGATGCTCGTCCCGTCGCCGTGGCCCGTGCGCACCGTGGTGTCGGCGGGCAGGGTGAGCAGCGTCGCCCGGATCGAGTCGATGATCGTGTCGAACGACGAGTACGAGCGCCCGGTCGCACCCGGGCCTCCGGCGAAAAGCGTGTCGCCGGTGAACACCGTGCCGAGCTCCGGCGCGTACAGACACGTCGAGCCGGGGGAGTGTCCAGGTGTCACCAGTGCGCGCAGCTCGATCCCGCCCGCGGTGAGCACCTGACCGTCGGCCAGCTCGCCGTCGGGCTTCCGCTCGGGCCAGGTCATCACCCACAGCGGCTGCTCGGACGGGTTGAGCAGGATTGGTGCGCCGAACCGATCCGACAGCGCCGGGGCCTGGTTGACGTGGTCGTCGTGGGCGTGGGTGCACACGACCGCCACGACGTTCCGGTCGCCGACGGCAGCGGTGATCGCGTCGGCGTCGTGCGCGGCGTCGATGACGATCACCTCGCGCTCGTCGCCGACGAGCCACACGTTGTTTTCAACCTGCCAGGTGCCGCCGTCGAGGGAGAAGGTGCCCCGACGTCACGAGACGGTCGATCGTCATCAGAAGACCACAACCGAGCGCAGCACCTCGCCCTTTTGCATCTTCTCGAACGCCGCCTCGACGGCGTCGAGCGGAATCGTCTCGGACACGAATTTGTCCAGCGGCAGGCGCCCCTGCAGATGCAGGTCGACGAGCATGGGGAAGTCCCGGCTTGGCAGGCAGTCGCCGTACCATGAGGACTTGGTCGCGCCACCGCGGCCGAAGACGTCGATCAGCGGCAGATCGACGATCATGTCCGGGGTCGGCACGCCGACCAGAACGACGGTGCCTGCCAGGTCGCGGGCGTAGAAGGCCTGCTTGAACGTCTCGGGTCGGCCGACGGCGTCGACGACGACGTTCGCGCCGTTTCCGTCGGTCAGCTCCTTGACGGCCTCCACCACGTCGCGTCCGCGGGCGTTGATCGTGTGGGTGGCCCCGAACTCCTTGGCCCACACCAGCTTCTGGTCGTCGGAGTCAATCGCGATGATCGTCGACGCGCCCGCGAGACGAGCGCCTGCGATGGCCCCGTCGCCGACCCCGCCGCAACCGATGACCGCGATCGAGTCGCCGCGCCCCACCCCGCCGGTGTTGATCGCCGCGCCGATGCCTGCCATGACCCCGCATCCGAGCAGGCCCGCCACCTCGGGCTTCACCGCCGGGTCCACCTTGGTGCACTGTCCGGAGTGGACGAGCGTCTTCTCGGCGAACGCGCCGATGCCCAGCGCGGCGGAGAGCTCATGGCCCGACTCGAGGGTCATCTTCTGCGCCGCGTTGTGCGTAGAGAAGCAGTACCAGGGCTGGCCGCGGCGACAGGCCCGGCAGGTGCCGTCGACCGCGCGCCAGTTGAGGATCACGAAGTCGCCGGGCGCCACGTCGGTGACGCCTTCGCCGACCGTCTCCACGATGCCTGCCGCCTCGTGCCCGAGCAGGAACGGGAACTCGTCGTTGATACCGCCCTCGCGGTAGTGCAGGTCGGTGTGGCAGACCCCGCAGGCCTGCACGGCCACGACGGCCTCACCCGGACCCGGGTCGGGAATGATGATCGTCTCGACCGAGACCGGCGCGCCCTTGCTGTGCGCGACGACCCCGCGGACCTGCTGCGGCATGGCTGCTCCTCGGCTCGTCGATGAGGCTGTACGCAGCCTGCCATGTGTCGGAGCACCAGGCATCCCATGGTGAGTCGCCCGCGCGCAGTCCGCCCCGCACGGCGAGTCGCCCGCCCGCGCCACGGTGAGTCGCCCGCCCCGCCACGGTGAGTCGCCCACCCCGCCACGGTGAGTCGCCCGCCCCGCCACGGTGAGTCGCCCGCCCCGCCACGGTGAGTTCGCCGTTTGCGCACGGCCGCCGAGCATCATAGGTCTGACGGCGGCGGGCCCGCGTGATCGCTGAGACCGTAGTCGCGCGCGACGTGCGCAATCCGGACGCGGTAGTCGGAGTACCAGACCTCGCGCCCGCGCCGCTGCGCCACGAGGTGCGCTCCGACCTGTTTCCATGCCCGCGCTGAGGCCTCGTCCCGCCAGTACGACACCGTGATGCCCATGTCGTCGCGCGCGGCCTCGATCCCCAGGTAGCCCGGCTGCTCGCGGGCTGTCGCCTCCATGGCCGCAACCATCGCCGCGTAGCCATGGTCGCCTGGCGTCCGCAACGAAGTGAAGATCACCGCGACATACGGCGGCTCCGGGGTGTCGGCGATCGTCGGCTCGGCCATTGGTGGAGGATGCCGTAGTGCGCGATCTGCGTACACCAGAATACGGTGGGTCCATGACCCAGGCGGAACGGGTAACGACGACGGGGCTCGACGAGCAGCTGTGCTTCGCGCTCTACGCCGCCTCACGCGCGATGACGAGCTGCTATCGGCCGATGCTCGACGCGCTGGGTCTGACCTACCCGCAGTTCCTCGTGCTGGTGGTGCTGTGGGAGCGGGGCGACATGCAGGTCACCGGCATCGGGCAGGCGTTGCAACTGGAGACCGGCACCTTTCTCCGCTGCTGAAGCGGCTGGAGGCCACCGGTCTCGTCACGCGCAGGCGGCAGGCGGGCGACGAGCGTTCCGTGCTCGTCGCACTGACACCCGAAGGCCGCGACCTGGAGGCGCGGGCCGCGGCCGTCCAGCGCGAGGTGGCGTCGGCGACAGCGCTGCACGACGCGGAGATCGCGACTCTGCGCAGCACCCTGCACGCGCTCACCGGAAACCTGCGCGCGGCCGCAGACTGTTGAGTCCGGATGACCGCAGAGGCGCTCGACCGCTCCCGAGCGACTCCGCTCTGGGAGCAGCTGCTCGCGGACCTGCGCCGTCGTCTGGACCACGACGAGTTCGCCGTCGCCTTCCCCGGTGAGCTCGCGCTCGTGGCCCAGTACGGGGTGAGCAGGCACACCGTGCGCGAGGCCGTCCGGCGGCTGCGCGAGGAGGGGCTGGTCATCGCGGGGCGCGGGCGCACTCCGCGGCGGGCCGAGCCTTCCCCCATCCAGCAGCCGCTCGGTGAGATCTACAGCCTCTTCACCGCGGTCGAGGCGACCGGGCGGGTGCAGCGCAGCGTCGTCCACACGCTCGACGTCCGCGCCGACGGGGTGGTGGCCGCCCGGCTGGGGCTGGAGGAGTCGACGCCGCTCGTCCATCTGGAGCGGCTGCGCCTGGCCGACGCCGAGCCGCTGGCCGTCGACCGGGTGTGGCTGCCCGAGCGGTTGGCCGCGCCACTGCTGGACGTCGACTTCGGCCGCACCGGCCTCTACACCGAGTACGCGGCCCGGTGCGGGGTGCGGGTCACCGGGGGGAGCGAGGTGATCCGCGCGGTCGTTCCGGACGCCGCGCAGCGCGGGCTGCTGGGCATCGGGCCGGGGGTGGCGGCGCTGGCCATCGACCGGCTGGGCTGCGCGGGAGACGAGCCAGTCGAATGGCGGCAGACGCTGGTGCGGGCCGACCGGTTCAGCGTGACGGCGCAGTTCTCCGCGGCTGAGGGCTACCGCGTCGGGCGAGCCGACCGGCGTGCCTCGCCGGAACCGGTCCGGGCCAGGCCAACCGAGCACAGCGTCCGATCGGCGGACACACCGCTATCGGTGATCATGACCGCCGCCGGATGAGCGCGCGTGCTCCCAAACGGCCGCCGACTCGCCGTGGCGAGACGCCGGACTCGCCGCGGCGTGAGGCGCCGGGCTCGCCGGGCGTGAGGCGGGCGACTCACCCTGCGCGGACACGGACTCGCCGTGCCGCGCGGCTCGCCCTGGCCGCGCGCGCGAAAAGGTGCGCCCTGGCCACCTTTTCCGCGCGCGGGGGGGACTACCCTCGGGGGTCAGTCGAAGTTCACGTGGATCCGGACGAGCGTGCCGTCGCGGCGGCGGTGCACCCGCACGAGATCGCACACCTGGTGGACCGTGAACAGGCCGTGCCCGACGCGCGGGGGGCGCGGGCGGGCGGCGCCCGACGAGCGGGTCGGTGATCCGGCCGCCGTCCTGCACCTGGCAGACGACCTGCCGCCCGGCCGTCCACACCATGAGCAGGCCGGAGCCGCCCGCGTGCACCACCGTGTTGACGACCAGCTCCTGCACCGCCGTGCGCAGGTCCTTGATCCGCTCCTGGCTCATGCCCGTCGGCAGCGCGTAGTCGTGCACGAACCGCCGCGCGGTGCTGGGGCCGGTGCGTGGGCCCGATCACGAGCACGTCGGCCTCCGGGCGGAGCGGGCTCGGGCGGCCGGTCGAACCAGGCGGCGACGGCGACGGGATCGGTGTAGGCGGGGCTGTCCCAGCGCTCGCCGTCGGCCGCGAGCGTGGGGTGGGTGCGGGTGGCGTCGGTGAGCAAGTCACGGCCCAGCCGGCGCACGTCGTAGGGGCACAGGACGTAGGCGGGCGAGTCGGCCAGCGCCACGTTGATCAGCGCCTCGTGCTCGGCGCAGGCCGGGTACTCGTCGGCTGGTGCGGCCTGCCCAGATCGGCTCGCCGATGATGCGCACCCGCCGTCCGGCGTGCTCGCCGACGAACGCGGTGAGCACCGTGCCGATGATGCGGCCGGGGTTGCGGCCCGCCTGCGCCATGTCCGCGGTGCGGACCAGCGCGGCCTCGGCGGCGGTGAGCGCGGAGCGCAGCAGGCCGAGCCCGGGCTGGGGCACGGCGACGAGCACCGGCTCGTCCTGCTCCAGGCCTGCGCGCACGAACTCGAGGCATCCGGACCGGTAGCTCGCCGCGTCGGTGTAGAACAACGCGTCATGCTCGAGGGTCCCGGCGGCACTCGCCGTCATCGGCTTCCTCGCGGGGATCGGGGCCCGATCGCCCTGTTCGGGCTGGTCGGGCGGCTGTTCGTGGCACGGAGCGTACCGTCGCCGGATACGTCCGGCCAATTCGTCCGCCGGGTAGTTTCAGGCGGTCGGCACGGAGACGCCGACGCCGCCACGGGTTTCGGCGCCGTAGCGCTCGATGTCCTGCTCCAGGTGCAGCGGCAGGGTGGCGATCTTCTCGTCCGGGTCGAGCAGGGCCGCGGGCACGAGCCAGCTGACCTCGAACTCGATGCCGTCGGGGTCCTTGGCGTAGAGCGCCTTGGTGGAGCCGTGGTCGGAGGCGCCCACCAGCGCGCCGTGCTCGGTGAGCACGCCGCGGATGCGCTGCAGCTCGGCGAGGGTGTCGACCTCCCACGCGAGGTGGTAGAGGCCGACGGTCGAGCGGCCCGCGGTGGAGTCGCCCGCGCGGTCGCCGATGGCGAACAGGCCGAGGTCGTGGTCGTTGGTGGAGTCGGCGGCCTGCAGGAACGCCGCCCGGCCGGGGATCGTCCATGACCACGCGGAAGCCGAGGGCCTCGGTGTAGAAGGCGACGCTGCGCGCGACGTCGCGGACGTAGAGCACGGCGTGGTTCAGGCGCTGGACGGGCATGGTGACCTCCGGAGGGAGTGGATATGTGACGCCCATCAAAACAGATGAAGGTTCAACTATCTTCCCTCGTATGATACGCCTGTGACGGAGTCGGACATGCGCTGGCTCACGCCGGACGAGCTCCAGGCGTGGCTGGTCTACGTCGCCACCACCAGCCTGCTCGACGGCGCGCTCGACCGTCAGCTCCAACGCGAATCCGGCATGCCGATGGCCTACTACCTCATCCTCGCCATGCTCTCCGACGTCCCCGGCCGCACGTTGCGGATGAGCGATCTCGCCGCCGTCACCCAGAGTTCGCAGAGCCGCCTGTCGCACGCGGTGGGCAAGCTGGAGCACAACGGCTGGGTGCGCCGCATCCCGTGCCCCGACGACCGGCGCAGCACCCTCGCCCAGCTCACCGACGCGGGCTTCGCGGCGCTGGCCGCGGCCGCGCCCGGGCACGTGCGGGAGGTGCGCAAGCACGTGTTCGACCGGCTCACCCCCGAGCAGGTCGGCCAGCTGCGCGAGATCTTCGACGCCGTGCTGGACGGGTTGACCGCCGCCGATGTGCCCGGTGCCTGTGCCGCTGCCGCGCTCACGCCGGCAGAGTGATGCCCATGGGAACCCTCGTGCTGCTGCGTCACGGCCAGAGCGCGTGGAACGCCGAGAACCTGTTCACCGGCTGGGTGGACGTGCCGCTCTCGGAGACCGGTGAGCAGGAGGCCCGCCGCGGCGGCGAACTGCTGCGCGGCCGAAGGCCTGCTGCCCGACGTCGTGCACACCTCGCTGCTGCGCCGCGCCATCTCCACCGCCAACCTCGCCCTCGACGCTCTGCGACCGGCACTGGATCCCGGTCCGCCGCAACTGGCGGCTCAACGAGCGCCACTACGGCGCGCCTGCAGGGCAAGAACAAGAAGCAGACCCTCGAGGCGTACGGCGAGGAGCAGTTCATGCTCTGGCGCCGCTCCTACAGCGTGCCGCCGCCGCCGATCGAGGCCGGCTCGGAGTACTCCCAGGACGCCGATCCCCGCTACGCCGACCTCGGCGCCGACATGCCCGCCACCGAGTGCCTCGCCGACGTCGTCGCGCGGTTCCTGCCGTACTGGGAGTCCGCGGTCGTGCCGGACCTGCGCGCGGGCAAGGTCGTGCTGCTCGCCGCGCACGGCAACTCGCTGCGCGCGCTCGTCAAGCACCTCGACGACGTCTCCGACGAGGCCATCGCGGGCCTGAACATCCCCACCGGCATCCCCCTGCGCTACGACCTCGACGACGACCTGCGCCCCACCGTCGGGGCGGCACCTACCTCGACCCGGAGGCGGCGAAGGACGCCACCGCCGCGGTGGCCGCGCAGGGCGCTGACGCGCTCGTGCGCGGATAACACCGTTCCTGCACGCTTTGTCCGCGCACGACCCCGTGAACGTCGTGTGAACGGCCGCCGAACACTGCCGATCGCGGCGCCGCCGTGTCACGGCCGGCGTCGCGGCCGCGCGCGGGCTGCCTACGATGGCGCCATGACCGGTGTGGTCGGTGTGCTGGTCGCGGTGTTCGCGCTCGCGGTGGGCATCGCGGTCGGTCGCCGGTGGGGCCGCGGTCGGGGGGTGGTCCCACCGGCGGGGGCCCCGACCCGGCCCGACGCTGGGTGACCTGCTGGAGCGCGTGTTCTCCGCCACCGACGAGGGGCTCGTCGTCGTCGACCGCGGTGGCGTCGCCGTGCTCGCCAACGCCCGCGCCCGGGTGCTCGGCGTGGTCGCCGGACGACAAGCCCGACGCCCGTGCGGCCGCGGCCTGCGCGGAGGTGCGCGACCGGGGGACCACGGTCGCCGTCGACCTGTCGCCGCTGGACCAGCGCGGCCGCCGTCCCGCCGCCGTGCTCGCCCAGGTGCGCCCGCTCGGCGACGGCTACACGATGGTCGAGGCGGCCGACACCTCCGACGCCGTCCGCCTGGAGGCGACGCGGCGCGACTTCGTGGCCAACGTCAGCCACGAGCTCAAGACGCCGGTCGGCGCGGTCGGGCTGCTCGCCGAGGCCGTGCTCGACGCCGCCGACGACCCCGCCGAGGTCCGCCGCTTCGGCGGCCAAGATCGTCAGCGAGGCGACCCGGCTGGGCAACCTCGTCACCGAGCTGATCGCGCTGTCCCGGCTCACCGGCGCGGAAGGCCTTCCGGAGCTGTCGCTCGTCGCCGTCGACGACGTGGTGGACGAGGCGCTGGCCCGCACCCGGCTGTCCGCGGAGGCGGCGCGGATCGAGATCGTCGTCGACAAGCCGATCGACCTGGCGGTCGAGGGCGACCAGACCCTGCTGGTCACCGCGCTGTGCAACCTCATCGAGAACGCGATCGCCTACTCACCCGCCGAGACACCGGTCTCGGTCTCGCGCAGGCGCGACGGCGGCAGCGTCGAGATCGCCGTCACCGACCGCGGCATCGGCATCGCCCCGGAGCACCAGCGGCGGGTGTTCGAGCGCTTCTTCCGCGTCGACCCGGCCCGCTCCCGCGCCACCGGCGGCACCGGCCTGGGGTTGGCGATCGTCAAGCACGTGCTGGCCAACCACGGCGGCGAGGTGCGGCTGTGGAGCCGCCCCGGCACCGGCTCGACGTTCACCATGCGCCTCCCGCTGGCGGCGCCGCCCCAGACCGCCGACCGCGCTCCCGCCCACCTCGGAGGAACCACATGACCAGGGTGTTGATCGTCGAGGACGAGGAGTCCTTCGCCGACCCGCTCGCCTTCCTGCTGCGCAAGGAGGGCTTCACCACCGCCGTCGCGGCCACCGGCCAGGACGCGCTGGCGGAGTTCGACCGCAACGGCGCCGACATCGTGCTGCTCGACCTGATGCTCCCCGGCATGAGCGGCACCGACGTCTGCAAGGCGCTCCGCACCCGCTCGGCCGTCCCGGTGATCATGGTGACGGCGCGGGACAGCGAGATCGACAAGGTGGTCGGGCTGGAGCTCGGCGCCGACGACTACGTCACCAAGCCCTACTCCGCCCGCGAGCTCATCGCCCGGGTGCGCGCCGTGCTGCGCCGCGGGGGCGAGGCGAACGACGAGGGCGCCCCCGGCGTGCTCGCGGCCGGGCCGGTGCGGATGGACGTCGAGCGGCACGTCGTCAGCGTCAACGGCACCGACGTCGCGCTGCCGCTGAAGGAGTTCGACCTCCTGGAGTACCTGCTGCGCAACGTCGGCCGGGTGCTCACCCGCGGCCAGCTGATCGACCGGGTGTGGGGCGCGGACTACGTCGGCGACACGAAGACGCTCGACGTGCACGTCAAACGGCTGCGGGCCAAGGTCGAGGCCGACCCCGGCGCGCCCAAGCACCTCGTCACCGTGCGCGGGCTGGGCTACAAGTTCGAAGCCTGACCGTGCGCGGAAACGAGGGCCAGAGCACTCGTTTCCGCGCACGGGGCGCGCTAGGCGTTTCCGTCGAACAGGCTCGTCACCGAGCCGTCGTGGAACACCTGGTGGATGGCCTCGGCCAGGAGCGGCGCGATCGGCAGCACCGTCATCGTCGGGAAGCGCTTCTCGTCCGGGATCGGCAGCGTGTCGGTGAAGATCACCTCGCGGGCGCCGCACGCGGCGAGCCGCTCGCCCGCCGGGCCGGAGAGCACGCCGTGCGTCGCCGCGACCACGACGTCCTTCGCCCCCTGCGCGAGCAGCGCCTGCACGGCCTTCGCCACGGTGCCACCGGTGTCGATCATGTCGTCGATGACGACGCACAGCCTGCCGTGGATCTCGCCGACCACCCGGTTGGCGCGGGACTCGTTGGGCCGCAGCGGGTCGCGCGTCTTGTGGATGAACGCCACCGGGGTGCCGCCGAGCGTCTCGGCCCACCGCTCGGCGAGGCGCACGCGCCCGGAGTCCGGCGAGACGACGGTGATGTCCTCGTCGGCGTACGTGCGGCTGACGTGCTCGGCGAGCACCGGCAGCGCGAAGAGGTGGTCGACGGGCCCGTCGAAGAAGCCCTGGATCTGCGCGGTGTGCAGGTCGACGGTCATGATCCGGTCGGCGCCCGCCACCTTGAACAGGTCCGCGACGAGCCGCGCCGAGATCGGCTCCCGGCCGCGGTGCTTCTTGTCCTGCCGTGAGTAGCCCCAGAACGGCATGACCACGGTGATCCGCTTGGCCGACGCGCGCTTCAGCGCGTCCACCATGATCAGCTGCTCCATGATCTGGTCGTTGATCGGGGCGGAGTGGCTCTGCAGCACGAACGCGTCGCTGCCGCGCACCGACTCCTCGAACCGCACGAAGATCTCCCCGTTGGCGAACGAGTAGGCCGACTGCGGTGTGATCGTCACGTCGAGCTGCTTCGCGACCTGCTCGGCCAGCTCGGGGTGGGCCCGCCCGGAGAAGAGCATGAGGCTCTTCTTCGTCATGGCCGTCCTGGAACTCACTGCTGGTTCAACCTCTCGGTGGCGGCCCTTGCGGCCTCGGCGGCGGGCGTGCCGGGCCGGTTCTTCTCCACCCAGCCCTCGATGGTGCGTTGGGGTCCCCCGGAGACGGCGAGCGCGCCCGGCGGCACATCCTGCTTCAGGACGGCGCCCGCGCCGGTGTAGGCGCCGTCGCCGACGGAGAGGGGCGCGATGAACTTCGTGTCCGATCCGGTGCGCACGTGCGAGCCGATGACGGTGTGGTGCTTGCGGATGCCGTCGTAGTTCACGAACGTGGAGCTGGCGCCGATGTTGGAGTGGTCGCCGATCGTCGCGTCGCCGACGTAGGTGAGGTGCGGCACCTTCGAGCCCTCGCCGATCTGGGCGTTCTTGACCTCGACGAAGGTGCCGATCTTGCCGCGCTCGCCGAGCCGCGCGCCCGGGCGCAGGTAGGCGAACGGGCCGACGGACGCCCCGGCGCCGATCTCCGACTCGCTGCCGTGCGTGCGCACCACGCGGGCGCCGGGGCCGACCACCACGGCGGTGAGCGTGGTGTCCGGCCCGATCTCCGCGCCGCCACCGACCGTCGTGGCGCCGTGCAGTTGCGTGCCCGGGTGCAGCACGACGTCGCGCTCCAGGCGCACCTGGACGTCGACCCAGGTGGTGGCGGGATCGACCACCGTGACGCCCGTCCGCATCCAGTGCGTCAGCAGCCTGCGGTTGAGCTCGGCGCGCAGCTCGGCGAGCTGGACGCGGTCGTTCACCCCGCGCACCTGCCACTCGTCGGGGCAGATGACGCCGCGCACCACGGCGCCGTCGTCGTGCGCGATCTTGATGAGGTCGGTGAGGTACAGCTCGCCCTGGTTGTTCGACGTCGACAGGCGCCCGAGCCCCTCTTCGAGGAACGCGCCGTCGAACGCGTAGACGCCGGAGTTGACCTCGCGGACCGCCTGCTGCTCGACCGTCGCGTCGGCCTGCTCGACGATCCGGGTGACGGTGCCATCGGTCTCGCGCAGCACGCGGCCGTAGCCGGTGGGGTCGGCGAGCTCGGTGGTGACCACCGTGACCGCCGCCCCGGACGCCGTGTGCTCGGCCAGCAGCGCGGCGAGGGTCTCGGCGCGCAGCAGCGGCACGTCGCCGTAGGTGACGAGCACGGGGCCGGTCACGCCGCCCGGCAGCGCGTCCAGCCCGCAGCGCACCGCGTGCCCGGTGCCCAGCTGCTGCTCCTGCACGGCGACGGTGACGGGGCGCGCCAGCTCGTCGCCGAGCGCGGTGACCGCCTCCCGAACCTGGTCGCCGCCATGGCCGAGAACCACGACGAGGTGCTCGGGATCCAGCTCCGCGACGGCGTGCACCGCGTGGCCGAGGAGGCTGCGTCCCCCGATCGGGTGGAGGACCTTGGGGACGGCCGAGCGCATCCGGGTGCCCTCGCCCGCGGCCAGGATGAGCGCGGCGCCGGGCCGCGAGCGGTCGGTCATGCAGACCAAACTCCCTGGTTCGACGGCGCGTCCGCCGGACGCGGCGGACGGGTGCATCGTACGGCGTGCGCTCGCGCGGCTCGGCACCCTGTGCCGCTGCCCCGGACTGCCCAACGCTGCTTGCGCTCAGCGGTCAGACGACGCCGAATGGGTGAGAAGTTTCGGGATCTTCGACCGTTTGCCGTCTTGTCGGCACCGGCTGGCTCACCATGCGTGAGTCAGTGAACGTTCTGCGCGTCCCAGCGTTCATAAGGTACGGACAGCGCCGACCGCAAAAGGAGCACACATGCCCACCCGCACCGCCCGCACGGCCTGGAACGGCACCCTCGAGCAGGGCTCTGGCCAGGTGGAACTGACGAGCAGCGGGGTCGGCACGTACGAGGTGAGCTTCCCGAAGCGCGCTGCCGAGGAGGCCGGGGGCACCACCAGCCCCGAGGAGCTGATCGCCGCGGCGCACTCGTCGTGCTACGCGATGCAGCTCTCGGCTCTGATCGCGCAGGAGGGCGGCACGCCGCAGTCGCTGGACGTGCAGGCCGACGTCACGCTGGGTCCCGACCCGGCGGGCGGTTTCGCCATCACCGGAATCAAGATCGCCGTCCGCGGTGAGGTCGAGGGGATGGACGAGGCCAAGTTCAAGGAGGTCGCCGAGGCGGCCAAGGCCAGCTGCCCGGTGAGCAAGGCGCTGACGGGCACGACGATCACGCTGGACGCCGGCCTCGAGTGAGGGCGGCGCGGAGGAATCGAGGGGGGAAGATGAGGTGCACGGGTAATGGGCGTCCGCCCGAGCCTCCGCAGCCGCGACCGAACGGTCGCTGAGCGGGGCTTGCGCAGCGAACAGGCACGCTGAGCGGGGCACACCGACACCACGGGGCGGGACCGGCACGGGTCCCGCCCCGTCGTCGTCGCCGGCCCCCCGGCCGCGCACTTCGCACCCCGTAGGGGCACCTCGCACCCCATGGGCACACCTCGCACCCCGTCGACGGGGTGCGAGGTGGCCAGACGGGGTGCGAGGTGAGCGGGGACCAGGATGGCGCGCCCTACTGCTGAGGCCCTGGAACGCCCCACGGTTGCTGGGCGAAGGGCGGGAGGGGTCCGGTCGGCGCCCCGGCAGGGGGCACGGTTTGCGCCACGACCCGCGGTGCCGCGACGCCGACCGACGTCAGCAACAGCACACCGACAATCAGCGCGGGCACCTGAAGGCTGAGCAACACGCTCAGGCCGCCGCCGAGCGCCCGGCCCAGGCCGAGCTGGTAGTGCCAGGCGGGCGCGAGCGCGCCTGCCAGGGTGAGTAGCAGCGCGACCGCGGCCCCCGTCAGCGGCGCGGCAATCGACAGCCGCCGGAAGATCGCGACCGCGCCGATCGCGGCGCCACCGACGAGCATCAGCACCGTGCCGAGGAGCAGCGGGCCCTGCGTGAACTGCTCGACGGCGCGCTGGGTCAGCCCGAGGGCCGCGGCGATCACGACCAGCCCGACGACCACGCCGAAGAACCCGACCACGATCCCACCGAGGTGCCGCATGATCGCTCACTGTGGCGGGTCGACTCCACGGCGGCAAGACCCGCGAACGAGGTCGTCCGAACCGCAGGACCGGGCTCGACGGCTGGGCTCGCGAGGACACAGCCCTGGCCGACGCGGAAGGACCGACCCAGTCGACCACGGCGCCGCATCGGCTTCCCGGATCAGCCCAGGCGAAACGATCGGTGCCTGGACCGGCGGGCTACTGCACGGTGAATTCGGCGGCTTCCCCGAGCGTGGCATGCGGGGGACCGGTGCCGTCCTGCGTGGGGGTCGAGCCTTTCGGCTTGAGACACGCGACGCCGTAGCGGCCCGGCGCGAGTTTGACGATCTCTGCATCGGTGCTGCCCGGGCTCGCGCTCATGATAGGTGTGATCGAGTTGAGCACTTGATCCCGCTGCGCCTGGGGCAGTCCGATGAGCACCGTGAATGGCCGCGGCTCGTTGTCTTGAATCCGGAACAGTCGCATCTCGTGGGGTTCGGCCCCCAAATTTATGAATATGACGCTGAGAGCGCCTGCTCCAACATTCGGCGGTATTCCTTCGTAGGTGTAATCCGTGGAGGTCACACGGATTTCCTTGATCTCGCACTGCTTGATCGCAGTGATCCGCAGACGCGTCAGGGCGGCATCGAACTCAGGCGTGTTCATGGGGGCAGCCGTCTTTGTGGCCACAGCGAACCTGGCCTGGCGGGCCAACGTCCCGACGTCCTCCCGGACGATGTCCGGCATGGCTTTTTCTACCGTGGTCAGGGGTGGCTCGAATCGCGCCTGGAACTTCTGCAACGCCGCCGCCGCATCCTCCGGTGTCGCATTCGAACTGACATCGGGACCGACTTCGAAAACCTGCAGCAGATCAATGACTGCGCCGCAGTACTCCGACTGCGGGCCAGGAGTTGCACTGGTGCCTGCGGACGGAGCGCCGGGTGGTGAACCCGTGCTGGAGCACGCTCCGGCGGACCCCAGCAAAGAGACCAGCGCCAAGACCATCACCACCTGGCGTCGACACCGTGCCCGAGTTCCTCGCCCGCCGAGCAATGAATACCCCCTACAGCGACGCGCGACCCTGGCCGCATCGCGAGACCAAGCGTCTCACCAGGGTGCGAGCTCGCGACAGCCGTTACTCCCGCTGCCACACCGTACGCCCCGTGGCGGCGGCGACGCCCACTCGATGGCCGCCATGTGTACGGCCGTGTGCACCTCGACACCCAGCGTGACCTGACCTGCCGCTCCGCCGCCAGGATTCGAACCTGGACCATCAGAACCAAAATCTGAGGTGCTGCCTTTACACCACGGCGGACAGGCCCCCATCCTGACACGCCCGACCCCGCTGCCGTGCCGCGCGTCGGTCCGTGACCGCCGCCACGCCCCGCCCCGCACGACCGGGCCCTGCGGAAACGCCGTGCCGTGCGTGAAACACTGGCCCGCGTGCTCGGAGTGGATCTCACGTTGAAACTATTTGACCCGACCGGGGGAACCGCGGCATGACGACCGACAGCGCGGCCCGCCCCGTGGCCGACACCGACACCGCGCCCGTCATCACCTGCCGGCTCTGCGGATCGACCGACCTGCGCAGCTTCCTCGACCTCGGCGCCACGCCGCCGTGCGAGCTGTTCCTCACCGCCGAGGCGGTCGAGGCGCCCGGAGCCCACCTACCCGCTGCACGTGCGGGTCTGCGAACGTGCCTGCTCGCCCAGATCCCGCCGCTGATCACGCCCGAGGAGACGTTCACCGAGTACGCCTACTTCTCCTCGTTCTCCACCTCCTGGGTGGAGCACGCCCGCCGGTTCGTCGACGCCGCCGTCGAGCGGCTCGGCCTCGACCGAGGACTCGTTCGTCGTCGAGGTGGCGAGCAACGACGGCTACCTGCTGCAGCACGTCGTCGAGCGCGGCATCCGCTGCCTCGGCATCGAGCCGTCGGTCAACGTGGGCGAGGCGGCGCGGGAGAAGGGCGTGCCGACGCTCACCGCGTTCCTCACCCCGGAGACCGGCCGGCAGGTGCGCGACCGAGCACGGCCCGGCCGACCTGGTCTGCCTCAACAACGTCTACGCCCACATCCCCGACGTCGTGGGCTTCACCGAGGGCCTGCGCGCGCTGGTCGCCGACGACGGCTGGGTGTCCATCGAGGTGCAGCACCTGCTGACCCTGGTGCAGCACACCCAGTTCGACACCATCTACCACGAGCACTTCCAGTACTACACGGTGCTCACCGGGCAGCGGGCGCTCGCCTCGGGCGGGCTCACGCTGGTCGACGTCGAGCTGCTGGCCACCCACGGCGGCTCGATCCGGATGTGGGCGCGCCCGGCCGAGATCGCGGGCGAGCCCAGCCAGGCCGTGCGCGACGTGCTCGCCGCCGAGGAGGCCGCGGGCCTGCACACCGCCGAGGGCCACGACGGGTTCGCCGAGGCCGTCTCCCGGGTCCGCGACGACCTGGTGGCGTTCCTGATCGAGGCGCGCCGGGCCGGCAAGACGGTCGTCGGCTACGGCGCCCCGGGCAAGGGCAACACGCTGCTCAACTACTGCGGCATCCGGCCCGACCTGCTCGCCTACACCGTCGACCGCAACCCCTACAAGCACGGCCGGTTCACCCCGGGCACCCGCATCCCGATCCTGCCGCCCGAGCGGATCGCCGAGGACCGGCCCGACTACGTGCTGATCCTGCCGTGGAACCTGCGCGACGAGCTCATCGCCCAGCTGTCCTACGTGCGCGAGTGGGGCGGCCGCTGGTCTTCCCGATCCCGACGACCTCGAGGTCGTCGTCATGAAGGTCGTCCTGTTCTGCGGTGGTTACGGCATGCGGATGCGCGACGGCGCAGTCCGACGTGCCCAAGCCGATGACGACGGTCGGCCCGCGGCCGCTGATCTGGCACGTCATGCGCTACTACGCGCACTTCGGCCACACCGACTTCGTCCTGTGCCTCGGGCTACGGCGCCCACCACATCAAGGACTACTTCCTGCGACTACGACGAGACGGCGTCCAACGACTTCGTGCTCCGCGGCGGCGAGGTCGAGCTGCTCGGCTCCGACATCGCGCGACTGGACGATCACGTTCGTCCACACCGGGCTCGACTCGCCGATCGGCGAGCGGCTGCGCCGGGTGCGCCAGCACCTCGACGACGACGAGATGTTCCTCGCCAACTACGCCGACGTGCTCACCGACGCGCCGCTGGACGACATGGTCGACCGGTTCCGCGCGCAGCCGGACAAGGTCGGGCGCGCTGATGGCGGTGCCGCCGCAGTCGGCGTTCCACTGCGTCGACGTCGGCGACGACGGCACGGTCGACTCGATCACCACGCTGCAGCAGATGCCGCTGTGGGAGAACGGCGGCTACTTCGTGCTCCGCCCGGAGATCTTCGACCACATCCCGGAGAACGGCGACCTGGTCGCCGACGGCTGCGATGGCGCTGGCCAAGGAGGGCCGCCTGATGGCCTACCGGCACCGCGGCTTCTGGCAGCCGGCCGACACCGTCAAGGAGCGCACCGCGCTCGAGGCCGCCTACCAGAGCGGCACCCGGCCGTGGATGCTCTGGGACCGCGAGCGCGCGGCCGAGCGACCCCCTGCAGGCCACGATCGCGGCCCTGCGTGACGCATCAGCACGAACGCTGATGCTCAGCCTCCTGCCCGAGCGCCTCGACCGGCTCGTGCTGCTCGGCGCGCACTGCGACGACATCGCCATCGGCGCGGGCGGCACGCTGCTGACGCTGTGCCGCGCGCACCCCGGGCTGTCGTGTCGCGCGCTGGTGCTCACCGGCGGCGGCATCGCTGCGCGAGGAGGAGGAGCGGGCCGCGCTCGCCGCGTTCTGCCCGGGCGCCGGCCTCGACGTCACCGTGCTCGACCTGCCCGACGGCCGGCTGCCCGCCCACTGGGAGCGGGCCAAGGACGCGCTGGAGGAGCTGCGCGGCGCGGGCGAGCCGGATCTGGTGCTCGGCCCCGACCGCGCACGACGCCCACCAGGACCACCGCGCGCTCGCCGAGCTGGTGCCCACCGCGTTCCGCGACCACCTGGTGCTCGGCTACGAGATCCTCAAGTGGGAGAGCGACCTCGCCCAGCCCGACGGTCGTACCTGCCGCTCGCCGAGCCGGTGCTGCGGGAGAAGGTCGCCAAGCTGCACGAGCACTACGCCTCGCAGCGCGACCGCACCTGGTTCGACGCCGAGGCGTTCCGCGGCCTGGCCCGGATCCGCGGCATGCAGTGCCACGCCCGCTACGCCGAGGCGTTCCCGCCGTCAAGATGGTGCTCGGCGTAGCTCCGCTGCCGGCCTCGACCCGACCGACTAGCTCGAGACATGAAGAAACTCGTGCGCGTACTGCTGACCGGCCACCAGGGCTACCTGGGCACCGTGATGGCCCCGTGCTCGCGGCCGCCGGCCACGAGGTGACCGGCCTGGACACCGGCCTGTTCGCCGACTGCGTCCTCGGCGGGCTCGCGCCCCCGACGCGCCGGGCCTGGCCGTCGACCTGCGCGACGTCACCGCCGAGCAGCTGGCCGGGTTCGACGCCGTGATCCACCTGGCCGCGCTGTCCAACGACCCGCTGGGCTCGCTCGCGCCCGGAGATCACCTACGACATCAACCACCACGCCTCGACCCGGCTCGCCCGGCTGGCCAAGGAGGCCGGGGTCGCGCCGCTTCCTGTACGCCTCGACCTGCTCGGTGTACGGGGCGCAGTCCGGCGACGACCTGGTCGACGAGGACGCGCCGCTGCAAGCCGGTGACCCCGTACGCGATGTCGAAGGTGCGCGTCGAGGACGACCTGGCCGACCTGGCCGACGCCGACTTCAGCCCGGTCTCGCTGCGCAACGCCACCGCGTTCGGCTTCTCGCCGCGGCTGCGCGCCGACATCGTGCTGAACAACCTGGTCGGGCACGCGCGTGCTGACCGGCGGGGTCACGGTGCTGTCCGACGGCACCCCGTGGCGCCCGCTGGTGCACGCCGACGACATCGCCGGCGCCGTTCGTCGCCGCGCTGGCCGCGCCGCGCGACGCGGTGCACGACCGGGCGTTCAACGTCGGCACCGAGAAGAACAACCTCACGGTCGCCGAGATCGCCCAGGCCGTCGTGGACGCCGTGCCCGGCGCGACGCTGGAGATCACCGGGGAGAGCGGGCCGACCCGCGCTCCTACCGGGTCGACTTCTCCCGTGCCCGCAAGGTGCTGGGCTTCGAGGCGGCGTGGTCGATCCCCGACGGCGCCGAGCAGCTGGCGACCGAGTACCGCGAGCGCGGCCTGACCCAGCAGGCGTTCGACGAGCGCTTCACCCGCCTGGCCGTGCTCGCCGCCGCCAGCGGGCCGGCGAGCTGGACGAGAGCATGCGCGTGCGGCGCTGACGGGCACGTGCGCGGAAAACGTGGCCAGAGCCACGTTTTCCGCGCACGAGCCCGAAGGGCCTCAGGGGTTGAGGACCGGGCCGCCCGTCTCAGGGGTCGGGCTGGTGGCCGAGTAGGCGAGCGCGAGGATCGTGCAGGAACCGCAGCACGGCCCGCGCGCTCGTCCGCCGAGAGCAGGCTCGTGCACCGGGCCGTGCTCACCGCGATGCGCTCGAACATCTCGCCGACCTGCTGCGTGCGCCGACGTCGGTGAGCGAGAGCACGACCTTGCGCCGATCGTGGGGGTGCGGCGCGCGGCTCGCGCGAGCCCGGCCCTGCCGAGCCGCTCCACCAGCTCGGTGACCGACGCCGTGGTGATCTGCAGCCGGTCGGCCAGCTCGGTCGGGGTGCTCGTCCCCTCCGCGAACAGGTGAAACAGCGCGATCATCTCGGTGGGGCCCACCCCGAGGACCGAGCGCGCCGCGCGGAGGCGGAAGTTTTCCGCGGCGAGCACGACGGCGCGGACGGCACGCGCCATTTCCTCGTCGGGCCTCACTCGGCGAGGTTATCGGCCAAGGTCCGGCAGCTGGCGTAACCCGACCGCGGCGTGTTAGCGTCCGGCTCGCGGAACCCTTCGCCGGCCCGTCAGGCGGCCGCGGTGCAGCGCCGCCTGCATCGCGGCGTAGCCGAGCCGCGCCGCCCGCTCGACCCGGGCCCGGTCGGTGGTGAGGCCCCGCACGGCCCGGCGTCCTCGGCGCGGTGCGGTCGGCCAGCGCGTCGGCCGCCCCGCCCGCGCCGGGTGCGCGCGGGTCGCCGAGCACCGCCAGCACCGGGGCCAGCCGGTGGCTCTGCTGGGCCATCGCGCCCAGGCCCGGCCGGATCGCGGTCGAGCGCCCGCGTCCACCGCGCCCGGCCCGCCGCCGGATCGTGGCGCCGGAGCGCGGGGCGCGGTGCGGTTCGAGCAGGGCGAGCACGTGCGTCGCGCCGTCGGCGAGCGCGCGCGCGGCAGCGGCAGCGGCTCGCTGACCGACCCGTCGATCCAGCGCCGCCCGTGCAGCTCGACGGCGGGCCCGGCCAGGTAGGGGATCGTCGCGGTGGCCCGCAGCGCCGCCCGCCGCTCGCGCCACCGTGCGCGGGTTCGAGCACGTGCGGCGTGAGGTCGTCGACGGCGGTCGCGACGACGCGCAGCGGCACCGCGGCGTCGCGCAGCCGCTCCCACGGCAGCGGCTTGCCGGTGACCATGATCACGTCGATGAGGTGGTCCAGCGACAC
>CAWIOI010000013.1:0-82750 GCA_963837575.1 uncultured Actinomycetota bacterium
CCTACCGGGAACTGGCTGCCCAGAACCGCGACGCCCGCCTACCTAACCTCGCCGGGTCGGTCAAGAATATCGCCCTATACCTCGGCGAGACGAGCCGCCGCGACGAAGGCCTCGTCGCAACCAAGGAAGCCGTCGACCTCTACCGAGAACTGGCTACGCAGAACCGCGATGCCTACCTACCCAAACTCGCCAAGTCCGTCAGCGACCTCGCCATCGACCGTGGCGAAGCTGGCGACCGCCGCGAGGGCCTCGTAGCCGCCCAGGAAGCCGTCGACCTCTACCGAGAACTGGTTACGAAGAACCGTGACGTTTACCTGGTCTTTCTCGTCTCTTCGATCCACAATCTTGCCATCGACCTCGCCGAGACCGGCAACAGTGAGGAGGGCCTCAGCGCCGCTCAGGAAGGCGTCGCCCTCGCCCGCGAGCTCGCCGCGCTTAACCGCGACGCCTACCTGGGAGTCCTCGCCTTCTCAGTAAACAACCTTGCCACGCGCCTCGGCGACACTGGTCGCCGCGATGACGGACTCGCTGCCGCCCGAGAAGCAGTCGACCTCACCCGCGAACTCGCCGCGTTCGACCGCAGCACTCATCTGCGTAACCTTGCCGTGTCGGTGGGAAACCTCGCGCGGCAGCTCGTCAAGACCGGTGAGCGAGCCGAGGCCTTGGCCGCCGCGCAGGAAGCCGTGGACCTCCACCGCGAGCTCGCGTCAAACGAAGCGGACCGATTCGGTGACGACGTCGTCCGCGCCGAAGAGGTGTTTCGCTGATCCAGAACGGTGCCTGAGCCGCGACGCCCACCTACCCAACCTCGCCGCGGCGCTCAACAACCTCGGCCTCTATCTCGGCGAGGCTGGCCGCCGCGCCGGCGCCCTGACCACCAACCTGGAAGCTGTTGATCTCTCCCGCGAATTGGCCTCGAGCGCGCGTGACCGCTT
Organism: uncultured Actinomycetota bacterium; assembly: GCA_963837575.1. Taxonomy (GTDB): domain Bacteria; phylum Actinomycetota; class Actinomycetes; order Mycobacteriales; family Pseudonocardiaceae; genus Pseudonocardia. Next base: position 936 of record CAWIOI010000013.1, read on the forward strand.
CAATGCTGATCTCGCAGCATTGCCCGGCCATGCTCGATCAATTCACGGCAGAGGACTCCTGAGCTAGGAAGGCTTCGGCGAACCGTCCCGGAACTGCGTCGCAAGTATAGGCAGGAGGCCGACAGTGAGCGGAAAGAAGATGATCAGACTCATGAAAAGGCCTGGATAGACGTAACCTCCTTGAAGTCTCCATGAACTCCGAATGCTATAAGTGCGACGGTGCCCACCGCCGACCACTCGATCCAGAATACCAAGTCACCTGAGCTAAACCTCATCCCTCCAGATAGCAATCGAACGAGAATCTTCAGCAGAAGTTCGACAAGTCCGCCACCGATCGCAAGGAGAAGCGTCGGCCAAGCAATCGAAAAGAAGTTGTCGACGTTTATACCGAGCACGCCAGCATCCTCATGATTCCAGTTACCCCATCCGGCTCATGTCCCCCGACGAGAACCAAAGCATCAGATCTAGCGCAGCCAATTCGAACAACCATCAGCGGCCCCCATCAAAACAAGTTTTTGTCGCATCGATCGGCGGCCTGCTACCATTGAGTTGGACACTGACTAGAAACCCTAGAGGCGGCCGCGCAAAGCGCGAGGCGGCATTTGATACCTGAACAAGACCACATGACCGTAGCCGACACTGACCTAATACGCTTAGTTTAGCCGCACCAACCTTTGAAGCGAGCCTGAACGGCACCATCAGTCCGTCCGACACGGACATCGTGCTACAGTCGGCCTCGGACCTGCCGACCGATACCGGTGTCACAGTCGTACTTGACGCCCCCGACTCAGATGGCCCGACATCCATGACGACTTAGGGAGGACAGACAGGCCCGGAACGACAGGGAGACCTATTGAGGTACGGCGGGAAATCCGTCGACAGTCAGGCCGTAACGCTGAATCTCATTTGAGCGCTGCGGATCTTCCTGAGCATAGAGAGCAATGAGAGCAAGGCTGGCGTCGCGGCTGTTGCCGGCAAGCAGCTCGCGTCGGAGCTCCGCGAGCCCTTCTGGTGCTGACTTCTTCATCAAGAGTGCCGCTAGCCGATTTGCGGCTCGTCGGTTGCCTACATCTGCGCACCATCGCAGTACGGCCAGCGCATCGGCGTCGCCTCGTTTGACCAGTTGCTCAACCAAGCCCCGCGTAGCGTCCCCGTCGCCGGCCTCCGGCCGCGCGTACAGCACGGCGATCGCACCCTGCACGTCACCCCGGACCACAAGTATCTCGACCAATCGCTGGGCCGCGTCCCAGCTTCCAGCTTCGGCGAAGGCATGCAGACCCTCGAAATCACCCCGCTCGGCCAAAAGGTCTGTCAACCGCCTGGCGGCGTCCCCGTCACCGGCATCAGCCCGCTCACGCAGGCCCTCCACATCACCTTGCTCCGCCAACAACCTGGCTAACCGCCAAGCGGCGCCCGTCTCGCCAGCCTCTGCCCCGGCACGCAGCACGGCGATCGCACCTTGAACATCGCCTCGCTCGGTCAGCAGATCGCCTAATCGCCAGGCTTCGTACAAGCCTCGGATCGTAGCGATGGCCTGCAGCACAGCGATCGCATCTGGGACATGGTCCCGCTCGGTCAGCAGATCGCCCAACCGCACGGCGTTGTACCGGTCGCCGACCTCGGCCCCGGCACTGAGCACGGCGATCGCCTCTTGAACGTGGCCCCGCTCGGCCAATAGTTCGGCCAACTGCTCGGTTGCGTTCCCATCGCCTGCTTCCCGCCGAGCGTGCAGCGCAGCGATCGCTCCTTGCACGTCACCCCGGATCAGCCGCTGGGCGGCGTCCCAATTTCCAGCTCCGGCGAAGGCACGCAGTCCTTCGACATCACCCCGCTCGGCCAAGAGGCGTGTCAAGCGACTGGCGGCGTCTGCGTCACCGGCATCAGCCCGCTCACGGAGGCCCTCCACATCACCTCGCTCCGCCAACAACCTGGCCAACAGCCGGGCGGCCTCTCTATCGCCAGCCACTGCCGCGGCACGCAGCATGGTGATCGCACCTTGAACATCGCCCCGCTCCGTCAGCAGATCGGCCAACTTTCGGGCAGCGTATTGGCTGCCAGTCTCAGCCTGCTCACGCAGGCCGTCCAAATCCCCCCGCTCGGCCAGTAGATCGGCCAACCGCACGGCTGCGTGCCCGTCGCCGGCCTCAGCCCGCTCACGCAGGGCCTCCAAATCGCCCCGCTCGGCCCACAGGCCTACCAATTTTCGGGCAGCATCTTGGCTTCCGGCTTCGGCGAAGATACGGAGGCCGTCGACACTATTTCGCAGGTCCAATAGATTGACCAACCACTGCTCGGCGTCACGGTAGCCAGCCTCGGCCCCGAGACTTGACACGGCGATCGCCCCTTGAACATCACCCTGCTCGACCAACAAGACGGCCAGCCAGCCGGCAGCGTGCTGGTCGCCGAGCTCAGTCCGCACGCGCAGGGCTTCCACATCACGCTGCTCCGCCAACAGATCGGCCAACCGCCAGGCGGCATGGTGGTCGCCGGCCTCAGCCCGCTCACGCAAGGCCTCCACATCACGCCGCTCGGCCCACAGGTCGATTAACCGCCTTGCGGCACCCCTGTCGCCGGCATCAGCCCGCTCACGCAGGCCCTCCACATCACCCCGCTCCGCCAACAGCTCGACCAACCGCCAGGCGGCCTCGTGGTGCCCAGCCTCGGCCCCGGCACGCAGCACGGCGATCGCACCTTGAACATCACCCCGCTCGACGAACAGATCAGCTAGCCGCGACACGCCGAACTCGATACCAGCCTCAGCGACGGCACGCAGGCCCTTCAGATCGTCCCGATCCGCCAACAGTCCGGCCAACCGATCGGCGGCGCCCGCATCGCCGGCCTCAGCCCGCTCGCGCAGTCTTTCTGCATCCCCCTGCGCCGCTAATAGCTCGATTAGCCGACCGGATGCGTGCCTGTCGCCAGCCTCGGCTCGGACACGCAGACCCTCCATGTCACCCCGGTTCGCCAACAGCTCGGCCAACCGTTCGGCGGCGGCCCCATTGCCGGCCTCGGCTCGGACACGCAGACCATCCGCATCACCGCGCTCGGCCAACAGATTGACCAACAGCCGCGCGGCTAACCCATCGCCAGCCTCGGCAGAAAACGTGAGTAGTTCGACCGCAAGATCCCCGTCGCCGAGCCTAGCCAAATCCGATGCTAAGCGGGTACCCCAATTGCCATCTCGCGCCCTCCTCCAGAATTCCGCCTTAGTACGCAAGATGCGTAGTTGAATCTGGCGCAATCCCCGCCGATCTGCTTGATCTGCGAGTTCTGTCAGGTCTTGCACCTCGTGCGCCTCATTAGCGGCAGCGATCCACAAGCTCTCGGGGATCTTCGAGCGACGACGGGCGCCAAGTGCGTGCTGTTCGAGATAATCATGAAGAAGGAATGCGTTCGCGGCACCGATGGCCCTGTCGGTCCGGATTGGGATGAGGGCGCGGACCCCATGGATCTCATGAGTCGCCGTCTTTGTTGCGTTGGCGAACCAGTCTGCCTTCGCCACAACCTGCTCGGGATTGAGGTACCCCGGCGCCGCAGCAGCGAGCAGCGCTGGCGGCAAAGGCGACCGATAACCGACGCGACGGGCATCCATTGCTGCAGTCAACACCGCGTGGGCTATAGGACTCGTCTGCTCGAGGTCGGCAAAACGTTGGAGAAGCAGCGGGCCGCCAGCAAGCTGCTGGATCAGTCGGATGTGCGGCCCAGCGGTATCCCGCGCCATATGCAGCCGGCGGTCTTGCCTGGCGCACTCGTCGAGCCGGGCTCGCTGTTCATCGCTGAGGTGGCTGAAATCCTCGGCCGTCTTGATCCGCACACAGAATCTTGTGAGAAGGTCCCGGACCTCCGGCTGCTCGTCATCCTCACCGGGCTCCGGCTGACGAGTGAAGTTCTCCCAGTAGGGCCGGGTCCACATGCTACCCAGAATTACGAGCCGATCGATCTCATTGTTCCGAACTTCGGCGCTTAACACTTTCTGCAGCGCTACTGCGACCCGTCGCCCGCCTCCAACAGCAAGGTAGCGCTGAGTTTCGTTCAGCCAGACCACGCTACGACGCCCGGCGCCACCGGCCAGCACGTCGAGTAGCTCCTCGACGGTTAAGGGGTAGAAAACCGGCCACCCAGCTAGTTCAGCTCGGATAGCCTCGTAGCAGGCACGGGTCTTGCCTACCGACGACCCACCGGTCATCACGATCAGCTGAGCACCACGGCCCGAGCGCAAGGTCTCGCGAAGTTGGATGTCGTGGTCCCGCTCCACGTAAGGAGGCAGTACCGAGAGGTCACCGGCGACATGGCCTGGAAGCTGAACTTGAATGGCCTTGTGCACGCCAAGCTCGATCGGATCCCACTCGTCGATCGTTCGTTCGTGCGGCGCCGCCTTCACCCGAGCGACAGCGGCCTCCCACTTACCCCACGAATCGGCTGAGACTCCACAGACCTGAAGGAACGTAAACAGTTTGTTGCGGCCTGGCCAGCTGCGCCCGGATAGCCAGTCCGAGACGGTGCCTCTTGGCAGCGGCTCCGGCATCCAGCGCTGTCCGCCGCGACCTCGAGCAGCCAATGACCTGATGAGTACCTCGGCGGCTTCCGCGAGCTCTCGATAGCTCCGACGACCCTTGACCGCCTGCAGAGCTGCCGCAAGCTGCACACGGGTGACGATCTGAGCCAGCTGCTCCGGATCCACGCCACCAGGTCGCGCCACCGCCGCTCGTCCCCCATCGCTCGTTAGCCCTGGCTCGTCATGAGGCCTGCGGCGTAGACCGGTCCTGATGAAACGAATGTGCCCGCCTACCTGCAGCGGCTCGGCTTGCTGAGGACCAAGATCTGCTGGGCAGGGGGCCACTTTCGGTGCAGGTTACATCGACCAGGCCGAGGATCAAGGTGACCGCTGACGGATCTGGGGGTCGCGTAGTACGCAGGGACACGGCTGCTGGCCGATCTAGGTGACCGGACCACGCTGACCGGCAAGTTTGTCGGCCGCGTCGGACGGGGTGGTGGGGCTCGACACGACATGATCCGGGTCGGGTGCCGGTCGATCAGCCCTCTCTAATCGGGCCACTTACCTGCGACAGCACGTGTTGACGAGTGCTCGACGCCCTCGACGAGACCGCACCTCGCGCGTGTGGCGCCTGAAGATCATGTGGGGGCCCTCTGAATGACCAAGGTAGGCCGCATCCCTTCCGGCCAGGTTCCGGAAGGGTAGCCAGGTCGGCACCAGCAAGCATGACGTCTGCCAGCAGCAGGATGAAGTCGGGCTTCCGGTACTCAGATTCCGTCATCGCCAGAGCCCAGCGGTCTGCCGCACCGTGCTCTCAGCACCCGGCGCGACAGCCCAGGTCCGATCCCAGGAGTCGACGATGACGATTACTTTGAACCTTTCTCCGATCCTCGGATTCGCCTGCGCGAACCCGTGGGCGACCGTCGGGCTTGTTTTCCTCCTCTGCGTCGTACTGCCCGGCGTTTGGTCTCGTCGTAGGTGGCGCCGTCGAGCCGCGATGACGGTGATCCGGACGATCGGCGAGACCGTTACGGCGATCGCCAACACCGCTCGCGGCGGCCGTCTTCCCTAACTATTTCGGCCTGAGGAAACCTTGAGACATGAAAGGACGTCTCAGTGGTGATCTCCAGCAGTGCCAACAAGACGATGCAGGTGTGGGGTCTACCGACCCGGATACGTTCGTGCTCCGGCAGGTTGAGATCTACGCACGTGGAGCCGTAACTGATCAGGTCTGCGGCGTGGCTGCTTGATCTTCTCTTGGTTTTGTCGATCATTGCCGGGTGTCTGTCGGCCGGGGTCCGTCCTATGAGGAGCTGGCGGCCCTGGTGGTGCGGCAGGCCGAGCGGATCAAGCAGCTGGAAGCCGAGGTTGCCGAGCTGAAGCGGCGGCTGGGCATGAACTCGACCAACTCGTCGAAGCCGCCCTCGTCGGACTCGCCGTTCATCAAGCCGACGCCGAAGTCGCTACGGCGCCGCAGCGGCCGTCGCCCGGGTGGGCAGCCTGGTCATCCGGGGTCGACGTTGGCGCTGGTCGCCGACCCGAACGAGCGCAAGCGGCACGAGCCCGGCCCGTGCACGGGCTGCGGCGCGGACCTGTCCGACGCGCCCGAGGTGGGGATGGAACGCCGCCAGGTGTTCGACCTGCCACCCCTGCAGGTGCGGGTCATCGAACACCAGCTGATCGCCCGCCGCTGCGGGTGCGGAACCACCAGCTGCGGCACCGCCCCGCAGGGCGTGACCGCGCCGGTGCAGTACGGGCCGCGGATCACCGCGATCGTGCTCTACCTCTACGTCGGGCAGTTCCTGTCCAAGAAACGCACCGCCCAGGCGCTGGCCGAACTGTTTGACACCCCGGTCTCCGAAGGCACCGTGGCGACGATGGCCAAGCGCGCAGCCGACGGCCTGGACGGGTTCCTGGCCGCGGTCGGCGACCGGATCGCCGGAGCCGAGGTGGCCGGGTTCGACGAGACCGGGCTGCGCGTGGCCGGCAAGCTGCACTGGGTGCACTGCGCCCGCACCGGCAAATACACCCTGATCACCTGCCACCCCAAGCGCGGCACGAAGGGCATCGATGCCGCCGGGGTGCTGGGCCGCTTCGGTGGGGTCGCGGTGCACGACGCCTGGGCACCGTATGACACCTACGCCGAGGTCGAACATCAACTCTGCTGTGCCCACGCGCTGCGCGAGTTGGCCGCCGTCGCCGATACCCAGCCGGCGGATACCGACTGGTGCTGGGCCACCCAGGCCGCCGACGCGCTCGTCGCGATGCAGAAGTTGGTGGTCGAGGCGATCAGCGCAGGCGCCGAACGCCTCGATCCCGACATGCTCGACAAACACCTGCGGCTCTACCGCTCGGCGGCCCAGATCGGCATCACCGCCACCGCCGCCCGCAGCGACAAGGTGATGCGCAAGCACAACGCGCTCGCCCGACGGCTACGCGACCGCCAACACGACTACCTGCGCTTCACCACCGACTGGCGGATACCACCGGACAATAACGGCTCCGAACGCGACATCCGCATGATCAAACTCCGGCAGAAGGTGTCCGGTTGCCTACGCACCCTTACCGGAGCCCAACAGTTCTGCGCAATTCGCAGCTACCTGTCCACCGCCGCCAAACACCAGCGCACCTTCCTCGACACCCTCGTCATGCTCGCCGAGGGCCGACCCTGGATACCCGAAGCAAGCTGATCAACACCCGGCGAGCTGACCAGTTACGTGGAGCCATGCGTGGAGCGAACTGCTGACCACCGGTTTCAGACATGCCTGAAATGCGGGTCGGAGCGCCGCCAAAACTGCACGTCACCAGCTATGCCCGGTGATCGCGAGCGATTCCTAAACCGTGTGTCGCAGGTTCGAATCCTGCCGGGGGCACCTGACGTGCGCAAACGCGCCGGTGAAGATCTACGCGGTAAACCGGTCGTCAGGCCTCGATTCCCGTTCACAAGACGGTCCCGCCGTGGTACAAGCCGTCCGAAACCACGTCAGGTGATCGGCGAGCATGCTCTGCGCTTGGGGCTGGGCGAGCACGGCGAGCGAGAAGCTTGGGCGTAGCTCGATCTTGGCGGCAGGCAGGTCGACCCCGTCGATCATGTTCAGCCGCTGGCGGAGTTCTTGGCGCAGGGTGACATCGTCAAAGGGTTCCCGACGGGCGAGATGTTGGAACACGACCTCGCACCGCCCGCTCGGGTAGATCGTCACCGGCCAGATGCTGGGCCGAACTCCACGGTCGGTTGTCGACAGGAGGAAGCAGGACGTCTCGTTCCCGACTCCGAAATCCAGTGTGCCGCCCGCTTCGACCCAGCGGTCGAGGACGCGGGTCAGGCCGACAACGACGGGTCTGGGTTGGTGTTCGGCCAGTTGGGCGAAGAAGCGGTCCTTGCCGTTCTCACCGCCCGCGAGCGTGGTGACCGGCTCGTCGAGCTCGACCGACACCAGCGCAGCAAGATCGTCGGTGGTGATCCGCTGATTGGGGTTGGCGCGGTCATGGTCGTCGAACTCGACGCCCTCGGACTGCAGCAGCTTCAAGGGGTCGACATCCACACCGGGATCGATCCACCGGAATCCCGGGGACAGGGTCCCGTCAACGCGCAGGACGCGGTGGGCGTTCAGCACCAAGTGGTTGGCCAGTCTCTCCCCGACCGGCACGGGATGGCTTCCGATCAGAGCTGCCACGTCGCCGTAACTTGTCCACGATCCTGCGGGCAGTTCTGCGAGGGCTCGGTCGAGCAGATCCCAGCGGGCCGCGATCCCGCCGGCGGAATGGCCCTTGACCGGGCCTGGCCAGATCGAAGCCGCGCGATCAGCCAGGTTCGCTGCTCGGGCGTGGATTTCCGCCCGGCCCCACCGGTGGTGCTCGGCGATCTCCTGGCTCATCACGATCCCACTCGCGGCGAGCCGCTGGCGCTTCACCGCGAACTCGGCGTTGCCCAGCTCAGCGTTGTAGCCGGTCAGGGTGAGGTTGCCCAGGGTGTGGACCAGCGCCTCATACACCTCTTCCACCGACTCGTCGGGGCCGAGGTCCGCGGCAATCTGCGCATTCCATGACGAGGTCGCGGTCTGCGGGAGAACGTGCTCGATCGTCAGGCTGGCGGGGTCGACCGGTTCCTTGCTGCCGTAAGACTCCTCGAGCCACTGCAGCACCAAGGCGCGTTGCCGCGGTCGACCGTGGAGATAGAACGGTACCGTCGCCAACGCTGTCTGCAGCTCGTCGTCGGTCGCGTAGTATTTGCGACCGGTGGACAGCTCCGCCCGAACGGCCTCATCTATGGGTGCGTCGGGGTCCATCTCCGTGGGAATCGAGAGCAGGATCCGATTGAGGTTGTTGGTCGCACGGCCGACCAAGAGCCGACGCACGAAGTAGCTCTCCACGCACAACATCGCGGACGCCAACTCGGTCGACGTCGCAGTCCCTTGCGCCCGCCGTTCAAAGAGGTGCAGCAGCAACGGGTAGACCGTGGTCGTTCCCCAATTGTTGAGCCGTCCGAGCCTGCGCCGTACCTCGTTGTGGGGCTCGCGGGTCGGGTCGAGGATCGTGGCCAGCAGTGAACCCAGTTGCGCGAACCGGGCGACTTCGGCCTCGATTTCGGACTCCGATTCCAGCCGGTCCAGGCGGGCTTGCTGTCCGGAGTAGATATCCGACTGCTTCACCCGGGCATCACGCTGCACAAGATCCAGCCAGAACAGCAGCTCCAAGTCTTCACTGCTCAACGCGTCCTGCAACGGCAGCCAGAGGGATTGGTAGACCGCCTCCGCCCGTGTCGATAGCCGCATGAACAGGTAGTTGCGCAGCAGGTCGCCCTGGGTGAGCCGCAGGCCGGTGTTGTTGAGCGACTCAAAGATGCGGTGCGCGTTATCGCCCCGCTGCGCGGTCACCGACACCAACGACAGCCCGGCGATCACCGCATCCTCGATGCGGCCGATGTCGAACAGATCGTCCGGATCGTCCGCCGCCACCAGCTGTGCGGTGAAGAAGCGATACGCCACCCCGATCGGATCACTGCCCCCGGCATGCACGGTTGCGTCGACACAGGCACGATAGGAGTCGCGATCAGCCTGGGTTGGCAGAAGCTTCAGCCGGTGCTGCTCACCCTTCCACGGATTGGTCAGAAACAGCTGGTCGATCCGCTGCCGGTGTTCGGCGCTCTCGGTCTTCACGCGGTGGTCTCGGATGGCGCAGAGCAGGATCGACAACGTCGTCAACCGCTGCTGTCCATCCACTACCAAGTACTCCGCGACTCCCGCAGGACCGTTGGCTGGGCTCGGCGCCAGAACCAGCGAGCCGATGAAGTGCGTCAGCCCGGGCCGCTCGATGCGGTCCGCCGCCAGTTGCTGGATGTCCTCCCACAGACGCGCCAACTGGGGCTTCGTCCACGAATACGTGCGCTGGTACAGGGGGACCTGGTACTGCTTCGAACCCTCCAGCAGCTCCTGCAGAGTCGTCTCACGCGCCGCGACCACGCCGTCACCCTATTGGCGAGACCGCAGTGCAACGACGGTGGCCCGTGCTGCGGCGCGAGGTCCCCCATCCGCGCCAGCCGAGATGTCAGACTGCACAGCGTGGCGGACGTGAGTGTGCTCGACCGGGAGATGTACAGCGAAGCCGAGGCGGCTCGCCTGCTCGGTGTCGCCCAAAGCACCCTCAACTACTGGCTCGAAGGCGGCGTCCGGCGCGGCAAGAGCTACCGACCGATCATCCGCACCGAACCAACCGGGAGCCGATCCCCGGTCAGCTGGGCCGAGTTCGTCGAAGCCGGTCTGCTCCGCGGCTACCGGCGTGACCTGGGCGTGCGCATGGCAGAGCTACGTGAGTTCATCGATCTCTTGCGTAGCGACTTTGCCGTCCCCTACCCACTGGCCGATCGACGTCCGTGGGTCAGCGGACGTGAACTCGTCTACGAGGCGCAGGAGCGCAGCCACCTCGACCCCGAGTTCTGGATCGTGACCAACGTCGGCGGCCAACTCCTGCTGCTCCCCCCCGGAGACGACTTCTACCGACGCGTGACCTGGTCACCCCTCGGCGTTGCCGCGGCGTGGCGGCCAGCAGATAGCGAGCGGTCCACTGTTGTGATCGATCCCGACCGCCGCTTCGGCAAGCCCTCGGTCGCCGGGATCAGTACCGAAGCGATCTGGGAGCACGCCAGCACAGGCGAGGACGAGGACGAGATCGCCACAGTCTTCGACCTGAGCCTGGCCGACGTGCGCTGGGCGCTGTCGTACGAGGCCGCGCGCCGAGCGGCTTAAGAGTGGCCGACGGCCAGCGGAGCGAGCGGCACTACCGCCCAGCTCATGTACGCCTCTACGTCGACGCCGACATACTCGGCCTCGCGAAGCTCCTGGCCCAGGTACGCAACGACATCACCTATCCCGGTGACCCAGGCGGAGTACTGCACAAGCGACACCGCCCGCCGTGCCCGATCACCCCAGCCACCCTGGACAAGGACTGGATCCCCCAAGTCACCACCCGAGGCTGGCTGATCGTCACTCGCGACCGAAACATCCAGGACCACCGCGCGGAGATCGGCGCCGTCCGAGACCACCGCGCACGCATGATCACCCTCCACGGCCCCGACGCCCGCGGAACGTGGGAGCAACTGGAGATCTTCATGAGCCGCTGGCGCGATATCGAGCGATGCCTCGACGAACCCGGCCCCTTCATCTACATCGCCACCCGAACGACGTTCCGGCCCGTCGATCTCACATGAGCACGACCCAGTCCAACGCGACTTGGGGGATGAGTTGAGGGATGAACCACCGCGCACCAGCGCCGCCACAGCAACTACAGAAGCACTTCATGAAGCCCGAGCCGCCTGGCGAGCACCACAGCCGACGACTGCTTCACCGTTCCTAAACCGTGTGTCGCAGGTTCGATTCCTGCCGGGGGCACTGCCGGGGGCACTGCCGGGGGCACCGCCATCCACTGTCCATGAGCGGATGCCGGATGGGCGCCAGCGAATGGCCAGGCTGCGGGACCCGGGGATGAAGTCAGTCGCCGTGCAGGTGCTGGGTGTGACGCCGTTGGTCGCGCGGTCGGCGGCGGTGAAGCGGCTGTGGTTGGCGTAGCCTCGGCGGGCGGCGATGACCCGACTCTTGCCAAATCAGCGCACCCGCTGGTCATTGGATGGTGGCCAGTGCCTTGCGGAGATCGGCCGGGAGTGGTTCTTCGGTCGGTAGGAGTTCCTGTCCGGCGCGGATGGCGCAAGTACGGGTAGCGGCGGGTGGTGCGTACGAACTTGGCCTGACGGGAGACCGCCAGGGCGGCGAACACGATCGTCAGGTGGGCCCTCGATGGATTCGTGTTATCGCGCTTGGGCGTGGTTCCCGCATTAGGCGCAGGCCTGCCTGCGTCCGGGCCATCCCCGCTGAGCAGAGTGGTTGAAGAGACGGGGCGCGTTCACTGGACCAACGTCGTCTCGACGGCGTGTGCGGCGTCGCGGAGGCTGTCGCCGAGGTAGCGGCCGGGCATCCGGTGGCGGGTGGAGGCCGACATGAACGCATTGCCGGCATAGAACGTCGGCACACCGAACTCGGCCACGGCGTGTATGGCTTGCGCGGCGAGGCGCCGACCCGTCGACAGGTGCGACACGACGACGACCGCGGACGGACCCACCCGATCTATGGTGGAGACCAACGCCGTTACCGGCGTCCGAGCGCCGAGCAGGCAACACTGTCGGCCGCCGTGGACGAGAAGTGCGCCGAGTGCCTCCAAGCCCAGGCTGTGCGTGTCGTGTGGCCCGCACGCCAGGACGACGGGCGCGAGGCGTGGTGGCTCGGGCGCGAAGGCGACGATCTTCCCCAGCCAGGTGCGTGCTGCTTCGGTCGCAAGGTGTTCATGGCCGACGTCGCACCGCCCGATCTCCCACCACCGGCCGATCCGGCGCATGGCAGGCATCAGCACCTCGTCCATCGTCGCGCCGATGCCGAGCTCGCGGTTGGCGTCGTCCAGGGTCACTCGGATCTGTGCCGGTTGCATGGCCTGCGCCGCGGCGAGGAAGGCGTCGACGAAGGGGCGGGCAGAGTCGGCCGGCTGCAGCAGGAGCCGCGCGCTGACTGCGGCGTCCCCGGCGCGCTTGCCTCGGGCGATCTCGTCGCGCATGAGCCGCAGCTCGTCGATCGCCAGCTTCGTGTAGCGGCGATGGCCACCGGTCGTACGCGCGGTCATCGGAACGTCGTAGCGCCGCTCCCACGAGCGCAAGGTGGACACCGGGACCGTCAACAGGCTGCTCGCCTGCCGGATCGTGAACACACACCCGGGCGGACCTCCTGACGCCTCGTCCTCGGCGATCACGGTGGATCATCCGGCTGCATGCCGTTCGAGGCTCCCATCTGGCCATGGTCCTCAGTGGCGACCTGACCGACAAGTGTCGCTCGACGCAGGCTTTGCATAGGTTCCGACCTTGTCGCACCCCCCTGGGATCGCGCAGAGTTGCGGCGTCGGAACGCCCCGATCTGATCATGAAAAGCGGACGGGCGGCCGCCGCGGCGATCACTCCGAACCGCTGCGATCGATCACGCGAGCGACGATCCGCCGGAGGTGCCGGGAATTGATCACAACCGACGCTCTGGGCGCGAGCGCGCCGCGAACGGCAATGTCCGCTCCCCGTGGCCACGGGACCGGCACGCTGACCCCTCCGCGTGCCGGTCCCGTCCCAAGCAGCAAAACCGGAACCAGCGAGCCTCGTGCAGGCAGCGCCCGGCCGACCGGTCGTTCGGGACGGAGGGACGGAGGGATGAGCGGGAATGGCGGGATGCGAGTGTGGATCATGAACCGGATCCTGGAGGCACTCGATCAAGCCGACCTCGCGCGGGCGACCGCATGCGAGTGAAGACCCTCGCGGACGTGTACTCGAGTGCAACGGCGACCAGGTCGCTGTCCCACGGTCCGAGCACTACGTCTTGTGGCGAACGACCACCAAGGACCCCCCAATGCTCGCCGCCCTCCCTGCCGAGGACGAGCTCGACCCGAGGGGGAACGACCGGTCGGAGCCGTCGCCAGTACGTCACCTCGTTCGCGAAGTCGATCGCGGCGAACTTGGCTGGTGCACCTGCCTTGAGCAGGAGGAGTGGCCCGAGTTGGTTCCGTTGAACCCCGCCGTGCCCGGCTTCGCTGTGTCAATTCGCCGGAAGCTGCTCCGCGATCGGGTCGTTCCCGCAGAACGCGTCGACGGCCGATGAGGGCGGGGCGGTTGCGTCGAGCGGGAAGATGTCGCCTCCGCGGTCGATGAAGTCCGGCAGGTCGGTGTCGTGGGCGACCACCCGCCAGCGGATCTGACTTTCCGGGATGGACGCAACGACCTGTCGCGGTGTGATCTGCTGAGCCGGCGGCAGGCTCTTGTGCGTGGTGGGCTCGCCGCCGATGACCCGGTACTCGAACTCCAACACCCCGGATCCCTGCGCGGTCAGGATGATGTTCTTGGGTTGGCTGCACCTCGGCGAGGTGCGCCAGAGGCTGGCGTCACCGATGTCGCCGGGATCGGCCAGAGCCTGCGGGGCGATGACGACACCCACAGCGAGCAAGGCCGCCGTCAACGTCAGCGTCCGTCCGATTCGTCCCCTAGTCGTGATCTTGCTCATCAGCCCCCCTCGATCCGTCGGATTTGTCCCCATACCTTGAAAAGACGGGCGCCTGACGTGTCGGGTTCATCAGGCAGGGTGGCGAGCGCGACCGGTCAGGCCACGACGGCTGCGTACAGGCAGCATTCCGCGTGCGAGTGCACGGCGTCGATCCACGCGGCCTTGAGGCTGCGGCCGCTGCGGTAGTAGGTGACGCGCACCGTCCCCCGCTCGTCCTCGGTGACGATCGCGCCGCCCGGTCCGAATGCGACCCGCGCCTCGAACTGGCACGTGTGCGTTGCGCCGATGACATGTGCCGCCGGTGCGGCCAGCGCGGCGGCGTGGACCCACCGGTCCTGCTCGTTCGCGAACCTCGCCATCGGGACCTCCTGCACCACCGCCGGGTTTCGGCTTCTCGACAGTGAAGACTCCGCACGCCACTTCCGTGATCCGTTCGCGAGCTGCGAGAACCGACAGGGTTTCCTCACCGGACAGCTACGCCCGACAGCCGTCACCGCGTGGAGCCGTGTCGTGGGCGCAGCACAGATCACCCCGCCACGCGTTGCGGCCCTCGCGCACCGCGAGGACGGCGAGGGCCAGCCCGGCGACCGGGTCGGCCCACCACCAGCCCAGCGTGCCGTTGAGGACCAGACCGACCAGCACCGCGACCGAGAGGTACGTGCACAGCAGCGTCTGCTTCGAGTCCGCGACCGCGCTCGCCGAGCCCAACTCCCGGCCGGCTCGCCGCTGCGCCCACGACAGGCCCGGCATGACCACGACGCTGACCGCGACGAGCACGATGCCCACCGGCGATCGCTGCGGCTCTCCGGCGCCTGCCAGGGTTCGCACCGCCTCGACTGTGACGTAGACGGCCAGGGCGAAGAACGACCACGCGATCATCCGCAGCGTGACCCGCTCCCGCCGCTGCGGGTCGCGGCCCGCGAACTGCCAGGCCACCGCGGCCGCCGAGCTGACCTCGATCACCGAGTCCAACCCGAACCCGATCAACGCGACGGACGATGCCGCCGTCCCCGCCGTGATCGCAACGACGGCCTCCACGACGTTGTAGGTGATCGTCCCCGCCACCAGCAGCCGGATCCGCCGCGACAGCACCGCCCGCCGATCCGCCGACCGACCTGGGGCCGTCACGACGCAGTCCCGAGGCCGCCGTAATCCGCCGTCACTTCCTCGCAGCCGATCATCGGCAGCAGGACCGGGCCCGCAGGCACGTCAGATGCATCGACACCTGCGTGATCTTATCCGGGCATAACGGTCAGCGGGCGCACGCGATGCCGCCGATGACGATGCGCAGCCCGCCGAGGAACCGCTCGTCATCGTCGGCGGGCAGGACCCGGGCGACCTGTGCGGTGAGCGGGAGGTCGTCGCGCTCGCCCAGCGCGGCGTAGCGGGCGATGCGCGTGGCCGTGGCGCCGCGTTCCGCACGCTGGATGTGGTTGAGGACGTAGCCCATCAGCACCTGGTACGCGTCGAACGCCACGCTCACCGACAGCCCGGCCTGCTCGACCAAGAGCTCCAGGATCCGCTCCATGATCCGTTGCGCGTTCGGGCCCGGCGCCGCGGCGGTCAGCAGGTAGGCCGCCACGCCGGGATACTCGGCGATTCGCCTGCGCAGGCTCCAGGCGATCACCTCGAGCGCCTCCTGCCACGGCCGGTCGTCGTGCGCCGGGAGCTCGAATCGGCCTGCGAGGGCGTCGAGCGTCAACGTCAGCAGCCCGTTCTTGGTGCCGCCGACGTGGTGGTAGATCGTCGTGGGCCACACGTCCAGCTCGCCCGCGAGCCGACGCACGCTGAGCGCCTCGACGCCGTCCGCGCGCACGAGCCGGACGGCCGCCTCCACCACCATCTGCCGGGTGATCGGCGGCAGGTCGCCCTGCGCGCTGCGCGTCTGCGGCACGCGGCCCAGCGTAGGGCTCCGCATATTCCTTGTACGCCGAACAAGAAGATGGGCTAGCTTCTTGTGCACCAGACAAGAGGGGACTGCCATGTCGATCACCCAGCGAACGTCGACCGGGCGCCGTTGGGCGCTGCCGATCGCCGCCGGTGCGGGCTTCCTCGCCGGTCTCGACACGACCGCGGTCAATCTCGCCCTCCCCGACATCGAACGCACCCTCGCCGCGGGCCCGGGCGAGCTGCCGTGGGTCGTCAACGCGTTCGCGCTCCTCAGCGCGGCGCTGCTGGTCACGGCGGGGGATCTCAGCGACCGGTTGGGCCGACGCCGGGTCTTCGTGACGGGCCTGCTGGCCTTCGCGGCCGCGTCCGCGGCCTGCGGTCTCGCCCCGTCGGCGCTGCTGCTGGACCTCGCCAGAGCGGCGCAGGGGGCGGCGGCCGCCGCGGTGACCGCGAGCGGGCTCGCGGTGCTCGCGGGCAGCTACTCGCGCGGGGAACGCGGCCGGGCGCTCGGGGTCTACAGCGCCATCGGAGCACTGTCGTTCGTGGTCGGTCCGCTCCTGGGCGGTGTGCTGACCGACCTGTTCGGCTGGCGGGCGGTGTTCCTCGCGAACGTGCCGGTGGCCGTCCTCATCGCCGCCGCGGCCCTCGCCCTCCCCGAGTTCGCGGGCGACCGCCGCGCACGGTTCGACTACGCGGGTGTCGCCACGTTCACGCTCGGGCTCGGCGCCCTGCTGTACGCCGCGCTGCGCGGCAACGCGATCGGCTGGGGGAACGCGGAGGCCCCGACGGCCGCCGCGGTCGGGATCGCGGCCCTCGCGGCGTTCGTCGCGGTCGAGCGCCGCACCGGCGAGGGCGTCGTGGACCTGCGCCTCTTCCGCGACCGGACGTTCACCGGAGCGGTCGTCGCGTTCGCGCTGGGGGGAGCGGCGTACTTCGGCATGCTCGTCTACCTCAGCCTGTTCCTGCAGGGAGCGCAGCACTACGACGCCATCGGGGCGGGCCTGGTCTACCTCCCGACGATCCTGCCGTTCATGGTCGTCTCACCGGTGGCCGGACGGCTGCTCACCCGGCTGCCGGGCGCGACGCTGGCGACGGTCGGCCTCGCCTTGCTCGCGTGCGGGATGCTCCTGCTCGTCGGCGTCGACGAGAGCGCGGGACTGCTCGACGTCTCCCTCGCCATGGCCGTCGCCGGGATCGGCACCGGACTCGTGGTGACGCCGCTGACGCAGATCGCCCTGAACCAGGTGCCGACCGAGCGCGGCGGCATGGCGTCCGGCGTGCTGCAGACCTTCCGGCCGATCGGCGTCACGATCGGCACCACCGCCCTCGGCCTCGCGGTGCCCGGCCCGATGGACGCGGCCGCCTTCTCGGGCGCCGCCGCGATCGCGGCCGCCCTCGCCGGGGCGGGCGCGGTCGTGGCCGCGCTGACGATCCGCCCGACGTGAGCGTTCATCCGGCGGGTGACCACTGGATGTCGTCGACCGTCCGGCGACGGCGCGAGGGGCCGTCGTCCGCGGCGGGTGCGAGCGGGCGCCCGAAGGCCGTCATCGTGGTGACCTCCCAGTGCGCGGGGACGGCGAACTCGCCTGCCAGGCCCGGGCGGTCGAACGCCCGGAACTGGCGGGCCCGCAGCCCGAGCGCCTGCGCCTGGATGGTCATGTGGGCCACGGCCTGGCCGAGGTCGTAGAGGGCGAACTCGGAGAACTCCCAGTCGGTGCCCTCGACGAAGCGGTGCGACAGGTTGGCGACGAGGATGCTCGCCGACGGCGCCCACGTCGCGGAGCTGCCGGCGAGGTGCCGCACCAGCCTGGCGTGCACCGGATCGCCGCGACGGCCCACCAGGAACGCCCACGGCTGCGCGTTGCCCGCCGACGGCGCCCAGCGCGCCGCCTCGAGGAGCGACTCGACGTCCTCCGGAGCGGCCTCGTACCCGGAGTCGAAGACGGCCGGGCTGAAGCGTTCGGCCAGCAAGGGGTGCAGAGGGCTGCCCATCGGCCGATGCTATGCGGCGAACCGATGGGGGCGCCGTGACCGATCACCTTGCCGTGCAGCGCAGACGGATGGTGTACGGCGGCATGCTCGTCGGCTGCTTCGTCCTCGCCGTCGTGCTGATCACCGCGCCGCCCTCGCGCGCGTCGGTGCGCGTGTTGCAGATGAACCTGTGCAACAGCGGGCTGGCGGGCTGCTACACCGGCCGGTCGGTGGCCACGGCCGTCGCCGTGATCCGCGCGCAGGCGCCCGACGTGGTGACGCTCAACGAGGTCTGCCGCGCCGACGTCCCGCTGCTCGAACGCGCGCTGGCCGCCGGCAGGCCGTTCGGCATCGCCACGTCGTCATTCCAACCCGCGATCGACCGCCGCACCGGTGATCCCGTGCGCTGCCTGGGCGGCGATGCGTACGGCATCGCCCTGGTGGCCCGGCGGCCCGCCCTCCGCACGATCGGCGGGATCTACCCCACCCAGAACCCCGCCGACCCGGAGCAACGGGCCTGGCTCTGCCTGGACACGACGGCCTTCGCGGCCTGCACCACGCACCTGGACTCGGGCAACGCCACGGTCGCGAGGGCCCAGTGCGACTACCTGCTCGACACCGTGGTCCCGACGATGCGGGCGCCCGTGGCGCTGGGCGGCGACTTCAACCTGCGCTCGGACATCCAGGGCTGCCTGGCCGCGGGCGATCGCCGCATCGACGACGGCGGCGTGCAGAACGTCGTGGTGAGCGCCCCGTTCGCCGTCGCGTCGGAGCGGCTCATCGACATGCTGGCGAGCACCGACCACCCGGGCCTGCTGGTCACGCTCGCGCTCGCTCAGTCTCCGTCGCGGACGGCCGCGACCACCAGTGTCGTGTAGCGCATGGCGAACCGGCCGCCGACCGCGTCGATCGCCGCCCCGATCCCCGCGAGCAGCGGCCGGAGCTGCTCGACGGCGAGCAGGGTGTGCGTGCCGAACGTCGGCACCTGGTCCAGCCATGCGGCGCGGGTGTAGGAGTGCTCCCACTCGAACCGCCACTCCTCGGGAGCGGCGAACCGGCCCCGCATGCCGTCGGCGGCCGTGGCGGCCAGCCGGGTGTAGGGCTCGACGGGCGGCGTCGACCGGAGGTTCGGCATCTCCGGCACGACGCGCTCGTAGACCTCGCCGAACGCCGTAGCCAGCGCGGGCGGCGGCACGAACACGTTCCAGAACACGGCGAGCAGGCCGCCGGGACGCAGCACCCGGGCCGCCTTGGCCGCCCCTGCGACCGGGTCGACCCAGTGCCAGGCCTGTCCGGCGACGACCGCGTCGAAGGTGCGGCCCGCCGGGTCCCACTCCTCGAACGTCGCCACCTCGGCGGGCACGCCACGGCGGCGCCCGAACGCGGCCATCCGCACGTCGGGCTCGACACCGAGCACGCGACAGCCCGCGGCCCGCAGCTGCCGGGCGACGATGCCGGTGCCCGATCCCACGTCGAGGACGTCGCGGCCCGCGGCGGCGATCCGGTCCACCAGGGCGGCGGGGTAGCGGGGCCGGGTGCGGTCGTAGCGGACGGGGTCCGCGCCGAACGACTCCGCCACCCGTCGGGCCTCGTGCGGTGCGGACATGCGCCCACGCTACGACGGTTGCCCGGCCAAACCCGCAGATGGAACGATCGGCGCGACCAGGGGGCTGCCGATGACGTCGACGACACGACGCACGGTGCCCCTGGACGCGTCCACCCGGTTCCGGGCGCCCACCTACGTCCGCAACGTCATCGAACGTCGCCGACTGCTCGCAATGCTGCGCGCCGGGGACGGACGCCAGCTCGTCGTCATCCACGCGCCCGCGGGCTACGGCAAGACCACGCTGGCCGTGCAGTGGCTGCAGGTGCTGCAGGACGAGGGCGCGGAGGTCGCCTGGCTCGGCCTGCACCGCGACGACAACGACCCGCACTGGTTCCTCTTCCACCTGCTGGAGGCGGTGCGCCGGGCGCTGCCGCAGGCCGAGGACGCGATCGGCGAGCTCACGGAGCTGATCGAGCAGAGCGCCGAGGACACACAGCGCTACACGCTCTCGGCGCTGCTGGAGCTGATCGCCCGGCACGAGGGCCGGTTCGTGCTCACTTTCGACGACTGGCACCTCATCGAGGACGCCCGGGTGCACCACGCGCTGGTGCACCTGCTGGACTTCGCGCCACCCAACCTGTCGCTGATCCTCACCAGCCGCAGCCGACCCCAGCTCCCGCTGTCGCGGCTGCGGGTGCGTCACCAGCTCACCGAGGTCGACGCCGACACCCTGCGGTTCGACCTCGACGAGGCCCGCGCGTTCCTCGTCGACCGCGGCGGCCTGCGGCTGGACGGCGACGACGTCGCGCGGCTGTCGGAGGCCACCGACGGCTGGGTCGCGGCCCTGCAGCTCGTCTCGCTCTCGCTGCGCGACTGCGCCGACCCGGCCGGGCTGATCCGCGGGTTCTCCGGGCGCCACCATTCGGTCGGGGAGTACCTCGCCGAGAACGTGCTCAGTGCCCTGCCGCCGGGGATCCTGGAGTTCCTGCTGGCCACGTCGGTGTGCGACCGGATCTGCGGTGACCTCGCGGGCGTGCTGACCGATCGCCCCGACGGACAGGCGATGCTGGAGGAGCTCGAACGCCGCGATCTGTTCCTGCGGCCGCTCGACGACGAGCGCGAGTGGTTCCGCTACCACCACCTGTTCGCCGACTACCTGCGCCGACGGCTCGAACGCGACCATCCCGAGCGGGTGCCGCGCCTGCACCGGCGGGCGTCGAACTGGTTCTCCGAGCACGAGCTGGTGTCCGAGGCGGTCACGCACGCGCTCGCCGCGGGCGCCACGTCGCGGGCCGTCGACCTGGTCGAGCGGCACGCGATGCCGCTCGTCGAGCACAGCCGGATGGTCAGCCTGCTGGGCCTGATGGGGCGACTGCCCGCCGACGCCGTCGACGACCGTCCGCGCCTGCTCATGGCCGTGGCGTGGGCGAACTGCCTGCTGCAGCGGTCCGACGCCGCCCAGCACACGCTCGACCACCTGCGGCGGGCGATGCCGGTCGGCGGCGTGCACGAGGAGATGCACTCCGAGGCCGACGTCGTACAGGCCTGCATCGACGTCTACGGCGACCGCATCGACCGGGCCGAGACGCTGGTCGGCAAGGGCCTGGCGCGGCATCGCGTGTACCGGCCGTGGGTGGTCGCGGTGGCGGCCAACATCCAGTCGTTCTGCGACATCCACTCCATGCGTTACCGGGCCGCACGGGAGCGCCAACTGTGGGCCCGCCCGTTCCACGACCGCACGATCGGGCCGTTCGCAGGCGTCTACGGGCGTTGCTTCGCGGGCATCGCCGCCTTCGCCCAGCTCGACGTGGCCGCGGCCGAGGAACACCTGCACGGCGCCGTCGTGCTGGCGCAGGAGTCGGCGGGCCGCCGCTCGCACGCCGCCCAGCTGGCCGGGGCCCTGCTGGGTGAGCTGCGCTACGAACGGGGCGAGCTCGGCGAGGCCGAACGGCTGCTCGCGGAGAGCCGGGAGTTGGGGGCGGAGAGCGGGGTCGTCGACTTCATGGTCGCGAGCTACGCCGTGCTCGCCCGGATCAAGGCCCACCGCGGCGCCGAGGCGGAGGCGGCGGAGCTGCTCGCCGAGGGCGCGAAGGTGGCCGAGCGGCTCGGCCTCACCCGGCTTTCGGCCGCCGTCGTCGCGGAGCGGATCCGGCAGCTCCTGGCCGCCCGACGGGTGCGCGAGGCCCGGCGGGTGGCTCAGGAGCTGCCCGACGGCGCGGGCTGCCCCGGCGGGATCGGCGTGGTCATCGACCAGATCCGCGTGGGATCGCTGGCCGCGGTGCTGTCGGCCGAGGGCGACCACGCGGGGGCCGCCGCGCTGCTGGAGGGGCTGATCGGCGATCTCGCGCAGCGCGGCCAGACCCGGGCCGAGGTGACGGCGACCGTCGCGCTCGCCGTCGTACAGGAACGGGCGGCGCGGCGGATCACGGCCGAGCGCACGCTGGCCGGGGCGTTGGGGCTGGTCGTGCCCGCGGGCCTGCGGCAGGTCCTCGTCGACGGCGGCCCCGAGGTGACCGCCGTCCTGCACCGCCTGGTGGAACGGTGGCCCGGGGGCGGGTCACCCGTGCCTGGGCTCGCCGAGCTGTACGCGCGGCTCGCCCCGGCGAAGGACACGTCCGGGCTCAACAGCCGTGAGCTCGCCATCCTGCGGATGCTGGAAGCCGGGCGCAGCAACCCGCAGATCGCGCGCGAGCTCACCGTCACCGTCAACACGGTGAAGTGGTACCTGAAGAACATCTACGCCAAGCTCGGCGCGGCCAGCCGGGCCGAGGCGGTGTCGGTGGCGCGGCGGACCGGCGTGCTGTGAGCGGTAACGAGTGCTCTGGCACTCGTTACCGCGCACGGGGCCGTCAGGCGATCGCGAAGCCCGGGTAGCCGCTCGCCGCGACCTCGTCGCACTTCTGCCGGTAGGTGCCCACGCCGCCGCAGTAGGACAGCACCCGCCGCGGCTTGCCCGGCACGTTGGAGCCCAGGTACCAGCCGGTGGTGCCTGCGATCAGCGTGGCGCCGGACGTCTCCTCGTGATGGGCGACCCAGGCGTCCTCGCCCTCCTTGGTCGGCTCGATCGTCTGCGCGCCCTGCGCCCGCACGTGCTTGATGACGTCGCTGATCCACTCGGTCTGCTGCGACAGGCAGGTGGTCATGTTGCACAGCGCCGCCGACGGCGCGAGCGGCACCGCGGTGGTGAGCAGGTTCGGGTAGCCGTGCACGCCGAGGCCCATCATCGTGCGGATGTCGCGGCCCCAGTCGTCGGTGAGGCTGCGACCCTCGCGGCCGCGGACGTCGATGCGGGTGAGCGAGCCCGTGCCCGCGTCGAAGCCGGTGGCCAGCACGATCACGTCCAGCTCGTAGCGGGTGCCGTCGGCCAGCTCGATGCCGTTCTCGACGATCCGGGCGATCGGGTTGTCGCGCACGCCGACCAGCTCGACGTTGTCGCGGTGGTAGACCTCCAGGTAGTTGCGCTCCAGCGGCACCCGGTGGGTGCCGAAGCCGTAGTCGGTCGGGATGAGCACGTCGCACAGGTGCGGGTCGTCCTTCAGCCGCGCGCGCATCTTCCCCCGGACGAACTCGGAGACCTCCTCGCTGACCTCCGGGGAGAAGAAGATCTCGCTGAAGCTCGCGAGCCACAGCTTGAGCGAGCCGTCCTCGTAGACCTCCTCCAGCACCTCCAGGCGCTTCTCGGGCGTGCAGTCGGCCCAGGCGTACACCCAGTCGTACTCGAAGCCGGTGAACGTGTGCGGGATCGTCGTCTTGAGGTCGTCGAACCGGGACTTGTACGCGGCCTGCTCCTCCGCGCCGTAATGCGGGCTCTTCATCGGCAGCGTGTACTGCGGGGTGCGGGCGAACACGGTGAGGTGCCCGACCTTGTCGGCGATCGTCTGGATCACCTGGATGCCGGTGGCGCCGATGCCGACGACGCCCACCCGCTTGCCCTCGAGGTCGATGTCCTCGGCGGGCCACTTCGACGTGTGCAGGATCGGGCCGCGGAAGGTGTCCTGGCCCTCGAACACGTTCTCCATCGGCGCGGACAGCATGCCCGCACACGAGATGAAGAACTGGGCGTCGATGACGTCGCCGCGGTCGGTCGTGATCGTCCAGCGGCCGCGGTCCTCGTCGAAGTGCGCGGTCTCGATCGTCGTGGAGAACCGGATGTCCTTGCGCAGGTCGAGCCGGTCGGTGACGTACTGCAGCCAGCGCTCCACCTCGGGCTGGCCGGGGAACTTCTCGCTCCAGCTCCAGTCCTTGTAGAGCTTCTCGTCGAAGTAGTACTGGTAGATGTAGGCCTCGCTGTCGAACCGCGCGCCCGGGTAGCGGTTCCACCACCAGGTGCCGCCCACGTCGCCTGCCTTGTCGATCGCACGCACCCGCAGGCCTTGTTCGCGCAGCTGGTGGAGCTGGTACAGCCCGGCCACGCCCGCTCCGAGGATGACGGCGTCCAATTGCTCGGTGGGGGTCTGTGTGGACGTCATCGTCGCTGCCACTCCTTCGTTGGGACATCTGTGTCGACCGTCTCAGCGTGCGGCGCAGCGGGTGGGGGTGCGCTACCCGAGTGGGTAGTCCCCAGTTGGCGGCGATCGGACGAAACCTTTCCGCCCGCGCGTCCGAAGACCTCGATACGGAGAGGGCCGTCTAACTTGGGTGGATCGTGAATCTTGATGCGGAGGTGTTCGGCCGCTACCGGCTCGACGAACTGCTCGGTCGGGGCGGGATGGGTGAGGTCTACCGCGCCTACGACCTGGAGTTCGAGCGCACGGTTGCGGTCAAACGCCTGGCCGAGCATCTCGCCGACGACCCGCGGTTCCAGGAGCGGTTCCGTCGCGAGGCGCGGCACGTGGCGCGGCTGCGCAACCCGCACATCGTGCCGATCCACCGCTACGGCGAGATCGACGGCCAGCTCTTCATCGACATGCGCTACGTGGAGGGCGGCGACCTCGCCGACCTCATCGCCACCGGACCCGTCCCGCCCGAACAGGCCGTCCGGATCCTGGAGCAGCTGGCCAGCGCCCTGGACGACGCGCACGCGAACGGGCTGGTGCACCGCGACGTCAAGCCGTCCAACGTGCTGCTCGACGGGCGGGTCGCCGACTTCTGCTACCTCGCCGACTTCGGCATCACCCGCCTCGCGACCAACCGGCGCAGCACTTCGCTGACCCGCACCGGCGCGCTGCTCGGGAGCCTCGCCTACATGGCGCCGGAGCAGTTCGACGGCATGGTCACCAAGCAGTCCGACATCTACGCGCTCACCTGCGTGTTCTACGAGATGCTCACCGGCGCGCGGCCGTACGAGAGCGACGCGCTGCCGGTGCTGATGCACGCCCACATGAACGTGGCGGCGCCGCGCCCGTCGGAGCGCATCCCGGCGGCGGCGGTGTTCGACGAGGTCGTCGCGGCCGGGATGGCGAAGGTCGCGACGGACCGGTTCGCGTCCGCGGGCGCGCTCGCCGCCGCGGCCCGCGCGGCGCTGGTCGCGCGGGCCGCCTCGTCCTCGCCCGACGACGAACCGACCCGGCCGGAACCGGACCTCCCCACCATGGCGGGCACGAAGGTGGCCAGGACGACGGCGGACAGGCCTGCAGACGCGGACGGATCGCCAACGGACGGAACGCCGGCGGACGCGGACGGGGTTAGGGCGGCGGACGGGAAGGCGGCGGCAGAGGGGACGACAGCGGCGGCGGACGGCGGCGGACGGGACGAGGGCGGACGGGACGGGGGCGGACGGGACGGCGGCGGACGGGAGGGCGGAGGGACGGCGGCGGGAGGGAGGGGAGGACGGCGGCGGAGGGGACGGCGGCGCGTCGGGCGTCCGCTGCGGCGAGCCCCGCCACCCCCGCGGGGAGTCGCGCCACCCCCGCGGTGAGTCGCGCATTTCCGCACGGTGAGTCGGCGTTTTCGGCACGGCGAGATCCGATTGCCGACACAGCAGGTCAGGGCGGGGAGGCTGCGCCGCCAGGCGGTGGGGGCGCCAGGCGGCTGGTCGCAGGGCGGCTGGTCGCGGGGCGGATGGTCGCGGGGCGGATGGTCGCGGGGCGGATGGTCGGGGGGCGGATGGTCGCGGGGCGGATGGTCGCGGGGCGGATGGCCGCGCGGCGGCTGGCGGGCGCGGCGGCTGGGCGCGGCGGCTGGGGGCGCGGCGATGGGGGCGCGGCGGATGGTCGCGGGGCGGATGGTCGTCGGGCGGCTGGTCGCGGGGTGGGATACGACGGAGCCGCTCGGGAGGTGGCGGTCGATAAGGGGGTGGCGTCCGCCGGACCCGGTCGAGGTGCGGCATCGGGCGGAGCCGCTCGGAGCGAGGCATCCGGCGGGCCCGGTCGGAGCGCGGTAGCCAGCGAGGCAGCGGCCGTACCCGCGCAGGCCGGTCGGGGCGTGGCGGCCGGCGAGGCAGCGGCAGTCGACGGGGACGCGGCCGGTGACGCGCGGATATCCGGCGGGGCCGGTCCCGGCGCATCGGCGGTCGAGGCGGCCGCACCGGGCAGGGCTGCCCGTGGGGCGGCGGTCGGTGAGGCGGCCGCACCTGGCGTCGACCGAGAGCCTGGCGTCGGCCGTGGTGGACGCGACACCGTCGATCAGGAGACCGACGTCGACGCCCTGGTGGGCAGGACGACGCAGACACTGCGAACCGATGCCCGGCCCCCTATGGCGCGTCGTTGGCTGCGGCCGTTCGCTGTTGCCGCGGTCATCCTCGCGATCGTCGGGGCGACATGGGCACTCGCGCAGACCGGCCGCACCGTGTCCGGAACGCCGAGCGCCGCGCCGGGGCCAGCCCGGGCGACCGCCGCTCCGGGATCCGCCGGGACGGCGTCAGCGGCGGCCGGTCCGAGCGCGGCGCCGCCCGCCGCTGCTGGGCTCACCGAGGCGGTGTTCACGGGCCGTACCAGCGACAACGCCATCACCCTCGCCGTCGGGATCAAGGACGGCCGGGCCGCGGGCTACCTGTGCGACGGCAGCAAGGTCGAAGCCTGGCTCGAAGGCGACGTCAGCGGCGAGGACGTCACCCTCCACGGCCGTGATCCGAGCACCGTGCTCGAAGCCAAGGCGAGCGAGCGCGGGCTGTTCGGGACGATCACCGTCGCCGGTGCCGACCGCCCGTTCGCCGCGACGTTCGCCACGGGTCCGGCCGGGCTGTACCAGAACAAGCGGGTGCTCAACGGGATCACGACCCGCATCGGCTGGATCGTGCTGCCTGACGGCACGCAGGTCGGCATCCGCAACGAGAACGGCGTCCGCACGCCCGCTCCGCCGCTCGACCCGGCAACCGCCGAAGCCGTCGACGGCGGCGAGGCCGTGCGGGCCGACCGTGTGACCGGAGCGACGGTCGTCCTCGGCTGATCGCCAGACGCGGGACGTGCGGCCTGCCGACGCGGGCGATCATGGTCGGAGTCAGACGTGCCGCGGTCGGCGACCCGGCGGCCGGCCCGCCCTGCAGGGCGGCGCCGTGCTCGTAGCCGACGACCGCGCGGCCCGGGTGCCGCGCCATCCCGCAGCGCACGCCGTGCAGCGCGCACAGCGCCTCCTACCAGGCCAGGCTGGCATCGACGGCCGCCCGCAGGCGTGTCTCGACGGCCGGTGGGGGCATGTCGGTGATTGTCCGGCCGTCCCGGCAGCCTTGCGCGTACCGAGCGATCGGCGGACGCAGTCGGGCGACTTCGCACGGCGTCGGTCACTTCGCACGGCGACGGCGGCGTGCGAAGTCGACGCCATGGGTGCGAAGTCGGCGGCGGGGTGGTCGCGGCCGGACCGGTGGGCGCGGTCGAGCCGTCGGCGCTGCCCGGCTGCGCGGAAATCGGGCGCGGCGCAACATGGCGGTCTGTTAACGTGTGTGCGCGCCGGTCTTCCGGCGCTGACCCTGGAGGACGCCATGCCCGCCCGGTTCCCCACACCGGGCCGCCGACGGAGCCGCTGACGCGGTCCGTCCCGCATGCCCGGTGCCATCGCCCGCATTCCGATGCACCGACAGGAGCACCTGCGTTGTCCCAGCACGTCCAGTCCGCGTGGTACGCGGACTTCTTCACCGAGCTACCCAACGAGTTCTGGCGCCAGGCCGTCCCGCCGGAGGCCACCGCGGCCGAGGTCGACTTCATCGAGGAGCGGCTCGAGCTCGCGCCCGGCTCCCGGGTCGTCGACGTTCCGTGCGGCAGCGGGCGGCACGCGCTCGCCCTCGCCGAGCGCGGTCACACCGTGACCGGTCTCGACCTCTCCGCCGAGGCCATCGACCACGCCCGCCGCGCCGCCGCGACCGCCGGGCTCGACGTCACCTTCCACCGCGCCGACATGCGTGACGTCCCGCCCGATGGGTTCGACGCCGCCGTCTGCATGGGCAACAGCTTCGGCTACCTCGATCTCGAAGGCACGCGCGCGTTCGTGGCCACGCTGGCGGCGGCCGTGCGGCCGGGCGGTGGGCTGGTGGTCGACTACAACGCGGCCGCCGAGAGCATTCTCCCCGGCTACACCGGCGAGGACCGCACGATGCGCGCGGGCGGCATCACGGTCGCCGCGACGACCGGCTACGACGTCGTCCGCAGCCGCCTGGTGAGCGGGTACCGGTTCACCCGCGGCGCCGAGGAGGTGGAGGTGACCGCGCTGCACCACGTACTCACCTGTGCGCAGATCGACGACCTGCTCGCCACGGCGGGCTTCGTCGACGTCGACCACTACGCCGGTCCGGACGGCGAGCCGTTCCGGCTCGGCGCGCCGCGCCTGCTGCTCACGGCCCGCCGATCGGGCCCGTGATCGTCGCGTAGGAACATGCAACCCGCCCACCATGATCGCCGCTTCGGCGCAGATGCGGCCGGATCTGGCCGCACTTCGCGCCGAACTGGTGATCATGGCGGTGGGGCGGCGCAGCGGGCGGCGCGGGTCACAAGGCGTCCGCGACCGTTCCCCGGGAGACTGGAGTCATGCCCGACCCCGCGGAGCCGCCCACCTCGACCGACGTGCTCGTCGTGGGCGCGGGACCCGCGGGATCGGCCGCCGCGGCGTGGGCGGCGCGGGCGGGCTGCGACGTCGTCCTCGCCGACGCCGCCACGTTCCCCCGCGACAAACCCTGCGGCGACGGCCTCACACCGCGCGCGATCGCCGAGCTCGACCGCCTCGGTCTCGGCGACTGGGTGCGCGCCCACGGCATCAACCGCGGCCTGCGCGCCACGGGGTTCGGCGTCGTGCTCACGCTGCCGTGGCCGGGCGGGTCGCTGCCCGACCACGGCGGCGCGGTGCCGCGGACGGAGCTGGACGCGCGGATCCGGGAGGTCGCGCTGAAGGACGGGGCCGTGGCGTACGACGGGGCGCGCGCGGTGGACGTCGAGCGCGACGGCGACCGCATCACCGGCGTCGTGTTCGCGCAGGCACGCGGCACGCACACCGTGCGCTGCCGCCGCCTGGTCGTCGCGGACGGTGCGCGCTCCACGCTGGGACGCGTGCTGGGCCGGGAGTGGCACCGCGACACGGCGTACGGGGTCGCGGCCCGCGGCTACGTCCGCTCGGGCCGCAGCGACGACGAGTGGATCTCCTCGCACCTGGAGCTGCGCGGCGAGGACCGCGAGGTGCTCGCCGGGTACGGGTGGGTGTTCCCGCTGTCCGACGGCGAGGTCAACATCGGCGTCGGCACCCTCGCCACCGCCGCACGCCCGGCCCAGATCCGCCTGCGCAGCCTCATGCAGCATTACGCCGATGCGCGCCGCGACGACTGGCAGCTCGACGGCCCGGTCCGCATGCCAGCGTCCGCGCTGCTGCCGATGGGCGGGGCCGTGTCGCACGTCGCCGGGCACAACTGGGCGCTGATCGGCGACGCCGCAGGCTGCGTCAACCCGCTCAACGGCGAGGGCATCGACTACGGCCTGGAGACGGGCAGGCTCGTCGCCGAACTGCTCGCCGACGACCGGCACCTGGGCACGGGCTGGCCCGCCACCCTGCGCAGGCACTACGGGGAGGCGTTCTCGATCGCACGGCGCCTCGCAGGCCTGCTGACCCTCCCGCGGCTGCTGCCGCTCGCCGGGCCGGTGGGGATGCGGTCGCGGGCGCTGATGACGGTCGCGCTGCGCGTGATGGGCAACCTCGTCACCGACGAGGACCGCGACCTCACCGCCCGTGCCTGGCGCGCCGCGGGACGCGCCTCCCTGCGCCTGGACGAGCGCCCGCCGTTCACCTGACTCGTGCAGTGGAGATCGTCGCTACAGCCACTGTTTCCACTCACGAGTGGGAACCCGCGCTCCCGATCCCGAGTTGGACCGGTGTGGTGCCCGATTTGCCGCCCGGCGCGAACATCGCGTTGCCGACCACGGCGCTCGGGATCGCGCTCGACGGCCCGTTCGACCTGTCTGCCCTGGTGCTGAGCGCATCCGGCAGCGTCGCGGGCGACGCCGACATGGTGTTCTTCAACCAGCCCGACGCCCCCGGCGTGCGGCTGCGCGGCCCCCGGCTCACCCTGCTGCCCGACGCGCTGCGCCGGGGCGCCGAGCGCGTGGTGGTCGTCGCCTCGCCCGATGACCCGGGCGCGGCCGTTCGCACCCTGCCGCCCGTCCTGCTCATCGACGCGCGCGAACGGCCGTTCGCGCGGTTCCGGC
Source organism: uncultured Actinomycetota bacterium (assembly GCA_963837575.1). Lineage (GTDB taxonomy): Bacteria > Actinomycetota > Actinomycetes > Mycobacteriales > Pseudonocardiaceae > Pseudonocardia. The sequence goes on from CAWIOI010000013.1 coordinate 30,966, forward strand.
CGCCGCCGATGCCCACCGAGACGGTCGCGCTGCTCGTCGAGGTCTACCGGCGCGCGGGCGCGTGGCGGGTGCGCGCGGTCGGGCAGGGCTACGCCGACGGGCTGGCCGGGCTGGCCCGCGACTTCGGCGTTGACGTCGCCGACGAGGCACCCGCGGGCGCGCGACCGGGCCCCAGCGAGAACGACCACCCCCGGGCCACCGCCGACCCCGCTCGCGGCCTGCGAAGCCCCGCCGCCGGGCTGCTCGGCGAGGTCGTCGACCGGACCAACGCGGAGCGGGCGCGCCACGGACTCCCGCCGCTCACGGTCGACGCCCGGCTGACCGCCGCCGCCCAGGCGCACAGCACCGACATGGTGCGCCGCGCCTTCTTCGCCCACGAGAGCCCCGACGGTCGACAGGTGTGGGACCGCGTGGTCGCCGTCGGGTACGCCTACCGAAAGGTCGCCGAGAACATCGCCGCAGGTCAACGCACTGCCGACGAGGTGGTACGCGGCTGGATGGACAGCCCCGGCCACCGCGCGAACATGCTCGACCGCGGCCTCACCCAGATCGGCGTCGGACGCGTCGAAGGCGGCTCCTACGGCGTGTATTGGACGCAAGTTTTCGGCACACCGCGCTAGCGGGCCTTACCCTTAACGGGTGATCCGCTCCGAACGTCCCGTGGCCGCGCCCGCCGCCATCGTGCACGCGGTCCTCACCGATGTCACCGCGTGGAAGCTGTGGGCCCCGCACATCGCGAGCGTGGACTCGGTGACCGACGTCATCCGCGACGCGGCCTGGTCCGGGATGGTCAAGCCGTGGTTCGGGCCCGCGACCCAGATGGACGTGACCTGGGTCGAGCCCGGGCGCGGGATGCGGTGGACCACCACCCTGCTGGGCTACCGCCTCGACTACGCCGACCTCATCACCCCGGACGGCGACGACCGCTGCCTCGTGACGATGACGGCCGCGGTGTCGGGCCTCGTCGGCGGCCTGGTCACGACGGCGGTGGGCCCGCTGTCCGGGTTCGGGCAGCGGCGCAGGCTGGCCCGCCTCGGCACGCTGGCGGAGTACCTGCACCGCCGCGCGATCGTCTTCGCGGCGTAGGAGGGTGCTCCGCCCGTAGCGAGCGGCGGCCAGGTGGTGTCATCGCAAGGCGGACGCCGCCGCCGATACCGGGGTTGTATCGGTGGCGGCGTCCAACGCCGCGAGGGCGCTACCTGGACGTCGCGCAGTAGGGCCGAGTTCTTCAGCGCGCTCCTAAGGGAGTCGGAATTGCACCCGCTCGACGAGCACGCTGAGCGGGGCGAACATCTCCCGCCGCACCCGGTTGTGCTCGGGGTCGGCGTCGTAGGCGCGGTAGGCGTCCTCGTCGACGAAGTCGCAGGTCAACGCGTAGCTCGCGGCGCCTTCGCGCAGGCCGAGATCGACGCCCGCGACCAACGTGAACTCGACGCCGTCGACCTTCAGGTCGCGCAGCGCCTGCAGGGCGGGCTCGATCTCCTCGGGCGCCACGCCGTCTCGAAGCCTGCCCACCACGACATTGCGGATCATCCCTGGATCGTCGCACGCCCGTCGGCCAGCGTGGTGATCCGCTCGCACAGCTCGGCCAGGCCGAAGGGCTTGAGCAGGTAGCCGTCGGCGCCCGCGGCGACGGCGGCGGCGCGGTCGCGGGCCGAATCGCGCGCCGTGATCACCAGCACCGGCACCTCGACGCCGCGCACCCGCAAGGTGGCGATCAGCTCGAACCCGTCCATGCCGGGCATCGCCAGGTCGGTGACGATCACCTCGGGCTGCACGGCCGCGTACACGGCCAGCGCGTCCTCGCCGCCCCGCACGGCCGTGACCTCGAAGCCCGACGACCGCAGCCCGAGCGCCACGGCCCGGCGCACCGCGTCGGTGTCCTCCACCAGCAGGATGCGGACGCGACGGGCGGCGACGGCGGCAGGACGGTCGAGGGTGCGGGTGGCGGTGCTCATGGATCCACCGTGGCCCGCGAGCCTGAGAGGAGCCTGTGCCGCCGCTCAGATCGCCCTCAGATTTCCGCGCGCCGGTCCACGAGCGTCTGCGCCACCGTCGTCAGCTTGATGTTGAGCGACTGCGACGCCCGACGCAGCACGTCGAAGGCCTCGTCGGCGGAGATCCCGCGCCGCTCCATGAGGATGCCCTTGGCCTGGCCGATGACGTCGCGGCTCTGCAGCGCCTGCCGCAGCTGCGTGGTCTCGAGCTCGGCCGTGGTGGCGACGACCGTGCCCGCGAGCGCCGTCGACGCGTGCGCAGCCAGTATCAAGGCGAGGTCGCGGTCGAGCTCGTCGAGGCCGCCTGCCTCGTACGCGTAGAGGTTGAGCGCGCCGAACCGCTGTTCTCGCCGTCCGGGAACAGGCCGACCGCCAGCACGCTGTGCGCGCCCAACTCCGCCGCGGCCGGGCCGAAGGCCGGGAACTGGACGCCCTGCGCGAGGTCGCCGGAGAACGTCAAGCCCATCCCCGGGGTGCGGGTGGCTTCGACGCACGGGCCCTCGCCGAGCCGGTACTGCACCTCGTCGAGCTTCAGCGCGAGGTCGTCGGTGTAGGCCGGGGTGGTGTAGCCGGTTTCGGTGGCGAGGGTGACGCTGACCAGGTCGGCTCCGGGCACGGCGACGCGGGCGGCGTTCACCACGCGCTCCAGCACACCGTGCACGGTCGTGGCGGTCAGCAGGCTTCTCGGCGAGCCGGACGAACTCACCCGACAGCGGGCCGAGGTCGGCAACCCGGCCGTTCGCGAAGAGCGTCCGATCCTCGGACCAGTCTTGCTCGGTTGGCACGCGTCACCTCGTCCTCGTCGTCCCCTCGGCGCGGAAGCTTGACTCATGACGGCCGCCATCGGCAAACCCTTGCGGCCGACCGGCCCAACGCGAAGCTCCGAGCGCTCCCGGGGATATGGCGTGCCCCGTGGTCGGGCGGGGAAAACATCGCTATGGCAACGTTTACCCCGCGCGAGCCCGTAGCGACTCCGGCACCGAGAAGCGCGGGCCGTACTTTTCGGCGAACGCGTCGGCGCGGCGCACGAAGCCCGCGACGCCGCCGGGGTAGCCCTCGACGTACTGCACCACCCCGCCCGTCCAGGCCGGGAACCCGATGCCGAAGATCGAGCCGATGTTGGCGTCGGCCACCGACTGAGCACGCCCTCGTCGAGGCACTTCTGCGTCTCGATGGCCTCGACGAACAGCATGCGCTCGGACAGCTCGTGCAGGTCGACGTCGTGGTTGGTGGCGCCCAGCTCGGTGCGCAGGCCCGGCCACAGCCGCACCCGCTTGCCGTCTTCGTACTCGTAGAACCCGGCGCCGCCGGACTTACCGGTCGCCCGGCCTCCACGAGCCGGTCGATCACCGCCTCGGCCGGGTGCGGCGCCCACGTGCCGCCCGCGGCCTCGACCGCAGCGCGGGTCTCCTTGCGGATCTTCTGCGCCAGCGTGAGCGTGAGCTCGTCGAGCAGCTGCAGCACCGGCGCCGGGTAGCCCGCCTGCGACGACGCCTGCTCGACGGTCTGCGGGTCGATGCCCTCGGCGACCATCGCCACACCCTCGGTGATGAACGTGCCGATCACGCGCGAGGTGAAGAAGCCGCGGCTGTCGTTGACGACGATCGGGGTCTTGCTTCAGTCCCTAGCGCCACGTCGAACGCCTTGGCCAGCGCCGCGTCCGACGTCCGCTCGCCGCGGATGATCTCCACCAGCGGCATCTTGTCCACCGGCGAGAAGAAGTGCAGGCCGACGAACTCCGCCGGGCGCTCGATACCGCTCGCCAGCTCGGTGATCGGCAGCGTGGAGGTGTTCGAGCACAGCAGCGCGTCCGGCTCGATCACCTTCATCGCCTCGCGGAACACCTCCTGCTTGAGCGCGATCGACTCGAAGACGGCCTCGATGACGACGTCGCAGCCCGCGAGGTCGTTGTAGTCGGCGGTCGGGGTGATCCGCTCCAGCAGGGCCTCGCCCTTCGTCGAGGGTGGTGCGCCCGCGCTTGACGGCCTTCGCGACCAGGCCCTCGGAGTACGTCTTGCCCTTCTCCGCGGCCTCCAGGGAGACGTCCTTGAGCACGACCTCCCAGCCCGACAGCGCGCACACGTACGCGATGCCCGCGCCCATCATCCCGGCGCCGAGCACGGCAACCTTGCGCGGCGTGTACTTGGCGTACCCGTCCGGCCGCGAGGCGCCCGCATTGATCGCGTTGAGGTCGTAGAAGAACGCCTTGGTCATGTTCTTCGAGACCTGACCGCACACGAGCTCGACGAAGTAGCGGCCCTCGATGCGCAGCGCGGTGTCGAAGTCGACCTGGGTGCCCTCGACCGCTGCGGACAGGATGTTGCGCGGGGCGGGCATCGGGGCGCCCTTGAGGGTCTTGCGCAGGTTGGCCGGGAACGCGGGCAGCATCGCGGCGAGCGACGGGCGTGGACGGCGTGCCGCCGGGGATCCGGTATTTCGGCTGGTCCCAGGGCTGTTTGGCGTCCGGGTTGGCGGCGATCCACTCCCGGGCCTTGGCCAGCATCTCCTCGGGCGACGAGGCCAGCTCGTCGACGATCCCCACCTCGACGGCCTTCGCGGGCTTGTGGCGCTGCCCCTGCGACAGCACGTTGAGGAACCCGTTCATGATCCCGAGCATGCGGGTGATCGCGGGTGACGCCACCGCCGCCGGGCAGCAGGCCCAGCGTGACCTCGGGCAGCCCGTAGACCACGCCCGGCGCGTCCAGCCCGATGCGGTGGTGGCAGGCGAGCCCGATCTCCAGGCCGCCGCCGAGCGCGGTGCCGTTCATGGCCGCGACGACGGGGCGGCCGAGCGTCTCCAGCTTGCGCAGCTGGGCCTTCACCTCGGTGACCGTGGCCAGCACCTGCGGCGCGTCGGCGGGCCGGCCTTCGAAAGGGAGTCGAGGTCGCCGCCCGCGAAGAACGTCTTCTTGGCCGACGTGACGATCACGCCGGTGAGTGGACGCGTCGCGCGGCCAGCTCGTCGACGACCTGGCCCATCGCCGCGCAGGTACCGGTCGTTCATGGTGTTGGCGCTGCGGCCGGGGTCGTCGAGGGTGACGATCGCGATGCCGTCGGCGCCCTTCTCCCAGGTGACCGCCATCAGATCCGCTCCACGATCGTCGCGATGCCCATGCCGCCGCCCACGCACAGGGTGGCCAGCCCCCGCCGCAGGTCGCGGCGCTCCAGCTCGTCGATCAGCGTGCCGAGGATCATCGCCCCGGTGGCGCCCAGCGGGTGGCCCATGGCGATGGCGCCGCCGTTGACGTTGGTCTGCTCGTGGGAGATCCCCATGTCCTTCATGTACCGCATGGCCACCGCGGCGAACGCCTCGTTGATCTCGAAGAGGTCGATGTCGTCGACGGTCAGCCCGGCCTTCGCGAGGGCCTTGCGGGAGGCGGGCGCGGGGCCGGTGAGCATGATCGTCGGGTCGGCGCCGGAGAGGGCGGTGGCGACGATCCGGGCGCGCGGGGTGAGCCCGTTCGCCGCGCCCGCCGCCTCGCTGCCGACGAGCATGAGCGCGGCGCCGTCGACGATGCCGGAGCTGTTGCCCGCGTGGTGGACGTGCTCGATCTTCTCGACCCAGTGGTAGCGCTGCAGCGCCACGGCGTCGAAGCCGCCCGCCTCGCCCATCATCGCGAACGACGGCGGCAGGCCCGCCAGGCTCTCCAGGGTGGCGCCCGCGCGGATGTGCTCGTCGCGGTCGAGGATCGGCAGGCCGTTGCGGTCCTTCACCGGGACGACGGACTTGGCGAAGTAGCCGTTGGCCCACGCCTTCGCGGCGCGGGTCTGGGACTCGACGGCGAACGTGTCGACGTCCTCGCGCGTGAAGCCCTCGAGCGTGGCGATGAGGTCGGCGCCGATGCCCTGGGGGACGAAGCCGGTGGCGTAGGAGGTGTCGGGGTCCATGGCCCAGGCGCCGCCGTCGGAGCCCATCGGCACCCGCGACATCGCCTCGACCCCGCCCGCGAGCACCAGCTCCTCCATGCCCGAACGCACCTTGAGCGCCGCGGTGTTGACGGCCTCCAGCCCGGACGCGCAGAAGCGGTTGAGCTGGACGCCCGCGACCGTGTCGGGCAGGCCCGCGGCGATGGCGGCGGTCTTGGCGATGTCGCCGCCCTGGTCGCCGAGCGGGGAGACGACGCCGAGCACGACGTCGTCGATCTGGCTCGTGTCGAGCTCGGGGTGCCGGGCGCGCAGCTCGTCGATCAGCCCGACGACGAGGGAGACCGGCTTCACCTCGTACAGCGACCCCGAGGCCTTGCCTCGGCCGCGCGGCGTGCGGAGGGCGTCGATAGACGTACGCCTCGGGAATCTCAGCCATGAAGCCATGTAACAGCAGCGCTGTCACATAGGTCAAGGTGTGTCGCGCGCCGCCTCGGCCGCACTCAGCCGCGACGCGACCGACCAGCCCTCGGTCGGGTGGTGGGCGGGCATGTCGCCGTAGCACCGGCGGGCCCTACCGCCACGGAGGATGAGCAGGTTGGCTATCCGCATCCCAGGCCGCAGCAGAACGTCGTGCGCGAGGTGCGAGGTGATCTCCAGGGTCAACGCTGCGCCGTGCGGGTAGCCCCATCCCGGGCTGACCTGATGCGCGAGCACCACCGCGACGCCCAGTCGGGCGAGGTCGGATGTGCCATCGATGAGCCCCGAGAGCGCGCCGGAAAGGCCGATGCGCTCGTGCGTGCGCGCGAGCAGCACTTCGCGCGGATGCAGGATGAGCCGCCCCGCCGCGTCCAGCGGCCGGGAAACCAACTCGGGGTAGGTCGCGGCATCCGCGACGTCCACCGGTTGCCGCGAGACCAAGGCATAGGCCTCGTCACCGAGGCACAGGCTGACGCGGCGGGCCGGACCAGCGCCGGGTCGAGCCCGGCTACGACGAGGTCCCCGCTTGCCAGCGCGGCTCGCAACTCGTCGTCGGCGAGGACGGTCATCCGATGGCCGCCGCGACCTCGGCCACCTGGCACGGACGGCGTCCGCGGTCTCGGCATTCCTGGTGGTCGTGCGGAACACCCGGGAGGCAGTAGACCGGCGTAGGACTGAACCGCCGGGGGCCCTGCAGAACGAGCGAAGCAACAAGACTGTCTCCGGCGGGTGTCGCCGTGTGCAGCACCGAACGGTCCCGTGTATAGACATTCCCTGCCTTCCGTAGGGTCGTCCGGTCACTTCGCAACGGCGCCTCGCCGTCCGGCGTCAGCTCGTACGGCCGTCGGGCAACCGTCGGTAGGCCAACCGCTCATACTGCACGCCACCGGCTGACACGCGGAACGTCGTCTCCCGGAGAGTTCCGGCGAGGATCCACGAGGCGAACTCCCACCGGTGCCGTGCGGCATCGTGTCAGGCACCCAGCGCCCGTTGTCGCGGTGCCAAACGTGCAGCCGCATGCTGATGCGTTCGCCCGGCAGAAGCACGATCTTGGCGAACCGTTGGCGTGCACCGAGGATCGTTGCGCAATCCGGCTGATCGCCGCATCACTTCCCAGCAAGATCCGCAGAGAATCGCGTACGAGAAAGGGATCATCGCGCCACCGCACGGCCATCGCACCCAATGCGTCAAGATCGTGATCGGACCGGAAAAAAGTGGACAACGGATCCGCGTCTCGGAGTCAGGCTGGCGGCCGGGCACGTGCCTCCTCAGGCAGCGGTTTCAGTCAAGTACTCCACCGTACGTTGTTCGAGGCCGGAGAAAAGGGGTCAACTGCGTGGCGTCGGCCGCATTGCGGTCTCCAGGTTGCCAGGACGACCGCGAGTTGGTCGGCAGGAAGTGGACGGCGGCGCTGCGTGTCAAGCCCCGATCGCGCACGTAAACCCGTGTGGTCTTGGCCTCGCTCGCGCCGCGGACGTGAAGCTGTGGAAGGTGAGCTCTTCACGGCGCCCATCTTCGAGGTTCCTGGAGATGGACTCCGACACACCGTTCAGATCTGACGACTCGGCGACCCACTGCTCCCCGACGGCCACGGCATCGCGACACGCGGCACCTGGCGCGTTCCGCAACGCGCTGACCGCGCGCGCCGTGTGCGCCACCGAAGGCTCCAGTTTCGCCTGATGCCTGCCAACCACCTTCTCCGGCCAGAGGAGCGCTCCGCCGAAGTCGACGCGCAGGGCCAGCAGGTTCTCCGTCAGGTCGGCGCCGAGGTCGGAGTCCGGCGCCAGGCGCATCACCGCGTCGAGCGCCGTCGTGAGGATCACCGGCCGAGTGCGCGCAGTGGCGTCGTAGAGATCGCGAATCATGCGGAGCGAGTGGTCGATGTCGAGGTCGGCACCGACCCGCTGCAACGCCTCGAGCACGAGCGCTGTGGTCTCGATGCGCGGCGCAACCGCGGTGCTCGCCCGCCACCCGATGATCCGGTCCCCGTCACGGACGGCGAGGTCGAACATCCGACCAACAAGCCCGGTGGTGCTCGGGTCGAGCCCACCGAGCACGGTCAGCGCCTTCAGGACGTATGCCGTGGAGAGCGCTGAGGTCACGGTGTCGTTGGGCACCAGATGGTGCTTCCACCCGAGGGGGCGGCCGCCATCGTCGCGGCAGAGCTGGCCCATCACGGCTGCTCGGACGTCCCGGAATACGTGCAGAAGCGGTCGGGAGCTGCGTTCAGCAGGCTCGACGGGGCGGAGCCGACCAACACCGCGCGTGCGCTCGAACGCCTCGATGAGCACGCCGCCCGCGTTGAACAGGTCGTCGAGGGTGTGCACCTTGTCCTTCGCCGGAAGGTGACGGCCGCCCTCCCACTGCGCGAAGTTCGGTCGGCTCACCTTGAGGTGCTGCGCCGCCCGGCCCTGGGTGAGCTGCGCCCGCTCGCGAAACCGACGCAGCAGATCGCCGAATTCCACAACCGTAGGCTCTTCCGGTAGACCTCCTCCTACAGTAGGCGTAGGCTCCACATGTATCACGGTAGGTGCCCCAACGATATGTAGGTTGATAGTAGGTGGGCGGAATGAATACCGTAGGTCGCTCAGCTGGTCACTGACCCTACACGTTCCCGGTGAGTGAGCAACTGCCGACACGACGCAGGGTCAAGCCGACTTGCCCACTCCCGCTCGAAGTCGGTATCGCCGCGATAAGACCCGACCAGCCCAGCGACTGCGGAGGGGAGCAGTCATGTTCGGACACAGAGGGCAAACGGCCTCCGATGATCACGGCAGTCCTCGGGAATTCGGTTGGCCGCGGTCCGAGCGGGCCAGACGGCGGTACCGCGAACGCGCCGATGCCGAACTGATCAACGAACTGCGCTGGCAGTGGCGCAGCGCATGCTCGAACACACCCTTGGCGCCGATGATCTACACGCCCAGCGGTGCGTCACGTGCCGTGCCGATCATCGGTCAAGTTGACCTCGGACCACCGGTCAGCTTCACGGTGCGGATGCGTCCAGGCCAAACGCTTGCCGACTACATGAAAGCGGCTCCTCTCATCGCGCCCTCCATGGAGGTAGCGGCACTCGAGGTGACGCCCTTCGTGCCGCATTGGGTCAAGATCGTTCTCGTGCCGGAGCCCGACGTCGCGATGACGGTCGCGGGCTGATCGGCTGCCGCCACAACGCGCACGGCCTGCGGGCCACTGTGATCCCACCATCGCGACAGCATCGCTGTCTCATCGGCCTGGATGCGCCGTAGGGTGGTCGCATGGCCGCCCCCGTGACCGACCTGCTCACCATCGACCAGCTCGCCGAGCGCACCGGGGTCAGCGTCCGCACGATCCGCTTCTACGCGGGCCGAGGGCTGCTGCCTGCGCCGCAGCTGCGCGGGCGCACCGGGCTGTACGGGCCGGGGCACGTGGCGCGGCTGTCGCTGGTGTGCGAGCTGTCGGCGCTGGGGTTCACGCTCGCCGCGATCGAGGCCCAGCTGGCCCGTCTCCCCGCCGAGGTCGGGGCCGACGAGCTCGCCCTGCACCAGGCGCTGCTCACGCCGTGGGTGCCCGAGCAGGTGGAGGAGCTGTCCGTGGACGAGCTGGCGCGCCGCGCGGGGCGGACGCTCACGCCGTCGGACCTGGACGCGTTGGAGGGGCTCGGCGTCATCACGCGGCAGTCCGGCGGCGCCGTGCGGCTGCACGGGCCCGCCGTGCTCGGCCAGGGGCTCGCGGTGCTCGACTCCGGCCTGCCCACCGAGACCTGGCGGCGCGCGCACGCCATCATCGAGCGGCACACCACCGCGCTGGCCGAGGACCTCATGGCGATGTTCCAGGACGAGGTGCTGCAGCCCTACCGCGACCGCGGCCGTCCCGCCGACGAGCGCGCCCGCCTCGCCGCGGCGCTGGCCCAGCTGAAGCCGATCACGGTGCGCGGGGTCGTCACGGCCTTCGGCCGGGCGGTGAACCGGACGATCCGCCAACGGCTCGGCTGACCGACGCCCGCGCCGCCCGCCCGCCCGCGCCGCCCGCCGCGCCGCCGCCCGCGCACACGAGCCGCCCGCCGCACGTGCACCGCGCACCCCATGTGCCGACTGCGCACCCCACCGGTGGGGTGCGCGGTGCCGACGTGGGGTGCGCAGTGCCGCGGTGGGCAGGTGCCGCGGTGGGTGCGCGTGCCGCGGTCCACCCCGCCGCCGCCCGTATGTGCACCGCACACCCCGTGCGCCGACCGTGCACCCCACGGTGGGGTGCGCGGTGCCGCGTGGGGTGCGCAGTGCCGCGGTGGGGTGCGCGCTGCCACCTGGGTGCGCAGTGCCCGTGGGTGCGCAGTGCCGCGGTCCCACCGCCGCCCGCCCGTATGTGCACCGCACACCCCGTGCGCCGACCGTGCACCCCACCGGTGGGGTGCGCAGTGCCGCGGTGGGGTGCGCGCTGCCACCGTGGGGTGCGCCCTGCCACCGCGGGGTGCGCCCAGCCACCGTGGGGTGCGCGGTGCCAGCAGTGGGGTGCGCGGTCCCGCAGTGGGGTGCGCGGGGGTCGCGGTGGGGTGCGTGGGCCGCCATCGGGCGCGCGCGAGCGGCGACCGGCGCGGTAGCGTCCAGCTGTGCAGATCCTGCGTGCCGCGGGCCACTTCGCCGTGCCCGAGGGCGAACCCAACCAGTACCGCGAGCACCTACGCGTCCCGGACCTTTCGATCGGCACGTACTGCATCCCCGTCGGCGGCAAGGACGGCCAGGACCCGCACACGGCCGACGAGGTGTACGTCGTCCTGCGCGGCCGGGCCCGGCTGGTCGCGGCGAGCGGTGAGGCCGAGGTCCAAGCCGGGTCGGTGATCTTCCTGCCGGCGGGCGAGGAGCACCAGTTCACCGAGGTCAGCGAGGACCTGTCGGTGCTGGTCATCTTCGGCCCCGCCGAAGGCACCCGCCCGTGACCTTCATCCACCGGCACACGGTGCGCTACATCGAGGTCGACGCGCAGAACGTCGTCTTCAACTCGTGGTACCTCGCCTGGTTCGACGATGCGATGTCCGCCTTCCTGGACCACGGCGGCCTGCCGTACAAGGCGATGCTGGAGGCGGGCTACGACGTCCAGCTCGTCCGCTCGGAGATCGACTGGCGCGGCGGGCGTCGGGTTCCACGACGCCATCGACATCGCGGTCTCGACTGCCCGGCTCGGCCGCACGAGCTTCGCGCTGGACTTCGAGGTCCGGCTCGGGCCCACGGTGACGTGCGCGGGCCGCACCGTCTACGTCGTGATCGCCGCTGACGGCTCGGGCAAGCGCGAGATCCCGCCGGAGATCCGCGCCGCGCTGGGCGAACCCGCGCCGCTCCTCCCGGTCTGACGTACATCCCCGGGTCGGGTGATACGCGCGGCCGAGTGGGGCGACTCCTCCACCGACCCGTGCGACCCTCCTCTCCAGGGGGTGGACGTCGTGGACGTGGCGGTGCGGGCGGGTCCCCGACGCGTGCGCCCCGCGTGGCCCACGACGGGCGTGCCCAACGCACCCGGCCTGGACGGCGTGCGCGGCGTGGCCGTGCTGGCCGTGCTCGCCTATCACCTCGATCTCGCCTGGACGGGCGGCGGCTTCCTCGGCGTCGAGGTCTTCTTCGTGCTCAGCGGGTTCCTCATCACCCAGCTCCTGCTCGACGAACTGGCCCGGACGGGGACGCGTCGACGCCTGGGCGTTCACCAAGGCGCGAGCGCGACGGCTGCTGCCCGCGCTCGTCACGTGCGTGCTCGGCACGCTGGCCCTGTTCGCCTGGCTGGTGCCCGCCGTCGGGCTGCGGGCCGACGGGCTGGCCTCGCTGCTCTACGTGCAGAACTGGCACCTCGTGCTGGTGGGGCTGCCGTACTCCGAGGCGTTCGCGCGACCGTCGCCGCTGCTGCACCTGTGGTCGCTGTCGGTGGAGGGGCAGCTCTACCTGGTGTGGCCGCTGCTGCTGGTCGGGTTGCTGGCGACGGCGCGTCGGTCCACCGCTCTGCTCGTCACGATCCTGTTGGCGTTCGCGTCGGCCCTGCTGATGGCGCTGCGCTACGACCCGGACGGCGGCTCACTGGCCTACTACGCCACCGACGCCCGCGCCTCGGGGTTCCTGGTGGGGGCGGCGCTGGCGTGGGTGTGGCGCCCGCCCGCGTGGTCGCGGCCGCTGCCCCGCACCGCCCGGTGGGGCATCGACGCCGCCGGGATCACGGCGCTGGTCACGCTCGTCGTGGGGTTCACGGCGGTGTCGGAGTTCGACCCGGGCCTCTACCTCCAGGGCGGCTTCCTGCGGGTCGGGATGCTCACGGCGGTCGTGATCGTGGCGGCGACGCGGAGCCGCGGTGCGGTGGCCGCGCTGCTCTCCCGGGCGCCCGCTGGTCGCCGTCGGGCGCCGGTCCTACGGGCTCTACCTCTACCATTGGCCGGTCTTCGTGCTCGCCCGCGAGCTGCCGCTCCCCGCGTGGAAGATCAACCTGCTGGGCGTGCTCGCGACGGTGGCCGTCGCGGAGGCGTCCTACCGGTGGATCGAGACCCCTGTGCGGCGCGGGGGGTTGGGAGCGCTGATGGGCAGGCTGCGGCTGCCCCGCCCCGCGGTCGTCGTCGCGTTCGGCGCGGCGACGTCGGCGCTGCTCGCCACCGTCGTCGCGCTGACCGGCCCCGCGGGCGTGGACGGCGACGACCCGGCCACGGCACTGGCGGCGAGCAGCGCGTCCGCCGCGGCGGACGTGTCGGGAGGCGGCGCGGTGGCGCCGGTCGGACCCGGTGACGGCGTGGGCGATCCGACCGGGTCCCGTGGCTTGGGTGCGGCCGCCGGTGCGCCGGGACCGGTTCCGGGGCCCGCCGCGGCACCGAACCCGGGTGGCGCCACACCGGGCACCGCGGCAGGCCCGGTGCTCGTGGTCGGCGACTCGATCGCGCTCGGCAGCGCCGAGACCCTGCGCCGGGCCCTCGGCGCGGGCACCACCGTCGACGCCAAGGTGGGCAGCGCCAGTTCTCGGCGGCGCCGGGCATCGTCGCGGCCTGGGTGGCGGTCAACGACGGACCCGTCGTCGTCGATCTCGGGGCGAACGGCACGGTCGCCGCGGACGACGTCGACGCCGTCATCGCCGCGGCAGGCGACCGGCGCGTCGTCTTCGTCGGCGTGCACGTGCCCCGCCGCTGGCAGGACGGCAACAACGCCGCCCTGCGCGCCGCGGCCGCCGCCCACCCGACCGTCGCGTTCGTCGACTGGGACGCCCTCGTCGACGCCAATCCCGGCGTGCTCGGGCCCGACGGCGTGCACCCCGGCGTGGCAGGCCGCACCCTGCTGGCCACCGCCGTCGCCGCCGCGCGCCCACCGGCCGTGACGTGAGCGCCGCCCTCGGGCTGGTGCTGCTGCTCGGAGGCGCCGCGGCGGCGCTTCGGTGGGGCCGCCATCGCGCGGATTCCCCGCAGGGTGGCATCCCGACCCGTACGCCAGCGTGCCGCGCGACCGCTCCTGGGACGGCCGGACCTGCGACGCGCCACCGGCGGGTCTGCCGCTGAAGGCGGTGGTGGGCAGGCTCAGCCCGTTCGTGCTCTGCGGCGTCGTCATCCGCGGTCGGCATCCCCGCTAACGACGGCGGGCCACGAACTCCCCGTGCGTCGGCCGGGGGAACGCCCGCGAGATCACGTCGAAGCCCGCCCGGTCGAGCATCCCCTCCAGGATCCAGCCGAACGTGGAGAACTTCCCGCGCAGGTGCGCGGCGCAGTCGGCGCGGCCCTCGACCAGCCGCTGCAGGTTCCGCGCGTACTCGGCGGGCGGGAACGTGAACAGGAGGTCCCACAGGTAGAGGGTGCCGCCCGGGCGTAGGTAACCGGCCACGTTCAGCAGCGCCACCTGCTTCCAGAAGTCCGGCAGCTGGTGCAGCGCCGACTTGATCGTGACGACGTCCGCGGGGGCGCCGACGTGCACGTAGGTGAGGAACCCGGCGTGGTGCAGCACCACCTCGACGCCCGCGGCCGCCGCTCGTCGCCAGGCGTGCTCCAGCATCTGCTCCGCGACGTCCACGCCGTGCACCCGCGCCCCCCGCCGCGCCGCCTCCACGGCGAACGCCCCGGTGCCGCAGGCCAGGTCGACCAGGTGGGTGCCCGGGCCGACGCCGAGGCGGTCGAGCAGGGCGTTGTCGTGGACGGCCACCGCCTCCGGGCTGGACGGGTCCACACCGGCAGGCGCGAACTCCCGGAACATCCACGGCGGCAACATGGCGCGACGGTAGGCGATCGATCAGAACCGGTGCCGGGTGTGGGTGAACGCGCCCTTGCCGAACGCGAGCACCTTCGTGGGCTCGACCCGGAAGACGAGCGCGGCGCCGCCGTGCGGGTGGTGGAAGGCGCCGTCGCGGGGCTCGAACTGCCACTGCCCGTCCCACTTCGCCTGCCACGCCTGCGCGAGCCTGCCGAGCAGTTCTTGGTCGGTGACGCGGACCGCCGCGCCTTCGACGACGACGTCCAGGCCCCCCTTCCACCCGTTGTCGCCCGTGGTGAGCAGGACGTTCGGGTTCGCCGCCAGGTTGTGCGCCTTCTGCTCGGTGTCCCCGGTGCAGAAGTGCAGCGCGTCGTCCATCCAGACGGCGACCAGCGGCGTGGAGTGCGGCCGCCCGTCGGGTCGCACGGTGGTGATCCAGAACAGCTGGGCGTCCTCGATGACCTGTTGCGTCTCCGACCACGACACGGGCTGGGTGCCGGGATCGCTGAATCGCTCGTCGATAGAGGTTGTCGGAGTCATGGAGTAGTGACCGCCGCGCGGGGGCAAACTCATCAGTCGATCCAGTAGCGGCGGGTGTTCGGCGCGGCGATCGGCCACTCGGGATCGAGGCGGCCGCCGCACCGCTCGATCACGGCGATGGAGCCGAGGTTGTCGTCGTCGCAGGTCACGAGCACGCGGTCGACCCCGACGGCACGCGCGACGACCAGGCTCTGCCGCAGGATCTCGGTCGCGTACCCCCGACGGCGGAACGCGGGCAGCACCCCGTAGCCGATGTGACCGCCGAGCCGGAGGAGGGAGTCGCTGAGCGCATGGCGGATCGACGCTCGTCCGACGATCTCGCCAGCCACGTCCGCGTAGAGGAAGGTCGCGGGGACCTTGCCGGGCCGCAGGCCGCGACCCTGCCGCTCGCGGTCCAGCCGGGCGAGGTGGTCCGACCACAGCTCGTCCGGGGGGAGCCCGAAGTCGAACCCGTCCGCCTGCATCGCGATCTGGGCGGCTCTCGCGGCGCCTTCGTCGCCTTCGCGTGGGGGTCGCAGCCGCAGGGTCGCCACGGCACACAGCGTGTGGCACGGCTCGGCGTCCGCGAAACCGGCCTAGGCTCGCGCTTCGTGCGCATCATCGAGACGGCGGACGCGCCGTCACACACGGGCCCGGTACCGCAGGCCGTCGAGGCAGGCGGGTGGATCTACGTCTCCGCGCTGTTCGGGGCGGATCCGGCGACGCACGCGATCCCGGCCGACGCCCGCGCCGAAGCCGAACAGCTCTTCGCCAACCTGGCCGCGATCCTCGCCGCCGCGGGCGCGGGCCTGAGCGACGTCGTGCGGGTCGGGATCGTGATGCGGGCGCTGCAGCGCGACCGTCCGGTGTTCAACGAGGTGTGGGCCGAGCAGTTCGGCGAGCACCCGCCCGCGCGGTCGGCGATCGAGGCCGCCGACTTCGGCCGGGCGGGCGAGAACGCCCGCTTCATGGTGGAGGCCACCGCCTACCGCGGCTGAGCACGCCGCCCGATGAGTTCAGCGGCGCGGCCGAGTCGACCATGGGTCATCCGTACGTCGACGAGAGGACGCGTCGTGCGCACCATCGCCGTCACGCAGAACATCACCGGGGCCGCGCTCTCCTGAGACTCCTGCCGGCCCCCGCACCGCCCTCAGCAGCAGGCGGGGAGCGTCTCGCCTGCGGTCGTGGCCGGGGTTCCGCACTCGCATTTCCCGGTGCCGCCGTCCGGTCGGACGCTCGTGGCGTCGGGGGCGTCGGCCTTGACGGTGTAGACCTCCCACGGCTCGCGGCCGGGTCCGTGCACCCAGACCTTGTCCTGCAGGGCGTAGCAGCAGGTGGTGTCGTTCTCCTCGGCCGTGGCCAGGCCGGCGTCGGACAGGCGAGTCGGTGGCGGCGCGCGACCTCCGCGGTGGTCTGCGACCTCGACCCCGAGGTGGTCGATGCACGGTCGGCTGGTCGGCCTCGCCCTCGAGGAGCACCAGCTTCAACGGCGGCTCGGCGATCGGCGAAGTTGGCGTACCCGGGGCGCCGCTTGGCCGGCTCCACGCCGAACAGCGACCGGTAGAACGCGACGGATGCCTTCCAGGTCCGAGACCCGCAGGGCCAACTGCACACGCGACATGGCGTCCTCCGCCTCCGGCTTGTTTAGACTGCTTGTTCGAGTGCGAGACTGAGCGTTGCGCCTGTGTTTCGACATCTGTCAAGATAGAGGTATGTCGAAGCAGAGCCTGCCGCGTCGGCGGACCTCGTCGGGGTGCTGCTGCGCCGCTGGTGCGCGAGCCGCTGGACGCCGGGCAGGCCGCGGAGCTGGCCCGGGTGTTCAAGGCGATGGGCGATCCCGGTGCGGTTGCGGCTGCTGTCGCTGATCGCCTCCCACGAGGGCGGCGAGGCGTGCGTGTGCGACCTGATCGGGCGCGTTCGACCTGACCGGCCCGACCATCTCCCACCACCTGAAGGTCCTGCGCGAGGCCGGGCTGATCGACTGGCGAGCGCCGCGGGCACGTGGGTCTACTACCGGGTGCGGCCCGACGCGCTGCGGCCGGCTGTCCGCGGTGCTGGACGCCCGACGCGGCCGCGGTCGTGAGCGCGCGTGCGCCCGCCGCTGGCCCGGCGGGTGCTGGCGGAGTTGCGTCGGCACCGGCACTGCTGGTGGCGGTCGTGGTCGGCTCCGGGATCGCCGCCGCCCGGCTGTCGCCCGCCGACGCGCGGGCTGCAGCTGCTGGAGAACTCGACGGCGACCGCGCTCGGCCTGGCGGTGCTGATCCTGATGTTCGGCCCGGTGTCCGGGGCCCACTTCAACCCGGTCGTGTCACGCTCGCCGACTCGGCTGCTCGGCCGGCGGTCCGCGCACCGGCCTGCCCGTCCGCGACGCTGGCCGGCCTACGTCATCGCCCAGGTCGTCGGCGCGATCGGCGGAGCGGTGCTGGCCAACGCTGATGTTCGACCTGGCCACCGGTCCAGATCGCGCACCGACCGCGCGCGGCGGCACCGGGGTGTGGCTGGCCGAGGTCGTCGCCACCGCCGGCCTGGTCGCCCTGATCTTCGCCCTGGCCCGCACCGGCCGGTCCTCGTCGTCGCCGGCCGCGGTCGGCGCCTACATCGGCGCGGCGTACTGGTTCACCTCGTCGACCTCGTTCGCCAACCCCGCTGTCACCATCGGGCGGATCTTCTCCGACACCTTCGCCGGGATCGCCCCCGGCTCGATGCCGCCGTTCGTGCTCGCCCAGCTCGTCGGCGCGGCGCTCGGCGTCGGTCTCGTCCTGGTCTTGTACCCCGAACCCGCCGCTGCCGCGGGCGTCCTGCCCGTCGAGAAGCCCTCGTCCGATCGGAGCCTCGTGTGACCCGGAACTCCGCCGCGGCGGTGCCTGAGGTGCTGTTCGTCTGCGTGCACAACGCCGGTCGCTCCCAGATGGCCGCCGCCCTGCTCGCTCACCACGCCGCGGGACGGGTCCGGGTCACCTCCGCGGGGTCCGCCCCCGCCGACGAGATCAACCCCGCGGTCCGCGCCGTCCTGGCCGAGCTGAACGTCGACCTCAACGACGCGTTCCCCAAGAAGCTCACCACCGACGCCGTGCAGGCCGCCGACGTCGTCATCACCATGGGCTGCGGCGACGCCTGCCCCGTGTTCCCGGGCAAGCGCTACCTCGACTGGGCCGTTCCCGACCCGGCCGGGAAGACCCCGGACCAGGTCCGGCCCATTCGCGACGACATCGACGCCCGCGTCCGGACGCTGCTGGCCGATCTCGCCCCGGGCTGACCGCACGCGCCGGGTGGCGCAGCCAGGAAGCTCCGACCGCACGGCCTGCACCCGGGGCGATCGTTTCGGAGCGGTCCGCGGATTTTTCCGCCGACGCCGATGGATTCGTGGCTTGCGCCGGGTCATCACCGGCATGAGCGCTACGGATGCCGGCCTGGGCAAGGTCGTTGTGAACAGGGCGATGTCGCTGGACGGCTTCATCGCAGGCCCCGACAACGCGATGGACTGGGTCATCGAGTACATGAAAGAGGACCCGTTTCCTGAGGTCATGTCGGCCACCGGCGCCATGCTCATCGGCCGCGGCACCCACGAGGTCGCCAAGCGGATGGTCAGCGAGGGCGCCGGCTACGACGGGGGCCCCGTGTTCGTCCTGACGCACCAGCCGCCGGACGAGCCGGAGCAAGGGGTCACATTCCTCACCTGCGATCTCGCGGAGGCCGTCGCCACGGCGCGCACCGCCGCCCGCGGGAAGAACCTGGAGATCCTCGGTGCCGACATGGCCAGTCAGTGCCTGCGGCGAGGGCTCGTCGACGAGGTCCTGGTGTACGTCCTGCCAGTGCTGCTCGGCGACGGCGTGCGCTTCTCGACCTCGGGCCTCGGCCGAATCGACCTGGAACCGTTGAGCAACACGCAGTCCGGTCTCGTGACGATGCTCCGCTTCCGCGTGCGGAAGTAGGCGGTCCGGCAGGGGCAGGTGGTGATCGCCCCGCGGCGCGGGTGCCCGGCCACGGCGTGTCGTGAGGAGGCTGCGCCCGTGTCGTCCGTGCTGGTCAGAGCGCTGTCGCGGCCGGTCGGGCGGGTCAGGCCTTGGCCGCCTCACGGGCGCGGAGGTCCTTGCGCAGGATCTTCCCGCTCGCCGACTTCGGGATCTCGTCGATGAACTCCACCACCCGCACCTTCTTGTGCGGGGCGATCCGCTCGGCGACGAACGCCATCACCTCGTCGGCGGTGAGATCGGCGCCGAGCTCCTGCTTGACGACGAACGCCTTGGGCACCTCCTCGCCCTCGTCGTCGCGCACCCCGATGACGGCGACGTCGGCGATCTTGTCGTGGGTGAGCAGCAGGGCCTCCAGCTCGGCGGGCGGCACCTGGTAGCCCTTGTACTTGATCAGCTCCTTGACCCGGTCGACGATCGAGAACACGCCCTCCTCGGTGACCTCCGCGACGTCGCCGGTGTGCAGGTAGCCCTCCTCGTCGAGGGTGGCCGCGGTGGCCTCGGGGTTGTTCAGGTAGCCCGACATGACGTTCGGGCCCTTGCACCCACAGCTCGCCCCGCCCGCCGGGGCCGACCTCCTCGCCGGTCGCCGGGTCGACCAGCTTGCACACGACGTTCGGCAGCGCGAAGCCCGACGAGTTGAGGTCCAGGTCGGGGCGGTCGTCGGGCATGCAGTGGCTCACCGGCGACAGCTCCGTCATCCCGTAGCCCTGCAGCACCGTGCAGCCCAGGCGCTTGCCCATCGCGTGGCCCAGCTCGGCGTCCAGCGGCGCGGCGCCGGAGAAGATGATGTCGATGCACGAGAGGTCGTAGTCGTCGACGATCGGGTGCTTGGCCAGCGCGACGGCCACCGGCGGCGCGATGTAGACCCGGTGGACGCGGTACTCGGCGATCACCCGCAGGAACTCGACGAGGTCGAACTTCGGCATCGTCACCACGGTGGCGCGCTTGTGCAGGCCATGGTTCATCATCACGGTCATGCCGTAGATGTGGAAGAACGGCAGCACGGCGAGGATCGTCGTCTCGGACGTGACGTGGCCCATCGCCGCGATCTGGCAGAGGTTCGCGACGAGGTTGCGGTGCGTGAGGATCACGCCCTTGGCCCGGCCCGGTGGTGCCCGAGGAGTAGGGCAGCACCGCGGTGTCGGCGGCCGTCGTCGTGAGCTCGGGGGGTGCGGCCGTCGTGGCGAGGAGGTCGGCGAGGGACGTGACGCCCGGGGCGGCGTCCAGCGTGACGACGGCGTCCTCGGGCAGCCCGGCCTCGGCGAGCGCCGCACGGGCCCGGTCGAGGAACGGGGAGACGGTGACCAGCAGCTTGGCGCCGGAGTCGGCGAGCTGATGGGCCAGCTCGCCCGGGGTGTAGAGCGAGTTCGCGCTGGTCACGATGGCGTTGGCGCGCAGCACGCCGTGGAAGACCGCGGCCCACTCCGGCGAGTTGGGGGCGAAGAGCCCGACGACGTCGCCCGCCCCGATGCCGCGCTCGCCCAGCGCCGCGGCGATCTTGTCGACCATGCCCGCCAGCTCGCCGAACGTGATCGCGCCGCCCGCTGGGGCCGTCGATGAACGCGGGGGCGTCGGCCCGGTCGCCGAAGTCGCCGAAGAGGAACGCGGTGAGCGACACGTCGGGGATCTCGACGTCCGGGTACGGGCTGCGGACGGGCATGGCGGCGCTCCCTCGCGACGGCGGCAGTCCGATCATGCTAGTGCTCCCGCGGCCGCAGGGCCATCGGCCGTCGCGAGCCGTCGGACGTCGTCCAGCCACTGCGATCGATGCAGTCACGAGCGATGCGCGAAGCGCGGGCAGCGGACCGTTCGGCGCGCGGGACGGGTCACAGGACCGTCAGAACCACCGGAAGGGTTGTCGCCGTGCCGGCCGCTGCCAAGCTCCCGTCACCGTCCGTGTGGACTCCCCATCCACCTGGGCGGCCCGGGCCGGGTCTCCCCGCCCGACCCGGGAAACGCAGCGCCCCCGCGGGGCCCCTGACCGTGGTGGTCGCTGTGACGGTACGCGCGGAGTGGCCCGTCCTGACTCCCCCTCTCAGGCCCCGGGCCGCTCCGCCCCGCCACGCTGCGGCGTCCGCCGGGTCCGCGCGACCCGCCGCCCCACCCAGACCAGCCCGAGGATCACCGCCAGCACCGGCAGGAACGGCAGCAGGTAGCCCACCACCGCGCCCGCGGCCGCGCCGGCCGCCTTCAGCCCGTCCCAGCCCGCGGCCAGCCCGGCGAGGAACCCGGTCGGCTGGGGGTTCTCCGTCGTCGTGACCGGCGCCTTCTCGACGTCGACCGTCAGCGTGGACAGCGCCACCTGGTCCTTCAGGGCGTTCAGCCTGCCGGTCAACGAGTCGAGGTCGGCCTCGCGGCGCGTCAGCTCCGACTCGACCGCGACGACGTCGCCGATCGACCGCGCCTGCGCCAGCAACGCCCGCACCCGGTCGACGCTCGCGCGCTGGCTCGCGACCCGGGCGTCGAGGTCGACGACGTCCTCCGTGGCGTCGACGACCTGCGCCGTCCGGTCGGTCACGTGCCCGAGCCCCGCGATGGCGTCGATGAGCTGGTCGAGCCGGTCGGCGGGAACGCGGACCGTGAGCTGCGCCCCGGAGTCGGTCGACGACTCCTGCGCGACCGTGCCCGCCGCCCCCGCGACCGCCGCCCGGACCCGGCGGGTGACCGCGACCGGGTCGTCGGCCTCGACGCTCAGCTGCGCCGTGCGGACCAGCGAACGGGCGACGCTCCCGATCGGCGACCGCGCCCTGGTCGGCCGGCGCGGGCGCAGCCCGCCGGCGGCCAGCGCCCCGGCACGGCCGCCGCGGCGCCGCCTCCGGCACGGCCCCCCGCGCCGCGGCGGCACCGCGGCCGCGGCCGATCTCGCGGCGTCGGCGCCGCGACCCGTGGTCGGTGATCCGGTCGCGGCCACCGAGGATCACGATCCCGATCGCGCCGAGCACGACCACCAGCACCAGCCCGACGAGCACCCCCCGCCGCCCGCCGATCCGCCGCAGCCGCGTCCGTGTCGTGAACACCTGCACCTCCCCTGTCCGGTTTCGACAGGAGGACGGGCGCGACCGCGGATCGGGTTGGGCGGCCGGACGTCACGATCCGGTCACGTGAAGAGGTGCTCGAACGCCTTCAGGTTGGCCGTGGACTCGCCGCGCTCGGTGCGCCACGCGTACTCGCGGCGGATCGAGGTGGAGAAGCCCAGCTCGAGGAGGGTGTTGAAATCGCCGTCGGCCGCCTCCAGGACCTGGCCGAGGACGCGGTCGATCTCCTCGGTGCTGACCGCGGCGAGCGGGACGCGGCCGACGAGGTGGATGTCGCCCATGCGGTCGAGCGTGTAGTGCACGCCGTAGAGGCGGGCGTTGCGCTGGAGCAGGAAGCGGTAGACGGCCTCGTGCTCCTCGTCGGGCCTGCGGCAGACGAAGGCCTGGACGAACAGCGCCTGTTCGCGCACGACGAGCCAGGTGGGCGTCTGCAGCCGTCGGGTTCCCGGCAGGGTGACGAGAAACTGCCCCGGCCCGCGCCGGTGGTGCTCGACCTCCAGCTCGGCCAGTGCGGCCGCGACCCGCGTCCTCGGACCGTCACGACGCCAGCCCCGCCAACACCCGCTGCCGCTGGGCGAACTCGGTCGGCGGCGCCGGTGTAGGTGGCGAGCAGGGCGTCGGCGGTGCGGTCCCAGGAGAACGCGCGGGCGTGGGCGACGGCGCCCGCGCCCAGCTCGTCGCGTCGGCCGAGCGCCGCGGCGAGCGCATCGGCCCACTCGCTCGGCGCGGTGGCCGGGGACGAGCAGCCCGGACCGGCCGTCGGCCACCGCGACCGGCAGCCCGCCCACCCGCGCCGCGACGACCGGGGTGCCGCACGCCTGCGCCTCCAGCGCGACCAGCCCGAACGACTCGTTGTGGCTGGGCACGGCGACGACGTCGGCCGCGCGGTAGACCTCGACCAGGCCCGCGCCCTGCGGCGGCAGGAAGCGCACGACGTCGGCGATGCCCAGCGCCGCGGCCAGCTCCTGCAACGACGGTGGGCTCGGCCAGCCCGGTGCCCGACGGGCCGCCCGCGACCAGCACCACCAGCCGTTCGCGCAGGGCCGGATCCCGCCGGAGCAGCTCGGCGGCGGCGCGCAGCAGCACGTCGGGGGCCTTGAGCGGCTGGATGCGCCCGACGAACGCGAGCACGACGGCGTCGCGCGGCAGGCCGAGCACCGCGCGGGCGGCGGCCCGGCTGCCGGGGCGGAAGCGGGCCAGGTCGACACCCGGCGGGATCGTGACCGTGCGCCGCGGATCGGCGTGGTAGAGCTCGACGAGCTGGCGGGCCTCCTCGTCGGTGTTGCCGATGAGCCGATCGGCCTCGGCGACCACCTGGTCTTCGCCGATCACCCGCACCATCGGCTCCGGCTCGTCGCCCTCGGCGAGCGCGGCGTTCTTGACCCGGGCCAGCGTGTGGGCGGAATGGACGAGCGGCACGCCCCACCGGTCGCGCGCCAGCCAGCCCACCTGGCCGGAGAGCCAGTAGTGCGAGTGGACGACGTCGTAGTAGCCCGGCTCGTGCCGCGCCTCGGCGCGCAGCACGCCGGCCGTGAACGCGCACAGCTGGCTGGGCAGGTCGTTCTTGCCGAGGCCCTCGAACGGGCCGGCGGCGACGTGCCGCACGAGCACGCCCGGCGCGAGCGCGGCCACCGGCGGCTGCTCGGACGACGTGGCGCGCGTGAAGATCTCGACCGCGACGCCTGCGCGGGCCATGCGCGTGGCCGTCTCCACGACGTAGACGTTCATGCCGCCCGCATCACCGGTGCCCGGCTGCTCCAGGGGCGAGGTGTGCACGGAAAGCACGCACACCCGACGCGGACGTCGCGACGGGAGCGGCGCAGCGCCGTTGCTGGCGAAGGTCACGGCGTCCTGTGTAGCACGTGGGCCCGACACTCACTGGGCGAGCAGGGCGAGCAGCGCGCGGAGCGGGTCTTCGGCGTGCCAGGTGCCGTCGGGCTCGCGCCAGACGGGCACGCGGTGGCGGCCCGTCGTGGGGCGGCGGAGGTCGACCCAGAGGGCGTCGTGGCGGCGGAGGCCGCCGTCGGGGACGTCGACGCCCAGCGTGTGGCAGGCCACGACGACCTCGCCCAGCTCGGCCCACGCCACCGGCTCGCCCGCGCCCTCGACCGTCCCGGCGACGATCTCGGTGGCGAGCGGGAGGTCGAGCAGCTCGGCCAGCGCGACGGGGTCGCCGCCGATGACCAGCTCGCCCGCGGGGAGCACGGCGGCGGGCCAGGGGGCGTCGAGGACCGCGGCGACGTCGACGTGCACGACGGTGCCGTCCATCGCGCGGACGTGCTCGGGGAGGTCGAGGTCGGCGGCGTCCACGCGGCCGTCGGCGACGGCGTCGGCCAGCGCGATGTGGGCCGTCGGCGACCAGCGCGGCCGACGGGTGGCGGTGCGGGTCGGCGAGGCGGGCGAGGAGGTCGTCGGCGGCGTGGGCGTCGGCGATGTGGAGGTCGCGGCGGACGCCGATGGCGGCGAGCAGGGCGTCGTCGGGTGGGCGGGCAGGTGGGCGGGCGGTGGGGTCGGGCGGGGTGGGGTCGGGCGGCGTGGGGCGGCGGCGGGGTCGGGCGGCGTGCGGGTCGGGCGGCGTGGGGCGGGCGGCGTGGCCGGCCCACCGCTGCAGCAAGGGCACCTTCCTGCGAGTCCGAGCCAGTCACAGCGGGGGCACCTTGTTGCGATGCGTGGGCGGGCGAGCGGAGCGGCGGCGAGCGGCACCGGGTCGTACAGGGCGGCGAGGGCGTCGGCGGTGGGCAGGCGCCAGTGGCCCGGGGCGGCGGCCGCCGAGGCGGGCGTGCCGGGCGAGCCACCACGCGGTGTAGCCGGTGGTGGCGGCCTCGCGGGTGGCGCGGTCGGCCGCGAGGAGGGCGAGGGCGGCGGGCCAGGCGGCGTCGTCGACGAGGTCGAGGTCGCGCACGGCGACCAGGCGGGACGGGGGTTCGGCGAGGCCGTCCCACCAGCGGTCCTCGTCGTCGAGGTCGTGGTCGGGCCCGACCGGCTCCTCGTCGACGACCAGGGCGAACCCGTCCAGCACGCCGACCGCGGTGAGCACGTCCCGGGGGAAGCGCGCGGCCCAGTCGGGGTGCAGGACGGCGAGCGGCACGTCGTCGGCCAGCAGGGGGCGCAGCGCGGCGTCGGGGAGCATCAGCTCGTCGGCGCGGGCGGGGCGGCCGTCGGCGTCGGGGAGGGCGAGCGCGGCCAGCGCGTCCGTGGCCTGCGCGCCGCGCGACGAGCAGCGCGAGGACCGCCTCGGCGAGGGGCGCGGGGTCGAGCCCGGCCTCGGCGTCGTCGACCGAGCGCTCGACGGCCGTCCGCAGCGCCGGGTGCTCCAGCAGGGCCGTGGGATCGGCGGGGGTGGCGCCGAGGCGGGCGAGCAGGGGGTGGACGGCGTCGGGGTGGGCGACGTGCAGGCCGGGGACGGCGAGCCCGGCCAGGCAGGGGTCCGTCGGGGAGCAGGACGGTGGCGGGGCCGGCCGCGGCGCGCCCGTCGACGAGGGGGACGGGGAGGGCGCGCAGGTCGTCGACCAGCCCGGGCACGACGTCGGCCAGCTCGGCCAGCTCCGCGTACAGCGCGCGCCACCACGACGGCGGCCGCTCGACGCCGAACAGCCGCTCCACCAGCTCCGCGGCGGTCACGCGGCGGGCGCCCAGCTCGGTGAGCGCGTGCGGGAGGTAAGGCGGGGCGGCGAGGTCGTCGAAGCCCGCGGCGGCGAGCAGGGCGGGCAGGCGCGGGCCGAGGCCGGGGATGTCGAGCCACTCGGCCCGGCCCGGGGCCAGCTCGCGCAGCCCTGCGGGGTGCGGCGGTCGCGGCCGGCCCATCCACCCGGTCCAACACCGCGGCCGGGGCGGGCACGGCGGGGCCAGGCGCGGCGGCCGGGGCGGGGGCAGAACCCGCGGACGCGGGAGAGACGGCCGGGGCCGGCGTGGCGGCCCGAGCCGGTGCTGGGACGGCCGAGGCGGCCGGGAGCCAGGTCGCCGCGCGCAGGGCGGCGACGATCCGGGCGCGCAGCAGCCCGTCGAGCGGCGAGCGGGGAAAGCCGGGCGCGGGCACGAGCGCGAGCCGCTCGTCCGGCGCGACCGCGCGCACGAGGTCGACGTACGCCGCGGCCGCCCCGTCGAGCACGGCGTCGGTGACCGGGCCGAGGCGGACGCGGCGACGGTCGGGCTCCAGCGGCAGGGTCGCGATCAGCCGGGCGGGCAGGCTGAGGGCTTCGGCGGTGGCGGTGGGGGCGTGCGCGACGTCGTCGCCGAGCGCGCCGGCGAGCGGCAACGCCCAGGTCACGGCCCACTCCCGACGGTCTCGCTGCTCGACGGCGGCGTCGACCGCGTCGAGCACGCCTGCGCGCCGCACCACCCGCCACCGCCGCGCGCCGACCGTGACGATCCCGTCCTGCTCCGCCCGTCGCACGACGTGCCCGTCGACCTCGATCTCGGCGAGCGCGGGCAGGGCGAGCAGCAGGTCCGGCGCGGCGGACCGGGCGTGGGCGAGCAGCGCGACGCCGTCGACGCCGTCGCGCAGCGGCAGCCGGACCTCGGTCGCGAACCCGGCGGGCGGCGTGTTCGGCGGAGGGCCAGACCAGGCGCAGGACAGGCGGCGCGTCGCGGCGGGCCAGCTCGGCGGCCGGGCCGGGGAGGTCCGCGACCGCCGCGGCCGTCCGCGCCGCGGAGAACGCCACCGCCCCCGACGTGCTCACCACCCGGGGCGCGTCGGACACGGCGAGCACCGCCGCGAACCCGACCCCGAACCGGCCGACCGCGCCCGCGTCGTCCCGCTTGGCCGACGCGCGCAGCGACGCGAGCGCCGCCACGCCCGCCGCGGTCAGCGGGGCGCCGGTGTTCGCGACCCGCAGCTCGCCCGTCCCCGACGACTCGACCCGCAGCCGTCCCCCGTGCCGCGGCGGCGTCGGCGGCGTTCTGGGCCAGCTCGACGAACCACGTGTCGGCGTAGCCGCCGAGGCGCAGGTCCTCCTCGGCGTTGGCGTCCTCCCGGAACCGCGTCGGTGAGGCCGCCCAGGCGTCGAGGACCGCCGCGCGCAGGCGCGCGGTGCCGAAGGGGTCGTCCACACGAGCTACTCGACGGGCTCCAGGTCGACGCCGTCGTCGTAGACCAGCTCCGCGACCGCGACCGGGCTCGTCGCCTCCGCGCGGACGTCCGAGTGCGCCCCGCAGCCGAAGCCGACCGCGACGACCGCCCCGTCGGCGGGCGCGTACGCGTTGCCGCACACCCCGAACGCCCCCCGCAGCGAGCCCGCGAGCGGCAGGAAGAACCCGCAGGTGCCGCACGTGCCGGGGGCGGAGCGGGCCATGTCGGAGCCGGGCCCGCGCGGACCGTCCTGCCACCGCTCGGCCGCCTCCTCGCGGCCGATCCGCGACAGCACCCGCTCCCGCCCCAGCCCGATCTCCCGCGCGACCTCCTCGACCGCGGGATCGTCCGACGCGACGTAGCCGGGCACGAGGCGCGGGTCGTCGTCGGGGGTGGGCAGGAGGTCGCCGACGCCGAGGTCGCCGGGCCGGATCCGCTGCTCCCACGGCACCCAGCCGGGCGCGACGAGCGCCTCCGGCGCCGGGGATCAGCACGACCTCGCTCACCGTGACCGGCCCCTCGGGAGACGCCGCGGCGAGCGTGACCGCCCAGCGCCAGCCCCGGTAGCCGCCCTGTTCGGCGGCGAAGTAGTGGGTGACGGAGCCGTCGTCCTCTGCCAGGCTCTCCAGGTGCGCGCCGACCGCCGCGGGCCCGTCCGGAAGATCGGCCGCCGCTTCCGCCACCGCCGCCGCGCGGGCCACGTCGACGGCGTCGCCAGCAAGGTCGCATCCCTCACCGGTCGCATTGTGCCACCCTCTGCGCGACGGCCTGGCTCGCGGCGCTGCTCACCGCCTGCAGCCCGCCCCCGCCGACCGTCCCCGACGTCCGCCCGCAGGTGCTCGCCACGCTCCCGCACGACACGACGGCGTTCACCGAGGGCCTCCAGCGCGACGGCACCACGCTGTGGGAGAGCACCGGGCTGGCCGGGGAGTCCCAGATCCGGGAGCTCGATCCGACGACGGGCGCGGTCCGCCGGTCGGCGCCGCTGCCGGGGCGGCTGTGGGGTGAGGGCATCGCGGTCACCGGCGACACGATCTGGCAGCTCACCTACCAGGACGGCGTCGCGCTGCAGTGGGACAAGGCGACGCTGAAGGTGAAGAAGCAGGTCGCGCTGACCGGCGAGGGCTGGGGGCTCTGCTTCGACGGCGTCCGGCTCGTCCAGAGCGACGGCTCGGCCACCCTCCGCTTCCGCAACCCCACGACGTTCAGCCAGACCGGCGCTCTCACCGTCACCCTCGACGGCAAGCCGCTCCCGCAGCTGAACGAGCTCGAATGCGTCGGCGGGCAGGTGTGGGCGAACGTCTGGCCGACCACGCAGATCGTGCGCATCAACCCGGCGAGCGGCCGGGTGACGGCGACCGTCGACGCCTCCGGCCTCCTCACGCCCGCCCAGGAGGAGGGCACGGACGCGATGAACGGCATCACGTGGCTCGGCGGTGACGAGTACCTGGTCACCGGCAAGTACTGGCCGGTGATGCTGCGGGTGCGGATGGTCGTCCCGACCGGCTGACCGCCCCCGCACCTCCACGGTGAGTCTGCGCTTTCGACACGGCGTGTCGGCGTTTTCGGCACGGCGACAGTTTCGGTGTCCTGATGTGGCGGGTCTCGTTTCTGGAAACAGATCACCGGAATGTCGGTCTCCGGCTTCACCAGTCGCGCGCTGCGATGGGTCAGAATGGGCGGGTGCGGCGCCCCCGATCGTCCCGACCCCGGACGCGCCGGTCGTGGGTGGGCGGCGCGCCGTCCGCCGCGGAGCCGCCCCGGGACACGCAGCCGACCGACGACTCGCCGCACGCTACGCACGGCTCCGAGCCCCCGCCCGATGCCCACGCGCAGCACGGCTCCCAGCCCCCGCCCGATGCCCACGCGCGGCACGGCTCCCAGCCTCGGCCCGGTGCTCACGTCCCGCCCGTTCCCGGCCGCCGCCCGGCGGTCTCGGTCCGCCGCTACGTCCCGCCCGACTCACGCCCCGCCCCGCACGCCCAACGCCCACGCCCCACACATGCCGCCCGCATCCGCCGGTCGGGACCCGTACGCGCCCCGACGCCGCTACCCGTGGCACGACGACCCCCACTACGACCCGGCCGCCTACCGCCGCGCCCCTGGCGCCGGAGTCGCGGCCGACGCCCCTGCCGCGGCTTCGCATGGCCACCGCCCGTCGCCCCGTACCCGCAGTCCGGCCCCGTCGCACCCGGCAGGCCCGAGCGGGCCACCGCTCGCTGCTCCGACCCCGCAACCGGCGCCCATCACACCCGCTGGCCCGGCCGGCGGGCCACCGCTCGCCGCACGGTCCGTCGTACGAACCCGCAGGCCCGCCAGCCGCTCACACAGCCCATTCGGGCCGCCGACACCGCCCGGGCACCCCACCCCCGCAGGCGCGGCCGACGCAGGAGCGACCGGCGCCCTGCCGGGCGGCGCCGCAGGCCGGGGGCCCGAAACGGGACGGGCGTCAACGGCGGATGGCCCCACCACGGCGGCCGAGGGTGCAACATCCGCCGCGGCGGGAGCGACGCCGCCCGGCGTCAAGCTCCCCCGCAAGATCACCGTGACGCGGGTGGCGGCCATGCGGAGCAGGCAGTTCGCCGAGGGCTCGGTGCGGGCGTTCCACCGCGCGGCGACGGCGGACGGGGCCGACCGCTCGGGCCTCACCGCCCTCACCTACGCCACGATGATGACCTACGCGGTCGACGCGGCGGTCGCCGTCGCGCTGGCCAACACGCTGTTCTTCGCCGCGGCCAAGGCCGAGAGCGTCACGAACGTCGCGCTCTACCTCGCGATCACGGCGGCGCCGT
This sequence comes from uncultured Actinomycetota bacterium, assembly GCA_963837575.1. Classification (GTDB taxonomy): domain Bacteria; phylum Actinomycetota; class Actinomycetes; order Mycobacteriales; family Pseudonocardiaceae; genus Pseudonocardia. The sequence goes on from CAWIOI010000013.1 coordinate 60,860, forward strand.
TCGCCGTGGTCGCGCCCGTGATCGGGCCGCTGCTCGACCGCGTGCAGCGCGGCCGCCGCGCCGCGCTCGCCCTCACCTTCGCCCTGCGCGCGGTGCTCGCCGTCGTGATGGCGTTCCAGTACCACACCTGGCTGCTCTACCCGGCCGCGTTGGGCACGCTGGTGCTGTCGAAGTCGTTCGTCGTGCTCAAGGCGGCCGTCACGCCCCGGCGTGCTGCCCAGCGCGATCACGCTCGTCACCACGAACTCCCGCCTCACGACGTTCGGCCTCGCCGCGGGCGGGGTGTTCGGCGGCCTCGCCGCGGGGGTCGCGTGGCTGTGGGGCTCCGAGGGCGCGCTGGTGTTCACCGCGGCGCTGGCCGTCGCCGGCACGGTGCTGTGCCTGCGGATCCCGAAGTGGGTCGAGTCGACGGCGGGCGAGGTGCCCGCCGCGCTGCGCAGCCACCCGACGGGGGCGGCGCACGCCGATGGGCCGCGGCGTCGCGGTCGCGCTGTGGGGCAACGGCGCGATCCGCGTGCTCACCGGGTTCCTCACGCTGTTCGTCGCGTTCGTCGTCAAGCAGACCGACGCCGAGCCCACCCACCAGCTGTTCCTCATCGGGATCGTCGGCGCCGCGGCCGGGGTCGGCTCGTTCGCGGGCAACGCGGCGGGCGTCGCGGCCGCGGGCGCTCGTCCGGCGTCGTCGTGCTGTGGTGCGTGGGCGTCGCGGTGGTCGGTGGCGGCCGTGGCGGCGGCGCTGCCCGGCATCGCCACGGCGGCGGCCGTCGGGCTCGTCGGGGCGGCGGCGAGCGCGCTCGCCAAGGTCAGCCTGGACGCGGTGATCCAGCGCGACCTGCCGGAGGAGTCGCGCGCGTCGGCGTTCGGGCGCTCGGAGACCGTGCTGCAGCTCGCCTGGGTGACGGGCGGCGCGCTGGGGGTGCTGCTGCCGCACGACACGTTCTGGATCGGGTTCACGGTCGTGGCGGGCGTGGTCGCGCTGGTCGGCGTGCAGACCGTGCTGCTCTACCACGGCCGCAGCATCGCCCCGTTCCTCGCGGTCAAGGATCCGCCGGTCGGCGCCGACGGTGCCCGCCGCCCGCTCGTGACCGGGCGTCCTAGGCTGGCCGCGGTGCGCCGCCTCGCCGTCCTGCTCGCGCTGCCTGGCGTCTGCTCGCCGGGTGCGGCGGCAGCGACGCCCCGCCCGAGGTGACGTTCACGGCGGGCGCGGCGAGCGTCGTCGCGAAGCCCACGCAGTTCTGCGACCTGCAGCTGCAGAATTGTCAGAGTGACGCGAACGCGCCCGTGCGGCTCGCGGTGCCCGCGGGCACGGCGCTGAAGGTGACGGTGCCCGGCGAGATCTCGTCGGCGCCGTGGCAGGTGGTGTTCACCTACCGCAGCGCGAACGGCGGCCAGACCGACGGCCGCAGCCCCGTGCTCACCCCCGACCAGCACCCCGACTACACCCTGCAACTGCCCGCCGCGACCGACGCGCTCGTCACCGCCCAGGTGCAGCAGTACGGCCCGCCGCCGCAGGCCAACGCCGAGACCGGCGAGATCGAGTTCCCGATCCGGGCCAGCTGGGTGCTCAACGCGACGAGCTGAGCACCACCCCAGCAGGTGCGCTCACCCGACGTCGGCGCGCGCGGGAACCGGGTCCGAGATCGCCGCGAGCCGCACACCAAGCCGTGCCGCGACCGTCATGAGGTACGGATCGACGCGATCATCCGCGCGGAGCGCCTCGGCGCGCCGAGAACCCCGACTCACCGCGTACGAACGCCGAACTCACCGTGGCGAAACGCGCGACTCACCGTGCTCCCGAGCGCGACGAGGCACCGCTGCACGAACGCGCGACTCACCGTGGCGAAACGCGCGACTCACCGTGCTCCCGAGCGCGAGAGGCACCGTGCACGAGCGCGCCGACTGACCGTGGCGAAACGCGCGACTCCCGTGGGGGTGGGGTCAGCCGTCGAGGTCGCGCGCCACCGCCCGGACCACGTCGGCGGCGAGCTTGGACGTGCGCCGGTCCGGGTAGCGGCCGCGGCGCAGGTCGGGCTGCACCTTCGTCTCCAGCAGCTTGATCATGTCCTCGATGAGGCTGTGCAGGTCCTCGGCCGGGCGCCGGGCCGCCTCGACCGCCGACGGCAGCGACTCGATCAGCCGCACCTGCAGCGCCTGCGGCCCCCGTCTGCCCTCGGCCATCCCGAACTCGACGCGCTGGCCGGGTTTGAGCGCCTCAACGCCCGCGGGCAGCGCGTTCCGCCGGACGTAGACGTCCTCTCCGCCGTCCTGGGCAAGGAACCCGAATCCCTTGTCCGCGTCGAACCACTTGACCCTGCCGGTCGGCACGCTGCTTCACCCGTTCTCTACTCATGACGAACGCGCCCTCGGGCGACACCCGGGACGCGCTGGCCCGCCACTGTACTGCGCGACACGCCGAACCGCAGCCAGATCGCGACACCCGGCCCGGGTTACGCGTTTCGGATCGCGGCGGCGTCCTCCAGGTGGAGCAGGGAGACGCTCTTCTCGCGCATCTCGACCTTGCGGACCTTGCCGGTGACGGTCATCGGGAACTCGTCGACGACGACCACGTACCGCGGGATCTTGTAGTGCGCGAGCTTGCCCGTGGCGAACTCCCGCACCGCCTCGGGCGTCAGCTCCGCAGCGCCCTCGCGCAGCTTCACCCACACGCACAGCTCCTCGCCGTACCTGGCGTCCGGCACGCCGATCGACCTGCGCGTCGAGGATGTCGGGGTGGGTGTAGAGGAACTCCTCGATCTCCCGCGGGTACACGTTCTCGCCGCCGCGGATGACCATGTCCTTGATCCGGCCGGTGATGTTGACGTAGCCCTCGTCGTCCATGACCCCGATGTCGCCGGTGTGCATCCAGCGGGCGCGGTCGATGGCCTCGGCGGTCTTCTCCGGCTCGTCCCAGTAGCCGAGCATCACCGAGTAGCCGCGGGTGCACAGCTCGCCGGGCTCGCCGCGCGGCAGGGTGAGGCCGGTCTCCGGGTCGACGACCTTGACCTCGACGTGCGGGTGCACCCGCCCGACCGTCGACACGCGCCGGTCGAGCGTGTCGTCGGCGCGGGTCTGGATGGAGACCGGCGAGGTCTCGGTCATGCCGTAGCAGATCGTCACCTCGGTCATGCCCATCCGCTCGACGACCTGCTTCATCACCTCCACCGGGCACGGCGAGCCCGCCATGATCCCGGTGCGCAGCGACGACAGGTCGTAGGACTCGAAGTCGGGGTGGTTGAGCTCGGCGATGAACATCGTCGGCACGCCGTACAGCGACGTGCACCGCTCCTGCTGGACGGCCTCCAGCGTGGCCTTCGGGTCGAAGCCGGGCCCGGGGATGACCATCGTGGCGCCGTTGGTCGTGCGACCCGAGGTTGCCCATCACCATGCCGAAGCAGTGGTAGAAGGGCACCGGGATGCAGACGCGGTCGTCGGGGCCGTAGCCGCACAGCCGTCCGACGAAGTAGCCGTTGTTGAGGATGTTGTGGTGCGACAGCGTCGCGCCCTTGGGGAAGCCGGTCGTGCCCGACGTGTACTGGATGTTGATCGGGTCGTCCGGCGACAGCTCGGCCTGCAGCCGGGCGAGCTCCGCCCGGTCGCCGCGCTTGCCCGCCTCGACGAGCGCGTCCCAGTCCGGCGTGCCGAGCAGCACCACCTGGCGCAGCGCGGGGCAGTTCGGCCGCACCTCCTTGATCATCGCCGCGTAGTCGGAGGTCTTGAAGCTCGTCGCCGCGACCAGCACCGCGATCCCGGCCTGGTTGAGCACGTACTCCAGCTCGTGCGTGCGGTAGGCCGGGTTGATGTTGACGAGGATGACGCCGATCTTCGCCGTGGCGTACTGCACGAGCGTCCACTCCGCGACGTTGGGCGCCCAGATCCCCACCCGGTCGCCCTTCTCGACGCCCGCGGCGAGCAGGCCGAGCGCCACGGTCTCGACGTCCTCGCGCATCTGCGCGTAGGTCCAGCGGCGCCCGCTGGGCACGTCGACCATCGCCTCGTGGTCGGGCTGGGCCGCGGCGACGCGGTCGAAGTTGTCGCCGATGGTGTCGCCGAGCAGCGGGACGTCGGAGGTGCCCGAGCGTGTAGGACGGGACGGCGGGGGCGGCAGCGACAGCGGCACTGGACACGGCGGGGCCTCTCTCGGTTGAGCTGTCGCACATCCTGCGACGATCGCGGCGCGCCGCCGCCACCCCCCGTACGGGTGGGCGGTCGCCGGAAACCCCTCGCCACCGCGCCGATACCCTGGGGAGATGCACGACCCCCGCGTCCTGCTCGACCCCGCCACCGACGCCGTCCGCAAGCTGGCCCGCCAGGGCTACGCGCTGGACGTGTCCGCCCTGGACAAGCTGCTCTCGCGGGCGCAACGCGGCGATCCAGCGCGGCGACGAGGCGCGCGCGGAGGCCAAGCGGGTGGCCCAGTCGGTCAAGGGCGCGAGCGCCGACGAGCGGCCCGCGCTGGTCGAGCGCGCCCGCGAGCTGAAGACGGTCGTCGCCGCGGCCGACGAGGAGCAGCAGCGCGCTCGACGCCGAGCTGCAGGACCTCCTGCTCGGCATCCCCAACCTGCCCGCCGACGAGGCCCCCGACGGCACGAGCGACGCCGACGCCGAGCTCGTGCGCACCTGGGGCGAGCAGCCGGAGATCGCCGCGCCGCGCGACCACGTCGACCTCGGCGAACGCCTCGGCATCCTCGACCTGGCCCGCGCCACGAAGCTCGCGGGCCCGCGGTTCGCCGTGCTGCGCGGGCAAGGGCGCCAAGCTGGAGCGGGCGCTCGCGCGCTACTTCCTCGACGTCGCCGAGGCCAACGGCTACACCGAGTTCTCGGTGCCGACGCTGGTCAACCGGCCCACGATGACGGGCACGGGCCAGCTGCCGAAGTTCGAGAGCGACCTGTTCCGCACGACCGTCGGCGACCGCGAGCTGTTCCTCATCCCCACCGCCGAGGTGCCGCTCACCAACCTGCACGCGCGGCGAGACCCTCGCCCTGGAGAGCCTCCCGCTCGCCTACACCGCCTACACGCCGTGCTACCGCTCGGAGGCGGGCTCGTACGGCAAGGACACCCGCGGGCTGATCCGGATGCACGAGTTCGCGAAGGTGGAGCTCGTGCGCATCGTCGACGCGCGAGCGCTCGCGCGCGGAGCTGGACGTGCTGGTCGGGCACGCCGAGGCCGTGCTGCAGGGGCTCGGGCTGCACTACCGCGTCGTCAAGCTCGCGGCGGGCGACACCGGCTTCTCGGCGCGGCTCACGTTCGACCTCGAGGTGTGGCTGCCCGGCCAGCAGGCGTTACCGGGAGATCGCGTCGGCGTCGGACTGCGGCACGTTCCAGGCCCGGCGCGCGGGCATCCGCACCAAGGCCAAGGACGGCACCCGCGGCTTCGCGGGCACGCTCAACAGCTCGGGGCTGCCCATCGGGCGCACGCTCGTCGCGGTTCTGGAGCAAGGTCAACGGGCGGACGGCATCGGTCGTGCTGCCCGAGGCGCTCGTGCCCTACGCCGGGCTTCGACATCCTGACCCCCGCATAACGACCGCTCGACGCACGGGCGCCGGAGCTGAGAACGTCGTTACGCCGTTCAGAGCAGTGATACTTGGCGTTCGGCGTCTTCTCGCCCGCTCGTCGACGGCTCGTCGCCGCACGGAGGACCGCCTGCAACCTCCGCTCTCAGGCTGCCCGATGGGGTGGGGCGCAGCGGTTAGCGTCCCCGGCCATGAGCAGTCACCGATCCAGGCGGGCCGCCGCCGTCGACCCCCGCGCGGCGGGGCGTCGGCGCATCGTCGGCGCCACGACCGTCAGCGCGGTCGGGCGGCACCGCGCTCGCCGTCTTCTTCGGGTCCCTGTTCGCCCAGGCCTTCGCCGCGCGAGTCGGCGCCCCGAAGCCCGCCGCCCGTCCAGGCGCGCGCTGACCGTCCCCCACGAAGGCCCGCCGCCAAGCACAGCCGCCGCACCCGCAGCCCCCCGCCGCCGCTCCCCAAGCCCGCCGCAAGGTGAACCGGTCGGGTCCTCCGGCGGGTCATGACGCGCACGTGCAGTCCCGCCCGGATCGTCGTCACCGCACTGGGGACGACGGCCCTGCTCGCCGTGGCCGAACCCGGACGCGCTGGACGCGGCCGAGCGCGTGCTGCGCGCCGAGCTGGCGGCGATCGACGCCGCCTGCAGCCGGTTCCGGCCCGACTCGGAGATCTCCCGGCTGCACGCGCGGCGGGCGCCGCGACGCCGGTGGGCCCGCTGCTCGCCGAGGCGCTCACCGTGGCGCTGCGGGCCGCCGAGCAGACCGACGGCATCGTCGACCCGACCGTCGGGCACGCCGTCCAGGCGCTGGGCTACGACCGCGACTTCGCAGAGCTCGACCCCGACGGCGCCGACCCGCTCCCGGCGCCGCAGGCCGCGCCCGGCTGGTGGCGCGTCGGCTGGGACGGCGCCACCGTCGTGCTCCCCCGCGGCGTGGCGCTCGACCTCGGCGCCACCGCGAAGGCGCTGTCCGCCGACCGGATCGCCGACCGCCGCCGCGGCTGCGACCGGCGCGGGTGTGCTCGTGAGCCTCGGCGGCGACGTCCGCGTCGCCGGGCCCGCGCCCGAGGACGGGCTGGCGCATCGCGGTCGGCGACGACCACGAGCGCGCCCTCGTCGACCCCGAGCTCGTCGTCAGCATCGCCGCGGGCGGCCTCGCGACCTCCAGCACCACCCGCCGCGCGTGGCGGCGCGCGGGCCGCACCGTGCACCACATCGTCGACCCGCGCACCGGCGACGTCCCCGACAGCCGGTGGCGCACCGTGTCGGTCGCCGCCGCCACCTGCGTCGACGCCAACACCGCCAGCACCGCCGCCGTCGTCCTCGGCGACGCGGCGCCCGGCTGGCTGGCCGACCGCCGTCTCCCCGCCCGCCTCGTCGACGTCGACGGCGCCGTCACCACGACCGCGGGCTGGCCCGAGAGGAGAGCCGAGTAGATGGAAGAGATCCTCTGGTTCGTCAGCCGGGCCTGCGGGCTCGTCGTCGCTGCTGCTGCTCACCGGCACCGTCGTGCTGGGCTGCGCGCACGCCACCCGGGCCAGCGCCGGCGGCTGGCGGCGGTTCACGCTGCACGCGCTGCACCGCAACCTGTCGCTGCTGGCCGTGGTGTTCCTGGCCGTGCACATCGGGTCCGCGATCATCGACGGCTACGTCCCGCTGCAGTGGATCGACGCCGTCGTCCCGTTCGTGTCCGACTACCACCCGGTCTGGCTGGGCCTGGGCGCGATCGCGTTCGACCTGCTGATCGCCGTGATCGTGACGAGCCTGCTGCGCGCGCGGCTCTCGCAGCGGGTGTGGCGGACGGTGCACGTCGCCTCGTACGCGCTGTGGCCGCTCGCGATGATCCACGGCCTGGGCATCGGCGGCTCGGACAGCAGGCTGACCTGGGTGATCGCGCTGAACGGGGCGTGCGCCGCCGCCGTGGCCGCGTCCGTCACCCGCCGCCTGCTCGTGCGCCACCCCGACACGAAGGCCCGACGCGCGGTGGTCGGCGCCCGGTGACCGCACTCGACGACCCCCTCGACGCCGCGTTCGCCGCCGTGTTCCAGCCCGCGTTCCAGCCCCCGGTGCAGCCACCCTTCAACGCCCTGCTCGACACCGGCCCGATCCCGCTCGTCAGCCCGACCGCGGTCGAGTCGCAGCGGCTGTTCGCGGCCGCGCCCGCAGGAGTGGGTCACCGCCGACCTCGACGCCCACCTGGCCCGCTTCGGCCCGCTCCCGCTCGCCGACTACCCCAGCGGCGCGGGCAAGCGCCTGCTCGTCGAGAAGGTGGCGCGGGCGGGGCTGCGCGGGCGCGGCGGCGCGGGCTACCCGATGGCCGAGAAGATGCTGCTGGTCACCGAGTCGCGGCGCGGCGCGATCGTGCTCGCGAACGGCTGCGAGGGCGACCCGTCCAGCGCGAAGGACCGCGCCCTGCTGCGCCGCGCCCCGCACCTCGTGCTGGACGGGATCGCGCTCGCCGCGCACGCCCTCGGCGCCCGCGAGGCCGTGCTCGCCCTGCACACCGGCAGCCCGCTCACCGCGGTGCTCGCCAACGCGCTGCACGAGCGGGAGCGGCGACCCCGTCGCTGGTGGAGCTGGCCGAGATGCCGCCGGCTTCGTCGCGAGCGAGAGCACCGCGCTGGTCAACACGCTCAACACCGGCGATCCCCGCCCGACCGGCGTGCGGACCTCCAGCAAGGGCGTGCGCGGCCGTCCGACGCTGGTGTCCAACGTGGAGACCCTCGCGCACCTCGCCCTGATCGCCCGCTTCGGCGACGACTGGTACCGCGCGCGCGGGCACCGCGCGCTCCCCCGGCACCACGCTCGTGACGGTCAGCGGCGCGGTCAACCGGCCCGGCGTCCACGAGGTCGAGCTGGGGCTGCCGATCAGCGACGTGCTGGAGCTCGCGGGCGGCGAGACCGAGCCGCTGCGGGCCGTGCTCATCGGCGGGCTCGGCGGGAGCTGGCTGCCGATCGCCGACGCGCTCGAGCTGCCGCTGGCCCACGAGACCTGCGCGGACGTCGGCATCGAGCTGGGCGTGGCCGCGCTGGTCGCGCTGCCCGCGCGGGCGTGCGGGATCGCCGAGACCGCGGCCGTGCTGCGCTACCTCGCCGACGCGGGCGCGGGCCAGTGCGGGCCGTGCCTCTTCGGGCTCCCCGCGATCGCCACGGACTTCGACGCGCTGGCCATGGGCGCGGCCGACCGCGACCTGCTGCCCCGGCTGCAGCGGCGGCTGGGCGTCATCCCCGGCCGCGGCGCCTGCTCGCACCCCGACGGCGCCGTCCGGCTCGCGGCGAGCGCGCTGCACACGTTCGCCGACGACGTGGCCGCGCACGCGGGCGGGCAGGCCGTGCGCCGCGACCGTCCTCGGCCCCTGGACCCCGCTGGAGCACCGGCCATGAGGCTGCGCGTCGACCCCATCAACTGCCACGCGCACGGCGTGTGCGCGGAGCTGCTGCCCGAGCTGATCACGTTGGACGAGTGGGGCTACCCCATCATCGAGGACGACGAGCTGCCCCCGGAGCTGGCGAAGGAGGCGCGCAAGGCGGTCCAGTCCTGCCCGGCGCTGGCGCTGTCGTTGCGGAAGGACTGACGACACGGCCCGGGCCGCGCGCTCGCCCGCCCGCGCCGGCCCACGCCCACCCGCCCGCGCTCGCCCCGCCCGAGGCCCGGCCAGCCGCTCGCCCGACTGCGCCCCGCCCGGTCCGGCCGCCTGCGCGTGCTCGCCCAGCCGGGGCCCGACCGCTCACCCTCCGCGGCGCGCCACTTCGCACCCCTTCGGGTTTCTTCGCACCCCACCGGCGGGGTGCGCGGTGCAGCGAAGGGGTGCGAGGTGGGCCGCGGTCTACGGAGACCGGCCTGCCCGGATGCCGGAATCTCCCGATGTGCGCCCCCACCTGCGACGAACGATGATCGTGCTCCACCTGGAACGAGGAGGAGCACATGGGATCGAGCATCGGTGCAGGGCCCGCTGTGGGGCGCGAAGGCGCAGGACTGGTCGGAGCTGACCGAGCCCGGGCAGCAGCCGTTCCACGGCCGCAGCGGCGTCGGGAGCCCGCCCTCGACGCACCGGCCGACGAGCCACCGTGGTGTCCCCGCCGCCGCGACGACCTCGCGGACCAGCCGGGCTTGCCGACGCCCGCCTCCCCGGAGACGAACACGGCGCGGCCCTCGCCGCGGCGCGCGGCCTCCAGCGCGGTGGTGAACACCGCGAGCTCGGCGGCCCGCCCGACGAGCACGGGGCAGCGAACGCGCACGGCGACCTCCGCTCCATCCGGCAGTCGGACCGATCCTGCGGTGCGCTGACCGGCCAAATCCGGCCGGATCTGCACCCGGTCCGGTGATCGCCGGAGCTGCTCCGACGCCGAGGTCTGGGTCAGGGGTCGGGGAGCACCAGCACCGTCAGCGGCAGGTCCGGGAGGGGATGGCGGGCGGCGTCGACCTCGGTGACCGCGCCCGTCACGAGGTCGGGGTGGTTGGCCGCCACCACCCGGTTCTCCGCGTTGACCAGCGCCGCCGTGCGGCCGGTCCGGTGCAGCAGCGGCAGCAGGCGCCGCTCCAGCCACTCGACGACGATGTCCGCCCCGACCACCCCGAGGAACTCCCGACGGGTGGACAGCAGCGGGATCGTGAACGTCAGCGTGTACTCGGTGGTGCAGAGCGCGTCGACGTACGGGCCGGTCACGTGCCGGGCGCCGGTGGCGCGCGGGATCGCGAACCAGGGCAGCTGGGTGTAGTCCCAGAAGTCGTCGGCCTCGGGGTCGAGCTCGGGCTCCAGCCGCTGCACCGCGCCGCGGCCGCCCGGCCCGCGGTGCCACCACTCCATCCAGTGCCCCACGCCCGGCAGCACCCCGGGCGCGACGATCAGCCCGGCCCCCACCAGCGGCGTGCCGGGCGTCTCCAGCACCGGGCGCACGACGTCGGCGATCGGCGCCACCGTCCTCGCGGCCCGGCCGCCGGGAACAGCTGCGCCGCCACCCCGCGCAGCCCCTCCACCGCGGCGAACGTGCTCTCGCACAGCCGCGTCACCCGCTCGGCCAGCGCCGCCGACCGTTCCCTCATCCACGCGCCCCGTGTTCACGCCGCCCCCCATCCCGGCCAGCCGCCCCACCTGATCGTCGCTTCTGGCCACGTCTCGGGCACCACCGGCGCACGAGATGTCGCCGCATTCGACGGATCATGGCCGGGCCGGGGCGAACGGCGGGCGCGGCGACTCACCACAGCGCGTCCTCCTCCTCGGCCAGCAGGGTCAGCTGCACGGCGCTCGCCCTGGCCAGCGCGGCGTACACGTGCGCGGTGGCCTCCGAGCGCGCGGCCGCGGCGTCGCAGGCGCACACGGCGTCGAGGATGCCCGACACCCGGGCGAGCACCTCGGCCCGGGCGGCGTCGGTGGTCGCGGCCAGCCACAGCAGCGGGCCGACCTCGCTCTGCAGGCTGATCACCTCCCGGGTGAGCCGGGCCGACTGCGCCGCCGCGGCGACGGCCACGTGGAACCGCGACTCCGCCCGCCGCCGCGCGTCGGCGTCCGGGGCCCGGCGCAGCTCCGCGACGCCTTCGGTGAGGAGGAGCACGTCCTGCGCCCCGGCCCGCTCCGCCGCGAGGTGCGCGCTCGTGCCGAACACGGCGACGTAGTGGTCGGCCAGGTCGCGCAGCTGCGACGGGGCGACCTCGCGCAGCCGCTCGCGCAGCACGTCGGCCGCGCCGCCCGCGGACGTCGCGCACGAAGCTGCCGCCCGTGCGCCCCCGCCGGGTGACGACGAGCTGCTGCTCCCGCAGGGCGGTGAGCGCCTCCCGGACCGTCACCGGCGCCACGCCGAACGACTCCGCCAGCTCCGATTCGCTCGGCAGCTGCTCCCCCGGCCGCAGCAGCCCGAGCCGGATGCCATCGGAGAGGCGGCGGACGACGGCGTCGGCGCGGCGCCCGACGTCGAGCGGGGCGAAGACCGCCGCCCGACCGCCGGTGTCTCGCACGGGTTACACCTTGCCACAGGCCGTTGACGCCAAACCTATGGAGCCATATGTTTTTCGGCCGTGGCCCCAGCCCGAGGACGCACCGCACCGGCGCCCGCCACCGACGCCGCGCCCACCCGCACCCCGGCGATCTCGCTGCGCGGCGTGCGGAAGGAGTTCGCGGGCGGGGTCGTCGCCGTGCACGGGCCTCGACCTCGACGTCGCCGAGGGCGAGTTCGTCACGCTGCTCGGGCCCGTCCGGCTCGGGCAAGACCACCGTGCTGCGGATGATCGCGGGGTTCGAGCAGCCCACCGCGGGCACGATCACGCTGCGCGGCAAGGACGTCACCGCCGCGCCGCCGTTCGACCGCGACGTGCACACCGTCTTCCAGGACTACGCGCTGTTCCCGCACCTGTCCGTGCTGGGCAACGTCGAGTACCCGCTGCGCATCGCCGGGGTGGGCAAGGCGGAGCGCCGCGAGCGGGCCCGGGCGGCGCTGGCCACCGTGCGGCTGGACGCGATGGCCGACCGCGCGCCCACCGCGCTGTCCGGCGGGCAGCGGCAGCGGGTGGCGCTGGCCCGCGCGCTGGTCGACCGGCCCGCCGTCCTCCTCCTCGACGAGCCCCTCGGCGCGCTGGACCTCAAGCTGCGCGAGCAGATGCAGATCGAGCTCGCCCGGATCCAGCGCGACTCGGGGATCACGTTCGTGCTCGTCACCCACGACCAGGACGAGGCGCTGACGCTCGCCGACCGCGTCGTCGTGTTCAGCGACGGCCGCGTCGAGCAGGCCGGGCCCGCCGCACGAGGTCTACGAGCGGCCCGCGTCGGCGTTCGTGGCGGGCTTCGTGGGCACGTCCAACATCGTCGACGGGGTCAGCATCCGCCCCGAGAAGATCAGCATCGGCGGCGAAGGGCCGCGCGGCGTCGAGGGGACGGTCGACGAGCTCGTCTACACCGGCGCCACCACCCGCTGCGTCGTCGCGCTCGACGACGGCACCGCGCTGTCCGTGCTGCTCCTCAACGGGGCGGGCGCCACGCCCGTGCCCGCGCGCGGCGAACGCGTGCGCCTCACGTGGCACCCCGAGCACGAGACCCGGCTGAAGGAGGTCCCATGAGGATGCGGACAGTGGCGGTGGTCGGGGCCCTCGGCCTCGCGCTCGCCGCGTGTGGCGGTGGCGGTGGCGGCGGGGCCGCGCCGGGCGGGCAGGGCGCGCCGCCCGGCGGCACCCCGTACGCGGGCCCGGTCGGCCAGGGCGAGGGCAAGCTCTCGGTGCTCGCCTGGCCGGGCTACGCGGAGAACGGCTCGACCGACCCGAAGGTCAACTGGGTGGGCCCGTTCGAGCAGCAGACCGGCTGCAAGGTGAGCCGTCAAGACGTTCGCCACCTCGGCCGAGGCCGTGCAGCTGTTCGCCACCGGCGAGTACGACGTGGTGTCCGCGTCCGGCGACGCCTCGCTGCGGCTGGTCTACGGCGACCGCGTGCAGCCGATCAACACCGCGCTCGTGCCCAACTACGCCGACATCTTCCCCGACCTGAAGAACAAGCCCTGGAACTCCGTCGACGGGGTCTCCTACGGCATCCCGCACGGCCGCGGCGCCAACCTGCTGCTCTACAACAAGGCCGCGAACCCGACGCCGCCCACGTCGTGGTCGGGCATGTGGGACCCGAACTCCCCGGCCAAGGGCAAGATCAGCCCGTACGACGACGCGATCTACATCGCCGACGCCGCCGTCTACCTCATGGCGACGCAGCCCGACCTCGCCATCAAGAACCCCTACGCGCTCGACCAGAAGCAGTTCGACGCCGCGACGGCGCTGCTCAAGCAGCAGAAGCCGCTGGTGGCCGAGTACTGGGGCGACTACGTCAAGCAGAGCCAGGGCCTCGCGTCCGGCTCGGTCGTGCAGGGCCAGGGCTGGCAGCTCACGGCCAACCTCGCCAACGCCGACGGCGACAAGGTGGGCACGACCAAGCCCAAGGAGGGCGCCACCGGCTGGTCGGACACGTGGATGGTCAAGAAGGACGACGCGAACATCAACTGCTCGTACCAGTGGCTGAACTACGTGGTGTCGCCGCAGGTCAACGCGCAGATCGCGGAGTACTTCGGCGAGGCGCCGTCGAACCAGAAGTCGTGCGCGCTCACCGCGAACAAGGACCACTGCGCGCAGTTCCACGCCCAGGAGACCGGGTACTGGAACGACGTCTACTACTGGACCACACCCACCGCGAACTGCCTCGACGGGCGCACCGACACCAAGTGCGTGCAGTACGACGACTGGGTGAAGGCCTGGAGCCAGCTGCGCAGCGGCTGACCCCCCTGATCCGCGGCCGGGCCCGGGCTGATCCCCTCCGCTCGGGCCCGGCCGCACCTGGAGGTGACTGTGACGAGCGTGCAGGCGCTGCTGCACCGGCGGCCCGCGCTGCGGCTCGACCGGCCTGCTCACGCCCGCCCTGGTCTGGCTCGGCCTGTTCTACCTCCTGCCGCTGGCGTTCCTGCTGGCCACGGCGTTCTTCGCGACCGACAGCTTCACCGGCCGCGTGCTCTACAGCTTCACGACCGAGAACGTCGTCGAGGTGCTCACCAACCCGGCGTACCTGCTGACGGCGGCGCGCACGGTCGCCGTCGCGGTCGGGGTGACGGCGCTGTGCGTGGTGCTGGCCGTGCCGCTGGCGGCCTACATCGCGCTGGTGGCCTCGCCCGCGCGCGCGGCCGGTGCTGGTCGCGCTCGTGGTGACGCCGCTGTGGGCGTCGTACCTGGTCAAGGGGTACGCGTGGCGGGTGCTGCTGTCGCCGGAGGGGCCGCTGCGCGGGTTCTCGCCGGGCTACGGCTGGGTCGCCGTGGTGCTCACGCTCACCTACCTCTGGCTGCCCTACATGGTGCTGCCGGTCTACGCGGGCATCGACGGCATGCGCGGCTCGTACATCGACGCCGCCGCCGACCTCGGCGCGCGGCCGTGGGCGGCGTTCCGCACGGTGGTGGTGCCGCTGCTGGGCCCGGCGGTCGCGGCGGGCTCGGTGTTCACGTTCTCGCTGTCGCTCGGCGACTACATCACCGTGCAGCTCGTGGGCGGCACCAACCAGATGCTGGGCAACATCGTGTACGCGAACTTCTCCACCGACCTGCCGTTCGCCGCGGCCGTCGCGCTGCTGCCGTTGATCGTCATGGCGGCCTACCTGCTGACGATCCGGCGCACCGGCGCACTGGAGCGGCTGTGAGCCCCGGCCCCACCCATGATCGCCGGGATCGGCGCATTCCGTGCGCAGGCACACGAAATCGCCCGGTCCCGGCGATCATGGGGGCGGCCGTGATCCTCTCGGGAACGGCCCGCTGGCTGCTGCGCCTCGCCGCCGCGGCCGTGCTGACGTTCATCTACGCGCCGCTCGCGCTGGTGCTCCTCAACTCGTTCTCCACGAGCGTGACGTTCGCCTGGCCGCCGCCGGGGTTCACGCTGCGCTGGTGGCAGGCCGCGGCCACGAACGAGGGCGTGCGCACGGCCGATCGTCACGTCGGTCGAGGTCGCGGTGGGCGCCGCGGCCATCGCCGTCGTGCTGGGCACGCTCGCGTCGATGGCGCTGGTGCGCTACGACTTCTTCGGCCGCGACGCCGTGTCGCTGCTGGTGCTGCTGCCCGATCGCGCTGCCCGGCATCGTCACCGGCATCGCGCTGAACACGCTGTTCACGCAGGCGCTGGGCGGGCTGACGTTCTTCACGCTGATCGTCGGGCACGCCACGTTCTGCATCGTCATCGTGGTCAACAACGCCTCGGCCCGGCTGCGCCGGATGTCCTCGACCGCCGAGGAGGCGTCGCTCGACCTCGGCGCCACCCCGTGGACGACGTGGTGGCGGGTCACCCTCCCGGCGCTGCGGGGCGCGCTGTTCGGCGGCGCGCTGCTGGCGTTCGCGCTGTCCTTCGACGAGATCATCGTGACGACGTTCACCGCGGGCCCCGGCCTGCAGACGCTCCCCCTGTGGATCTTCCAGAACCTGTTCCGCCCGAACCAGGCGCCGATCGTCAACGTGGCGGCGGTAGTCCTCGTCGTCGTGTCCGTGCTACCGGTGTACCTGGCCAACCGGCTGTCCGGCGGCTCCGCCGGAGCCACAACGAAATAGGGGTGTCATGCGCACGTTCCACAACATCGTCGACGGCAAGCCGGTGCAGGCGTCCGACGGGCGCACGCTCGACATCCACGACCCCAAGACCGGCGAGGTGTACGCCACCTCGCCGCTGTCCGGCCCCGCCGACGTCGACGCGGCCTACCGGAGCGCGCAGCGGGCGTTCGAGAACGGCTGGGGCGAGACCACGCCGTCGGACCGGATGAACGCCCTGCTCGCGTTCGCCGCCGCCGTCGAGGAGCACGGGCCGGAGCTGGTCGAGCTCGAGGCGCAGAACACCGGCAAGCCGGTGGGCCTCACGCAGTCGGAGGAGATCGGCCCGATGGTCGACCAGCTGCGCTTCTTCGCGGGCGCGGCGCGGCACCTGGAGGGCCGGGCGACCGCGGAGTACATGGAGGGGCACAGCTCGTCGATCCGCCGCGAGCCGCTGGGCGTGATCGGGTCGGTGGCGCCGTGGAACTACCCGATGATGATGGCGGTCTGGAAGATCGGGCCCGCGCTGGCGGCAGGCAACACGATGGTGCTCAAGCCGTCGGACACCACGCCCGCCTCGACGGTGCGGCTCGGCGAGCTGGCCGCCGACGTGCTGCCGCCCGGCGTGCTCAACGTGGTGTGCGGCGACCGGTCCACCGGCGCCGCCATGATCGACCACGACATCCCCGCGATGGTGGCGATCACCGGCAGCGTCCGGGCCGGGCAAGGCGGTCGCGGCCGCGGCGGCCCCGCGGGTGAAGCGGGTGCACCTGGAGCTGGGCGGCAACGCGCCGGTCGTCGTCTTCGAGGACGCCGACATCGCCGGGGCCGCCGCCGACATCGCCGTCGCCGGGTTCTTCAACGCGGGCCAGGACTGCACGGCGGCCACCCGGGTGATCGTGCACGAGTCGATCGCGGTGGAGCTGGCCGACGCGCTGGCCGCCGAGGCCGCGTCCGTGCGCTTCTCCCGCGACGAGACCGACGGCTCGGAGGACTTCTTCATCCCGCCGCTGAACAACGCCGACCAGATGGCGAAGGTGTCCGGGCTGGTGTCGCGGGTGCCGTCGAGCGCGCGGGTGCTGTGCGGCGGCGCGCCCGCCGACGGGCCGGGCTGGTTCTACCCGCCCACGGTGATCGCGGGCGTCACGCACGACGACGAGATCGTCCAGACCGAGATCTTCGGGCCGGTGATCACCGTGCAGTCGTTCGGGTCGGAGGCGGAGGCGATCGCGGCGGCCAACGGCACGTCCTACGGCCTGGCGTCGAGCGTGTGGACGGCCGACCACTCCCGCGCGATCCGGCTGTCGCGGGCGCTGGACTTCGGCTGCGTGTGGGTGAACTGCCACATCCCGCTGGTCGCCGAGATGCCGCACGGCGGGTTCAAGGAGAGCGGCTACGGCAAGGACCTCTCGGGCTACTCGCTGGAGGACTACACCCGGGTCAAGCACGTGATGAGCAAGTACGCGTAGGTGCGCCCGTCGGTTGTAGCAAGGTGACATGCTGCGACTGAGTCGCAGGAGGGTCACCCTGCTGCGATGCCCGGGGGCGCGCTACAGGCCGCCCGTCGACAGCAGCCGGTTGGCCGTGCCCGCCGGGTCGTCGGCGATCACCCCGGGGGTGGCGTGGTCGAGGATCCACTGCTTGACGGTGGCGCTCGGCGCGTCGCCGTCGGCCTCCTTGTAGAGCGCCGCCACCCCGGCGACGTGCGGCGCCGCCATCGACGTGCCGGAGTACGACGCGTAGCCACCGCCGGGAACCGGCGCGACGATGCGCGTCCCCGGCGCGTAGAGGCCCACGCACGGCCCGGTCGACGACGACGGCGCGCGCTGGTCGTCGATCGTCGAGTTGGCGGCGGCCAGCACGCCGGGCACGGAGCGCGGGCACGGCGCTGCAGTCGTCGCTGCCGGTGTTGCCCGCCGAGGTGGCGACGAACACGCCGTCCGCGACGAGCTTGCCGACCGCCGAGGTCAGCGCGTCGGACGGGCCGTAGCTCCACGACATCACGGCGACCGACGGGCCGCGGCGGTGGCCCGCGACCCAGTCGATGCCCGCGAGCAGGTTCGAGAGGGTGCCCGCGCCCGTGCAGTCGAGCACCTTGACCGAGACGACGGAAGCGCCCTTCGCCACGCCGTGCTCCGTGGAGGCGGCGATCCCGGCGACGACGGTGCCGTGGCCGTCGCAGTCGCCGGTCGTCGCGTCGACGAAGTTGGCGGGCTGGCTGGCGCGGCCGCCGAAGTCGGGATGGCTCGATGTCGACGCCGGTGTCGAGCACGAACACGGTGACGCCGCGGCCCGGTGGCCTTCGTGGTGTAGCGGTCGTCGAGGGGCAGGGCGCGCTGGTCGATGCGGTCGAGGCCCCAGTTGGGCGGGTTGTCCTGGGTGCCCTCGGCGCGCGGGGCCGGGTCGACCGCCACCGCCCCGTCCGGCTCGACGCCCAGCACGCCGGGGTAGGTCCGCACCCGCCGCACCTGGTCGGCGGTGAGCGGCGCGGCGAACCCGGAGAACGCGCTCACGTAGGTCTGGACGGGCCGGGCGCCGACGCCGTCCGCAGCGCTCGCGACGCCGCGGGAGACGCGGCGCGGATGATGTAGCCCTGCGTGTCGTCGGCGAGAGCCGGGGTCGCCCCGAGCAGGAGGAGCACGACCACCGCCGGGGCGACCCGGCGTAGGGAGCGGAACACGGGGAGCGACGGTAGCCAGGACCGCCCCCGGCAACCAGACACACGATCGAGCAGCGGCGGCGCCCCGTGAAGCCCCCTACGATCGGCCGATCGCGCGCATGCGGCACGGTGGCCGAATGGTTCACCGAGGAGGACTGGGGCAGGCTCACCTCCCCTGACCTCGACGGACCGGTGTTCGCGCACTTCTCCGCGATCCGCGACCAGGTCGGGTTCCGCGGGCTGCGGCCGGGTGCCGCCGTCACGTTCACGGGTGGACCGCGCGCACGACGGCTGCACGTTGCGCCGAGGAGATCGGCTCGGATCCCCCGTCCGAGGGAGCGCCGTGGATCCCGACCTCGGCGGCCTTCACGACGAACCACAGGTCCGCGCCCGGCTCGACGGCGAGATCGGCCACGGCGGCCGGGGTCACGTCGGCGGCGAGCCCGTCCACCCAGGACGGTCCGCCCGGCCGCGCGGTCGCCCGCAGCCGCACGAGGTTGGCCACCGGCTCCAGCGCGGCCAGCCGCACCGGCAGCACGTTGCGCGGGCTGCCCGACGGCGGGTCGGTGTACACCGCGACCGCGGAGGGCGGGAACACGGCGACGGCGGGCTCGCCCTCGGTCACCCCTTCGAGGTGGCCGAGCCACGGTCAGCCCGTCGTGCGTGCGCAGCCCCTCGCCCGCGACCACGCCGGGCACGAGGTCGAGGCCCGCGATCCGCGCGGTGAACGCGCTGCGGGGGCGGGCCAGCACGTCGCGCGCGGGCCCCGCCTCGACGATCCGGCCGTCGGTGAGCACCACCACGCGGTCGGCGAGCACCAGGGCGTCGAGCGCGGCGTGGGTGACGAGCAAGGCGGTCTGCTTGCGGTCGCGCACGATCCGGCGCAGCAGCGAGCGCATCGCGGGCGCGGCGTCGACGTCCAGCGCGGCGAGCGGCTCGTCGAGCAGCAGGAGGTCGGGGTCGGGGGCGAGCGCGCGGGCCAGCGCCACCCGCTGCTGCTGACCGCCCGACATCTGCGCGGGCTTGCGCGCCTCGAGCGGCGCGGCGTCGACGGCCGCGAGCAGCGCGCGGGCCCGCTCCTCGGCCTCGCGCCGGGGCATCCCGTGCGCCCGCGGCCCGAACGCGACGTTGGTGAGCGCCGTCATGTGCGGGAACAGCAGCGCCTGTTGGGCGAGCAGCCCGACGCCGCGGCGGTGCGGCGGCACGTCGGTGACGTCGGCGTCGCCGAGCCGCACGTGCCCCTCGGACAGGGGGATGAGGCCCGCCAGCACCCCGAGCAGCGTGGACTTGCCCGCGCCGTTGGGGCCCAGCACCGCGATCACCTCGCCGGGGCTGGCGGTGATCGTCACGTCGAGCGTGAAGTCGGGGCGGCGGACGACGATGTGCGCGTCGAGCCCGGCGTCGGTCAGCGCCGCCGGGTTGCGCAGGTGAATCCGCGGCTGAGTGCAGCAAGTGACCTTGCTGCAACGCCGGGCGCGCTCACGACAGCCCCTCCGAGCCGCGCGGGCGGGTCACGGCGATCACGACGACGGCCACGACGACCAGCACCAGCGACAGCGCGACGGCCGCGTCCACGTCGGTCTCACGCTCCAGGTACACCAGCAGCGGCAGGGTGCGCGTGGTGCCCTGCAGGCTGCCCGCGAACGCGGTGGTCGCCCCGAACTCGCCGAGGCAGCGGGCGAACGCCAGCACCGTGCCCGACGCCAGGCCGGGCAGCACCAGCGGCACGGTGACCCGCCGGAACGCCAGCGTCGGCGACGCCCCGAGCGTCGCGGCCACGGCCTCGTAGCGCTGCCCGGCGGTGCGCAGCGCGCCTTCCAGGCTCACGACGAGGAACGGCAGCGCCACGAACGTCTGCGACGAGGACCACCGCGGCCGTCGTGAACGGCACGGTGATCCCGAACCACAGGTCGAGCGCCTGGCCGATCAGGCCGCTGCGGCCGAGCAGGAACAGCAGCGCGAGCCCGCCGACCACCGGCGGCAGCACGAGCGGCAGCAACACCACCGAGCGCAGGAACGGCAGGCCGGGCAGGCCGCCGCGGGCCAGCACCGCCGCGAGCGGGCCGCCGAGCACGATGCACAGCGCCGTCGAGATCGCCGCCGTCTCCAGCGACAGCCGCAGCGCGTCGAGCGCGGAGTCCGACAGCAGGAGCTCCGGCATCCGCGCCCAGTTCGCCCGCAGCAGCAGCCCGACCACGGGCAGGCTGATCAGCGCGAACGCCGAGCGTCGCGGGGATCCAGAGCACACGCGGCAGCCCGACCCCCCGTGCGGTCACGGGCTGCCGCGTGCTGGTCACGGCTTCGCGAAGCCCGCCTGCTCCAGCGCCTTCTGGCCCGGCTCACCGGTGACCATGGTGACGAACTGGTTGGCGAGGTCGGCCGCAGGCGCGTTCTTGAGCACCGCGATCGGGTAGTTGGTCGACGCCTGGGACGCCTCGGGGAAGTTCACGCCCTGCACCTTGTTGCCCGCGGAGTTGACGTCGGTGACGTAGACGAGCCCGGCGTCGGCGTCACCGGTCTGCACCTTGGACAGCACCGACTTGACGTCGGCCTCCTCGCTCACCGGCTTGAGCGTGGTGTTCGTGGCCTTCTCGATCTTCTGGGCGGCGGCGCCGCACGGCACCTGCGGGGCGCAGACGACGACCTTCACCCCGGGCTTGGCCAGGTCGGCGAACGTGGCGATGCCCTTGGGGTTGCCGGGCGGGGTGGCGATCTGCAGCACGTTCTTGGCGAAGGTGACGGGCTTCGCCGCGGTGAGGTCGGCGTCGGTGACGGTCTTCATCGTCGCGTCGCTGGCGGCGGCGAAGACGTCGGCGGGCGCGCCGTTGACGATCTGCTGGGCGAGGTCGGACGAGCCCGCGTAGTTGAACTTGACCGTGACACCGGGGTGGTCGGTCTCGAACTGCTTGCCGAGCGCGTTGAACGTCTCGGTCAGCGACGCGGCGGCGAGCACGGTGAGCGTCTGCGCCTGCGGGGCGGCGCCCTGGGAGGCGGGCGCGGACGATCCCGCCGGAACTGCCTCCGCAGCCGGTGAGGAGCAGGGCGGACGCCGCTCCGATCGCGGCCAGTGCACGGATCTTCACGAGTTTCCTCCGGGGGTTTCGACGACGACGTTCGTCGACTTGATGACGGCCACGGCCAGCACGCCGGGCTCGAGCCCGAGGTCCCCGACGGCCTCGGTGGACATGAGCGACACCACCCGGTGCGGGCCGCACTGCATCTCGACCTGCGACATCACCTTGTCCGAGACCACCGACGTGACGAGGCCGACGAGCCGGTTGCGGGCCGAGCGCTGCACCTCGGACGGGTCGGGAGCGGTCTGGGCGTGGTCGCGGGCGAACGCGGCGAGCGCGGCGCCGTCGATGACCTTGCGGTTGGACGCGTCGGGGCGCACCGGCAGCGCGCCCGCATCCACCCACCGGCGCACGGTGTCGTCGCTGACGCCCAGTAGACGCGCGGCGTCGGCGATCCTGAACTGCGGCACCTCGCGGATCATAGGTCCGCGAATGCGAGTTTGACCAGTTGGGGGGCGGCGTGTGGTTGAGTGCTAGGGTGGACTTCGCACCCAGCGCCGTGGCCGATGACTACACCAAGCGCATGCGCGCCTTCCTCGACGACCGGATCCTGCCCGCGGAGGTCTCCTACGAGGAGTTCCGCGCCGAGCGCCGGGGCACGGCGGCGGAGTGGGAGCTGCCGCCCGTCGTCGAGG
>CAWIOI010000014.1:0-26123 GCA_963837575.1 uncultured Actinomycetota bacterium
GCCCAGGTGAGGATGTCGGCCTGCTGCCACGTGATGCGGGCGGCGATCTGGGCGCCTGCCCGTTCGGCCAGCTCCGCGCAGCGGCGGAGCGCGACCTCGGAGATGTCGGCACCCGTGACCGTCCAACCGCGGGTCGCGAGCCAGAGTACGTCGGCGCCTTCCCCGCTGCCGACGTCGAGCGCTGTGCCGGGCGGGAGGTCGGCGGCGTAGCGGACGAGCAGCGGATTCGGGTTGCCCGACCAGACCTGCTCCCCGCCGTAGCGCTCGTCCCAGTACTCCTGGCGGAAGAACTGCGTCCCGTCGCCGACGTCGTCGTGGCCATGGCGGTGGATCTGCTTGTGGGGTTGGACCATGCGTCCATCATGGCGGCGTCCGATGAGTCGGAGTGCGCAGCCGCTGCTGGTCGTGCGCGGCCGGGAGGACGTTATCCGCGCACAGGGGTTGGCGCGCCACGGCTTAGGCTCCTCCCGTGGCCCGCCGCGCGACGAAGATCAGGCCCGACCGGCCCGACCTCGCGCCCCGCCGCGACCCGGCGCCCGCCGTTCTGGAGGCCGGGGCCGTGTGGGACGGCGTCGAGGCGGGCCAGGACGTCGAGGTGCCAGAGCACGTCGCAGGCGTGCGGCTGCAGGAGAGCCGGTGGGTCGGGGCGGATCTCTCGGGCAGGCGCCTCGCGGGCCTGAACTGCCGCGACACCGAGTTCGTCGGCTGCAACCTCGCAGGGGCCGTGTTGGAGGGCGCGACGCTGCGCCGCGTCGCCTTCACCGACTGTCGACTCACCGGGATCGTGCTGTCCGGCGCCGAGATGGCCGACGTGCACATCCTCGACTGCCGGGCCGATCTCGCCCTGTTGCGCATGGCGACCGCACGGCACCTGTGGATCGAGAACACCTCCCTGCGCGGCGCCGACCTCTACGCTTTCAACGGGTCGGACTGCGCCTTTCTCGGCTGCGACCTCTCCGACACTTCGCTCACGCAGGCCCAGCTGTCCGGGCTGCTGCTGCACGGTTCGACGCTCGACACCGTGCGCGGCGCCGGGTCGTTGCGCGGAGCCCGGATCAGCGCGGACCAGGTCGTCCCGCTCGGCGCGGCGATGCTGGCCGAGCTGGACATCGCGGTGACGCCTGCCCCCGAGCGTGACCGCCACTACGGTGAGGGCGTGATCGACGCGGGCGGGCGCGCGCGCTGGCGCTGGAGCTGCCGGAAGCGGTGGAGCAGGACCACCACGGCATGCCCTCGTTCCGGGTCCGCGGGCGGATCTTCGCGACCCTCCCCGACGACGACACCCTGCGCGTGATGCTCGATGCCGACGCGGTGGAGGAGGCGGTCGCCGCGGCGCCTGGCCAGTGTTCGGTGCTGCTGTGGGGCGCGAAGGTCAGCGGCGTGGCCGTCCACCTGGCCGTCGCCGAGCCCGAAACCCTCTCCGATCTCCTCGCCGACGCTTGGCGCCGCCGCGCCCCCGCCGCACTCCGCTGGGCGTTCGACGGCGGGTGGACACAGAAGGAGCCCGCCCCCTGCGGGAACGGGCTCCTTCTGCTACGTGGCGGTCAGATGACGGTGACGCCCTGGGCCTGCGGGCCCTTCTGGCCCTGGCCGATCTCGAACTCCACGCGCTGCCCCTCGTCGAGGGTGCGGAAGCCGGCGCCGTTGATCTCGGAGTAGTGGACGAAGACGTCAGCGCCGCCCCCGTCGACCGAGATGAAGCCGTAGCCCTTCTCGCCGTTGAACCACTTGACGGTTCCCTGTGCCATGCAACTGCTCCCTGCAGGTGGTGATGGGGCCCGCACCGTGCGGTCCCCGGTCGCACCCGTTCCCCGCGAGCGTGCGATGGACACGGACCCCGAAATCACGACCGCCGCAATTCTTCCACGTCGCTGCCGCGCGCGTGCACCGGGGCAGCTGTTGATCCTGCTCACGCCCGCTGCGTAGCCGCCCGTGCCTGAAGTGATGAACTGCAGGCCGTGGTCGTAGCGGTCGAACCGCAGCGGTCGAAAGACGTGTGTCCAACGATCGCCCATGACCTCGGGGAGTCCCTGATGGACCCGTCCCACTGCCGCTGCGGCCACGAAGCCGAGGCCCACGAGCACTCCGGTCCGGGCGCGACTGCGGCGCCTGCGATGCCGCCGGTTCGCCGTGCGGACGTGCGGCCGACCGCCGGGGTGTCGCGGTGCTACTCGCCGTGCTGCGGCTGAGCTGTCCCCGCTACTCCCCGCCCGCTTCCTGCACCTCCGCCGAGATCGCCGCGGCCAGCGCCGACGTCGCAGCTCGGTGATGCCGACCGTCCGAGTGCGTCGAGCAGCGGAACGTCAGCGTGCGCCAGCGGATGTCGATGTCGGGGTGGTGATCCTGGGCCTCCGCGTACTCGGCGACCCGGTCGACCACCCCGATCGCCGCGGGGAACGACGGCAGCTTCGCGGTGCGGACGAGCGAGTCGCCGTCGCGGGTCCATCCGGGCAGGCCGTCCAGCGCGTCGGTGACGGCGGCGGCGTCGAGGAGTTCGGCCATCCGCCCATCCTGCCCGGTGCCGGGTCAGGCGTCGCGGCGGAGCATGCGGTACGCCGTCAGGCCGCCGCCCAGCGCCATGTAGCACAGCGCGCGCAGGGTGCTCTGGACGAGGCCGTGCGAGGGCAGCGGGTCGCGCAGCACGTCGGCCCCGGACGTCCAGCCGGACGTCAGCAGGTAGGGCCGCAGCCAGTCCAGCGCCGGGATCGCGCTCAGCACCCCGAAGACGATCACCATGCCCAGCACGCTCGCGAGCACCACCAGCGGGTGCTCGGTCCACGCCGAGACGGCGAGCGCCACCGCACCGATCGCCGCGAGCTGCCCGACCGTCCAGACGACGACCAGCGCGATCCGGCCCAGCGCGTCGCCGACCCCGACGGTCGTGCCCGACAGCGTGATCGAGCCCGCCGCTGCCGCCGACCAGCACGAGCCCGGCGAGCGCCCCGACGACCGCGATCACGACGGTCGCCAGCACGGCGACCACCAGCACGCCGAACGCCTTCATCCCGACCAGCCGCAGCCGCGACACCGGGGCGAGCAGCAGGCCGCGCAGCGTGCCCGCGGCGGCCTCGCCCGCGAGCGCGTCGGCCGCGGCCATCCCGACGGCCAGCGGCAGCAGCAGCGCCTGCGCCAGTATCAGCGTGACGACCGGCAGCACCAGCCCGTTGCCCAGGACGTTGCCGACCAGCCCGCCGGTGCCGGTTGCTCGCGACCACGCCGATCGCGATCGTCACGGGCATCAGCGCGAACAGCCCGAGCATCACGAGCGTGCGGGGGCGGCGCAGCACCCAGCGCACCTCCGAGCCCAACGACCGGCCGATCGGCGCGCTCGACCCGCGCCAGCCGCCTTCCCAGCGGGGCGTTCACGTCTCCTCCGTCAGCCGGGCGAACAGGTCCTCGAGGTTGGTGCGGCTGCGGCGGGCCTCGTGCACCGCCACGCCCGCCCGCACCAGCCGCGCGACGATCTCCGGCGGGGGCGGCCCGTCGGCGACCACGACCTCGTCGGCCGCGTCGCCCCGGTAGGCCACGGCGACCTCGCGCAGCGTGCGCAGCGCCAGCTCGACGTCGGGGGTCGCGACGACGAACCCGCCCGCCCCCGCCGACAGGAGCGTGGCCAGCTCGCCCGACGCGACCAGCGTGCCCGCCTGCAGCACGGCCACGTGCGTGCAGGTGGCCTCGACCTCGGCCAGCAGGTGGGACGACACGATCACCGTGGCGCCGTCGGCGTGCAGCTCGCCGATGATCCGCCGGACGTCGCGGGTGCCCGCCGGGTCGAGCCCGTTGGTCGGCTCGTCCAGCACGACGAGGCGCCGCGGGATGAGCAGCGCCGCCGCCAACCCGAGTCGCTGCTTCATGCCCAGCGAGTAGCCGCGGTAGCGCCGGTCGGCCGCGTCGGCGAGGCCCACCCGTTCCAGCGCGCCTGCGACGGTGGCCCGGATGTCGCCGGACGCGAGCAGTGGCTCGGCCGCGGCGGCGCGCAGCAGGTTGTCGCGCCCGGACAGGAAGCCGTGGAACCCGGGCCCTTCGACGAGCGCGCCGACGTGCGGCAGCGCCGCCACCGGCTCCGCGTGGCCGAGCAGCTCGACCGTTCCCGCCGTCGGCGGCGTCAGCCCGAGCAGCATCCGGATCAGCGTGGTCTTGCCGGACCCGTTGGGCCCCAACATGCCCAGCACCGAGCCGGGCGGCACCTCGAGATCTATCCCGTCGACCGCGACCGTCGCGCCGAACACCTTGCGCAGACCCCTCATCCGCGCAGCGGCCACGGCAGGCGGAGCCACGGTCGACGGGGAGGTCACTTGGACAGTGTCTCGGACAGCACCTGTTCCGGAACGGCGCCCACCGCCACCCGTCCGTCGTCGGTGACGATGGCGGTCGCCACCGCGGTCTTGATCAGCCGTCCGCCGCCCCACGAGCCGCTCACCGGCGTGCCGAGCCCGGCGAGGTCCTTGCTGCGGTCGGCGGGCACCTTCTCGATCGCCACGCGGTCCCAGCCGTCGCCGACGACCGTCGGCTTGTCGCGCTGCTGCGCGTTGCGGGACGGGGCGTCGGTCACCTTCGCGCCCGCGGGTGGCGTGAACGTGAACCGCGCCGGGTCCTGCGGGCCGAACGTGAGGTCGGTGAACCCGACCTGCAGCGCAGGCGACGTGGAGCCCTGGGCCAACACGGTCAGCCGCAGCGGTATCCGGGCCTGCGCGTCGACGGCGATGCGGACCTCGCGCAGCAACGTGCGCTCGGTCGGCTTCGGGGCCAGCACCAGGTCGTACGCCGGGCGGCCCGCGACCTCGTCCGTGCCGTCCACGTTGATCGTGCTCGTCGGCTGGAGGGCGGAAATGGCGTCGGTGGCGGCCTTCGTCGGGTCGGCGACCGGCGCCCGGGTCTGGTCGGGCTGGCGGGTGCCCTTCGTGACGGTGCGGTCGTCGGAGTTCCACGCCCAGAACGTCGTGCCGTCGGAGACGAGCGTGCGTTCGCCGGTCGGGCTGGGGATCTGGACGCGGCCCTTGCCGTCGCCGCCGGACCACACCTGTGCGGTGCTGGTGCCGTTGGCGGCCTGGGGCATGTTGGGCAACGGGGGCAGGCCGAGCGCGTTGTCGAGCTGCACGGTCCCGTTGAAGGGCCCCGGATCGGCCTTCAGCACCGACGCCACGAGGTCCTCCGGTGACACCGGCGGCAACGCGGGCTGCGCCCCCGCGCCGCCGGGGAGGGTGAGCAGCCCGAGCCCCACGAGGCCCGCGACCGCGATGCCTGCCGCCATCCCGCGGCCTGCCTGTCCCCTCGCTCGCTCCGGCGCCCGTGTCGTCATGGCACTGAGCCTCGTCCATGCGACCTGAGAGCACTCTCATCGCGTCGGGGTAGCGTCCGCGTGTGGCGCGCGTGCTGGTGGTCGACGACGAGCCGGGCATTCGCACCGCACTCGTACGGGGGCTCGGCGCCGAGGGCATGGAGGTGGAGGCGGTCGGCGACGGCCACGCCGCCCTCCAGTCGGCCCTCACCGGGAGCTTCGACGCGATCGTGCTCGACATCATCCTGCCGGGGCTCTCGGGTTATCGCGTGCTGGAGCGGCTCCGCGCGGCGGGCATCGACACGCCGGTGTTGCTGCTCTCGGCGAAGGACGGCGAGTTCGACCAGGCCGACGGCCTCGACCTGGGCGCCGACGGCTACCTGGTGAAGCCGTTCGCGTTCGTGGTGCTCGTCGCGCAGCTCCGGGCGATGCTGCGGCGGCGCGACGCGGTACTGGGCCGCACCGGGCAGCGGGTGCGGCTCGGCGCGCTCGTCGTCGACCCGGTGGCGCGGGCGGTGAGCTGGGACGGGGCGGCGGTCGAGCTGTCGCCGCGGGAGTTCGCCCTGCTGCACGCGCTCGCCTCGCGGCCCGACACCGCCGTCTCCAAGGACGACCTGCTGCGCCTGGTCTGGGGCGATGAGCAGGCGGCCACCCGCAACGTCGTCGAGGTGTACGTCGGGTACGTGCGGCGCAAGCTCGACGCCGTCGGCGCGGGCCACGTGCTGCGGACCGTGCGGGGGTACGGGTACCTCGTCGGGAACCCGTAGCGGTGTGCAGCCCGGCAACTCAGGTCGTGAGTGGAAACAAGTGCTATGGCACTTGTTTCCACTCACGAGGCCGTAGGCCCTGATGGGGCGTTGGCGGCGCTGGTGGACGGCGCGGTCATTGCGGGCGCGGATGGCCGTCGCCGTGGGCGTGGCGGCGGCGGTCGTGCTGGTGATCCTGGGGCGGCTCGCCGTCGGCGTGCTGGCGTCGGCGTTGGTCGGGGCGGCCGACGCGGAGCTGCAGCGGCGCGCCGAGGTCGCCGTCGCGCAGCTCGCCACCGGTGCGGCCCCCGAGGCCATCACCAGGCCGAGCCTGCGGGTCGTCGACACGGCGGGGCAGCCCGTCGACGGCGGCCCGACACTGCCGCTCAGCCCGGGGCAGCTGCGGGATCTGGCGGGCGGGAACGCGCTGGTCGCGGGCGGCCCCGACGGGCTGCGGCGCTGGCTCGCCGCGCCCGCCGTGCTGCCGGACGGCACCACCCGGCTGGTGATCGTGAACGGTGACGTCATCGGCGGCACCACGCTGCTCGCCCGCGCGGCGGCCGCGTTCGTGCTGGGTGCGCTGGGGGCCGCGGTGGTGGTCGGTGTGGCCGCGTGGCTGGGGACGCGGGCGGCCTTGCGCCCGGTGGACCGGATGCGCGCGGCCGCCGCGGCGCTGCCGCCGGGGGAGCGGCTGCCGGTGCCCGCCGCCCGCGACGAGTTGCGCGCACTGACCGAGGAGATCAACCGGCTCCTGGCCCGCCGGGACGAGGCCGCGGCCCGCCTGGAGCGGTTCACCGGCGACGCGGCGCACGAGCTCCGGTCGCCGGTCGCGGCGATCCGCGCGCAGGCCGAGGTCGCGGTCGCGCACCCGGACCCGCAGCTGGCCGAGGAGACCTTGCGCGCGGTCGCCGCCGAGGCCGTCCGGCTGTCGTCGCTGCTCGATGACCTGCTCGTCCTCGCGCGCGCCGACGCGGGCCAGCGGCCGCCCGCGGTCGCCGTCGACCTGGTCGCCGCCGCCGGGGCCGCGCTGGCCCGCGCGGAGACGAAGCCCCACTCCGACGCGAACGAGTCCGATGAGCTGCCCGTCGTCGAGCTCGTCGCGCCGACCCCGGCCGCGGTGGCGGCGACCCCGTCGGAGGTCGCGCTCGTGCTGGATAACCTCATCGACAACGGCCGCAGGCACGCCCGGTCGATCGTGCGGGTGGTGGTGCTGCCCGCGGGGCGGTGGGTGCGCCTCTCCGTCGAGGACGACGGGCCCGGGATCCCGGAGGCCGACCGCGAGCGCGTGTTCGACCGGTTCACCCGCCTGCGGCCCGAGGCAGGCGGCGGCTCCGGCCTCGGCCTCGCCCTGGTCGCGGCGCTGGTGCGGGGTCGGGGCGGCACGGTGACGGCGGGCGCCACCCACACCGGCGGCGCCCGGCTGGAGGTGCGCTGGCCCACCGCGGAGCGTGAGTCCGGCGGATGACCTCGCACCCAACCGGTGATCACGGGACGTGGCTGGGCCTGTCACCATCGCGCCGTGCCCACCGTCTGCACGCGTGTCCGGCTCGCCGCCTGCCCGCGCACGGTCGCGGGCGTCCTCCGCGACGCCGACATGGTCCGCGCGGCGCTCGCCCGCGAGGGGCATCGCCTGACCGCCGACCGCCGCCATCTCGTCCGCGGCGACGAGGTGCGCATCCGCGCGCGGGCGGCGGCGGGGATCCGCGTGCCGCTGCGCACCACGGTGACCGCGGTGTCGCCGGGTGGGATCGCGTCGTTGCAGCTCAACGGCCCGCTTCGGCGACTGGAGCACGTCGTCAGCCTCGCGGTGGACGGCCCGTTCACGGAGGTGCACGACGAGCTGCGCTGGGCCGCCCCGGCGGGCTGGGCCGTTGACCCGCTGCTCCTGCGGACGCGCATGCGCGGCCTCCTCGGCGCTCGCGCGCAGGAGCTGACAACGCGGGTCGCGGCGCTCGCCACCCAGCCGGTCATCGTCGCGACGGCGATCGTGCGCGACGGCAGGCTGCTGGCCGCCCAGCGCACCCGACCGTCCACGGTCGCGGGTCGCTGGGAGCTTCCCGGCGGCCGGTTGGAGGCGGGCGAGTCCGAGGCCGACGCGGTGGTCCGGGAGTGCGGAGAGGAGCTGGGCGCGCACGTCCGCCCGGCCGGCCGGATCGGTACCGACCTCCCGATCGACGCGGGCGTGCTCCGGGTGCACGTCGCCCGGCTCGTGCCCGGCTCGCCTGCGCCGCGGGCTCTCGAACACGCCGCGCTGCGGTGGCTGGGCCCGTCGGAGCTGCACGCGATCGACTGGATCGACGCCGACCGGGCGGTGCTCGACGACCTCACCGCCCTCCTCCAAGCGTGAGGTAGGCGTTCGCACCTGCGAACGTCTCGGGCGGGTGTGGAACCGCGGGCGGCCCGATCTCGTCAAAGGCGGCATGACCCTCGACAACCTCATCGCCCGGCAAGCCGGCGTGATCAGCCGCGCGCAGGCGATGGCCGCGGGCCTGAGCCGCGACACCGTCGACTACCGGGTGAAGTCGCGGCGTTGGCAGCCGCTGTACCCGGGCGTCTACCTCGCCACCGACCGGCCGTCCGGATGCCCTGCCGATCGCCGCGACGAGGTGGGCGTCCGTGCCGCGCTGCTGTGGGCGGGCGAGGGTGCGTTCCTCTGCGGCCGGGCCGCGGCCTGGTGGTACGGCATGGTGGACGAGCCGCCGCCGACCGTTCGGGTGTCCGTCGGTCGCCGACGCCGCCTGCGCCGCCGGCCGGGGGCCGAGGTGCTCCGTCGGGAACTCGCGGCGCAGGACCGCCGCCTGCACCGCGGTCTCGCCGTCACCGCGCCCGCGCTGACGGTGCTCGAAACGGCCGTCGAGCTCGGCGACGACGGCGTCGCGTTCCTCGACGGCGCCCTCCGCGGGTCGGTGCGGTTCGCCGAGGTGCACGCCGCCTACTGCCGGTACGCGGGCTCGGCCGGGTCCGCCGCGGCCGGACGCCTCCTGGGCGCCGCCGCGGAGCGCTCGGCGGAGGATGCGCGGCGCGAGCTGCGCGCGCTGCTGCGGGGCGCGGGCGCGTGCGGCTGGAGCGACGCGGTCCGGGTCGACGGGCAGCCGGTCGACGCCGCGTTCCCGGTCGCCCGGGTCGCGGTTCTCGCCTCCGGCTGGGCCGAGCCGGTGGACCCGGTCCGCATCGAGGCCACCGCCCGCCGCTGGGCTGCGCTCGTCGGGCAGGGCTGGATGATCGTCCACGTCACCTGGCGCGATCTCGTCGAGCGCCCGCACGGCGTGCTCGCCGACATCGCCCGACACGTGATGCGCGGCCCCCGCGCGCTGGACAGGGCCGGATGAGCCACCCGAGTGACATTGGCCACCCGGCCACCCATCCGACCGCAAGTGCGTGCACAGTCGGGGCCGGTCAGGGGCCGTATCGGTACAGCGGTGCGGCAGGCCCCCCGCACCGTCGGGAATGGGCCGTGCCCGTGTCGGGCTACCCTGAGACGTGAGCACTTCCACCCTCGCCGCGCCCGCGGACTCGTCCTTCGCAACCCGGGGGACCCGCCCGCGCCTGCGCAACGTCGCCATCGTGGCGCACGTCGACCACGGCAAGACCACGCTGGTCGACGCGATGCTCCGGGCTTCCGGCGCGTTCGGTGAGCGGGCCGCCCTCGTCGACCGCGTGCTGGATTCCGGCGACCTCGAGCGTGAGAAGGGCATCACGATCCTCGCCAAGCACACGGTGATCGACTGGCGGGGCATGACGGTCAACGTCGTCGACACGCCGGGGCACGCCGACTTCGGCGGCGAGGTCGAGCGCGCGCTGTCCATGGTCGACGGCGTGCTGCTGCTGGTCGACGCCAGCGAAGGCCCACTGCCACAGACGCGGTTCGTGCTGCGCAAGACCCTCATGGCGAGCCTTCCGGTCGTGCTCGTGGTCAACAAGACCGACCGGCCCGACGCGCGCTGCGCCGAGGTCGTCGACGAGAGCCTGGAGCTCCTGCTGGAGCTGGCCGACGAGCTGCAGCTCGACGAGACCGTCACCACCGGCCTGCTCGACCTCCCGGTCGTCTACGCCTCGGGCCGCGCGGGCCGCGCCTCGCGCACCCGCCCGGCCGACGGCGACATGCCCGACGAGGCAGGCCTCGACGCGCTCTTCGACGTCATCGCCGCCACGGTGCCCGCCCCCGCCGACGACCCGGACGCGCCGCTGCAGGCCCACGTCACCAACCTCGACGCCACCAGCTACCTCGGCCGCATCGCGCTCTGCCGGGTGCGCGCGGGCGTGATCCGCCGCGGCCAGCAGGTCGGCTGGTGCAAGGCCGACGGCACGGTCAGCCGCGTCAAGATCACCGAGCTGCTGCGCACGGTCGCGCTGGAGCGCGTGCCCACCGACGCGGCCGTGGCGGGCGACCTCGTCGCCGTCGCGGGCATCGCCGACGTCACCATCGGCGACACGCTCGCCGACCCCGACAACCCGGTACCGCTCCCGCGCATCCACGTCGACGAGCCCGCCATCTCCCTCACGATCGGCATCAACACCTCCCCGCTCGTCGGCCGCGACCCGCACCCGGGCAACAAGCTCACCGCCCGCCAGGTCAAGGGGCGCCTGGACACCGAGCTCGTCGGCAACGTCTCGCTCCGCGTGCTGCCCACCGAGCGCCCCGACGCCTGGGAGGTGCAGGGCCGCGGCGAGCTGGCGCTGGCCATCCTGGTGGAGACGATGCGCCGCGAGGGCTTCGAGATGACCGTCGGCAAGCCCGAGGTCGTCACCAAGATCATCGACGGGAAGCTGCACGAGCCGTTCGAGCAGCTGTCCGCCGACGTGCCCACCGAGAGCCTCGGCGCGGTGAGCCAACTGCTGGCGAGCCGCAAGGGCGAGCTGGTCAACCTCGTGCACGGGGACAGCCGGGTGCGCATGGACTACCGGGTGCCCTCCCGCGGTCTCATCGGCTTCCGCACCGAGTTCCTGACGATCACGCGCGGCGCGGGCATCGTCAGCCACGTCTTCGACGGCTACGGCCCGTGGGTGGGCGACATCCGCGCCCGACTGCGCGGCTCGCTGATCGCGGACCGCTCGGGCCCGGTCACCGGTTACGCCGTCGACCAGCTCGCCGACCGCGGCGTCCTTTTCGTCGGGCCCGGCACCCTCGTCTACGCCGGGATGGTGATCGGCGAGTACACCCGCGCCGAGGACCTCGAGGTCAACATCGTCCGCGAGAAGAAGCTCACCAACATGCGCAGCTCCACCGCGGACGAGCTGGTCAAGCTCACGCCGCCGACGTTGCTGACGCTGGAGCAGAGCCTGGAGTTCTGCGCGAACGACGAGTGCGTCGAGGTCACCCCGGAGTCGGTGCGCATCCGCAAGGTGGAGCTCGATTCGCACACCCGGGCCCGGCTCCGCGCGCGGGCCCGCACCGCCGCGGGCTGAGCCACCCCCGCGCCCGCGCCGCCCCGTCCACCGGTGGGAGGATGGCCGCCCGGACGGCCTGCTCAGGGCCGGTAGAGCGGATAGGTGGAGGTGGAGCCCCCGGTGACGCGCGCACGGCTGCTGCTCGTAGCTCTCGTCACGGTGCTCCTCGGCATCACGGCGGCGTGCTCCGACCAGCCCGTCACGAGCCCCCCACCCGGGCAGAGCACGCCCACCCCGACGCCGACCCCCAAGGCGGAGCCGACCCGGCTCGTCGTCGGCGTCGGCGACCTGCCCCCGGGGTTCAACCCGCACCTGCTGGCCGACCGCTCGCCGGTGACGACCGCGCTCGCCACCCTCGTGCTCCCGTCCCCGTTCAAGGTGGCGGCCGACGGCACGCTGCAGCTCGACCCCACGATCGTGTCGAGCGCCCGCGTCGTCGACAGCCAGCCG
This sequence comes from uncultured Actinomycetota bacterium, assembly GCA_963837575.1. Taxonomy (GTDB): domain Bacteria; phylum Actinomycetota; class Actinomycetes; order Mycobacteriales; family Pseudonocardiaceae; genus Pseudonocardia. Next base: position 11,863 of record CAWIOI010000014.1, read on the forward strand.
TTCACGGTGAGCTACGAGCTCAACCTCCAGGCGTCCTGGTCGGACAACGCCCCGATCGCCGCCGAGGACTTCGTCTACCTCTGGCAGCAGATGCGCGGCCAGCCCGGCGTGGCGGACGCGGCGGGCTACCAGCTGATCACCGATGTGCGCTCGCGGGCGGGCGGCAAGGCGGTCGACGTCGTGTTCTCCCAGGCCTACCCGGCCTGGCAGCAGCTGTTCTCCGGCCTGCTCCCCGCGCACCTGCTCAAGGACGCTCCCGGCTCCTGGATCGGCGCCACGACCGGCGGCCTGCCCCCGGCGGGCGGCCCGTTCAAGGTCGCGACCGTCGACCGCGGCCGCGGGGAGATCGTGCTCGCCCGCAACGACGCCTACTGGGACACCCCGACCGTGCTCGACCAGCTCGTGCTGCGCAGGCTGGGCCCGTCGAGCCTCGCCGCGGGCCTGGCCACCGGCGACGTCGACGTGGCGCTCCCCGCGGCCGACCAGGCCGTGCGCACCGCGCTCTCCGGGGTCACGCCCGCGCCCCGCGTGCAGCAGGCACCCCAGCCGAGCGTCACCCAGCTCGCACTGCGCGCCGACACCGGTCCGCTGCGCGACGTCCGGGTGCGCCAGGCCATCGCCAAGCTCGTCGACCGCGACGCGCTGCGGACCGCCGTGGCCCCCGACGCCCTGCCCGCCGACGCGCTCGGCCTGGCCCCGTCCCAGCCCGGCTACGCCGCGACCGCCCCGCGAGCCGTGGCGCCCGACCCGGCAGGCGCCGCGCAGCTGCTCACCGGCGCGGGCTGGAAGCGCGACGTGGTCAACGGCCGCTGGGACAGCGCCGACGGCCGCGCCGTGCGGATCGTCATCGGGGCGGCCGCCGACCGCCCCGACGATGTGCGGGTGGCCGAGGCCGTGGCCACGCAGCTCCGCGCCGCGGGCGTGGAGACGCAGGTGGTCTCCCCGTCCGCGGTCGACCTGTTCGGCCAGCCGACCGTGGCGCCCACCCCGCCGAGCGCGGGGCCGTCGGCCACCTCGACGCCCACCGTCACTCCGACGGCCGCCGCGAGCGGGGTGGCGGCGGACATCATCGTGAGCCCGCGCGCCGTCGGCGGCGATCTGGGCACCGAGCTCGCGAGCGCCTACGGCTGCCCGGCGGCGACTCCGCAGGACCCGGATCCGCCGCGACCCCCCACCGGCTTCTGCTTCCCCGCGCTGCAGCCGTTGTTCGACGAGCTGATGTCGTCGGCTCCGCGCGCGGACAGCGAGGCGGTCGTCGAGCGGGTCCTCTGGCAGCAGATGCCCGCCCTGCCGCTCTTCCAGCCCGTCACGCTCGTCGTGAGCACGGCCGAGGCGGACGCGGCGACGTCGATCGGCCCGGGTTCGCTGCTCGGCGGCCCGCTCGCAGGCGCTCCCCGATGGCGCCAGGCAGGCCACTGACCCATCATCACCCTTTGGTCACGATCGAGGGCCTGCGAACGCGGGCTGCACCTGGGGTTTCTACGGTTCGCCACGTCGGGCGAGCGGTCCGATGAGGAGGAGTCGATGAGGAGAACGAGGGCGTCGCTGACGGCCATCGGCGCGGCCGCGGCGATCGTGCTCGCCGCCTGTGGCACGGCCGACACGAACGGCGGCGGCACGTCGGGTGGCGGCGGCGCGGGCAGCGAGGAGGCGGCCCGCAACGGCACGGCCGACGGCGCGGCCCGCGGCGGCACCCTGAACATCCTCGGCACGAGCGACGTCGACTACCTCGATCCCCAGGTCACCTACTACTCCACGGGCTACACGCTGGCCCGGCTCTACCACCGGCAGCTGTTCGACTACCCGGCCGACCCCGCGAAGAAGGCCACGGCGGCGCCCGACCTCGCCGAACAGCTCCCCACGACGGACAACGGCGGCATCAGCGCGGACGGCAAGACCTACACGATCACCATCAAGCAAGGCGCGCAGTGGAGCACCACGCCGCCGCGCCAGGTGACGGCGGCCGACGAGGTCGTCGGCGTCAAGCGCAGCTGCAACCCGGCACAGCCGTTCGGCGGCCTGCCCGACTTCCAGGACCTCATCGCGGGCTTCAAACAGTTCTGCGACGGGTTCGCCGACGTGGGCCAGGACGCGGCGGCGATCAAGAAGTACATCCAGGGGACGCCGCTGCCCGGGGTCGTCGCGAAGGACGACCGCACGGTCGTGTTCACCCTCACCTCCCCGGCCACGTACTTCACCGACATGCTGGCCTTGCCCTCGCTGTCACCCGCCCCGGTGGAGCTGCTCGACCACGTGCCTGCCAGCGCCGACCTCGGCCAGCACCTGATCGTCGACGGTCCGTACAAGGTCGACAAGTACGACCCGACGAAGCGCATCGAGCTGTCCCGCAACCCGGCGTGGAACCCGGCCACCGACCCGATCCGGGCAGCGTTCGTCGACAAGATCGTCTTCGACGAGACGCAGAGCCAGGAGTCGATCCAGCAGCAGCTGCAGACCGGCACCCCCAACGCGGACATGATGTTCGACATCGGCACGCCGCCGTCGCAGATCCCCGGCCTGCTGGCCGCGGGCGACACCAACCTCGCGCTCGCGCAGACGAACGCGTCGAGCCCGTACCTCGTCTACAACCTGCGCTCGCCGAACAACAACAAGGCGCTGGCGAACGTCAAGGTCCGGCAGGCGATCTCGTACGCGATCAACCGGGCCAACATCGTGCAGGTGCTGGGCGGTCCGAACGTCGCCCCGCCGCTCACGCACGTGCTGCCGCCGGGACTCATCGGCTCGCAGGACAATGACCCGTACCCGTACAACCCCGACAAGGCCAAGCAGATGCTCGCCGAGGCCGGATTCCCGAACGGGCTGACGCTGAAGTTCCTGTACCGCAACGCCTCCGAGGGCAGCAGCAAGTCCTTCGCCACCGTGCAGCAGGACCTCTCGAAGGTGGGCATCACGGTGGAGGGCGTGCCCTCGCCGAACGCCGACTTCTACACCAAGTACCTGCCGGTGCCCGACGTCGCGCAGCGGGGCGTCTGGGACGTCGCGAGCCTGAGCTGGGGCTCGGACTGGGCGGGCAACGCGGCGCTGTCCTACTTCAAGCCGCTGCTGTCCGGGCCGCCGTCGTTCCCGCCGAACGGCAGCAACTACGGCTTCTACGACAGCCCGGCCACCAACGACCTGATCAACAAGGCCCTCGCCGCGACCGACGAGCAGACCGCGGCCGACGCGTGGGCCAAGGCCGACAAGCAGGTGATGGCGGACGCGGCGTTCTACCCGGTCGCGAACCTGAAGTGGGCCACCTACCACGCGGCCCAGGTGCACAACGCGGTCTACCTGGACGGGCTGCAGTCCTTCGACCCGGCCAACGTGTGGCTCGACCCCGCCAAGAACGGCGGCTGATGGCGCTTCTCGACGTCGAGGACCTGCACGTCTCGTTCAACACCCCGGACGGGGTTGTGCGCGCCGTCCGGGGGGTGTCGTTCGCGGTGGACCGGGGCCGCACGCTCGGCATCGTCGGGGAGTCGGGGTCGGGCAAGTCCGTCGCGACCCAGACGATCGTCGGGCTGACCCGGGGCGCCCGCATCTCGGGCCGGGCGACCCTCGACGGCGTGGACCTGCTCGGCGCGAGCCCGGACGCGTTGCGGAAGATCCGCGGCGCGCAGATCGGCATGATCTTCCAGGACCCGCTGTCGAGCCTGCACCCCTACTACAAAGTGGGGTGGCAGATCGTCGAGATGATCCGCGAGCACGAGCGCGGCATGTCCAAGACCACGGCACGGGAGCGGGCGATCGAGCTGCTCGACGCCGTCGGCATCCCGAGCCCGCGCACCCGGATCGACAGCTACCCGCACGAGTTCTCCGGCGGCATGCGCCAACGCGTCATGATCGCCATGGCGATGGCGCTGCGGCCCGCCGTGCTCGTGGCCGACGAGCCCACCACGGCGCTGGACGTCACGGTGCAGGCCCAGGTGCTCGACGTCATGCGCGGTGTCCAGCAGGAGTTCGGCACGGCGATCGTCCTCATCACGCACGACCTCGGCGTGGTGGCGGACATGGCCGACGACGTCGTCGTGATGTACGGCGGACAGGTGATGGAGCGGGCGCCGCGCCGCGAGCTGTTCTACCGCCGCCACCACCCGTACACGGAGGGGCTGCTGCGCTCGCTGCCGACGGCCGGGCGGCGCGGGCGGCTCACCCCGATCGGCGGCAGCCCACCGAGCCTGATCACGCCCCCGCCGGGGTGCCCGTTCGCGCCCCGGTGTTCATCGGTGTTCGATCCGTGCTCGCGCACGCCGCCCGCGCAGGAGATCGGGCCGGCGCACACGTCGACGTGCTGGCTGGGGAGAACGGGATGACCGCGCTCCTCGAGACCACCGACGTCTGCAAGTACTTCCCGGTCGGGCGGCGCAGGCTGTTCGGGGGCGCGCCGCCGCTGCTGCGCGCGGTGGACGGGGTCAGCCTCGCCGTCGGCCGCGGCGAGACGCTGGGCCTCGTGGGGGAGACCGGCTGCGGCAAGTCCACGCTGGCGCGCTGCATGACCCGGCTGCACGACCTCACCGCAGGCCGCGTCACGTTCGACGGCACCGACATCAGCGCGCTCTCCCGGGCGGAGCTGCGTCCGCTGCGGCGCGAGATGCAGGTCATGTTCCAGGACCCGTACGGCTCGCTGAACCCCCGCCGCCGGGTCGGCTCGATCATCGGCGACCCGTTCGCGATCCACGGCGTGGCCGACGGGGAGGACCGCAAGCGCAAGGTGCAGGAGCTGATGGAGCTCGTGGGCCTCAACCCCGAGCACTACAACCGCTTCCCGGCGGAGTTCTCCGGCGGCCAGCGCCAGCGCATCGGCATCGCCAGGGCGTTGGCCTTGCGGCCGAAGCTCGTGGTGTGCGACGAGCCGGTGTCGGCGCTGGACGTCTCGATCCAGGCACAGATCATCAACCTGCTCGCCGAGCTGCAGGAGCGGCTGCAGCTGACCTACGTGTTCATCACGCACGACCTGTCGGTGGTGCGCCACGTCAGCGACCGGATCGCCGTCATGTACCTCGGCAAGATCGTCGAGGTCGCGGAGACCGAGGACCTGCACGAGCACACCCGCCACCCCTACACGCGCGCCCTGCTGTCGGCCGTGCCCACCGCGGATCCGGATGCGCCGGCGGGTCGGGAGCGGGTCGTCCTCCGCGGCGACCTGCCCTCGCCCGCCGCGCCGCCGTCGGGCTGCCGCTTCCACCCGCGCTGCCCGAAGGCGCAGCAGCGCTGCCGCACCGACGACCCGGAGCTGGTCGAACGCGCGCGGGGGCACCGCGTGGCCTGCCACTACCCGCTGGCCGACGGCGAGCTGCTCACCCTGGCCAGGCCCCCGCTCGACGACCTCGCACCGGACCTGTCGTTCGACCCGGCCGCAGCGGAGGAGGGGACGACGCCGTGACCGTCGAGCTGGGCAAACGCGAGCCCGACCCCGCCATCCCCGATGCCACCGACCTCGAAGGCGAGGCCCGGATCCAGGGCCGCAGCCCCGTCCAGTTGGCGTGGGAACGGCTGCGCCGCGACCGCGCCGCCATGGTCTCGCTGGTCGTGATCGTGCTCATCGCGCTGGTCGCCCTCGGCGCGCCACTGGTGGCCGCGCTGGTCGGCCACGGCCCCAACGACCAGTACCGCGACATCGGCCTCACCCCGCAGGGCCTCCCGAAGGCGCCCACCGCCACGTTCCTGCTCGGCACCGACGACCTCGGCCGCGACCTGCTCGTCCGCATCGCCTACGGCAGCCGGGTCTCGCTGTTGGTCGGCGTGGTGTCGACGCTGATCTCCGTGGTGTTCGGCGTGGTCGTGGGCGTGATCGCGGGCTACCTCGGCGGCTGGGCCGACACGGTGATCGCGCTGGTCATCGACGTCGTGCTGTCGATCCCGTTCCTGCTCGCGGGCATCGCGATCGTGTCACTGTCCGGGCCGAGCCTGGCCGTCACGATCATCGTGATCGCGTTCTTCAGCTGGTCGTCGATCGCGCGCATCGTGCGCGGGCAGGTGCTGTCGATCCGCGAGCGCGAGTACGTGGAGGCGGCGCGCTCGCTCGGCGCGAGCGACGGGCGGATCATGTTCGTCGACGTCCTGCCGAACGTGCTCGCCCCCGTGATCGTCTACACGACCCTGCTGATCCCGCTCGCGATCGTGTCGGAGTCGACGCTGTCGTTCCTCGGGCTCGGCGTGCCCGCGCCGACGGCCACCTGGGGCGGGATGCTCGACGGCTCACTGAACTACTACCGCGTCGCCTGGTGGTACCTGCTGTTCCCCGGCCTCGCACTGCTGATCACCACCCTGGCGTTCAACATCTTCGGCGACGGTGTGCGCGATGCGTTCGACCCACGCACGGACCGGCTGTTCGCCGCCGAGAACGAGGACGAGACGTGATCCGCTTCCTCGTCCGGCGCGCCCTGCGCGGGCTGCTCGTCATCTGGCTGATCACGCTCGTGGTGTTCGGCATGTTCTTCGTGGCGCCCAGCAACGTCGCGCAGACCCTCGGCGGCCGCCAAGCCACCCCGGCGACCATCGCGTTGATCAACCAACGGCTGGGGCTGGACCGGCCGATCTGGCAGCAGTACCTGAGCTTCCTCGGCAACGCGCTGCGCGGCGACCTCGGCTACGACTACTACAAGCAGATCCCGGTCACCACGATCATCGCCGACGCGCTGCCGAAGACGGCGTCGATCGCATTCGGCGCGGCCGTGATCTGGATACTGCTCGGTGTGACGAACGGGGTCATCGCCGCGGTGCGCCCGCGGTCGTTCGTCGACCGGGGCCTCACGGTGTTCGCGCTCTTCTTCTACTCCATGCCGACGTTCCTGCTCGGCCTGCTGCTGCTCTACTACCTGTACTTCCAGCTCACGTTGATCGGGATCCGCATCTTCCCGGCGGGCGGGTACACGGACCTGTCGGCGAGCCCGGGTGGTTGGCTGCAGCACATGATCCTTCCGTGGATCACGGTGGCGCTGGTGTCGGCCGCGGCCTACACCCGACTCACCCGCACGTCGATGCTGGAGGTACTCGGTGAGGACTACATCCGCACCGCCCGTTCGAAGGGGATCTCCGAGCGTCGCGTGGTGGTGCGCCACGGGCTGCGCAGCGCGCTGACCCCGGTGGTCACCCAGTTCGGCATCGACGTCGCCACGCTGCTCGGCGGTGTGATCATCACCGAGACCGTGTTCTCCATCGACGGCATCGGGCGCACCGCCGTCGTCGCCATCGACCAACAGGACCAGCCGGTGATCATCGGGATCGTGCTGCTCGGCACGGCCGCGGTGGTGGTCGCGAACATCCTCGTCGACCTCGGCTACGCGGTCCTCGACCCGAGAGTGCGGCTCACCTGACCAGACGGCTGCTGTTCGTCCACGCGCATCCCGACGACGAGACCCTCGCCACGGGCGGCACGATCGCGCACTACGCCGCGCAACCCGACACGGCGGTCACGCTCGTGACCTGCACGCTCGGCGAGGAAGGCGAGGTGATCGGGCCCGACCTGCGGCTGCTCGTCACGGCGGAGGCCGACCAGCTCGGCGGCTACCGGATCGCCGAGCGGGCGGCCGCGTGCGCCGCGCTGGGGGTCACCGACCACCGCTACCTCGGCGGCGCGGGGCGGTGGCGCGACTCCGGCATGGCACTGGCCGGGCACGGCGTGCGCGCCACGGCCCGGTCCACGCTGCATCCGCGGGCGTTCTCCGCGCCGGGGGCGTTCGCCGCGGAGGTCGAGGCGCTGGTGGCGGTGCTGCGCGAGGTGCGCCCGGACGTCGTCGTCAGCTACGCCGACGACGGCGGGTACGGCCATCCCGACCACGTCCGCGCGCACCAGATCACGGTGGCGGCGGTGCGCGAGGTGCCCGCGCGGCTGCTGTACGCCGTCGTCGGCCGCGGCACGCTCGACGCCGGGCTCGCGGCCCTGCGCGACCCCCCGTTCCGGATGCCCGGCCCCGATGAGCTGCCCAGCGTGCCCGACGCGACCGTCACCACGCGCCTCGGTGTGCGCGACCAGCACGCCCGTCGGATCGCGGCCCTGCGCGCGCACGCCACGCAGCTCGTGGTCGCGCCGGACGAGCGGTCGTTCGCGATGAGCAATGGCGTCGCCCAGCCGATCCTCGACGTGGAGGAGTACGTCGCGGTCGACGGTCGGCGCAGTGCCGACCTGTTCGGGGACGGCGATGGCTGACCGGGGAGTGCTGGCGCTGTTGGTGGTGAACGGCGTGCTCGTCGGCGCGGTCGGGCTGGCGTTCACGCCGCTCTACCTGGGCGTGGTGCCCGCGCCCGTCGGGGTGCTGCTGGCGGTGGTGGTGCTGCCGTGGCTCGTGCTGCGGGCGGGGGAGATCGACCGGCGCTTCGCGGGCGCGCCGGTCTTCGCCTGGTTCGCCACGGTCGCGGTGCTGGGCCTGTTCGGGCCCGGCGGCGACGCACTCCTCACGACGTCGTGGCAGTCGCTGCTGTACGTGGTCGGCGGCGTGGGTGCGGGGCTGTGGGCGCTGCGCCGCGTGCGCACTCAGCCCCCGCCCGCCCCACCACCATGATCGCCACCCCCGCCCCAACGCCATGATCGCCGCCCCCGCCCCAACCGCCATGATCGCCGGTTCGGTGCGGATGCGGCCGAATATGGCAGCCTTTCGCACCGAACTGGCGATCATGCGCGTGGAGCGGGTGGCACCAGGTAGCGATATTGGTGGTGCTCGGTCCACCCCGACCGGGCGTACAGGGCGAGAGCCGCCGTGTTGTGCACGGCCACCTGCAGCACGCCCCACCGGGCGCCGTGCTCCCGTCCCCAACGGGCCGCGCCCGCCAGGAGCGCCGCGCCGTACCCCCGGCGACGGGCGGCCGGGTGGACCGTCATCACCGACAGGTGCAGGTGGTCCTCGACGACCACCGCCCGCGCCGCCGCCACCAAGCCGTGCGCGGAAACGAGTGCCAGAGCACTCGTTTCCGCGCACGGGCCCGCCAGGACGTGGCGTTGAGCGGGCGTCGGCGGTCCGCCCAGCACGAGCTGCCACCACGCGGCGGTCGGGGCGCCCGCCTCGACCTTCGGCGCGCCCGCCTCGACCTTCGGCGCGCCCGCCCCGACGGTCGATCCCCCCGCGGCGCCGGTCGTGCCACCCGGCCGCAGCGCGAGACGGGCGAGGTCGGCCACCTGCACCGACACCAGCGCCCCGGCCGCGTGGCCGACGTCGAGCACCCAGCCTTCGGCGGCGACCGCGCGGTCCCACGGCGAGCCCACCGGCGCCTGCACCCGCGGCGGGATCCCGTGCCGTTCGGCGAACGCGCGCACGACGTCCAGCGCGGCGGCCACCGGCATCCCCGGGTCGCCGACCGCGAGTGCCCCGTTGGCCCGCCCCGTGAACCCGTCCGCCGCCCGCAGCCGCCAGGCCCCGAGCCGCTCGTCCACGAGCGCGGGCCAGGCATCGGCGCACAGCTCCTCCAGCCGCGTGATGGCCGACAGCGACGCCCGCCGCGGCGGCGGTGGCGGTATCGCGCGCACCGCGGTCACCGCCGTCCGCGCCACCCGGACCGGCCCTCGTCGGGTGTGCACGACGAGCTCGGCCCCGTCGGCGGCGAGCTCGCCGACGGCGTCGGTCAGCTGGTCACCCACCCGGTGGCGCACCACGACCCGCCGCCCGAACAGGCCGTCGAGATCCCCGGCGGTATTCCCCGCGTCACACCGCCCCCGCTCTGTCATCGCCCACCTCGCGATACATACTGTGCGAAGACCCCTGTCAGCGCCCGTGGAGGATGGCCCACCCGTGACCTACGTGATCGCCGAGCCCTGCGTCGACCTGCTCGACAAGGCGTGCATCGAAGAGTGCCCGGTGGACTGCATCTACGAGGGCGCCCGGATGCTCTACATCCACCCCGACGAGTGCGTCGACTGCGGCGCCTGCGAGCCGGTCTGCCCCGTCGAGGCCATCTACTACGAGGACGACGTGCCCGAGCAGTGGGCGGCGTACACGAAGGCCAACGTCGACTTCTTCGACGAGCTGGGCTCGCCCGGCGGCGCGTCCAAGGTCGGCAAGGTCGACCGGGACGTCGAGCCTGCGCTGAGCCTGCCGCCGCAGCAGCACGACGAGTGAGGGTTTTCGCGCTTCCCGATTTTCCCTGGGACTCGCTCGCCGCCGACAAGGAGATCGCCGCCGCTCACCCCGACGGCATCGTCGACCTGTCCATCGGCACCCCGGTCGACCCCGTCCCGGACGTGGTCCGCGCGGCGCTCGCCGGACCGGCCGCCGACGAGCCCGGCTACCCCACCACGCACGGCACCCCCGCGCTGCGCGACGCGCTCGCCGGAGCACTGAACCGGCGTTTCGGCGTGACCGTCGACCCGGTCGCGATCCTGCCGACCATCGGCTCCAAGGAACTGGTGGCGTGGCTGCCGACGCTGCTCGGCCTCGGGCCCGACGACACGGTCGTGCTCCCCGAGCTGGCGTACCCGACCTACGAGGTCGGCGCCCGGCTGGCCGGTGCCGCCGTACGTGCGGACGGACGCCACCACCGCGCTCGGGCCCGCCCGGCCGGGGCTCTTCTGGCTCAACTCGCCGTCCAACCCGACGGGCCGCGTGCTGCCGCCCGCCCACCTGCGCAAGGTCGTGGAGTGGGCGCGGGCGCGGGGCACGGTCGTCGCCTCCGACGAGTGCTACCTCTCGCTGGCAGGCGACACGGACGCGCACTCGATCCTGCACCCCGACGTCTGCGGCGGCTCGCACGCCGGGCTGCTCGCGGTGCACTCGCTGTCGAAGTCCTCGAACCTCGCCGGGTACCGGGCGGGCTTCATCGCGGGCGATCCCGCGCTGGTCGCCACCCTGCTGGAGGTCCGCAAGCACGCGGGCATGATGGTGCCGTTCCCCGTGCAGGCCGCGATGACGGCGGCCGCGTCCGACGACGCGCACGTCGCCGTCCAGGCCGCACGCTACGAGCGTCGGCGCGCGGTGCTGCGGCCCGCGCTGGAGAAGGCGGGCCTCGCCGTCGAACATTCCGATGCGGGGCTGTACCTGTGGGCCACGGCCGGGGAGCCGTGCCGGTTGACGGTGCGGCGGCTGGCCGATGAAGGTGTGTTGGTGGCACCCGGTGAGTTCTACGGTCCGGCGGGCGCGCGGCACGTGCGTGTCGGCGCTGACGGCGTCCGACGAGCGGATCGAGACGGCAGCCCGGCGCCTCGCCCGGCGGTGACGCGCGGGCGGCCGGAGGCGGTGCCCCGCACCCGGCCGACTTCGCACCCTTTCGGTGCACTTCGCACCCCGTCGACGCCGTGTGACGTGCCCCGAAGGGGTGCGAGGTCGGGTTGCGGAAAGTGACCGGCGCCCGGCGCGACGGGTCCGCCCGGCCGTGGTGCTGCTGGGGGTGCTCGCGCTCGCCGCGAACCTGCGCGCCGCGCTGGCGGGCTACCCGCCGCTGCTGGAGACGGTCCGCGCGGACCTGGGCCTCTCCGCGGGCGTCGCCGGGCTCGTGCAGGCCGGTGCGGTGCTGATGATGGCGGCGGGCTCGTTCGCCGGACCCGGGCTCGCCCGCCACGGCGGACGGGAGCGCGCGCTGGCCGTCGCGGTCGGGCTCGTCGCCGCGGGCAGCCTGGTCCGCGGGATACCGGCGGTCGCGTCGCTGATCGGCGGAAGCCTCCTCGTCGGGCTCGGGATCGGGCTGGCCGGCGTGCTGATCACCGGCGTCGTGAAGGAGCACCTCGCCGACCGGCCGGGCGCGGCGACCGGGGGCTACGTCGTCGCGATGATGGTCGGCGCCACCGTCTCGAGCGCGGTCGCCGTGCCGCTGGCCACGCTGCTGGGCGGGTGGTCGTGGTCGCTCGCGGTCTGGGCGGTGCCCGCCGTGCTCGCCACCGCGGCCTGGACGCCGATCGCGCGCCGGATCCCGGCAGGCGAGCCGGTGCCCACGCCGTTGCCGTGGCGCCGTCCCGCCGCCCGGGTCGCGGCCTGCTACCAGGCGGGCACGTCGCTGATGTTCTACGGGTGGCTCACCTGGCTGTCGCCCTACTACCAGGGGCACGGCTTCGCGCCGGAGCGCGCGGGCCTGCTGCTCGCCGTGTGGAGCATCGCGCAGATCCCGGCCGCGCTGTTCGTGCCGATGCTGGCCGAGCGACGGCGGCGGTGGCGGTTCTGGACCGGCCTCACCCTGCTGTGCGGTCTCACGGGCACGCTCGGCGCGTTGCTCCTGCCGTTGCCGCCGGTGGTGGGGCCGTGGGTGTGGGCGGCGCTGATGGGCGTCGGCGTGGGCGCGGGGTTCCCGTTGGGGCTGGCGGCGATCGCCTGGCGCGCGCCGGACGCGGCCACCGCGGCGGCGACGAGCGGCCTCGCGCTCGGTGTCGGGTACACCGCCGCCGGCCTCGGGCCGGTGCTGATGGGGGTGCTGATCGACGTGACCGGCGGCTACGTCCTGGCGATCACGCTGCTGCTGCTGGCGGGCCTCGTGCAGGCGTGGGCGGTCGTGGTGATCGGCGACCCGTGAGCCTGCGGTGGTCGGCCAGGCGACCGCGCAGCACCGGCGCGGTCACACCTCGGCGATGCGGGCGTCGACGAGCACCCAGGCGCCGCGCCACTCCCGGCGCTTCTCCTCGGCCCGGTGGATCTCGCGTTCGACGAGCCTGCCCGCGACGAACACGGTGTCGGGCGCGGCGTCCAGCGCCGCGAGGAGCCCCCGGATGCGCTGTTCGGCGACGCACGCGTCCTGGTGGTCGCCGAGCACCTCCTGCAGCGCGGCCGTGGCCGACAGCAGCCGCTTGACGGTCTTGCCGGTCGGGGTGCCCTGCAGCGACGGCGCGACGAGCTCACCCGTGTAGCGCACCCGCTTACCGTGGATGCGCAGCGCGTGCAGCACCTCGTCGGGCGGGTCGTCCCCGGCCCGCTCGACCGCGCGGCGCAGCTTGCGCGCCTCCGCCCGCACGAGGTCGACGAGTGCGGGCTGCGAGCCTCGGCCGGTCCCGGGGTCGGAAGGGGCCTGCGGACCGTGTCGGCGAGCCGCTCCAGCAGGGTGAAGAAGCGCGGCGCGGTGAGGGCCGCGAGCATGGCCGTGCGCGCCGTCGTCCGCTCGCGCTCCAGCGTCGTCGAGCAGCACCGCGCCCGCGGCCTCCTCGGCGGCGGGCAGGCTCGCGATCTCCCGGTGCAGCCGCAGCAGCAACACGTCGAGGTCGCGCACCGGGCCCAGCGCGCCGCCCAGCCAGCCCAGCTCCGTCCGCAGGTCGTCGGCCCACGCCGCGTCCAGGAGCGGACGGGCGGCCTTGAGCGTGGCCCGCATCCGCCGTACGGCGACCCGCATCTGGTGCAGGTCCTCGATGTCCTCGCCGGTGCGGGTGCCGGGCTCGTGCGATGAGCAACGCCCGGAGCCGCTGGTCAAGCGAGGCCCGGACGTGGTCGACGGGGGTGTCCGCGGGGGCGGCGGTCACGGGCTCGGACAGCCGGATCAGCGGATGTGGGGCGACTGGACACGCCGTCTGACCCTACTCGGATCCGAGGGCCGCGCCGCCGGTCAGTTGGCGTGCAATGCGGCATTGAGCGCGACGCCCGCGCCCGTGCGGGCGAGCACCTCGACGGCGCCCGTCACCGAGTTGCGGCGAAACAGCATCCCGTTCTGCCCGGCCAGCGTGCGCGCCGCGACGACGTCGCCGTCCGGCAGCACGACCTTCGTCCCGGCGGTGAGGTAGAGGCCCGCTTCCACGACGCAGTCGTCGCCGAGCGGGATGCCGAGGCCCGCGTTGGCGCCCAGGAGGCAGCGCCGTCCGACCGTGATGATCTCCTTGCCGCCGCCGGAGAGCGTCCCCATGATCGATGCGCCGCCGCCGACGTCGGAGCCGTCGCCGACGACGACGCCCGCCGAGATCCGGCCCTCGACCATCGACGAGCCGAGCGTGCCCGCGTTGTAGTTGACGAAGCCCTCGTGCATGACGGTCGTGCCCGGGGCGAGGTGGGCGCCGAGGCGCACGCGGTCGGCGTCGGCGATGCGGACACCGGCGGGTAGCACGTAGTCGACCATCCGGGGGAACTTGTCGACCCCGTAGACCGTGACGGGCCCGTGCGCGCGCAGGCGGAGGCGGACACGCTCGAAGTCGGCGACGGCGCACGGGCCGCGGTCGGTCCAGACCACGTTGGCGAGCAGCCCGAACATGCCGTCGAGGTTGGCCTCGTGCGGCGCGATGAGCCGGTGGGAGAGCAGGTGCAGCCGCAGGTAGACGTCGTGGGCGTCGGCGGGTGGGTCGGCGAGGGAGGCGACGGTGGTGCGCACGACCGCGGTCGTCACCCCGCGTACGAGGTCGGGTCCCGCCAGCGCCGCGAGGTCGGGAGCGAGGT
>CAWIOI010000015.1:0-162836 GCA_963837575.1 uncultured Actinomycetota bacterium
GTTTATGTTCTTGTGGAGCACCTTAACAGTCGTATTGCTCGCGCTACATCGCCGAGCACCTCACCCTCGGCTACGCCTCGACTGTGCATGCCGCCCAGGGCATCACGGTGGACATCAGCCACGCCGTGATCACCCAGCGCACCGCGCTGGCCGCGCTCTACGTCGCGCTCACCCGCGGCCGCGACAGCAACCTCGCCCACGTCGTCACCACGGCTGGCGTCGACGACCCCGCCCGCGGCAGCGAGCGCAACGAGCTACACCGTGATCCCGTCGCCGTCCTCGCGGGCCTCCTCTCCGACCGAGAGCCGTTGAAGCGCGGTCGGCGACGACGATTGCGGCCGACTCCCGCAACTCGCCGGGTCGGCGCAGACCGTGGGGGAGCGGCTCGCCGAAGCCGCCCAGCTCGCCGCGACCGCCCGTACCGTCGACTGGCTCGATCAACTCACGATCGACGGTCTGCTCTCGCCCGATCAGAGGGCGCGTATCGCGGCCGAGGACGGCGCCGCCTCGCTCGCCCGCGTGCTGCGCCGCGCCGAGCTGGCTGGTGAGGACCCGCGTCAGCTGCTCCACGACGCGCTTCACCGAGCGCCCACTCACCGGGCGCGAACGAATACCACGAACGTCCTGCACGCGCGGATCACCGACGGCGGAACACACGCCGGTTCGACCCCGATCGGCGAACGCTGGGCCGACTGGGCGCCCCGCACCGGCGACGCCGACTGGGACGCCTACCTCGGTGCCCTCGCTGTAGCCGCGGATGACCGGGCTGCCGAGCTGGGCCGCAGGGTCGCCGACGAGGCGCCGCCGTGGGCGCTCGACACGTTCGGGCCGGTCCCCGAGGACGCGCGCGAGCGGGCCGATTGGGAGCAACGCGCTGGCGTCGTCGCCGCCTACCGTGAGTTCCGCGGCCACGACAATGCCCACGAGCCGATCGGGCCAGCGCCGAAGCCCGGGCAGGTCGAGGCGTACGCGGCCTACCGGAACGCGTGGCGCGTCGCAGGCCGCCCCGAGATCGACCAGTTAGAGCACGAGATGTCCGACGGCCTGCACCGCATGCGCATCCGCGGCTGGGAGCGCGAGAAGGCGTGGGGGCCGCGCTACGTAGGCAACGAGCTCGCAGGCACCCGCCAGGCCGCCGACCAGCACCGCCGCACCGCGACTCTGCATGCCGCGGAGGCCGACGCCGCAGCCGACCCACACGACCAGGCCCGGCTCCGCGCCGAGGCCAGCCAGGCAGCCGCTCTCGCGCGGACTCTCGATGCCCGCGTACAGGAGCTGGAGCAGCTCGACGAGGCCCGCGCGGTCTGGCTCGTCCACACGGCGGAGACGCGCGCCGCGGCCGAGATCTCGGAGTACATCCTGGCTGAGCGTCACGCCCACGACGCCGAGCCCGAGCGGACGGTGACCGCAGAGGAGTGGCTCGCCGCCGAGCAAGTCACGCTGGCGGACGACGACGCGTATCGCGACGTTGCAGAACACGACCTCAATGACGATCGCGAGCCCGCCATGCCCGCCCGCCGTCCGCCCGACGAACTCGACGACGACCGCAAGCGAGTCGTTGTGGCAGACGGGCCGACACCGGACATTCGCGACGTCGCCGCAGCCGAGCCGCGGCAGCGCAATGAGGATGTCGTCCGCGAGGTCACTGCGAAGGACACCGCCGACGCGACTGCCCGCGCCCGCCGCTCCCTCACGGAAATTGAGGCCCGCGCGATCCTCGACGCCCAGGCACCCGACGACGGTCTGATCCGTTGGACCGCCGAGCCCGATCACCTCGACGACATCGTCCAGGACGACACTGCGGCGGTGTTCGACCGTCAGCCAGCCGAGTACTCGAGCTGAGCATCGGGCGCCCGTCAGCCCGCCGGGACGCTCCTCCGCGGCTGGCTCGCCGCAGGCGCGACGCTCGACGGTGAGGCGACCAGATCCCGGAGGAATCGGGCGTAGGCGCCCCGGTCGGCCGCCGGGATCGGTGCGCCCTCGCTGTCCAGAACGGGCGCGAGGTGACCCACGTCGTCAACGACGCCGAGCAGCCACCCGAACGCGACCCGCACCCCGTGGCAGTACGCGCGCTCGTACGGGCTCACAATCCGATCCGCCCACTCGGTCATCGACATCCGGTCCGCGTCGGCGATGCCATGGGCGGTCCACCAGCGAGGGCCGGGATACGGCTCGCCTTCCGCGATCGCATCGGCGACGTGCATGTCGCCGCGCGCGGCTGCCTCCACCGGTTGACCACGGCGTGTCAACGGCCCTCGGTTCTGCTCACTGTCCCGGCCAGCCAACCAGTCCAGGCACGCCCATGCCCCGAGTGTCTCCGGCGACTTCGTCCGCCCATAGAGCCGAAGGAGGAAGTCCTCCATCCGCGCGACTGCCCGCGGCGGCGGCCGTACCCAAGCTGGCACCGTCCTGAGCGTCTCCATGGGTACCAGTGTGCAACGGGCCACCGACAAATCCACTCTGCCCGATGACGCTGCGCGTCCCGACATGGGCAGGCCGACCCCGGGCACCAAGTCCCTGGGCCCCGGGCCTGGCTCACGCTCACGGCTGATCACGGCTGCCGTGTTCAGACTTACTCGTTCAAGGCGGCGCCTGCGGCGCCGCGCGGCGCTCTGTCTGATGCAGCCACAAGCGCTCGCGCGGGGGCGTGCGGCCTCCGGCCGGTCCCCGGGCGGCGCGCGGCTGCCGGGTAGCCGACGCCCTCATCCCGGACGAGGCACGGGCAGTAACCGCTCAACAGCGCGACGACACGACCGAGTAAGTTTCACGGCTGCCAGCATCCGAGGGGGTGACGCGGCGTGCCGGATCCGATCCGTGAGTCTTTCTCAGCTATCGCCGAGAAGACTCTCGACATCTTGCGGGTCGCGTGGCCGACCGAT
The DNA here is from genome assembly GCA_963837575.1 of uncultured Actinomycetota bacterium. Taxonomy (GTDB): domain Bacteria; phylum Actinomycetota; class Actinomycetes; order Mycobacteriales; family Pseudonocardiaceae; genus Pseudonocardia. The sequence goes on from CAWIOI010000015.1 coordinate 2,880, forward strand.
TGATGGCTCGATTTGATCGCCTAAGAGTGTTCATGGATGTTGACACGATCACGCCGGGCGACGATTTCGGCGAAGCGATCGCGCGGGCAGTCGCGTCATGCGATGCTTTGATCGCAGTAATTGGGCCAGATGGTCTGTCGATCGAGGACTCGCACGGCCTGCGCCGCTTGGACAATCAAAACGATTGGGTTCGGACAGAGATCAGGGAGGCGCTCCTGCGACGCGTCAGAGTGATACCGGTTCTGGCTGATGGTGCTGCAATGCCGACGGATGCAGATCTGCCTAGCGACTTGGCCCCACTTGCTCGGAGGAATGCGGTCGCGGATCGACCATGACACTTTCTCAAGCGATGTCAACCAACTGCTCGACGCAATTGAAAGGCCTTTCGGCATGCGGCCGAGGATTGCCGGGCACGGCCGCGCTGAGCCGCCGCCCGTCTCGGCGTGGCAAACACCGACGGGCAGCGTATTAACAAGTCGTCCGGACGAAGCGTGCCACTGCACCGGTCGGCGCTGCGGGTCGGGCTGTGGTCCGTTTCCTTTGCTTGGGCTGCGTTTTGTTCATTGTTTTTTGGTTTGGCACTTGCTGGTCAGTTGCAACCTATGGTCGCGTCCGTGGAGTGTAGGCGCCATCTTCTTTGGGGGACTTGCCGGGCTTTTGTGGCTAACTCATAGAGAGATTGTTGCCAACGTTCGATAGTTGTTCGTCTCGCTAAGGATGACGGCGAGGTTCTAAAGAAGGTAGAAGCCTCTCCTCGATGCGGGTTCGCGTCATGTACGCTTCAGTTGGATTATCTATACTCGTTATCACTCTTCTCTCTGCGCTTACGCGGTGACCGAATAGAGGGAACGGTGCGCTGTTGCCCTTCACACCGCGAGAGGGCTCGATACGGAGCGGCAGGCCAGACGCAACCGTGAGGTATCAGGCCTCCGCGCTGACATGGAAGTGCTCATGCCCTCGCCGGGCGGGCAGCGTCTCCGGGATGGGGTCGTGCCATCCCGTCGACCTCCCGGGGCTATCACACGGCCGACCGTGGGCGGAGCTGTCGTTGTCGCGTGCGGTTGTGTCGAGGGCCGCCCACGGTCGTCCGCGCGGTCGGGCTGCGCCACTGTCGACGGGATGGCACTGCCAGACGAGGGCGCGGCCAGCTTCTAGGCCGGCAGGGAGACGAGCAGGGCATCGGCAAAGTCGCCGGTTGCGGCGAGGCCGTCGTAACGGCAGACCTGCTGCGCGCAGAGACGCACGCGAGGACGAGGACGTCGTGATCACCGAAACCGGCGGATTACGTGCACAGACGCACGTTTTCGACCGGTTCCGGCGATCATGGGTAGCAGGGGAGCTCGGCTCACCACCGATCGGCACGACTTTGCCGACCCCCTGGGGAGACGAGTCCCCACCAGCAGCGACCGGATCGATCCCGCCTTGCAAATGTGGATCAGGGGCCACGTCGCTACGCCGGTCGTTCCCAGGTGGCCGTCGCGGGCCGGGTCGATGTCCGCTCCGCCGGATCCACCCGGCCCGCGGTTGACGCCGGACCTCGTAGACAGACCTGATGTCCAGGGCTACAAGCGGGAGAGCCACTTCTCGGCGACAGGCAGGGGCCAACCGGTTCCCGCCGTGGATCTTGTAACCAGGTCTGTGGCAAGAACGCGGTGGGACGCGCCGATCCGTCCGAGCACGCCTGAGCTGAGACGGCGCCACACGGCGATGCTGGTCGGCATCCCGGCTGGCCCCCGCGCGGCGCGCAAATTTTGGGCTCGCCCGCGATCGAATTCCGATCCTGATGCTGCAGGGACCGCAATTGGCTATCAGTCGTACACACGACGGAAGTTGTGACTGTGTTGCTTAGGTTAGCTTAGGGTGTTACGTCTCGTGATCGGATGCCACGATCGCCGTGGCCAGCTTGAGGAGCTCGGGGACGGCGGGATGGCTGAGCGGATCCCGCCATGCGAGGTAGACGTCGACGTCTGGCGCGGCGATGAGGTGCCGGTAGCTCACTGCAGGATGCGGATGCAGGCTGGCGGTCGCGCTGGTGGTGACCCCGACGGCTCGACCTGCGGCGATGGTGGCCAGCCAGTCGTCCGTATTGGCGACCGCAATGGTGGTCGGGGGCCTGCCGCTCACTGACCACAGGTCGACGGTGGTGGTCCCGGAGACGGTGTTGAGCGCGACTGGATAGTCGGCGAGATCGGTGAGCGCGAGATTGGGCTGTTCGGCGAGTGGATGGTCCGCGGGGAGGGCAGCCATACGGGCTTCAGTGAACAGATGCGCGGTGCGCACGCCAGGTAGGGCGATCGGTCCGCGGATCACGGCGGCGTCGACCGCGCCCTGCACGAGGCCTGCGGTGCGATCGTCGACGCGCAGCAGTTCCAACGAGATCTGTGGGTGGATCTCGCTCCATCTGCGTAGCAGCGTCGTGGTGTGCGGACCGAGTGCCGACCAGGCGTGCCCCAGGCGCAGCGGCCACGTCGCGACCCGCAGGGGGTCGAGCGCGTTTTCGACGGCGGCAAGGGCGAGTCGGGCACGATCGCGGAACACCCGGCCAGCGGCGGTGAGCTCGAAGTGGTGGGTGCTGCGCTCGACCAGGAGCACACCCAGGTGCGCCTCTAGCTGTTGCAGGGTGCGTGAGAGTGCAGGCTGGGTCAGGTGTAGACGAGCAGCGGCGCGAGTCAGGCTGCTTTCGTCCGCGATGGCGACGAACGCCCGTAGATGACGCAGCTCGGCGGTCATGTCTGCCGAGCATAACAGCCGTTGAAGCGGCATTTCACGCGCGGAGCAATCGCTCCTACCGTCGAGGTCGTGACCACAGTCATCTCCTCACACGCGCCCGCTCCCTCGACTCGCGCACACAGGAGCGTTGCGGTCGGGCGGGGATACGGCGCGCGATCGGGTCTCAGCACGGTCGGGCTGGTGTGCGCCAGCGCGGTGTCGGTGCAGTCGGGCGCCGCCGTTGCGGCTCTGCTTTTCCCCGGCCGGCGTGGGGGCGTGGTCGAGCCTGCGGCTGGTGATCGCAGCTCTGCTGCTGCTCGCGGTATGTCGACCGCGGCTGCGTGGCCACACTGCTGCCGACTGGTTGGTCGTCACGGATTTTCGGAGTAGCGCTGGCTGGAATGAACGCGCTGATCTATCAGGCCATCGAGCGGATCCCGCTCGGCGTGGCGGTCACAGTCGAGGTCCTCGGCCCACTCACGCTGTCCGTGATCACCGGACGTCGGACGAGCAGCTGGCTGTGGGTTGCGATCGCTCTCGGCGGGGTGGTGCTTCTCGGCCGCGGTGGCCTCGGTGGCCTGGATCCGGTCGGGGTTGGGTTCGCCCTCGCCGCCGCCGTCATGTGGGCTGCGTACATCCTGCTCAGCGCCCGAATTGGCGCCCGATTCCCAAAGGCCGACGGCCTCGCGCTAGCCATGACCGCGGCCGCCGCCCTCACGCTGCCGTGGGGGGTAGTGGCTGCATCCGGGGCCGTGCTGCTCGACCCGTTTACGGTCGGTCTCGGCGCGGCGGTCGCCGTCCTATCCTCGGTTCTGCCCTATACGCTGGAACTGCTGGCCCTCCGCCGGATGCCGACGTCCACCTTCGCCGTGCTGATGAGCCTCGGACCCGCCATCGCGGCGCTGGCGGGGTTCCTCGTCCTCGACCAAGCGCTCACTGCGATCCAGGTGCTCGCTATTGGCCTTGTCATCGCCGCCAGCGCCGGAGCCGTCCACACCAGCAAGTAGGACAGCCATCACACAACCCGACGCACTTCGGGATTAGCGACCGGGATCAGGGGCGCGATCTGCGCGCAGTGGCTCCGGAGGTGGCCCGACTGCGGCGGTATGGACGCGCTGGCCACCAGGCAGACAATAGCCGCAGGTACTCGTGTACGCACCATCGAACCTGTCCGAGCAGATCACGGGCATATCGCTGAAGGCCCGCTGGATTGCGTGATCAGAACTGCGAAACATCAACAGCGGATAGACTGGCCATAGACGGAGACGGCGCCCGACGCTGGGTCGACGACGGCAGACTGCGTGAAACCAGCGGTGTTCAGCCTCGCGTCGAGGCTGGCCAATCAGCTGAGTGTGTGGCCGAGTGCTGGCGGGTTCCGGACAGCGCGGTCGACATCGGCGGAGGTCGCTCGCACTCGATTCGTAGTCCTCACCGGAATGATGATCAGTGTAACGTTCGTAGCGCTTGTGCCGACTACGTCGGCGAGAGCTGGACAAACTCGGAGGCGCAGATGGACGGAGTCCCATCAGCTCAGTTCCGGTTAGAGGTCGTCTCTGCCGACCCTCTTGACCCTAATGTTGTCGATCGTGAGGCCGCTAACCTATTGCGAGAACTACCCGCGCAGGGATCGAAGTGGTTCGTTCGACGGCAGGTCCCGCACCAGAGGGATCGCGCGGCGGAGCGGAAATGGCGGAGCTGGGCGTGTTGATTGCGTCGGTGGCACCAGCAGTACCAGTTGTACAAAGCATCCTTAGTGTTATTGAATCATGGGTGCAGTCCCGACAATCGCGGCGGGTTCGAGTTGAGATCAACGGTGAATCGATCGAAATCGATGATGCGTCGCGAGCAAATGTCAAAGAGCTGATTGCGCACTTCAAGAAGGAATATGAATCTAATCCCAAGGATTAACGATCATGGCACGCCTCGCACTAATCGTAGCAACTTCTGCCTACGAGGACCCTGGTATGCCTAATCTTCAAACGCCAGCGAGGGACGCACTGAGCTTACAGAGGTATTGCGGGACGAAACCATTGGAAATTTTGAAGTCGAGTTGTTGATAAACGAACCAGAGCATATCATTCGCCGTCGCGTCGGTACATTCTTGCGGCAGGCAAAGTCAGAGGATGTTCTGCTGCTGTATTTCGCTTGTCATGGCTTGACAGACGATGACGGACGGCTCTACTTCGCCGCGACGAATACTGATGAGTCGAATCCCGAAGATACTGGTCTTCCCGCTGAGCATGTCACACGAGCGATGGGGCGGAGTCTCTCTCGTCGCATCCTGCTGCTGTTGGACTGCTGCTATAGCGCCAGAATTTTCGACGATCTACTCGCTAGGGGGCGTGCTGACGTTCCACTTGAAACCAGTTTGCAACTGCAGGCGGTCATGGTCAGGCTATACTTGCAGCTTCTGACCGCCTTCAGCGCGCTTATGAGGACTCCGAACGGTCGCTCTTCAGTCGAGCGATCGTTGATGGACTTGCTACTGGCGCTGCGGATCTGGACGGAGACGGTCGAATCACAGCGCCGAGCTGTACATGTACGTCTACGATAGCCTTAGACGGAATAAGGCTACGCAGCAGCCTCGGTTCTGGAACGATGCACTGGGGCCAATGTATATCGCGTTCAACCCACACCAAGGAATTGACGACGACTTCTATCTTGGCGGTGAATCACTGCCGGAGTTAGAACCTCTACCGCCATCTGCAGAATCCCAGCTCTGCAGTCTCGAAAGTGAAGTCGACACGGAGGTTGAGTTCCTGAATGAACGAAATGACCCGGTGACCATTTACTGGCTAAATTTCATGGGAAAGCGGATCCGGTATAATAGGGGATTGCAGCCTGGGCACTTTGTCCGCCAACAGACTTTCGTAACTCATCCTTGGGTTGTTTGCGCGCGGAACGGGGACGTGATCGCAGTGTTCCAGCCCGCAGACCACCCGACAAGAGCGGTGATCCGGTAGGTTTAGAGACGAAATGCTTCGGAACCAGGTTGGGCTAGTCCGTCTAACCACGCTCATGGGCGTGCTGCTTCCCACGCTGATCATCCGGCGGATCTCAGTCGCAGTCTCCCTATGAAGATGGGGCCGGGCAAGAGGGCAAACCCGTTCTTCGTCCCGCGCGGTTGGTCGGCGGGGTTTTGCTTGGCGGCACCATGAGAGCGCCGGAGGCTAAAGGGTCGCAAGCGATCCCGGGATGGCCGGGCCGAGTGCAGAGGAGCCCGCACTCTCCGACATGAAACGGTTGCAGACGACCGCAGCTAACAGCCATCGAGCCGAGCTCACACGAGCCATCGCGTTGAGCAACACGCCAGTCGTGCGACGAGGGTGCGATACGCAGGTGCATGCCGGGACCAACCGCGCTCACTCCGTCTGGGGTGAGCCGACGAGCCGCAGTTCATTACCTTCGCTACATCGAGGGATAGTATAGATGCTTTCAAGCTAATCACCCGTCAGGGTCAGGTCGTAGCGAGGTGTCTCGATCACGGCGGCGAGCTTCAGTGACAGGTCGGGGGTGCCGTTGCGGCCGGGGCGTTGTTTGGCGCCGAACAGGGTCCGCAGGATCGGCACGTCCAGCCGGGAGCGGGTGCGGTCGACGATCCGGTCGAACACGCGGTCCATCTGGGCGCCGATGGTGAACTTGAGGTTGCGGCTGTACTCGGCCTGGTAGACCGAGTAGCTGTAGCCGAACCCGCTGCGGGCCTGCTCGGCGAGGTCGAGCCCGAAGCACAGGCAGGCGGTGTAGATCCACCGGTCGAGGACCTGGGCCAGTCGCCCTATCGGCGCGGGCTGCGACAAGGTGTCTGCGATCTGGGCCGGGTCGGCGATACGGGTGAAGCAGTTGCCCTGCTTGATGTAGCCGATCCCGCTCACCCGGGCGGTGGCGGCGACGTACTCGTGCCCGTTGAGGATGACTTGGGCCCCGAACGGTGGATGCCCGGACATCTTGATGGTCATGTGTCCCCACTCCGGGTCCAGGATGTGGAAGGAGTAGTGGTTGACGAAGGCCCGCTTCTTGACCAGGTTGCACAGCACCCCGCCGGTTGAGCGGGTGACCTCCCAGACCGGGGCCACCGCGCGCGCCACGAAGATCAGGAACACCCCGCGATCCACATCGCGGGTGGCCAGGTACTCCTCGGCGATCTCGTGCTTGCGTTCCCCGCGCTTGCAGTCGATCACCGGGATGCCGTGCGCGGCGGCCGAGGCGCGGACCCGGCGGGCGAATCGCCCGGCCATCCGCATCAGGTGCGCGTTGTCCAGCTGCGCATCGTCACCATGCAGGCGTCGCCACCAGGTCCGGAACCCGCCCGGTTGTGACCCAACGGGTAGTAGGCGTTGAGCACGATCCGGTCCCGGCTGAACTGCCATGAACGCCTGATCAGCCGAGTTGGCCGGGCGAGCCGTGCTCCCTCGCAGCTTGAAAGCGCGCGACCAGGACGGCTGCACCCCAAGATCGTGTTCACCGCGAGGCAGCAGAAAGGCATCACCGGCAACGACACCAGCCCGCACAGAACGCCGCCAACCAGCGCGCCGACCAGCAGCCACCGGCGCTCTCTGACAGCAGCCAGCACGCCATAACCGCGTTCGGGACGAAGTGCTCGTGCCCTCGCCGGGCGGCAGGTCTCCGAGATGGCCGGGGTGCGGCATCTCGCCGACCTCCCGATGGGCTACCACACGGCGAACCGGGGGCAGAACTTGGCGAGGTACCGTTGCGTTGCGTCGCGGGCTGCCCCCGGGCCGCCGCGCGGTCGGGCGGTGCCAGGTCGACGAGATGCCGCACGAGCCCCAGCGTGTGTGGGCACGGGGGCTGGGTCAAGATCCAGGGACAGTTTCGGCGTCGAGACGCTCTGGTTGCGTGCGATCAGCCCGACGGAGACCCTCGGTGCCGACGCGGCGCACTAAGGCCCGCTCCGAGTCCTTGCTCCTGCGCCAGATCGGGCGTAGGTGAGCCAGCGGCGTGGGATGGTTCGTGGGATGAACTGGCGACCACTGCTGACGTCACCGGGTCTCATGACAGAGCGCGAGAAGTATCTGACCACGGCCGATGCGCCGAGGGTGCCGGTCAGCCCGGCCTCTCAAGGCGGTAGCGCGGGTTCAAATCCCGTCGGGGCTACAAGTGTCTGGCCTGGGCAACTGCCCAGGCCAGACCCGTCTCCAGCGGGCCCGACCGCTCCCGCCAGAGGACACAAGGGGCGCGCTGAATACATCGCGAGTGCTAGCGCGCAGGCCAGAATATCGCTTCGGGAACCGCCTGCCGACCTCACCGATACGCCGATGTCGACGCGATGGCCGTCGACACATCCTGATGGCGCGCCGCGGGCGCAGACACCGCCGCGCGATCACTCCACTCGACCAACGGAGAACCTGGATGACCGCCATCATTTCGACCGATCCCTCGATCGACATCGAGGACGTCAAGCGCGTTTCCGCCGCACTCGTCGACCGCCACCGGGCCCGCCTCATGGCCCCGCCCGCGTCGACCGCGTTGTCCAACGAGCAGCGGGCGGCCAATGCGCTGCTCGCCGCGTGGGCCGAGCAGGCGGACCTGCCGACAGCCCGGCTCGGCGAGCTGGCCGAGCGCCGCCTGGCCGAGCGCCGTCGGCTCTCCGCCGAGCGCCGAGCGGGCCGCGCGCAGGACGTCGACCTGGACCGGGCCACGTTCGACCAGGCCGTCGCCAACCAACGGGAGGCCCTCGACGAGCCCGGTCTCCTGTCCACCTTCGAGGTCCTCGACCGGCCGTTCCTCATCATGGAAACGCCCCGAACGGAACTCGACATCTTCATCGATGCGCACTTCGAAACGCTGAACAGCTCGGTGAAGATCTTGGCCGAAAAGCATTCCGGCGCCGACTCGACGCAGTTCACCTTCCATTTCCTCTGGACCAACCCGGCGGCCACGGCGGCTGTTTTCAACGTGTCGACGTCGCTCACGCTCAACGGCTTCTGCGAGGCCATCGCGGACACCGGGATCTTCTCCGGCCACGAGAGCTGGGTCAGCATGGGCGCGTTCTTGAGCTTGATCCGCTGGAGCGGTTGGGGGGTGGATCCGGCGACCGGGCAGAGCCGAGACCAGACGCCGTTCCCCGTCAGTCAGTCCACGCAGTTCAAGCAGGTCGCGTTCCTCGACGTGCACGGCGGCGGCTTGTTCGGGGACGTGGGCATCGAGGAGCGGGACTTCCACTTCGAGCCGTTCCCGTTGAGCTGCGACCTGATCGCCGTGCCCGCGGGCGCGAGCATGGTGTTCGAGGTCTCCTTGCTCGTGCAGTACGGCTTCTCGGACGGCGGTGACGCCGACCTCGTCAAGCTGGATTTCGCCACCACCGACCGCGACCGCCGGGTCATCTGCCCGCTGGTGGCGTTGGAGCTGCTGACCGCGAACGCACAGCTGTGACGGGGCCGCTCACAGTGCGGCGATGAGCGCCTGCTGGACCACCTCGGTGAGCGCGGGGTGGATCCAGTAAGGCCGTTCGACCAGGGTCTTGGCGGTGATGCCGAGGGTGGCCGCGAGCACGAGCGGCTGCACGAGGGTCGCGGCCTCCGCACCCATGAGGTGGGCGCCCAGGATCGCGGTGTCGGTCGGGTCGACGAGCACCTTGCAGAAACCCGTGTCGTCCTCCATCGCCCATCCGTAGGCGGTCTCCCCGTAGCGGGCCAGACCGATCCGGTGCTCGACACCCCGATCGCGCAGCTCCTGCTCGGTCGCACCGATCGCGGCGACCTGCGGGTGGGTGAAGATCGCCGACGGCACGAGGTCGTGTCCGGCGCCGACGAGGTCGTCGGGGTGGCGCAGGTTGTGGCGGACGACGTCGGCCTCGCGGTTGGCGACGTGCTTGAGCGGCACCGGCGTGCACACGTCGCCGAGCGCCCAGACCCCCTCGGCCGTGGTGCGCTGGTGGGCGTCGACGACGATCCGGCCCGCGTCGTCGACGTCGATGCCCGCCGCCTCCAGGTCCATCCGGTCGCCGCTCGGCACCCGGCCGACGGCGACGAGCAGGGTGTCGGCCGCGACGGTCGTGCCGTCGTCGAGCGTGATCGTGAGCGCGCCGGGCTCGCCGGACACCCGTTTGGCCTCCCGGCCCAGGCGCAGGTCGTAGCGCTTGGCCGCGAGCGCGGTGTACTCGTCGGCGACCGTCCGGTCCTGCCCGTCGAGGAGGGTGGCCGCCATCTCGATCATGACGATGTCGGCGCCCGCCGCCGCGAAGACGTGGGCCAGCTCCGCCGCGATGTAGCCGCCGCCGAGCACCGCCAGCCGCCGGGGCGGACGGTCGCGCCGCATGATCGTGTCGGAGGTCTCGTACGGCAGACCGGCGTCCGCGACCGGCGGCGGGACCAGCGGCCTGCTGCCGGTGGCGACGACGATCCGGTCGGCGGTCAGCGTGGCGGCGTCGGGCCCGTCGACCTGCAGCGTGCGCGGCCCGGTGAACCGCGCGTGTCCGGTGTAGACGGTGATCCACGGCGTGTCGATGCGACCCGCCCGTCCGTCGTGGGCGATCGGGTCGAGCCGGGCGAACACGCGCTCGCGGACCGCCGCCCAGTCCACGCCGTCGAGGTGGGCGCGCACGCCGAACCGGTCCGCGTCGGCGACCGTGTCGACGACCTCGCCCGTGTAGGCCAGCATCTTGGTCGGGATGCAGCCGACGTTGACGCAGGTGCCGCCGAAGCGCTCCTCCTGCTCGACGATCGCGACGTCGAGGTCGGCGAACGAGTCGTCGATGACCCGGTTGCCCGAGCCGGTGCCGACGACGATCAGATCATGATGCGGCATATCCCGGTGGGTACCCGCGGAAGATCCGGATCAACCCGGTGCGGAAGGGGGCCCAGGTTCGGCTGCGGGGACTTGGGGCGGCTGGGGGTGTCGGCGGCGGCTGCTCCGCGGTCTTCGTCGGCGGCGCCGTACGTGGTGGTCGGCGGCGGCTTCGACGTGGTGGTGGTCGGCTCCGTCGTGGTCGGCGGCGGCGCCTCGGTCGTCCGCACCACCGGTGGCACGACGACCCGGGGGGTCTGGCGCTCCACCGGCGGCCGCGGGACGGCGACCGCCACGGTGGTGGTCGGATCGGCCTCGGGCGTGGGGGCCACGGCGGTCGTGGTGACGTCGACGATCGGCGTGGTGTTGAGGCCGGTGGTCGACGCCGCGGCGCGCGGCCACAGGAACACCCCCGCGAGGACGGCCACGGCCGCGACCGCGCCGCCCACCCCGACGAGCGCGGCCGGGTTCCCGCGTCGCCGATCCGGCGGCGCGGCGTAGGCGTACTCGGCGTCCTCGGGCTGGTAGTCCGGCATCGGCGGGCGGATCGGCGGTGGCGGCGGCCCCGGCAGCCGGGGCGAGCTCATCCGTTGCGTGGGCGCGAAGGCCTCCGCCGAGGCCGCGGGGGCGAACGCGCCCGTCTGCCGCGGCGGTCCCGGCCACGGCGGGGCGCCCGCCGCCGCGGCCGCCGCGCCGTGCAGCGCGACCGGCACCGGCCCGCTGCCGTGGCCGCGCGGGGCGGGCGGGTACGGGCCGGTTGCCGAGATCCCGGTGGGCGTCAGCGACAGCACGGCGCCCTTCGCGATCGCGTTCTTCGGGTCGGCGTCCACCGCCACCGGGCGGCCGAGCTGCTCGGACACCATCTGGGCGACGAGCGGGATCCGCGACGACCCGCCGACCAGCAGCACGGCCGTGAGCTGGTCGGCGCCGACGCCCGCCGAGGCGACCGCGCGCCGCAGCGCGCTCACCGTCTCCTCGACGTGGGGGCGGATCATTGCCTCGAACTCCGTGCGGTGTAGCCGCACCGACCCCTGGCCGACGGGGGTGAGCACCGGGATGGACACCTCGGTGTCCGCGGACAGCGCCTCCTTGGCCTCCGTGCACTCGCGGCGCACCGAGGCCACCGCGGACAGGACGGCCGGGTCGCTCTCGTCCAGCCCCTCGAACGCCTCCGGGAGGCCCGCGACGACGTGCTCGAACACGAGCTCGTCCAGGTCGATCCCGCCGAGCCGCTCGACGCCCTCCGGCCTGCCGAGCAGGCTGAACCCCTGCGGGTCCTTGTGGACGACGGCGGCGTCGAACGTGCCGCCGCCGAAGTCGTAGACGGCGATCGTCGAGCCCGCCTCCACGCGCTCGGCGGCCGCGTAGTGCAGGGCGGCGGCCTGCGGCTCGGCCAGGAACGTGACCGGCAGGCCGTGGCGGTGCAGCGCCGCGCCCAGCAGCTCCTTCTTGTGCGCGCCCCAGGAGGCCGGGTGCGTGATGGCCAGGCGCGCGGCCGGGCCGCCCTCGCGCTGCGCGACCCGGTCCACCACCCACTGCACCAGCCGGGCCGCGAGGTCCTCCGGCGCCCACGGCCGCCCGCTGACGAGCACCGGGGTGGGATCGCCGATCCGCCGCTTGAACTCCCGCACGATGTGGTCGGGATCGCTGGTGGCCCGCCGCTCGGCGGCCTCCCCGACGACGACGCTGCCGTCGTCGCCGACGTAGAGCACCGAGGGCACCGCGCTCGACCGGTCGCCCAGGTTGACGATCTCCGTGTCCGCGGGCCATGCGCCGATGCGGCACGTTGCGGCCGCGGTGCGGGTGGTGCCCACATCGATGCCCAACAGGTAGCCCGACGCCACGTTCGTCCTCTCTGCCGCCCGTCCGTGACGTTCGGTAGGGAGCAGGACGGGGAACCGCGTCACGGTAGCGTGACGGTCGCGGCGCACCCGCGTGCCCCCCGGCCTGCCCGCACTACGCACCCTTTCGGTCGACCTCGCACTCCGCCGACGGGGTGCGACGTGCCGCCAAGGGGTGCGAGGTGGCTCCCGGCGCCCTCGCCGGGGTTCAGAGGCGGTGGTGCAGCGCCTCGGCCGCGGCGAGGAGGTCGGCTGCCCAGCGCACCCCGGGACGGCGCCCGATGCGCTCGATCGGCCCCGAGACCGACACCGCCGCCACCACCTGGCCACCTGCGTCGCGCACCGGCGCCGACACGCTCGCCACCCCGGACTCGCGCTCGGCCACGCTCTGCGCCCATCCGCGGCGGCGCACGTCGACCAGCGCGCGCTCGCCCCACCGGGCGTCGACCAGCAGGGCGCGTTGCACGGCGGGCTCGGCCCACGCGGCGAGCACCTTCGCCCCTGAGCCCGCGGTCATCGGCAGCCGGGAGCCGACCGGCACCGTGTCGCGCAGGCCGCTGGCGGGCTCGGCCGCCGCCACGCAGACGCGCTGGGTGCCGTCGCGGCGGTAGAGCTGCACGCTCTCGCCGGTGATGTCGCGCAGCCGCGGCAGAACGGCGGCCGCCGCTTCCAACAGCGGGTCGACGCCGCCCGCGGCGAGCTCGGCCAACGCGGGGCCCGGCCGCCACTTGCCGTCGGAGCCGCGGTGCAGGAGACCGTGCACCTCGAGCCCGACCGCGAGCCGGTGGGCCGTGGCGCGGGGCAGCCCGGTGCGTTCGCAGAGCTCGGCCAGCCCGCACGGTTCGGCCGCCGCCACCCGCAGCACCCCCACGGCTTTGTCGAGCACGCCGATCCCGCTATGCTGTCTCACAAGCCGATACTATCTTCCTACGATTTGAGACGTCCAGAGGAGCAGCTGTGGGTCGCACGATGGCCGAGAAGGTGTGGGAGGCGCACCTGGTGCACAAGGGGGAGAACGGGGAGCCGGACCTGCTCTACGTCGATCTCCACCTCATCCACGAGGTCACGAGCCCGCAGGCCTTCGACGGCCTGCGGTTGGCGGGACGGCAGGTGCGCAGGCCGGAGCTGACGCTGGCCACCGAGGACCACAACGTGCCCACGCTCGACGTGCTCGCGCCGATCGCCGACGAGGTCTCGCGCACCCAGGTCGAGACGCTGCGCCGCAACTGCGCGGAGTTCGGCGTCACGCTCTACCCGATGAACCACGCCGAGCAGGGCATCGTGCACGTCGTCGGGCCGCAGCTCGGGCTCACCCAGCCGGGCATGACCGTCGTCTGCGGCGATTCCCACACCTCCACCCACGGCGCGTTCGGCGCCATGGCGTTCGGCATCGGCACCTCCGAGGTCGAGCACGTGCTGGCCACCCAGACGCTGCCGCTGAAGCCGTTCAAGACGATGTCGATCACCGTCACGTCGGAGGACGGGCTCCTCCGGCCGGGCGTCACGAGCAAGGACGTCGTGCTGGCGATCATCGCCCAGATCGGCACCGGCGGCGGCCAGGGCTATGTGCTCGAGTACCGCGGCAACGTCATCGAGAACCTCTCGATGGAGGCGCGGATGACGATCTGCAACATGTCGATCGAGGCGGGTGCCCGGGCGGGCATGATCGCGCCGGACGACACGACGTTCGACTACCTCCGCGGCCGCGACCACGCACCCCCGGAAGGGCAGGCCTTCGACGCCGCCGTCGCCGAGTGGCGCGAGCTCGCCACCGACGCCGACGCGGTGTTCGACGCCGAGGTGCACATCGACGCCGATGCGCTCACCCCGTTCGTCACCTGGGGCACCAACCCCGGCCAGGGCCTGCCGCTGTCGGAGCGCGTGCCCGACCCGGAGCAGATCGTCGACGAGAACGAGCGCATCGCGGCCGAGAAGGCGTTGACCTACATGGGGTTGGCCGCGGGCACCCCGCTGCGGGAGATCGCCGTCGACACGGTCTTCGTCGGCTCCTGCACCAACGGGCGCATCGAGGACCTGCGGGCCGTGGCCGAGATCATCGACGGCCGCCACGTGGCTGACGGCGTGCGCATGCTGGTGGTGCCGGGCTCGATGCGCGTGCGGTTCCAGGCCGAGCACGAGGGCCTCGACAAGATCTTCACCGCGGCCGGGGCGGAGTGGCGTTCGGCGGGCTGCTCGATGTGCCTGGGCATGAACCCCGACCAGCTGGCGTCGGGGGAGCGTTCGGCGTCCACGTCGAACCGCAACTTCGAGGGCCGCCAGGGCAAGGGCGGCCGCACCCACCTCGTCTCGCCGCTCGTGGCCGCCGCCACGGCCGTCCGCGGCACCCTTTCCAGCCCGGAGGACCTCGCCTGATGGACAAGTTCAGCACCCACACCGGGATCGGCGTGCCCCTGCGCCGGTCCAACGTGGACACCGACCAGATCATCCCGGCCGTCTACCTGAAGCGCGTCACCCGCACCGGCTTCGAGGACGGCCTGTTCTCCGCCTGGCGGGGCGACCCGTCGTTCGTGCTCAACACCGAGCCGTTCGACCGCGGCTCGGTGCTCGTGGCGGGCCCCGACTTCGGCACCGGCAGCTCGCGCGAGCACGCCGTCTGGGCCCTCATGGACCACGGGTTCCGCGTGGTGATCTCCTCGCGCTTCGCCGACATCTTCCGCGGCAACTCCGCGAAGGCCGGGCTGCTCGCCGCGGAGGTGGCGCAGCCCGACGTCGAGCTGCTGTGGAAGCTGCTGGAGAACGCGCCCGGCACCGAGATCACGGTCGACCTGACCGAGCGCACGGTGCAGGCCGCCGACCTCACCGTGCCGTTCGACATCGACGACTACACCCGCTGGCGGCTGCTGGAAGGCCTCGACGACATCGGCCTCAGCCTGCGCCACGCCGACGCGATCGCGGCGTTCGAGGAGCGCCGTCCGGCGCGCCTGCCCGTCACCACGTTGTAGAACACGCCGGATCTTGTTGCGTGGCAACGGGATCCGGCCGTACGGTCTCCAGACCATGAATAAGTCCCAGCTCATCGACGCGCTGGCGGCGCGCCTCGGCGACCGGCGCACCGCTGCGTCCGCGGTCGACGGGCTGCTGTCGACCATCGTCGAGACGGTCAAGGCAGGGGAGTCGGTGTCGCTCACCGGCTTCGGCGTCTTCGAGGCGCGGGCCCGCGCCGCGCGCGTCGGGCGCAACCCGCGGACGGGTCAGACGGTCGCGGTTCCCGCGGCCACCGTGCCCGCGTTCCGGCCCGGCACCGGGTTCAAGACGGCCGTCGGCGGCACCGCGAGCGCCCCGGCGCCCCCCGAGGCCGCGGTCGAAGCCCCGGACAAGCCCGCGAAGAAGGCCAAGGCCGCCAAGAAGTCCAAGAAGGACGGGAAGAAGAAGTCGAAGAAGTAGGGGGCGCTCAGCCCGTCGGGTGCGAGTAGTAGTCCGCCGAGCGCAGCACCGAGCCCGCGAAGCCGAGCACCCACGTGCTCGCCTTGCGGGACGGCACGGCAGACGGGTCGACGGGCAGCCGTTGCGGCGAGCCCTGCACCAGCGCCCGCACGACGTCGGGGATCACCCCGCCCTGGCTCGCCACCGCGGTCACCCCGGCCACGGCGGCGAGCTGGCGCAGGCGCGCGAGGCCCGCGCGCGGCCGGTCCCAGTACTCCGCCTCGCCCAGGAGCGGCTCGTCACCCACCGGCATGTCGAGCTGCGCGGCCAATGGCGCGATCGTGTCGCGGCAGCGCAGCGGTGGTGCGCTCACCAGGCGCTCCGGCCCGAACAGCGGCAGGAACGCGGTCAGGTGTTCCACCTGCTCCCGGCCCGACGACGACAGCGGCCGCTCGGCGTCGACGCCGTCCCACTGGCTGCGGCTGCCCGCCTTCGCGTGCCGCACCAGCAGGATCGTCGACGTGGGGCGCCCGTGCGCCCCGAAGCGCCGCAGCACCTCAAGGTCGTGCACGTAGGAGAGCATCTCGGCGGCCTGCCCCGGCGAGACCCACCGCAGCTCGTCGACCTCCGCGTTCGGCGTGAACCCGTTGTCCTTCACCGCGCGCGCCGACCAGTACCGCACCAGCTTGTAGCCCTCCGGCACCGTGTAGCGCACGTCGGTGAGCAC
Organism: uncultured Actinomycetota bacterium; assembly: GCA_963837575.1. Lineage (GTDB taxonomy): Bacteria > Actinomycetota > Actinomycetes > Mycobacteriales > Pseudonocardiaceae > Pseudonocardia. Next base: position 19,284 of record CAWIOI010000015.1, read on the forward strand.
CGGGCCGATGTGCACCGCGAGCCCCGTCTCCTCGGAGACCTCGCGCACGGCCGCGAACGGCATGGTCTCGCCGCGCTCCGGCTTGCCCTTGGGGAACGACCAGTCGTCGTAGCGCGGGCGGTGCACCACGGCGATCTCGCCGTCCTCGCGCCACACGATCGCGCCCGCCGCGCGCACGTCGACGCGCTCGCTTCGCCACGGTTCGGCCGGAGCACCCTCGGTCCGGCCCCACGGGGCCGTCACTCCGCCTCGGCGGCGGGAGCCGCGTGTCGCAGCAGCATCATCTCGGCCTGGTGGTCACGCACGGGCGACACCCCGGAGTCCGGCGACGGCGACGGCGACCACGCGCCGTCGGGCCCGAGCGTCCAGCAGCGGGTGGCCGGGTCGAGGCACGAGTCGAGCACGTCGCCCAGCCGCGCGGCCAAGGGCTCGTCGGCCACGCGGAGCAGGACCTCGACGCGCCGGTCGAGGTTGCGGTGCATCATGTCGGCGCTGCCGATCCAGTAGTCGTCCGCCGCCCCGAAGTGGAAGATCCGGCTGTGTTCCAGGAAGCGGCCCAAGATCGACCGTACATGGATGTTCTCCGACAGCCCCGGTCGGCCGGGCCGGATCGCGCAGATCCCGCGCACGACGATGTCCACCGGCACCCCGGCCTGCGACGCCCGGTAGAGCGCGTCGATCACCTGCTCGTCGACCAGTGAGTTGAGCTTGAACCGGACGCGGGCCTCGTCCTTGCCCTCGCGGTGGGCCTCGATCTCGTCCTCGATGCGCCGCACGATCCCGCGCCGCACGCCGTAGGGCGCCACCAGCAGCGACCGGTAGGAGGTCTGGCGCGAGTACCCGGTGAGGGAGTTGAACAGGTCGGTGAGGTCCGCGCCGATCATCGGGTCGGCGGTCAGCACCCCGATGTCCTCGTAGAGCCGCGCGGTCTTCGGGTGGTAGTTGCCGGTGCCGACGTGGCAGTAGCGGCGGATCTGCCCGCCCTCCTGGCGCACCACCAGCGCGGTCTTGCAGTGCGTCTTGAGCCCCACCAGCCCGTAGACGACGTGCACGCCCGCCTTTTCCAGCTCACGCGCCCAGCGGATGTTGGCCTGCTCGTCGAACCGCGCCTTGATCTCCACCAGCGCCACGACCTGCTTGCCCGCCGCGGCCGCGTCGACCAGCGCGTCGACGATGGGGGAGTCGCCCGAGGTGCGGTACAGCGTCTGCTTGATCGCGAGCACGTCCGGGTCGGCGGCGGCCTGCTCGACGAACCGTTGCACGCTCGTGGAGAACGAGTCGTAAGGGTGGTGCACGAGCACGTCGCCCTCGCGCAGGGTGGCGAAGATGCTGCGCGGCGTCTCCCGCTCGGCGAACGCGGGGTGCGTCGCGGGCACGAACGGCTCGTCCTTGAGGTCGGGCCGGTCGACCGCGTGGACCGTCCACAGCGTGGTGAGATCCAGCAGCCCCGGCACGGTGACGACGTCGGCGGGGTCGACGTCGAGCTCGCGCAGCAGCAGCTCCAGGACGTGCTCGCTCATCGTGTCGGTGACCTCGAGCCGCACCGGCGGCCCGAACCGGCGACGCGCGAGCTCGCGTTCGAGCGACTGCAGGAGGTCCTCGTCGCGGTCCTCCTCGACCTCGACGTCGGCGTTGCGGGTGACGCGGAAGGCGTGCACCTCGGCGACCTCCATGCCCGCGAAGAGCTCGCCGAGGTGCGCCGCGATGAGGTCCTCCACCGGCAGGAAGATGACGCCGGGCTCTTCGGTGGCCACGTTCACCAGGCGCGGGACGTTGTTGGGCACCTTGACCCTGGCGAATCGCTCGGTGCGCCCCTCGGGGTCGCGCACCGTGACCGCGAGGTTGAGCGAGAGCCCCGAGATGTAGGGGAACGGGTGCGCGGGATCGACCGCGAGCGGGGTGAGCACCGGGAAGACCTGGGCGAGGAAGTAATCCGACAGCCGGGTGCGCTGGTCGTCGGACAGGTCGCTCCAGCGCAGGATCCGGATGCCCTGCTCGTCCAACTCCGGGCGGACGTGGTCGAGGAACAGCCGCGCCGCCGCCTCCGCGATGGCCTGGCTGCGCGTGGCGATGCGGGCCAGCTGCTCGCGCGGCGACAGCCCGTCGGCGCTGCGGACGGCGAGGCCGGTCTCGTCGCGGCGCTTCAGGCCCGCCACCCGGACCATGTAGAACTCGTCGAGGTTGGACGCGAAGATCGCGAGGAACTTGGCCCGCTCCAGCAGCGGCTGGCTCGGGTCCTCGGCCAACGCCAGCACGCGGGAGTTGAAGTCGAGCCAGGACAGCTCGCGGTTGAGGTAGCGGTCGTCGGGCAGCTCGGAGGTGGGCGCGGGGGTGCGCGCGGGCGGGCTCACCGGGACGGCGGCGACGACGTCGAGCACCGCCGTGTCGGCGCGCACCGACCGGGCGCCGTCGAACGGGTCGGGGGTCGCGGATGCGGGCCGCTCGGCGGCGGCCGGGGCGGTGGGCGTGCTGCGCTCGGCGGTGCTGTGCGCGGTGGCCGTGCCGCCGCGGGCCGCGGCGTGCACGCGGCGCGTCGACGGGCGGGGAGCGCGGCGATTCGCGGAGCGGGCGGCATTGCGCCTCGGCTCCGGCGGTCCGGGCTCGGTCCCCGGCGTGCGGCTCGCGTCATCACCCACGGCGGTGATTCTGTCCCACGTTGGCGTCGCTGCGCCCATATGTTGTCGAGGAAACTGGGTGAATCACACTCGCGCAAGGGCCGCGCGGGTGTGGGCCCCCACTCCGAGCCGAACGGCGGCGGCCAGATCGGCGGGCGTGTCGACGTCGCGGCGCAGGCTCGGCCACGCCCCGTCGAGCGGCACAGCCCCCGACGCGCGGTGCCGCACCGCCGAGCCGCCCCCGAAGCGCGGGTCGAGCTCCACCCCCGCCGCGGCCAGCAGGAAGGTCGTGCCGGTGCCATCGGCGTCGGCGGTGAACGCGCGCGCCCCGATGACCAGCGCCGCCGCGACGGCCGCGTCCAGCTCGGCGGGGCGAAGCGCGGGCAGGTCGGCCTGGAGCGCCCCGACCGCGGTGTGCGGGTCGCGCCCGCGCAGCAGGAGCGCTCCGCGGTCGTAGGCGGCGTTCAGCCCGACGAGGGGGTCGTCGACCACCTCGATGCCCGACGCCATGAGCGTCGCCGCGACCGTGCGGTCCGCGCTGACCACCAGCACCGTGCGCACGCGGCGCGCCGCGCGGGCCGCCGTCACCGTATCGAGGGTGAGCGCGAGCGCGAGCCGGGTGTGGCCGACCGGGTCGCCCGCGGGGTCCCGCAGCCGGGACTTGGCCGCCGCCAGCCGCTTCACCGGGACGACGAGGTCCACCCGCTCCACAAGAGATCATGCTGCCACTAGCGCGGTCACCGGCCCCGTGGTGGACCCGCGGCGCCCGGCCGGGAAGACTCGCGCGTGATCGGGGAGAGGGAGGCGGGGCGTGCGGCGCGAGAAGGGTGGCTTCTGGATCGCGTTCTGTGCGGTCTTCTTCTACCCGATGGGCTGGCTGCTGGGCCGGTCGCGGTTCGAGGGCCTGGAGCACATCCCGGCGAGTGGTGGCGCGCTGATCGTCGCCAACCACCTCTCGCACCTCGACCCGGTGTTCACCGGCCTGATCGTGCACCGGGCCGGGCGGGTGCCGCGGTTCCTGGCCAAACACAGCCTGTGGAGCGTGCCCGTGCTCGGCCAGGCGCTGCGCGGCAGCCAACAGATCCCGGTCTACCGCCAGTCCGCCGACGCCCAGCGCAGCCTCCGCGAGGGCACCCGGGCGCTGGACGAGGGCAAGGTCGTCGTCATCTACCCGGAGGGCACCATCAGCCGCGACCCCGACCAGTGGCCGATGCACTCCCGCACGGGCGTGGCGCGCCTGGCGCTCACCTCGACCGCGCCGGTGCTGCCGGTGGTGCACTGGGGCACCCGCGATGTCTACGACGGCTACCAGAAGCGCTTCCGCCCGCTGCCGCGCAAGCCCATCGTCATCCGCTGCGGGGCGCCGGTCGACCTCGCCGCCTACCGGGGGCGTGAGATCGACGCGACCCTGCTGCGCGAGGTCACCGACAAGATCATGGGGGAGGTCCGCGCGCTGCTGGCCGACGTCCGGGCCGAGCCCGCGCCGACCGAGTTCTTCCGGAGAGGTGCATGATTCACGAGCTGCGCCGCGTCGCCGTGCTGGGCGCCGGGTCGTGGGGCACGGCTTTCGCCAAGGTCATGGCGGATGCGGGGCGCGAGGTCGTGCTCTGGGCGCGTCGGGCCGAAGTCGCCGCCACGGTGAACGACACGCACACCAACCCCGACTACCTGCCCGGTGTGTCGCTGCCCGCCCTGATCACGGCCACCACGGACGCCGCTACCGCGCTCGGCGACGTCGACGCCGTCGTGTTCGCCGTGCCGTCGCAGACGTTGCGGACCAACCTCGAGGGCTGGCGCGCGCTGCTGCCCCCGGGACGAACGCTGGTCAGCCTGGCCAAGGGCGTCGAGCTGCGCACGCTCAAGCGGATGAGTGAGGTCGTCGGCGAGGTGGCGGGGGTGCCCGACCGCCAGATCGCCGTCGTGACCGGCCCGAACCTGGCCCGGGAGATCGCCGCCGAGGAGCCGACCGCCACCGTGATCGCCTGCGTCGACCACGACCGCGCCGTCGCCGTGCAAGTCGCCACCACCACCGGGTACTTCCGCTCCTACACCCACACCGACGTCGTGGGCTGCGAGATCGGCGGCGCGGCGAAGAACGTGATCGCGCTGGCGTGCGGCATGGCGTCGGGCATGGGCTTCGGCGACAACACGAAGGCGTCGCTGATCACCCGGGGGCTGGACGAGACGGCGCGGCTGGGGGTGGCGCTCGGCGCCGACCCCTTGACGTTCGCGGGCCTCGCCGGGCTGGGCGACCTCGTCGCCACGTGTTCGTCGCCGCTGTCGCGCAACCGGACCTTCGGCGAGCGGCTGGGCCGTGGCGAGAGCCTCGCGCAGGCCGAGGCGGCCAACCACGGCCAGGTGGCCGAGGGCGTGAAGTCGTGCCTTTCGGTGTGCGAGCTGGGGGAGCGCCACGGTGTCGAGCTCCCGATCGCCGACGCCGTACGCCGGGTCTGCCACGAAGGTCTCTCGCCCGCCGAGATGGGCAAGGAACTGATCTCCCGCGCCCCCCGGCATGAAAGGCGATAAGACTCGTGAGCGGAAACGAGTGCTCCAGCACTCGTTTCCGCTCACGGGTGGGGACGGCACCCGCTGCGTCCAGGGCGGCGCGGCGCCCGACGCGCTCGGGGCGCCGATGTACCCCGGCCCGGTGCTGTCCTCGACGTTCCACCTCGGGCTCCCCGACGACCCGCTCCCGCCCGACTTCTACGGGCGCGCCACCAACCCGACCTGGCGCGCCTTCGAGTCCGCCGTCGGCGAACTCGACGGGGGCGAGTGCGTGGTGTTCGCCTCCGGCATGGCCGCCGCCGCGGCTGTGCTGCGCCTGCGCGACGGCCCGGTCGTGCTGCCGTCAGACGGTTACTACGTGGTCCGCGCGCTGGCCCGCGACGAGGGCCGCACCGTGCGCGAGGTGCCCACCGCGGGCCCATGGCCGGAGACCGTGCTCGACGGCGCGGGCCTCGTGCTCCTGGAAACGCCGTCCAACCCCGGCCTGGACGTCTGCGACATCGCCGCCCTCGCCGCCGCCGCGCACGCCGCGGGCGCGCTCGTGGCCGTCGACAACACCACCGCCACCCCGCTCGGCCAGCGGCCGCTGGAGCTCGGCGCGGACGTCGCGCTGGCGAGCGACACCAAGGCGCTGGCGGGCCACGACGACGTCGTCCTCGGCCACGTCAGCACCCGCGACCCCGCGTCGGCCGACCGGCTGCGCGAGCTGCGCACCCGCGGTGGCGCCGGGCCGGGGCCGATGGAGACCTGGCTCGCCCACCGGGGGCTCGCCACGCTCGACCTGCGCCTCGCCCGGCAGGCCGCCAACGCCGCCGCACTGGTCGAGGTGCTCCGCGGGCACCCGGCCGTCACGGCCGTGCGCTGGCCGGGCCATCCCGACGACCCGGCGCACCCGATCGCGGGGCGGCAGATGCGCCGGTGGAACGGCGTCGTGGGCATGACGCTCGGATCCGAGGCCGCGGTGGGCCGGTTCCTCGCGGCGGCGCGGCTCGTGGCGTCGGCCACCAGCTTCGGAGGGGTGCGTACCAGCGCCGACCGCAGGCAGCGCTGGGGCGACGCCGTGCCGCCGGGCTTCCTGCGCCTGTCCGTGGGCTGCGAGGACGCGGAGGACCTCGTCGCCGACGTCCGCGCGGCACTGGACGTCTGCTGACTCCCGTGCCCATCACACTCGCGTAACCCACCCGGGCTATGGTCTGATCTGCTCAGGGAGGTGGTCGCGTGAAGCGAGCGAGATCCGGCCAGCCCGATCCCGACGGCGCTGACCCCGAACCAGGGGAGGTACCGGGGGGCACGCCCAACGCGCGCGTGCTCCCGTTGGGTTCCCGTGTCCTCTTGCTCAACGCGACCTTCGAGCCGCTCGCCGTCGTCACGGCCAAGCGCGCCGTCGTCCTCATGCTCACCGGTAAGGCCGAATGCGTGGAGGCCGCCCTCGACGAGGCGTTCCACTCCGAGAACCTCACGGTGCCCGCGCCGTCGGTGATGCGCCTCTCCCGTTACGTGCGCGTGCCGTACCGCGCCGCCGTCCCCATGACCCGCGCCGGGGTCCTGCGCCGCGACGGGCGCCGCTGCGCCTACTGCGGCCGTCGCGCCGACACCATCGACCACGTCGTGCCCCGCAGCCGCGGCGGCGGGCACACGTGGGAGAACTGCGTCGCCGCCTGCCGGCTGTGCAACTCCAGGAAGGCCGACCGGCTACTCGGTGAGCTCGGCTGGACCCTCGACCGGCCGCCGCGGCCCCCCAGTCGCAGCGCGGGCGGGGTGCTGGTGCTCGCCATCGAGCCGCTGCCCGCATGGGAGCCGTGGCTCGCGGCTGCGGCCTGACGCGAGGGTCACCCGTTTGCTGGGCCCAGCACCTCGGCATCTCGTTGCATCGTCACCGGTCGTAGACAGTAAACTGCGGCGCGCTCCCCCGTTCCAGTTACGCGCACCGAAAGACGCTCCGGTGAGCGGCATCGTTGTCATGGTGGGAGCCGTGCGAGACGGGGATCTCACCCATGGATGGTCGACCGAGCGGCCCACCGACGCGGCCTGCTGTGCGCGAAGGCGAGTACAACGCGCTCTTCGACAGTTCAGCCGACCGCACCCCGCCGCCTCCGCCCGAGCCGCCCGCAGCCCCGGAATCGCCCGATTCCCGCCGGGTCTCGCGGGCGTTGCTCGTCTTCGCGTTGGGTTCGGTCCTCGTCATCCTCCTTGCCTGCTCGGCGGTCTTTCTCACCGTCCAGCAGCTGACCGGCAACATCCCGCGCGTGCCGAACGTGTTCAGCGGCCTCGACAACGCCCAGCGCCCAACGCCGGTCGCCGACCGCGTCAGCTTCCTCGTCATGGGCACCGACTCCCGCCAGGGCGGCCGCGACGCCGTGCTGACGTTGGCCCGGGTCGACGTCGACCTCAGCCCCACCGACACCCACGCCTCGGTGGTGTCGATCCCCCGCGACGCCTGGGTGGCCGTCCCCGACCACGGTCAGAGCAAGATCAGCGCCGCGTACAACGCCGGCGGCCCCACGCTGCTCGTGCGGACCGTCGAGCAGCTCACGCACGTTCGCATCGACCACTTCGCCATCATCGACTTCGCCGGGTTCCGGCAGATGGTCGACGCCGTGGGCGGTATCGACGTCCAGGGCGCCCACCTGGGCGGCCCCGAGGCGCTGGCCTACGTCAGCCAGGGCACCGCGAGTCCGGCCGAGTACCGCGACCGGCTGGCCCGCCAGCAGACGGCCATTCGGGCGCTCCTCGACAAGACCGCGGCGGACGGGCTGCTCGGTGACCCGCTCAAGCTCTTCCGCCTGCTCGACTCGCTGAGCAAAGCCGTCAGCGTCGACGAGACGCTGACCAGCGCGGGGATGGACGGGCTCGGTCTGCAGATGCGTGGCCTGCGCACGTCGACGACCCAGTTCGCGGTGTGCCCGGTCAAGGGGTTTGGTCGCGAAGGCGGGCAGACCGTCGTCTACCTCGACGAGGCGCGCTCCGAACAGCTGTGGAACTCTGTACGCGATGGCACGGTCGATGGCTACCTCAAGCAGTTCCCCGGTGACTCGATCAAAGCAACCCGCTGAGTGGTGAGCTGACGGTTCGCCGCCGCCGGTCGAACGCGAGAGCAATGAGAGGCATCATCCTGGCCGGGGGCTCCGGCACCCGGCTGCACCCGATCACGCGCGCGGTGTCGAAGCAGCTGCTGCCCGTCTACGACAAGCCGATGATCTACTACCCGCTGGCGGTGCTGATGCTGGCCGGGATCCGGGAGATCCTGCTGATCTCCACGCCGCACGATCTCCCGCTGTTCCAGCGGCTGCTGGGCGATGGCGGTGAGCTGGGCCTTGCGATCGGCTACGCCGTGCAGGCCGAGCCGCGTGGCCTGGCCGAGGCGTTCGTGATCGGGGCCGCGCATGTGGCCGACCAGCCCGCCGCGCTCGTGCTGGGCGACAACATCTTCCACGGCCCGGGCTTCTCCGGGTTGCTGGCGGGCGCGATCGCCGAGATCACGGCGAGCGCCGCCGGATGCGTGTTGTTCGGCTACTCGGTGCGGGATCCGCAGCGCTATGGCGTGGCCGAGGCGGACGGGGACGGGTGGCTGCTGTCGATCGAGGAGAAGCCCGTGCGGCCCCGGTCGAACCGTGCCGTGACCGGCTTGTACTTCTACGACAACGACGTCGTCACGATCGCGGCCGGGCTGCGGCCGTCCGCGCGGGGTGAGTTGGAGATCACCGACGTCAACCGGGCGTACCTGGAGCGTGGTGCGGCGCGCATCCGCGACCTCGGCCGGGGGTTCGCGTGGCTGGACACGGGCACGCACGAGTCGCTGTTGGAGGCGGGGGAGTACGTGCGGGTGCTGGAGAATCGGCAGGGCATCCGCATCGCGTGTGTCGAGGAGATCGCCATGCGGATGGGCTTTATCGACGCCGAGGCCTGCTTCGCGCTCGGTGAGCGACAGGCGAGGTCGGGTTATGGGGAGTACGTGATGGACGTCGCGAAGTCCTTCCGGAGGTAGCAGGTGCGGATCGTGGTCACCGGCGGGGCCGGGTTCATCGGCTCGCACTACGTCCGCTCGCTCGCCGGGGGCGCCTACCCGGCGTTCGCGGGCGCGGACGTGGTCGTGCTCGACCTGCTCACCTACGCGGGCACGCTCACCAACCTGGCGGGTTGCGACGTGGAGTTCGTGCACGGTGACATCCGCGACGCCGACACCGTCGCCAGGGTGCTCGTCGGCGCCGATGTCGTGGTGCATTTCGCCGCGGAGTCGCACGTCGACCGGTCGATCGTCGGCGCGGCGGAGTTCGTCTCCACCAACGTCGTCGGCACCCAGGTGCTCCTCGCCGGGGCGCTGGCGGCGGGCGTCGACCGGTTCGTGCAGGTCTCGACGGACGAGGTGTACGGCTCGATCGACGAGGGGGCGTGGCCCGAGACCCACCCGGTGGCGCCCAACTCGCCGTACTCGGCGTCCAAGGCGAGCTCGGACCTGCTCGCCCGCGCCTATCACCGCACGCACGGGTTACCCGTGTGCATTACCCGGTGCTCCAACAATTACGGGCCCCACCAGTTTCCGGAGAAAGTCATCCCGTTGTTCGTCACGAACCTGCTCGACGGCCGCATGGTGCCGCTCTACGGCGACGGGCTCAACGTGCGCGACTGGCTGCACGTCGACGACCACTGCCGCGGCATCCAGCTGGTGGCCGAGAAGGGGCGGGATGGGGAGATCTACAACATCGGCGGCGGTACCGAGCTGACCAACCACGACCTCACCCACCGGCTGCTGGCCGCCGTGGGGGCAGGCGCGGAGATGGTCGAGCCGGTGCCCGATCGGCCCGGCCACGACCGTCGCTACTGCGTGGACTGGAGCAAGATCGCCGACGAGCTGGGCTACGCCCCTCGCGTGCCCTTCGCCGAGGGCCTCGCCGCCACGGTGGCGTGGTACCGCGACCACCGCGACTGGTGGGAGCCGCTGAAGCGGTAGTCGCGGTATGCCAGACGGCAATGTCACTTATCGGGGAATTCGGCGAACTGGACGACGACTGCCGGTTCCATTTCTGAGAAATCGAATCCGTCGCGATTGAATATCGATTGGATTACTGTGAATCTACTGTGAATCGCGGGGTGTGCAGCAGGCGTCGCTGAACGGAGTGAACGGGCTTCGACGGCGCCTGTGCCCGCGCCCGTGACGTGCGCGAACGTGACCGCGCGTGACCCGGCGTGCAGCTCAGTGCCTTCTCAGTGCCACCATCGTGGCGTCCCCTATATTCGGCTGCGCGGCCGATCTCGGTAGGCCGTGCGAGAGGACGTCGAATGTCGCTGCCTGCTCCCCCAGTCGCGCCTGAACCCCCGCCGCCGCCCGCCCTGACGCGCCGGTCGGGGTTCCTGGCGTGGCTGCGCTCGCTCCGGCGCCGGACACTGCTGCTCAACATCGCCCTGGCCGTGCTGGTGATCATCATCTTGGTGCTCGCGCTGATGACGGCGTTCGCGCCGCGGCAGAACCCCAACCCCGAGCGCACCGTGGCCGTCACCCGCGGCACCGTCAACGCCTCGGTCACGGCGAGCGGCAACGCCGAGTCGTCGCTGGCCACCCCGGTGAGCTTCGTGACCAACGGGGTGCTCACGGCGGTCAACGTCAAGCCGGGCGACGAGGTCACGACGGGTCAGGTGCTCGCCACCATCGACCCGGCGTCGGCGCAGACGACGCTGGACAGCGCGCGGGCCCAGCTCGCCAACGCCCAAGCCGCGCTGGCCCAGGCGCAGGCGGGCCCGACCGACATCAAGCGGCAGCAGGACCAGCTCGGCGATCACCCAGGCCCAGCAGTCCGTCGACGCCGCGAACGACACCCTCGACACGGCGCAGAAGCAGCTCGCCCTCGACAAGAAGTCGACCGATACGGCCATCAACAACGCCCAGGACAAGCTCGACACCGACACGCGGACGCAGAACGCGTTGGTCAGCCAGGCGGCGGCGAGCTGCTCGACAGACACCGCCAGCCGACGCCATACGCCGTCGCACGTCGCCGTCGCCGTCAGGCCGACGACGACCAAGGTCGCTGGCATCACCCTCAGCAGCTGGTCGAGCAGCAGTTCGTCGAGCAGCAGTTCGTCGAGCAGCTGCGCGGCGCTCACCAACGCGAAGAACACCCGGGCCTCGACCCTGCAGGCCGACGAGCAGGCCGTCACCACCGCGAAGCAGAACCAGAAGAACACTCTCCTGAACGACCAGAAGGCGATCGACTCCGCCCAGGCGCAGGTCACGTCCGCGGAGAGCAACGTCAAGTCCGCGCAGCTGCAGGCGCAGGCCGACCTGCACCCGCAGACCCCCGAGCAGATCGCGCAGGCCCAGGCGAACGTGGACGCCGCGCAGGTCACGGTCGACAGCGCCCAGCGCGGCGTGAACCAGACCAGGCTGCTCGCGCCGCAGGACGGCAAGGTGCTGTCGATCGCGAACAAGGTGGGCGAGCTCTCGACCGGCGGCTCGTCGGGCTCGATCAGCAGCTCGAGCACCGGCGGTAGCAGCAGCAGCGGCGGCAGCGGCGGGAACTCGTCGGCGATCAACCCGGCGACGTCGTCCGGCAACGGCTTCATCGTGATCGCCAACCCCAGCCAGCTCGCCGTCACCGCCAACATCGCCGAGGCCGACGCGGCGAAGGTGCAGCTCGGGCAGCCCGCGCGCGTCACGTTCCCCGCCACGAACGCCACCGCCAACGGCACGGTCACGCAGATCACGCCGCAGAGCACGGTGACCAACAACGTCGTGCAGTACCCGGTGCAGGTCTCGCTGGCGACCGCGCCGCCCGGCGTCGGGGTGGGCAACACGGCCAGCATGGCGATCACCACCGGCTCGAAGTCGGGCGTGCTGATCGCGCCGACGTCGGCGATCACGACGGTCGGCAACCGGCACACCGTCGTCGTCCGCCGCGGTGACCAGGACGTGGTCGTGCCCGTGGAGATCGGGCTCGTCGGCGACACCACCACCGAGATCACCGGCGGCCTGAACGAAGGCGACCAGCTCGTCTTGCCGACCGTGTCCACCTCGACGAACAATGGGTTCCCCCGCGGAGGCGGAGGTGGAGGCGGCGGATGACGCGACCGGTCATCGAGCTGCGCGCGGTGTCGAAGATCTACGGCAGCGGCGACACCATCGTGCGCGCCGTCGACCGGGTCGACCTGGTCGTCGAGCGCGGTGACTACGTTGCGGTCATGGGGGCGTCCGGCTCGGGCAAGTCGACGCTGATGAACATCATCGGCTGCCTCGACGCGCCGACGTCGGGCCGGTACCTGCTCGACGGCATCGACGTGCGCCGCCTCGACGACCGGCGCCAGGCCATCATCCGCAACCGCAAGATCGGGTTCGTCTTCCAGTCGTTCAACCTCATCCCGCGCACCACGGCGCTGAACAACGTCGAGCTGCCGCTGGCGTACGCGGGGCTGCGCTCGGCCGAGCGGCGCCGGCGGGCTCGGGCCGCCCTCGCGCGGGTGGGCCTCGCCGACCGGGAACACCACCTGCCATCGCAGCTGTCGGGCGGCCAGCAGCAGCGTGTCGCCATCGCGCGCGCGATCGCCACCGACCCGGTCCTGTTGCTGGCCGACGAGCCCACCGGCGCGCTCGACAGCCACAGCACCGACGAGGTGCTGGCCTTGTTCGACGAGCTCAACGCGGCGGGCCGCACCGTCATGGTGATCACGCACGAGGAGGACGTCGCCGCCCACGCCCGACGGGTGCTGCGGATGCGCGACGGCCAGATCGTGGCCGATCAGCGTACGGGCGCCGGAGCTCGCGCATGAACCTGCGGGAGAGCGCCGCGTTCGCGCTGCGCGGTGTGCTGGCGAACAAGTTGCGGTCGTTGTTGACGATGTCGGGCATCCTCATCGGCGTCGCCGCCGTCATCATCCTGATCTCGGCAGGCACGGGGGCGAACCGGTCGATCACCGACCAGATCACCGCGCTGGGCGCGAACACGCTCACCGTCACCCCCAACTCGACGCTCGGCGGCGGCCGGAACCAGCAGGCCAGGGCCGGGGGAGCGGCGAACTCGACGAGCGTCAACACCGGCACCGGCACCCGCAAGGTGCAGCTGACGCTCGAGGACGCGGAGGCGCTGGTCGACCCGGTGCTCGCGCCGGACATCGGGCTCGTCGCGCCGGTGGTGTCGGTCTCGGCGGTCAACGCCACGTACAGCGGCGCCACCCACGCCGTCACGACCTTCACCGGCACGTCACCCAGCTACCTGACGATCAACAGCAACACCGTGCAGGCGGGCGTGCCGCTCACCGACTCGGACTACACGGGTCGACGCCGGGCGGCGCTGCTCGGCCCGACCGTCGCGAAGGACCTCGTCGGCGGCGACGGACTCGCGATCGTCGGACAGACGGTGCAGTTCAACGGGGTGGCGTTCGAGGTGGTCGGCGTGCTCACGGCCAAGGGCAGCCAGGGGCCCCAGGACCGCGACGACGTCGTGATCGCGCCACTGACCGCCGTGCAGGACACCCTCGCCAGCTACAGCACCTTGAGCAGCATCGCCGCCCAGGCGACCACCTCGGACAAGGTGAACAGCGCGCAGGACGAGATCTCGGCGATCCTCACGGCGCGTCACCACGTCACGCCCGCCCAGGCCGATTTCACGATCTTCAACCCGAGTTCGATCTTGGAGACCGTCAACACGGTGACCGGCACGTTCACGCTGCTGCTCGGGGCAGTGGCCGGGATCTCGCTCTTCGTCGGCGGGATCGGGGTCATGAACATCATGCTGGTGACCGTCACCGAGCGGACGCGGGAGATCGGCATCCGCAAGGCGGTCGGCGCCCAGCGCAGCGACATCGTCGGCCAGTTCCTGCTGGAAGCGGTGCTGTTGTCCCTCGCGGGCGGGTCGATCGGCGTGGTGATCGGCGTGCTCGTCGGGTCCGCGAAGATCGGCACCTTCCAGCTGGTCGTGGCGCCGTACTCGATCGTGCTGGCGTTCGTGGTGTCCGTGGCCATCGGGCTGTTCTTCGGCTGGTACCCGGCCAACCGGGCCGCCTCGCTGCGGCCGATCGACGCCCTCCGCTACGAGTGACCGGAGCCGCCTGATGACCTCACGCCGCGGCGATCTGCCCGCCGCCGACCCGCACTCCGCCGAGAGTCATGCGGCCGCCCGTCCCGGCGACGCGCATGTTGACGATGCGCCTGATGAGCGTCTGCCGGTGGCCGACCCGGTCGTGGCGGAGGCCTCGTCGGACGGTCGGCGGGCGACCGATCCGCCCGTCGTCGAGTCGCAGGCGAGCGGTCCGCCTGCCGACGCGCCGCCGTCCGACCCGCGCGGCGCCGATGCGCGGACGACCGACTCCCCGGCCGCCGAACCGCCGTCCGACCCGCGCGGCGCCGGTGCACTGACGGCCGACCCGATGGCCGCCAAGTCGTCGTCCGACCCGCGCCCCGCCGGTGCACTGACGGCCGACCCGATGGCCGCCAAGTCGTCGTCCGACCCGCGCCCCGCCGGTGCGCCCCGGCCGACCCGGCGGCCGCCGAGCCGCAGTCGGCCGACGGTTCGGGCTCCGCGACGGACATCGTCTCGCCCGTGCCAGACCGGTCGGGCGTCGGATCGCCTGCCGTGCGGCCAGAACGTGACCCCTTCGCGACCGCTCCGCTCGCGGCTCACTCCCCCTCGGCCGACTGGCTGACGAGTGCACGCCCCGGCGCGGCCGGTGGGACCGACGTGCGCCGCACCGAATCGTTCTTCGGCGAGGCGGCGGACGAGGACTGGTTCGCGACCTCCCCGTACGCCGCTGAGGAGCACGCGGCCGAGGCGCCCACCGCGCTCGTCGACGACGCGCCGACCGAGGCGCTCCCCGTCGTCGCACCCGCAGGCGGACGGCACCGGGCCGATCCCGATGGCGACGCCGACCGCATGACCGAGTGGCGTGCACCACGACAGACCAACATGGTGACGATGGGCCTGCTGGCGGCACTGCTCGTGGCGCTCGGATTCTTCGCAGGTGTGATCGTGGGGCGCACCGCAGGCGCACCGTCGTCCTCCGGCGACACGGCCCGGCCTGCCGCTACGGGCGCCGCTCGCCCCGGGCCGCTCCGCTAGCCAGCGCATCCGACGCGTCTGATCGGCCGGTTCTGGCATCCGCCGAAGGTGGCTGTCCGGTAAGGAAACCCTTGCGCCGATGCCGCGACCTTGTGCAACCGGCGGGCATAGGAACGTGCATTACTCCACATCCAGACTTATCCCCGAGAGCTTGACAGCGACCAAGCGCCCGAGGAGCAGCCATGAACGGACCCCGTCACTTCCCCCAGGACCCGCAGGCCGTCTTCCGCCCCGCCTATGGCCCGGTCCAGGGCCAGGGCTTCGCCCCCGGTGGGCCGTACCCCGGCCCCTACGGTGCCCCGCCCCAGCGCAGCCCGTTCCCGCACAGCCCCCCGCCCGGCAGCCCGTATTCGGGTCCGCCGCCGCAGGGTCCGCCGTCACCGGGTGACAACCCGCAGGAGGGTCGCGGCTCGCGGCGGCGCATGGTGATCGCAGCGACGGCCGCGATGGCCCTCCTCGCGGGCGGTGGCGCGGCGGCCTACTTCACCTTGGCGCAGCCATCGCCTGCCTACCAGCCGCTGTCCTACGCGGGACCGGTGCCGTTCACCGCACCGGTGGGTGTCGACAACGCGGCCATCAACGCGATCACCGGCGCGAACGGGACCCAGTCGGGCGACGCCCCCGGCCTGTACGCCGCCGACCCTGCGCGCCCCGCATGCGACGGCGCGGCGCTGATCAACGCGCTGCAGGCCGACTCCGTCAAGGCGAACGCATGGGCGGGCGTGCTCGGCACGACCGCCGACGAGATTCCGGCCCTCGTGAACAGCCTGACTCCGGTGCAGCTGCGGAGCGCGACGGCGGTCATCGACCACGGCTTCTCCAACGGCCGGATCGTGGACACCCCGGCCGTGCTGGCCCCCGGCACCGCGGTGTTCATCGACGCAAGGGGAGTCCCCACCGTCAAGTGCATGTCGGGCAACCCGCTGACCGCCCCCGAGCCCGGCACGGTGCCCCCCTCGGTCACCGTGATCAGGCCGACCGCTCAGCCGATCAAGGTCAACATCTTCGTCAACCCGACCAACGGGCAGTCCAACAGCCACCCCGGCAAGCCCGACCGTCCCGGCCACGACAACAACGGTGGTGGCAACAACGGCGGCGGCGGCCACAAGCCGACCGGTGACCCGGTGTTGGACAAGGCGGCCACCGACGCGGCCGCCGCGGCGGCGAAGGCCCGCCAGGATGCCGAAGCGGCCCGCAGCAAGGCCAACGACGCCGACACCGCCGCCCGGATCGCACAGGGCGCCGTCAACTCGGCCACGACCGACCTCGGGACGGCGACGGATGCCGCCACCAAGGCGAACGGCGTCGCGACCTCGCTGCAGAACGTCGCCACTGCGCTCCAGGCGGCGGCCAACGCCAACCCCGGCAACCCCGCTCTCCAGCAGGCTGCCGCGAACGCCAAGGCCCAGGCCGCGGCGGCCGCAGCGACCGCAGCAGCGGCCAACAAGCAGCAGCAGACGGCGAAGGACCAGTTGGACCAGGCCAAGCAGGATCTGGAGACCAAGCAGAACCAGGCCAAGAACGCAGGCGCCGCGGCCACCAGCGCCGAGGGCACCGCCACCCAGGCCGACAAGAACGCCGAAGCCGCCAAGAAGGCCGCCGAGGACGCCCGCAACAACCACAAGGGTGACCCGGCCAAGGACCACGACAAGGACAAGGATCAGGACCAGAACAAGGACCAGAACAAGGGCCAGAACAAGGACCAGAACCAGCTCAAGGCCCCCGGCACGCCTGGCGGCCCCGGCGCCGCAGGCACGGCCGGTGAGCCCGGTGCCTTCGTTGTCGCCCCCGGCGCAGCCGGTGCTCCTGGCACCGCTGGTGCTCCCGGTACGGCCGGTGCTGCCGGTGCGAATGGTGCAGGTGGGGCCGGCGCAGCCGGTGCTGGTGCTGCTGGCGGAGCTGGTGCTGCTGGTGCTGCCGGCGGAGCCGGTGCTGCTGGTGCTGCCGGCGGAGCCGGTGCTGCTGGTGCTGCCGGCGGAGCTGGAGCTGCTGGTGCTGCCGGCGGAACTGGAGCTGCTGGTGCGGCTGGCGGGACCGGTGCCGGCACGGCTGGCGCTCCTGGCACGGCCGGTGCCGGTGCGACTGGTGCAGGCGGGGCCGGCGCAGCCGGTGCTGCTGGTGCCGGCACGCCTGGTGCTCCCGGCACCCCTGGCGGCCCTGGTGCAGCCGGCGCGGCCGGTGCTGCCGGTGCTGCCGGTGCGGCCGGCGCCCCCGGCACGCCGGGTGCCCCCGGTACGCCCGGCGGCCCCGGTCAGGTGGTCAGCGGCGGAAACGGCGGCGCCTCCGTCGAGGGCGGCAGCGCCGCGGGCGGCTCCGGCAGCGGCTCCGGCAGCGGCTCCGGCAATGGCGGCGGCAGCGCGTCCGGCAGCGGGGGTGGCTCCAACTCCGGCGGCGGCAGCGAATCCGGAGGCGGCTCCGGCTCCGGCGGCGGATCCGGTAGCGGCTCCGGCGGCGGATCTGGTAGTGGCTCCGGCGGCGGCTCCGGTAGCGGCAGCAACGACAAGTGACCGAGCCGACGCCCGAGCCCGAGGCGCACTGATCGTCCTGAAGCACCTGCCCGGCCCCAAGATCCATCAGGGGGCCGGGCAGGCGGCTGTTCGCAGGTCAGCCGTCGCGGTGGAACACCGTGAGGCGTTCGGCCTCCTCGTCGACGGCCTTCGCGGCGGCGCGCGGAAGCGGGGCGAACGGGGCGGCCACGACCCGGCCGTCGACGTACCGCCACGTTCCCGCGACCTGGCCGTCGACCATGAAGGTGGGGATCGACTGCGGCATCTTCGTTGCGAACACCTTGTCCCGGTGCTCGTCGGGCAGGATCCGGGCGCGCTTGGCGTGCCCGAGCAGGAGCAGCGCGTCGAACGTCGACAGGAAGCGGACGGGGGCCGGAGTGGCGCCGTCCGGGCGCGGGGCGTCGGTGAGGTCGACCAGCGCGGTGCCGTCGGGGTCGCGGTCCGTGCACAGGTCGAGCCGGGCCAGCACGGCCCTGGTTTCGGCGATGCTCCAGCCCGCGTACCGGGCCACGTCCGAAGGGGAAGCCGGGCCGAAGCCCGCCAGATACCGCCGGACCAGCAGTTCCTCGGCCGCCGCGCGCTCCACCGCCGCCGCGGGCACCTGCTCCGACGCGAGGCCGTACACGTGCGCACGGGGGAGCTCCCACGTGCCTGCGGGCGGCACGCGCACGAGGTCCAGCCACAGCTGCACCCCGGGGAACACGGCCTTCGCGAAGCCCTCGGCGACCAGTGCGGCCACCAGCTCGGCCTGCTTGCACGGCCCGTGGGCGAGCCGTGCGGCGACGACCTGCGCGGCCCGCGCCATCTCGGCCTCGGTCACGCCCGGGTGCGAGCGCACCCACCAGCGTCTCCGCTGCTCTCGCACGGCCTCGGTGAGCGGCCAGAAGTCCCGCGCCGACACCATGTGGATCGTGCAGCGCATCACCCACGCCTGCACGATGTCGGCGGCGAGCAGCGCCGAGGTGAGATCGGCCCGGCGGAACCCGGCCAGCCGTGACCACAGCCCGACGTAGGCCGACGGCGCGTACTGGGTCTGCAGGCCGCCCACGCGTTCGGCGGCTTCGACCGGGTCCAGGTCGGCCCGTTCGAGGAGGAGCTGCCGGGCCAGCACGGCCCGGTTCAGCTCCGCCCAGGACAGCGTCATCGGGCCGCGAGGACCGCCAGCCGGGCGAGCACCTCGTCGGGCCCGAGCGCCTGCGCGACGGCGTGCATGTCGGGGCTGCGCGTGGAACCGGTGAGCGCTAGCCGCACGAGCTGGGATGCCTCCCGGATCGAGCCGTGGAAGGCGTCCGGGTCGGCCTTGTACTCCTTGGGGCTCGCGGCGAACCCGTTGCGCGTGCTCGCGGCGCGGATCTGGTCGAACCACTCCTTCGGGTCGTCGAGATGACGGTAGGAGTCGACGAGATCCCCGACGAACGCCGTGACCGCGGCCGGGTCGACCGCCGACGCCTCGGCCACCCGCGCGTCGGCGGGCCCGGTGAGCCGCGCGAACAGCGCGGGGAAGAAGAAGCCGTACGCGGTGCGGAAGTCCGACCACTTGCGCAGGTCCTTGCGCGGGTTGGCCACCCCCTCCCGCTCGACGGCGATGGCGCGCAACGCGAGGTCGGACTCCGTGGCCAGCACCGCGGCCAACTCGGGATCGTAGGTCTCGGCCCACGCGGTGACGGCGGCGAGCACGTCGGCGCCGGGCAGCGTGGCGATGTGGTCGGCGCTGATGTCCTCCAGCTTGACCAGGTCGACCAGCGGGCCCGCCACCCCGCACTGGTCGAGCCGGATCGGCGCGGCGAGCGCCTCGGCGAGCGGCAGCTCGGCCAGCCGTCCGTTGGCCAGCCCGCGCAGGTAGTAGAGCACCGCGGGCGCCGGGTAGCCCGCGGCGATGTAGAAGTCGACGCCCGCCTCGGGGTCCTTGCGCTTGGAGAGCTTCCGCTTCCCGCCGGGGATCTGCTTCATCAGCGGGGCGATGTGCGCGTAAGTGATCGGCGGATGGCCCAGCGCGGCGAACAGCTGCTGGTGCAGCGGCACCGAGGAGATCCACTCCTCGCTGCGGATGATGAGCGTGATCCGCATCAGGTGGTCGTCGACGGCGTGCGCGAAGTGGTAGGTGGGCAGGCGTGGGCTCTGGTCGGACGACTTGAGGATCACCGCGTCGTTGCGGTTCGCCTCGTGCGAGAGCGCGCCGCGGATCGCGTCGACGAACCGCATCCGCCCGTCACCGGTCAGCTCGGGAGCCCGGAAGCGCACGACGTAGGGCTCGCCCGCGGCGAGCCGGGCCGCGACGTCCTCCGGCGCCGCGTCCCGCCACAGCGCCCACCGCCCGTAGTAGCCGGTGGGGAGCTTCGCCGCCTGCTGCCGCGCGGTGATCTCGGCGAGCTCCTCCTTCGTCGCGAAGCACGGGTACGCCTGCCCGCTGCGCAGCAGCTCGCGCACGTAGGTCAGGTAGATCTGCTCGCGTGCCGACTGGTGGTACGGGCCGTACGCGCCGTGCCCATCGGCCTCGTCGGGCGCCAAGTGGAAGTAGGCGAACGCCCGGTCGAACTGGGCGAGTGCGCCCTCGACCTCCCGCGACTGGTCGGTGTCCTCCACGCGCACGAGGTAGACGCCGCCGGTGTGCGTGGCGATGTCGCGGTCGATCGTCGCGACGTAGAGCCCGCCGATGTGCACGAAACCGGTGGGCGACGGGCCGAACCGGGTGACCTCGGCCCCCTCGGGCAGCGACCGCGGCGGGTAGCGCTCCTCCCAGTGCGCCGGATCGGGGAGGTCGGCGGGGAAGAGCGAGTCGATGAGGGCGCGGTCCAGCACGGTGTCCGAGGTTAGCCGCCGGGCTGTGAGCGGTAACGAGTGCTCTGGCACTCGTTACCGCTCACAGTCGGTGGGTGCCCGTGTACACGTTCATCGACTGGCCGCGCAGGAAGCCGACGAGGGTCATGCCCATCTCGGCGGCCAGCTCCACCGCGAGCGACGACGGCGCCGACACCGCGGCCAGCACCGGCACGCCCGCCATCGCGGCCTTCTGCACCAACTCGAACGACGCCCGCCCCGACACCATCAGCACCGTGCCCGCCGCGGGCACCCGCTTCTCCAACACCGCCCAGCCCAAGGCCTTGTCGACGGCGTTGTGCCTGCCCACGTCCTCGCGCGCCACCAAGAGCTCGCCGTCCGCCGTGAACAGGCCCGCCGCGTGCAGGCCGCCCGTGGACGAGAAGAGCGGCTGGGCGTCGCGGAGCGTGTCGGGCAGGCCCGCGAGAACGGCGGGCGTGACCGTGACCGGGTCGTCCGCGGGCAGCCAGCGGGTGGTGAGCCGCACCGCGTCCAGCGCCGCCTTGCCGCACACCCCGCACGAGGACGTGGTGTAGAAGTTGCGCTGCACGCCGACGTCGGGCGGCGCCACGCCGGGCGCGAGCGCCACGTCGAGCACGTTGTAGGTGTTGCGGCCGGTGTCGTCGACCGAGTCGCAGTACCGCGCCGTCGCCACGTCGGCGGGGCCGCCGATCACGCCCTCGGTGAGCAGGAACCCGTGCGCCAGCTCGACGTCGTGGCCCGGGGTGCGCATCGTGACCGACAGCGCCTGCCCGTCCACCCGCAGCTCCAACGGCTCCTCGGCGGCCAGCGCGTCTTGCACCCGGCGGCGGCCGTCGCCTGTGATGCGCAGCACAGGCCTGCGTGCGGTGAGCCGACTCATCGGTGCGACCTTCCCAACCGGGCGCGCGGGGTTACCCTGACCCACGTTAGTACCCGCTCGACAAGGGGAGGATGCGATGAGGCGCCGTCGCCCCCGCCACGTCCGGATCACCGAGCCGCTCGTCCGGGACGACGGGATGCTCCGACCCGCGACCTGGGACGAGGCCCTTGAACGGGCTGCGGCCGGGTTCCGTGGGGTCGCGCCCGAGGCGTTCGGCATGTTCAGCTGCTCGAAGGCCACCAACGAGATGAACTTCATGGCCGAGAAGTTCGCCCGCGTGGTGATGGGGAGCAACAACGTCGACTCCTGCAACCGCACTTGACACGCTCCCTCGGTCGTCGGTCTGACGGCAGTGTTCGGAGCGGGTGGCGGCACCTCGGCGTACGTCGAGGCCGAGGACGCCGATCTGCTGGTCCTGTGGGGTTCCAACGCGCGTGAGACGCACCCGATCTTCTTCCACCACGTGTTGCAGGGGCTCAAGAAGGGCACCCGCATGTGGTCGGTCGACCCGCGGCGCACGTCCACGGCGCAGTGGGCCGACGGCTGGCTCGGGCTGGACGTGGGCACCGACATCGCGCTCGCCAACGCGATCGGGCGGGAGATCATCCACGCCGGGCTGGTGAACGAGACGTTCGTGCGCCGCGCCACCACCGGTTTCGACGAGTACCGCGCCACCGTCGAGCCCTACACGCTGGAGCGCGCGCAGGAGATCACCGGCGTCGACGCGGGCCTGATCCGCGGCCTCGCGCACGCCTACGCCACCGCCGACCGCGCCCAGATCTGCTGGACGCTGGGCATCACGGAGCACCACAACGCGGCCGACCACGTGTTCGCGCTGATCAACCTGGCGCTGCTCACCGGGCACGTCGGACGCTACGGCTCGGGCCTGGTGCCGTTGCGGGGGCAGAACAACGTGCAGGGCGGCGGCGACATGGGCGCCATCCCGGCGAAGCTGCCCGGCGGCTACGACCTCGGCGACGACGAAGCCCGCGCCCGCTACGAGCAGGCCTGGGGGGTGTCGATCCCGCCCGAGGCGGGCATGCACCTCTCCCAGATGTTCGACGCCATGAACGCGGGCACGCTCAAGGCGCTGTACTGCATCGGGGAGAACCCCGCCGAGTCCGAAGCCAACGCGAGCCACGCCCGGCACCTGCTGGAGGGGCTGGACCACCTCGTCGTCCAGGACATCTTCCGCACGGCCACGGCCGACCTCGCCGACGTCGTGCTGCCCGCGGCCGCCGACTGGTGCGAGTACGAGGGCACGGTCACCAACTCCGAGCGCCGGGTGCAGCGCGTCCGCAAGGCCGTCGACGCACCGGGCCAGGCGCGCCCCGACACCCACATCATCTGTGGGATCGCCGAGCGGCTCGGGCACGCGTGGGGGCAGCCGACCGCCGAGGAGGTGTGGGACGAGCTGCGCTCGCTGTCGCTCAACTGGCACCACGGCATGTCCTACGCCCGGCTCGACGCGCACGGCGGCCTGCAGTGGCCGTGCCCGGCCGAGGACCACCCCGGCACGCCGATGCTGCACGCCCGGCTCTGGGCCGACGACCCGGCCGAGCGTGGCGCACCCGCGCCGTTCACCGCCGTCGAGCACGTGCCGCCGGTGGACACGCTCAGCGCGGAGTACCCGATCCGGCTCACCACGGTCCGCGTGCTCGACGCGTACAACTCGGGCGTCCAGACCGGGGGCTACGCGTCGCCGCTCCGGCGCCGCGAGTCGCTGCGCATGGACGCGACCGACGGCGAGAAGCTCGGCATCGCCGACGGCGAGCGCGTGCGCGTGGTGTCGCGCCGGGGCGCGGTGGAGGCGCCGGTGGCGTTCGACCCGTCGCTGCGGCCGGGCCTCGCCTCGTTCACCCCGCACTTCTCCGAGGAAGTCGACATCAACGTCCTGACCAATGACGCGTGGGACCCGAAGTCCGGCACGTCCGAGTTCAAGGCCACGGCCATCCGGGTCGAGAAGATCACCGAGACGATGTCCGCGGCCGGGGGCTGACGAGCGGGTCGTGCCCAACGGCCGCGCGCCCGACGGCGAGCACCGGGAGGCATGGACCGGAGGTGTGTGACCCGGCCACCGACGTGCGAGAGTAGGCACATGGACCTGCGGCTCTCCGATGCGGAGCCGACCGCCGCCGAGCGGCGGGCGATCGAGGACGTGTTCGCCGCGCACCGGGCGCCCGATGACCGACCGGGCGAGGACCAGCGGTTCCCCGACAGCGGGCACGCCGCCCGCGGTCGGCGGCACATCCTGCTCCCGGCGCTGCACGCGGTGATGGCCGAGGTGGGGCACCTCTCGTTGGGCGCGCTCAACCACGTCGCGCGCATGTTGGCCGTGCCACCCGCGGACGTCTACGGCGTCGCCACGTTCTACGCGATGTTCGCCACCGAGCCGCGCGCGCCCTACGTCGCCCACGTGTGCGACGACGTGGCGTGTGGACCACACGGGGGCGAGGAGATCGCCGCCCGGCTCACCGAGGAGCTGGGGCCCGAGGGCGAGGGCAAGCAGACCTGCTGGGTGCGCAGCCCTTGCCTGGGGCTGTGCGAACGCGCCCCCGCCGCCATGCTGCAGCTCGCGGGCCAGCCCGACGTGAGCATCGCGCCCGCCGCCGCCGACGACGTCACGGCGGCGCTGCGCGGAGCCGTCGAGGCCTGCGACAGCGCGCTCGGCGGCGTGCGCGACACCGCTTCGATCGGCGACGGCGCCACCGTCGACCACGAAGCCGCGGACATCGCGGCCATCGGCGCCGACCGGGCGTTCGCCGACAGCACGGTGAGCGCACCGCAGACCCCTGATCCCACGCTGCGGCTGCTGGGCAGGGTCGGCGTGGTCGACCCGCACAGCCTCGACGACTACCGCGCAAGCGGCGGCTACGCGCCCCTGCGCCGCGCGATCCGGCTCGGCCCGTCCCGGGTGATCAAAGAGGTCACCGACTCGGCGCTCACCGGGCGTGGCGGCGCGGCGTTCCCCACGGGCACCAAGTGGTCCGGGGTCGCCGCCGCCCCGCAGCGGCCGCACTACCTGGTCTGCAACGCCGACGAGTCCGAGCCCGGCACGTTCAAGGACCGGGTGCTCATGGAGTACGACCCGTTCGGACTGGTCGAAGCCATGACGATCGCCGGGTACGCCACCGGCTGCGAACGTGGCTACCTCTACATCCGCGGCGAGTACCCGCTCGCCACTCGCAGGCTGCAGCACGCGATCGACGCCGCGCGGGCGCGTGGCCACCTCGGCCCCGATGTCATGGGCGCGGGCTTCGCGTTCGACATCGAGCTGCGCCGGGGTGCGGGCGCGTACATCTGCGGCGAGGAGACCGCGCTGCTCAACTCGATCGAGGGCTTCCGCGGCGAGCCGCGCAACAAGCCGCCGTTCCCGAGCGTCAGCGGCCTGTTCGGGTGCCCCACAGTAATCAACAACGTGGAGACGCTCTACAACGTCCTGCAGGTGCTCGCCGTGGGCGGCCCCGCGTTCGCGCAGGTCGGCGGCGATCGGTCGACGGGTCCGAAGCTGTTCTGCGTCTCCGGCGCGATCGCCGTGCCGGGCGTGTACGAGGTGCCGTTCGGCACGACCCTGCGCGAGCTGTTGGCGCTGGCGGGTGGCGTGCCCGACGACCTGCGCGCGATCCTGCTCGGCGGTGCGGCGGGCGGGTTCGTGCTGCCCGATCAACTCGACGTGCCGCTCACGCTCGAAGGCACCCGCGAGATCGGGGCCACGCTCGGCTCCGGTGTGGTGTACGTGCTGGACAGCACCGCTGACCTGCCCGGGATGCTGCGGCGGATCGCCGCGTTCTTCCGCGACGAGTCGTGCGGGCAATGCGTGCCGTGCCGGGTCGGCACCGTCCGCCAGGAGGAGTCGATCGCGCGGCTCACCCGCGGTGCCCCGCTCGACGTCGAGCGCGGCCTGCTCGACGACCTCGCGCGCGTCATGCAGGACGCGTCGATCTGCGGTCTCGGCCAGACCGCGCCCGCCGCCGTCCTGTCCGCGTTGAAGTTGGGGCTGCTGCTAGATGACCACCGACCCCCGCCGCTCGTCCGATTCCCCCGCCCCCGGCTCCCGCTCGGTGCCGGACGAGGCCGTGCCGGACGGCACCCCCGAGGCCGATGCCCACGGCGCGCCCGTGCCGGGCACCGACACCGACGGGCCCGACGTCGGCGAGCGCGCCGCGGAGTACCGCGAGGCCGACGCGGGCCCGGTCGGCCCCACGGCCGTCGACCCGGTCGCGAGCGATGGCGGCAGGCTGCGCAGCAGCCGCAGCCCCGACGGGCCGGTGATGCTCGGTTCGATCTCCCGGATGGTCGCACTCACCATCGACGACGCCGAGGTGCGCGTGCCCGAGGGCGCGACCATCCTCGGCGCGCTCAACGAGAAGACGAGTGTGGAGACCCCGACGCTGTGCTGGGCGCCCAACCTCACCCCGATCAACGCGTGCCGGGTGTGCATGGTCGAGGTGGAGGGCTCGCGGGTGCTCGTGCCGTCGTGCGCGCGCAAGGTCGAGGACGGCATGGTCGTGCGCACCGACACGGAGAAGGTGCGCCACAGCCGCCGGATGGTGCTGGAGCTGCTGGCCTCGTCGGTCGATCTCTCCCAGGCGAGCGCGGACGTGCAGCGCTGGATGGGCGAGTACGGCGTCGACGCGCAGCGCTACGGCCCGCCCGCGCCGCCCTCCGACGACCGCGACACCCGCCGTGCGGGCCACCACCACGCCCCCGACGGCGCCACCGCGGAGACCGTCGCCCAGCCCGTGAAGATCGACAACGACCTCTACGTCCGCGACTACGCCCGCTGCATCCTCTGCTACAAGTGCGTCAAGGCGTGCGGCACCGATGCGCAGTTCACGTTCGCGATCTCCGCGGCAGGCCGCGGGTTCGACGCCCGCATCGCCACCGAGCAGAACGTCGAGCTGCCCGAGTCGGCCTGCGTGTACTGCGGCAACTGCATCGGCGTGTGCCCCACGGGCGCGTTGAAGTCGGTGAAGGAGCACGAGCTGCGCGCGGCCGACGACTGGCATCCGGACGACGAGACCGTCACCACCACGATCTGTTCGTTCTGCGGGGTGGGCTGCAACCTGGAGCTGCACGTGCAGCAGGGGGCGATCGTCAACGTCACGAGCCCGGCCGACCATTCGGTCACGCACGGCCACCTGTGCATCAAGGGTCGGTTCGGCTTCCAGCACGTCCAGAACCTCCCGGAGGCCTGAACACGGGCATCGCATCGGCGGGCAGCGGCTCCCCCCACAGGTAGCCCTGGCCGTAGCGGCAGCCGAGCTCCCGCAGCGCCGCGGCCTCGGCGTCGGTCTGCACGCCTTCGGCCACGGCCGTCAGCCCGAACGCGTCGACCACGGCCAGCAGCGCCGCGGCGACCCGACGCTGGTGCAGGTCGGAGTCCAGCCCGGTGATCAACGATCGGTCGATCTTGATGACGTCGACGAACTTGCGGCGGACGTAGCCGAGCGAGGAGCACCCGGTGCCGAAGTCGTCGATCGCGACGCCGACGCCCGCCGTGTGCAGGACTTCCATCGTCTGCAGGGTCTGCGGGTCCTCGCCCATCATCTGCGTCTCGGTGACCTCCAGCAGCACGTCGCCTGCGTGCACCCCGTGGCGGGCGAGGCACCTCAGGACGCCGTCGGCGAAGCCGGGCGTGCGGAACGTGATCGGCGAGACGTTGACGTGCATGCACAGTTCCGCCGGGCCGGGCCGCAGAGCCCGCCAGGCGGCCACCTGGGCCACGGCCGCGTCGAGCGCCCAGCGGTCGAGCGCGACGATCAGTCCCGTGTCCTCGGCCACCGGGATGAACGAGTCGGCCGACCGCACGCCGTCGGCCGGGTGCCGCCAGCGCAGCAGCGCCTCGACCGCCGTGGTCCGCCCGGTCGTCAGCTCGATGATCGGTTGGTAGTACGCCGCGAACTCGCCTGCCGCGAGCGCCGCGCGCAGCTCGTCGGCCTGGCGCAACCGGCGCAGCGCCGCGGCGTGCATCGTCGGCTCGTAGACCTGGACGCCGCCGCGCCCGCGGGCCTTGGCCACGTACATGGCCGTGTCGGCGTCCCGCAGCAGAACGCCCGCGGACTGGCCTCGGGCGGCGAACCGCACCCCGATGCTGGCGCTGACCCAGCAGGTCTGGCCGCCCGCCCGCACCGGCTCCTGCAGCGCGTTCATGATCCGGTCGGCGACGTCGACGACCTGCTCTTCGGTGGCGTCCACGACGACGAGCGCGAACTCGTCGCCGCCGAGCCGGGCGACGGTGTCGGTGGCGCGGCACACCGCACGCAGCCGCCGGGCGACCTCGACCAGCAGCTCGTCGCCGACGGCGTGGCCGAAGCTGTCGTTGACCGACTTGAATCCGTCGAGGTCGAGCGCCAACACCGCGGGCGGGTCACTGCCGCGCTCCGCCCTCGCTGTGGCCTGGTCGATGCGGTCGGCCAGCAGCGTGCGGTTGGCAAGATCGGTCAGGGGGTCGTAGAGGGCGAGGCGCTCCAGCTGTCGGTGCGCGTCCGCGAGCTGGCGGGTGCGCTCGGCCACCCGGCCCTCGAGATGCTTGTTGAGCGCCTCCAGCTCCTCGGCCAGCATGTTGATGCCGACGATCACGGCGTCGATGTCGTCCGACGCGTCCGAGGGCCGCATGCGCGCGGCGAGCTGGCCCGACGCGAGCTGCACGACCAGCTCGACGAGCGTTTCCAGGCGCGGATCAGGCGGCGTCGCCATCGGGTAACCAGACCGGGTCGACACACACCGCGCAGGCATGATCACGTTCCGCAGAACCGCTCATCGCAAAAGAGCGTAGACGCAGCACCGCGCTGTGATCGACTGGTCGTCGGCGCGTCACGTTACCGGGTGACGATGTTGTCCTAGCCTGCCCGGGGTGAACGCCCGCCTGACCCTGGTCACGCACGCGTCCACCGCAGCGACGTCACGAGCGGCGTTCGCGGGCCACGAGGGCCTCGAGCCGCGCGGAGCCGCAGCCGCGATGGGGGCCCGACGAGCGGTCCCGCTGCGGCGCGTCACGCGGGCGGTGTGCTCGCCCGCGCCGGCCGCGGTCGAGACGGCCGCCGCGCTGGGCCTCTCGGCGACGCCGGACCCGGGGCTGGCCGACTGGGACCTCGGAGCGTGGCGGGGGCGCACCCTCGACGAGGTCGCCGCCGACGACCCGGCCGCGGTCGCCGCCTGGCTCGGCGACCCCGACGCGGCGCCACACGGCGGCGAGACCCTCACGACGCTGGCGGCCCGCGTGACGGCGTGGCTCGCGCGACCGGACGCTGACGGACACACGGTGGCTGTCACGCATGCGGCCGTGGTGCGCGCCGCGGTGGTGACCACGCTCGGCGCCCCGGCCGCGGGCTTCTGGCGGATCGACGTCGCACCGCTCACCGCGACCGTGCTGCGCGGCGGCCCCGCGCGGTGGACGGTGCGCGGCACCGCCCTTCCGCTCGACGCGGGACCCGGGGGAGGATCCGGACGATCGGGCTGAACCCTACCGACGTCGCCGTCGTGAGGGGGGCATGGCTGTGCACACCGACGCCGCCACACGCTTCGCCGAGCTGATGCTCGCCCTGCTGGGCGGCTCGCGCGCGGAGTACGCCGCTCTGCTCGACGAGGCCGACCTGCAGCTCACGACGGTCATCGCCGCCGACCCGGTCTCGGGCGTGCACGTGTTCGATGCCCGCCCGGCCTGAGCACGTCAAGCGGGCGACGGGACGAGCACGACGACCAGCGTGCGGGGTCCGTGCACGCCTTCGACGCGCTCCAGCTCGATGTCGCTGGTGGCCGACGGTCCGCTGATGAACGTGAGGGGTCGGGCGGGGGTCAGCGCGGCGAGGAGCTCGGGCACGGTGTGCACGACCTGGTCGGCGCGCACGACGCACACGTGGACGTCGGGCACGAGGGTGAGGGCGCGGCGCCCCTGGTCGGGCGAGCCGTCGAGGGCGATGGTGCCGGTCTCGGCGCAGGCGGCGGCGCATCCGGTGACGACGGCGGCGAAGCGGTCCAGCTCGGCGGGGGAGAACCCCCGGTCGGGCTCGCCGCCGGGGCACCAGGCGTCGGGCAGGCCTTCCGGCACGAGGACGGGTCCGCCGACGTCGGCGAGGGCGCCCGCCACCGCGGCCGGGACGGCGTCGGGTGCGGCGTCGACGACGGTGGCCCGGTAGTCGACGAGCCGGTCGCGCAACAGCTCGACCAGCTCCGGGTCACCCGGTGGGTGAGCGCCGGACCGCCGGTAGTCGCGGGGGATCTGCGCCGGGGGTGGGCCGGGCGGCGGCGTTGGCGGCCCGGATCCGGCCGAGCACCTCGTCGCGCGCGTTCACGGTGTGTCCTCGCCTGCCGTCCCACCGGTCGCACCGCGTTCGCGGGCCCACCACTCGCGGAAGGTCTCCGCGGGTGGGCGGGGGGCGTCGCGGCTGGCCGTCCACCGCGACAGGGGCGGCGGCAGGGTGGTGATCCGGCCCGAGGCCCGGCCGATCAGGCGCCCCACGCGAGAGGCCTTCTCGGCGGTCGCGAACCGCTCCGGGTCGGCCATCACCCAGGCGGCGGCGGCCATGCCGAGCGCTTCGGGGGTGGGGATGCGCCGGTGCCGGTTCGCGTCGACGTGTGCGGCGCGCAGCTGCACGAGCAAGCTCGGGATGTCGATGCGGACCGGGCAGGCGTCGAAGCACGCCCCGCACAGCGACGACGCGTACGGCAGCGAGGCGTTGTCCTCCACCCCGGTGAGCTGCGGCGACAGCACCGCGCCGATGGGGCCGGGGTAGACCGAGCCGTAGGCGTGCCCGCCCGCGCGCTCGTAGACGGGGCAGACGTTCATGCAGGCCGAGCACTTGATGCAGTGCAGGGCCGAGCGGCCGACCGGGTCGGTCAACGC
The DNA here is from genome assembly GCA_963837575.1 of uncultured Actinomycetota bacterium. Lineage (GTDB taxonomy): Bacteria > Actinomycetota > Actinomycetes > Mycobacteriales > Pseudonocardiaceae > Pseudonocardia. Next base: position 49,475 of record CAWIOI010000015.1, read on the forward strand.
GGCGGTGCGGCCGTTGTCGAGCAGCACGAGGTGGAACGCCTGTGGGCCGTCGCCGGGGGTGACGCCGCTCCACGCCGAGGTGTAGGGGTTCATCCGCTCGCCGGTGGAGGAGCGGGGCAGCAGCTGCAGGAACACCTCGAGATCGGTCCACGTGGGGACGAGCTTCTCGACGCCCATCACGGTGATCAGCGTCTCGGGCAGCGTGAGGCACATGCGCCCGTTGCCCTCGGACTCGACGACGAGCAGCGTGCCCGTCTCGGCCACGGCGAAGTTGGCGCCGGAGATCGCGACCTTGGCGCGCAGGAACCGTTCCCGCAGGTGCGCACGGGCGGCCATGGCCAACCGCCGCGGCTCTGCCGTCAACGCGGGATCGACGCCGGGCATCTCGCGCAGGAAGATCTCGCGGATCTCGGCGCGGTTGCGGTGGATGGCGGGCACGAGGATGTGGGAGGGCAGGTCGCCGCCGAGTTGGACGATCAGCTCGGCGAGGTCGGTCTCCTTGGCCTCGATGCCCGCGGCCTCCAGGGCTTCGTTGAGCCCGATCTCCTGGGTGGCCATGGACTTGACCTTGACGACCTCGCGCTGCCCGGTGGCGCGCACCAGGTCGGTGACGATGCGGTTGGCCTCGTTCGCGTCGCGGGCCCAGTGCACCACCCCGCCGCGCGCGGTGACGGCGGATTCGAGGCGTTCCAGGTGTTCGTCGAGGCGGGCCATGGTGGCGGCTTTGATGGCCTCGCCCGCGCGGCGCAGCTCCTCCCAGTCGTCGAGCTCGGCGACCACGGCGGCGCGCTTGTTGCGGATCGTGCGGGTGGCGTGGCCGAGGTTGCGGCGCAGCTGGGTGTCGCCCAGCGCGTCCTTCGCCGCCGCGGGGAACGTGCGGGCGCCGCGCAGGTGCCCGACCCCCCTCGGTGCGACCGCGGGTATGCCAAGATCCGTGGTCATGGGCGCCTCCCGGGTGGTCGTGAGCGGAAATAGCGGCGGGAACAGTGTCATCCACTCACGAGGATCTCGGCCAGGTGAACGGTCTTCGTGCCCGAGCGTAGGCGGGAGAGGCCGCCGCCGATGTGCATCAGGCAGGACGCGTCGCCCGCGGTCAGCGCCTCCGCGCCGGTCGACAGGACGTGGCGCATCTTGTCGGCCAGCATCGCCGTGGACGTGTCGGGGTTCTTGAGCGCGAACGTGCCGCCGAACCCGCAGCACTGGTCGGCTTCGGGCAGCTCCACCAGCGTCATGCCGCGCACGTGCCGCAGCAGCCGCAGCGGTTTGTCGGCCACCCGCAGCATGCGCAGTGAGTGGCACGTCGGGTGGTAGGTAACCCGGTGCGGGTAGTAGGCGCCGACGTCCTCGACCCCCAGCACGTCCACCAACAGCTCCGACAGCTCGTACGTCTTCGCGGCCACCGCCTCCGCGCGGGCCGCCAGCGCCTCGTCACCGCCCCGGCGCGCGACCATCGCGTGCTGGTGGCGCACCGACCCCACGCACGAGCCCGACGGCGCCACCACGACGTCGTAGCGCTCGAACACCTCCACGTGGTGGCGCACGAGCGGCAGCGCCTCGTCCTGGTAGCCGGTGTTGACGTGCATCTGCCCGCAGCACGTCTGCGCCGCCGGGAACTCCACCTCGTGCCCCAGCCGCTCCAGCAGCGCCACCGTGGCCTTCCCCACTTGCGGGTACAGCGCGTCGGCCAGGCACGTGACGAACAGTGCGATCTTCATCAGGCGACCCCGTTCAGTGGTCGAAGCCTGCTGGATGCGCGCAGCACCAGCTCCGGGGACAGCACCACCTGGCGGTGCTGATGGGTCCCATCCCGCTCCCGCGCCTCCGCGATGAGCATCTCCGCGGCGGTCCGGCCGATCAGCTGCCGGGGCTGGGCGACCGAGGTCAGCGGCACGGCGGCGGCCTCGGCGAACACGATGTCGTCGTAGCCGACGATGGCCAGGTCTTCCGGCACGCGCAGCCCGAGCCGCACCGCCTCCTGCAGCAGGCCGAGCGCGAGCAGGTCGTTGGCGCAGAACGCGGCGGTCGGACGGCGGCCCGCGGGGAGCCCGGCCAGCCGGGCGCCCGCCCGGCGACCCTCAGCGATGTCGAGCGCCGCCGTCTCCAGCACCACCACGTCGTCGGCGTCATAGACCCGATGGACGCCGGCGAGCCGGTCCGCGACCTGCGGCAAAGACGGCGGCCCGCCGACGAACGCGATGTGGCGGTGGCCGCCGTCGAGCAGGTGTGCCGCCGCCAGCTCGCCTCCCGCGACGTCGTCGACGAAGACCGAGCAGTGGTCGGGGCTGTGCGCGTCGACCATCACCACGGGCGTGCCGCGCCGGGGCAGCAGCGCGAGCCGTTCGTCGGCCCGGTCGACCGGCGTGATGAGCACCCCCTCGACCCGTTGCTGTTCGAGGAGATCGAGGTAGGCCGACTGGCGCCGCCGGTCCTGGCCGCTGTCGCAGAGGAAGACCGCGAGCCCGACGGCGTCGGCGGCCTCCTGCACGCCCTGGGCGACGTCGGTGAAGAAGGGGTTGCCCGTGTCGAGCACCACGTAGGCGAGGATACGGCTGCCGCCGCCGCGCAGCTGTCGGGCCGACTCGTTGCGCACGAAGCCCAGCTCGGCGATCGCGGCCAGCACGCGCTTGCGCGTGCGATCGGCCACCACCTCGGGACGGTTCAGGACGTTCGAGACCGTGCCGAGGGAGACCCGGGCATGCGCGGCGACATCCTTCATGCTCGGTGACGCCATGAGGACGGCCCTCCCTACGGTCGCCCTCATTTTGGTGGCACGTGTTGAAACGTGCAAGCCCTTGTCGAGAGACAATGACAGTCCCAACCGTCTGACGAGCCAACATGTCGGCGGTTTCCCTTGTGAAACGTTATAAGCGCCTGCTAGGTTCCTCCTGCGAGTTGCTGCGGTCGAACGGAAGTCCCCGTACCACAGCACGTCCGCCCGCGTTCCGCATCCGGGGATCGAGGGCACTCCGGTCTGATCCTGCACCCGACGAAGGAGTCAGCATGCGCATTGCCCGGAAGTTGAAGGTGGCCGCCGTGCTCGGCGTCGCGGCCACGATGGCGCTGACCGCGTGTACGCAGAAGAGCCAGAGCGGGGGCGGGACCGAAAGCGGCGGCGCCGCGGGCGGTGGCGGCACCGTGAAGGTCGCCTTCGTGCCGAAGCTGCAGGGCATCCCCTACTTCGAGGCCATGAACGCGGGCGGGAAGAAGGCGGCGGCGGCGCTGGGCAACGTCCAGTGGCTCTACCAGGGGCCGACGACCGCCGATGCGGGGGCGCAGGCCGACATCGTGCGCTCCTACATCCAGCAGAAGGTCAACACGCTGATCGTGGCCCCGAACGACCCCGACTCGATGGCGCCGCTGCTGCAGGAGGCGAAGGCCCAGGGCATCCACGTGGCGACGGCCGACACGGACGCGCCCAACTCCGTGCGCGAGGTGTTCGTCAACCAGGCCACGGCCCAGGGCATCGGCCAGGCGCTCACCGACTCGCTGCTCAAGGCCATGGGCGGCCAGGGCAAGTACGCGATCGTGTCGTGCGGGCAGACCGCCGAGAACCTCAACTCCTGGATCAAGGTCCAGAAGGAGTACACGGCCGCCAAGTACCCGCAGGCGCAGATCGTCGACACCGTGTACGCGGGTGAGGACCAGGCGAAGGCCACGCAGATGGCGACCGACCTGATGAACGCCCACCCGGACCTGACCGGCCTGGTCGGCGAGTGCACCTCCTCGGCGCCCGGTGTCGCGCAGGCCGTCCAGGACGCCAAGAAGACCGGCAAGGTGTTCACCGTCGGTCTCGGGACGCCCCAGTCCATGAAGCCGTACCTGGCCAACGGCTCGTCGTCGTCGGCGATCCTGTGGAACGTCGAGAACCTCGGCTACCTCACCGCGTGGGCGGGTGCCCAGCTCGCGGAGAACAAGCCGTTCGCCGACACCAACAACGTCAACGACGCGATGTCCGCGATCAAGTACGACTCCGCTTCCAAGACGCTGCTCCTCGGCCCGCCGCTGGCGATCACCAAGGACAACGTGGACCAGTACAACTACTGAGCCGCCTGCCCGGGAGGTCGGGCGCGTGCCCGACCTCCCGGCCCGTCGTCACGGAGTGACCGATCATGACCGTCGACCAGGCGCCCCGCCTCGCGCTGCGCGGGATCTCCAAGAGCTTCGGCGCGGTCCGCGCCATCCGCAGCGCGGAGATCACCATCCACGCGGGCCGCGTGCACGCCCTGGTGGGGGAGAACGGCGCGGGCAAGTCCACCCTGATCAAGATCATCTCAGGGGTGGAGCAGGCCGACACGGGGACCATCGCGTTCGAGGGCGCCCCCGCCCACATCGCGTCGACCGGCGACGCGATCGCGCTCGGCGTCGCCACCGTGTACCAGGAGCCCCAGCTGTTCCCGGAGCTCACGGTCTCGGAGAACATCTTCACCGGCCGGGAGATCCGCCGCCGCGGACGGGTGGCCTGGGCGGAGCAGAACGCCAAGGTCGTCGAGCTGCTGGAGCTGCTGGGGCTGCCCGCCCGGTACGCGACCGTGCCGGTGGGCGAGCTGTCGATCGCCGAACAGCAGCAGGTGTCGATCGCCAAGTCGCTCGCGGGCGACGCCAAGGTCCTCATCCTCGACGAGCCCTCCGCCATCCTCACCGACACCGAGATCGACGTGCTGTTCACCGTCGTCCGCAGGCTCAAGGAGGCCGGGGTGGCGATCATCTACATCTCGCACCGCCTCGACGAGCTCTTCCGCATCGCCGACGAGGTGACCGTCATGCGCGACGGGCAGACCATCGGCACCTACCCGATCGCCGACCTCGACGTCCGCCGGATCGCCGAGCTGATGGTCGGCGGGATCCTCTCCGACGAGCGGCCCCACCGCGCGGTCCCGGAGGGCGACCCGGTGCTCGTCCTCGACGGGCTCGGGCGCAGCGGCAAGTTCCACGACGTCGACGTCGCGGTCCGCCGCGGCGAGATCGTGTGCCTCTACGGGCTGGTGGGCTCGGGCGTCTCCGAGATCGGGGCGTGCATCTACGGGATCGACCGGCCGACGAGCGGGGAGATGCGCCTCAAGGGCCGCGCGGTCGCGCCGCGCTCGCCGCAGGACGCGCAGCGGCACGGCATCGCGCTGCTGCCCGCGAACCGCAAGGTCGAGGGGATGTTCAGCTTCCAGTCCATCGCGTTCAACATCTCGGCGGGGCACCTCCGGCTGCTGTCCCGGCTCGGGGTGTTCATGGACGGGGCCCGCGAGCGGACGGTCGCGACCGATCTGATCAAGCGGCTGGCCGTGCGCACGCCGAACGAACGGCAGCCGATCAGCGCGATGTCCGGCGGCAACGCGCAGAAGGTGGTGCTCGCGCGCCAGCTCGTCGAGCGGCCCGAGGTGCTGGTCCTCGCCGAGCCCACGCAGGGCGTCGACGTCGGGGCCAAGGAGGAGATCCACCGCATCATCACGGAGCTGGCCGACGGCGGGACGGCCGTGCTGGTCGTCACGTCGGACCTGCCCGAGGCGCTGCGGATCGGCGACCGGCTGCTGGTCGTGCGCGGCGGCACCACCACCGTCGAGTTCGGACCGGACGCCACCCAGGTCGACGTGCTCGCCGCCGCGGCGGGCGCCCTGGACGAGGAGGGCCAGGTCGCATGAGCGTCACCACGACCCGTCCGGCCGGGGAGCGCCAGGCGCAGGCGAAGGGGCGCAGCCGCATCCTGCCGTCGCCGGTCACCGGGCAAGAGCTGGTCCTACTCGGCGTGATCGCCGTGATCTGGATCGTGCTCGCGTTCCGCACCCCGGCGTTCCTCACCGCGGGCTCCATCCAGCCGCTGCTGGTGACCACGGCGCCGATCGCGTTGATCGGCGTCGGCATGACGATCATCATCATCACCGGTGGCATCGACGTCTCGGTCGGCGGCGCGGTCATGGTCTGCGCCGTGCTGACGGCGAAGGCGCTGGTCGGCGCCGTGTCGGCGCCCGTGGCCGTGTTGCTGTCGGTGCTCGTCGGCGGGGCGCTCGGCCTGGTGAACGGGCTGTTGATCGCCTACGGCCGGGTGCACGCGATCATCATCACGTTCGGCACGGCGAACCTGTTCCTCTTCCTCGGGCTGCAGATCTTCGGCTCGCGCACGGTGAACGGCATCCCGGCGACGATCGAGATCTTCGGCCGCGGCGACGCGGGCCGCATCCTCGGCGTCCCGAACGCCTTCGCGATCACGGTGATCGTCACCTTGATCGCCTGGTGGTACCTGCGGCACACCGCGGGCGGGCGGCACTTCTACGCCATCGGCGGCGACGCGCACGCCGCGCGCCTCGCGGGTGTGCGGGTGCAACGCCGGATCCTGCTCGCGTACCTGGTCACCGGCCTGCTGGTCGGGCTGGGCGCGTGCTTCGTCATCGCGCAGGGCACCTCGACGCTCGACCAGTCCGTCGGCACCGGCAAGGAGCTCGCGGTGATCGCCGCCGTCGTGATCGGCGGCACCTCGATCATGGGCGGCCGCGGGTCGGTGCTCGGCACGCTGCTGGGCGCGCTGCTCGTCCAGTCCGTCACCTCGGGTGTCACCCAGCTGGGCTGGAGCTCGCAGCTCTCGGACCTCTTCGTCGGGATCTTCATCATCGTGGCGGTCGGCACCGACCTGCTGCGGGCGCGCACCCGGAGGACGCGATGACCACCACCGCTGCCCCGCCTTCCCCGCCCGACACCCCGGTGGAGGGCTTGGGTGCCCGGGTGCTCCGCGCGCTGCTCACGCAGCGGATCGCGCTGCTCGCCGTGTTGATCGTCGTGGTCGTCGTCTGGTTCTTCGTGCTCGACGCGGGGGGCTATCTCACCGCGTCCTACGACTTCGACTACATGTCGGCGAGCCTCATCAACGCCGTGCCGCTGGCCATGCTGGGCCTGGCCGAGCTCCTGGTGATCCTCTCCGGCCGCGGCGGCATCGACCTGTCCGTCGGCGCCATCGTGTCGCTGTCGGGCATGGGCTTCGGGTTCACCTACGGCGAGTGGGGATGGCCGCTCTGGCTCGCGATCATCGCCACCGCGGCGTTCGGTGCCCTGCTGGGTGCGCTGAACGGGTTCCTCGTGGCGTACGTCGGGTTCCCGGCGCTGATCGCCACCCTGGCGACGTTCTACGCCTACAAGTCGATCGCCATCGTGATCAACGACCAGAGCCCGATCAGCACCCCGCCGATCCAGCAGCTGTTCTCGATCACCCGCTCCGTCGAGCTGCCGCTGTTCGGGCAGTACGTGCCCGACGTGCCGCTGGGGCTGTTCACGTTCCTGCTCCCGACGGTGGTGCTGGTCTGGGCGCTGCTGGCCCGCACCACCTACGGCCGCAGGCTCTACGGGACCGGCACCAACGACGTCGCGGCGCGGTGGGCGGGGCTCCCGGTGCGCGGCACCCGGTTCAAGGCCTACACCTACGCGGGCCTGATCTCCGGGCTCGTCGCCGTCGTCACCGTGGCCCAGTTCGCCTCGGCGCGGCCGGACGCGGGCGTCACCGGCAACGGGATGGCGCTGCCCGCGATCACCATCGCCGTGCTGGGCGGCGTCGCGATCACCGGCGGCATCGGGCGCGTCGCGGGCGTCGTGCTCGCCACGCTGCTCATCGTCTGGCTGAACGCCGGGATCCTGCTGGCGTTCGAGGGCAACGACGGCGCCCAGTTCCAACTGCTCGCCCTCGGCGCGGTGCTCGTCTTCGCCGCGCTGCTCAACGGCTTGACCACCCGCCGGTACGGCGGAACGCGCTAGGGAGTGTCTCCGATGACCGATCGCTCTGCGGCCCTCACCGGGCTGGACGAGTTCACGATCGAGGTGCCGAGCTGGGCCTACGGCAACTCCGGCACCCGGTTCAAGGTCTTCACCACCCCGGGTGTGCCGCGCAACCCGTTCGAGAAGATCGCCGACGCGGCCCAGGTGAACGCCGTGACCGGGCTGGCGCCGCGGGTGTCGCTGCACATCCCGTGGGACCGCGTGGACGACTTCGGCGCGCTGGCCACCCACGCCAAGGAGCTGGGCGTCCGGATCGGGGCGATCAACTCGAACCTGTTCCAGGACGAGGACTACAAGCTCGGTTCGCTCACCCACACCGACGAGCGGATCCGGGCCAAGGCCGTCGCCCACCACCTCGAGTGCATCCAGGTGATGCGCGAGACCGGGTCGACCGACCTGAAGATCTGGCTGCCCGACGGCACCAACTACGCGGGGCAGGACTCGCTGCGGGGCCGCCAGGACCGGCTGGCCGACTCGCTCCGGCAGATCTACGCCGCGCTCGACGAGGACCAGCGGCTGCTGCTGGAGTACAAGTTCTTCGAGCCCTACTTCTACGCGATGGACATCCCGGACTGGGGCACGTCGCTGCTGCACTGCCTGGCCCTCGGCGAGCGTGCCCAGGTGGTGCTCGACACCGGCCACCACGCGCCGGGCACGAACATCGAGTTCATCGTGATGCAGTTGCTGCGGCAGGAGCGGCTGGGCGCGTTCGACTTCAACTCCCGCTTCTACGCCGACGACGACCTGGTCGTCGGGTCGGCCGACCCGTTCCAGCTGTTCCGGATCATGGTCGAGATCGTGACGGTCGGCGCGCACCGCCCGGAGGCGGGCGTGAACTTCATGCTCGACCAGTGCCACAACATCGAGGAGAAGGTGCCGGGCCAGATCCGCTCGGTGCTGAACGTCGAGCAGGCGCTGGCCAAGGCGTTGCTCGTCGACGCCGACGCGCTCGCCGCCGCCCAGGAGGCCGGTGACGTGCTGGGCGCCCACGGCGTGCTGATGGACGCCTACGACACCGACGTGCGCCCGGCGCTGGCCGACCGGCGCGGGTCCCGCGGCCTGCCCCGCGACCCCATGGCCGCCTACCGGGACTCCGGCTACGGCCAGAAGATCGTCGCCGACCGGGTGGGCGGCACCCAGGCCGGCTGGTCCTGACCTGTGCGCGGAAACGAGGGCTATAGCACTCGTTTCCGCGCACAGTCTCACTATCGAGGAGCTCAACAAGTGACCGACAACCCCACCGTCGCCGAGCTGATCGCCCGGTCCAACCGGCTGGGCGCCGACCCGCGCAACACCAACTACGCCGGGGGCAACACCTCCGCCAAGGGCACGACCACCGACCCCGTCACCGGCCAGCCGGTGGAGCTGGTGTGGGTGAAGGGGTCCGGCGGCGACCTCGGCACGCTGACCCCGGCCGGGCTGGCCGCGCTGCGGCTGGACCGGCTGCGCGCGCTGGTCGGCGTCTACCCGGGCGTCGAGCGCGAGGACGAGATGGTCGCCGCGTTCGACTTCTGCCTGCACGGCAAGGGCGGCGCCGCCCCGTCGATCGACACGGCCATGCACGGGCTCGTCGACGCCGCGCACGTCGACCACCTGCACCCCGACTCCGGGATCGCCCTGGCCACCGCAGCGGACGGGGAGAAGCTCACCGAGGACTGCTTCGGTGACCGGGTGGTGTGGGTGCCCTGGCGGCGGCCCGGGTTCCAGCTCGGGCTGGACATCGCCGCGGTCAAGGAGGCGAACCCGCAGGCGATCGGGGTGATCCTGGGCGGCCACGGCATCACCGCATGGGGCGCGACCAGCGACGAGGCGGAGGCGAACTCGCTGGAGATCATCGCCACGGCGCGCGCGTACCTCGACCGCAACGGCATCGCGGAGCCGTTCGGGGCGGTCGTGCCCGGCCACGAGCCGCTGCCCGAGGCAGAACGCCGGGCCAAGGCCGCGGCGATCTTCCCGACGATCCGGGGGCTGGCCTCGACCGACCACCCGCAGGTCGGCCACTACACCGACAGCGACGCCGTGCTCGAGTTCGTAGCGCGGGAGAAGCTCGCGCCGCTGGCCGAGCTCGGCACCTCCTGCCCCGACCACTTCCTGCGCACCAAGGTCAAGCCGCTGGTGGTGGACCTGCCCGGCACGGCCACGACCGAGGAAATCATCGCCCGGCTCGCGGAACTGCACGCCGCCTACCGCGAGGACTACGCCGCCTACTACGCGCGGCACGCAGGCCCGGACTCGCCCGCGATGCGCGGCGCCGACCCGGCCATCGTGCTCGTGCCCGGCGTGGGCATGTTCTCCTTCGGCAAGGACAAGCAGACCGCCCGGGTCGCGGGCGAGTTCTACGTCAACGCGATCAACGTGATGCGCGGCGCGGAGTCGGTGTCGACCTACGCCCCCATCCCCGAGTCGGAGAAGTTCCGCATCGAGTACTGGGCCCTCGAAGAGGCGAAGCTCGCCCGGATGCCGAAGCCCAAGCCGTTGGCCACCCGCATCGCGCTGGTCACCGGGGCCGCGTCGGGTATCGGGAAGGCGATCGCGCAGCGGTTGGCCGCGGAGGGCGCGTGCGTGGTGGTCGCCGACCTCGACGCCGACAAGGCCGCCGCGGCGGCGGCCGAGATCGGCAACCGCGACCGGGCCGTCGGCGTGGCCGCGGACGTGTCCGACGAGGACGCCGTCGCCGCTGCCCTCGACGCCGCCGTGCTGGCGTTCGGCGGGGTCGACCTGGTGGTCAACAACGCCGGCCTGTCGATCTCCAAGCCGCTGCTGGAGACCACCGCCCGCGACTGGGACCTGCAGCACGACGTCATGGCCAAGGGCTCGTTCCTCGTGTCCCGCGCCGCGGCCCGGGTGCTGATCGCGCAGGGGATGGGCGGTGACATCGTCTACATCTCCAGCAAGAACTCCCTGTTCGCGGGGCCCAACAACGTCGCCTACGGGGCCAGCAAGGCCGACCAGGCCCACCAGGTGCGGCTGCTGGCCGCCGAGCTGGGGCCGCACGGCATCCGCGTCAACGGCATCAACCCGGACGGCGTGGTGCGCGGCTCGGGGATCTTCGCGGGCGGTTGGGGAGCCCAGCGGGCCGCGGTGTACGGCGTGCCCGAGGAGGAGCTGGGCGCCTACTACGCCAAGCGGACCCTGCTCGGTCGCGAGGTGCTGCCCGACCACGTCGCCGCCGCGGTCTTCGCCGTCACCGGGGGTGACCTGTCGCAGACCACCGGCCTGCACATCCCCGTCGACTCCGGCGTCGCGGCCGCGTTCCTGCGATGACAGCCCTGGCCGCGGTCGACCTCGGGGCGTCGAGCGGGCGGGTGATCGTCGGCGAGGTCGGCCCGGAGCACCTGTCTTTCACCGAGGTCCACCGGTTCCGCAACGGCCCGGTTCGGCTGCCCGACGGGCTGTACTGGGACGTGCTCGGCCTCTACACCGACGTACTGAGCGGGCTGCGTACCGCCGCCCGGCAGCACCGCCTGGCCGGGCTGGCGATCGATTCGTGGGCGGTGGACTACGGGCTGCTCGACGGCCGCGGCGTGCTGCTGGGCAACCCGCACCACTACCGCGACGCCGCACCGAGACCGTGATCGACGACGTCCACGCCAAGATGGATCCCCGGCGCCTCTACGCCACCACGGGCCTGCAGTTCCTGCCGTTCAACACGCTGTACCAGCTCGCCGCCGAGTCCGAGCTGGCCGGGCGGCGCGCGCTGCTGATGCCGGACCTGCTGGGCTACTGGCTCACCGGCAGGCAGGTCGCCGAGGAGACCAACGCCTCCACCACGGGCCTGCTCGACGCGCGCACCGGCGACTGGTCCCGCCCGGTGATCGAGGCGCTCGGCCTGCCCGCGGGCCTGCTGCCCGACGTCCTGCGCGCCGGTCAGCTGCTGGCCCCGATCACCGGCGACGTCATGGCCGAGATCGGCGTCGACGACGAACTGCCGGTCACCACGGTCGGGTCGCACGACACCGCCTCAGCCGTCGTCGGCGTCCCCGCGGAGACCTCCCGCTTCGGCTACATCTCCTGCGGCACATGGGGTCTGGTCGGCGTAGAGCTGTCCGCCCCGGTGCTCACCGAGAAAAGCCGCAAGGCCAACTTCACGAACGAACGCGGTGTCGACGGCACGATCCGGTACCTGCGCAACGTGATGGGCCTGTGGCTGCTGTCGGAGTCGATGCGGACGTGGAACCTGCGCGGGCGCGGTGTCGACCTCGATGAGGTGTTGCGCGCCGCGGCCGCGCTGCCCCCGGGTGGCCCGCGGATCGACCCCAACGACCCGGTGTACCTGCCGCCGGGCGACATGCCCGAGCGGATCACCACCGCGGCGGGGTTGCACGACCCGCAACCCGAAGTCGTGGTGCGCTGCATCCTCGACAGCCTCGCCGCCGCGTTCGCCGAGGCCCTCGACCAGGCCGAGCAGCTGTCGGGGCAGCCGGTGGAGGTCGCGCACCTCGTCGGCGGCGGCGCGCAGAACGCGCTGCTGTGCCAGCTCACCGCCGATGCCGCGCGCCGTCCGGTGGTAGCGGGCCCGGTCGAGGCCACCGCGCTGGGCAACCTGCTGGTGCAGGCCCGCACGCACGGCGTCATCGGCGGTGACCTGGCCGCCCTGCGCAAGCGGGTGCGCGCGGCGACCCGGCTGCACCACTACCAGCCGAGGACGTGACCGCGTTGCCGCGCTACTGCTTCCAGCTGCAGGTCCGGCCCGAGCGCATGGCCGAGTACCGGGAGCGACACCGGGCCGTGTGGCCGGAGATGCTCGCCGCGCTGCGCGACACCGGCTGGCGCAACTACTCGCTCTTCCTCCGCGACGACGGCCTGCTCATGGCACCCCACCGTGGCGGGCATCGCGCCGCTCGCGCCCGGGTACGCGGAGGTGCTCGGGGCACCGCTGCCGGGCCCGGGCATCACGTCGGCAGCCGGAGCCCTGCAGACGCCGCACGGTCGCGTCGCCACCTCCTGGAGCGTCGACGCGCGACACGTCCTGCCCGTCGACGTGACCGTTCCGGAAGGCGTGACGGCGCTCCTGCGGCTGCCGGGCACCGCGGACCGGGTGCTCGGCGCGGGCGACCACCACGCCACGGTCGACCGTCGCCCGGGCCGCTCCGTGAGAGGGGCTCAGTAGCCGCCGCACTCGGAGTTCGCGGCGCTGATGGTGAGGTGCGTCTCCATGCCCTTGGCCCGGTGGCCGTCCACGGGGCAGTAGAGGTCGAGGTCGCCTGCCCGCAGCGTGACGTTCACGTCCGTCGCCCCGCCGGGCGGCACGACCGCGCTCTTCTGCTCGCTGACGCCCGCGCCGTCCAGTTCCACGGCGTGCGGGTACTTGCCCGTGTTGACGGCGTGGAAGACGTAGGGTCCCGCGGCGGTCGGTGGATGGTCGAGGGCGACGGCGAACTCCGTCATGGTCACGGTGACCGTCGGTGGTGGGCCGCCGGGGCGGCGCTCGCCGGGCTGGGTGATCCGCACGCCGCGACCGCGCAGGCCAGTGTGATCGCTGCGATGAGGCGCGTGCGTGTCGAAAGGACGGCCATCGTGGGCTCGCCGGTCCATGGGTGGTGGGAGCAGTACGGGCGTCGGACGGCCGCGGGCTTTACCGACGTCGGTTTCGTTACGTGATCGTGACTCCACTCGCCGCCCACGCCGCGGCGGCCCGGTCGTCCACCGCGCCGTCGGCCACGAGTGCGCGGAGCCCGCGCGTGACCCCGTGCGTCGGCGGGAGGTGTAGGGGACGGCGAGCGGCGAGCTGGAGGCCGACGCCGGGGTAGTCGGCCAACCGGACGAACCACGGGTCGGCCCGGGTGGCGTCGTCGGCCGGGGCGAGCACCAGGGTGAACGTGGGTTCGGTCCAGGCGAGCCAGGGCGCCACAGACCCGTGCGCGGCGTCCTCACCGGCCGCGTCGCCCGCGCGCACCTCGGGCCGTCGCGTGGGCGGCAGTCGCCAGAACAGTCCGCCGTACCCGGCGCCGTCGCGGCCGTTGGTGGCCGGGCTGCCGAGCGCGACCGTCCGGGACGTGATGTTGGTGAGCGTGGTGCGCAGGTCGAGCTCCCACCCGCGCCCGACGAGGTGGGCGCGCACCGAACGCAGCTCCGCGAGCAGGGGCTCGCCCCCGGCCGTGACCCAGCGCAGGCGCTCGGTGAACCCGTCATCCCCGAGCGCGACGAAGGTGTCGTGCTCGATCCGCCCGTGGTCGTCGCGGGCCGTGTAGCCGATGTCGCGCACATAGGTCGGGCCGCCCCAGAAGTTGCTGCCGTCCACGTCCTGCAGCGCGACCGACAGCCCCAGGTGCCACGGGTGGTCGGTCGGCCGGGCGTCGGTCACCGGTGTGCCGCCGAGGGTGCGGACGGGATGCAGGTAGGGCCGCGGGGCAATGGTCGCGGTCAGGCCGTCGCCGTCTCGGTACTCGGCCACGGACCGCCCGGCGAGCCGCAGCGTGGCCTGGACGCGGTCATCCACCGGTCACCGCCGGAGCCCGGTGCGCCCACGGCAGGTCGAGCTCGGACAGCAGCGCGAGCCGGTCGGCCGCGCGGACCACGGCCGCGGCGATGCCCGGCAGGACGTGGCGCGGGCACGGCCCCGACGTGTCGACCGCGCGGTGCGCCGCGGGTATCTCGACCGGCTCCGGCGCGGTGCGCACGGCCTCGACCACCTGCATGAAGCCGCGGGTGGCGGCGAGTGGGGCGAGCAGGGGCTCGTTCGTCCGGATGTGGGCGACGAGGTTCGTCAGCAGGTCGGTCGAGGCGTGTTCGGTGGTCTGCACCGCCCCGTCGCGCTCGAGCCGGACCCGGCCTGTGCGGTAGTGCAGCACGATCCGGCCGTGCGTGCCGTGCGCTACGACGTACGGCTCCACTTCGCGGTCGGCGCAGAGGCTGACGGCGACGGTGACCGTCGTCCCCCGTCCGGTGACCAGGCGCAGGCAGGACGTGTCGTCCGCCTCGATCGGGTTGGCCCGGAACAGCTCCACGCGCACGTCCCGCAGGCCGTCCCGGCCGGTGTCGCCGTCGAGCGCGAGTGCGGTGGCGGTCGCGTGCGCGAAGGGGTTGGTGAGGGCGCCGTCGACCACGGGCTCGCCGCCGAGCGTGCGGCGCCCGGCCCAGGGAGCGCGGGCGTAGTAGGCGGTGTCGCGCTGCCACGCGCCAGCCGCTCCGATGCCCACCAGCCGTCCGATCACGCCGTCGGCGACGAGCGCGCGCACGGCGGGCAGGGCGTGCGACCCGAGGCTCTGGAAGCCGACCTGGCAGGCGCGTCCGGTGTCGGCGAGCCCGTCGCGCAGCTGCTCGAAGCCCGCGAGCGTGGGCGTCGGCGGCTTCTCCAGGAGCACGTGCGAGCCGGCGAGCGCGGCGGTGCGGGCCAGCGCGGCGTGCGTGTGGATGGGCGTGCACACGATCGTCACCGCGGGCCGCACCGCGGCGAGCAGCTCGTCCAGCCGCGCCAGCACCGGAACGTCGCCCGCGAGCGCGTGCTCCGCCGCGGTCAGCGGCCGGGGATCGCAGATCCCGGCCAGGCGCACCGGCTCGCCCGCGCGGACCAGCCGGTCGATGTTCGCCAGATGCCAGCCGCCGTGCCCGTGTGCGCCCGCCAGTACGACGGGAACCGATGAGGCCATGCCGGCCACTGTACGGGCTCTGCCACCGATGTGGAAAGCGCTTCATAGCTCACGATCTCGGTATAAATCCAGCTCGCTGCCCTTCAATGCGTCTACGATCACCGATTCGGCGCAGTATTGGCGAGCGCTTACCGTACGTCGGCGGACGAAGGGAGCCGGACACCTGGACACCCCCACGGGCGCACTGCGCACCCCATGGGCGTACTGCGCACCCCGTCGATGGGGTGCGCGGTGTGCCGGAGGGGTGGGCGGTGGGTTGGCGCGCGCCCCGCGCCGGGCTCCGCGTGTTCGGCGCCGCGCGGACCGCGCACCCCCACGGCCGCACGGCCGCACGGCGCACCCCACGGCGGCACTGCGCACCCCACGGCGGCACTGCGCACGCCGCGGCGGCACTGCGCACCCCGCGGCGGCACTGCGCACCCCGCGGGCGCACCGCGCACCCCGCGGGCGTACCGCGCACCCCGTCGATGGGGTGTGTGGTGCGCTGAAGGGGTGGGCGGTGGGGTTGGCGCGCGCCGCGCCGGGCTCCGCGTGTTCGGCGCCGCGCGGACCGCGCACCCCCACGGCCGCACGGCACACCCCACGGGCGCACTGCGCACCCCGCGGCGGCACCGCGCACCCCGCGGCCGCACTGCGCACCCCACGGGCGCACCGCGCACCCCACGGGCGCACCGCGCACCCCACGGGCGCACCGCGCACCCCGTCGATGGGGTGCGCGGTGCGCTGGAGGGGTGGGCGGTGGGGTGGGCGCGCGCCCGGCGCCGGGCATCAGCCCCATCAGCCCCATCGGCCCCATCGGCCCCAGCGCGAGTTGGGCGCGGCGGGTGCGCTGGCGCACCTGATGCACCGAACTCGGCGATCAGAGCGCGCGGCTAGGGCCGGGCCGTGCTCTCCCGCAGGACGATCTCGCCGCGCACCCGTTCGCGACGCACCGTGCCCGGCGCGCCGTCCAGGGCGATGGCCACGACCTTCCGCCCGATCTCGACCATCGGCAACCGCACCGTGGTGAGCCCGGGCACGACGTCGCGCAGCGAGGTGATGTCGTCGAACCCGGCCAGGCCGACGTCATCGGGAACGCGCAGGCCCGCGTCGCGGAGGGCGGCCAGCGCGCCGAGGGCCATCACGTCGGTCACGGCGAACAGGCAGTCCACGGGGGGCCTGCCGCCCGCCGCCGCGAGCAGGTCGGTGGTGGCGGCGTAGCCGCCTTCGCGGGTGAACTCGCACGCCAGCACGTGTTCGGAGGAGGGCTCGGCGCCGAGGTCGGACAGGCCGTAGCAGAAGCCCTCGGTCCGGTCGCGGGCGGTCAGGTGCTCCGGCGGCCCGGCCAGCACGCCGAAGCTCCGGTGCCCGATCCGGTGCAGCGCGCCCGCCAGCCCGGCCGCCCCCAGGCGGTTCTCGACGACGACGGTGCTGACGCCCAGGACGTCCTGTCCGATGCAGGCCACCCGGCCGCCGCCGCGCGAGAAGGCGCGCAGGGCAGACCGGACGGAGTCGAGCATCGCGGCGTCGTCCAGCCGGGACCCGGCGAGCACCACGGCCTGCGCGCGGGCCTGGCGCAGCAGCTCGATGTGGCGCAGCTCGGCGGCCGGGTCGCCTTGCGTGCTGGCCACGGTGACCAGCAGCGCGCGGTCGGCCGCGGCCTCGATGACCCCCGCGGCGATCATGGAGAAGTACGGGTCCGCGATGTCGTGCACGATCAGCCCGAGCGTCGCGGTCGTCCCCCGGGCCATGGCCTGGGCCTGGGCGTTCGGGGAGTAGTCCAGCTCGGCCGCGGCTTGTCGCACGCGCATGCGCAGCGCCTCGCCGACCTGCCGGGTCGCGCTCCCGTTGAGCGCGCGCGACGCCGTGGCCAGTGAGACGCCCGCTCGCCGCGCGACGTCGGTGAGCGTCGCGGGCGACGGGGACCGGTCCGATTCCACGTGCGGATGCTAGCGCTTTCCGGAGAGGCCGGGTCCGGTGGTAGGGGCCGCCCTTGACGTCGACCGCTGGCTCCGCTTACGCTGGAAAGCGCTTACCAGTATCGAGGAGTCCGCATGCAGAAGACCATCGGCATCATCATGAACGGCGTCTCGGGCCGGATGGGCTACCGCCAGCACCTGGTGCGTTCGATCCTGGCGATCCGGGAGCAGGGCGGGGTGCTGCTGGCGAACGGCGAACGGGTGCGGGTCGAGCCGCTGCTGGTCGGGCGGAGCGCGGCGAAGCTCGCCGAGCTGGCCGAGCGGCACGGCATCGCCGACTACACCACCGATCTCGACGCCGCGCTCGCCGACCCGCGCTGGGACATCTACGCCGACTTCCTCGTGACGAAGGCCCGCGCCGCGGCGATCCGCAAGGCCATCGCGGCGGGCAAGGCGATCTACACCGAGAAGCCGACCGCGGAGAGCCTGGACGAGGCGCTCGAACTGGCCACGCTCGCCCGGGCCGCCGGAATCAAGAACGGCGTCGTGCACGACAAGCTCTACCTGCCGGGCCTGCGCAAGCTCGCCCGGCTCGTGGAGTCCGGCTTCTTCGGCCGGATCCTGTCGATCCGCGGCGAGTTCGGCTACTGGGTCTTCGAAGGCGACTGGCAGCCCGCGCAACGGCCGAGCTGGAACTACCGCGCCGAGGACGGCGGCGGCATCGTCGTCGACATGTTCCCGCACTGGAACTACGTGCTGGAGAACCTGTTCGGGCAGGTCAAGTCGGTCTACGCCCGTGCGGTCACGCACATCCCGTCCCGTGTCGACGAGTCCGGAGAGCGCTACTCCGCCACCGCGGACGACGCCGCATACGGGGTCTTCGAGCTCGACGGGGGAGTCATCGCGCAGCTCAACTCGAGCTGGACGGTCCGCGTCGACCGCAAGGAGCTCGTCGAGTTCCAGGTGGACGGCACGCACGGCAGCGCGGTCGCGGGCTTGCACCGGTGCCGCATCCAGCCGCGCGCCGCCACCCCCAAGCCGGTCTGGAACCCCGACCTCGCCGAGACCCACGACTACGCGAACGACTGGATGGACGTCCCCGACAACGACGCCTTCGAGAACGGCTTCAAGACCCAGTGGGAGCAGTTCATCCGGCACGTCGTGGAGGACGCGCCGCACGAGTTCGACTTCCTCGCGGGCGCCCGCGGCGTCCGGCTCGCCGAGGCGGGCCTGACGAGCTCGCGGACCGGAACGCGCGTCGACCTCCCCGAGCTCACCCTGCCCGAGCCCGCCCGGGAGAACGCGATCAGCGAGCAGCCCGTCCCAGGCGCGCCCGAGCCGGCTCCCAGCGAGCCCGGCACCGCCCGGCCTGCCCCGGTGGACGCGCGATGAGCGGCCAACCCGTCGTCGCGCTGCTCGACGCCGCGGGCGAGGTGCAGCGCCACGCGCTGGCGGAGCCGCCCGCTCTGGAGCGCCCGAGCGGCCCGGCGCGCTCCCGGGTCGCCTACGCCGCGGCGCACGTCATCCCGCGGGTGGCTGCCGAGAACGTGCCCGGCGCGCCCGCGGACCTCGACTGGGACGCCACGCTGGCGTTCCGCCGCCACGTGTGGTCGTGGGGCCTCGGCGTCGCCGACGCCATGGACACCGCCCAGCGCAACATGGGCCTGGACGCCACGGCCACCCGTGAGCTGATCGCGCGGAGCGCGGCCGAGGCCCGGGCCGTGGGCGGCGCGCTGGTCGTCGGCGTGAACACCGATCACGTCGAGGACGCGGACATCGGCCTGCAGGCCGTGATCGACGCCTACGTCGAGCAGCTGCACTTCGCCGAGGACCAGGGGGCCGGGGCGGTGCTGATGGCCAGCCGCCACCTGGCGCGGGCCGCGACCTCGGCGGCTGACTACGAGCACGTCTACCGCGAGGTCCTCGCCCGTGCGGGCGCCCCGGTGATCCTGCACTGGCTCGGGGCGGCGTTCGACCCGCAGCTCGCGGGCTACTTCGGCGCCGACGTGCCCACCGGCATCGACACCGTGGTGCGGATCATGACCGAGAACGTCGACCGCGTGCGCGGCATCAAGATGAGCCTGCTCGACGCGGGCCACGAGATCGCGCTCCGGGCCCGGCTGCCGCGCGACACCAGCATGTTCACCGGCGACGACTACAACTACGTCGACCTGATCGCGGGCGACGGCGAACGGCACTCCGACGCGCTGCTCGGCGCCTTCGCGCTCGTCGCCCCGCACGCCTCCGCGGCGCTGCAGGCCCTCGACGCGGGCGACCCGGCCGCCTACCGGGCGATCCTCGGTCCCACCGAGGCACTGGCCCGCCACGTGTTCGCCGCGCCGACCTTCCACTACAAGACGGGGGTGGCGTTCCTGTCCTGGCTGAACGGCCACCAGCAGGCGTTCAGCATGGTCGGGGGCCAGCACGCGGCCCGCAGCCTGCCGCACCTGTCCACGCTGGTGCGGCTCGCGGACGCGGCGGGCGCGCTGGAGCACCCCGACCTCGCCGCCCGGCGCTGGAACGCCCACGTCGCCCTGCACGGCGTCCCGGTCCCGAGGGAGGCCCTCGTATGAACCACCGGCTGTCGCTGAACCAGGCCACGATCAAGCACGCCGACCTCCCCACGGCGCTGCGGGTCACCGCCGATGCGGGGATCGCGAGCATCGGGCTGTGGCGCGAGCCGGTCGCCGCGGTGGGCCTCCCCACCGCCGCCGCCATGGTGGCCGACTCTGGCCTGCGGGTGTCGAGCCTGTGCCGGGGCGGCTTCTTCACCGCCGCCGAGCCCACGCAGCGGCGTGCGGCGCTCGACGACAACCGGCGCGCCGTCGAGGAGACCGCGACGCTGGCCGCGGCGGGCGCGCCCGGCTCGGCTCCGGTGCTGGTCCTCGTCGCGGGCGGGCTGCCCGCGGGCGACCGGGACCTGCCCGGGGCGCGGGCCCGGGCCCGCGACGCCGTCGGCGCCCTCGTCGACGACGCGGCCGCCGCGGGCGTCGTGTTGGCCGTCGAGCCGATGCACCCGATCTACGCCGCGGACCGCGGGGTGATCTCGACGCTGGGCCAGGCGCTCGACGTCGCCGAGGCGTTCCCCGCCGCGACCGTGGGCGTCGTCGTCGACACCTTCCACGTGTGGTGGGATCCGCAGCTGTCCGAGCAGGTGCGCCGCGCCGGTCGCCGGATCGCCGCCTACCAGGTGTGCGACTGGATCACCCCGCTGCCCGCGGACGCGCTGCTCGCGCGCGGGATGATGGGGGACGGGCACATCGACTTCCCGGCCGTCACGCGCATGGTGACGGACGCGGGCTACGTGGGCGACGTCGAGGTCGAGATCTTCAACCGGGCGATCTGGGACGCCGACCCGTTGGAGGTGGCGCTGCGGACGGTCAAGGCGTTCGGCGCCACCGTCGGCCGGTGAGCCTACTGTCTGGAGCGTGAGCGCAGGGGGCGACGAGCACGGCGACGGCGTGCTGGCCCGCGCCGCCGCGCTGCTGGACGCGTTCGACGACGAGCACCGCGAGCTGACCTTGGCCGCGCTGGTCGGCCGGTCGGGCCTGCCCCGCTCGACGGCGCACCGGATGGCGGCGCAGATGGTGGTGCTGGGCTGGCTGGACAAGCCCGACGGGCGTTACCGGATCGGCAACCGGCTGTTCGCGCTCTCCGGCCTGGTCCCGGTGCGGCACACGCTGCGCGAAGCCGTGCTGCCGTTCCTGCAGGACCTCTACGAGGCGACGCGTTCGACCGTGCAGCTCGGGGTGCTCGACCACGACCGCGTGCTGATCGTCGAGAAGATCACCGGGCATCGCCGGATGCCGATGCTCACGCAGGTCGGGGGCCAGATCCCGGCCTACTGCTCCAGCCTCGGCCGGGCCATCCTCGCCCACTCGGCGGCGGACGCGGTCGACACCGCGCTGGCGGGTGAGCTGCCCGCGCGCACCGGCCACACCCTCACCGACGTCGACGCGATCCGGCGGGAGATCGCCGCCGTGCGCGTGCGGGGCTTCGCGTTCGACCACGAAGAGGGCAACGCGGGCGTCAGCTGCATCGGCGCGCCGATCTTCGGGCCGCTCGGCGAGATCGTCGCCGCGCTGTCGGTGACCGGCCCGACGGCCGTGGTGCGTCCGGACCGGCTCGCCTCGGCCGTCCGCATGGCCGCCGCCGCTGCCTCGCGGGTGCACCTGCGCCGCTGAGGGGGTCGTGAGTGGAAGTAGTGGCTATAGCGACGTTATCCACTCACGACCGGTTCACGGCACGAAGGTCGCGCCGATACCCATCCCCGTGATCCACTCGGGCACCGGCTCGTACGCCGACCACCGCAGCGGCTCGCCGACCGCCGCGAGCCCGGCCAGCCAGGTGCGCACCTCGTGCGCGCCGCTGCCCGCCGCGTCCTGCAGCCGGGCGTCGCCCAGCGCCGCGACCGCGGCCAGGTCGCCCGCGGCGAGCCGGTCGAGGAACCACCGGTCCCACTCGGCGGCCACGCGCGCGTTCGGGTTGCCGCCCATGGCGCGCACCCGCGGCTCGCGCGCGGCGGCGACGGCGTGGACGTCACGCCGACCGTGGATCACCGAGGCGCGGCGCTCACCGGACATCGCCGGGTCGCGCGGATCGTTGGACGGCAGCCAGTGCGACAGGCCGCCGCTGGCCGCGACGAGCACCCGCCCACCTCCGGGCGCCGCGCGGATCGCGGCGCCCAACGCCTCCCCGAGGCGCACGCAGCGGTCCGCGGTGGGCAGCGGCGGCGCAGCCGTGTTGATGACGAGCGGGACGAGCGGCACGTCCGCGCCGAGCATGTCGTAGGTCTGCACGACGCCGTGGTCGACGGTGAGCGCGTAGGACAGCGACAGGTCGAAGCCGTCGCCCGCGAGCCCGTCGCGGATCGACCAGGCCAGGTCGGCGGCGACCGGCAGCGGGCCCGAGCGGGTGCCGAAGTCGCCGAACGCCACCACCTCCTCGACGCCGAGCACGAACGGCGGCATGACGTCGTAGAAGTTGGCGTGGAAGTGGTCCGGCCCGATCACGACGACCGCGTCGGGAGCCAGGCGCGCGACGGCGTCGGCCACCCGCGCGACCTCGTCGACGAACCGCGCACCCGGGTCGGACGGCGCGGCGGGCGGCGTCATCGTCGCGAACGGCGAATGCGACATCCCGACGAACCCGACGACCTCGCTCACCGCCGTCCCTCGCTGACGCTCGGTCCGCGCTGCGCCGATGGTTCGCTCACGGCCGGCCCAGCAGGAACTCGCGGTGGACGCGCAGGTACTCGTCGACCTTCTCCCACTGCGGCCAGTGCCCGGCGTCGGCGATCACGTGCAGTCGCGCGTCCGGCAGCCAGCCCAGCAGCATGTCGGCCTCGTCGAGGCCGCCCGTGGGGTCGTGCTCGGTCCACAGCAGCAGCGTCGGCGCGTGGATCTTGCCGACCCAGCCCGGCTCCCAGGCGAAGTCCTTGCGCACCTGCGGGTCCTGCAGCACGAGCGTGTTGCGGATCGCCTGCTCGAACCCCGGGCGGGTGTAGACGGCGCGGCGGAGGTTCACCAGCTCGTCGGTGACCATCTCCTTGTGGTGGAACAGGAACTCCACCCGGCGGCGCACGGTGGCGTCACTCGGGTCCTGCACCGCCGCCAACGTCGAGTCCCGCACGCGGGCCATCACCTCGGGCTTGTTCGCGATGTTGCCGGGTGTGTTGAGCACCAGCCGCCGCACCCGGTCGGGGTGGTGCGCGGCCGTCCACGCCGTCACCCAGCCGCCCAGCGACTCGCCGGACAGGTGCGCCGCGTCGATGCCGAGCGCGTCCATCGTGCCCAGCAGGTGATCGGACAGCACGTCGATCGTGTACGGGCGGTCGGGCAGATCCGACCATCCGTGCCCGACCATGTCGTAGCCGGTCACCCGGAAGTCCCGCGCGAGGCCTGCGAGGTCGCGGGCGTAGGCCTCCAGGTGGCCGCCGGTGCCGTGCAGGAGCACCAGGTCGGGGCCCGACCCGGCCTGCAGCACGCGCGTGCGCACCCCGCCGACGTCGACGTGGCGCAGCGTGTGGTCGACGTCGGCCAGCTCGGCCCAGATGCTGATGTGCTCCGACAGCCCGGTCACGAGCCCTCCTCCTGGAAACGGGCCCGCGCCTCGTCGAGCGTCGCGAGGCCCGCGCTCTGCCGTCGCCCGACGCCCAGCAGGCCGAGCAAGCGGGAGTTCTCGATGGTCAGGAACTCGACCGTGCTGTCGGCCGAGTCGTTGTAGTGGCGGTGCCAGGCCCACGGCGGGGTGAAGACGAGATCGCCCGCCGCCCAGCTCACCGTCGTGTCCGACACCCCGTCCGCGCCTTCGATCTCGCTGTGCCCGACCCCGGCGATCACGTAGTGGACGGTCTCGTGGTGGTGGCGCTGCATGTCCGAGCTGGACCCGGCCGGGATCGTCTGCCGGAAGATCTCGAACGTCGTGGTCGGCAGCCTGCCCGCGACGGCGAGGTGGCTCGGGTTGTGCACCTGGTCGGCCGGAAGTGGTTCCAGCTCGTCCGCGTGCACGACGACCGGGCGCGCCGTGCTCGGCCGCACCGTGTCCGCGATCGCGCCGAGGAACTCGCCCATCGCGAAATCGGGCCCCGAGGTCGCCACTATCGTCCCCCGACCCGACCACCGGCCCGCCGACGAGCGGACCTCCCGCTCGCTGTGCCCATCTCAGACCCCCTCCGTTCGTCCACCATCGACGGCCAGCACCGTGCCGTTGACGAAGCTCGCGGCGTCCGAGGCCAGGAAGGTGACGGCGGCGGCGATCTCGTCGGGCCGCGCGGCCCGCCCGACGGGCACGTCCATGGCGTCGGCCGCCTCCAGCTCGGCGTAGGAGACGCCCATCGCCGCGGCGCGGGCTTCGAGGATCTCCTGCCGACGCGCGGTCGCGGTCGCCCCCGGAGCGACGCAGTTGACCGTCACTCCACGGTCCGCGCACTCCCGCGAGAGCAGCTTGGCCGCCGCTGTCGTCGCCGACCGGAGCACCACCGAGGCCGCCAGGTCGGGCTGGGGTTGGCGGACCATCACCGACGTCACGAACACCACGCGGCCGAACCCGCGGGCGGCCATCGCGGGCAGCGCGCGCCGGGCCAGCCGCAGCGGCCCGGCCACGAGCAGCGCGAACGCCTGCTCCCACTGCGCGTCGGTGACCTGCAGGATCCGCCCCGGCGGCGGGCCGCCCGCATTGAGCACGAGCACGTCGACGTCCGCCGCGACCGCGGGCGGGTCCGCTGCGGCGATGTCGGCGGCCAGCGCGTCGACCTGCGCCCCGGTGTCCGCGTGGATCTCTTTCGCGGCCGTGTCCAGCACGTCCGCGCGGCGCCCGGTGATCACGACGTGGTGGCCCGCGCGGGCCAGGTGCTCGGCCACCGCGCGGCCGATGCCGGTGGCGCCCCCGCCGACCAGCGCGCTTCGTCCGGTGATGACGTCCTCCTCGGGTTGACGGGGCCAGCCTGCGAGCCCACCGATCGGCCGGACAACGCGGCGTCCCACTCACCGGGACGGCGCGTAGGCCGACGGTGGCCCCTTCAGCACCCTGTGCCCAGCGACAAACGCACGGGGAAGGAGACCGCGATGACTCTGGGTGGTGGCTACCTGCTCCCGTCGCGCGAGGGGCGCGACATCAGGGCGATCGGCATCGGGATCACGATGAAGACCGACGGCAAGTCCACTCACGACGCCTACTCGATGTTCGAGTACGCCGTGCCGCCGCGGACCAGTGGGCCGCCGCCGCACGTGCACACCCGGGAGGACGAGTCGTTCGTGTGCCTCGCCGGGCGCCTGGACGTGATGCTCGGCGGCGAGAACTTCACCATCGGGCACGGCGACTACCTGTTCCTGCCGCGCGACGTCGTGCACACCTTCCGCAACTCCACCGACGAGGAGGCACGCGTGATCTCCGTGGTGTCGCCTGCGGGCCTGGAGCGCTACTACCAGGCGTTGGCCGAGCTGCCGGAAGGGCCGCCGGACATCAACGCGATCAAGGAGATCATGGCGGACTTCGGCCTCCAGCTGCGGCTCCCGCCCCAGGCGGGCTGACCATGCGGGTCGCCGTCGTCGGTGCGGGCGTCGCCGGGCTCGCCACTGCCAAGGTGCTCACCCAGGCCGGTCACGCCGTGCGGGTCTTCGACCGCACCACCGATGTGGGCGGGGTGTGGAGCGCCACCCGTCGCTACCCGGGTCTCACCACGCAGAGCCCGAAAGCCCAGTACGCGCTGTCGGACTTCCCGATGCCCGCCGACTACCCCGAGTGGCCGACCGGGGCGCAGGTGCAGGCCTGGCTGGCCGACTACGCCCGACACTTCGCGCTCGACGTGGCGCTGTCGACCCAGGTCCGCGCGGCCCGACCCGTCGACGGCGGATGGGAGCTCGACCTCGGCGAGACGACCGAGACGTTCGACCGGCTCGTCGTCGCGAACGGGGTGTTCTGCGAGCCCGCGGTGCCGACCTATCCCGGGCTGGCGGAGTTCGCGCTCGCGGGCGGGCGGCTCTGCGCGGGCACCGACTTCCACGACGCCGAGGACGCACGCGGCAAGCACGTGCTGGTGGTGGGCTACGGCAAGTCGGCCTGCGACGTCACCGTGCCGATCAGCGAGACCGCCGCGAGCACCACCGTGATCGCCCGGCAGATGCTGTGGAAGGTGCCGCGCAAGGTGGCGGGCGTCCTCAACTTCAAGATGCTGCTGCTCACGCGGATGGGCGAGGCGCTGTTCCGCTACCTGCACCTGCGCGGCATGGAGAAGTTCCTGCACGGTCCCGGCAACGGGGCCCGCCGTCGGCTGCTCAACGGGCTCGGCACCGTGTCGGTGCGCCAGTTCCGGCTACGCGAGCTGGGGCTGGTGCCGCCGGGCCAGATGGAGGACATCGTCCGGGGCGCGATCGGCCTGGCCACGGAGGGCTTCTTCGAGGGCGTGGCGGACGGTCGCATCGACATGCGCCGCGACTGCACGATCACGCGGCTCGCCGCTCGTGACGGCCGCCCCGTCGCCGAGCTGTCCGACGGCACCACGCTGCCCGCCGACCTCGTCGTCTGCGCCACCGGGTTCACTCAGGGCGTGCCGTTCCTCGACGACGCCGTGCGCGGTCGCGTGTTCGACACCCGCGGCAATTTCCTGCTCTACCGCCAGATCCGGCCGCTGGGCGTGCCCGGGCTGTACTTCAACGGCTACAACTCGTCGTTCTTCAGCCCGTTGAACGCCGAGATGGCCGCGGTGTGGATCGCGGCGGATCTCGCGGGCGCGGTGCCGCTCCCGACCCCCGACGAGATGCGCCATGCCGTGTTCGCGCAGCTGGCGTTCATGGACGAGGCCACGAGCGGGCACCACTGCCACGGTGGGAAGATCATCCCGTTCTCGCTGCACAACGTGGACGAGGTACTCGACGACCTCGGCCTCAACATCCCGGCGCGGGTGCGCGCGAGCCATTGGCTCAACCCGGTGGACCCGACGGCGTACCGGAACGTCACGTCCGCGCTGGTCCGCACCCTGGCCGAGGCGCCCCTGCCACCGACCGCGGCGACGCCGATGGGTGGCGTTTCGGTGACGCCGCGTGGCGCATCGCGCACGAACGGGTGAGAACGGCCCGAAAGTTGATGTCCACTGGCGAGTGGACCTTGTGTATCAGGCGGGGGAGTCGTCACTCTTAGTCTCAAGATCCGAGGAGGGATCACGAGGGGGTGGCGCTGATGCCCAGCCTGGTTGCGCTCGGGGCCATCCTGATGGTCGTTGGTGCGGTGCTCGTTGCGCTGCAACGCAAGCGGACGCCACGCCTGCGCCTCTCCACCGTCGTTTCGGCCGATGTGGTCGGCGAACTCGCACCGCTGTTCGGGCACATCGGACAGATCGACGCCGCCCGCGGGCGCCTCGACCACGCGATCGACACCGTGGTCCCCGTCCGCGGCGGGTATTCGCCGCCGCCGACGCACGCCGACGTCGTCCGCGCCTACGGTTTGGCTCGCGACCGCCTCACCGACTTCTCCCACACCTACCTGCGCAGGCCACCGTCGGACTCGTTGGTCCGGTTCGCCGCGCTGAGCCGCTGCGTCGGGGAGACGCTCGCGATGGAGGATGCGCTCCGCCCGTCGTCCGACGACGTCGGCCCGGACGATCCCCACGCCATCGACGCGCGGGAAGACCTCCTGGCCAGGCTCGACTTCCTCGGCGGCGCCCTGCGCTGGGACCGCCGCCAGCTCCCCGCGGCCGCGCCGAGCGGGGGCGAGCTGATCGTGATCATCCGCGAGCTCAGGCGCGGGGTCACCGCCTACCTCGACGGGCTGCGGCCGCTGCTCAGCACCCGCCGTCGACGTGGTCCGGTGCGGTCGCGCAAACAGCGCGCGGTGCTGGCGCAGAGCATCTGCATGGCCGAGAAGGAGGTGGCGGTGGCCGACGGGCTGTTGACCCGGGGCGCGCCCTTGGAGGCTCTGCGCACGCTCGCCGCGGTGCGGCTGCGGCAGGTCGCGGGCCCCACCGCGGACGCCGCGTTCACCACGGCGTGCCGGTCCGTCGCCGCGGGTCTGCGGGCGGATGCGGCGGCGCGCGAGACGGCCCTGGCGGACCTGGTCGAGCAGTGTGCCGAGATCCTCGACGAGCACGTCGACGCGCTGCTGGCGGCCGTGGCCGCGGACGCCGAGGGTCGGCGGCTGCTGCACCGTGCGGCGCTCCGGTCGGGACGGGCGGCCGCCGGGCAGAACGGCGGCTCGGACGGGCGGCGGAACGGCGAGCGCGACGCAGGCGATCGAGCGGAGCGGACCGACCGGACGGACGCTGCCGCCCGGGCGGACACCGCGGACCGGACGAACGCTGCCGACCGGACAAACGCTGCCGAGCGGGCGGGCGGGGCCGAGCGGCGGGCGGGTGCGCTGCCGCGGCGCTGAGCGCGCATCGGACACCCGGCGGAGGGGGCATCCGACGGACGTCGACCGTGGTCGGCGGCCCGATTTGCGTACTACGGTCCTCCTTGTCGAGGAGGCATCCATGTCGACCACAGCATTCGACCCGTTCGGTGCGGCGTTTCTCGCCGATCCCTACCCGGAGTTCGCTCGGCTCGTCACGGTCGCGCCGGTGTTCTGGTCGCCGGAGCTCAGCTACTGGGTGGTCTCCCGGTACGCCGACTGCAAGCGCGTGCTGCGCGAGTACACCACCTTCTCCGCCGCCAACAGCCTGGCCCCGGTGACGCCGCCGTGCGCGCGGGCGGGTGCCGCGCTCGCCGACGGCGGGTTCCGGTCGATCCCGACGCTCACCAACGTCGACCCGCCCGCGCACGGCCGCACCCGCCGCATCGCCTACCTCGCGTTCACCCCGCGGCGGGTAGCCCGGATGGAGGGGTTCGTCCGCGACACCGTGCGTCAGTTCATCGCCGACCGGCTGCACGAGGGCCAGGCGGACGTCGTCTCCGCGCTCACCTGGGAGCTGCCCGCCCGGGTGATCTTCGAGGTGCTCGGCGTCCCCGCGTCGGACGTCGAGTCGGTGAAGGCGGGTGCGGCCAACCGCCTCCTGTTCATGTTCGGCCGCGCCGACGAGGACGAGCAGGTGGAGATCGCCGCGGGCATGGCCGAGTTCTGGCGCTACTGCGAGGCGCTGGCCGAGGACCGCCGCGCGCATCCCCGCGACGACTTCACCTCCGACCTCGTGCACACCCCCGACCGCGACGGGCGCCCGCTCACCCAACAGGAAGTGGCCACGATCCTGTTCGGGCTGTTGCTGGCGGGCCACGAGACCACGACGAACCTGCTGGGCAACGCCGTGCGCAGGCTGTTGGAGCACCGGGAGAGCTGGGAGGCGCTGTGCGCCGAGCCGTCGCTGATCCCCGGCGCTATCGAAGAAGTGCTGCGCTACGACTCCTCGGTGATCCACTGGCGACGGCGTACGACGCGGCCCACCGTCCTTTCGGGTGTGGAGCTGCCTGCCGACGCGAACGT
This sequence comes from uncultured Actinomycetota bacterium, assembly GCA_963837575.1. Lineage (GTDB taxonomy): Bacteria > Actinomycetota > Actinomycetes > Mycobacteriales > Pseudonocardiaceae > Pseudonocardia. The sequence continues at coordinate 78,615 of CAWIOI010000015.1, forward strand.
GCTCGTCTCCATCGGCGCCGCCAACCGTGACCCGGCTGTGTTCGCCGATCCCGACCGGTTCGACATCCGACGGCGGGAGGCGAGCGAACACCTCTCGTTCGGCAACGGCCCGCACTACTGCCTCGGCGCACCGCTCGCGCGGCTGGAGGCCCGCGTCGTTCTGGAGGAGCTGACGGCGGCACTGCCGAGCCTGCGGCTCGCGCCCGGCCAGACGTTCGGGTTCAACCCGATCATCGGCTTCCGCGGGCCTACCGCGGTGCACGTCGAGTGGGACCCGTAGGGCTCCGCGCATGGAAGGAGACGGCGCCGCCGCTCCACGATCGACCTGTTCGACGGTCGGCTCACGCTGCTGGCAGGCCGGGACGCCGCCACGTGGCGGGCTGCGGCCGACCGGATGGCCGGACCGCCGCTCACGGTGCTCGACGTCGGGCAGGACGGTGCCGTGCTGGTGCGGCCGGACGGGCACGTGGCCTGGCGGGCGGCAACGGCCGACCGCCCGGAGGCGCAGCTGCGGGCCGCGCTCGACCTGGCCCTCGGCCGCACAGCCGCGGTGGGTCGGCGGGCCGCGTGACGCGCCCCGTGTACCCCCTGCTGCGAGGCCACGAGGTGCGCCTAGCGGGCGTTGTGGAAGATCACGCCCAGGACGTGCCGGTCGCCGGTGTGGACGGCGCTGACGCCGTGGCGCATCTGCACCCGGTGGTCGCCGCGGCTGCCGCGGCGCGGGCGGTGGTGGACCGGGAACACCACCGCCTGGCCCTGGGCGGGGCGCAGCACGATCGGCCGCGACTGCTGCCGCGGCCGCTGCTCGACGAATACGCTCTCGCCACCGGTGAAGTCCACGTCGGGCCGCGAGAGCATGACGAGGAACTGCAGCGGGAACGTCAGGTCGCCGTAGACGTCCTGGTGGAGGCAGTTGTAGCCGCCGGGGCCGTAGCGCAGGACGAGCGGGGTGGGCTTGGTCTGGCCCACCCGGGCGCACCGGTCGAGCAGGCCCTCGAGCGTGTCGGGGAACGTCGGCTCGCCCAGGCGCTCGGCCCATGCGTTCGCGACGCGCGCGATCGGCGGGTAGAGCTGCGTGCGCAGGGTCTGCACGAGTGGCGGCAGCGGGTCGGCGAAGTAGCGGTAGCTGCCCTCCCCGAACGCATGGCGGGCCATGACCACCGTGGAGCGGAAGCGTTCGTCCTCGTCGAACATGGCAACGAGCTCGGCGCACTCCGCGGCTGAGAGCAGGGGCGGGGTGACCGCGACGCCGTCCTCGTCGAGACGGTGCGCGAGGTCGGTCCATTCGAGGTCGGGCAAGGCGAGGGTGCTGGTCCGCATGCCTCGAGCGTGCCCGCGTTCCCGCCCGCGCTCCGGCGGAAATCGGACGCAACGCAGAGCAGCGGAAGGTGCCCGGCGGATCTTGTTGCGTTTGCGGCGCCATGACGCCGGAAACGCAACAAGATCGTCACCGGTTCAGTTCGTCCTCGAGGTGGACGCGGATGATCTCGTCGAAGGACTTCTCGGCGACGAAGCCGAGCCGCTCCGCGCGGCCGGCGGAAAGCGCCGCCGCCCAGCCGTCGACCATGCGCATGATGTCCGGGTCGGGCTCGTGGCGGATCAGCCGCACCGCCGCCTCGCCCGCCACCCGGCGCAGCGCCTCGATCTGCTCGCCCACGGTCGCGGACAGGCCCGGCATCGACAGGGTGCGCCGCGGCCCGATCTGCTCCGTGTCGATGGTCGCCGCGCGCAGGCAGAAGCCGACGGCCGAGCGCGGCGAGGCGTGCCAGTGCCGCACGGTCTCGGGCACGGGCAGCACCGCCTCGCGGCCGACCAGTGGCTCGCGCAGGATGTTGGAGAAGAACCCCGAGGCCGCCTTGTTCGGGGCGCCGGGCCGGATGCAGATGGTGGGCAGCCGAATCCCGACGCCGTCCACGAAGCCGCGCCGCGTGTAGTCGGCCAGCAGCAGTTCGTCGATGGCCTTCTGGGTGCCGTAGCTGGTGAGCGGCAGGGTGGCGAAGTCCTCCGGGATCGGGTCGGGCAGCGGCGCGCCGAAGACCGCGATGGACGACGCGAACACGAGCCGCGGTCGGTAGTCGTCGGCGGCACGGATCGCTTCCAGCAGCGTGCGCGTGCCGTCGAGGTTCACCCGGTAGCCCTTGGCGAAGTCGGCCTCGGCCTCCCCGGAGACCACGGCGGCGAGGTGCACGATGACGTCGGGGCGGTCGTCCACGAGGCGTTGCGCGGCCGCGGGGTCGGCGAGATCACCTGCCCAGGCCGCGCCCGCGGCGGGCGGGTCGGGCGCCTCGACGTCGACCAGTGTGAGCCGGTCGAGCTCCGCGTCGCCCAACCGGCCGTCGTCGACGAGCCGGGCGACCAACTTGCGGCCGATCATTCCGGCCGCTCCGGTGATGGCGACGTGCATGACCGCCAGCGTAGGCGCCTCAGGTCGGCTTGCCGCGCCCCACGAAGGCGTCGCGCAGGAACGGGTCGAAGCGCGGGTCGAGCGGCGGGCAGTCCAGGTCGGTCAGCACCCGCTCGCGGACGCCGTGGTTGCGGATCGCCGCGTAGGCGGCGCAATAGGCGCGGTGGGCGTGCAGGTAGCGCCCCCGCAGCTCGATCAGCTCCGCGAACAGCCGTTTCTGCGCCGTGCGCGTCGCGGCCAGCTGTTCGACGAGGCCCGCTTGGGCGACCGCCACGTCGTCCAACGCCGCCTCCGTGTCGCTGTTTGCGGTGTCCCTGTGTGCGGTCGGATGCATCTCACAACCCCCGAGCGTGGCCTCGCCGAGCGGAACGGGCAGCACCACGATCGCGCCCGGCGCGGGCTTCCGGCCATGACTGGTCCGGCAAGACTTCCCTGCTGCCGGGTAAGGGGATTCTTACCTCCCGGTCACCCCGGCTCGGGGACGAGCACGACCGGGCACTCGACGTGGTGCAGGCAGCGCAAGTCCGCACGGAACACCGGCTCCTCCTTCGGCACGGGGACCGGGCCCAACCCGTCGGTGCCGCCGAGGTCGTGTACGCCGTTCACGACTGACTCCCCACTGCCGCGGACGTCGGCCGCGGGAAGCCCCCGACGGCCTGCTCGAAGGTGTTCGCGACGCGCAGCACCGTCGCGTCGTCCCACTGCTTGCCGATGATCATCATCCCGGTGGGCAGCCCGTTGGCCGGCCCGGCGGGCACGGAGCAGGCCGGGTGGCCGGTGACGTCCGCCACGCAGGTGTTGGCGATCATCTCCAGCCCGCGCATGAGGATCTCGTCGCGCGGGGCGTCGGGTCCCGGGATCACGGTGGCCTGCATGGGCAACGTGGGCATCACCAGCACGTCGTAGCGCGACAGCGCCTCGTCGTAGGCCTGCCCCAGCTCGTAGGCCAGGTTCTGGGCCATCGCGTAGTGCTTGCCGTGGTGGCGGTCGACCGCGGCCCCGGCGGTGAGGAGCACGAACTTGACGGTCTCGGAGAACCGGCGGCCGTCGGAGCGCCACCGGTCACCGTAGTAATCGATGACCTCGGGGTCGTAGAGGCCCTTCCAGTTCATGCCGTACCCGTTGGCGTCCACCATCTGGGCGGCCGCGCCCTCGGTGGCGATGACGTCCCAGATCCGGGCGCCGTGCAGGTGCCACGGGATCGAGACGTCCTCGACGACGAGACCCGCCCCCCGCAGCGTCTCGGTGGCCGCGCGCACCGTGTCGTCGACGGCGGCCTCCGAGTTGGGGTGGCCGAAGCCCTCGGTGACGACGCCGACGCGCAGCCCGGACGCGTCGCGGGCCAGTGCGGCCACGTAGTCGTCGGGCACCAGGTCGCGGGGCTGGCGGGGGTCGAACCCGTCCGGGCCCGCCAGCACGCCCAGCATCAGCGCAGCGTCCGCGACCGTGCGCGTGATCGGGCCGACGTGGTCGATCGTCGCCTCGATGGGGAACGCGCCGGTGTAGGGCACGAGGCCCCACGTCGGCTTGTGCCCGACCGTGCCGCTGTAGGCGCTCGGGATGCGCACCGAGCCGCCCTGGTCGCCGCCGGTGGCGAGGTCGGCGATGCCCGCGATCACGAGTGCCGCGCTGCCCGAGGACGACCCGCCCGCCGAGCGCGTCTCGTCCCACGGGTTGCGGACCGGGCCGGTCTGGGAGGTGTGCGAGCCGCCGGAGAAGCAGAGGTCCTCGCAGACGGCCTTGCCGGTGATCGTGGCGCCCGCCGCGAGGACGCGGGACACGATGGTGGCGTCGCGCAGCGGCGTGTAGCCCTCCATGGTCCCGGCGCCGTTCATCATCGGGACGCCCGCGACGGCCGTGTTGTCCTTGATCGCCACCGTCTTCCCGGCCAGCGGGCCCTCGCCCGACCCGGTGATCGACGTGGTGACGTACCAGGCGTTGTACGGGTTGTCGGCGGCGTCCGGGCGGCTCCAGGACCGCTCGGGCATCGCGGGCCGGGAGGCTTCGTAGAGCTCCTCGACGGCGCCCCACGACGCCAGCAGGCCCTCGACGAAGGGGCGGAACGAGGCGAGCTCGGCATCGGAGAGTCCGAGCCCGTAGCGCTGTTCGATGCGGCGGAGGGTGGCGTCATCCGGGGGGTCGACGGGCATGGGAAAACCCTAGGGACGGCGGTGATCGCCCGTCAACATGCCAATACCCATTGACAGGTCAGGACGGCCTGACGGCGAAACCCCCGGTGATCGCCTCGGCGAGGTAGAGCCGCTGCCCGACCGTCTCGGGTCCGGAGATGGTCACCGCGCCGCGCGGGAAGTCGCCGCGGCTGCGGCGCAGCTCGCGCGCGACCGTGCGCGGCTCGTCCTCCCCGGCCCGGCGGGCGGCCGCCGCGTACAGGTGCACCGCCTCGTAGGCCGACTCCGAGATGCTCGACACGGGTGGCGCGAGCGCCCCGAACGCCCGGCGGTAGCGGCGCAGGAACGACGCGTTGGCCGCGTCGGGCAGCTGCTCGAAGTAGCCGGAGACGCCCGACATGCCCGCGCCCGCGGCGTCGCCGATCCGCTCGCGGGTGGGCTCGTCGAGCGCGAGCGCCACCGTGCGGGACCGCGCCCGCACGCCCATCGCGTGGCACTGCCGCTCGAAGGCCACCAGGTCGGCGCCCACGAACGAGGACAGCACCACGTCGGCGCCCGAGGCCAGCACGGACTCGACGATCGCGGTGAAGTCGCGGGTGCCCAGCGCGGCGAAGGCCTCGCCGACGACCTTCCCGCGCTGCTCGTCGACCACGCGGCGGGCGGCGACGTGCACGGCCCGCGGCCACACGTAGTCGTTGCCCGCGAGGAACCACCGGCGTCCGCCCGCCACCCGCATCGCCGGGGCCGCCGCCGCGGACAGCTGCTGGTAGGGCCGTTCGCCCAGCTGCACCCGCAGCTCCGCGCCGAGTCCCCCCTCGTTCATCACGGTGTGCACCAGGAGCACCCCGTCTGCGCGCAGCGCCTGCGCCACGCGCGCGAACGTCGCCGACGTCGTGGTCGCCAGGATCACGTGGCAGCCCGCGCGCAGGAGCCGCCGGGCCTCGACCGTGCCCAGGACCGGGTCCGTGCCGTCGTCGCCCACGACGAGCCGCACCCGGCTGCCCCGGATCCCGCCGTCGGCGTTGATCTCCGCGACCGCCATCGCGGCGAGGTTCTCGGTGGCGGTGGCGAAGACGCTGCCGGGGCCGGACTTGCTGGTCAGCAGCCCGATGGGATGCTCTCCGCGCTGTTGCGGCTCGCCGACCGGCCAGCCGCGGCGGCGCATGAGCCACTGCAGCCCGTCTTCGTCGAGATCGGCGACGACGCGCACGCGCGTGCCCGTGCCCTCGGCGTCGAACAGCAGCCGCAACCGGCCGCGCCACGGCACGTCGAGCCGGATCTCGATGCGGCCGCGCCGCCTGCCGGGCGGGCGGATGTGCGCGATCCGGCCCAGCAGGTCGACGGCGGGGCCGCCCAGCGGCGCGCGCAGCGCGACGGCGGCCCCCGGGGCCAGCCGGTCGCACGTGGTGTCGAAGAGCCAGCCCGCGCCCGAGCCCGCCCCGACCAGGTCGAAGACGACGTCCGGCGGGGCCTCGATCCGTTGTTCGGCCGACAGGGCGAGGCCTGCCATCACACCGCTCGGGCGTCCGAAGGGTCGACTTCGGCGGGCTTCTCGGCGGCAGCCCTGGCGTCGTCGAGGGAGCGCTGGAACAACTCCTGCAGGAGGCGGATCACGTCGCGGGCCGGGCCGGTGCCGTCCACGGAGTAGTAGCGGAACCGGCCGGTGCGGCGCTCGGCGATCAGGCCCGCCGTGCGCAGGATCCGCAGGTGGCTGGAGACCGCGGTGCGGCCGACGCGTCGGACGGCGTCGGACAGCTCCCCGGCGCTGCACTCGTCACGTTCGGCGAGCACCGCGAGGATCTCGCGTCGGACGGGGTCCGCCAACGCGTCGAACGCCAGGTCGGCATCCACCCTGTGCCCGCCCTCCCGCCTCGGCGTCGACGTGTCATCGGACGTCGACATGTCGGGCACGAGGATATCGCGGCTGACGAGGGCGGGCGTTTCTGCTCGGGCAGCGGTACCGATCTTGTCAATGAGTCGAGAAGGATTGACGGGAGCTGACAGCGCCTTAGCCTGGTCGCAACACGGCTGGGGAAGACTCGGCTTGTTCCGCACCCGAACAGCCAGGGGAGCGAGATGGTCGCCTCCGTTCTCGAGGTCGCGTTCGTCGTGCCCCGCAGCGGCCCGTCGGGCATCTACGGGCCGTCGTGCGAGGCCAGCGGCAGGCTCGCGGAGTCGGAGATCAACGACTCCGGCGGGATCCTGGGCCGCGAGGTCCGATTGCGCCCGGTCGACGGCGGGCGCCGACCCGATGCCGTGACCGACGAGGTCGTCGGGCTCGTGACGTCGGGATCGGTCGACGCCGTGATCGGGTGGCACACGTCGGCGGTGCGCGAGCGGCTCGCGCCCCGCCTGCAGGGCCGTGTGCCCTACCTCTACACGGCGGTCTACGAGGGCGGCGAGCGCACACCCGGCGTCTTCATGACGGGCGAGACACCCGGCAGGCAGCTGCGGCCCGCGCTGCGCTTCTTGGCCGCCGAGATGGGGGTGCGCACGTGGTGCGTGGTCGGCAGCGACTACGTGTGGCCGCGCGCGTCGGCCCGTGCGGCGCGGTCGTTCGCGGGATCGGTCGGCGCCGAGATCCGCGAGGAGATCTTCATCGGCCTGGGCACCGAGGAGTTCGGCCCGGTGCTGCGCAGGATCGAGCGCTCGGGCGCGCAGGGCGTGCTGATGCTGCTGCTCGGGTCGGACGCCGTGCGGTTCAACCGGGCGTTCACCCAGATGCGGCTGCCCGAGATCTGCGTGCGGCTCTCCCCGCTCATGGACGAGAACATGCTGCTGGCCACGGGCGCCGCCAACACCGAGGAGCTGTACTCGGCGGCGGGCTTCTTCGAGACGCTCGCGACCGCGCACAGCATGGACTACCAGCGTCGTTACGTGCGCAGGCTCGGCCCGAACGCGCCCGCCGTCACGTCTCCGGGTGAGTCGTGCTTCGAGGGGATCACGCTGCTGTCCCGGCTCGCGGCCGCGGCCCGCGCCACGGACGTGCCCGCGATCTGCCGGGTGGCCGACTCGGTGGGCTACGAGGGGCCCCGCGGACGTGTGCGGCTGCGCGACCAGCATCTCCTGCAGCGCATCTACCTGGCCAAAGCCGAAGGCCTGGAGTTCGACGTGCTCGCCGAGATCAACCAGGGCGACTAGCGAGCCGGGACAGGAGATCGAGCAGCACGGGCGCGTCGGGACCGAGGGTGGCCAGCGCGGCGTCCTCCGCCGCCGCGACGCCGGGTGCGACCCGCGCGTGCAGGGCCTGCCCGCTCTCGGACAGGAGCGCGAGGACGCGCCGCCGGTCCCGCGCGTCGACGAGGCGGTAGACGGCCGCGGCGTCGACCAGCCGGTCGACGATCTTGGTGAGCGTGGGGCCGGGCACCACGATGGCCGCGACGATCTCCGACATCGTGTGGCCTTCGCCGTCGGACAGCAGGTCGAGCACCCGCCACTGGTCGACGGTCAGCCCGTGACCCGCGAGCGCCGCCTCTGTGCGGCGGGCGAGCAGGCGCTCGGCCTGGGCCAGCAACCGGCCCAGCGGCACGGCGGAATCGCGGTCGTCCACGCGGCTCTCGCCGGTGTCCGTCCGGCCCTCCGTGTCCGTCACCCGGCGTCTCCTTCGGTCGTCGCACTTACTTTACTTCGGAGATATTGCCTTTGCACTCTATCCGAGTAGGTGCTCAGCACATGGGCGGCCCTGTTCCGGACCAGGGCCTGCGCTACGAGCTTGCGGCCGTCCTCGGTTCGCCCACCCTGCTCGCCGCCCGCCCGCGCGCCGCGCGGCCCTGCTGACGGGTCCGGAGTTCGGGTTCACCGTGCTCCGTCCGGGGTTGGCCGCCCTGGTCGAGGCCGCGTCCGCGGGTGGTGCGCTGGCCTACGTCGAGGCCGACTACGTCGGGCGCGAAGGCGTGCAGGCCGCGGCGGTCTGGCGTCGGGGCCACCTCGCGATCGGCCCGCTGCTGCTGGGGCGGCGTGAGGAGTTCGTGGCCGATCTCGCGCCTCTGAACGTGGCGCTGCGCGCGCTGGGGGTCGCCGCCGCCGGCCGGTCCGACGAGTTCACGGTGGCCGGGCTGGACCGTCATCGCCGAACCGCAGACTGGTCTTGACGAATATTTCCATCAGACATAGTTTCGTCAGGTAGCGATTGAGGAGGGTCGATGCCCACCTACGGATTCGCCTGCGCGACCTGCGGACCCTTCGAGGTGATCCGGCCGATGGCGGCGGCCGGAGCGCCCGCGGAGTGTCCCGGCTGCGGCGGCCCGGGTCGACGGCTCTTCGCCGCGCCCGCGCTGCGCTCACTCGCGCCCGGCCTGCGGCGCGCCCTGGACACCCAGGCCCGCAGCGCCGACGCCCCGGACGTCGTCGCCACCCTGCCGCCGCGCACCGGACGCCGCCAACCGCGGGTGACCGACCCCCGTCAGGCCCGCCTCCCTCGCCCGTAAACCCGTCCACCATCCAGCCGGAGGTAGCCACCATGCCCGACGTCGTGTTCAGCGTGGACCAGGCCAAGTCAATGCGGGACCAGGCGGTGCCGGGCCACAACCGCTGGCATCCCGACATCCCGCCCGCGGTGACCGTGCGGCCGGACTCGTCGATCCGCGTCGAGTGCCGGGAGTGGACCGACGCCCAGATCGGCAACAACGACTCCGCCAACGACGTGCGCGACGTCAACCTCGACGGCGCCCACATGCTCTCCGGGCCGATCGGCATCGAGGGCGCCGAGCCGGGCGACCTGCTCGTCGTCGACATCCTCGATCTCGGCCCGTGCCAGCCGCCGCAGGAGTACGGCGACGCGCCCGGCCAGGGCTGGGGCTACACCGGCATCTTCTCCAAGCTCAACGGCGGCGGCTTCCTCACCGAGCAGTACCCGGACGCCTACAAGGCGATCTGGGACTTCCGGGGCCAGAAGGCGACGTCGCGGCACATCCCGGGCGTCAGCTACACCGGCATCACCCACCCCGGGCTGTTCGGCACCGCGCCGTCGCCGGAGCTGTTGGCCCGCTGGAACGCCCGCGAGCGCGCATTGATCGCCACCGACCCCGACCGCGTGCCCGCGCTCGCCCTGCCCCCGCTCGAGGCGGCGGTGCTCGGCGGTAGGGCCATGGGCGAGACGCTCGGCGGGATCGCCCGCGACGGCGCGCGCACGGTGCCCGCCCGCGAGAACGGCGGCAACCACGACATCAAGAACTTCACCCGCGGCTCGCGCGTGTTCTACCCCGTCCACCACCCCGGCGCGCTGTTCTCCGGCGGCGACCTGCACTTCAGCCAGGGCGACGGCGAGATCACGTTCTGCGGCGCCATCGAGATGGGCGGGTTCATCGACTTCCACGTCGACCTCATCAAGGGCGGCATGGAGACCTACGGGGTGTCGACCAACCCGATCCTGATCCCGGGCAACGTCGAGCCGCAGTACTCGGAGTACGTGACGTTCATCGGCATCTCGGTGGACCACGAGACCGACACGAACTACTACAACGACGCGACGATGGCCTACCGCAACGCGTGCCTCAACGCGATCGAGTACCTCAAGAAGTTCGGCTACAGCGGCGCGCAGGCCTACCTGCTGCTCGGCTCGGCGCCGATCGAGGGCCGGGTCAGCGGCGTGGTCGACATCCCCAACGCGTGTTGCTCGCTGTACCTGCCCACCGCGATTTTCGACTTCGACGTGAAGCCGTCGGCCGCAGGCCCGGTCAAGGCCGACCGCGGCAGCTGCGCGGTCTCGTCCTGAACCCCACGGAGGCCACCAAATGGCAGACGACCACGGACATGAGCACGGCCACGGGCACGGCCACGACGATGCCGACGCGACGCTGCCCGCATCGAGGCGCTGAGCAAGGAGAACGTGCACCACGCGGGTGACCACGAGGGCCCGTTCTCCCTGCACGTGCTGGGCCTCGGCCCCACCGGCACCGCGTTGATCACGCAGATCGCCGCGGACGCCCCGGACGGCTTCACCGCCCTGGCGGTGGACATCGGCGACCTGTCGGGGGTGCGCCGCGGCGGCGACGCGGCGGTGCGCACCGTCGAGCTGCCGATCCCGACCAGGGCCGAGCTCTCGACGGCGCTCAACCGGTACCGCGAGTTCCTCAAGATGGAGTAGCCGCGCTACTACTGGAACCCGAACTACGAGCCCTGGTTGCCCGCGCGAGCAGCGGGTCGCGGAGGCCGACCGCGTCGGTCGCCCAGAACGGGTCGCAGTACACCAGCGCGCCGGTCATCCACGGTCGGTGCGCCGCCAACAGCGCGACCTGGAAGGCGGCGTCCGGGATCCGCGCCGAGGGCCGGGTGAAGCCCCGAGCGGTCGCCCGGACGAAGCCGCGGGCGCCGTAGTAGTCGGGCGAGCCCTCGACGAAGACGGCCGGCTCGCCAAGCGCCGCGGCGCGGTCGAGCGCGGCGGCGACCAGCGCCGTGCCGACGCCGCGGCCCTGCGCGGCGGGACACACGGACAGCGGGCTGAGCACCAGGACGTCGACCAGCCGCTCGCGAGCGTCGACCCAGGACCGCGACAGCTGCACGTGGCCCAGCACGCCGCCGTCGTCCTCGGCGACCAGCGCGGCCACCCGATGTCCCGCCGCGGCGAGCAGGCCGAGCAGCCGCACGATCGTGGCGCCCTCGTCGCCGCCGAAGGCCCGAGCGACGATCGCGTCGACGGCGGCGTCATCGCCGGGACGCGCGGCCCTGATGCGCATGCTGCCCACCCTGGCAGCAAGCGAGCCGGGGCCGATGGCCGGTCGCATTAACATCGCGGTGTGGAGCTGCTGGAACGTGGTCCGGCGCTGGCCGCGTTGCACTCGGCTCTCGACGAGGCGCTGGAGGGGACGGGGCGGGTCGCGGCCGTCTCCGGGGACGCGGGCATCGGGAAGACGAGCCTGGTCGACGCGTTCGTCGCCGCCGCGAGCGGCCGGGCCCGGGTGCTGACGGGCGCCTGCGACGACCTGCTCGCCCCGCGCGCGCTAGGCCCGTTGCACGACATCGCGGACCGGCTGGGCGGCGAGGTCGGCGCGCTGCTCGACGCGGCGGCCCCCGCGGAGCGTCTCTACCGCACGGTGGTCGACGCGCTGCGCACCCGGCCGACCGTGCTCGTCGTCGAGGACGTGCACTGGGCCGACGAGGCCACCCTGGACTGGCTCGCGCACCTGGGCCGCCGACTGGCCGAGCTGCCGGTCCTGCTCGTGCTCACCTTCCGCGACGACGACCCCGAGCCGATGACGCGGATCGCGCGCGTGCTCGCCGTGCTACCGCGCCGGGTCGTCGTGCGCCTGCCGTTGCCGCTGCTGTCACCGGAGGCGGTCGCGGTCCTCGCCGGGGCGCGGGCCCCCGAGGTGTTCGCGCTCACCGGCGGCAGCCCGCTGCTGGTGACGGAGCTGCTCGTCGGGGGCGGCACGGAGGTGCCGCGCTCCATCCGGGACTCGGTGCTCGGACGGCTCGCCGCCGCCCCGCCCGCGGCGCGGGCGGCGATCGAGGTCGTCGCGCTCGTGCCGGGCGTCTGCGAGTGGTGGCTGGTGGAGGCCACCGTGGGCTTCGACGCCGCGGAGGCGGCGATGCGCACCGGCCTGCTCGTCGCCGACGAGACCGGCGCGCGCTTCCGCCACGAGCTGACCCGCCGCGTCGTCGAGGACGCGCTGTTCGTGCCGCGCCGTCGCGGCCTGCACCGGGAGATACTCGCGGCGCTGCAGCGGCGCGCCGACGACGGGGGCGCCGTCGACCCGGCCCGGCTCGCCCACCACGCCCGGTCGGCGGGCGACCCGGCGGCCGTCCTGCGCCACGCCGTGGCCGCGGGCAGGCGCGCCGCGGCCGCCCGGTCGCACCGCGAGGCCGCCGCCCAGCTCGGCGCCGCGCTGGAGCACGCGGGCATGCTCGACGAGCGCGAGCGGGCCGGACTCCTGGAGAGCTTCGCCATGGAGGCCCACCTCACCGACCGGACCCGCGAGTCGCTGGCGGCCATCGAGGAGGCGGTGCGCCTGTGGCGGGAGCTGGGCGACCGGCGCGCCGCGGGCGCGAGCCTCGCCCGCCAGGCCGAGGTGCAGTGGCGCGCGGGCGACCAGGCGGGCGGCCTGAAGGCCGCGCGCACGGCCGTCGGGCTCCTGGAGGACCTCGATCCCGGGCCTGAGCTGGTCATGGCCTACGGGATGGTCGCGGGCCTTTCCAACATGAGCGACGCGTACGTCGAGGGGCGGGCCTGGGGCGAGCGCGCGGCCGATCTCGCCCGGCAGTTGGGCAGCGACGCCGCGCTGGCGTTCGCGCTCGTCCAGGTGGGCGTCGCGACCGCCGACGACGATCCGGACGCGGGCACGGCCATGCTGCTCGCGGCCCACCGGCTCGCCGACCGCGCGGGCCGGGACGACGTCGCCGCGCTGGCGCTCACGTTCCGGGCCCGGACGTGGGTCTACCGCTACCGCTCCGACCAGGCCGAACCCGCGCTCGCGGAGGCGTTGGAGTACGCCGACGCGCACGAGGTGTCGGCCTACCGCCAGTACGTCCTCGCGCTGCGCGCGCAGAGCCTCGCCGACCTCGGCCGGTGGGAGGCGGCCGAGCAGGATGCGCGCGCGGTGCTGCGCGCGGGCGACCAGTCCGGCATCTTCGCCGCCCCGGCGCTGCTCACCCTGGGTCAGCTGCAGTCCCGCCGCGGGGAGGAGGACGCGGGCGCGATGCTGGAGGAGGCCTGGCAGTGGGCGCTGCGCGCGGGCGGGATCCAGCGCATCGGCCCGACCGCCGCCGCCCGGGTGGAGCACGCCTGGCTGACGGGCGACCGCGCCACGGCCCGCGCGCTGGCCGCCGACGGCTTCCGGCGCGTCGCCGAGATCGCCGAGCCGTGGACCACCGGCGAGCTCGCGTGCTGGTGCGTACAGCTCGGCATCCCGGTGGCGCTCCCCGGCCCGGTCGCCGAGCCCTACGCCGCGCTGCTCGGCGAGGACTGGGCCGCGGCCGCGATCTACTGGGAGAAGCAGGGCCGTCCGTACCGGCACGCGCTGGCGCTCACGGCGTCCGACGACCCCGACGCCGTCGTCCGCGCGCTGGGCATCGCCGACCGGCTGGGGGCGAGCGCGCTTTCGGTGCGGCTGCGCGACCGGCTGCGGGCCCTGGGCGTGACCCGGGTGCCGCGCGGCCCGCTCGCCGACACCCGCGCCAACCCCGGCGGCCTCACCGCCCGCCAGCTCGAGGTCCTCGCGCTTGTGGCCGAGGGCTTGACCAACGCCGAGATCGCGGCCCGGCTGGTGGTGTCGATCCGCACCGTCGACCACCACGTGGCGGCCGTGCTGTCCCGGCTCGGGGTCGACTCCCGCCGGGCGGCCGGTCGGCGCGCCGCCGAGCTGGGCATCATTACCTAGGTAGGCCGCAGTGAGAGATAGGCCGTAGCTGCCGATGCCCCGCCCGGGCCTGCGGACCGATGCTTGATGGCGTCACACAAGACGCACATCAGGAGCACTCATGACCATCGCCACCACCATGCCTGCCGTCGCCCACGTCGCGATCACGGTCAGCGACATCGAGGCCAGCAAGCAGTGGTACACCCGCGTGCTGGGCGCGGAGCCGGTCCTCGACGAGGACACCGGGCCCTTCCGGCACGTCGTGTACGCGCTCGGCGAAACCTTGCTCGGCTTGCACGGCTTTCCCGTGCTGACCAGCGACGAGAAGTTCGACGAGCGCCGTCCCGGGCTCGACCACATCGCGTTCGGCGTCGGCAGCCGCCAGGAGCTTGCCGAGTGGGCGGCCCGGCTCGACGCGCTGGGCGTGCCGCGCGGGGAGATCCTCGACGCGCACTACGGCTCCGGGCTGTCCTTCCGCGACCCCGACAACATCGCCCTCGAGCTGTTCGCCCCGCCGGCCTGATCCCCGGCGAAGCCCCCGGAAGCCGCGCCCGCACCGGCGAAGCGGCGCCCGCACCGGCGAAGCGGCGCCCGCACCGGCGAAGCGGCGCCCGCACCGGCGAAGCCGCGCCCGCACCGGCGAAGCCGCGCCCGCACAGGCGTCGGGACGCCGGTGCGGACACGGCGACGCCGGTGCGGGCTTACCGCTCCACGAGATTGGTGAGGCGATCACCGCGCAGGAGGGCCTGTGCGTTCGCCGCGATGAGGGCGGCCGCCCCGAGCGGGCGGCCGCCCGCCGCGTGCGGGGTGAGGAGCACGTTCGGCAGGTCCCAGAGCGGCGACTCGACCGGGAGCGGCTCGGTCTGCGTGACGTCGAGCGCCGCCCCGGCGATGGCGCCCGTGCGGAGCGCGTCGGCGAGGGCGTCCTCATCGACGGTGCTGCCCCGCCCGACGTTCACCAGCCAGGCCGTGCGGGGGAGCAGGGCGAGCCTGCGGGCGTCGAGGGACCCGTCGGTCGAGCGGCCAGCAGGCAGGATGTTGACGAGGACGTCGGCCGTCGGGAGCACGGCGTCGACGTCGTCCACGACGGTGAAGGGACCGTCCGTCCGCGCGGTGCGGGCGACGCCCACCACGTGCGCGCCGAGCGCCGCGTAGAGCGGCGCGAGGGTGCGGGCGATGCCGCCGAATCCCCAGATCACCACGGTGGCGTCGCGCAGGGTGGTGAAGCCCTGCGCGTTGTCGTGCGGCTGCAGGCCGCCGAGCTCGTGCGCCCAGCGGTGCCCGATCTGCGCGCGGACGGCCAGGTGCAGGTGCCGCGCGGCGCCGAGGGTGAGGGCCAGCGCGTGCTCGGCGACGGTGCGGTCGTGCAGCGAGCGACCGCTGGTGAGCAACACGTCGTCGGGGAAGCCCGCCTGCAGCGTCGCGGCCGGACCTGCGGCGAGGTCCTGCACCCAGCGCAGCCGCGTCAGCCGCAGGGCCGCGTCTGCGAGCTGCGCGGGCGGGTTGACCCATGCGACGAGTGCTTCCGCGTCGACGTGCTCCTCCGGCACGGGCTCGGCGACCTGGTACCCGACGGGTTCGAGAGCGTCGGACCGCAGCTCGGCGAGGTCGAGCGGGATCGTGTCGGGGACGAGGATCTTCACGGGCGGGCTCCTGAGGTGGCGCGGTGATCGTCGGCCTGGAAGCATCTGCGGCCGGACGTCGAAAGAGACTTCGGGGGGTGCGATGCCGTCCGACATCACCGAGTTGATCCTGGCCCACCACACGTGGTTTCGCGAGCAGTTCGCCCGGCTCGACGACGCCGCTGCCGCGTCCGATGTCGATGCGTTGCGCGCGGTGTGGGAGCCATTGGCCACGAAGCTGGACCTGCACGCCATCGCCGAAGAGGAGATCTTCTACCCGCAGCTGCTGCGGCGCGGCACACAGGACCCGCGCGAGGAGACGCTCGACGCGATCGGCGACCACAACGAGATCCGCGACGGGGTGCACGCGGCCGAGGCGGTGACCATCGGCACGCCGGACTGGTGGGCCGCGGTCGCGCAGACCCGCAAGGCCAACGACGAGCACATGGCCGAGGAGGAGCGCGAGGGCATCCCCGACTTCCGGCGCAACGCCCCGGCCGGTCTGCGTGACGCGCTGGGCCAACAGTTCACGCGGTTCTTCGAGAAACACGAGACGACCGAGGCGGTCAACGTCTCGGACAAGGACCCGAAGCGCTATGTCGACGACGTCGAGCGGGACATCGCGCAGGCCCGCCCGAGCGACGGCTCGCTCGGGATCGGCAGTCTGAAGGGACGGCGCCAGCCATGACGGCCAACGACCACCTGCTCCGCGACCTCGCGCCGATCCCCGCGAAGGCGTGGGAGGAAATCCAGTCCGAGGCCCGCGACCGGCTCACCGCGCAGCTCGCCGCCCGCAGGCTCACCGACTGGTCCGGGCCGCACGGATGGCACGAGGACCGGCTCTCGGTCGGGCGCACCGCCGACATCGCAGGGCCGCCGGGCGCCCCCGCGGGCGCCGACGTGCAGACGGCGCAGCGCCGGGTGCTCGCCTACGCCGAGATCAAGGTGCCGTTCACGGTGCGCCGCCGCGAGATCGACGACATCCAGCGGGGCGCCACCGACGCCGAGCTGGACGACCTCGACCGGGCCGCACACGTCGCTGCGATCACCGAGAACCGGGCCGTCTTCCACGGGTGGACCGCCGCCGGGATCACCGGTCTCGTGGACGCGTCCGGGTACCCGCAGGCCCCGCTGGGCGACGACTGCCGGACCTACCCGACGGTCGTCGCGCAGGCCGTGGACCGCATGCGCGCCAAGGGGATCGGCGGCCCGTACGCGCTCGCGATCAGCCAGGCGCGCTACACGCGGATCGTGGAGACCACCGAGCACGGCGGCTACCTGCTCGTGGACCACCTGACGCGGGTGCTCGGCGGGGACGTCGTCTGGTCGCCGGGCCTCGACGGCGCGCTCCTGCTCAGCCAGCGCGGCGGCGACTTCGTGCTGGCCGTCGGGCAGGACTGGTCGGTCGGCTACAGCAGCCACGACGCCGAGTTCGTGCAGCTGTACCTGGAGGAGACGCTGACGTTCCGGGTGATCGAGCCGGACGCCGTGATCGTCCTGGACGGCGTGTAGCCGGGTCGGGCACCGGGTCGAGAGGGACAACAGCGGGGTTTCGGGGCCGCGCAACCCCGCTCACGTCCCTATCGTCGGTAGTGATCAGCGACCGGGGTGCAGGAGGCGGATCGTCACCGGGTCGCCGCCGAAGGGCGGTCGGTCGGCGGGGGCCCGGACGAGGCCGTCGTCGCGCGGCTGCGGCGGCGCGGGCGGCGCCTGCATCGTGCGCGCGAGCCGTTGCAGTGCGTTCGCGTAGAAGCGCACCTGGGTGCGCCGTCCGAAGAACCGGAAGCCGAGCGCGATGAGGGGATTGCGGATCCGCGCGCGCCGCGAATAGGCGTGGATGCGGAACTCGACGGTGCCGCTCGCGACGTCCTTGGCGATCTCGTACGTGAGTTTGCCCTGCTCGAGATGCCCGTCCAGGGTCTGGTACGACCAGCCGATGCGGTGCTCGCCGTCGCGCAGTTCGTCGTGCGCCTCGGTGATCCGCACCCCCATCGCGAACCGCAGGATGAGGAACCGGCCGACGAGCAACATGTTGCGGCCGATGAGGTCGCCCGGGTGCCGGTAGACCGCCCGCAGGATGGCCGGGTCGGCGAACTCGTAGCTGTTGACCAGCTCGGCCGCGGCGCTGCCCAGGCCGTCCTCGGCGATCTTGCCGGGCTCCTCGCGGCCGAGCTCGATCCGCACGTAGTCCTGATGCCACCCCGCGACGACGTGCGGCGGCGCCTCCTCTTCGGCGTAGTTCACCGAGCGCAGGCTGAGCTCGGTGACCACCTCCGCGAGGTCGCCGTCCGCGACCGGCCGCCTCCTCACCCGCGCCGCCGCCTGCCCTCGTCGGCGACGGTGTCGGCGATGAGCCAGAACATCGGCGGCCACAGCCCGACGAACACGGCCCGCCGCTCGGCGTTGCCGCGCGCGGTCTGGTCGACGGTCTTGGCACGGATCCACAGCCCGATGCACAGCCCGATCGACCCCATCGAGGCGGCGCGGAGCCCGAGCGAGGCAGGGGTGGCCCAGCGGGCGGCGCGGGCGACGATTGCGTTCATTTCGGACGGGTACCCCACCGTCCATGCACCTACGCAAGCTCGGCATGGTCGCGCGGTGGCCGCTCGGCATCGCCCTCGTGTCGTGGCGCTACATGTGGCGGATCGTCCCCCTCCACCGTGCCGAGCGCGACGGCGACGACGGCGATCTGCCTGCCCCCGTGCCCGCCGAACACCGCGACGACCGGCTCGGACCCGCCGAGGACGGCGTCGGCCCGCTGCTGCACCGGCGCTACTGCGTGGTCATCGAGGGGTCGCAGGCGAAAGCCCGCGACCTGATCGCGGCGTTCGGGAGCGAACCCAACAACGGCGCCCCCCGCGACGTCGCGGTGTTCCTCAAGACCCGCGGCCAGAGCGGCGCGCTGCGCCTCGGCGACGAGTTCGTGGTGCGGATGCCCGGGCCCTGGGACGGTCCGGTGCGGGTGATCGGCGCCTCGCCGACGTCGGTCCGCCTCGCGACGCTGCGCGGGCACCTGGAAGCCGGGCAGATCGAGTTCCGCGCCCGCGACCTCGGCGACGGGCTCGTCGAGTTCGAGATCGAGTCGTGGGCCCGCGCCGCCGACCGGCTCTCGGCCCTGCTCTACAACCACCTGCGGCTCGCCAAGGAGATCCAGCTGAACCTGTGGGTGGAGACGTGCCTGCGGCTCGCCGCGTTCCGCGGCGGCCGCCCGCGCGACGGTGTGCACGTCGACACCCGCCGCGTCGAGGCCCGGTTGCTCACGACGCGATGAGCCGCACGACGGCGCGCTCCACCTGCGCACGGGTGGCGTCGTCGGTCAGGTCGGGCATCGGCCCGGAAAGCTTCCGCAACGCGGGCAGCACGGTGCGGCCCTCGGCGAACTGCTCCAGCACCCGGGGGTCGATGTAGGACGCCCTGGCCACCGCGGGTGTGTTGCCGAGGTGCTCGGACACCTGCGCGACGGCCTGGTTCACCACCCGCTTGCGCGTGCGCTCGGCACGGGGAACGCCGCCCTCGGCCGTTCCCGCCGCGAGCGTCACCGCGGCGAGCACCGTCGCGTTCCACGTGCGCAGGTCCTTGCACGTGTACCCGTCGCCCGCCAGCTCCTTGACGGCGGCGTTGAGGTCCTCGGCCCGCACGTCGTGCCACTCGCGGCGGGCGTTGCGGTAGACCAGCAGATCCTCCCCGCCGCCGCGGCGGCGCAGCAGCGCGTTGACCATCTTGTGCAGCAGCGGGTCCTTCAGCGCGAGCGCGCGCGGCACACCGCCCTTCGCGGGGTAGGAGAACAGCACCGTGCCCCGCTTGAGCTGCACGTGCTCCCGGCGCAAGGTCGCGAGCCCGAACGTGCCGTCCTCGTCGTCGTCGCCGGGCGCGTACTCCTCGCCGCCCGCCCGGAACACGCCGAGGTCGAGCATCCGCACCCCGCCCGCCAGCACCCGATCACGGCCGAGGCCCGGCTCGGCGAGGCGGGTGACCACCTCCGTGCGCACCTGCACGAGTCGACGGCCGAGCGTGAGCACCCGGTCGTGCTTCTCGCGGTCGCGGGCCGTGCGCCAGTCGTCGTGGTAGCGGTATTGGCGCCGCCCCGCGGCGTCCGTGCCGATCGCCTGGATGTGCCCGTGCGGGTCGGGGGAGATCCAGACGTCCTGCCACGCGGGCGGGATGGCCAGCGCCTTGATCCGCGCGATCAGCTCCGGGTCGGTGATCGGGGCGCCGGTCGCGTCGAGGAAGCTCCAGCCGCGACCCCGTCTGCGCCTGCTCAGACCCGCCTCGGCCGGGTCGACGCGCACGAGCCCGGTCGGCATGGGCGTCGGTGCGGTCACGGACACGGTCATGGTCGAGACGTACCCAGATCACCCGGCGGGCATGTCCGGGATGTGATCGCAGGCCCGTGCGCCCGGTGCGCCGCGGCCTGCCGTGGCACGATGCGGGCTTCGACAGCGACGCCGTGAGGACCGAATGCGACTGCTCGACGCCCTGATCACCCGCCTGCGCACGCCCTTGGACAAGCTGGTCGACGAACGCGTGGCGGCCGAGGTCTCCCGCCAGATCGAGGAGCAGAAGCTCGACGCGCTCTACCGCTACCGGATGCACGGCGATCCGTCCCGGCTGCACATCCCGGACACGGCCGTGGTCAACAACGCGCTTTTCAACGTGTCCGGCGGCGAGATCACCCTGGGCGAGTACGTGTTCTTCGGTCACGACGTCGCCGTGCTGACCGGCACCCACGACATCGACAAGTTCGGCTTGGAGCGCCAGATGGCGTTCCCGCGCTCCGGCCGGGACGTGGTGATCGGCGACGGCGTGTGGCTGGCCAGCCACACGCTCGTCCTGGGCCCGGTCACGATCGGCGAGCACGCCGTCGTGGCAGGCGGATCGCTGGTGCGCGAGGACGTCGGACCCTACACGGTGGTCGCGGGCCGCCCGGCCAAGGTCGTCAAGAAAATCGTCCCGCCGACCGCATGAGGCTGGAGATCGGCGCCGGGGAGAAGCCGCATCCCGACTACGACCTGCACGTCGACGTGCTCCCGTTGCCGGGCATCGCCGTCCGCTGCGCGGTGGACCGGCTCCCGTTCGCGACCGGCTCGATCGACGCGCTGCGCGCCAACCACGTGCTGGAGCACCAGAGCTACGAGCTGGTCTCCGACACCCTGCGCGAGTGGACGCGGGTGCTGCGGCCGGGCGCGCGGGTGGACATCGGCGTGCCCGACGCCAAGTTCGTGGCGACGCAGTGGGTGCGCGGCGAGATCGACACCGCCGAGGCGAACTACTGGATCCTCGGCGGACACTCCGACCGCCTGGCGCACAAGGGCTACGACGAGCGCGGCGTGCCGCTGTGGATCTGGAACGCCCACCACACGATGTTCGACGCGGAGTCGCTGCGCGCGGCCGTCGCGGAGCACCTCGTCGTCGACGAGCTGTTCACCTACGACATTCGCAACCTGCGCCTCTACGCCCACAAGGCGTGCGTCTCCGCGTCGTAGAGCCGCATGGCCTCGGGTGGGAACGTGAGGTGCACGACGTCGCCGGGGCGGGCCCGGAACGTGGCCGGGGCGGCGACCTTGAGCGTCTCGTCGCCGATCTCGACCGTCAGCAGCACGGCCGAGCCGGTGGGCTCCAGCACCTCGACGTTCGCGGTCAGGTCGCCGTGCTCCGTGCTGACCTCGACGTTCTCCGGGCGCACGCCGACCAGCACGTCCTGCCCGCCGTGGTTCGCCGCGGTGCGGGGCGCGGGGAGCACGGCGTCGGCGACGTGCAGGCGGTCGCCGCCCGGGTCGACCTTGGCGGCGAGGAAGTTCATCGGCGGTGAGCCCAGGAACCCGCCGACGAACCGGTCGGCCGGGTTGTCGTACACCGCGATGGGGTCGCCGAGCTGCACGATCCGCCCCGCCCGCAGCACGGCCACCCGGTCGCCGAGCGAGAGCGCCTCGCCCTGGTCGTGGGTCACGTAGATCGTGGTGGTGCCGAGGTCCTGCACGATCTTCTTGAGTTCGGTGCGGAACTCCAGGCGCAACAGGGCGTCCAGGTTGGACAGCGGCTCGTCCATGAGCAGCACGTCGGCGTCCATGACGATCGCCCTGGCCACGGCGACGCGCTGGCGCTGCCCGCCGGACAGCTGCGCGGGCTTGCGGTCGAGGTAGCGGCCGAGCTGCAGGAGGTCGGCCGCCCACTCCACCTTGCGGGCGGTCTCGGCGCGGTCCTTCTTCGCCATGACCAGGCCGAAGGCGATGTTGTCGCGCACGGAGCGGTGCGGGAACACGGCGTAGGACTGGAACACCATCGACAGGCCGCGGCGGTGCGCGGGCAGGTAGGTGACGTCGCGGCCACCGATGGCGATCGACCCGTCGTCGGGCAGCTCCAGCCCGGCGATCATGCGCAGCAGCGTGGTCTTGCCGCAGCCCGACGGGCCGAGCAGCACCATGAACTCGCCGTCGGCGATCTCCAGGGAGACGTCGTCGGTGGCCCGTTCGGTGTTGCCGGGGTAGGTCTTGCCGAGGTTCTGGATGACGACGTCGCTCATCGGATGGTCGACCCCCACATGTTGGTGAGATAGCGGCGCATCAGCGCGATGAAGAGCAGCGCGGGGAGCACGAGCGCGAAACCGCCCGCGAAGCGGTAGGCCAGCGGCGAGTCGCCCAGCGAGGACAGCACCTGCGCGGGCAGGGTGCGCCGGTTCAACGTGAGGATCGAGGCGCCGAGCACCTCGTTCCAGCTCTGCACGAACGTGAAGATCGCCGCTGCGGCGATGCCCGGCAGCGCCATCGGCGCCACCACCTGCCGGAACGCCTGCGCGGGCGTGCAGCCGAACACGCGGGCGGCCTCCTCGACGTCCACCGGCACGGCGAGGAACACGCTGGCGCAGATGAGGATCGTCGTCGGGAGCGACAGCGCGGTGTGCAGCAGGATCACGGCGTAGGTGGTGTCGTAGAGGCCCGTCGTCAGGAACAGCTGCGCCAGCGGCACCGACAGCACGACGATCGGGAGCGCCCGGGTGAACAGCAGGAACAGCTGGTAGGGCTCCTCGCCCGCGAACCGGGTGCGGGCCAGGCCGTACGCCGCGGGCACGCCGATCAGCAGCGACAGCACGAGCGTCCAGAAGCCGACGATCAGCGAGTTGCCGAACGACGGCACCACCCCGGTCGAGGACAGGAAGGCGCCCAGGGTGTCGAACGAGAGGTTCGTCGGCAGCAGCGACAGCGGGAACGCGTTGAGCGACGCCCGCGTCGACACCGCGGCCAGCGTGATCAGGTAGAGCGGCACGGCCATGAACGCGGTGACCGCGAGGCAGGCGACCTGCAGCCACACGCGGTTGCGGCGGTGGCGGCGCAGCGGGGCGCGGTCCGGGGCCGTCATCGGACGCCCTCGTCGGTGCGCAGCGTGCGCAGGTAGATGATCGAGGTCAGCATGGACGCGGCCAGCACCACGATGGCGTAGGCGGCGGCGACGTTCGGGTTCTGCAGCGTGGCGTACCAGCGGTAGGTCTCGCCGACGAGCAGCGGGAAGTTCTCCCCGGTGAGCGCCCTGGCCACGGCGAAGGTCTGGAAGGCCAGGATCGTGCGCAGGATCAGCGCCACCTGCAAACTCGGCCGCAGCAACGGCAGGATCACGGTCCACAGCCGCCGCCACGGGCTCGCGCCGAACACCGCGGCGGCCTCCTCGTAGTCGCGGGGGATGCCCTGCAGCCCGGCCACCACGATCACGAGGACCAGCGACGTGGCCCGCCACAGCTCGGCGACGAGCACCGCGACGAAGAGCGAGGTCGGGTTGTCGAAGGCCAGCCACGCCACCGGCGGCAGGCCGATGTCGACGAGCAGCGAGTTGAGGTAGCCCCGGTCGGTGAGCACGGCGAGCCACACCAGGCCCGCCGCGAGGTCGCTGACCGCGAGCGGGATGGCCCAGATGAAGAAGTAGACGTTCGCCAGCCGCGGCTTGGCCCGCAGCAGCAGCGCCATGGCGATGGCGAACGCGAACTGCACGGGGATGAGCACGACGATGAGCAGCAGGGTGTTGCGCACGGCGGGCCAGAAGTTCGCGTCGCTCACCATGCGCGCGACGAACTCCGTCGTGAAGCCCTGGTCGGAGTGGAACGCCTGCAGCACGCCCTGCACCATCGGCCAGCCGAACAGGAGGGCCATGAACACCAGCGACGGGCCGATCAGCAGGAGGCCGGACGGCCCTCGGCCCGCGCTAACCGCGCGCCTTACGCTCGGCGCATGCGGGCGCGGGTGCGGTGGGTCGCCGGGGGCGCGCTCGTCCTGATCGCCGTCCTCGGGCTGGTGCTGGCGCTGCTGTCCCGGGGTGCCGCGCCGCAGGCATCATCGGGTGCCCGACCCCCGTCGGGGGTCGCGGCCGGGGCGCCGTGCGGGCCGCTCATGGGGGCCACCGACACCGCCGCCGACGGGACG
The DNA here is from genome assembly GCA_963837575.1 of uncultured Actinomycetota bacterium. Lineage (GTDB taxonomy): Bacteria > Actinomycetota > Actinomycetes > Mycobacteriales > Pseudonocardiaceae > Pseudonocardia. Next base: position 102,468 of record CAWIOI010000015.1, read on the forward strand.
CAGCTCGTCTGCTGGATCGAGCCGAACGGCACGCTGCGCTGGCGCCCGCGGTAGCGGGAGGACGCTCAGAGGGCGTTGGCGCGGGCGACCGCCGCGTAGAACCGCGCGCTGTCCTTCGGGGTGCGGGCCTGGGTGGCGTAGTCGACGGCGACGATGCCGAACCGCTTCGCGTAGCCGAACGACCACTCGAAGTTGTCCATCAGCGACCACACGAAGTACGCGCTCACCCGGGCGCCCGCGGTGATCGCGGCGTGGGTGGCGGCGAGGTGTTCGCGCAGGTAGGCGGTGCGCTCGGGGTCGGCGACGCGCCCGTCAGCGCCCACCGCGTCGGGGAACGCGGCCCCGTTCTCGGTGACCATCAGCTCCAGATCGGGACGCCGCGTGGCCAGCTGCACGAGCAGCGCGGTGAGCCCGCGCGGATCCACCGGCCAGCCCATCGCGGTGCGCGGGACGCCGCGCTGGATCGGGAACTCGACGTCGTCGCACGCGACCCACGGCCGGGCGCCGGTGTCGCCGTGGCCGTCGGCGCTCTCCCGGGGCCGCTCGCGCGTCCAGTGCCGCACGTGCGTGGGCGTGTAGTAGTTGACGCCCAGCGTGTCGATCGGGGCCGCGATCGCGGCGAGGTCGTCGGGCCGCACGAACGACCAGTCGGTGACGGCGGCGGTGTCGGCCAGCACGTCGGCGGGGTAGTGGCCGTCGAGGATCGGGTCGAGGAACACCCGGTTCTGCAGCCCGTCGACGCGGCGGGCGGCGTCGGCGTCGCGCGCGGAGCCGGTCTCCGGGCGCACCCACGCCAAGTTGAGCGCGAGGCCCACCTGCGCCGCGGGCGCGGCCGTCCGGATCGCCGCGACCGCGCGCCCGTGCGCCAGGTTGAGGTGGTGCACGGCGGTGAGCGCGGCGACGTCGTCGGTGCGGCCGGGCGCGTGCACGCCGCTGGCGTAGCCCAGGTAGGCCGAGCAGAACGGCTCGTTCAGCGTGAGGAAGCGGTCGACCCGGTCGCCGAGCGCTTCCGCCACGACGGCCGCGTACTCGCCGAACCGCTCGGCCGTGGCCCGGTTGGCCCAGCCGCCCGCGTCTTCGAGGGCCTGCGGCAGGTCCCAGTGGTACAGCGTGACCGACGGGGCGACGCCCGCCGCGAGCAGCGCGTCGACCAGCGCGGAGTAGAAGGCGATTCCCGCGGCGTTGACCGGGCCCGACGCGTCGGCGGTGACGTGCGGCGTGATCCGCGGCCACGCCACCGAGAACCGGTAGGCGGTGAGGCCGAGGTCGGCCATGAGGGCGACGTCCTCGCGGAAGCGGCGGTAGTGATCCACCGCGACATCGCCGGTGTCGCCGCCGTCGACCCGGCCCGGGGTGTGGACGAAGGTGTCCCAGATCGAGGGCGTGCGCCCGTCCGCGGCCACGGCGCCCTCGATCTGGTAAGCGGCGGTGGCGGCGCCCCACAGGAACCCGTCCGGGAAGCGGAGCATGCCGCCGATCATGCCGGCGCGCGGGTCACGACGGGGGCAACAGACCGAGCTGGCCCAGCATCGCCATCGGGTCCCAGTAGTAGCGGCTGCGCATGATCCGGCCGTCGCGGACGACGTGCATCGCCGCGTAGGGCAGCTCCATCGCCGCGCCCGTGGTCGGGCCGTCGGTGCCGTCGGGCATCGGGAGCGGGCCGGTGTTGGTGCCGGTGACCACACCTTCCTCCGCGAGCAGCTCGCCCTCCTCGGTCAGCGCGTCGACGCGCACCTGGTTGTCCGGGAACCCGCGCAGCGTGGAGTCGAAGAAGGCGCCGACCGCCTCGTGTCCCTTGCCGCCGCCGTCGGGGCTGGTCAGGGTGCAGTCTTCGGCGAAGAGGGCGAGGTAGGCCGCGCGGTCGCGGCGGTTCCAGGCCGCGACGCCGTCGATGATGAGGTCCTTGGCGCTCACGGACGCCTCCTTCCGGGGGTGGACCACGACCGTAGCGACGCCCCGCGGCGGGGTACATCTGCCGAACGGCACAGACGCGCGGATCAGGCCAGCGGGTCGGGCACCGCGTCCGGGCCCGCCGCGCAGCGCTCGCCCAGCCGTTGCCAGGCCGCGGCGCCGTCCGGGCCGGAGAGCGGGTCGCCGTGCCCGAAGCAGACGGTCGCGGCCGGGATCTGGGCGAGCGCGGCGAACGAGACGCGGGCCAGGTCGCGGTGGGTGTTGAACGGCCCGAGCATGAGGCCGGGCGGGCCGTTGGCGACCAGGTCGCCCGTGAACAGCACCCCGTGGCGGGCGAGCACGAGTGCGATGCTGCCGTCGGTGTGGCCCGGGGTGGCGACGACGCGCGCGCCGCCGCCGAAGTCGACGGTGTCGCCGTCGCCCAGCTCGACGTCGACCGGGCACGGCGGCACGGCGGGCATGTCCGCGGTGACCTGGGCGTAGATCGGCTGCTCGGCCGGGGTGAGCACGGGCTCGGGGCGGCGGCGCAGCCCGCGCACGATCGGGGCGTCCGCGCGGTGGGCGTACACCGCGACGCCGCCGTCCCCGCCCCACGCCCGCAGCGGCGCCGCGGAGCCCATGTGGTCCTCGTGCCCGTGGGTGATCACGATGCGGCGCAGGTCGGCCCGCCGGAGGCCCAGCTCGCCGAACGCGGCGGCGAAGGCGGCCTCGCTGCCCGGGATCCCGGTGTCGACGAGCGTGACGCCGTCGTCGTCCCGCCACAGGTAGGCCTGTCCGAACACCGGTCGGATCAGGTGCAGCCGGGGCCCGAGCGACATGATCTCCATACCCTGACGGTAGGTCGGCGGGTTACGCCGCGACGGGATGTTCGCGGTGAGCGGACCGGGGCGATCGGGCGAGCGTGATCACGGAACGTTTCGCATACCTCGTCCGTTGGGGTGAAAGCGCGGCGTGTTCGGCTCATGCTATGGCGGATTGCCCCTCCCGCTCGTTAAAGAGATGAACGCATCACGGGTGGTGAGGGGTCCACAGCATGTTTTCGATCATCGCGAGCCGGGTTCCTGCGGGGTGGCGGATCTGCCGCGGCTTGCAGACCGAGCACGAGAACGGGGCCCGGGAGTGCTCGCTGGGCGCGGAGTGCCTCGGCGTCGACGAGCTGCACGCCTCGTGGCGCTGCTGCTTCATCCCCGGCAGCGCCGAGCAGCCGCACGAGTGCGCGATGTGCGGCCCGCAGTGTCATCGGACGCCGTGACGCGAACCGGTTCCGCGGACGCGGGATGGTGGCGCACGCACTAGCGTCCTTCCCGGAGCCTGCGATCGAGCTCCGTGATGTCGTCGTCGGTCAGTTCACGCGGCGCCCCGAGGATGCCCGCGTGCCGGTCGCAGGCGAACGCCCACAGCACCTCGGCCGTGTCCAGGAACGTGAGCGTGCCGCTGGTGGTGGGGGCGGTGGCGCAGGGCGCGTAGGTCTCGCCGACGCCGATCAGGCCGACGCAGCACCCGGCCACGTCCGGGTCGACCGGCGCGCCGTTCAGGGAACGCATGCACACCTCCATTGGTGACCGGGAGGGGATGCCCCGTCCGACACCGCGGAAACCCCGGCCACACGGAAAGACCGGCCTCCGGGGCCGGTCTGCGCGCTGGTTCGCGCCGCTCAGTGCGCGGTCGCGGCGGTGACGCGGGCGCCCATCGCGCGGGCGCGGCGCCAGACCAGCTCGGCCTGGAACGCCACCATGACGGCGATCATGAACATCACCTCGCCGAAGCCGCCGTCGTCGCTGACGTGGGCGAAGTAGGCCCAGGTGCCGAGCGCGAACTTGGCCGCGACCAAGGCGAGGAACAGGCCGATGGTCACCGCCGTGCCCTGCGCGACGACGTGGCGTCCGTCGGGGCGGTCCTCCACCCACATCCGGGTCAGGCGCCCGCGGGCGAGGCCGACCACGACGCTCAGAGCGAGGCTCGCGGCCAGCAGGCCCCATTCGGCGGGCGTGTCGGGCCGGGAGAAGCCGCCGATCACCAGTCCGACGGCGGCGTAGATGATGGCCAGCTTGAACCGGCCCGCGCCGGTGATCTCGTGGCGCTGGGTCTGCTGGTAGATGGCGTATCCGACGAGGGCGAGCAGGGCGAGGATGGCCAGCGGTGACATGTCAGTGGTCCCGGTCTGTCGAGGTGGATGCGGTCGTCGGCGCGTCGGGCCGGTCCAGGCACAGGCGCTCGATGCAGGCAAGGAGCTCCAGGGCGCCGGAGAAGGCGAGCGTCGCGTCGGCGTCCGGCTTGCGCGCGGTGCCGGTGAGCCTGCCCGCGTTCTCGGTGACGGTGAGGTGGAGCTCCATGCGCCAAGCCTGCGCCCGACGGGGCCGCGAAACCCTGGGGAGAATCCCTAGTTCCTGGGGAAGCCGACGTCCTGGGGGTCGCGCAGGCGGTCCCGCAGCTCGCGCCGCGACCGGATGCCGAGCTTGGCGTAGACGTTGCCGAGGTGGTACTCGACGGCCTTGGCGCTGACGTACAGCTCCGCCGCCGCCTCCCGGTTGCTCATCCCGCGGGCGACGAGGGCCACGACGTCGCGTTCGCGGTCGGTGAGCCCCAGCGGGGAGCGCGGCGCGTGCCGCGGCGGGCGCAGGCCCGCGGCGGCGAGCTCGGCGTCCACCCGGTCGACGAAGGGGGCGGCGCCCGCGAGCAGCGCACGCGCGCGCTGCAGCGCGGCGGTGCCGTCCCGGCGCCTGCCGAGGCCGACGAGCAGGCGGCCGAGGCGCAGGTGCAGGTCGGCGCGGTCGAGGACCTGGACGTCCGGGCCGGCCAGCGCGACGGCTCGGGCGAACCCGTCGACCGCGGCGGCGGTGTCGCCGCCGTGGAGCGCCAGCTGCGCGTCGAGGCCCGCGAGCTGCGCCCGCAGGTCCAGCCCGCGCTCCTGTGCAGCGGCCCGCAGCCGGTCGAGCTGGGCCCGCGCGGCCGTCGCGTCGCCCACGTCGACGGTCGCGGCGATGAGCGATGGCCACCAGCCGAGCGAGGTGGCCATCGGCAGCGGCCGCGGCCCGCCGCCGAAGATCGGGGCGAACGCGCCGAGCACACCGCGGGGATCGGCCCGGGCCTGGGCCAGCGTGGCCCGGGCGATGCAGGCCGTGAACACGGCCTCGGCGGTGCCGAGCGCCGCGGCGGCCGACCCGGCGGCCTCGACGTGCTCCTGCGCCTGCGTCCACTCGCCGCGGCACGCGTGCAGCCTGCCCAGCACCGCGTGCGTCTGGGCCTCCATCCACACGCGGCGTTCGTCGGACACCAGCGAGAGCGCGACCCGCGCGTGCACGAGGGCCTCGTCCCAGCCGCCCGCGCCGACGAGCAGGTGCGCCAGCTGCAGGTGCGCCCGTGGCAGCGCCGCAGCGCGTGCTCGGCGGCGTCGGCCCGGCCCGCCTCGCGGTCCAGCATGCCCCGCACCAGCTCGCGGCGCGGCGACCCCGCGCACGCCTCCACGCGTTCGCGCAGCTCGGCGGCCCGTGCGAGCCTGCCGTCGTCGATGAGCCCGCGCACCCCGTCGAGCAGGAACCGTTCCGCGCGTTCGCGGACCGGCTCGACGGTCGACGCCCACAGCAGGTACCGCGCCGCACGCTCCCCTCCGCCGCGTTGCGACTCGGCGGCGAGCTCGGTCGCCAGGTCTGCGTCGAACCCGTCCGTCGCGGCCACCCGGTGGGCGAGCGCCTCCCCGCCACCGAGCCGCCCGGCCGCGGCCCGGTGCAGCTCCCGCCGCCGGGTCGGGGACAGGTCGTCGAGGACCGCGGCCCGATGCAGCGGATGGGGGAAGCGCAGCTCGGCGTCGGGCCCCGGCCGCCAGGTCACGAGGCCCGCGTCCAGGAGGCTCTCCAGCGCCGCTGTCGGGTCGGGAACGACGGCGACGGCGCCGACCAGCGAGAGCGGCGCGGCCCGGCCGACCACGGCGAGCGCCATCGCCAGCTCCCGGGCGGGCGGCGGCACGGCGGCGTGCCGGGCGACGAGGGTGGTGGCCAGTGAGCGCGGGGCCGGGAGGTCGCCGTCGCCGCCGACCAGCCGGGCGGGTTCCAGCTCGGCGAGCAGGGTGCGGACGTAGAGCGCGTGCCCGTCCGTGTGCCGGTGCAGCCGCTCGGCGGCGCGTCGTGGCAGCGCCACCCCGCAGCCCAAGGCCAGCGCGGCGACCTCGTCGACGGTCAGCGCCCCGACCTCGAGGCGCGTGCATCGGCGGGGGTCCAGCCGCAGGCGTTCCCAGCCGTCGCCGTCGGCGCCGGGCCTGCTCGTCACGATGACGAGCACCCGGTCGCGGCTCAGCCTGCGGACGGCCGTCAGCAGCGCTTCGCGCGACGGCGGGTCGGCCCAATGGAGGTCCTCGACGACGACGGCGACCGGCCGGTCGTCCTGCGCCGTCGCCCACCGGTCCACGAGCTCGAGTCCCGCCGCGAACGAGGCGGTCGCGTCGAGGTCGCCCAGCTGGGCGACCAGGCCGAACGGCATGTCCGGGCCGAGCTCGTCGGCCTCGGCGCGCAGGACGGTGAACGCGGTGGGCAGCGTCTCCAGTGCCCGGTCGAGCAGCGCCGTCTTCCCCGCGCCCGCCGCGCCCTCGATCCACACGAGCCGGGCCCGACCGGCCGCCGCGTCCTCGGCGCAGGTCCGGAGCGCGGCCAGCGGCGCGTCGCGACCGACGAACGTCGGATCATCCGCGCGCCACACCCTGCCCCCCGTCGCCGCGCCCGTGATCAGAATCGCACGAAACGGGTCGGATCGACCGTCAGCTGCCGAGGGTGAGCGGGCCGCCGATCAGGCCCGCGGCCAGGGTGTTGCCGGTGGGCGGGTCGATCAGCAGGAAGCTGCCGGTGGCGCGGATCGCGGCGTAGTCGTCGACCGGGAGCGGGTCGGCGGTGCGCAGCGCCACCCGGGCGATGTCGTTGATCACGAGCTGGCCGGGGGCGTCGACCCAGGTGACGGTGTCGGTGTCCAGCCGCTCGCCCAGCGCGCCGACGATCACCTGGGTGGTGCGGGTGCCGTGCTTGAGCAGCAGCCGCGCGCCGGGGCGCAGCGGCTTTTCCGACAGCCAGCACAGCGTGGCGTCCAGTTCGGACGTGACGGTGGGTGCCGCGGCGGCCGCGGTCAGGACGTCGCCGCGGGAGAGGTCGATGTCGTCGGCCAGCCGGAGCGTGACGCTGCGGCCCGCGCCCGCGGCGTGCAGGGGGCCGTCGGCGGTGTCGACCGCGGTGACCGTGGTCTCGGCCCCGCCGGGCAGCACCACGACCGGGTCGCCGGGCGCGACGGTGCCCGCCGCGACCTGACCCGCGTAGCCGCGGTAGTCGGTGGCGTGGTGGCGGATGACGTACTGCACCGGCATCCGGAACGGCGCGCTGACCTCGGGCCCGTTGACCGGCACGGACTCCAGGTGGTGCAGCAGCGTCGGGCCGTCGTACCAGGGGGTGTGCGGGGAGCGGTCGACGACGTTGTCGCCGAGCAGCGCCGACACCGGGATGGTCACGACCGCGTCGTCGGCGAAGCCCAGCGAGCGGGCCAGCCCGGCGAAGTCCTTGGCGATCGCGGCGAGCACGCCCTCGTCGTAGTCGACCAGGTCGATCTTGTTGATGGCCAGCACGATGCGGGGCACGCGCAGGAGCGCGAGCACGGCGGCGTGGCGGCGGGTCTGCTCGACCACGCCGCTGCGGGCGTCGACCAGCAGCACGGCCAGCTCCGCCGTGGACGCGCCGGTGACGGTGTTGCGGGTGTACTGCACGTGGCCGGGGGTGTCGGCGAGCACGAACTCGCGCCGTGGCGTGGCGAAGTAGCGGTACGCGACGTCGATCGTGATGCCCTGCTCGCGCTCGGCGCGCAGGCCGTCGACCAGCAGCGACAGGTCGGGCGTCGCGAGCCCCTTGTCCACCGACGCGCGCTGCACGGCCTCGATCTGGTCGGCGAGCACCGACTTGGTGTCGTAGAGCAGCCGACCGACCAATGTGGACTTGCCGTCGTCCACGGAGCCCGCCGTCGCGAACCGGAGCAGATCCTTGTCCACTAGAAGTACCCCTCGCGCTTGCGGTCCTCCATGGCGGCCTCCGACAGGCGGTCGTCGGCGCGGGTCGCGCCGCGCTCGGTGAGCCGCGAGGCCATGACCTCGGCGATGATCTCGTCGACCGTGGCGGCCGTGGACTCGACGGCGCCGGTGCACGAGCCGTCGCCGACGGTGCGGTAGCGCACCGTCTTGTGCTCCAGCGCCTCCGCGCCGCGCGGACCGCCCCACGGTCCTTCGGCCAGCCACATGCCGTCGCGGCGGAACACCTCGCGCTCGTGCGCGTAGTAGATCGACGGCAGCTCGATGTCCTCCCGCTGGATGTAGCGCCAGACGTCCAGCTCGGTCCAGTTGGAGATCGGGAACACGCGCACGTGCTCGCCGGGGGCGTGGCGGCCGTTGTAGAGGTTCCACAGCTCGGGGCGCTGGCTGCGCGGGTCCCAGCGGCCGAACGCGTCGCGCAGGGAGATGATCCGCTCCTTGGCCCGGGCGCGCTCCTCGTCGCGACGGCCGCCGCCGAAGACCGCGTCGAAGCGGTGCTCGGCGATCGCGTCGAGCAGCGGCTGGGTCTGCAGCGGGTTGCGGGTGCCGTCGGGGCGTTCGACGAGCCTGCCGTCGTCGATCCAGTCCTGGACGTGCGCGACGTGCAGCCGCAGGCCCAGGCGCGCCACCAGCTCGTCGCGGAACGCGATGACCTCGGGGTAGTTGTGCCCGGTGTCGACGTGCAGCAGCGGGAACGGCACCGGCGCGGGCGCGAACGCCTTGGCCGCCAGGTGCACGAGCAGCGTGGAGTCCTTGCCGCCGGAGAACAGGATCACCGGGCGTTCGAGCTCGCCCGCGACCTCGCGGAAGATGTGGATGGCCTCGGACTCGAGGGCGTCGAGTGCGTCGAGTGCGGGTGCGGTCATTGGACGTGCAGCCCGCACTCGATCTTCCCGGTGCCCGCCCAGCGGCCGGAGCGCGGGTCGGCGCCGGGCAGCGGCTTGGCCGTGCACGGCGCGCAGCCGATCGACGGGTAGCCCGCGGCGACCAGCGGGTTGACCAGGATCCCGTGCTCGGGCGATGTAGGCGTCCATGTCGTCGTCGCTCCACGCGGCGATCGGGTTGATCTTCACCAGCCCGAACTTCTCGTCGTAGGTGACCAAAGGCGTGTCTGCCCGGGTGGGGGCCTCGACGCGGCGCACGCCGGTGACCCAGGCGTCGTAGCCGGCCAGGGTGTGCGTGCAGCGGCTCGACCTTGCGCATCGCGCAGCAGAGGTTGGGGTCGCGGGCGAACAGGTCCTTGCCGAACTCGGCGTCCTGCTCGGCCACCGAGCGGCGGGCGCGGGCGTTGACGATCCGGACGTCGTAGACCTGCTCGACGGCGTCGCGGGTGCCGATCGTCTCGGCGAAGTGGTAGCCGGTCTCCAGGAACAGCACCTCGACGCCGGGCAGCGCCTTGGCGGCCAGGTCGACCAGCACCGCGTCCTGCATGTTGGACGCCACGATCATCCGGTCGCCGAACGTCTCGGCGGCCCACGCGAGCACCTCTGCGGCACTCGCGTCCGGCCCCAGCTCGGCGGCGCCGCGCTCGGCGAGGGCGCGCAGGTCCACCTCGGTCGCCACGCTCATGACGGCACCCCGATCCCGATCATCTTCAGGCTGAACGTGCGCAGACAGGCCGCGCAGTACCAGGCGCCGTGGGCCACCTCGGAGGGCGGAGGTCCTCGTCGCCGCAGTACGGGCAGTAGAAGGGCACGGCCCGCTCGCTCATTCCCGCCCCCGGGTCGTGAGCGGAAATAGTGGTCGGAACAGTGCTATCCACTCACGAGTCATTTGAGGTCGTTCTCGTCGGCGCGGGCGACCCACTGCGCGAAGCGCTCGTCCTCGGTGCGCTGCTCGACGAAGCGCCGCACGACGCGCTCGACGTATTCGCCCAGCTCGGCGCTGGTGACCTTGAGCCCGCGCAGCTTGCGCCCGAACCCGGCGTCGAGGCCGAGCCCGCCGCCCAGGTGCACCTGGAAGCCCTCGACCTGGTTGCCCTCGCGTCGGTGACGATCATGCCCTTGAGCCCGATGTCGGCGACCTGGGTGCGGGCGCAGGCGTTCGGGCAGCCGTTGAGGTGGATCGAGATCGGGGCGCCCGGATAGACGTCGGCGAGGCGCTTCTCCAGGTCGTCGACCAGCCGGATCGCCCGCTCCTTCGTCTCGACGATCGCGAGCTTGCAGAACTCGATGCCGGTGCAGGCCATCGTGGCGCGCCGCCACGGCGACGGCTCGGCCTGCAGCCCGAGGTCGGCGAGCTCGCGGGTGAGCCGGTCGACCGCGGCGTCCGGCACGTCCAGCACGACGATCTTCTGCTGCGGGGTGAGCCGCACCCGGCCCGACCCGGCGCGCTCGGCGGCGTCGGCCAGCGCCACCAGCGTGGTGCCCGAGACCCGCCCGGACGGCGGGCGCCACGCCGACGTAGTTGCGGCCGTCGTGCTGCTTGTGGACGCCGATGTGGTCGATCGGGATCGCGGGGATCGCGGGCGCGGGGCCGTCGGCCAGCGTCCGCCCGAGGTACTCCTCCTCCAGCACCCGGCGGAACTCCGCGGCACCCCAGTCGGCCACGAGGAACTTGATCCGCGCGCGGTGGCGCAGCCGCCGGTAGCCGTAGTCGCGGAAGATCGGCGATGATCCCGGCCCAGACGTCGGGCACGTCGTCGAGCGGCACCCAGGCGCCGAGCCGCTGGGCGATCTTCGGGTTGGTCGAGAGGCCGCCGCCGACCCACACGTCGAAGCCCGGCCCGTGCTCGGGGTGCACGACCCCGACGAACGAGACGTCGTTGACCTCGTGCGCGACGTCCTGCTGCCACGAGATCGCGGTCTTGAACTTGCGCGGCAGGTTGGAGAACTCGGGGTTGCCGACGCAGCGCTCGACGGATCTCGTCGATGGCCGGGCGTCGGGTCGATCTCCTCGTCGACGGCGATCCCGGCGACCGGCGAGCCGAGGATGACGCGCGGGGTGTCGCCGCAGGCCTCGGTGGTGCGCATGCCCTCGCCTCCGAGGCGCTGCCAGATCGCGGGCATGTCGACGATGTCGATCCAGTGGTACTGGATGTTCTGCCGGTCGGTGACGTCGGCGGTGTCGCGGGCGTAGGTCTGGCTGATCTCACCGAGGGTGCGCAGCTGGGCCGTGGTCGAGCGCCCCGCCGTCGATCCGCACGCGGAGCATGAAGTAGCGGTCGTCGAGCTCCTCGGGCTCCAGCACCGCGGTGCGGCCGCCGTCGATGCCGGGCTTGCGCTGGGTGTAGAGCCCCCACCAGCGCATCCGCCCGCGCAGGTCGGCCGGGATCGATCGAGTCGAAGCCCGCGCTTGGCGTAGACGTTCTCGATGCGCGCGCGGACGTTGAGCCCGTCGTCGTCCTTCTTGGTGCGCTCGTTCGGGTTGAGCGGCTCGCGGTAGCCCAGCTTCCACTGGCCTTCGCCGCGCTTGCGTTTGACAGCAGGGGTGGTCACAAGACGCGCCTCTCGCGGGATGGGGGACGTGCGGGCCGGGGACGGCTCAGCGACAGAGCGCGCTGCTCACCCGGTGCAGGTCGACATGACGGCGCGCCACCAGCAGGAGGGCGGGCAGCAGCGCGGTCACGAGCACCAGGGTGCCATCTGTCCGGTCTGTGGGCCAACGGCGTCCGCATGCTGGGAGCGGACTCACATCGACATTGCGGACAGGAAGTGGCCGCTGGCCGTCCTGACGCGGTCGACATGGCAGCCGTCCGCACCCGCGGAGACCGGGCCCGCGTGGATGCGGTGGCCGCCGAGTTCAACCCGCTGGCGCACGTGGTCGCGGCCGAGCGGGCGCTGTTCGCCGGGCAGTTCGCGCCGGGCGCGGTGCTCGCCGGGGCGCTGTCCGCGGCGGCGACGGCGGCCGTCGGGCTGGTCGTCGGCATCCGGGTGATGGAGCGCAGCGCCGACTGAACCCGACCGGCGCCCAGCCCGTGTTCCCGACCGTGACGACGCGCATGGCACGGAGGCTGGCCCGGCTCGCCCTCGGCTCGGTGCTGATCGCGGGCGGAGCGGCGGCCGGGGTCGTGGCCGCCTCATCCCTGGAGCCGGGAGCGGCGGCGGCACCTGCGGACGCCGCCACGCTCTCGCCGGAGGAGGCCGAGCCGGCGGCCCACATGGATCCCGACGACCGCGCGCGATACCTGTTGCAGCGCGAGACCGCGGAGCGCGCCGAGCTCGCGGCGCTCGTGTCGCAGGCCCAGAAGCTGCGCCACGAGACCGCAGTGGACGTCATCAACGGCATCCGTTCGTGGCGCCCGGGTGCGGTTACCGTGGACGGGTGCCCGCGCCCCCCTTCGGCGTCTACGTCCACGTGCCGTTCTGCGCGGCGCGGTGTGGCTACTGCGACTTCAACACCTACACGGCGTCCGAGCTGGCGGGCTCGGGGGCGTCGCCGGACGGGTGGCTGGAGGCGGTGCGCCGGGAGCTGGCGCTGGCGGCCGAGACGGTCGGGCCCGCGGGCCGTCGACACCGTGTTCGTCGGGGGCGGCACGCCGTCGCTGATCGGCGCCGAGCGGCTGGGCGCGGTGCTCGCCGCGATCCGCGTCGACGTTCGGGCTGCGCCGACGGGGCCGAGGTCACCACCGAGGCCAACCCCGAGTCGACCTCGCCCGAGTTCTTCGCCGGGCTGGTCGAGGCCGGGTTCACGCGGGTGTCGCTGGGGATGCAGTCGGCGGCGCCGCACGTGCTGCGGGTGCTGGACCGCCGCCACACGCCCGGCCGGGCCGTCGACGCCGCCCGCGAGGCCCGCGCGGCCGGGCTGGCGCACGTCAACCTCGACCTGATCTACGCCACGCCCGGGGAGACCGACGCCGACCTCGCCGCCTCGCTCGACGCCGTCCTCGCCGCCGGGGTGGACCACGTCTCGGCGTACGCGCTGATCGTCGAGGACGGCACGGCGCTGGCCCGGCGGGTGGCCCGCGGCGAGCTGCCCGCCCCCGACGACGACGTCGCCGCCGCCCGCTACGAGATGCTCGACGACCGGCTCACCGCCGCGGGCCTGCGCTGGTACGAGGTGTCGAACTGGGCGGCGTCGGACGCGGCGGCGTGTCGGCACAACCTCGGGTACTGGCTCGACGGCGACTGGTGGGGGCTGGGCCCCGGCGCGCACTCGCACCTCGCGGGCACGCGGTGGTGGAACGTGAAGCACCCGGCCCGCTACGCCGCGGCGCTGGCCGCGGGGGAGTCGCCCGCGGCCGGGCGCGAGGAGCTGACCGACGCCGAGCGGCACACCGAGCGCGTGATGCTGCGGCTGCGCCTGGCGTCGGGCCTGCCCCTCGACCTGCTGGACGCCGACGGCCGCCGCGCCGCCGACCGCGCGGTCGCCGACGGCCTGCTGGAGTGGGCCGGGCCCGACCCGTGCGCGGCTGCCGTGCCCGGCGACCCGGGCGCGAGCCAGCTGGCGGCCTGCGGTCTCCCGGCGGGCCGCCGCGGTCGGCTGCCCGGCGCTGGTGCCGTCGCGCCGACTGGTCGCGTGCCCGGGTCCGTCGACCGTCGGCCACCGCGCCGCTACGGCCGCGCTGCTCGCCGACGCCGTGGTGCGCGACCTGCTCGTCCCGCCTACCCCGGCTCGGCTCCCGCCAGCCGCGCCCTGCATCGCCGAACAGCGGATTGCTGCGTCGCGGCCTCGGTACCCGCCTGATGCGCGATCATCGTCCCGGACGCACCGGCTCCCGCCCCGATCCCTCGGCCGACCTGACATCGCCTGCGGCGACCCCACTTGGCGCTCCCGGCGTGAGCCCCCGCCGTCGGCTGCTGGTCGCCGTGGTGGCCGCCCTGCGTCGTCGTCGCGGCGGTGCTAGCGGCGGTGCGGGTGGTGGCCGCGCGCGGGCCCGACGTCGACGCCGACGCCCGGCCCGCCCAGGACGTGCTCGGCCCGGTGCTGCTCGTGCCCGGCTACGGCGGCGCGCAGGCCGCGCTGGAGCCGCTGGCCGACCGCATCCGCGCGACCGGGCGCACCGCCACCGTGGTCGCTCTGCCCGCCAACGGGACCGGCGACCTGTCCGCGCAGGTCGACGCCCTCAACCGGGCCGTCGACGGTGCGCTGGCCGCGGGCGCGCCGAGCGTCGACGTCGTCGGGCTACTCGGCGGGCGGGGTGGTGGCAGGCCTGTGGGTCGCGCGCGACGACGGGGCGGCCAAGGCGCGCCGGGTCGTCACGCTGGGCTCGCCGCTGCGCGGCACGACGGTGGCGGGCAGCGCCGTCGCGTTCGTGCCCGACGCCTGCCCCGTGGCCTGCCACCAGCTCGCGCCCGGGCAGCGCCGAGGTGCGCGAGCTGGACGACCGCCGGGGTGGGCCGCCGGCTGCCGTGGCTGTCGATCTGGACCACCGCCGACCAGACCGTCACGCCGCCCGACTCGGCCCGGCTCGACGGCGCGGTCGACGTCGCCCTGCAGGACGTCTGCGGCCGCGGCCCGGTGTCGCACGGGCAGCTCCCGGGCGATCCCGCCGTCGTCGCGCTGGTGCTGCGCGGCCTCTCCACCGCGCCGCTGACCGGACGGGGGTGCCCGGTCAGCTCGTGACGTCCTTCGTCGCGAAGTTCGCCCACGCCGCGCCGAACGCGACGAGCACGTACCCCGCCTGCACCGCCGCGCCCTGGCGCACCGACCGCCAGAGGATCGGGTCGCGGTAGAGGTCGACCCAGGCCAGCCAGTGCCGGGTCGGCAGGTAGAACCGGATCGCCGCGGCCGCGTCCAGCGGCAGCAGCACGGTCGACGCGACGACGAACGCCAGCACCCCCAGCGCGGCGGCCAGCGGCGAGTCCGTCAGCGTGGAGAAGAACAGGCCGACGGCGCCGAGCGCCAGCATGCACAGCGCGAGGTAGGCGATGGTCAGCGCGGTGCGCTCGGCGAGCTGCACCGGCGTGAGCACCACCCCCGACAGCGACGTGATCCCGCCCGTGCCGCCGAGGCTCGCGTCGGGCCCGAAGCCGAACGCCAGCACCCCCACGACGTACGCCGTGACCGTCACGAACAGCACCGCGAGCAGCACGAACACCGCCACCGCGACCAGCTTCGCGGTGAGCAGCCGCAGCCGCCCGACCGGCCGGACCAGCAGGTAGCGCAGGGTGCCGGTGGCGGCCTCGCCCGCGATCGTGTCGCCCGCCACCACCGCGACGGTGATCGGCAGGAACACCGGGAGCACCAGCGCCAGCGCGGCCGCGGGGAAGAGCTGCCCGTCGCGCGAGCACCGCGGACAGGAACTGCGCGCCCGGCCCCGGCGGCGGCACGATCTTGGTGACGGCGAGCAGGATCGCGATCGCCGTCGGCAGCGCGCACAGCAGCGCCCAGCACAGCCACACCCGGCGGCGCCGCAGCAGCAGCGCCAGCTCGACCCCGATCACCGGTGGTCCCCGTCGGCCCGGCCTGGCGGTACCGCCTGCCCTGGTCCGGTCGGCCGGTCCACCCGGTCCACCCGGTCCACCCGGTCCGCGCTCGGGCCCGTCAGCTCCAGCACCACCTGCTCCAAGGCTGCGCCGCTGCGCCGTCAGCTCGTGCACCGCCACGCCCGCCGCGACCAGCCGGGCGTTCAGCGCGGCCGGGTCGTCGGCGCGCACCGTCAGCAGCTCGCCGTCGCGGTGCACGACCCGTCCGTCGAGCACGCCCACCGCCGCCGCCGGGTCGGGCGTGCGCACCTGCACCAGCCCGGTCGGGGCGCGCAGGGCGTCGAGGTCCTCGGTGAGCACCAGCCGTCCGGCGCTCATCACGCCCACCCGCGTGCAGAGCGCCTCGACCTCGCTGAGCAGGTGGCTGGACAGCACCACCGTCGTGCCCTGCGCCGCGAAGTGCCGCAGCAGCGCGCGCATCTCGCCGATGCCGCGGGGGTCGAGGCCGTTGCGTGGGCTCGTCCAGCAGCAGCAGCTCGGGCTTGCGCAGCAGCGCGGCGGCGATGCCGAGCCGCTGGCGCATCCCCAGCGAGTACGCCCGCACCGGACGGCCGTCGATCCCGCCGAGGCCGACCCGCACGAGCGCCTCCTCGACCCGGTCGGCGCGGTCGCGGCGCCCGCTTCGCCCCGCGGCGTCCAGCAGCCGCAGGTTCGCCCGTCCCGACAGGTGCGGCCACGCCGCGGGCCCCTCCACCAGCGCCCCGACCCGCGGCAGCACGTGCGCGGCGTCGCGCGGCATCGGCCTGCCGAGCAGCGCGACCCGGCCCGCGGTCGGGTGCACGAGCCCGAGCAGCATCCGCACCAGCGTCGTCTTGCCCGACCCGTTCGGCCCGAGCAGCCCGAACCGCGCGCCGGTCGGCACGGAGAGCGACACCCCGTCGACCGCGACGACGCTGCGGAAGCGCTTGGTCAGCCCCTCGGTCTCGATCACGGTCACGTCGGCCGCCGCCCGGGCAGCTCGGCGATCGCGCGGTCCAGCACGGTCGGGTCGACCGCGCCGAGCAGCAGCGAGCCGGACCGGCCGCGGGTGCGCACGGCCACCGACAGCAGCGGGCGTGGAGACGCGGGCCGCGCGGCCCGTCGGCACGCGGGACGGCGACCCCGCCCGCGGCGGCGGCCGAGTCGACGGCGCGCTCGGCGATGTCGCGGCTGGTGGGCACGAGCACGAACGCGGCCAGGCCCGTGCCGTAGACGCCGACGCCGGGCAGCGGCGTGCCCGGCAGCGCGACCCGGGCCCGGCCGACGAGGCGCGGCGGGCGGCGGGGGCGCGTTCAGCACCTTGAGCGCGCCCGGCGACGTCGATGACCTCCGCGGTGACGTTGCCCGCGCCGGGCGGGGCGAGCGGACGCAGCAGCGCCGGGTCGGGCGGCCCGTCGGTCACCTCGAGCAGCTCCGTGGTGAGCAGCGGCGGCCCGGTGCGGCCCGCGACCTCGACCCGCAGCGGCAGCGCCGTGGTCGGGTCGGCCCAGATGTCGACGCTGCCCACCGTCGTCTGCGGGTCGGTGGGGGTGACCCGCAGCCCCGCGGCGTCGCGGCCCGCGATCCGGCGCGACGGCAGGGCCGTGACCGGGTCGGTGCCCGCCAACGCCAGGAGCCGCCGCGCGAGGTCGGGCGGCAGCAGGTCGGACGGCGCGCGGGCAGCCGGGCGGCGGCGATGCCGAGCACGCGGGTGAGCTGGTTGGCCTCGAAGTCCCACAGGAACTCCGACGGCCCGGCGCGGTAGACGCCGTGCTCGCCGGTCGGCGTGAGCTCGTCGGCCCGCCACGCGTCGGCCGACGCGACGAACGCGCGCATCCGGGTGGTGCCGGTGAGCAGCGCGACCGTCGACTCCAGCTGCGGGATCTGCGGCAGCCCGAGCCGTCCGTTGCTCTCGGCGTAGCCGACGTAGGGCGGCACGGTGGCGCGGATGCGGGCCCGCAGCGCGGCCGGGTCGGCGCTGACCGGTGCCGCGGGCGCGCGGACGGCGCTCACCCCCACCAGTGCGGCGGCGCCGGCGCCCACGAGCAGCCAGCGCCTGCCGAAGCGCCGCGCCACGGTCGCCCACTGTGCCGGCGACCGTGTGAAGCCTGTGAGCGGTAACGAGTGCTCCGAGCACTCGTTTCCGCTCACAGGCTCAGGTAGGCCTGGCCGCGGTCGTCGGGCGAGAGGTCGGCCCGCTCCCGCAGCGCCACCCGGGGATCCGGCCCCGCCGGGCGGACCGTGATCCGGTAGAGCCGACCCTCGCCGGTCTGCGCCGCCCGCAGCGCCGCCACGGTCGGGTAGCCCGCCGCGCGGGCGTCCGCCGCGGTGAGCCGGGACAGCGCCACCGGCTCGACCGCCGTGAACTCCAGCACGCCGACGACCGTGCGTTGGGTGCCGCCCACCCGCACCCGCGGCCGGTCCCAGCGCCGGAAGAAGGCGGTCACCGAGCCGTCGACGATCGCGTCGAGCACGGGCCTGCGGATGAGCACGTGACCGATCCTGCCGCAGGTCCGTGCGCGGCAAGCCAGTCGCTCGCGGCGAGTAAGTTCCGGCACACCGTGTGCCCGGCTCCGCCGTGGCAGCACCTAGAATGGACAGATGAACGCCGACGAGCGCCGCTTCGCGGTCCTGCGCGCGATCGTCGCCGACTACGTGGCCACGCACGAGCCCGTCGGCTCGAAGATGATCGTCGACCGGCACAACCTCGGCGTCTCCAGCGCCACGGTGCGCAACGACATGGCCGTGCTGGAGGAGGACGGGCTCATCGCCCAGCCGCACACCAGCGCGGGCCGGGTGCCCACCGACAAGGGCTACCGCCTGTTCGTCGACCGGTTGACCCAGGTCAAGCCGCTGTCGGCGGCCGAGCGGCGAGCGGTGCAGGCGTTCCTCGACGGCGCGATCGACCTCGACGACGTGATGCGCCGCAGCGTGCGGCTGCTCGCCCAGCTCACCCGGCAGGTGGCGGTCGTCCAGTACCCCACGCTCACCCGCTCCACGGTGCGGCACTGCGAGGTCGTCGCGCTCACGCCCGCCCGGCTCATGCTCGTGCTGATCACCGACTCCGGCCGGGTCGACCAGCGCGTCGTCGACCTCGGCGAGGTGCTCTCCGACGACGACGTCGCCGCGCTGCGGGCGCTGGTCAACGGCGCGCTGTCCGGGCGGCCGCTCGCCGCCGCGTCCGTCGCCGTCGCCGACCTGCCCGACAGCGCGCCCGCCGAGCTGCGGGGCGTGGTCACCACGGTGGCGTCGGTGCTCATCGAGACCCTCGTCGAGCACCCCGAGGAGCGGCTGCTGCTGGGCGGCACCGCCAACCTCACCCGCAACGCCGCCGACTTCCCCGACTCCCTGCGCCAGATCCTGGAGGCGCTGGAGGAGCAGGTGGTCGTGCTGAAGCTGCTGGCGTCCGCGCAGGACCCGGGCACGGTCACCGTGCGCATCGGCGGCGAGAACGAGGCCGAGGAGATGCGCGACACCTCGCGTCGTCTCCATCGGCTACGGCATGAGCACCGTGCTCGGCGGAATGGGCGTGGTCGGTCCCACCCGGATGGACTATCCGGGCTCGATCGCGGCGGTGCATGCCGTCGCCCGGTACGTAGGTGAGATCCTGGCGGGACGCTAGGAAGTTGAGCGAGAGATCATGAGGGACGCTGGGGTGGTACGGGACTACTACGGGATCCTCGGCGTCACACCGGACGCCGGGCCCGACGAGATCAAGCGGGCGTATCGACGGCTCGCGCGTGAGCTGCACCCCGACGTCAACCCGGATGTCGGGCGCGCAGGAGCGGTTCGCCGAGGTCAGCGCCGCGTACGAGGTGCTGTCCGACCCGGAGAAGCGCCGCATCGTCGACCTCGGCGGCGATCCGCTGGGCAACGGCGGGCAGAGCGCGGGCGGCGACCCGTTCAGCGCCTTCGGCTTCGGCGACATCATGGACGCCTTCTTCGGCGGCAGCGGTGGCGTCGGCGGGCGGGGCCGTGGGCCGCGCAGCCGGGTGCAGCCCGGCGCCGACGCGCTCATCCGCATGTCGCTCACGCTGGAGGAGTGCGCCACCGGCGTCACGCGCGAGCTGCCCGTCGAGACGGCCGTGCTGTGCTCGGACTGCTCCGGGCAGGGCTGCGCGCCGGGCACCACCACCGCCCGCTGCGACATCTGCAACGGCCGCGGCGAGGTGCAGAGCGTGCAGCGCTCGTTCCTCGGGCAGGTCGTCACGTCGCGGGTGTGCCCGACGTGCCGCGGCTTCGGCGAGGTCATCCCCGAGCCGTGCAGGCGCTGCCAGGGCGAGGGCCGGGTCCGGTCCCGGCGCGACGTCCCCGTCAACATCCCGCCCGGTGTGGCCGACGGCATGCGCGTGCGGCTGGCGGGCCGGGGCGAGGTCGGCCCGGGCGGCGGGCCCGCGGGCGACCTGTACGTGGAGGTCGAGGAGGAGCCGCACGAGCTCTTCACCCGCGACGGCGCCGACCTGCACTGCACGGTCCAACTCCCGATGACGGCGGCCGCGCTCGGCGCCACGCTGCCGCTGCCCACGCTGTCGGGCACCGAGGAGCTGCACGTCGAACCGGGCACCCAGGCGGGCACCGTGCGCACGCTGCGCGGCAAGGGCATGCCGCGGCTGCGCTCCAACGGCCGCGTCGACGGCCAGGGCGACCTCATGGTGCACGTCGACGTCGTCGTCCCCACCAAGCTCGACCGGGAGCAGACCGACCTGCTGCGCAAGCTGGCCGCGTTGCGCGGCGAGGAGCAGCCCGACCTCACCGGCAACCGCAACGGCGGCCACGGCCTGTTCTCCCGGCTGCGCGACAGCTTTCGGTAGGTGACCCCGCCGCTGTTCCTGCTGGCCGAGCTGCCTGCGGGGGACCACGCCGTGCTCGACGGGCCCGAGGGGCGTCACGCCGCCACGGTCAAGCGGCTGCGGCCCGGCGAGGCCGTGCTGCTCGGCGACGGGCGGGGCGGGCTCGCGCACGCCGTCGTCGCCGCGACCGGCCGTGATGTCGTCGACCTGACTCTCACCGGGCGCACCGTCGGTGCCCGCGCCGTCGCCGCGTGTCGTCGTCGCGCAGGCGCTGGTCAAGGGCGACCGCGGCGAGCTGGCGGTCGAGCTGGCCACCGAGGCGGGGGTCGACGCGCTCGTGCCCTGGACGGCCGCGCGCTGCGTCGTCCGCTGGGCCGACGGCGCGCGTGGCGAGAAGGGTCTCGCCCGCTGGCGCGCCACCGCGCGGGAGGCCGCCAAGCAGGCCCGTCGCGCCTGGGTGCCGCCGGTGTCCGAGCCGGAGTCGACGCGCGCACTGGCGGCGCGGATCGCGGCGGCGGCCTGCGCCCTCGTGCTGCACGAGGGAGCGACGACGGCGCTCGCCGACGTCGCGCTGCCCGCCGCGGGGGAGATCCTGCTGGTCGTCGGGCCCGAGGGCGGCGTCACCGACGACGAGCTGGCCGTGCTCACCGCGGCGGGCGCCACCGCCGTGCGGCTCGGGCCGGAGGTGCTGCGCGCGTCCACCGCCGCCGCCGTGGCCCTCGGCGCCCTGGGCGCGCTGACGCCGCGCTGGGCCCGGTGACCGTCCCCCCACCGGCTTGATCACCGGTTCGGCGCGAAACCGGCCGGATCTGGCACGGATCTGCACCGAACCGGTGATCATGGCCGTGGCGGCTGCGAGGATCGAGCCCGTGCCCGTCACCATCCCGTACGCGCCGGCTCCGCACCGGTTCGGCGAGCTGACGCTGCCTGCGGGCCCGGCTCGCGGCGTGGTGGTCGTCGTCCACGGCGGGTTCTGGCAGCACGCCTACGACCTGTCGCTCGGCCGCCCGCTCGCCGCCGACCTCGCCGCCGGAGGTTTCGCCACGTGGAACATCGAGTACCGCCGCGTCGGCGGGGGCGGCGGGTGGCCGATGACGTTCGACGACGTCGCCGCGGCCGTCGACGCCCTCGCCGGGCCGGTGCAGGCGGCGGCGCACGGCCGATTGCCGCTGGACCGGGTCGTCGCGCTGGGCCATTCGGCGGGCGGCCAGCTCGCGGCCTGGCTCGCCGCCCGGCCCGGCCTGCCCGCGGGTGCGCCCGGCGCGGCGCCACGGGTCGCGCTGCGCGGCGCGGTGAGCCAGGCGGGCGTGCTCGACCTCGTCGACGCGGCCGAGCAGGGTTTGGGCGAGTACGCGGTGGTGGACCTGCTCGGCGGCCCACCCGGCGCCGTCCCCGACCGCTACGCGCTCGCCTCCCCGATCGCGCGCGTCCCGATCGGCGTGCCGGTGCTCGGCGTGCACGGCAGCGCCGACGACCGCGTCCCGGTGCGCCAGACGGAGCGGTTCGCGGCGGCGTCCGGCGACCGCTGGACGCGCCTGCCGGGCGTCGACCACTTCGCTGTCATCGACCCGCGCACACCCGCTTGGAGGGCCTGCCGCGCCGCGGTGGAAGAGCTCCTGACCTGACTGTGCGGACCGCCGCGCAGCCCCCCGGGATCGCAGCAGGGGCACCTTCCTGCGACTGGGTCGCAGCAAGGTGCCCCTGCGGCAAGTGCGCGCGCCCGACCCGCACCCCCGTGGCGCAGGCCTGGTCCGGACATCTGACCGGCAGCCGGGGTGCTTCCGCTCGTCGCGCCCGCCGCGTCCTGACCGGGTCAGATCGCCTACCCTCACGGCCATGCTGATCTCGGCCGAGGGCTGCGCGGTGCTGCTCGTCGACATCCAGGAACGGCTGGTCGCCGCGCTCGACGGCGGCAAGGAGATGACCGGGAACGCCGTGCGGCTCGCGGCCGCGGCCGCCTTGCTCGACGTGCCGGTGTGCGCCACCGAGCAGGCCCCCGACAAGCTCGGCCCCACCGTCGCCGAGCTGGCGCCCTACCCCCAGCTCGTGCTGCCCAAGACGACCTTCAACGCCGCAGGCTATCCGACCTTGCTGCCGCCCGGCACCGAGGAGGTGCTCGTCGCGGGCTGCGAGGCGCACGTCTGCGTGCTGCAGACCGCGCTCGGGCTGCTGGCCGCGCGGCACCGGGTGCTGGTGGTGTCCGACGCCGTCGGCTCACGCACCGCCGCCAACCGCGCCGCCGCCCTCGACCGGCTCGCCCGGCACGGCGCCGAGCTCGTCACCACCGAGATGGTGCTGTTCGAGTGGCTGCGCGATGCCACCCACCCGCGGTTCCGCGAGGTGCAAGCCCTGATCAGATAGCGCGCTCGGCGACGAACGCGCTCGCCTGCGCGAGGTACTCCCCGTAGAGCGCGGGCGCGCGCGGCACCGCCAGCGCCACCTGACCGGGATCCGCGTCGAGGACGAGCACATCGCGCAACGCCGCCGACGGTCGCAGCCGCTCGGCCAGCTCGGCGCTGATCAGCCCGGCCTGCGCGGCGAGGTCGAACGACTCCGGGTAGCCCGTGGGGACGCGGCCCAGCACCCCGATCGCCACGTCCCGGTTGCAGGCGAACGCCAGCTCGACCAGCACGGTGAGCAGGCGCTCGGCGGCCAGGGCCGTGACCGGCTCGTCGACCAGCCGCGGCGGGTCGATCCGGCCCAGCGCGGGCACGATGGCCAGCAGTTCCCGGATGCGCCGCAGCCGAGCGCGGATCGTCCGTCCGTCGACGTCCAGCGGCACGGCGTGCGTGGTCACCTCGCTATCGTGTCACGAAGCGTCACAGGCGCCTGAAGCGCAGGGTGACGAGCTGGAACGGGCGCAGCCGGAGCCGGTCTCCATCGAGTGCGACCGGCTCGGGCAGCGGCACCTCCGAGAGGTCGGTCTCGGTCACCGACGCGTGGTCGAACGTGGGGGTGATCCGGGTCGACGCCCGGGTGCCGAGCGCCTCGTAGAGCCGTACCACCACGTCGCCGCTCCCGTCCTCGGCGAGCTTCACCGCCTCGACGACCACGGCCGGGTCGTCGACCACGACGAGCGGCGCGACGTCGTCGCCGCCCCGCACCCGCCGCGGCGGCAGGTTGAGCCGATATCCCTCGGCCACGGCGTCCCCGATCGTGGCGCCGACCCGCAGCGCGACCCGGAACCGGTGCTCGCCCTGGTCGGCATCCGGGTCGGGGAAGAGCGGCGCACGCACGAGCGACAGCCGCACGGTGGAGGTGTGCCCGTCGCGGGTGATGTCGTGGCCGTACGTGGCGTCGTTGGCCACCGCCACCCCGTAGCCCGGCTCGCCGACGTGCACCCATCGGTGCGCGCAGGTCTCGTACCGCGCGGCGTCCCACGACGTGTTGGCGTGCGTCGGCCGGTACACGTGCCCGAACTGGATCTCCGACGCGGCCCGGTCGGCGTGCACGTCGAGCGGGAAGGCGAGCTTGAGCAGCTTCTGCCGCTCGTGCCATTCGACGTGGGTGTCGATCTCCACGGTGCGGCCGCGCAGCGCCACCGTCTGCGTGACCGTGGACGCGCCGAAGCGCCGGACGATCCGCACGCCCTCTTCGTCGGTCGTCACGTCGCCGTCGATCAGGTCGACGGCGTGGCGGCGGTAGTCCCGGTCGATGTCCCAGGCGTCCCACCAGGTCGGGGTATCGCGGTGGAGCTGCAACAGGTTCGCCGCGCGACCGGGCGGGATGAGCTCGCGGTCGGCGACCGCGTCGTGGATCGACGTGATCAGCCCGCGCTCGTCGACGATCACCCGGAGCTCGTCGGTGGTGAGCACCCCTCGTGAGTGGAAAACGTCGCTATGGCCACTGTTTCCACTCACGACCCCGCTCACAACCCCGTTCGGCGCGGTCGCCACGCCCAGGCCCGGCACCCCGTCCACGGCGTAGGGGCCCGCGTTGGCGGCCAGCTCGCGGTCGCCGGGGCCGACGAGGAGGGTGAGCGCGTCGGCGATCACCGTCTCCAGCTCCTCGGCGACGCGGGCGTACTCACGCTCGGCCTGCCGATGCACCCACGCGATCGACGTGCCGGGCAGGATGTCGTGGAACTGCTGCAGCAGCACCGTCTCCCAGCAGCGGCGCAGCGTCTCGGCGGGGTAGTCCGCGCCGCGCTGGACGGCCGCGGTGGTCGCCCAGAGCTCGGCCTCGCGCAGCAGGTGCTCGCTGCGCCGGTTGCCGCGCTTCGTGCGCGCCTGGGTGGTGTAGGTGCCGCGGTGGTACTCCAGGTAGAGCTCGCCCACCCACACCGGCGGCGCCGGGTACTCGGCCGCGGCGGCGGTGAAGAACTCCGTGGGCCGGGCGACGCGCACGCTCGGCGAGCCCTCCAGGTCGCGAGTGCGGTGCGCGGCGGCCAGCATCTCGCGGGTGGGGCCGCCGCCGCCGTCGCCCCAGCCGAACGGCACCAACGACGTGTTGGCCCGCCCCTTCTCGGCGAACTGGCGCTGCGCGCGGGCCAGCTCGCCGCCCGACAGCTCGGCGTTGTACGTGTCGACGGGCGGGAAGTGGGTCAGGATGCGCGTGCCGTCGATGCCCTCCCAGTCGAACGTGTGGTGCGGGAACCGGTTGGTGTCGTTCCAGCTGATCTTCTGCGTGAGCAGCCAGCGCCGCCCGGCCGCGGCGGCGATCTGCGGGAGCGCGGCGGAGTAGCCGAACGAGTCGGGCAGCCAGACGCCGTCGGACTCGACGCCCAGCTCGTCCCGGAAGAAGGCCGCGCCGTGCACGAACTGGCGCGCCAGCGCCTCGCCGCCGGGCATGTTCGTGTCCGACTCCACCCACATGCCACCGACCGGCACGAACCGGCCCTCCGCGGCCCGCTTGCGGAGGCGGGCGAAGAGCTCGGGCTGGTGGTCGCGCACCCAGGCGTACTGCTGGGCCGACGAGGCGGCGAACACGAACTCGTCGTCGTCCTCCATGAGCTGCAGCGCATTGGCGAACGTGCGGGTGACCTTGCGGACGGTCTCGCGCACCGGCCACAGCCACGCCGAGTCGATGTGCGCGTGCCCGACGGCGTACACGCGGTGGGCGCTGGCGTAGGCGGGGCGGGCGAGCACCTCCGCCAGCTCGGCGCGACCCGCCGCGGCGCTGCCTGTGACGTCCGCGGGATCCACCGCATCGAGTGCCCGCTCCAACGCTCGCAGCACGTCCGCTCGCCGGGGGAGATCACCCGGAAGCGCCTCGACCAGCCCGGTCAGCGTCCAGATGTCCTGCACGAGCGCCCACACCTCGACGTCCAGGTCGGCCAGCTCGACCTCGCCGAGGTGGTAGAGCGGGTCGTCGCCCGCGGTGGCGAGGTCGCCGAGCGGGGTGGGCGCCCAGGACCAGCCGCCGCCGATGTCCGGGTTGGCGGCGGCCTCGACGTAGAGATCAACGGGGCCCGGGGGGAGCGGTACCGCGCGGCGGCGGGGCTCGAGACCGCCGAGGATCACGCCGTCGGGGGCGTAGACCATGCCCTCGGCCTGGAACCCGGGACCCGCGCCGGTGAAACCGAGGTCGACCAACAGCTCCGGACGCGTCCATCCCGCGGGTACCGCGCCGGTGACGTGGAACCAGACCGTGCCCCACGGCCGTCCCCACGCCTCGCCGACGGCGAACGGCCGGAACTCCTGCGCCACGGCCTCGGCGAACGGGACCGGCTCGCCCGGCGCCGTCCACGCCGCGACCCGGGCCGGGACCTTCGCCCGGTGCAGCGCGGGGGTCAGCCGCTCGCGGACGAAGCGGGCGACGCGGGGGAGGACGAAGCCGGAGTCGTCATGCATGCCCCCATCGTCCCGTGCGCGGTAACGAGTGCTCCAGCACTCGTTACCGCGCACGGGGGGCACGCCGCCGGGCAGGGTCAGCGCCAGGTAGCGGACGGCGCTCGTGGTGCGGAACGCGTGCGGGAGCCCCTGGGGCAGGAAGATGAAGCCGCCGGGTTCGAGGTCGACCCGCTCGTCGCCCGCCTGGTAGGTCAGCGTGCCCTCGAGGAGGTACCAGGCCTCGGCCTCGCGGGTGTGCACGTGCAGGGGTGGCGCGGTGCCTGCCGGCTGCGTCACGAGCGATGCGCCGAGCAGCTGCCGGTCTCCGCACCTCCGACGAGCCGTTCGAAGAGCCCGCCCAACGCCCAGGTGGCGGGGCCGCTGCCCGCGGCGCGGACGATCATCGGATCGGTCATGGTGCTCCTTCAGGCCAGGAGCAGTCGGCTCCAGGCGTCGATGAGGTAGGTGGCGAAGCGCTCGGGGCTCCAGCCGCGCTCGCCGACCAGCAGCACCCAGTACTCGGTGCCGTTCATGCTCCAGACGATGTCGGCGACGTCGTCGTCGGTGAGGTCGGCGCGCAGCTCCCCGGTCGCGCGGAGGTCCGCGGCGAAGCGGCGCATGTTCCGCGCGCGCCGGTCGGCGATCTCCTTCCACAGCGCGGCGGATTCGGTGTCGGCGCCCGCGGCGTCGCGCAGCGCGAGGAACACGGGCGCGAGCCTGCGCTGCACGTCGACCAGGCCGGCGACGTAGGCCGTGATCTTGTCGCGGGCGGAGGTGGCGGCGCGCACGCGCGCGACGTAGTCGCGCTCGTCGGCGGGCACCGCCACGTCGGTGCCGGAGATGGCCGACTCCAGCACCTCGCGCAGCAGGGCGGGCTTGCGGCCCACGGTGGCGTAGACCGTGTCGACCGCGACCCGCGCCTCCCGCGCGATCTCGGCGACGGTGGTGGCGGCGTACCCGTTGCCGACGAACAGGTCGCGCGCCGCCGCGAGCACCGCCCGGCGGGTCTGCGCCGCCTGCTCGGCGCGTCGCGGGGAGTGGTAGCGCCGGGTGTCGGGTCTCGCCGTGTCACCCACCCGGCCATCCTCCTGGTCGGCCGAGCCGTCAGGCGAGCCGGGCGAGCACGCCGGTCTGGGCCAGGACGGCGAAGCGGTCGGGCACACCCCAGTGTTCGACGATCCGCCCGTCGACCACGCGCGCCACGTCGATCACCGTGAAGTCCAGCGGGCGCCCGCTCGGTGGCCCGAAGAAGGGGCCGGTGGCGGTGCCGCGCCCGCGCACCCTGACCCAGATCGTGTCGCCGTCCACGGCGGCGTCCTCGATCGTGAACCGCAGGTCGGGCGCCATGGCGTGCACGTCGCGTACGGCGGCCTTGACGTGCTCGATCGCCTCCGCGCCGCCGCCCGCGAGGCCGAACTGGTGCTCGACGAGATCGGGGGAGCACAGCTCGTCGACGATCGTGTCGTCGCCGGTGGAGAAGCCCTGGTCGAACATGCGTTGCATGACGTGCAGGGCGGTCGTCTCGGTGGTGGTCATCGCTTCCTCCTCGATTGGATCGAATTAATTCGGATCAATCGAAGAATGTAGGACGAAGTCGCGCAGGGCGTCAACCCGCGCGCGGAATGGAGGGGCCCGGCGCCTGCGATCGCGGTAGCATCGACGGCGTCCTATCCGCGGTAGCGAAAGCAGGCGTCCGTACTTGACCCATCCGGATCCCGTCCAGTCCCGTTTGGCCGTTCCGGACGCCGCTCTGCTCGCACTGCTGGGCTCGCGCGACGAGAGCCTGCGCATGGCCGAGGAGCTCCTCGACGCCGATGTGCACGTCCGGGGCAACGAGCTCACCCTCACCGGCAGCCCCGGCGACGTCGCGTTCGCCGAGCGGGTCTTCACCGAGCTGATCACCCTGGCCGAGCGTGGCCAGCAGGTGTCGGCCGACGCCGTCCGCCGCACGGTCGACATGCTCGGCTCCGGCCCGGGCGGGCAGGGGGAGTCACCCGCCGAGGTGCTCTCGCTGGACATCCTGTCCCGCCGCGGCCGCACCATCCGGCCCAAGACGCTGAACCAGAAACGCTACGTCGACGCCATCGACGCGCACACGATCGTGTTCGGCATCGGCCCGGCGGGCACCGGCAAGACCTACCTCGCGATGGCGAAGGCCGTGCAGGCGCTGCAGGCCAAGATGGTCAACCGGATCATCCTCACGCGTCCCGCCGTCGAGGCGGGCGAGCGGCTGGGCTACCTGCCCGGCACGCTGTACGAGAAGATCGACCCGTACCTGCGCCCGCTGTACGACGCGCTGCACGACATGATCGACCCGGAGTCGATCCCCAAGCTCATGGCGGCCGGAACGATCGAGGTCGCGCCGCTGGCCTACATGCGCGGCCGCACGCTCAACGACGCGTTCATCATCCTCGACGAGGCCCAGAACACCACTCCCGAGCAGATGAAGATGTTCCTCACGCGGCTGGGGTTCGGGTCGAAGATCGTGGTGACCGGCGACGTCACGCAGGCCGACCTGCCCACCGGCGTCCGGTCCGGCCTGCACGTCGTGCGCGACATCCTGTCCGACGTCGACGACGTGCACTTCGCGCAGCTCTCCAGCGCCGACGTCGTGCGGCACCGGCTGGTCGCCGACATCGTCGACGCCTACGCGCGCTGGGACGCGGCGGGTGAGCGCCCCAACCTCCGGGCCGCGGCGCCGCGCAACGGCCCCCCACCTGACCGCCGGGCCCGCCGCCGCTGACCGGAGGAACACGGTCGTCTGGTCCCGTCCCAGGTGGGCGGACAGCGCCCTGGATCAACCGGTCGCGGTGAGGGCGGCTCGGGATGGAATCGGGATGGGTCCGAATCGCACGCGGCCCGCATTGCAGGCCGGTCCTGTGACCCGCCATCCGTCGGGGCTGCCTCTGAGGGATGACGCGGCCCGCTGTCGCCACCATTCCGCGACATCGCGTGGCAGGGCGTGCCACAAGGTCGGATCCCGGTGTACAGAAGAGATCAGCTCCCGATAGGCGTCAGCCAATGCCGGGTTCGAGGCGTAGTCGGGGTGGGTGAGCACCAGCGCCATACCCCCGCGGTCGCGGATGTGGCGCAACTTTTCATGCCAGAGTTTGCCATCGCGGCAGCCCAGCAGGGCGAACAAAGTGTGGTCTTGGGGCAAGGTGATCGGGAGCTCGACCATGCCCGCGTTGAAGAACGGCAGCATCGTGCAGCACCCGCCAGGCTGCGGTTCGTATCTGTCGGTGTCGGGGTAGGAGGAGTCGTAGTCGAACCCGAGCTTGGGCATCCACTCCCACCGGCGGTGCGTGGCGGGGGACCGGAAGCCAGCCGCGCCCCAGCGCTCTGCCGCCCGACGCATGGCGGGAAGGCGTACGCGGAGAAGCCGGGGCGAGCCGAGGTCCTTGCCGTCATGGCGCAGGCCGTGCACCCCGACCTCGCAGCCGTCTTCTCGCAGCGAGTGGACGAAGTCGTCGTCCACCACGTAGCGCTCCGCAACCAGGTTCCACGACGAGCGCAGCCCGAGCTCCCGTTCGGGGCCGCGTAGCAGCTCCCACTGCCGGAGACCAGCAGCCGTCTCGACGTCGTGGGTCAGCCGAGCGCCCACGACCGCCCATGCGGCCACAGATCCAGCCAAGGAACCGGCCGACCGGCCAGATCACCGAGGAGCCCGAAGAGCCAGCGGTAGAACTCGTGCAGCCCGTCCTCGACGGGCCAGCGAGGGAACGTCGTCCGGGTCTGTACCGGGGTGAAGGCGCGGCGCAGGGCCAGCTGTACCGGCCTGGGCATCGCAGGCCGGATCAGGTAGTACCCGCGCAGGGCCGCCCGACCGGTTGCCGCGCGCAGCGCCGACCGGTCGGCGTCCCGATAGCGCTCGCTCCACAAGGTCGTCATGACCTCGCCAGGATCGAACGGGAGCAGGACGTCCCCGTTCTCGTTGCGCCACACCGAGCCCAGGCGACGGCCGTCGGTACCCATGACGGGCTCTGCGGGGCGCCAGCCTCCCGAGCCGACGTCGACGGTGTCCTCTCTGCGGACCTCCTCGTCGGTCGCGACGCAGCCTGCCAGCTGCATTCCCGCCAGCTCGAAGCGCCTCACGCGGCCATCGATGCACATCCACCGAAGGGTCCCCACGGCCATGGGCACCGGCCAGAGCAGTCCGAGACGGCCGCTGCGCCCCCGGTCATGCCGCGCGACGACCCTATACGGAACCCGGAAGTAGTCGAAGAACGCGAAGGGCTCGTTCGATTCGAACACCACCGAGTCGTCGGCGTCAGCCATCACAGACCCCTGCGTACGGCGAGATAGGGCAGCAGGGCGAGCTCGTAGAACCACGGCAGTGGGTCGCCTGCGGACAGTACGGCTTCGGTGTTCACACCGCGCAAGGTGCGCAGGTAGTCACGCACGCGGAGCCTCCCGGTCGTCACGTCGCGAACGGCGTTCGGCAGATCTGTCGTGATCCGGATCCACCGCACGCCTGCGGGCGCGGTCGTCGGTTCGTCGGGTTGCGGGGCGCCGACTTGGTCCGCGTAGAGGCGGTACGGGAAGTCCACCCCCGCCGCCGTTCCGAGTGAGTGGTAGCCCCAGGTGCGCGCGTTGACGTCGAGGAGCTTGAACGCGCCATCCCTGTGGTCTCGCTTGTACTCCAGCTCGACCAACCCGTAGAAGTCGATCGCCCTGAGGAACTGCAGCGACGGCTGCTCAAGCTCGGGCAGGTCGACGGTCTCGACGTACGTGCTCGCCCTGCCGAAGTCCGACGGATGCTGGCGCCTGCGCCGGACGGTCATGCTCGCGAGGGCGCGACCCTGCTTGACGAACGCGCAGTACGAATATTGCTGCGCGCCGTCACCCGGAATGAGCTCCTGGACGATGATCTCCCCGGGCCCGGCGATGTCGACCGCCCTGCGCACCAGGTCGGTCAGGTCGGTCGGGCGGTCGGCCCGCCACGCCTTCACACCCGTCGCGTAGAAGAAGTGTTCCTTGATCGCAGGCTTGACGACGTACGGCCCGGATCCGTCGATCGTCGCCACGTCCGACGGGTTCTGCGGCACCCACGTCCGCGGGTGTGCGATCCCCAGCTGTTCGGCCAGCCGGTAGGTCTCGCGCTTGTCCCAGCACGACCGCACCGCAGTCCATACGGGCGTCGGAACTCGGAACCGCGTCGCGAGTTCGTCCCGGTGCCGGGCGAGCGCACAGACGGTCTCGTCCCGGGTGGGGAACAGCACCCACCCGTCCCAGCCGAACCGGCTGCCTGCCGCGGTCAGCTCGTCCAGAGCCGAGTGCTCGTCGCGCAGGTCGGCCACGCGCACGAACCGCCGCACGTGCCGCGATGCGCGCGCGATGGACCGCTCGTCGTCGAGTACGCAGACCGGTATCCCGTGCCGTCCGAGACTCCGGGCGATGCCCAGTCCCTGGTAGTCGCCCCCGATCACCACGGCGCCAGGCCCATGGCGCAGTCCCGCCGACAGCGGCGCGGTCACCGGCTGGCTCATGTCGCTGTCCTGGCCGAAGCGTGGACGCCGACGAAGCCGTCGACCCGCGTGCCGCGCGTCGCTCGCGTGACCGACCGGCTCGCATACCAGCTGCCCGCGACGAACCGCATGATGGGACCGAAGCTCCAGGCCGCCGGTGCCCCGACGAAATGCAGTCCTGGAACGGACGACTCCAAACCCTGCTGGAGCACCGGGTAACCCCCCACCCGCTGCACCGCAGCCGTGAGTTCGGGCGCAAGGAACGGGTACTTCGCGATGTCGACGCGGTACCCGGTGCCGAGAAGGAGGTGGTCGACGACCAGGGTGCGCCCGTCGGTCAGCTCCACCGCCAGCTTGCCAGCGCGGCCGGTCACCGCACGCAACTCGGCGCCGAGGTGAACCGGAACGTCGCGCAGCCGCGGCACCAGCCAGGCGGCGCCCGCCGGGCGGATCGCGCGGTACGCCAGCGGCTCCTGCAGGGGTCGGGGCAGCCTGCGGAAGAGATCCGGTACGGCGACGAGCCGTGACAAGCCCATCGGCCCGACGTCGGTCGGGGCGTACACGATCGGAGCTGCGCGGCCCAGCCGACGATGATACTTCCCGCCGTGCAGCCAGTTGATACGGCGGGCGCGCACGACGACCTCGACGTCGCCGCCCGCCTCGTGCAGCAGCGCGGCCGACTCCAGCGCGCTCTGCCCGCCGCCGACTACGAGCACCCGCCGGTCGGCAAGAGCACCGAGGTCTCGGTGCTCGCAGGTGTGCGAGACCTGATCCGGAGGCAGCCCTGTACAGCTCGCGGGCCGGTGCGCGAACGGCGCAATACCGCCCGCGACCACGACCCGACGTGCGGACAGTCGATCGCCGTCGGCGAGGTCGAGGCCGAAGCCGTCGGCGCTCTTGGCCAACTGCACGACTTGTCGCCGATCGACGTCCGGAGCCACCTTGCGCTGTACCCAGCGCCCGTAGTCAAGGAAGCGGGCGAGCGGAACGGGGAGGGTGTTCCGCTCGCCCATCTCGGCGGCGTAGCTGTCGAGGGACAACGGGCCGTCGTACTCGGCGATGCTGGTGGCGGTCCGGTTGGAGCGGAGCAGCATCCTGGTCGGCATCGTGTTCCAGAACGACATCGGCTCGCCGAGAATCCGTGTCTCGACGCCCGCCCGGCGCAGGTGCGCAGCCGCAGCGAGCCCGTAGGGGCCTGCCCCGATGATCGTGACGTCCGTGCTGGTCAATTCGCACTCCTCTCCCGTGGCTGATCACGTCAGTCCACCGCGCGGTGTCGTCGCGCCGCACGGTCGATGACCGAGATGTAGGTCTCGGCCTGGCGCTCCCAGCACCACTCCGTCTCGATTCGGCGCCGTCCTTGGCGGCCCAGCGCCACACCGCGGACAGGATCGGCGAGCAGGGCCTCCACCGTGTCGGCGAAGCGTTGGAGATGACCTGCAGGCACGAGCGCTCCGGCTCCCCTTACGAGCGTCGCGGTTTCGGGTAGGTCGAACGCCACCACCGGGAGACCGAACGCCATGTACTCGATGGCCTTCACCGGCGACACCTCGCGCTGGAGTGAGGTGTCGAGACCGAGGTCGGCGGAGGCGAGGTAGGTGTACAGCTCCCGTTCGGGCAGCCAGCCGGGAAGCGACACCCAGGGGTCGAGGCCGCGACGCGCCACGTCCGCCCGCACCGCGTCGAGACATTCGCCGTCGCCCAACAATACGAACCGGCAGTCGTTACGGCGCCGTACCTGGACGAGCTCGGCGATGACGTCGAGCAGGAGGTCCACCCGGTCCTGGCGGCCCATCTTGCCTTCCCAGCAGCACAGGAACCGGGCATCGGCACGCAGGCTCTGATCCGGCCGCGCGTCGGTCACGCTGGTGAGCAGCGGCCCGTTGCGGACGACGGCAGTGCGGTCCGATCGCGCCCCCGCCTCGATTAGCCGCGCACGCAGGTAGTCGTTGACGCCGATCGCGTATTCGGCGGCCCGTTGCGTCCGGCGCTCGAGCCAGCGCAGGGCGGCCTGTACGAGCGGGCGGCCAGCGCCGTAACGTGCGGCGAACAGCTCGGGCATGAGGTCGCGCTGATCGACGACGACCGTCGCGCCAGCCCAGCGCAGGACCCGGGCCAGGGGGAAGTAGACGTCCGGCGGCTGGCACACCTGCACGACGTCGACGCGCCCACGCCGGCGCGCCGCAGCGGACAGGGCCGCGGCCCAGCCGAAGGCAACCAGGTATTCCCCCAGATAGCCGACGGCGCTCCGCGGCTCGGGCGGCGCGGGATGCTCCAGCAACGTGAGGCCGGGCATGGCGCGGAAGGGCTCGTTGGCGGGATCCCGCCGGGTGATGACCGAAACACGATAGCCTGCGGCCAACAGCGCCGGTACCTGCTTCCGCAGCCGTTGGTCGTCCCCGAGGGGCAGGTTTTCGACGAAGACGAGCACGTGGCCCTGGTCTCCGGCGGTCCCGGCCCAATCGTCGGGCTCGATCACCGCGGCCGTGGTGTCGTCGTTCCGCGCCATCCGGACCTCCCTGGCGCCCGGCCCCATGCACGGTGCGGCGGCCATGGTGTGTGTCGCGGGAAGCGGGGGAAACGCTCAAAAGACGTAGCCCGTATCATCGTCGTTCCGGAGCTGCTTCTGCCGCCGTGCGGTCCCCGGTGGACCGCCCCGACAAACCGCGCTAGGCGCCTACGCAATCTGTTGGATGCCCGCCGCCCGCACACTTGAAAGGCTTGCCGGGTGTCGCGGACCGCCCGGCCGGCCCGGTTGCTCGTCTATTCGTTGGCTCTCGCGCTGCTGGTAGGTAGCTGCAGCACGGGCGCCCCGTCCAACGCGCCGGGCAACACCCCGCCCCGGATCGTCGTGTCCCTGACCTTCTCCGACGGTCACGTCGGCCAATACGACTACGCCCGTCCTGTCCTGCTCGCCCACCACGTGCCTGCCACCTTCTACGTGGTGAGCAGCTGGGCGGACCAACGCGATGCGTGCTGCATGGCCTGGTGGCAGATCGACAACCTGTACCGAGACGGGAACGAGATCGGCGGGATGGGCCGCGATCACCAGGACCTCGCCGCCAAGCCGAACGGGCCGTGGCCCGAGGAACTGGCGCGCAGGAAGGCCCAGGTTTGCGACGACCGGCAGCAGCTCATCCAGCGCGGCTACGACCCGCAGACGTTCGCTTACCCGAACGGCGCATTCGCCACCGTCTACCCGGATGGCTCACGGCCGGAGGATCTGGTGCGCGACTGTGGGTACCTGGCCGCTCGTGGCATCGGCGGATCGACGCCCGCCGGGCAGCCCATCGACACGATCCCCCCCGCCGACCCCTTCACGCTGCGCACCCCCGAGGTCGTGGCCGCGGGTCCGCTTCGACTCGAGGACCTCATCGCCAAGGTCCGCGCCGCCGACCCGGCAGGCGGCTGGGTGCCGCTCGCGTTCGACCAGGTCTGTCGACGCGGCACGCCGGACTACATGGGCTGCATGGCGTCACCACGGCCGGTGGAAGACACGACTCTCGCCGCATTCCTCGACTGGTTGGCGTCGAGCGGCAAACCGGGGGGCGCCCCGGCGGGCGTCAGCGGTGAAGACGGTGCGCGACGTGATGGGAGTCAGGGGCCCAGCCACCACTCCCGCCGCGGAGGACGGTCGTCTCGCTGACCTTCGACGATGCGCACCCCTCGCAGTACGTCGTGCGGCCCGATCCTGCTCGACCACGGCATGCAAGCGACCTTCTACGCCAACAGCGGGCTGGTGGACCTGGACAATGGCGCCGAAATGACCTGGGACCAGCTGCGGGGGCTCGCCGCTGATGGCAACGACGTCGGCGGCCATACCCTGACTCACGCGGACCTCTCCCGACTGAGTTTGCCCGCGGTGCAGCACGAGATCTGCGCCGACCGGGACCGGTTGATCACGCAGGAGCTCAACCCGGTGAGCTTCGCCTACCCGTTCGGCAACGCAGGCCACGACATTGAGCAGATCGTCCGCTCATGCGGTTACCGGTCGGCCGCGTTCGGTCGGCGGCGTCACCCCGTACGGCCCGATCTACAGCGAAACGATTCCTCCTGGCGACTCCGTACGCGACCCTCGCCGTCGGCGGGGTGACCGGCCCGCTCACGCTCGACTTCCTCGAGTCCACCGTTGCATCTGCGTCCGCCCACGGCGGCGGGTGGGTCCAGATCGTCTTCCACATGGTGTGCCGGACCTCGACCGCGGACTACAACCAGTGTATGGCGACGGACGGGCCGGTGGAGCTGAGCGTGTTCACCGAGTTCGTCGACTGGCTGGCCTCCCGTGCCCCGCCGGGCACAGAGGTCCGGACCGTCGATGCGGTCATCGGTCGCGAATGAGGACGCCTGCGTGGCTTGCCGTGCTCGGCATGTTGCTGCTTGCCGTCTCCTGTGGGCGCAGAGCCGCCGCGCCAACCGGCCGTCACAGGTAACGCGCGTCGCCTCCGACATCGGCGGCCCACCGCAGGGGCCGAAGCGCTCGAGCTCTACGTCGCGGGCAACCGCCTTGTCGACGGTTCGGGCCAGGCGGTGCGCCTGCTCGGCGTGAACAGATCCGGAACGCAGTACGCCTGCGTCGCTGGCACCGGGATCTTCGATGGACCTGTCGACGCGACCGCGATCGACGCCATGCGTCCTGGGAGATCACCGCCGTCCGGGTGTCGCTGAACGAGCAATGCTGGCTGGGGATCAACGGGCTGCCCGCGGGGGGCACGCGTATGCGTACCGGCTGGCCATCGCCGACTACGTGGATCGGCTCACCGCCGTCGGACTCGCCGTCATCGTCGACTTGCACTGGAGCGCGCCCGGCGCCCAGAAGGCCCGCGGTCAGCAGCCGATGGCCGACCGCGACCACGCTCCGGACTTCTGGCGGAGCGTCGCAGGTACCTTCCGCGACAACGGGGCGGTCCTGTTCGACCTCTACAACGAGCCCTATCCCGACCACGACGGCGACGGCGAACTCGGTTGGAAGTGCGTTCGCGACGGCGGGCGATGCCCCGGGGTCGGTTTCGTCGCGGCGGGCATGCAGGAGCTCGTCGACGCCGTCCGGTCGACCGGGGCGCGAAACCCGCTCCTCGTGGCGGGCCCGCAGCACGCCGGGGGGCTCGAGCCGGTGGATGGCGTACCGGCCCGTCGACCCCTCCGCAGCTTGTCGCGTCGATCCACATCTACGGTCCGGAACCGGACGCGTCGCCCTGCTGGACCGCGGAGTGCTGGAACCGTGAGATCGCACCGTCTCGCACAACAGGTGCCGGTAGTCATCGGGGAGATGGGCAATACCGACTGCACTTCAGTGTCGTCGAACCGCTCATGCGGTGGGCGGACGAGCGGGTGGTGAACTACCTCGCCTGGTCCTGGATTCCCAGCAACTGCGCAACGAGCCTGCGCTCATCACCGATTACGCGGGAACCCCCACGCCATACGGAGTGGGCGTCCGGTGACCACCTGCGCAGCCGGTGAGGTCAGGCCTCACGTCCGTCCGGTCATCAGGAGACTGCGTCCTCCACGCCCGCGAGTGGGCGGTCCCGCGTCCGTCGTCGTTCTGCGGCACGGGCCGGGGCCTGGGCCAGGGGCTGGGCCGGGGCCTCGGGCGGGCGTGCGCTGCGCGCGGGCTCAGGCTGATGGACGTAGGCGCCCGCCTGGGGCTCGGGCTGCGGGCTGGGCGGGCCGTTGCGATTCGGGGTGAGGGCTCTGGCACGGGATTAAGCGGAGGGCTGGGCTGTGGGTTGTCGGGCGGGCCGGGGTGATCGTCGCGCGGAGGCCGAGTGGGGACGACTGGGTCGTCTGTGGCCATGGGGGCGTCGACCTTCCGCAGCTCCGCCATCCGACGCCGATCGACGGGCGCCGTCGGGTCACGGGATGCAGCCGATCACGGGAGTCGCCAGCTGGGCGAGCTCTCGAGCGTCTGGTCGAGCGTCCGCCGAGTCGTGCGGCGGCCATCGACTACGAGAACCACCGCGCTCGCTGGGCTGATGATCCGGGCCGCGTCCGCCGAAGCGAGGACGGGCGCGGCGGCGACCACAACGTGGTCGAACGACTCGGTCAGGCTGGTCGCCGCGTCCGTCCAGGAACGCGTTCCGACGCACACCGCCGCGTCCGCTGTCCGGCTGCCGACTTCGATCATTGTCAGTCCCGGGATCGCCGTTTCCTGCATGACCGCGACGAGCGTCGTGCGACCGGCCAGGACGTCGAGAAGCCCGGGTTCTCCTCGGTGCGGGCCCCGTGCACGGTCTGGGTGTCGGCGTCGACGCACACGACCCGGTCTCCGTCTGCAGGCCAGTGCGGCGGCCAGCGGAGCGCCACCTCCCCCGTGTGGTCGGTCTGGACGCCGATGAGCACGAGTAGCGGACCGCGGTGGCGCCGCGGTGGAAGCGGCGCTACGCCGAGCGGCGAGCGGACCTTCTCGCCGATGGCGCTGTAGGTCTCGTCGGACGGCACGGTCTTCGGCCGGGCGGGGCCGCCCTCCTCGGGTGGGGCTGCCGAAGACCCGCAGCCCACGCTGATGAAGTTCGTCGAGTCCCCGGATACGGTCGTCGAGATGGTCGCGGAGCAAGGCGCTGAGGAAGCCGAGGACAAGGCCCACCAGCAATCCCGCCGCAACGTTGAGGGCGGTATTGGGCGCGCTCGGCGACAGTGGAAGCGGCGCCGGGGTGATCACGCGTCCGCGCTCCGGGACGGTGTTGATCGGTTGGGTGTCCTTGTATTGGACATATGCCTCGGCCAGTTCCTGGGCGCAGTCCCTGGCGGAGGACGGGTCGGGGGTGGAACAGGTGATTTCCATGATCTGCGTGTCCACCGGGACGCTCACCGAGGCCTGTCGGCGGACCTGGCCGGTCGGGATCCCGAGCCGCCTGCTCGCGGCCGAGGCGACAACGTCCGACGAGACCAATTCCTTCTCGGTCGCCATCTTCGGTGGCGCGGGCGGCGGGACGCCGGGCGACACCACGGAGAGGACCAACACGTCGGCGGCCGCCTGGTACATCTTCGTCTGCGACCACGAGAACGCGGCGGCGCTGGCCGCCACGACGAGGGTGACCGCGGCGATCCAGGCCAGCCTGGCCCGAACCAGTCCGCCGATGCCGAATTTGCGCCCGTAGTGGGCAGGTACACCTGTGACGTCAGTCATCGCGTCGGGTGACCTCCGCCCGGTTCGTTCATCGTGTGGCCGAACCTCGGCCTCGTTCCCGACACGCGCCTCTCCGACGGCCAGCACCGCCAGCATCGTGAAGAGGAGGTCGCCGGAGCCTCGGTAGGTGATGTGGGGGTCGAACAGCATGAGCACGGCGATGACCGGAACGGCGAGGAAGACGGCCGTCGCGCAGACGCCCCAGGCGTCGCGACGCCTGGCCATCCGCCAGCTGTCCCGCGTGGCGACCCAGACGAAGAGGACGAAGCTGGCCAGGAGCGGAACTCCCCCACCCCACAGCAGCCACGTGTAGCCGCTCTCGATCCATACCCAGGGCAGCGCGAGTGATTGCGGACTCGGCACACGGGCGCTGGGCTGGACGCCCAGGAGGTAGTTGTAGTCGGAGAACAGGCGCGGCCAGAAGTAGTTCTTCAGGTTGTCCAACCGTCCTATCCAACTCTCGGGCAGCCCCGACGCCTTGTCGAAACCCGATAGGCGGTTGGCGATCACCAGCCGTAACGGCCACGCCGCGGCGGCGGTGACCAGCACGAGGGCACGGGCACGTCGGAACGCCCGAAGACGAGCCCGATAGCGACGATCGCGACCACGAGGCCGAGCGCGGCGGAGAACTGTCCGCTCGCCAAAGTTCCGGCGACCAGAAGCGCCGCCACTCCCGCCAGGAGCCATCGGCGGCCGCACCCGTTGCGCCAGAAGCCCGCGACCAGACCGAGATTGAAGATCATCAGGTCGGCGGTGGCCGCCGCGAGGCCGAGCGTGGCGCTGCCCCGGTTGTTGGACACGAGCGTGGAGTCACCGAAGGGGGCGTACCACGCGGCGAGGAAGGCCTCGATGCCGAAGAGGTCTAACGACTGGATGATGGCGATCACCGCGACGACAGCGGAGGCGGCGACCGACGTCCAGAGGCAGCGCAGAGCTTCGGCCTCGGTACGGATGCTCACACGGATGACGGCGTAGAGCGCGAGGTACTTCCACAGCACCACCGCGTAGGAGAGGTCATCGTCCGAGATCGGCGATCCGCGCAAGGCCATGGCCAGGAGCGGCACGACGGAGTTGCACATCGCCATCGCGACCAGCGACGCGGCCACGAGGCCGAGCCCGGGCCGCCACAACTGCCCGGTCCGTACGTTCCAGACCCCCCGCACGAGCAGCGCGGCACCGCAGAGCACGAGCAGCGCCTCATTCGGGCGCAGAACCGGCACGATCCGGCCGCGGTCGATGCCCAAGAGCGGGGTGAGCCCGGTCAACAGGTAGGCGGCGAGCGGCGGTCGCAGGGCCACCAGCGCGCCAAGCGCAACCGATACCGCGCCGACCAGCCCAGGAAGGCGACCGGCACACGACGGCCCCGAGCACGACGGCCGCCGCGAGTGCCAGCGCCGCCGCCACGCGGGACGAATGCCGCCCGCCGCGGGGCAGCGCAGGCCAGCGGACCAGGACGTCCGTGGTCACGGCAGGCCCGACCCGGAGTGGTCCACCCGCACACCTGGTAACGCGCTCAGAAGCCAGCGGGCTTCGGGTGCGCGCAGGAGGGTCTGGATACCGAGGTACACCACGCCGCCGACGAGGCAGGCGCCGATCGCCGCCATGAGGGCCATGCCCTGACCCGTGCGTCCAATTAGGAGGTGGGCGCTGATCAGAAGCGGACCCGCCATCGCCGCTGCGGCCAACGCCGTCCGACCCAGCGGCCGCAGCAGCCGTTCCTGCCCCATCGGCAGCCCCCGCAGCAATGCCGCGATCCGGTGGGTGGCCGCGATGATCGATGCGATGGACACGGCGAGGCCGATGGTCAGCAGAACGGCGGGCCCATCGACGGTCGTCGCGGCCGCC
This sequence comes from uncultured Actinomycetota bacterium, assembly GCA_963837575.1. GTDB lineage: Bacteria > Actinomycetota > Actinomycetes > Mycobacteriales > Pseudonocardiaceae > Pseudonocardia. The sequence continues at coordinate 142,750 of CAWIOI010000015.1, forward strand.
AGCAGCGCCAAGCAAATTCCGGTGCGCAGCAGCCCCGAGCGCAGCGGTGAGCGGGTGTCGTCGCGGGAGTAGGACGCGTAGGTGCCGACGAGGAACGTCGTCTCCGCTACAACCCCGGGTGCAAGAGCCAGCAGCGCCGAAGCTACGAGGACGCCGCCACCGGCCGTCACCATCTCGCCGAAGGACACGGCGGCGCCGAGCACCGGGGCAAGGGCGGCCAGGGCCACGGCCGCGGGCGCCGTGAGGAACAGTGCGAATCGGAGACCCCTGACCGCCGTGTCGCGCAGCAGCGCGTCCTCGCCCCGTCGGTGGAGCCGCGAAAGGCGGGGCAGCAACGACAGCGCGACGGGGGTGGCGCCCAGCGCGAGCGGTAGGAAGAAGAAGTTGGTCGCGATCTGGTAGGCCACGACGCCGCCCGCGACCCGGTTCGCCACGAAGAGCACGCCGAGCAGTTGCACGCCCTCGAGCGCCGCCAGGGCAAGCGCGGGTACTGAACGCCGCAGCAACGCCAACACCTCACTGTCGCGCCAGCCTGGCAGCGGCCGCAGGGTGACGCCTGTGCGCCGGGCGCCGGTCCACTGTACGGCTGCGTGCAACGCGACGGCGGCGGTGGTGCCCAGGCCGAGCAGCAGCACCTCGCCGGTGGGCACCTCGTCGAGGGGTCGCGTGCCTGGGTAGAGCAGGCCTGCCGCGACCAAGACCGCGATCGAGCCGAGGTTCTCGATCGATGGAGCCCCTGCGGCGAGGGCGAAGCGGCGGTTCGCGGTCATCACCGCCACAGAGCATGCGACGACGGCGTAGAGGAAGACCTGCGGGAGCAGCAGAAGCAGGAACAGCCGCGCGAGGTGCGCCTGCTGGTCGGCGATCGCGGGAGCGACCGAACGCAGGGCCGCAAGTCGGAGCAGGAAAGGTGCGGCCAGGAACACGACCGGCAGCAGTAGCCCCAAGCCGAGCAGGCTCAGGCCGAGCGCGCCACCGGCGACGCGCTCGCATGCTGCGCGTCGCCCGCCGTCGATATGGGCGACAAGCGCAGGCACCAGCAGCGACGACATGAGCGAGCCTGCGAGCAGGCCGTAGTAGACGATATTGGGCAGGGCATTCGTTGCCTGGTAGGTGTTGCCGAAATAGGTGGGGCCGAGCACTGCGGCGGTCACGGCGACCCTCACGAACCCCGTCACCCTGCTGATCGAGGTCCAGGCGCTTGCGACGAGCGAGTCGCCGACGGCGCCCCGCGGCTGGGCCAACGCATCGTCGGACAGGGAGGTGCCGGGCCACCGGTTGCCGCGGTGCCTGCCGCCTCATCGCGCGTCACATCGAGGGGCCAGCACGACGAACACCGTCCGCACCAAGATCCACAGGTCGAGCATGATGCCTGCCCGGCGCACGTACTCCACGTCCAGATCGAGCGCCTCCGTCATGGTCAGCCGGCTGCGCCCGCTGACCTGCCACAGTCCGGTGATCCCCGCGGGCACATTCAACCGCTGCCGGTGGACGGGGCCGAGCAGTTCGATCTCCCACGGCAGCATCGGGCGGGGCCCGACCAAGGACATGTGCCCGCGCACGACGTTGATCAGCTGCGGTAGTTCGTCGAGGCTCGTCTTCCGGAGGACGGCGCCCAGCCGGGTCACCCGCTGGTCGTCGACGAGCTTGTAGAGGCCTGCGTGGGCGGCAACCGCTTGGGCAAGGGGATCGGTCAGAAGACGGAAGACGTACTCGCGGTGCACCTGCTCGCTGCACCCGGTTCGCATCGTGCGGAACTTGTACATCTGAAACGTTCTTCCATGTCCGCCAACCCGGGTCTGGCGGAACAAGGCAGGCCCGGGCGAGGTCAGGCGGACCAAGAGCGCCAGCACCAGGAGGATGGGGGACGACAGCACCAGAAGCAGGCTCCCGAGGGCGAGATCGAACGCCCGCTTGGCGATGTGACGCCAGACAAGCTCGACAGGTCCATCCGCCGGGGCGATCTCATCGCGCAACGCCGGCCACCGCCTCGGCGGCAATGCTCCGCAGCGCGCCGCAGACCTGGTCCACCTGGGCGTCGGTCATATGCGGGAACAGCGGCAGCGAAAAGATCCTGGTCGGCCGCGGCCTCGGCTACCGGTAGCGGTCGGTCCGCATACCGAGGTAGGGCTCTTGGCGGTGACAAGGCAGGGGATAGTGCAGGGCAGTGGCGACGCCGTGTCGTGCGAGGGCAGGACCGAACGACTTCGCGTTCGCGCGCGAGGGCCACGGCGACATGGGACGCGGGAACGGCGCCGGGGTCGCTGTGCGACACAGGCGGACGGGTCCCTCCGCCGCAGCCCGCGGTATCGCGCCACGAGCTGCGCCGTGCCGCGTTCCACCCGTCCAGGTGCCGCAGCTTCGCGTGAGCACGGCGGCCTGGATCGTGTCCATCCGGCTGTTCGTGCCGACGAGGTCGTGCCGGTGCGGCGCGCCCGGCAGCCTGCCGTGGTTGCGCAACGACCGGAGCCGCGCGGCCAGGGCCGCGTCGGAGGTGACGACCGCGCCTGCGTCGCCGAAGGCGCCCAGGTTCTTGCCGGGGTAGAAGCTGAAGCACCCGGCGACCCCGAACGAGCCGGCCGGCCGGCCGTGCCGAGAGGGCGCCGTGCGCCTGCGCCGCGTCCTCGATGACGGCGAGACCCGCTGCCCGCGCGACGCCTGTCGAGCCGCGTCCATGTCGACGATCTGGCCGTACAGGTGCACGACGATGACCGCGCTGGTGCGGGCGGTGATCGCGGCAACGAGGCTGTCCGGGGTCATGCAGCAGCGTGTCGGGGTCGACGTCGGCGAAGCGCGGCGTCGCGCCCGCGAGGACGACCGCCTCCGCGGTTGCGACGAAGGTGTTGGCCGGCACGACGACCTCGTCCCCCGGGCCGATCCCGAGCGCGCGCAGCGTCAGGGTGAGCGCGTCGGTGCCGTTGCGCAACGCCGACGGCGTGCCCGCACTCCGCAGAACGCGGCCCACTCCTGTTCGAACCGCTCCACGGCCTCGCCCCCGATGAAGTCGCTGTGGGCGAGCAGCGGAGGTCCATGCGACGTCGACGTCCCGACGCACTTCCCTCGTCATCGCGCCGAGGTCGGTGAAGGGCACCTGTCGCGACCGGGGTCATAGCTGCGCTCCTGTGTCAGCGGGGCGCCGCTAGCGGCGGTCGGCGTCCGGCGTAGCGGTCTGGCGCAGTCGGCTGACCAGTGGCCGGCAGCGCCCGCGCACCTCGGCGAGTTCGACCCGCCGCCCCTCCAGACAGCGACAGTGGAGCGCCTCGAGCACCTCGACGACCGCCAGACCGTTGCACCCGTCGGTGTTGCGGGCAGCTGCCGGTTCGGCGACACACCGGACGAAGTGGCGGTCCTGCACGCCGAGCGGCTCGTCCGCTGCGACGAAGGGCGCGGTGATGTCGCCATAGCGGTAGGACATCGGCGGCTGGCGTGAGGTCGTCGGAGTCCGATGCCCGGGCCGACGCCCTTGTCGAGGATCCGGATCCGGTCCTCGGCGCGAGGTCGTCGTAGACGGCCATCTTCGCGACTGCCGACAGCGGTGACCCGGCGCACCTTGCACGGGTCGAGCCAGCTCACGTGGATGTTCGCCGACAGTCGCTCGTCCTCGTAGTAGAGCCGCAGGTAGGCGACGTCCTCGAAGCGTGCGGTGCGCGTGCCGCGATCCCCAGGCCTGGACGGCGACCGGGTGCTCGGCCGAGCACGTGATTGATGATCGACATGTCGTGCGGGGCGAGGTCGAAGATGACGTTGACGTCGCTCTGGTACAGCCCGAGGTTCAGCCGCGCCGAGTCGATGTAGTAGACGTCGCCGAGCTCGCTGCGCTGGACGAGTTCGCGCAGCTTCCACACGGCGGCGTTGTACTCGAACGTGTGGCCCGACCATCAGGACGACAGCCGGCGTCGGTCGGCGGCGGTGATCAGCCGCAGGCCGTCGCGCTGCTCGTGGCGAACGGCTTCTCGACAAGTACATGCTTGCCCGCGGCAAGGGCTCGAGCGCCAGCGGCACGTGCGATGGTCGGCGGCGTGGCCACGACGACGGCGTCGACGTGCGGCAGCGCAGCGTGCAGCGTCGTGAACCGCGGCGTGTCCGGGAAACTGCCCGACCGAGGGCGGCAAGCCGCTCGGCGCCCGTCGACGGGACGACCTCGTCGACTCCATCGATGGAGTGGAGCACCCGAACATGCTTGGAACCCCAGTAGCCGCAGCCGATTACGGCAACGCGCAAGCCCATATCGGAGTCCTCTGTCCGGTGCCCGAATCGCCGAGCCGTCCAAATCCCGCCCTTGGTGTGCCCCAGCGGTGCTTAAGACGATGCCGATCGGCAAGGCGCTCCGCGTCGCCCTCACGGCGTATGGGGTCTACGACGATTGAGCCGTCACACAGACGGGAACGAGCCCCACCCTCGTCGTCGACCATGTCCCCACAGATCTGGACGACTCATGGACGAGATCGGCGTTCCAGTGATCGACAATTCCTATGCCGAGCCGGTCAGCGGGTGGCGGCGAGCAGACAGGCGTGGCCGCGAGCGCCCGGGTACACCAGTCGGCGGAGGTCGAGGACGGTGCTCTGGTCGGCGCCGAAACGACCGTCTGGGGGTTGGCGCACCTTCGTGCCGGTGCCGTCGTAGGCGCTGGATGCACGATCGGTCGCGGCGTCTTCGTCGACGAGGAGTCGTGCTCGGCGACCGGGTGAAGGTGCAGAACCACGCTCTGCTCTATCGGCCTGCGCGGATCGGTGACGGCGTCTTCATCGGGCCTGCGGTCGTGCTCACCAACGATCTCTATCCGCGGGCCGTCAACGTCGACGGCACCTCCAAGACCACGGCGGACTGGCGGGCGGCGGGCGTCATCCTCCGCTCCGGTTGCTCGATCGGGGCGCGCAGCGTTCTCCTGCCCGGTGTCACCGTCGGTTGCTGGGCGATGGTCGCCGCGGGATCGGTCGTCACGGAGAACGTACTCGACTACGCGCTCGTGGCAGGCGTGCCCGCGCGACATCGGGCCTGGGTTGGTCGGGCGGGGCGACCCCTGGAGATCACCGAGGAGAGCCGATACCGCTGTCCAGCTCACCGGAGCGGAGTACATCGTTGGTCCGAACGGACTCCAACCCGCGGATGGAACATGATTTTCTGGTCTTCTCCGTAACGTCAGCCTGATCCGCTTCGAGCCCGGTCGTGCCGCGCTAAAAAGATCGCGCTAAACAATGATGATGAAATAGCCGCGCGGTGCACACGATGTTGTCCGGCCACGGGATGGCTGCCGTCATCCCCGGCGGGCGATATCGGTGGATCGGGAGGTTCGCGTGCGAATTCTGTTATGTGACAACCATCGCCTGTTGGTCGAGGCCCTCGCGGAAGCGCTTCGTCGTGGCGGGCACGACGTCGTGGCGATGACCACCCAGCCAGAGGAGGCATTACACGCCGCAGCCGAGTACGACCCCGACATATGCCTGCTAGACGTGATCTTTCCCGGAGGTGCCGGGATCAACACGATTGCGGGCATCCGGGCGACCACACGTTCAAAGGTGCTGGTCTTGTCGGCGCGGTGTGACCAGGACGCCGTCTGCGCTGCGATCGCCGCAGGCGCGGGCGGATTCGTCGGGAAGAACACGGGTATCGACGAGATATTGCGCTCGCTCGACCAGGTCTGCGCTGGAAAAGTGATCATGCCCGCGGAGACCTCATTGGCGCCGAGTCGAGGACCGGGTCGGCCATGGCCGCCAGAACACGCCGCGCTGCGGTTCCTCACCAATCGCGAGCGTGAGGCGTTGCGCCTGATCGCTGACGGCGAGAGCACGAAAGAGATCGCGCAATCGATGCAGGTGGCCTACAGCACGGCGCGCACCCATGTGCAGAACGTCCTCACCAAGCTCGGGGTCCGCTCGCGGTTGCAGGCGGCCGCACTCGTGGCCAGGGCAAGCGGAGCGGAGCAACTCGGCGACCGCGTGATCATCGGCATCTCGCCCATAGGCAGTTCGGAAAAGAACCGTAGCGGTCCTAGCGCAATAGGGGGAGGGCGCCGCAGCGCAACGCAAAGATACTTGAACCCGTGATTCATCTGGCGATCATCGACGGCAGCCGTGTGTTCGCCGACGTACTGGCCGCCAGTCTCTCCGCGGAACCCGATATCCAGGTGGTGCGGTGCGCCACGGGGTCGAACGCGCTGCGGCAGGCGCTCGACCACTCCTCGGCCGACGTCGTACTGGGCGACGCCGCGCTCTTCGACCCGGAGACCTCTCCGTCCGTGGCGCGGGCAATCCCCATGCCGCGAGTACCGCTGGACGTCGTGGCCGGATCGGGCATACCGAATCACCCGAAGCCGGTGGTCGTGCTCCTCGCGGCCAGCAGCGACATCGCGCGCTTGGCCAGGTGCCTGCGCTGGGGGGTGCGGGGTTGGGTCCCGCGCACCTGCTCCCTCGGCGACCTCCTCCGGGCGATCCGAGAGACCCACACCGGCGGCACGTGGATCCCGCCGAAGGATCTAACTCGGGTACTCGGCGAGCTCGTGTGGTCGTCGGGGGCGGAGGATCCCGTCGGGATGTTGCTGGGCCAGCTGACCCGTCGGGAACGTGAGGTCCTGCTGTGTCTGGTCAACGGCCTGGACCGGTCGGAAGTCGCCACGCGTCTGAACGTGTCGGCCAACACCGTTCGGACCCACGTCCAGAGCATCCTCGCGAAGCTCGGGGTCAGCTCCTGCGTCGCTGCGGTCGCGCTGGTCAATAAGTCGGCACCCGCGGCCTCGCTGGACGAGGTCCTGACCTGATGGAGGTGACGCCCAGCTCGACCTGCGTCAGCGGAAGACGTGATGGTCCAGGAACGCGTTGCGGAACTTGCCCCCGGGGTCCGCGGCCCGGGCGGCCGTGACGAAGTCGGCCAGGTGCGGCCACAGCTGGGCCAGCCGCTCCGGCGGCGTCGTGAACACCTTGCCCCAGTGCGGGCGGGCGTCGAGGCCGTCCAACGCCGCCTCGACCGCGCGGACGACGGGCCGCACCGCCGCTTCGTCGGCGATCCAGGTGAAGTGCAGCGCCGCGGTGTCGCGGCCGTACGCGACGGACAGCCACTGGTCGTCGGCGGCGATCGACCGGACCTCGGCCAAGTGCAGGACCGGCGCGATGCGGTCGCGGATCGCGTCGAGCGTCTGCAGCGCGGGCACCACCGCGGCGCGCGGCACGAGGTACTCCGACTGCAGCTCGTCGCCATTGCTCGGCGTGAAGTCCAGGCGGAAATGCGGCAGTCGGGTGTACCACGGGCCCGTCGAGGCGAGCTGCGGCGTGCAGGACGCCGGGTCGGCGCCGCGCACCATGTGCCGCGGGCCGTCGGCGGGCTTGGTGCCCAGCCACCCGGCGGGCAGCGCGGGCTCGTCGGCCCGCTGCTTCACCCACACCTGCTCGAAACCCGCGCCCGCGAAGTAGGTGAACAGGCTCACGCTGTAGGCCGCGGCGAGCGCCTCCGGCACGTCGTCGAACGACGGCAGGCCCTCGACGACGGTCTGCCGCACGTCGAAGGTCGGGACGAGGTCGAGCGTCAGCCGCGTCACGACCCCGACCGCGCCCAGCGCCACCACCGCCCCCGCGAACCCCGGGTCGCCGCGGCGCACCGTGCGCAGCTCCCCGTCCGGCCCGACGAGCTCCACCGCGGACACCGACGAGGCGAGGATCCGGTTGCCGTCACCCGAGCCGTGGGTGCCGGTTGCGCACGCCCCGGCGACCATGATGTGCGGCAGCGAGCCGGTGTTGGGCAGCGCCAGCCCCGCCTCGTGCACCGGGCCCACCAGCTCGCCGTAGCGCGTGCCCGCCGAGATCGTGATGGCCCGGTCGGCGATCCGCAGCTCCGGTTCCAGCTCGGCCAGCGAGAGGAGGTCACCGGTCGTGTCGGCGATCGGCGAGAACGAATGCCCGCTGCCGAGCACCCGCACCCGCTCCGCTCCCGCCACCAACTCCTGCACCTGCGCCACCGACGTCGGCCGGTGGAAACGGGCCGCGCGGAAGGCGACGTTGCCCGCCCAGTTGTGGATCACGCTCCCATTCTGGCGTCGGACCCGCCACGCGTCGACCGCCCGTGATCGGGGGATGACTATCCTGGGAAGCGTGTCGATCGAGGTGAGCAACGAGTCCGGCGTCCCGGTGGACGCCGAGCTGATCGTCTCCGTCGCCCGGCACGCGCTCACGGCGCTGCGGGTGAGCCCGGCCGCCGAGCTGTCGATCGTCGCCGTCACCACCGACGCGATGGCCGAGCTGCACGAGCGGTGGATGGACGAGCCGGGCCCCACCGACGTCATGTCGTTCCCCATGGACGAGCTGGTGGAGGAGTCCCGGCGCCCCGACGCGCCCGACATGGGCCCGGCGCTGCTCGGCGACATCGTGCTGTGCCCGGAGTTCGCCAGGGCGCAGGCCAGGGCGGCGGGCCACGGCCTCGACGACGAGCTGCACCTGCTCACCGTGCACGGTGTGCTGCACCTGCTTGGCTACGACCACGCCGAACCCGACGAGGAGCGCGAGATGTTCGCGGTGCAGGCCACCCTGCTCGCGGACTGGCACCGGGCGCGGAGCGCGGCCGCCGCCCGCGCGGCGCAGCGAAGCAGCGACTCCGCCGTGCTGGGCACCGTCGGGCTCGAGGACACCTGACCGCTCCGATGATCGCTCCACTGCTCGTCATCGCGGTTCTGCTGGTCCCGGTGGCGGGCCTGTTCACCGCGGCGGACGCCGCCCTCAACTCGGTGTCGCGCGCGCACGTCGAATCCCTGGTGCGCGAGGGGAAGCCGGGGGCCCGCGCGTTGGCGAAGGTCGTCGCCGACCGGCCGCGGCACGTCAACCTGCTCCTGCTGCTCCGCCTCGCCGCGGAGACGGCGGCCACGGTGCTCGTCACGGTCGCGTTCGTGCAGCTCTTCGCCATGGCGTGGGTCGGCGCGCTGGTGGCCGCGGGTGTGATGGTGGTGGTGTCGTACGTCTTCATCGGCGTCGGCCCGCGCACGTTGGGCCGCCAGCACCCGTACCGCATCGCCATGCTGCTCGCCGCCCCCGTGCGGGCGCTCGGCACCCTGCTCGGGCCGCTCAGCCGCGTGCTCATCGTCATCGGCAACATGGTCACGCCGGGGCAGGGCTTCCGGCAGGGCCCGTTCTCGTCCGAGATCGAGCTGCGCGAGCTGGTGGACATGGCCAGCACCTCCGGCGTCGTCGACGAGGGCGAGCGCCAGATGATCCATTCGGTGTTCGAGCTGGGCGACACCATCGCCCGCGACGTCATGGTCCCCCGCCCGGACGTCGTGTGGACCGAGCGCGACACCTCGGTCGACAAGGTCGTGCGGCTCGCGCTGAAGAGCGGCTACTCGCGGCTGCCGGTGCTCGGCGAGGGCATCGACGACATCGTCGGCGTCGCCTACCTGAAGGACCTCGTGCGCGCCCAGGCCGAGCGCCCGGCCGCCGACCTCCAGGAGGTGATGCGCCGTGCGGTGTTCGTGCCCGACTCGAAGCGCGTCGACGAGCTGCTCAAGGAGATGCAGGCCGCGCGCAACCACATGGCGATCGTCGTGGACGAGTACGGCGGCACCGCGGGCGTCGTGACGATCGAGGACATCCTGGAGGAGATCGTCGGCGAGATCACCGACGAGTACGACCTCGACGAGGTGCCCGCGATCCAGGAGATCGACGGCCACACGCGGCGGCTCTCCGCCCGGCTGCCGGTGGAGGACCTCGAGGAGCTGTACCCGCCCACCGGTGACCCCGACCTGCCCAATCCCCTGGCCGAGGCGCTGGCCGAGGCCGACGTCGACACGGTCGGCGGCCTCCTCGCTCAACGGCTGGGCAAGGTGCCGCTGCCCGGCGCGGAGGCCGAGGTCGCAGGCCTGCGGCTTCGGGCGGAAGGTGGCAAGGACGCGCGGGGACGGCTGCGCATCACGTCGGTACTGGTGGAAGAAATCGAACCGGAGGAAGAGCGCGCGGATGACGCTTCCTAAGACCCCCAAGTACGACGTCGTGGTGATCGGCGGCGGCATCGTCGGCCTCGCCACCGCGCTCGCCGTGGCCCGCTCCGGCCGCTCGGTCGCCGTGGTCGAGCGCGAGCCGCGGCTGGCCACGCACCAGACCGGGCGCAACTCCAACGTCATCCACTCCGGCCTCTACTACGCGCCCGGCGGCCTGAAGGCGCGGCTGGCCGTGGCGGGGTGCGCCGAGACCGTCGCGTTCTGCCGGGAGCACGACCTCCCGCACCAGGTGTGCGGCAAGCTCGTCGTCGCCACCGAGCCCGAGGAGCGGCCGCGGATGGCCGAGCTCGCGCGCCGCGGCCACGCCAACGGCGTCGAGAACCACGAGCTGGACCAGGCCGGGATGCGGACGCACGAGCCGCACGTGCGGGGGATCGCCGCGCTGTGGGTGCCGTCCACCGGGATCTGCGACTACCGCGCGGTCGCCGAGAAGCTCGGCGAGCTCGTCGTCAAGGAGGGCGGGGAGATCCACCTCGGCCGCTCGGTCACCACCCTGCAGCGCCGCAGCGCCGACGTCGTCGTCCGCGGCGACGGACCGGATCTGCTCGGCACCCAGGTCGTCGCGTGCGCGGGTCTGCACTGCGACGAGCTGGCGCGGGCCTCGGGCGCCGACCCCGGCGTGCGGATCGTGCCGTTCCGGGGCGAATACGCGGGGTTCTCCGACCGGGCCGCTTCCCTGGTGCGAGGGTTGATCTACCCGGTGCCCGACCCGGCGTTCCCGTTCCTCGGCGTGCACGCCACCCGCGGCATCGACGGGCACGTGCACGCGGGCCCGAACGCGGTGCTGGCGCTGGCCCGCGAGGGCTACGGATGGGGCACGGTCAACCCCCGCGAACTCGTCGCCACGCTCGCCTACCCGGGCATGCTGCGCGTCGCGAAGAAGCACTGGCGCTACGGGTTCGGCGAGATGCACCGCTCGCTGTCGAAGGCGGCGATGGCGCGGCAGATCCAGCGGATGCTGCCCGACGTCACGGCGGCGGACCTCTCGCCCGCGGGGGCCGGGGTGCGCGCGCAGGCCGTCAAGCGCGACGGCACGCTGGTGGACGACTTCCTGTTCGCCGAGCAGGGCAGCGGGCCCGGCGCCGTGCTGCACGTGCTCAACGCGCCCTCGCCCGCCGCCACCGCCGCGCTGCCGATCGGCCGGGAGATCCTGGCGCGGCTCACCGGCGACCGGCTCGGCCCCCTGTGAGCGGGAAGGAGTGCTCCGGCACTCGTTTCCGCGCACGACCCGGGAGGGCATTGTGACGTTCCCCGAGGTGCCCGCCGGATTCCGCTCGGGCTTCGCGTGCTTCGTCGGACGGCCGAATGCGGGCAAGTCCACGCTGACCAATGCGCTGATCGGCTCGAAGATCGCGATCACGTCGTCGCGGCCGCAGACCACGCGGCACGCGATCCGCGGCATCCTGCACCGACCCGACGCCCAGCTCGTCGTGATCGACACCCCCGGCCTGCACAAGCCCCGCACGCTCCTGGGATCACGACTCAACGACGTCGTGCGCGAGACCTGGTCGGAAGTCGACGTGATCGGCTTCTGCGTTCCTGCCGACGTGCCGGTCGGCCGGGGCGACGAGTTCATCGTCAACGAGCTGAAGTCGGTGGCGGGCCGCACCCCGGTGCTCGGCGTCGTCACCAAGACCGACCTCGCGCGGCCGGAGCAGGTGGCCGAGCGGCTCAGCCAGCTCGCCGGGCTGATGGAGTTCGCCGAGATCGTGCCGTGCTCCGCGGTCGACGGGTTCCAGGTCGAGACGCTGGCCGACCTGCTCGTCGCCCGCCTGCCTGAAGGCCCACCGCTCTACCCCGACGGCGAGCTGACCGACGAACCGGAGGAGACGCTGGTCGCCGAGCTGATCCGGGAGGCGGCCCTCGAAGGCGTGCGCGACGAGCTGCCGCACTCGATCGCCGTCACGATCGACGAGATGGTGCCCCGCGAGGGCCGCGACGACCTGCTCGACGTCCACGCCGTCATCCACGTCGAACGGCCGAGCCAGAAGGGGATCGTGATCGGCAAGGGCGGCGAGCGGCTGCGTCAGGTCGGCACCGACTCGCGGAAGCAGATCGAGGCGCTGCTGGGGACGCGGGTGTTCCTCGACCTGCACGTGAAGATCACGAAGGACTGGCAGCGCGACCCGCGGCAGCTGCGCAGGCTCGGCTTCTAACGCAGCGGAACCGAGCTGGCCACCGCGGCGAAGAAGATGATGATGAAGACGACGTAGGCGATGAACAGCAGCGTGAAGATGCCGCCGATGATGATGCCCGCCAGCGCCAGCCCGTCGCCGTCCTCGCCGGTCTTCTTGATCTGACTGCGCGCCACGAACCCGAACACGAGCCCGAGCGGCGCGACGAGGATGCCGAAGACCAGCGCGAGGATGGCCATCGTGTTCGTGCCGCGCGACACCGGGTAGGGCTGACCGTAGCCGGAGTAGGGCTGCGGGTAGCCGGGCTGGGGGTGAGCGCCGTAGGGGTTCTGGTCGTAGGGCCCGGCGGGATACGGCTGCTGGCCGTAGGAGTTCGCGTTCGGGTCGTACGGCGACTGGCCGTAGGCCCCGGCGTCGTAGGGGGGCGGCCCGTAGCCCTGCTGCTGGTGCTGCGGCGGCGGGTACGCGCTCTGCGGCGGGGGCGGCGGGGCGTTCTTGCCCAGCGAGACGGTGTGCTCCGAGGCGTCGTCGGGCTGGTGCGGACTCGACATGCTGGGGCCCCCCTGGTCGGCGTTCACCACCGATCGTAGGCCCGGGTCGTAGGCTTGCGTCATGGCCCTGTACCGCGACACCGGCGTCGTGTTGCGGGTGCAGAAGCTGGGCGAGGCCGACCGGATCGTCACGATCCTCACCCGCCGCCACGGCAAGGTCCGCGCGGTGGCGAAGGGCGTGCGGCGCACCCGTTCGCGGTGGGGGGCGCGGCTGGAGCCGTTCAACCACGTCGACGTGCAGTGCTACACGGGCCGTTCGCTCGACATCGTGACGCAGGCCGAGACCGTCGACGCGTTCGGCGCGGGGCTGGTCGGCGACTACGGGCGGTACACGGCGGGGTGCGCGGTGCTGGAGACCGCCGACCGGCTCGTCGCGGAGGAGGGTGAGCCCGCGCTGCGGGTGTACCTGCTGGTGGTGGGCGCGATCCGGGCGCTGTCGGGCCGCGACCGGGACCCGTCGCTCGTGCTCGACGCGTTCTTCCTGCGCGCGATGACCCACGCGGGCTGGGCCCCCGCGATCAACGACTGCGCCCGCTGCGCCGAGCCCGGCCCGCACCCGGCGTTCAACGTGGCCGCCGGGGGAGCGGTGTGCGTGCGCTGCCGCCTGCCCGGCTCGGTCTCGCCGTCGCGCGAGACGTTCGTGCTGCTCGACGCCTTGCTGCACGGGGAGTGGGACGTCGCCGACGCCGCCGCCCCCGCCACGCGCCGCGACACCTCCGGCCTCGTCGCCGCCCACCTGCAGTGGCACTTGGAGCGGCAGCTGCGCTCGTTGCCCCTCGTCGAGCGGCGGTCGGCGGCCCGTCAGTGAGACCCGGCCCCGCCCCCCTTGAGCTGCGCGGCCAGCACGATCACGAGGCACAGCAGGCACAAGCCGATGAACAGCAGCCGCCCGAGCTGGGCCAGCATCAGCGAGAACATCTCCCGAAGCAGCATCATGAGCGACGCGGCGCCCGACTCCATCGCCCCGATGACCACCGCCAACGCCACGAGGACGATTCCCATCAGGAGGATGGTCCCGGTGGACGACGGTGCCTGTGCTTCGGACAGCAGGTCGGACCTGGTCATGACGTTGCTCCGGCTTCAGCGAGTTAGGTTCGTGTTTCCCATTGAGACGGCCGACTTCACCGAATCCTGAAGTCGGACCACGGCCTCTGAACTTCTGACGGCGTCAGTGACGTCAGCCACAATGGTGCACGTTAGTGAGCTTTCACGTGAGGTTCGTTCGTGTAACGAATGTCCGCCGCGCTCGTTGAAGGTCTTTGACGACAACTGCAACCATGGCAGGGTGACTTCACCGGATCTTCGCTGAAATGACTGAACTGGCGAGGAGGTGTACCAGTGTCGTCGCCTACACCCCTGTCCGATCGGCTGCGCCTGCTTCGCACCGACCACTTCGGGAAGCCAGTGATCCAGAAGACGCTGAGTTCGGCCTTGAAGATCAGCGCACCGACGGTCTCCTCGTGGGAGAACGGCGCCGCAGTGCCGACCACCGAGCGGCTCGAGGACGTCGCCCGGTTCTTTGCGAGCCCGCGTTCGGTGGCGGAACAGCGGCTGCTCGATGACACGGAGATGACGTCAGAGGAGCGACTCGCTCGCGGACGACTCGTTGCGGAACTCCTTGCGCTGCGGCCCGACGATCCGGCGGAAGCCTCCGACGGCGACTTCTGGCGGTTCTCCGATGGTGGCCCGGTCCGCATAATCTGTGGCCAGCGCAACCCCGTTCCAGCTGAGGCCGACCCCGATAACCCCAACTTCATGGCGCTGACGTCGTACGCCGACCTGGACTCGCTCGTGGAGCTCTTCGGCCACGTTCGGGCGTGCAACCCGACCGCAGATGTCCGGTTCGCCCGGCCGGACTTGGTGCGTGACGATGACCTGCACGCCCACCTGGTCATCCTTGGCAACATCGCCGCCGTTCAGTCGGCCTTGGGGAACTGGCTCCCAGATCTGCCGGTCGTGCAAGTCCGCGACCCTGACGATGTCGGCGATGTGTTCGAGGGCACCGTCGAGGGTCAGGTCGCGCGCTTCGAGCCCGTCCTTGCCGATGACGGCACTGTCAGCGAGGACGTGGGTTTTCTTGCCCGTATGCCGAGCCCCACCGATCCCGACCGCACTCTGACCCTCTGCAGCGGCGTGTACACGCGTGGCGTGTACGGGGCTGTCCGGTGTCTCACCGACCAACGCACGGCCCGGTTCAGTCATGCCTACCTCCGCACCCGGTTCGCGGGCGCCCGGACATTCGGTCTGCTGATGCGCGTTCTCGTCGTCCAGCGACTGGTCTCAACCCCTCGTCTGGACGACAACCGCGTCCGGCTTTTCGAGTTCCCGTGACGACATCCCACCCCGCTCTCCGCTCACGTTCCGCAGGGCCGGTGGTCGACGAGGACTCCAAAACCCCTGCCCATGCCCTTTGGCTTCCGGGTCGATGCCGAGGACGAGGCGGTGTCCAAGGCGCGCCTCCGAATCGTCACCGTGGCACGGAGCTGGGGCGTGCCGCTGTCAGAGGAAGCGCTCAGCGATGTGGCGCTGCTGTCCAGCGAGGTGGTCACGAACGCGGTGCGGCACACACGTGCATCGTGCGCCGTGGTGGTGCGATCGACAGGGACGCGACTACGGTGGAGGTCACCGATGTCGATCCCGTGCGGCCCCGAGCGGGCGAAGGATCACTGACCGCGGAGAGCGGGCGGGGCCTGTTCCTGGTGCAGTCGCTGGCCGCCGACTGGGGCAAGAGATTTCGGTGTCCGAGCAGAGTGCGCTCCCGTTGCCGTTCCGGATCGAAGTATCGACGCCACGCGGCGACAGATCATGGTGTGGCGGCGCTTCGGGGAGCCGCCCCGACACGTCGAGCGGCGCAAGACGCTGGCCTCCCTTGAGGAGGTAGCTATCAGCGCGGCCGAGCACACGCACGAGAGCTGGCTGCAGCACGTTCAGCGGCTGCTCGTTGCAGGAGGCGAAGCTCACCGCCAGCGATCTCGGATCCGTGCTCCTCAACGCCTGCGATCTGCGGCTGACCCGAATTCGAAGGTGGCCGGTACATGGGCTGCGACCTGCGCGGCAACGACCTGTCCGCCATCCTCGGAGTCCGCTATCTCAAGCAGATCGTCATCGACCGGGCTCAGACCGTCGAACTCGCTGAGGCCTGGCCGCAGAGCTGGAGATCACCTTCGGCGAAGATCTGGACGACGCATTGACAGACCAGCCGGGGCGGTTACTGGTCGAGCCGCGATCGGCGCTGCGGGAACGCTGCGAGATCGCCTCGGTCCGGCAGACCACCGGCCAGTCCGGGTACGACGACGGGGCCGTGGTGCCCTGTGACGACTGGCGCACGACGAACCGACTGGAGGCTGAAGCCGTAGGCCGGCACGTCGAGCTGGTGCGACTGGACGCCCCATCCGTGAGCGGCGACCTCGTGGAAGCCGCCGCCCGCTTGAAACCGTTCGGCGGCCGGTACCCGACCCAGTACCTCGGCTGCGCTTTGAGCCCGGCCGACGCGATGACCACGACAGTCGATCCGGCCACCGGCAGCCGCCTCGGCCTGCACATCGATAACTGGGACCGCCTCCCCTACCCCACCAGACACCGAGGCCGCCGCCGGCTCTGCATCAACCTCGGCCCCGGAATCCGCTACCTCCTGCTCGGCGACCAGGACATCCAGCACATCTGCCGAGCCCTGCACCGCGATCAAGATCGCCGCTTCCCCCACACGGACGACCTCCAGCAATACGTCGCCGACGGCCACTCGCTGCGCTGTCTCCGACTCCGCTTAAGGGCAGGAGACGGGTACATAGTCCCCACCGAGCTGCTTCCCCACGACGGCTCCACCCATGGCCTTGCCTGCACCTCCACGGCCGCCTTCTAGCTCGGCCACTGGCCTGACCTGCAGAACCGCTCAATGCTGTAGCGGGCGGCCCCGATGGGATCACCGAACCCCTCCTGACGTTGGCCATGGCCTGGGCGTGCCTCCGAGCGGGCCGACCCCTTCCTTGGCTACGCCGACACGGCGGGTCCCAGAAGTGGACTCGACCCGCTCACAGCGCAGGCATCGGTTCACCCGTACCTGCGGTGTTGCTGGCGGGAGGCGGGCGGGGCGGTAATTGGTGGCGTGGGCTGCATGGGGTACTGCTGCTGAGCCGGAATGCTTGTGGCCATGGTGGAGCGGCTTCGGGCGGCTTCGGCTTGTGGGTTGGGGGCGGGGTTGCGGGCGGTGTGTTGGATGCGGGGGAGATGGACGGTCGAGTGCGACGTGATGCGGCCTCGTCCAATGGCTTCTACTCACGCTGGGTACTGACCCTTAAGGCTGCCGTAGTCGAGGTCGATCACCGCCCACTGCTCGGGAATCCCTCCCGAAATGGATCATGATATCTCTTGAGCATAGATGCTGTATGCCAGAGCCAATGCCTGAATACCGTTGGTTAGGGCAAGCGGCTCAACATACTCACGGAAGGCCCCATAGCGAAGGAAGTACGACTCTCCTAGCTGCGCGACTCCTACCACTCCGACTTTGCTAGTTGCAATAAGGGCCGCCGAGAGGCCCATACCCGACACGTCGATCTGGGCTAGCAGCAGGACCATGGTGGGATTGAAATTTGTCGCCAGCAGAACTCCTACGGGGCCAAATTCTGGTCGACCATTTACACGTGCATCGAACCGGTAGACGCCCTCGCCATGGTCCTGAAAGTTCGAGATGTCGGTGTCAGCTGGACGTACCTCTTAATGGTTGTTTCGTCGAGCATGCGTTTCCTATTCCTTGAAGTACTCCCGTGCGCGAGGGAATGCTGGATATCGTTTCATGATCCATAGAATTATGGCGTCTTCTCGATGAGAGCCACGTTCACTTCACATGTACCTCGGACAGCTCCGCCCCAGCATTGCGCAGAGCGCCGGCGGTCTCGACCGAGCGCCGATGGAGCATGTCGAATTTCACCCCGACGTCCATGTACTCACGCCAAGGGCGCCAACTAGTTTCCTCCCAGAGAGGGCCCTACTGTCCCCTACTGTCACGAAATGCCATGATCCTCGTATCACTTCAGCGGCGGAAGGGTGGCCTGGCCGGGCGCAGGTTGCACAGGCGCTGGAGGAGTGGCTCAATAGTAGAAGCCAATTCTACTCGACGGGCGGCGGGGCCTAGTTAAATGTAATTGACTTTCAGAGAATTAAGAGCACGTCGCAGTTCGGGTAGATTCCGGGCCCTGGCGTCCAACTTCTTGTAGATTTCGTTCCTCGAGTTGAGGGTGCCTCGGTCGCTCTTTTCCTTGAGGTACTGGAAGTCCTTAGCGTAGTCAGCGGGCAGTGCCATGTGAGGCCCTTTCCTGTGCTGTAATGTGATGTACTCGCTGACTACAGAGATGCCAGCTTGGATCGCAACTCATGAATCTCGGGATAGATCTCCATATTCACACGATTGAGTGCGGACAGGGAGGAGTGCCGACCTTTGGGCTCGTCGAACTAGTTCAATTCGCTCCCGCTCTTGCTCCTGGCGACCCTTCCCCTTTGCTCCTCCAAATAGACCCTTCTTGGGCTCTGGAATGGGAAGCAATCGCGAGACGGCGGCGGAAATTCCTTGTTCGTCGTCGTGTTCGCCACGCTCTGCGGCATCTGCAAATCGCCTCAGCGTGGCAGCCTCGGCAGTCAGCTCAGCAATCCTTGCACGCATTTCGTCTGGACTCATGAACGTTGCCTCCGGACTGATGGCGTAGCAGCTCCTGCCCTTGCAGGCTCCACAGGAAAATCAAGTTGATGTGCCGTCAGCGGCAGAGTTTGAAGGTATCAGGCGTCACGGTGTATTGCTCCGACTTCGGGCACATCGGATCAAAATCCGATGGACCCCCACTTCATCGATCAAGAGATCTACGCCCTCCGTCACACCCAGGAGCGCGGCCAGTCGACACCGAGCCTTCCAACTTGACGGCCGGGCTTGGCAATTGGGCTGACAAACAGGCGAAGCACCTGGTACAGGGGTTTTGGACCAAGAGAACCGTTTCCAACAGAGCTTCACGTGATTGTTTACCCCTCCGGCGTGGACGTGTCCAGATCTTCCCTGCGATTCCACGCACAGCTGCTGCGGCGGCACCGCCGTGCGATCGGCTCCCGTTGGCGGCGGCTGAGCGTCGGCCGCCAGACCCTGCTCACTTACATCTGCCTGACGATCAACCCCGCACTCTCACCGGCAACTCTCGCCAGTCCTCCACCGCAGCCTGCATGAGTTGCGCGATGCGCTCCTTGCCCTCGGTCTTGAAGACATCTCGTAAGCACGCACAGTCGGCGAGATCCCGATTGCCGGCAAGGCATACGTAGATGCCTGCGATCTGCAGACCACGCGCGGCAGCTGAGAGCTGCGCGTCGAAGGGCAGCGGGATTCTCCGTGCCAGTTCCTGAGCGAAGATCCGCTCGATCCGCGACCGTCCCAGGAAGCCGAGCAGCCCACCGGCCGATCGAGCGACCACATCGTGCAGCTGATCCTTGCCCTTGAGAATGTCGCGGGCCAGCTGTGCAAGGTCGTCACAGCCCCTTCTACGGTGCCTTCTCACCAGCGTCTTCCACGTCTCGTCCGAGACGTATGTCGCCGCGGAAGATTTCAAGTCCAGTGAGACGTTTGTATTGCTAGGTGCATCCTCGGGCAGTTCCCTGCGCCGTCGGCCATGCCCGCTCCCATGACGACCTGGAGGCTCAGGTCGCCGCCTGGCGCGTCGCCCTCGAAAGGTGCCCGGTCGAAGAGGAACCGGCTGTAGGTGATCCTGCCGTCCTTCACGGTGACGCATTCGGCGCCGCGCGCGGTCCTTCACCAGGACCGTCTCGGTGGCGTACATGATCAGCGCGGGCTGGTCGTCGCCGAAGGCCGCGATCACTCCGGCGCGGATGAGATCTGCACGAACGGGCCCATGAAGGCCCGGTACGCCGCAGCGCCCTCGATGCGCCCCGCCGGCGCGTCGCAGATGATGTCGTCGGCGATGTAGCTCATGGCCCGTTCGAGGTCCTTGCTGGTCCACGCGCGGTGGTAGGCCAGCGCGGTCTCCAGGGCGGGGCTGGTGCTGTCTCGTTCATCGTCGGTTCTCCTCTCGCTCGAGTCCGTCGCTCGCGGCCAGTCGGGCACCGTCCGGCGGTGCCGCGCGGGACACGGGCCGGCCCGCGAAACGGCCGCCCGACCCGCCCCCCCCCCACGGAACGGTGCGAAGTGATGGGATCGTGACCGAGGACACCCTGTGCCGGCGCCCAGGCCGGCGATCCGGAGGCGTCCGGCAGCTCACCGAGCCGACCGACAGCGAGCTGCAACTGCACTGCTACCGGATACTCGGCTCGCTGACTGACGCTGAGGACATGCTGCAGGAGACACTGCTGGCGGCCTGGCGCGGCCTGGAGAGCTTCGAGGGCCGGGCGTCGCTGCGGGCCTGGCTGTATCGCATCGCCACCAACCGATGTCTCAACGCGCTGCGC